>NZ_CP051194.1:0-1617500 GCF_024181145.1 Treponema sp. OMZ 855 | reverse complement strand
TATTTGCTTTCTGCAGAAATTGGTATGCTTGCATCGGTTCTCAGTACAACAAAACCAATTCCTGATGTTGTACTCCAAGCTTTATTTTTGTTATCAAAACAAGATAAGTTGAATGATAAAACGGTTAATATGGATGAAGAATCGGTTGAGTTTATTTCGCAAGCTTCTCATGCTTTGGAAGCAATTAAAGAATTTTCCGTGAAAATTCCGATTTTAGAATTAGCCCGTTATACGTTAAAATCGATACACTGGGAACCGCAACGCCTTGAAGGAGGGGAAGATTGGTTTCAACTCTTTAAAGTAGCATGGAAAAAACGATTTACTGAACGGTGGCAACTATGGGCTTCAGAACAAAAACGCGCCCAATTAAGCCGTCAGATGCTGGATTTGTTGAAAACTGATCAGCTTGAACCTTTAATGTATCGCCCCTGGGAAGATTCATGGCTTGTGCTTCGTTTTAAGCGTGAATTTTCATTTAGATTTCTTTCTGCTTTTTTTTCAAGATTATATCCGCCTTTTGTGCAACCGATATTAAAAACGTTGTTAATGGAAGGAAATTTTTATCGTCGTGAGAATCTTGCAGAATATACCAATGCCTTTACTGCATTGGAAAAACAGCAAAGTTGTATTAGTACTTTTGAAACACGGTTATCTCCTGAGGGGGAAATCGGTGCAGCATTTATCCAATTAAAAGAAAAAACTGTAGCAAGTTTGAAGAGTAAGAATAGCCTTGAAGCGTTAATGAAAAATATTGAAACCGAAGCTAAACAAATTATTACTTCTTCTCAGAATGCATTCAAAATATTGATTGCTTTGCTCAACGGTTTTATCGACGGTAATAAGAGCAGTGTATATGCACCGCTATTAAATTGGCTGATTATTCAAGGAAATGACAATGCAGACTTTAGAAAGCGTGTAGAAGGTGTAAAGAATTTATTACAGGAAGTAACAAGCATCCTGACGGAAGCTGATAAGATTGAAGCAGATTGGTAATACAGAATAGAAAAACCGTTTGCTTGACAAAAAAATATAGCAACATATACTCTATAAGGAGGAAAATATATGGCAGAATTTTTAAGTGACCGCAACTTTGAACTCTTTAAAAATTTAATATATAACGAAAGCGGTATCACTTTTTCTGTAACAAACCGATCCATTTTAGAAAGTCGTTTGAAAGATCGCTTACGAGAGAATAAAATGGACGATATTGATGCCTACTATAAAATTCTGACTTCAAATAAAGAAGAGCTGAAAATTATGTTGGATTCGGTTACCACCAATCTGACCCGTTTCTTCAGAAATCAACCTCATTTCGATGCTTTAACTCATTATGTTATTCCTGAAATTGTCAAGATAAAACAAGCTGCAGGACAAAAGCAGATTCATATTTGGAGTGCAGGGTGTTCCACCGGAGAAGAGCCGTATACGATTGCTATGATTATGAAGCGGCACTTACCTCCTGGGTTCACCGCTGATATTCTTGCTTCAGATCTGTCGTTTAAATCGTTGGTTGTCGGGAAACAAGGATTTTATCCGGAAAGCCGTGTAGTTGGGATTCCTGATGATTATCTTGCTCAGTATTTAACTAAACAGGGAAATGGTTATCAAATAAATCCTGAGATTATGCAAATGGTTAAGTTTGATTATCATAATTTAAAACATGATGCTAATAGGAATAATATTGATATTCTTTTTTGCCGTAATGTGATTATCTATTTTGACGAACCGGCACAACAGGCGGTTATTAATCGTTTCTGGGATGCGATGGCTCCTCATTCATTTCTTTTTATTGGACATTCAGAATCTTTATTCGGTATGGATACGAAATTTGAGTTTCTTAAAACCGAATGGGCTTGCTTGTACCAAAAAAATGTTAAGTAGAGTCCTTTATCGCTACAACTATGTATTGAAAAGGGCATATGAATTTTTAGTATATCTGCTGAAAATGCGGGAGGTTGTTTTAATATGGATGATATAAAAGTTTTAATAGTAGATGACTCGGCCTTGATGCGGAGTTTGATTGGAAAGATAATTGATGGGACACCCGGATTAACTGTCGCTGATAAAGCTATGAATGGGAGATTTGCCCTACAAAAATTGGAACGTGTTCAGCCTGATATTATTGTGCTTGATCTCGAAATGCCGGAAATGAACGGAATAGAGTTTTTGCGTGAGCGAAAAAGACTTAAGATTGATATTCCGGTCATCATTCTGTCCAGTATTGCAAAAGAGGGAGCCCGTATCACAATGGATTGTCTGGAACTTGGTGCCAGCGATTTTGTTACTAAGCCTTCCGGATCCGAATCGGCAAACTTAGCTACAGTTGCCAGTCAGCTTGTGGAATTTTTACAAGCGTATGGTCGGCAATATCAATTGAAAAAGCAATCTGTTGCCGGTATCAAGACTGCTTCAACTGCTCCTGCACCGCATTATATTCATACACCTCAGCTGCAAACAGCGCCTCAAACTCATACGGTTGCAAGTGGTACCTCAGCCTTTGCAGCACCTCCGGAAAAAGCTGAAAAACCGATGCAAGTTCGTCAACCGGGAAAACTTGAAATTATTGCAATCGGGATTTCTACCGGTGGACCGAATGCCTTGCGTGAAGTGTTTGCAGAATTAGATCCGAATCTTCCGCAGCCGATTGTCGTTGTACAGCATATGCCTCCGGGATTTACCTATGAATTTGCGAATAGTCTCAATAAGATATGTCCATTGGAAGTGAAAGAAGCTCAGGAAGGAGATCTTGTAAAGCCGGGGCGTATTCTTATTGCGCAGGGAGGAAAACACCTTTTAGTTGAAAAGAAACCTCTTGGCGTTATTGCTCATATCTCCGATGCGCCTCCTCAAAGCGGGCATCGTCCGAGTGCGGATGTGTTATTTGCTTCTGTAGCAGAACAGTTCCAAAACCGTGCACTTGGAATTATCATGACAGGTATGGGCAAGGACGGTGCTGCAAGTCTTACACGGTTGTATCAGGAAGGGTCCCGTACTATTGGGCAAGATGAAGCGTCTGCTATTGTATACGGTATGCCCCGTGTTGCTTATGAAATGGGCGGTGTAATGGAACAAGTTTCGTTAAGCAATATGGCTTCCGTTATCAATCGTTATGGAAGGGAGTTTGCCTAATAATGATACATAGATGAAGCATTCTAAATAGTATTTTTAGAACGCTCAAGAGTGTTAAGCAATGGGCGATGCTTTGCCGAAAGGTAAACTCGCTCGTTAATACGTCCGCCGCGACGAATGGTAGTTAGGGACGAAGCGATAGTTTAGCTGTTCAACGTGTACCTTCTATTTTTATGAAAAAGTTCTGACAGATGCTGTGTGCATGGTCTGAGATCGTATTTTTATCTTGAGTGACAAGCGTTATTACTGTGCTGCCGCTTTTAGGCGGTCGAGGCTTTCCGTACTAAGCTTGTCCCCGGCATTAATCCCTGCCCGTCCAAAGTAACCTTGCGCTACTTCAAGGGCATAGCGCACCGAATAAGTGCTGGCGGTAATGTCCAAGCTAAACGGCTGCATATCATAGATTTCTCGGATACGGCCTGTTGAATCGATAAAGGCAATGGAAAGCGGGTGCGGAGTATCCTTCATCCAAAACCGTAATTTTTCATCTCGTTTAAAAACAAAAATCATACCGGTACCGTCCGGTATCTCATTTCGCTGCATAAAACCACGCTGCTGCTCTTGGGCGGTTACTGCGGTTTCGACATCAATGGGAATAGCCGTTTTTGCATTTTTTGATTCGATAAAGATAGTTATGGATGGGGCTTTCGGTCTTTCTGCATTGCTGCAAGATACGGCGGCCACTGTGAAGAGAAGAAGGCATAAAAGTACTGCCCGATATCTGAAGTTCTGTCGTAGAGAATCAAAACACATGATAATGGTTCCTGCCTTTAAAATCCGTCGATAAAGTTTTGGCGGTTTGTTTCGGCTGTGGCTTTCTCGGTAGTGCTTTGAGAAAGCAATTCATTGAATACCGTAAGATCGATATATTTTACGATAAGCGGCCGCTCGATAACAACACGGGTATGTTCATCTTCCCACACAGCCCGCTGTGGGTTGATTGAGACCGGTTCACCGTATTTTTCACAAAATTTGGAATAAACCGAATAGTAATCGACCGTATCGGTATTTAGTTTAAAGATCATTGTATAGAGATTATCTTTATAAAACTGAAACCATGACCTACTGATAAAGTACGAACCTGCCGATTCGATAAGGCTTCTATTTTCTGTCAGCAGCAATGAAACATCCCTTTCGCCGCGGTATCCGAACACAGTATCTTGTTTAAGAGCCTCTTTTACCGCATCGATATTCATGCCAAGCGCGATGCTGCGGTATTCGGCCGGTAATGCGTTTTTTTCTTGTTTTTCGTTTGTTCTCGTTGGCGGCTTTGCCTGTTGTCCGGCAGGTGCTTGAGTTGTATGGACGGATTGTGCCGCCGCCGGCGGTGAAGAAGATTCTGCTGCTGTTAAAGGTACTACAGCGGTAGCAAAAAACAAAACAGCCGTACATAAAAGATATTTCATCTTATACCCTCATGGTGTCCTTATATATTAACGGACAGGTTTTCCGCGGTAGGTCGGTTCATTGGCACGGGATTGCTTGCGAGCTTGTTCAATTTCCTGCATCTTTTTAAAGTACGCGGTCTGCTTCGACAGCTCAAGTGTATCGGTGATAATGATGCTGTCGTCGGTACTGCGCACAATCGGTGTCATTAAAAACTCAGCAATCGCTTGTGCGACCTGTTCTTTAGGAATACTGCACATTTTTGCAAGCTCCGCAGGACCGAACAAAAAGGTGTGCTGCTTGCCTGATCCAGGTTGTATCCGCAGCTTTTCAAGTTGAATGCTCAGCATATCGTACATCTTTTCAAGCGGAACAGGAATGAGCGTATTTGCAAGCTGCTTGTACATCGCCCAAATACGATCCGCAAGGGTAGTAGTTAAGCGGGCAATCAGTTGGGGTTGAGTTGCAACCATTTGGTTGAAGTTTTGCCGATTTACCGCTAAAAGTTGACACTCTTCTGCAGCGGTAATAGCTGTCGCTGACCGCGGTTTATTCTCAAGCAGTGCCATTTCGCCGAACATATCACCTTCTCTGAGGACTGCAAGCAATACTTCGCTATTATCTACAATCTTGGAAATTTTTACTCGGCCTTTTTGGATGATATATAATTCGGTTCCCGATTGGCATTCGCAGAAGACCATTGATTCGCGGTTATACACCCGAACTATCTGCTTAGTGTCCGGTTCGAGCATCTCAATCGGTGCTTTGACACCGGTGGATTTTATCGCCATAAAGCGCTTGCGTGCTGTTTCGGCATATTGTCCGTTCGGTTTTTCTTTCAAGTAATGGTAATAGGCGTATAGTGCAAGCTCAAATTTCGACATGCGAAGGTAATATTCGCCGATGGTAAAAAGATGGGAAATATCGGTATCGATATTTCGCTTCAAGGTAATTCTGGTAAGGGCTTCATCCAAATAGCGCATCTTCCTACTAAACGAATAGATAATTTTCATTGCGATAGGGGTGTTTTTTTCGATCAATTCGGGAAACTGCGTATAGTGAACGGCAATAAGCACTACATCGGTAACCGCAATAGCCGTTTCAATCTGACTATGATGTGCCATACAGGCAACAACCCCTAAAAAGTCGCCCGGTCCGAGGAGATTTCCCTCTTCTTCCGCTACAACCTCTTTTTGCTTTGCAATTTGTACTTGACCGCTTTGGATAATATAAAAACGGTCGGTATCGGATTTCCCTTCAATGAGGATATAAGACCCACGTTTAAAATTTACAAAAGATAGTTGAAGCACTTTATTACCCTCTTATTTTTTTGCTTGTCATTAGGCCTGTCCGATAACTTCGTTGTCGAACAGGTTTATTATAATACCAGGCTGTTGCAATATACGTAAGCCCCTTTATCCGGCAAAAATGATCTCCGGTTCAAGTTCAAAACCGGTTTTATCTTTCACCTGTCTTTGAACTGCCTCAATGAGTTCCACTACATCCTGTGCAGTTGCGGAACCGGTATTCACAATAAAATTCCCATGCCACGGCGCCACCTGGGCGTCTCCTATTCGCAGACCGCGTAAGCCGGCCTCATCTATCAGCTGACCGGATGGTTTTCCGAATGCATGATTATTTTTAAACACGCTCCCTGCCGAAGGGAGTTTAAAGTGTCCCTTCGACGTTCTGTCCGTAATGCGGCTCTCCATTATGTTACGGATGAGTATCGCATCTCCTTGTTCAACTCCAAACGTTGCGGAAACAATTACCGGTCGGTTACCATCGAGCGATGCATATCGTTTATTTGATGGTTGAAACGGCGATTGTTTATAGCCCCAATCTTCTTTACGGCAATTATATTCCTGCAATGTGCAGCCTTTTTCAGAAAAATACAACGCCGATACGGAAAATAATACATTGGAAATCGATTTTTCGTAACAACGGGCGTTCATAAAGACTGCCCCTCCCACCGTTCCGGGAAGCCCGGCAAAATCTTCCAACCCGGTAAGGCCGTGCTCCGCGCAGAATTCCGTTAGATCTTGCACGAGCGCTCCGGCTTCCGCTTGAACAAACAGGTGGCCTGCAGATTCCTCCAGCAGGATTTTATTTAATCTACAGGTATGGATAACGGCTCCCCGTATTCCTTCATCCGGAATTAACAGGTTGCTGCCACCGCCTAATAGTATTGCCGGTATGCGTTCCGCATGAATAAACATCAGTGCCGCTACCAATTCATCCTGAGATGAAGGCCTAATATATATATCGGCATTTCCACCGATTTTGAAACTCGTAAATGAACTCAATTTTACGTTTTTTTGTATTATATCACAGAATTTAACAGGGAAACTGTTTTTTTTCTCTTTTTCTCCTAGATTAAACATACTAAAACACTATATACTATCAGCGGTATTTATAAAAGACTTGTCTTTTGAAAATATACGGCGCATCTGCGTTGTCGCGCAACGTATCAGAACCGCCATGGACGGCGGTGGGTGCAAGCAGTAGCAAGTTTTTCGTTAGAAAAACTTGTCGTTAAAAAACGTACACGGATGTACGTTTTTTAACAGGCTATTTTCAAAAGGCTTACGGAAAATGTATTTTCAGAAATGGCAAGAAAAATACCAATTGGTTATCATACAGGAGATTTTTTTATGAGTTTACGCATATATAACACATTGGGGCATAAAATAGAGGACTTTGTGCCGGTTGATCCGAAAAAGGTGGGCTTCTACGGTTGCGGTCCGACTGTATATAACTATGCGCATATCGGTAACTTGCGGGCGTATGTATTCCAAGATACGCTGTCGCGCCTGCTGCGTTTTTTAGGGTATCCGGTAACCCATGTGATGAATATAACCGATATCGGTCATCTTTCGGGCGATGCCGATGACGGTGAAGATAAGATGGTTAAGACAGCGAAGGAGCGCGGACAGAGTGTGTTGGAGATTGCCGATTTCTACACTCAAGCGTTCTTTAAGGATACTGAACGGCTCAACATTCGCCGTCCCGATGTCGTATGCAAGGCCACCGAACATGTATCCGATATGATAGAGCTGATCAAACGGATTGAAGCGAATGGACACACGTATTCGGCAGGCGGGAATCTCTACTATGATATTATGACCTTTCCAAAATATGGAGAACTTGCGTCGATTAATCTCGAAGACCTCAAGGCAGGCGCTCGCATTGAAGTTGATGAAAATAAGCGGAATCCACATGATTTTGTGCTCTGGTTTACCAAGAGCAAGTTTGAAAATCAAGCTCTAGTGTGGGATTCTCCGTGGGGTAGGGGATATCCGGGCTGGCATATCGAGTGTTCCGCCATGAGTATGAAGTATCTAGGCGAGCAGTTTGATATTCACACGGGCGGTATCGACCACATCCGTATTCACCATACAAACGAGATAGCCCAGTCGGAAGGGGCAACCGGCAAAAAATGGGTAAAATATTGGCTCCATAACGAATTTTTGGTGATGAACAAGGGGAAAATGTCCAAGTCTACCGGCGATTTTATCACCTTAGATAAGGTGATTGAGGCGGGGTATGCGCCGCTCGATTACCGTTTCCTGTTGCTGGGAGGACATTACCGCAGTCAGCTTACCTTTTCGTGGGAAGCGATGGAAACGGCAAAGAATGCGCGTAAAAACCTTGAGCAAAGGATTTCCAATCTGCTGACTGAAGCAAAAACGCTTCCCGATTTCCCCTGTGACGGTCTAACAGCCGAACAATCGATTGCGCTGCTCCATACCGAAAAAGCACGCGGTTATTTTACGGACTTTGTACATGCGCTTGAAGAAGATATTTCAACACCGCGTGCACTTTCCGTACTGCAGCTGACCGTTAAAGATAAGGAGCTTGAAGCAAGTGAGGCCGTCACGTTAATTCGTATTTTCGATACGGTACTTGCCTTACATTTAATAGAAGAAGCAGAAGCGCTTCATACCGGCGCCGAATCAGTCGATAATGCAGAAGAAATCGAACGCTTAGTTACTGAACGGACGGAAGCGAAAAAGAATAAAGACTTTAAACGGGCGGATGAAATCCGTAACGTGCTGAAAGATCGTGGAATTGCTTTAGAAGATACGGCAAACGGAACGCTGTGGCGGAAGATGTAACCTTTGGGAGACTGAGTTGTTTGATGAATTAGCGCCGTTAGATGCGCTTTCCGATAAGGATTTTAAAACCATTTATGATGCGGTAATACCGGCACTGTACAAGGTTGCCTATAATGTTGTACGGGAAGAAGATGCTGCTGAAGACCTGTGCCATGATGCGCTGATTAAGATGACGGAAAAGGAGATGAAATTTCCGTCGTTAAATGATGCAAAGTATTGGCTTATCAGAGTGGTAAAAAATGCAGCGCTGAACTATGCGAAACGGCGAGTGCTGGAGCGGAAAGTATATACGCGTGCCTTTAAAGAAGATCAGCGTAAAATAGACTCCGGTGAGACTGCGCTCTTGAAAGATGAAACAATTCAAGATGTACAGCATGCATTGGAGCAATTGCCTGAAAAACTGCGGATAGCACTACAGCTTCGCGAATATACCGAGTTGAATTATAAGGAGATTGGACGTATACTCGGTATTAGCGAAGGAAATGTGAAAGTCCGTATTTTCCGTGCACGGGAATATTTAGCAAAAGTTATAGGAGAAGATAATGTCTACATGCCCTAATAAAGATCTTTTGTCTGCTTATATCGACGGTGAAATTCTGTTCCCTTGGAAAGGAACAATAGAACAGCATTTACAGCAATGTGCTACATGCAAAAAAATATACGGTCAATATATGATGGTGCACCGTTATATGCAAAAACCAACGGCCGAAGCGGAGTTTGATGCGGGGGATTCTTTTGCTAAATTGCTTGAAAAGCGAAATGCCGTATTACAGAATAAATCGCAAACCCAAAAACGGCGATGGGCATTAAGCTCAGGTGAACGGTGGTTTTCGTCTTCCATTCGCATTCCTGTTTCTGCCGCCGCAGCCGCTATTCTGGTTTTTGTCTTTTTGCCGCTTATATTATTCTTCAAAGTAGAACATACTATCAATTCAGTTACTGCGGCTCAGTCTTCTTTTACTCCGATTATTCCCGTTTCGCTTGAGAAACAAAAGCCTATTACCGAGATAGATTACGGCATTACCCAAACAAGCGGTACTCAAAACTATGCCGTATCGACTAAAGCAGTGAATACTAATGCTAAGTTCTTTACGGTCGGTGAATTTACCCGTTTGTATTCAAAAGATGAAAATTTATTTCAGCCGGTTGAATCTACAGTCGATCTTAAAATTTCTTCTTCGTCGTTTCCGCTTTCATCGGAGTATCAATCGCTTTATATCATCGCTGATCCCAATATAAGAATAAGCAATCGATGAAGCTTTTTTATCTCATAAGAAAGTATCCCTTTTTTCGCTTTCTTATTTTTTCATTTGTTATCGGCGGTATAGTAGCCGGTATTATTTTCTTTTCTCGATCTACCATTCGTTCCAATGTTATTACAGCCGTGTCTCCTCAAGTGACCGTGCCGGGTGAACGCGTTACTGTAGCAGGTAAGAATTTTGGACAGCCTTCAATCCATTCGTGGCTTATGATCGGCAATGACAGAATTAAATCCGACCGGTGTATTGAATGGACTGATACGAGGATCGTTTTTGAAGCACCTGATACTCTCTATGAAGATATGCTGTACGTAGTGACTAAGAATAAGCAAGGAAATGCAGTCATGTTGGTGAATCAGACTGTTTTTCCGGTTAGTTCAAAACGTACCGCAGACGAAAATCTTCCGTTTATCGACTCTTTGGAGACCGATTCGGGCAATGTGGGGGATCTGATTTCCATTCACGGCAAAAACTTCGGTCATGCGCGTAATAATTCGGTTGTACTATTTACAGGAATGCAGAATGCCATTTACGCACAAAATACTGCAAAAGAAGCGGTGTTGACCGGCGCCGAATGCAGCGAATCGGATTTTGATTACGAATTTTGGAGCGATCGTGAGTTGCGGATACGGGTACCCGATGCCGCGGATACGGGAAATGTCGTGATTATTACCGAAGCGGGGATGAGTAATCCTGTAGCGTTCCGGTTGAAAAACAAATACGGTACAAAAACCTATACGAATACGAGGACATATCGTCTTGTTTCCGAAGTTGAAATTTCCGATTTTCTGGCAGAGACGCCGAATACCTTCTTTTTGCAGATACCATTGCCGCAAAAAATGGAAACACAGCGTACCGTTACTATTAATTCCGTCCAACCGGAGCCGTTTGTACCCTCATATCAGGGTGCGAGTATTTACCGTTTTCATAATGTTGAATCCGGCAGTAAAATACAGATCCGGCAGGAATACAGCGTATCCCGCAGTATAGTTGAAACGAATGTTAATGTTGCGTCTCTCAGGAGGACGGAGCAAAATAATCCGCTTTTGTATGCCGCATATACCGAATCAGATGAGTTCCTTCCTGCCGATAACGCAGTAATTAAAAAGATATGCCGGCAGATTGTCGGCTCTGAAACGAACCCTTATAATAAAGCACGGCGTATCTACACCTTTTTAACCTCCGAGATAAAAGCACGGGAAAGCAGCGTGGCAGATGCAGGGCGATCTATTCTTACTGCCTTGGAAGAGAAAAACGGCAGTGCCTATGATCTTG
The DNA here is from genome assembly GCF_024181145.1 of Treponema sp. OMZ 855. Classification (NCBI taxonomy): domain Bacteria; kingdom Pseudomonadati; phylum Spirochaetota; class Spirochaetia; order Treponematales; family Treponemataceae; genus Treponema; species Treponema sp. OMZ 855. Next base: position 1,606,333 of record NZ_CP051194.1, on the reverse strand, counting down.
CATTGCTGTTTTGTACGCTTGCCCGCGCTGCGGGGGTGCCGGCTATTCCGGCGGCCGGACTATTGGTTGATCAGGAGCAGAAAGCTGTGCTGCATTGGTGGGCAGCATTCTATATAAACGGTTTCGGCTGGGTTCCTGTTGATCCTGCCCTTGCGTCCGGCATTCCTTTTGATACCGGTATCGCTGATAAGGGAAGATGGTATTTCGGTAATTTGGATGCCTATCACATTGCGTTTTCTCGTGGGTATCAAAATCAAGCACCAATGCTGCCGAACGGTAAAACGACGGAAAAGGTTCGGAGCTATGCCTTTCGGTCTATTTGGGAAGAAGCAACGCCGAATATCAGCGGCTACAGTGCACTCTGGCGGACTCCGAAGATAACAGGCGTGTACTAAAAAGAATTGCATTTTTTTAAATTAATTATTACATTGTAAAATATAAAACAGCCTGTAAATGGGCGGTAACTGATAGTGTCTTTTACTTGTTTTATGATCTAAAGTAAACTTCCAATGTGAATGAGGAGGATCTTCATGGTACGTGTTTTATCGGTAGGCGGATCAATTGTGGTGCCTCAACAGCCTGATGAAGCCTTTTTACGGGATTTTGCCGCCCATATACGCAGATGGCTCAGTGTGTCGGCAGAGAGAAAACTGATTTTAGTTGTCGGTGGCGGCGGTCCCGCCCGAATGTATCAGCAAGCATATAAAAATATTACAGATAATACGCCTTCAAATGATGAGGCCGATTGGATCGGTATTATGGCGACACGGCTTAATGCGCAGCTCTTAAAAGCTATTTTTTCGGATATATGTCCTAATCCCGTTGTGTACGACCCTACGGCTGTGGAGCTTTTTTCCGGGCAGATATTGATAGCAGCCGGCTGGAAGCCGGGCTTTTCCACCGACAACGATGCTGTTTTGCTGGCGGAGCGTTTTTCTGCAAAGCAGGTTATCAATCTTTCCAATATCGAAAAAGTATACACTGACGATCCTAAGAAAAATCCTGATGCAAAACCGATTGATTCGATTTCGTGGGAGCAATTTATTCGGCTCGTTGGTACGGAATGGGTTCCCGGCAAAAATGTGCCGTTTGATCCGGTAGCAAGTCTGCGTGCTCAAAAAGCGGGGATACAGGTAATCTGCGCCGGCGGTACTGATTTGAATAATCTTGATAATATCTTAAATGGCTGTCCTTTTAAAGGCACGACAATAGGCTAGACGTATGGATTATTATGAGGTTCTGGGAGTTTCTAAAACTGCTTCCGATGAAGAAATAAAAAAAGCATACCGCGCAAAGGCGTTGCAATATCATCCCGATAAAAATCAGGGAAATGCAGCCGCCGAAGAAATGTTCAAAAAGATAAATGAAGCATATTCCGTATTGTCCGATTCCAAGAAACGCGCCGATTATGACCTCGGCGGTACCGCATCGCAGCAATACGGAGCCTATACACAACAGTATGCACGGCAAAATCCTTTTACCTATAACCCGTTCGCAGAAGAAGATGATGATCCGATATTCGGTCAATCGTATCACTGGACGTTCTACCATTCGCCACAGCAGGAAAACGAACCGGTTTCACGGCGCAGAGGATTGAGCGCTTTACTCGCCGGTATCTTATATCTATGGTTGGGCTTGTTAAGCTTCCGTGTGATATACCTCTTCGGCTTTTTAGGTCTTTTTATCGGTGTGCCGTTGCTGGTGAAAGGTGTTAAAAACCTGAAAATAGCATTTGTGTCATTTTTTAAAAGCAGTTAGCGTTCGCGGAAAATAATTCTTCCTCTGTTAAGGTCGTAGGGAGAGAGCGCAACCTTTACGCTGTCGCCGGGAACAATGCGGATAAAATGTTTGCGCATCTTTCCCGATAAATGCGCTAAAATGACATGACCGTTTTTTAATTCAACACGAAACATCGTATTGGGAAGGGATTCTTTAACTATTCCTTCAACTTCAATTGCTTCTTCTTTAGCCACAATTCCTCCAAAAAAAACACTTGCTTTTTTATTGAAATAACGCGTATAATTGTAGAGTCTATTCATTAGTTTGTCAACTAATGGAAAGGGGCATAAAAAGAAAGGAGTTATAAAAAATAGATGGAAAAAGAGTTTTATCAAGAGATGAAGCAATCGCTGCATGAGCGCCGTGCCGAAATTATCAAAACGTTTGTAGCAAACCATGAAAGTTTCAAACAGATTATTGAATCGGTCGATCCTAAAGATTTCGGCGATATCGCTTCGGAAGATACCGATCGGAAGATGCTGGAAAGCATGAATGAAAAAGATGCCAAACGGATGCAGTTAATTGAATCCGCTCTTGCCCGTCTCGAACAAGGTAAGTATGGCAAGTGCATCAAGTGTGCAAAAAAAATACCGGAAGACCGGCTGCGGGCGATCCCTTATGCATTGATGTGTATCGATTGTCAATCTGAAACCGAACGAAAAAAACGCTAACCCATACAAGGGGAGATACAATGCAAAGAGTTTTTTTATTCATCGCGGACGGATTTGAAGAAGTCGAAGCGATTACGCCGCTCGATTACTTGCGCCGCTGCGGAGCCGATTTGACGTTGGTTGGAGTCGGTGCAAAAATTATTCGCTCGTCACGCGGACTGGCCGTTACCTGCGATCTTGCCTTATCCGAACTGATCGGAGAGGGTGCAGACGCAAAAAAAAATGCCGAGCAGTTGGCAGCAGATACCGTATTGGCAATACTGCCGGGCGGTCTTCCAAACAGTCGTACACTCAGTGAAAGTACTGATCTTCGTTTTTTTATAACCGAGACGGCAAAACACGGAGGACTGGTTGCGGCAATTTGTGCGGCTCCGGCGCTTGCGCTCGGCGAATGGGGTTTGCTTGACGGGAAACAATTTACCTGCTATCCGGGCATGGGAGAAGATTTATCGACAAAACCCGTGACGGGCGCGCGGGTTATTCGGGATGGTCAATTTATTACTGCCTGCGGAGCGGGAGCTGCCGAAGAATTCGCTTTTGCTTTGGCGGATGCCTTGTACGGCGAAAAGAAACTTGCTGAGCTGAAAAGCTCAATCGTCGCCCGGTAGTACGGTACATATTGATAGTATAATGAAGATAAACGGTTATCAAGATTGGAAAGAAGCGATGCTGTTCCTTCCTGAACGGACGTTTTTTCTCTTAATGCGTCTGTATCTCGGGGAAATTAAAACGCCTTTTAATAAGCAACGTCTTGTAGAGAGTCTGGGCGGATTTTTGTCGAAGCCGGAGACACAGCGGACGATGATAGAAAGCCTTGACCGCCTCGACCTGCTGATTTTAACAGCCGTTCATACGCTGCCGGTGGCCAACCGCGGCGCATTGCTGATATTTTTATCTTCTGAAACTGCATTACAAACGCGGCTGACCAATCTGGAAGAGCGGCTTATTCTCTATCGGGATAGTTATACCGATGATTACGATAGAGTAATAAACAACTACAAGATTAATCCTTTTTTGTATAAAGCCGTCGAACCTTTGTTGGATTCGCGCTCGCTTTTTTTACCTCAGCAGGAAAATGACTCTCAGAGTGAGGCAACGCTTTGCGATGATATCGTATTGGCGGGACTCTACACCTTTTTTCTCAAAGAACCCGATGTGCTTAAAATGAATGGTGCTTTTAAAGTGAGAGCCGAAAAGCAGCTTAAAGTGATTTTTCAAGATACGGCAACGGATATCGGCGCTTTTAAAACGCTCTGTACCGGCTTAGAAAACCTCGGTTTGCTGATACGGAAGGATGTAAGCCTTATTCCTCAGCAAGGGCGATGGGAGGAGTTTTTTAAGCAAAAGCCGTTTGACAGAAAGATGTATATTGTTGCCGCAATGTATGGTCATGTACGCCGCGATAGTATGCAAAAAAGGGCACAGTTTTTTTCGGATTTTTTGACCTCCCTTGATCCTCGCGGATTGTATGATGATATTGCGTTGAAACGTTTTTTCGATTTTTTATATATGCGTTTATATGTCGAAACAACCGGAGATGCCTCGATTTTCCCTGATATGATGAGTGAGGATGAACTGCGTATGATCGATACGCTTAAAGCGCTCAAGTTTTTACTGCCGGTTGGAGACTATTGGCAGTTGAATACAGCTTCCTTTAATCAAGAATCGTTGGAGCAGCCGTTGATAGCCGCTCCTTCATTTGAGATAACAATATTGCCCTTTACGGCTCTTGGGCGGATATTTCCGGTACTGAGCTGCATGGAACCGGTATCTATTTTGACAACCGGCCGGTTTAGTATCACACGGACAGCCTGTTTGCGTTGTTTTGAGCGGTGCAGCACCGATAAAGCGTTGATCGCCTTACTGGAGGAAGCTTCCGGAGGGACGCTTCCTCAAAATATAAAGGTAAGTATTTCCGAATGGTATTTGCAGTGTACCGCCGTCGGTTTATACTACGGATTTGTGATAACCGTTGCAGAAGACAAACGGAAGCTTTTTAAGCAAAATGCCGGGCTGCAGGATATCATCTATAAGGAGTTAGCCGACGGTGTATATCTGATAAAGCAAATGGATTTGGATTCGGTTCGCACGATGGTCAAGTCTGCCGGTTTAGATGTAACTTTTTATACTACAGGTTCTACAGACCGTTATACTGCTACCGGATTTTCTTCTATTGAAAATCGGCATTCTGTGCTTGATAATTTTGATAAAAAAGCAAAAAAACAGCATACGGCGCAATGTAAACAGGAAAAAAACTATTCTGAGCATATTCGGGAGCTGCAAGCTGTTGTAGATACGATGCCCATCGATCAGTATAATAAACAAAGTTTAAAAGAAAAGATTGCAAAAAAGCTGATTATCACCAAAGAGCAGCTATATGGAGCGCCGGCTGACAACGAAGTCCGGGAGGTTTCCGGGCTTGATTTTTTAGGCAAAATCCACCTTGCAGAAACTGCGATTACCGATAACAGCCGTTTGGAGGTGTCGATTGATGGAATTGCCGGACGGCGGACAATTACCGGTATTCCTATTGCAATTGAAAAAACGGATCATGATGCGGTATTGGTGATGCAGGGAGAAAATGCGCCATACAAAGAAAAAATTTCGATTGCCGGTATCGTAAAGATGAGAGCATTCCGCAGTTCATTGTTTTCGTAATGCTGATGTCCGGTTCAAACTTTTGAAAAAAAATCCGATATTGTAATCGAGATATTGGGTTTTCTTGCGGAACGAGGAGGATTTAAGACGATGGGGGCATCGTTTATATTAGCGCCGTCTTTATTGAGTGCAGACTTTTCACGGCTTGCTGAAGAATTACAGTTTATTGAAGCAAACGGAGGGCAATGGGTGCATCTTGATGTGATGGACGGAGCCTTTGTACCGAATTTAACATTCGGCGCTCCGGTTGTACGCAGCTTGCGGCGTAAGAGCACTCTTCCTTTTGACGTGCATTTGATGGTTGCCCGTCCTCAAGATTTTGTAAAAGATTTTGCGGCGGCTGGTGCCGATTATTTTACGTTTCATATTGAAGCGGCAATTCATGCCCATCGGCTTATTACGGAAATCCGCGCGGCGGGTATGAAGCCCGGCGTGAGTATCGTACCGTCAACCCCTGTACATCTTTTGGATGAGGTGTTACCCTTTGTCGATCTTGTGTTGGTGATGACGGTTAATCCGGGCTTTGGCGGACAAACGATGATCCCCCACTGTCTCGGTAAAATTGAGAAACTGTGTGAGTACCGTAAAAAATACGGTTATCGCTATTTGATTTCGGTTGACGGCGGCGTCAATGCGGAAACGCTTCCTGCTGTATGTAATGCAGGTGCCGATGTTGTCGTTTCGGGATCATCTTTTTTTTCCGGAGAGATAGAGAAATGAAAAAAAAATTAGTATTGGTTTATCTTGTGTGTTTTGGTATGTGCAGCCTTTTTGCAGGCAACGATGACTTAATGGCCGGTCTTGATGCGTATAGCCGCGGTGATTGGACTGCTGCTGTGGAATCATTAGAACGGGTGATTACTACGGCAGAACCGAACGACCGTACTGAGGCGCTCTATTGGCTCGTAATGTCCGAAACTTCTGCACAAAACTATGAGCGTGCATTGGAGTATGCCGATGCGTTTTTGGAAGCAGCCCCTGAGGATGAACGTGCCGCCGAGGTGAGCTATCAAAAAGGACGGCTTTTACATCTGTCGGGCTGCTATGATGCATCATCGGAGAACTTCTATGAATTTATTGAAAAGTATCCCGACCATCCTAAGATTCCGTCCGCTCATTATTGGATAGGGGAAAATTTTTACGCAGCGGGGAATCACGCCGAAGCCCGCAAAATTTTTAACGACGTTGTAGTAAATTATCCGCAGTCGGGAAAAGTAAACGAGGCACGATATAAAATCGTACTTATCGATCAACAGGCGGTTCGGGAGGAACTTTTGCGGATGGCGAGCGAAACCCATTCCGCATCGGCAGAGACCGAAAAAACACCCGAATCTACCGAACCGGAGCCGAAATCCGATAAAGCCGCCCCGAAATTCGATGAATCAAGTGCCACTGTTGCGTCAGCCAGCTCGGACAGCAATACCGCAGATGCACTGATTACGGATGAATCTGTTATAACGGTTGCTGGAGATACTCCCGATACAACCACGGATGCCGGCAAACCCGATACAACCGAGACAGCGGTTGCATCAGCCGAGCGTACGGAAGCTGCACCAGTTGTGGAGGCTGCTCCGTTAATGGAAGAAGAAAAGCAGACCGAATACTTTACCGGCCGCTTAGCGGCATTGGAGAAAAAAATCAATGAAATTTCCGCAACGCTTTCTCTGATTGTTGAAGAACAAGAAAATCAGCGTATACGGGAACAGCAGCAACAAAAAGAACAAAAAGAAGCAGAACGGCAGAAACTTGAAAGACGTCGTCAGGAATTGGCAGAGCTGATGGCTCGTACCAAGACCTTGGAAAAACTTTATGAACAGCGTACAAAAGGAGCAAAATAATGCAGATACTCAATAAAAAGATGATTCTATTGTGCCTCTCGGTATGGTTGCTGAGCGGATTATTTGCAGCGGAAAATACAGTCGAAATGGTCAGTGATCCGCTCAAGCTGGTTATTTACCCTAATACTGGTAATTTCTGTTTATATCATTCGAAGGCCGAAGATGCACGCTCGTATGAGCCGCTGTATGATGACCGCTCTCAATCTTCCGTGAATCTTTATTCAGTGCTCTTTAATGGAGAGATACACCATCTCAATAATAAAAGCGGGAAGAAAATTATTATTAGCCAGTCAAAAAATGAGATAACGGTTATGTTCCAGATCAGTATGGACTTTTTGGCGACGCAGACGTTTTCATTTGTACCTTCAAAACAGCGGTCAACGGGGAAGCTCTTAAAGGTCGTAACCGAAATTCAAAACATTTCGGGAGATATTGCTGATATCGGTTTAAAGGCGTTATTTGACACGTCGTTGGGTGAAAAGAATCTTGTTCCGCTGTATACGGACTTACGCAGCGAAATCGGAGCGGAACTGATGCTGCAGCCTGTATTGGAAAAAGATTCTGTGATCTTTTCTGCGGATAGAGGATATGCCTGCCTCTTCTTCTTACGAAATGAATATGCGACAGTACCTACATCCGTATATATTGCGAATTGGGAGCGGCTGGTAACAAAGAAGTGGCTGCCTTCTTATGTAAACGGTAGATCCTTCCGTAAGTATGCATTTTCCGATCCCGGGCTTTTATACGTATGGTCTGAAAAGAAGATTCTTTATAAAGAGACGTTCAGTGTTACAAATTGCATCGGTTTTTACGATTACCGGAGTACAGCTGATAGCGTAACGGCATATTCGGCGTATACTCAACAGGTAGCGGGAGAGACGGTTGTGCCCGTTGCAGCACCGGTTATTAGCAAGCCTACCATTACTACCGTTTACCGGGCTGCTCCCATAACTCAACCGGCTGCTCCTAACACACAGCCGGCGGATAGTTCTGTTTCTTCGGCATCTGCAGAGCAGTCTGCTGCCGTTCAAGCCGCCGAACGGAATACACCGGTAAAACCGGAAGAACCTAAAAAAGATTACCGGTATGTGCAGGAGCTGTTGGATAAAATTGCGGAGCTTGAAAAATCATCCGACTCATTATCCATGGAAGAGATTGCAAAATTACGTATAGAAGTAGATAACGCAATAGAGGCTATGCAGGAACAATAATGCCGTCATCGATTCTTGAACAAGCAAAAAAACAATTTGCGAAGGGGAATTATCAACAGGTCATTAACTTATTGGAACCGCACGTTACGCAATACGTTGTGTCGGGTGATACCAAAGATGTCGTGTATAATGCTTCATTTAACAAATCGTTTCCTTTTTATTTGTATTTAGGGCTTGCTTGTTTACATGCCGGGGATATCGGCGGTGCCGTTGATTATTTGACCTGTGCGCGGCGTATTAAAATGACTGATCCCGATTTGCTGTGTGCGCAGGCCGTGCTGTTTTTACGGCGCGGTGATACTGCTCGTGCGATCGACTATTATTTGGAAGCCATTGAGTATAATCCTAACCATGAATTGGCACGCAGCGGGTTGGAGTTTATTCGAACTCATAATACGCCGGAGGCAATAGGAGACGCCGTTCAATCGGGCGAAATAAAGAAGTTTTATCCCCGCCCCGGTGTGCAGGCCTATATCAAAAAAAGAATAATCTTGTTTGCCTGCGTTGCAGCTGCAGTGTTTATTGCGGCGATTGCAGTAACGATATTGATAAAATATCCGCTGTCAATACGGACTCGGAATAATAATAGAGCCGACCTTTCGGCGTTCACATTGCTGTCGGATGAAAAAGCGCGTCCGATTGATACGGGCGGAACGTATCGGTATACGCTTTCTGAAAAAGAGGTACTTGCGGCATATCGGAATGCACAGAAATATTTTCAGGATTCACGGGATAACCTTGCTCAAATTGAAGTTAACCGGATTTTGTCTTCAAATGCCGCTCATTCGATTAAACAAAAAGCTCGATTGTTGATGGACTATTTTGCAACACCGGGTTTCGATACCGTTCGGGATATTCCTGCTTACAGTGATGTTCGGGCTGATATTCCGCTCTATCTTGATTGTTGGACAATCTGGTCGGGGCGTGCAACAAATGTGCAATCCGATGGGGACAATACGAGTTTCGATCTTTTGGTAGGGTATAGCGAGCGCATTCAGCTGGAAGGTGTTGTCCCTATCTTTTGTAATTTTTCGGTCAGGATAGATTCTGAGCGCCCGATAGAAGTATTAGGGAAAATTCAGCAGCGGGGCGGTATCCTTTTTTTAAAAGCTGCCGGTATTCATCAAAGCCAAGTACCGGAAAACAAACGCTGATTGGAGAAAATATGTATACGGCGGAAAAAGTACGGATAGGCGGCAAGGGCAGCGTTCGGAGTATTGAGCTCGGCGGAGATAGTCCTATTGCTATCCAGACTATGTGGAAACAGCCGCTGAGCGGAGATACCTTGCAGGAGACGGCACGGAAAATTGCCGAATTGGAGCAGCTCGGTTGTGATATTCTCCGGTTTGCCGTACCGGATTCCGAAAGTGCCGAAGCGTTTGTCAAGCTTACCGGAATGACGCCGATGCCGCTTGTTGCCGATATTCACTTTGACTATCGACTTGCGTTGCGCTGTATGGACGGCTGTGCTGCAAAAATACGTATCAATCCGGGAAATATCGGAACGGAAGATCGGGTAAGCGCGGTCATTAAAAAAGCACAGGATACCGGTACCGTACTCCGCATCGGTGTCAACAGCGGCTCTCTCCCCGCCGATATACGGAACCGTATGGAGCAGGAAATCCGCGAAGGACGCAATGCAGAGGAGGCGAGGGCAGCCGCATTGGTTGCCGGGGCGCAGCGGGAAGCGGCGCTTTTCGATAAACACGGCTTTACGCAGTACCTTGTGTCGATGAAAGCCTCATCCGTAAACGAAACGGTTATTGCCAATGAACTGTTTGCTGTCGAGTCCGCTGCGCCGCTCCATTTAGGTGTTACGGAGGCGGGGCCTTTGGTTTCGGGCATTGTCAAAAGTACGCTCGCATTTTCAAAGCTGCTTGAACGGAATATCGGCGCTACCGTGCGGGTAAGCCTTTCCGATACTATGGAAAATGAGGTTATTGCAGCGCGGGAAATTTTGACGGAATGCGGTAAACGGAAAGGCGGTATCAGGTTGGTGTCGTGTCCGCGCTGCGGCCGTAACGGTTTCGATGTTCACGGGTTCGTTGCACGTTGGCAGCACCGGCTTTTTGCTGAGAAGAAAGACTTGACTGTTGCGGTGATGGGATGTGTTGTCAACGGGCCGGGCGAGGGAAAATTTGCCGATATCGGGATTACCGGTGCGGAAAACGTTATCCTGTTGTTTAAGCGGGGCGTTATCGTTCAGCGTATCGATATACAAGGCTTGACGGAAATGGAAAAAAATACGGTTGTCGATGCAGCCTTTGAAAAGGAGCTGAGGAGTTTATGAAAAAGTTAGTAATAGCATGTTTTACAATCCTTATCAGTGTGTGTCTGTATGCACAAAAAGTATCGACCGACTCGTTGGAGTACCCTTGGCATCTGCTTGAGCAAGGAAAGGTTGCGTATGAAGGACGGGAATTCGGCAAGGCTCTCCTTTTGTTCAGACAAGCGCGGGAAATGCATAAAACACAGGTAACCGCTCAATATGATTATCTTTTTGCCGCACTTAAACCGCATCAGGTACGGGCTGCCGGTGATCTTATCTCGGATGTATACCGCGTGTTGGAAAAGCGGCAGGATTATGAAGCCTGTGCAATTCTTGATAGAATTTTTCTTATCCATCCTCCTGCTTATTTTGATAAGTCGATTTCTGCAGTACTTACATGGTTAAAAAAGAGCGATGTCTATCCCGAATGTGACTATCTTATTGGGAAGGTTTATGAGCTTGAAGGAGAGCTTACTCAGTCCCGCAGATTTTATCAATCTGCATGGGAAGCGAGAGAATTTTTATACATCCCCGATATGCGGTTTGAAATTATTTATTCGCTTGCACAAATTTCCGGTTTATTAAAGCAGTATGACGATCAGGAAAAATACCTTCTCCTTATTTTAACGGAAGATCCGGTGTATGGAACTACCAATGTAGAAAGTCCGACATTGAGGGCGATGATCCATACGATTAAAAATGAACAGACGGTTGAAAAGTTTTTTTCATTATATCGGCATCATAATGATATAGCGCTTCGTGCTTATATTGAACTGACCGATATTTATCTTCGTGCCGAAGAATACGATCGAGCATTTAGAACTGCGCTGCTCGGCGCCGATATTGCCGTTACGTATTTAAGCAATACCTTGAAAAAAGCTGATTTTATGTATACGTACAGTAACTTTTCCGATCTATTGCAGAGAATCGGTACAAATAATGAAATCTTACAATGGACGGAAACCAAGCAAATTTGGAATGTCTTTTTGCAGTTCGCAGATTTGTTGTACCGGCAGGGATTTGTCGTACAAGCAAATGATCTCTATCACAAATTGTCGGAGAGCTGTCCTTCTTTTACGTATGCAAAGGAAGCAACTTACAGGCTTTCTCAAACTTTTTAAACGAAAAGCACTGCTGCATCGGCAGCGGTAAGACCGGGGAGATGGAAGATGAATATACACGACTACGGATTTTATCGGGTTGCTGCGATAGTTCCTTCTTGTGCAGTTGGCGATTGCACCGGTAATGCTGAACGGATTATCGGTGCATTGCGGAAAAGCGCCGAAATGGGAGCCGATATTGCTGTATTCCCCGCATTGGCTCTAACATCCGCCAGCTGCGGTACTTTTTTCGAACACCGGTCATTACTAAATGCAGCAGAAGATCGGCTTGCGTATATCGTCCGGCAAACTTCCATGGAGCCGATTATCGGTGTGGTTGGTTTTCCGTTCTTTTTTTCGGGTAATATCTACAGTGCTGTTGCCGTCTTCAGTAGAGGAACTATTTACGGCATTGTACCGCTGGATGGAACCGCTCACTCCCGCGTTTTTTCCATGTATGACGGAAGAGAATCTTCGGCAATTCTTACCGGTTTGCAAAATACGGCTATTCCGTTCGGTTCCGATTTGCTGTTTGAAGTAGAAAAAAGCCGGTTTTCGTTTGTAATCGGCAGCCCAAAAAATGTACTGAATCAAAGTCAAGCCGGAACTAAAAATGCTTCTCCGGATGCGGGCAACGTCCTACCGGTAACCGGATCGGCGTTATACATTGAACCGCTCGCACAGGCTTCGTTCACCGGGTCTTTTACAGAACTTTGCCGTAGCGCTGCAGCCCGGTCAAAGCAAGAAAGAAATACGGTTCTGTTTGTCAACGCTGGTTGGGGAGAGTCTTCAACCGACACTGTCTGTGCGGGCGAGCGCGGCATTTACGAAAACGGCGAGCTGCTTGCGGCGGCAAACGGGTTTGAACTGTCTTCTTTTAATAAAACAGGCGATTTCAATTTTTCCGGCTATGAAGATGACGCCGCTATTACCCTTGCAGATATGGATTGCGAAGCGCCCTCCAGTCTCGGCCGCAGTTTATCGGTTTGCCGCCGTATTGTCATTCCTGCCATACCTTCCCGAGGGGTTCTACTTGTTCGTCCGCGTAACCCCAATCCGTTTATTCCGCTTGCGGTGCAAAATAACGAGCAAGCATGGGAAAGTTTTTTCTCACAGGTAACGGAGCTTCAAGCGCGCGGACTTGCAAAGCGGTTGTACCACACCGGTTGTAAAAAGACAGTACTTGGGATTTCCGGGGGTCTGGATTCCACATTGGCGCTCTTTATTGCGATACTCGCTTCGCGAATGCTCCGTCAGAAAGCCGATTCGGTTACGGCAATTACCATGCCCGGCTTCGGAACAACGGACAGAACCAAATCCAATGCGCTTAAACTTGCAGAATTACTCGGCTGTACCGTTCTTTCCATTCCTATAGAAAAGGCGATGCTGCAACATTTTGCGGATATCGAACACCCCGCAGATCTCTGTAATACGGTTTACGAAAACGCGCAGGCACGGGAACGAACTCAAATTCTGATGGATAAAGCAAACCAGCTCGGGGCGCTGCTTGTCGGGACTGGGGATCTTTCCGAATCCGCGCTCGGATGGGAAACGTATAACGGCGATCATATGTCGATGTATAATGTTAATGCCGGGCTCCCAAAAACCATGTTACGCCATTGCATCGGCTATGTTGCGGCATATCCGTCGGTATTTTTACCGGATGCCGATAAGCATACCGAATTCGGCGTTATTGTGCAGGATATTCTCGATACGCCGATCAGTCCCGAACTGCTGCCTGCACAAAAACAAGTCATCACGCAAAAAACCGAGGATATACTCGGCCCCTATGAGCTGCACGACTTCTTTTTATATTATTTGCTGCACACGGATTTTAGCCCTGCAAAAATCCTTTTACTTGCAGAGCATTGTTTTTCTACGGAGCAGCGGTATAACCGTCAGCAGATACTCGGCTGTATGCGTATTTTTTACCGACGCCTTTTTTCTCAGCAGTTTAAACGTTCCTGTGCTCCCGACGGTGTACAGGTAGGGTTCGGCAGTTTCTCTCCGCGGGGAGCATGGCAAATGCCGAGCGACATGAATGCCGCCGTATGGCTTGCCGAACTTGAAAAGTTGTCGGAAGTGTGATATATCTTTCTAATGTTTCAAACAATTGCCGCGTGGATAGGACAGTATATTTCTTATTTTCCGTTGGTTATTTTTATCAGCTTGTTTCTCGGAGGATTCAATCTTCCGATTTCGGAAGATATCATTGTTATTACTGCTGCTTTGCTCTGCAAACAAGAGAAGGCCTCTATTCCTGCCTTCTATGCTGCTCTTTATTTCGGTGCAGTGATCAGCGATTATCTTGTGTATTTTTGGGGATGGCTTTTAGGGCGCGGCAGAATTTCGGAGAAATTTTTTTCAAAATTGATAAGTGAAAATAATATAAGGCGTATTTCCAGTGCACTTGAACGGCACGGCTTTCTAACTTTTTTATTCGGGCGTTTTATTCCTTTCGGTATACGTAATATTATTTCAATGACATCCGGCTTTGTCAATTTTCCGTTTTATAAGTTCGCTTTTTTTGACGCTATTGCAGCAGTTTGCAATATTTCGGCTTTATTCTGGCTCGTCTACTTTCTTGGACAAAGGGGCAGTCATTTTATGAAGATCATCGGAATTGTCCTTTTACTTCTTTTTATCGGCTTCAGTATTTATGTTATGCGATCAGAGAAAATCTTTAAATCTTCACAAAAGAAATACAATGCCGAATGATGTACTTATAGAAAATAGATATATATCGGTAAAGAGGAGACTGTATGAATAAATTCGCAATTATTGGTTTAGGTGCGTTCGGTGTCCGTATGTTGGAAGAACTGCTCCATTTTACCGATGAAGTTATCATTATAGATAAAGATCCTAATCTTATTAAAAAGTATGAAGGCAAGGCCGTTAAAGGCTCTGTCGTGAATATTACCGATGAAGAGAGTCTCCGGAAAAATATCCCCCAAAGAATCGGTACTGCTATTGTTGATCTGGGCGGAAGGATTGAACTTTCGCTGATGGTAACCAAATATTTAAAGCAGCTTGGTATTAAAGAGATTGTTGTAAAGGCTGAAACCGACCAGCATGAGAATCTGTTGTCCATGGTTGGGGCAACTAAAGTGATTTTTCCCGACCGGGAAGCGGCAAAGCGAGTGATGCCGATGCTGGCATCGACTCTATTGTTAAATTTTATGCCGATTTCAGCGGATCTTGCATTGGCTGAGGTAAGCATTAATGAAAAATATATCGGTATGACTCTTCTTGAAGCAAATCTGCGGAAAGAACTTGGTCTCAATGTCGTTGCGGTACGGAAGCAAGACTGCGAAAGTTTTGAATTTATTGAACCGGACTATCGTTTTGCCGCAGATGATATTCTCCTCTTAGCAGGCTCGGAAGAGCATATTTTTGTTTTTTCTCATCATAAGGAAGATTTACATAAAAAAGAACATGCAAGCCTTTTCCGTATGCTTTTTCCGCGCTTTCATCTCTAAATATAGAGGCTAAAAAAGATATATTGACGGTCAGCTCGGTTTATGGCATTATAAATCACTTATGCAAAGACTAAGGAAAACGCTCTCTATTGCGGTTGTTATGATGTTTTTAACATCATTTCCTATTTTCGCCCATGACTTTAGTTTTGGGGTAAAGCTATTCGGCTTAAGTATCCATCCAAGTGGTGCCCCAAATTATCGGCTGTTTCCATGGAAGCTTGATCCTAAGGGTATCGTTGTCTTTAATCCTGGAGTAACGTTAAATTTTGAATATTTTGTGTGGCGGGATATTATTTCCATAAAAGTGGTACAGGGTCTTTATGGTGATTGTGCGATGCAGTTTGCGGGCTTTTCTCATCTTGGTTTTAGGGTACGCTTTTTAAAAATCGCTCGGTTCTCGATGAATGTAGGCATAGGACCGACATTTTTATATAAGCGGAGTTGGTATAAATTACCTAATTATGATCCTTCTTCAGAGTCTTATAAAGGGGGAACAAAAGGTGAGGATTGGCAGCACCTCTTTTATTGGTATGCCGGCGAAATTGAGACAAATATTAAGGTAAATGATAATTTTGATGTTTCTATTACCGTTATCCCGGGAATACCGGAAATAATCAATTTCAGTGCAGGTTTTCGGTATAATTATCACGGAAAAAAGGTATAAACCTCATAGTTTCTTAATCTAAATTTCAATTTTGTTGATTTGTCGTTCCGCATACGGCCAAAAGAAATGCGCAATAATACCGCTTGCGAGCAGCGGAATACCCGCAAAGCACGGCAGATAGTAGTCCTGCGGTATGGATATCAGCGATGCTGCCGTTATAGTGATGCTGAACAGCAGTAGGTCGGAAAATAGCATAATGATAGTGTTGAGATTATGCTTGACTGCCGCTACGGGCGTGTCCCAGTGGAGTTTGGGATGGGCGGTATCCAGCATCAGTGCAAGAAGGTTGCAGAAAAGGGCAAGCGAGAGTGCAATTAGCAGTGCTGCTATAGCGGCTGAAGGCTTAAGAGAAAAAAGTAGGGTCATGCCTCCAACGCCAATGAGTGAACCGATACCGGCAAAGAGCATTGCATGGGCGAGCTTAGCTTGCATATAGTGCTTTATCGAAAGGGGAAGGCTTTTTATCAGCCAAAGATTTTTTGCATCACGGGATACGGCTGTTGCTGCTGTACCGGTTGCCGATCCGAGAAAGGCTCCACATACTCCTGCAATCACAAGTCCTGTAGTGCTTTGCATAAATAATTCTACCTCCGGCGGCAAAGTAAGCGAGCCGGTAAGGTACATAATGCCGTAGATGAGTGGCAGTAGTATCATAGTGAATGGGCCGTTTAAAAGATAAGCCGGCTCGCGGTTCATCATATGAATTTCCCGTAATAGCAGCGTACTAAAGGCTGAGCGCTGTGTGAATCCGCGGCGGATAACCTTTACTGTTTCGGAAGCTGTGAGCCGTTTTAAGGCCTGTTCATCAAACCCGTCTAGTGTCTTTTCATACACCCCCGAAAGCAGCCCGATTATTACTACCGGCACGGCAATGCAGACTGCGAGAAACGGCAAAAAAGAACCGATTGCCGTAGAAAGAGAGTTTGCTGAAAGGGCCGCTGCAAAAAAACGCACGGGTAACAAACAGCGCGTAACGGCAGCAATAAATGGCCGGTAGCGTGTAAAAGCTTCTACTAAGTCTGAACTCCCGTGCAGCATATTGATTGATTGTACAAAATAATTGATTCCGAGTGCTATTACGATGCCGAGTAAACCGGTGATCATCATTACGAATCGGCGTTGCTTAAAAATCTTCGTTATCCTCATAACACCGATATTGATTAGATAGCATAGTCCGATAAGCGGCAACGGAAAAAACACGGCGCCGGTTACTGCCATGATATAGAATGGAGCCTGGGAGTGTTCATAGTGTCCGTATACTGCTGCAGTAACTCCAAAAAAACTCACCGAAATAATCGCAGCCGGTAAACAATGTGCAAAAAATTTTGCACCGAAAAAAATACGGGGCGGAATAGGCATTGCGCGCAGCGTTTGCTCGATGTTACCGATAAAGTAAGTAGAAAGCGTCAGTAAAAAATTGGAAATAAAGAGAAATACAAAGAGCGCCGTTATTTCGATTTCAAAGAGGAGGTGTTGCGTCCCTAAGGGCTGTAAGCTCTTGTAGAGATTCACTGCAATCATTCTGAACAATGCGATAAAGCAGCCGCCGATGTATATCAAAAAAAGGATAAAAAGTCCGGTTTTAACGATAGACACGGTGGTGTCTGCATTTTCGGTAATATTGTCGGAACTTTTTCTGTTTCCGGCGATAGCTTCCGTAATATTTTGTGCCGCTTGCTCTTGTTTGTTTCGGCTGCTGCCGTGAATACGGCTCTTTTTTTCCCGGATAAAATCTTGCCACCGGCTAATACCGAATACCATCATCGCATATATGCGGAATAGGGACTTAAAAACTGCAATATACTGTATGCCGATTTTGTTTTTTTGATGCATATACATATACCTTTGCGGCTATTATAATACGGTTATCACTTTTCTGCAATTTAGCATCTTAAGCTGTAATTACACAGAAAGACAGGCGGAGAGATGCTGTAACAGCTTTTCTCTGCCCGTTTTTTTTGTAGAAGAGGTTACGATTATTTCATCCTTGCTGCATTCAAAAAAGGACGCAAGGGCAAGGAGCTGCGTTGCCTGTTCGTTTTTACTGAGCTTATCGGCTTTGGTTGCCGTCAAGACAGCGGGTATGTTGTGCTCCCGGAAAAACTGCAAGGTTTGCAGTTCTATTTCAGCAGGATCCCGCCGGATATCCATCAATAAAAATACCGTTTTAAGGGTGGAGCGGGTTGTGCAGTAATCATACAGCATAGCGTCAATCCGCTTCCGTTCCGCTTGGGATACTTGCGCAAAGCCGTAGCCCGGTAAGTCGGCAATGCAAAACGATTCCGCATTCGGCGGCTTGCCCGCAGGGGCATTTACCGCAAAAAAATTGATTTCCCGTGTCATGCCCGGCTTTGAGCCTGTTTTTACGAGATTTTTCCGATTAAGAAGCATATTGATGAGCGAGGACTTTCCCGCATTGGAGCGTCCGAAAAAAGCAAACTCGGGAACACCTATCTGCGGGAACTGCTTGCTGTTAATTGCCCCTTTGATGAACTCGGCGGATACGATCTTGAGCATACCGGTTGTGCTAATTCCCTCAGCCTATAGTCCAAAGAGGCGGGCGTAGGCGGCGAGTTCGGGCGGCATATCGTGCGATAAGACTTTTTTAGCAAGCACCTTACCGAGCTGAACACCTTCTTGATCGAAGCTGTTGACATTCCAGATAAAGCCTTGGAACATTACCTTGTTTTCGTAGTGTGCAAGCAGCGCGCCGAGCGCTTCCGGTGTAAGCGCCTTTCCGTAGATAAGGCTTGAAGGCCGCCCTCCGGCAAAGCTCTTATTCGCATTTTCATCCTGTTTACCGAGTGCAAAGGCTGTAATCTGCGCGATAACATTGGCAAGCAGTTTTTGCTGACTGGTAGAGCCTTCCACGGTAATGTCTTTGCCGTATTGACTTTCTTCAAAGCCGATAAACTGGAGCGGCACAATATCGGCGCCTTGATGCAGCAGCTGATAGAATGAATGCTGTCCGTTTGTTCCGGGCTCCCCAAAGATAACCTGCCCCGTTTTATAGTGAACCGGTTCGCCGAAGCGGTTCACCGACTTTCCGTTGGATTCCATATCGAGCTGCTGCAGATGAGCCGGAAAGCGGGAAAGCGCTTGGCTGTAGGGCAGGATGGCGGTGCTGCCGTAGCCGAGGATATTCCGTTCATAGACACCGATCAGCGCATCCATAAGCGCGGCATTGTTAGTATGGTTCGGTTCGAGGGCTTGCTTGTCCGCAGCGGCGGCTCCGGCGAGAAGGGCGTCAAAGGTATCCGCTCCGAATGCGAGCGAAAGCACCGCGCCTCCGCACGCAGAGGTAGAAGAGTACCGTCCGCCGATAAAGTCATCCATATAGAAAGATGCAAGGTAGGACGGATTGTTGGCAAGCGGACTGCTTTCGCTTGTTACGGCAACCATTTGCTTTGCAGGGTTTAGTCCCGCCGCTTGCAAAAATTGCCCGACGAAGCGTTCATTTGTGAGCGTTTCGAGCGTGGTGCCGCTCTTTGAAACCAAGATAAACAGCGTTGTTGATAAATCCAGCGCGGAAAGTACCGCCGCTGCATCGTCAGGGTCTACATTCGATATAAAATGAGCACGGAGCTTGAGCTTGTTATGCCGCTCCCCCCATGCTTTTAACGCAAGGTACAACGCACGCGGGCCGAGATCCGAACCTCCGATACCGATCTGTACAACATCAGTGAAGGGCTTACCGGACGGAGCGGTGATAGAACCGTTTCGGACAGCTTCGGAAAACTTACGGATTTTTTCCTGCTGTTCCAAATAAAAGGTACGCATATTTTTGCCGTTGTAGATAACATCGTCGCCAAGCTGTCCGCGTGTCAGATGATGCAGGACTTTCCGGCGTTCTCCGGTGTTGATTTCTTCGCCCGAAAGGAGCATTCGGTACTTTAATGTTACTTGCTGTTCATTCGCGAGCATACCGAGTTTCGTTAGGATGCTTTCGTCAACCTGCTTTGCAGCATAATTGTAGTGCAGACCGACAGCCATCGGTATGGAGTATCGTTCTATACGGTTTGCTCCTCCGGCTTCTTTCATCCATTGTGTGAGATCCGGTATTTGTGCTTCCTGCAAATCTCGAAACAGAGAACATTCATCTAAGTTTTTCCACATAATCGTCTCCTTTGTAGCTGTTTCCTATAAAATAAAACGCCGGTGAGGGAAGAAATTTACCGGTTATTCTTCGGAGCAGCCGGATTATCATTGGTAAGGTGTTTTTCTTTTTCAAAATGAATGAGCGCGAAGAATAATATCCCCACCAGTGAAAGCCCGATAAGCGTTGCTAGTGCCATCAGTCCTTGTGAGATAACCGCCAGCGTTACGAATATATCTATAATGATCTGTAAAATCATTACAGTAACCAATGCCCCTCGTGGCGAATAGCCGATGAGCATCAGCTTATGATGAAGGTGCATCCTGTCCCCTTCCCGTATCGGTTTTTTATCCCGTATACGCCGCCAAATTGCGGCAATCATATCGAAAATAGGCAGCATCATAAAAATAGCCGCAAAAGGAGCAGCAGCAGTTTCATATCCATCATTTCTGGGTACGAGCGGGAGTATTGCAAGTACAAAGCCGAGAAACTGAGAACCCGCATCTCCCATAAATATCTTTGCTTTAGGGCGGGAAAGATTAAAAAATAAAAAACCTATAATCGCAGCAGTCAATATGATGCAGGTATAGGTCATAGAAAAATGAGGCGGTAAATCCGTACAAAATAAAACGATATAGCTGATCAGCAATGAAGCGCTCAAACAGCCTACTTGTCCGTCGATGCCGTCCATCAAGTTTACGGCATTGGTAACACCGGCAATCCAGAGTATCGTTATCGGATACGCAAAAATACCGAAGGGGATGAAAAGACTGATAGGGCCAAAACTGATACGGGTGAAACGGAAGCCTGCGTAAACGACGATACCTGCTGCAACTAATTGAACAATAAGCTTATAGATAGCCCGCCAGTTTTTTAGGTCATCCCAAAGGCCCATAAAGAAAATTAAGCAGCCTCCGATGATAATAGCCGTAAATTGGTGGCTTATAACGATACTGCCCGGAAATGTGAAGTAGGTGATAAAGACGCTCAATACAAAGGCAGAAAAGAAACCGACACCGCCTAACCGCGGAATTTTCCCCGAATGGATTTTTCTACCGCCGACGTCATCGTATAAGTTGTGCCGTTTTGCAAAAAGAATTACAAGGTATACAAAGAAGGCTGATATGGCGCAGGGGATCAGCATCGTGAATATGATAAGCTGCACATGTGTCAGTTGCATTAAAACCTCAATGGAAACGTCATTATTAACTATTCTTACCTTTGTTCAGCGAAACCGCAACGCGCAGAATACGCAAAACTTTGTAGCAAATATGATAGCCGATTAAGCCGTAAGATACAAGTATCAGAGCTTAACCGGCTTTTATATTTTGTTATAGTGACGGGTAGGAACCTTCCCAGACAATTTTTTTATACATATCGGGATCGGTATCTCCTTCCGTAGAGAAGCACAGTATCTTTGAATTCTTATCGAGTTTTAATGCCGCGCGTAAATCCTTCATATCATCGTGCTGCATAATTGCGGATAAGAGGCCGAAGGGGACGGCGCCCGATTCTCCTGAGGTAACCGGCGCATCTCCCTTAATAGGAGCCGCAAGCATACGCATACCGCGGGCGGAAACCCAATCGGGTGCGGAAACAAAGCAGCTGGTGTTATTCTTTAGGATGTCCCAAGAAATGGTGTTCGGTTCGCCGCATGCGAGTCCTGCCATAATGGTTTGCAAGTCGCCCGTTACAAAATGCGGTTTTCCGTCTGCTGCAGTTGCCGACCGGTACAAGCAGTCTGCAGCACGCGCTTCCACGACAACGGTAATGGGGCAATTATTGGGGAACAGATTTTTAAAATATCCTTGTACGGCTCCTGCAAGTGAACCGACCCCTGCCTGTACAAAGATATGGGTGGGGCGGTCTACGCCGGCTGCCTTGAGCTGTTCGGCAGCTTCAAGCGCCATCGTACCGTAGCCCTGCATAATCCATGCGGGGATTTCTTCGTACCCATCCCATGCCGTATCCTGTACCATAACGCCGTGTTCCGTTTTTGCGGCAAGCGCTGCAGCCATACGAACACATTCATCATAGTTGACGTTTTCTATAGTAACCTTTGCGCCTTCTTTTGCGATATTATCGAAGCGGGTTTTAGTAGAGCCTTTGGGCATCAGCACGACCGATTTTTGACCGAGTTTATTTGCAGCCCAGGCCACGCCCCGTCCGTGATTGCCGTCGGTTGCGGTAAAAAACGTAGCCTGCCCGAATTCTTTCCGCAGTTTTTCACCGGTTAATACATCGTAGGGGAGTTCTGAAACATCTTTTTTAAGCTGCTTTGCAATATACTTTGCCATCGCAAAGGAACCGCCGAGTACTTTAAAAGCATTTAAACCGAATCGCCATGATTCGTCTTTGATAAATACCGACCCGACACCAAGCATATCCGCCATATTTTTTAATGGAACGAGCGGTGTTGGTGCATACTGCGGGAAGCTTTTATGAAACGCGTGTGCCTTATTGATTTCGTCTAAAGCCATTACCGCAAGCTGTTTGTTGTCCGTTTTCGGAAGCTTATTTTCCGACCACAGAATCTTCTCCATAAGATAACTCCTTTTAATCTTTTAAAATAGAGAACCGCTAAAATCCGTTTTTTTAAGGATTCTCATTCAAAAAAAAATTGTTAGAATCAAAATATTTATGAGCTAATCATAGCACAGATACAAGATATGTCAAGTTTCCCTGTATTCTAAAGCTCTTTGAGGCGGTGCCGAAACTATAAATAGATGCCGTCTGCTGCAAGCGAATAATTTTACGGAGAGCGGCACACTGCATCGTTTTTCGTTATAGTGGAGGGTAATGTATGAAATTGTATTCGATTAAAAGTAATCCGGGTGATGTATCCTATTTTTCAATTTTGAACGAAACGGATAAAGGATATTTTATCCGCATCTGCCATGATAAAGAAGGATATGAGAAAATCAGCGAAGAATTTCTTGATAATGATATGTTTGCACTCTGCCTGCGTACCGGATATATCAGCGAAGTTCCTGCCGAAGCTCACGGAGTCGCCTAATTGGTTAACAATGCTGCACCTCTCTAAATACCGAAGCTTTTAGAGGGGGGCGGGTATACACGGCGGAAACGCCGAAATTCTTATCTTTTTCTCTTGTCATTTGTATAAAAATAGTACATAGTAGGCCGTAATACGGCTGTTTTATCAGCATCATTGTCAAAAAAACGGGTAAAAGAGAGGAGCGTGTATGCGTAAACTTTGTACTATTCTAACAGGAATATTTTTAACTCTTTTATTTACAAACTGTCAGCCGTTTAAAGACAATATAGAAGACTATTTAAGTTATTGGTCGGCGGAGGTGATCGCTACGGACTACCGCATTAATCCGCCGTATTCAACGAATGCTGCCGGTGCATTGTGTGTACCGTCCGCTGGCGATGTAACGGTTACGGTTAAACTGCGTAATCCTAAAAACTTTACCCTCAAGACGCCGTCCTCCCCCGCCGATGCAGGAAAGGTTATCCGCTTTCCCGAGCTTTCGCCGCAGCCGGAGTACGGCGATACAAAAGACTATACCTTAACGCAAACGACACCCGATACGCTTACCCTTACGTATAAAAGCAGCTTTTTAAAAAAGTATGAATGGGGCACCGGAGATATCAGTCCCGAAATTACCCTCATCGCTACCGATAATGACAGAGTATTCGGTCAGAAGTTTCGCCTAAACCTCAAGGCTGACACTGCCCCTGCTTTGGAGTACAGAGGTGTCGGGAAAACACAGGTAGACAGCAAATGGTACTATGTGCTCATATTCCAAGCACAGAATATGAACGCTTCTCTGCCGTCTCCTCTTTTGCATCTGCATGGGGACATTAAAAAGCTGCACATTGCAAAAGAAGGCGGAGCAAGCGCTGTTTACACCATACAAAATATTAATTTTAGCTCCCAAACATTCAGCTGGAGCCCCGGTGATCCGCTTTTAAATACTGCAACACAGTTGGGTTTTGGTGATTATGAGGGATCCGCGCCTCCGTTCCCGGCGTCGACGGATAAATGGCTCATATACTATCAAACGGATATCGAAATATCTCCTTCGTCGGCAGCAAAAACATACACCGCACAGCTCAGCGATGCGGCGGGGCTTCGTTCAAACGAAGTTGAATGCAGTACCGTTAAAAGGAAAGTCGGACTTATAGACCTTGAGGTAACTAACCCATCCTCGCATACCTCCACACCGGGCGAAACCGGCGGACATGATCATCCGTATAGCGTAAGATGTAATGAAAACGGTGCAACGCTCAAAGCAACATGCAATACGCCCGGCGTTACTATTTCGTATACGGTTTACGACATAACAAACAGTCCGGCGGTAGAAACAAGCAAGAATTCGGGTGCTTCGCCGCTTACGGGGATACGGCTTATCGCGCCCGGCACTGTTGGGCATACAAAGCAGTATAAAGTTGTTCTTAAAGCAACGGCACCGGGATTTACCGAAGACACCCGTGATGTGTACTACACACTGACCCGTGTAGGAGACGTAACTATAGATGCTAGTACACTCAATGAGAATGAAAAATGGAAAAAGTTGAGAGAGGCTGTTGCACACGCTACCGCAGGCGACATTATCACCATAAATGGAGAAATTAAGGCAACGTCTGCCGGCTCAGGTTCAAATGCAAACTATGGCGAAATCATCATCGATAAAAACCTTACGATACGGGGCAAAAGCGGCAAGGATACCGATATTCTCAATGCAGATACGGCTATAACCGGCAAAACACACCGTATTTTCAACGTGCAAACAGGTAAAACACTCACCCTAAGCGGTCTGACACTCAAAAATGCTACGGCTCCCTCAGGCGGAAACGGCGGCGGCATTTTTGTTGCGAGCGGCAGTAAGGTAGAGCTTTCAAACTGCACGATTGAGGGTTGTAAAGCGGGTATCGGCGGCGGTATTTATGCAAAAGATTCTATTGTTTCTCTCTCTGATTCAACAATCGTAAACTGTACCGCGACACACGGCGGAGCTGTCTATATTGAAAGCAGTACTTTTACAATAAAAGGCGGTACTAGCATAACGCCCTCATCAGGCTCTGATGAAAATGTTAAAGGTAAAAACGACGTGTATCTTAAAAACAGTCAAACAATTACCATTGACGGCAGCCTGACGGGAACAAGCCCGATAGCACGCATAACGCCTGAACACTACACTGACGGTGCCATTGTGGTACAAGGGACATCATCTTTTACACTTCCTTCAGGCTACGCTCAAAAATTCGTTATTACGCCATCCGCTAATAATAATCAAAGCTGGGCTCTCGATCCACCCGCCAATAATCAGCTCAAATTAAAAGATTACGGTGTATTCACTATTGCAGCTACACCAAGTTTAACTGGAGACAAGATTACTCTTTCATGGAAGAATAACGAATCGAGCAAAACCGAAACAATAACAAACCAGCAGTATCGTCTTATGCTGAATCCGTATATTACCGACATAAAACTAAAGGCGGAATGCTCATCAAGCACATTCCTAAAGAAATGGACACTGACAGGAGGAGATACGCCGCCGTCCGGCTATACCGTAGAATATCCGAATAGTACAAGTGTGAAGGGAAAAACCATTACAGCAGTATTTGCCTCCCGTGCTACGCTTCCTCCAGGCTTGAACCTTTCTTCCGACGGAAAAACGATAGAAAAATATACCGGCACAGAGTCTATTATTAATTTTAATGATCGCGGTCTCGGTTGCGTTGAAGAAATCGCAGCAAATGCTTTTAGAAATGAAAGCGGCGGCAGTTTCATCAATAATACTACGATACAAGAAGTTGTATTGCCGAATGGTTTAAAAAAGCTCGGCTCGTATGCTTTTTTTGACTGTAAAGTACTAAAGAAAGTTACCATCCCAAGCGGTTTTACCGGAGATATTAACGAAGTCTTTCCAGGCTGTACTGCCTTAGAAAAATATGTGATCGCTGACGGCAATCCTCGCTACTGTCTTTCAGCTCAGAAACACCTGTGTTCGAAGAAAGAGACCGCTCCCGGCAGTTATGATCAGAATGACTTAACGCTTGTTTCGGTGGTATTCAAACCGTCAACTTATCCTATTCTGAAAATTACGGATAGCAAGATAAAAGAGATTAAAAATATGGCTGCAGAGTTTCATACCTTTACCAAGATACAAATCTCCGGCCTAGCAGATCTTTCAAAAATATACCAGTATGCTTTTTTTAAGTCTGGAGTAGGTGGATATGAAGTTACCATTAATACATCTACACCGCCTGCGCTGCCTGCAAATCCGGGCTCAGTATTTGTCGGTGCAACCAAAATAAAGGTTCCTTCCGGTTCCGTTACTGCGTATAAAACTAAATGGTCCAATTATGCCAGTATAATAGAATAGAGGGATACTAAACCGGCGGTTTGAGGTGTCCTTAAATATAGGCAGCCGTAGATCAACATACCGATGAATGCGTGATGTAAGGGATTTTTTAAAAATTGACATTTTCAAAAAATCCCTGTATCATTTTTTTATGAGCATCAACGTGTATTCTCTGGGAGCCGCAGAGGAAGTAACCGGTTCAAAGCATATTCTCGATGTCGATGGGTATTTGTATCTTTTTGACTGCGGGGCTTTTCAAGGGAAACGGGCGGAAGCCGATAAAAAGAACCGCGATTTTAATGTTCCCGCCGATAAATTAACCGCCGTTGTTCTTACCCACGGGCACTATGATCACTGCGGGCTGTTGCCGCTGTTGGGTATACACGGGTTTACCGGCAATATCTATGCGACGCCCGCGTCACGGGATATTGCCAACCTCGTGCTGATGGATTCCGCCCGTATACAGGCGCGGGATGCCGAATATTTACAAAAACAAGCAATCAAAAAACATGAAAAATTCGACTGGAAGCCGCTTTTTACCGAAGAAGATGCCGTACAAACCATCAATCAATTTGTAACGGTTTCGTATCATCGTCCCGTGTGGATCGGCCCGAATGTGCAGCTTGAATTTTATGATGCGGGGCATATTCTCGGTTCCGCAATCGCCTTTATTACGGCAAAAGATTCCGCCGGTAAGACTGTAAAAATTGCCTTTACCGGAGACCTCGGCAGAAAGAATAAATCGATTATCCGCGACCCTGATATTATCCCTGCTGCCGATTATATTATGATAGAAAGCACCTACGGAAACCGCCGGCATGAGGATATTCACAATGCGATGGAGATGCTGGAACGTGCGGTTAATGACGCGGTAAAGATGCGCGGTAAGATTATCATCCCCGCCTTTGCCGTTGAGCGGACGCAGGAACTCATCTATTATTTCCATCTGCTGACGGATCAAAAACGGATTCCGCAGATTCCCATCTATGTCGATTCGCCGATGGCGGTGAACGCAACGACTATCTTTCAGGTGCATCCCGAATGCTTTGACCAAGAAACACAGGAAGCCTTTGTCAAACACCACAAAAACCCGTTCGGCTTTAATGCGCTCAAGTTTATTACGAGTGTCGATGAATCGAAGGCGCTGAACGCGATGGAAGAGCCGATGGTTATTATCAGTGCGGACGGTATGTGTGAATTCGGCCGCATTACCCATCATCTTGCAAATAATATTTCAAAGCCTTCGACAAAAATTATGCTGGTCGGCTATATGGCGGAAAATACGCTCGGCAGACGTTTGATGAACCGTGAACCGGAGGTAAAGATATTCGGAGAATGGCATCAAGTCCGCGCGGAAATTCTTCAGATTAATGCGTTCAGCGCCCATGCCGATTATGTCGAAATGGTCGAATGGCTTGACAGCCTCGACACCGGAAGCTTGAAAAAGCTGCTGATGGTGCACGGTGAACCGGACGCACAGAGCTTTTTTCAAGCATATTTACAGGAGCATCGCTATGAATCGCATATTATGCGGTACGGCGATGTAATCGAGTTATAGCGATGCAGATTATTACCGGTTTTCATGCGATAGAAGAATTACTGCGCTCGGTTGAAGCTCAGTTGGAGAAAAAAAATTCGGAAACAAAAAGCTCCGCAACAAAGAATTCCGATGCGGGGAAAAAGATTGGCGGCGGACAGGCTGCCTCCGGCGGAAAGGTGTCCGGATTGCGGCTCAAGATCCTTTACGCCAAGCAGGGGCCGCGCGTAAAAAAGATCCTTGCGCAGGCGGAAAAACTTTCCGTAACGATAGAGCAGCGGACTGACGCCGAGCTTGACAAATTGACGGCATCCCTGCCGGAATATCTGCAAAATCACCGCGGAATTATCCTGATCGATGAACGTCCGCAGGATCAGGCGCCGAAGCTTTCTGCCGATGCACTGCTCGCCGCGCTTGCTTCCCGCGAAAAAGCCTTTGTGGTCGTCCTTGATTCAATCACTGACCCTCACAATACCGGCGCGATTATCCGCAGCGCCGATCAATTCGCTGTGGATGCCGTTGTGCTGCCCGAACGGAGATCCGCCGGAGACTTTCAGACTGTCAGTAAGATCAGCGCGGGGGCGGCGGCGTGGGTACCGCTTTTATACACGGCGAATTTGGTGCGGACGGTAGAAGAGCTTAAACGCAACGGCTTCTGGGTATTCGGCGCCGACGCCCAAGGCGACCTGCTGCCGCACACCAAGTTCCCCGACAAAACCGTGCTGATTATGGGCAGTGAAGGGTCGGGCATCAGCCGCTTGTTAAAAGCCTCCTGCGATTCTTTTACGGCAATCCCCACCTCCGGCAAACTGGACAGTTTGAATGTCTCGGTCGCCGCCGGTATTTTGATGTACGAGGTACGCCGGCAGCAAAACGGGTAGGGGAGTGCCCTATTCCCGCCGGAGTTCGGCAAGTGCGGAACAGAAGAGGGTACCGGCTTGCGCTACGTTAAGGCTTTCGATTGCTCCGCTGCCGTTGATTTTAACCAGCACATCACAGAGTTTTTTCGCTTCGGCAGAAATGCCGTGTTCTTCATTTCCTAAGACTATAACGACCGCTTCGTCCGGCTGTACCACTGACGGAATATCTTTTAGACTGCGGTATGCCCGATGATCCGCCCCTATCCGTACCAAATATCCGCTGCTCATCTTTAAAAAATGTTCGGCGGAAGGAGTGGTATACAAGGTGATAAATTCCATACCACCTTGTGCAATCCGGTAGGTGCTCGGCGTCAGCTGCGCTTGTGCATCCTCTCCGCTTATCACGATATGTTCTATGCCGAAAAAGGCTGCGCTGCGGATAACTGCTCCGAGGTTATTTGCATTTCCGACACGGTCGCACAGCAATACTGCGGCTTTTTCGGTTTCCCACCGTTTCATCTGTTCCGGTGTTACGGCAGCGACGTGGGGTGCTGCAATCATGGCGACTACCCCTTGGTGGTGAACAGAGCCGCAGAGTTTTTCCAATTCCGCATCCGACTGCACGAGCCGGTAGAGCCGTTTCCGCTGAGCAAGATATTTGCAAAGGCTGCCGAATGTTTTTACCCTGCTTCCGGCAAAAAAAAGTCTTGAAATTTTTTCAGGATGTTCGGCGGCGAGCGCTTTTACCGCTTCAAAACCGCACACCGCCAATTCTTTTTGATATAATTCACTCATAGTGCACGTTACGGCAAGGCAACCGCAAAAATAGATACGGCTGCCTTGTTATACCTCTTTTTTTACCTTGAAACTGCTTTGCGTGTGAGCTTACGCCCTTCGTTTTCCGCCTTTTCCAATTCTGCCTGTGCAATCGACAAGAGTGCGATAGGTACCGAATAAGACGAACAGGAGACATAGTTCAAACCCGCCTTCATACAGAAGGGGATGTTTTCGGGGCGTGCGCCTTGCTCTCCGCAGAGTCCGAGTTTAATGTCGGGGCGGGTGAGCTTGCCGCGTTCAATTGCGATACTGATAAGTTCCCGCACACACGGATCCAAAATTGCAAAAGGATTGCCGTCGATTAAGTCATACAACGTGTAATCCGGCATAAAGCTGTTAAAGTCATCGCGTGAAAGTCCGAGCGTTGTTTGCGTAAGGTCATTGGTTCCGAACGAGAAGAATTCCGCATAACGGGCAATTTCTCCTGCCGATAACGCCGCAACGGGCAATTCAATCATCGTGCCGATTTTGAAGTCTATCGGTTTCGCTTTGAACTGTGCGCGCATTTCCTGTTCAATCGTACGGATACCGAGGTAGGCATGCCCTTCGATCTTCTTTCCGTATGCAATTTGTTTAAGCTCACGGAAATTCATGATAATTGGAACCATGATTTCAACGTGCGTTTCAACGCCTTCTTTTTGCAGTTTGTAGGCTGCTTCAAAGATAGCGCGGACTTGCATTGCGTAAATTTCAGGATACGAGATTGCGATACGGCAGCCTCGGTGTCCCAGCATGGGATTTACTTCCGCACAAAGCTCGATTTTTTCCGACAATGCTTTTTTAGTAACGGTTTTTTTTGTTTCTTTTTTAAGGTAATCGATAAATTCGTTCAGCTCCGCGTCATTATGCGGTAAGAATTCGTGTAACGGAGCATCTAACAGGCGGATGGTAACTTCACGTCCTGCCATAGTCTTAAAGATACCGTAAAAGTCTTCCATTTGAACTTTTTGGAGCTTGTTTAAAACTTTAATACGTTCTTCCGTTGTTTCGGCAAGGATCATCTCTCTAAAGGGATTGATACGCTTTGCCTCAAAGAACATGTGTTCGGTACGACACAGCCCGATACCTTCGGCACCGAAGCTGACTGCTAAGGCAGCATCGCGGGGACTGTCGGCATTAGCACGGACATGGAAGTCTTGGATAAACGAACGGGTAAGATCAATAAAGTCAAGCAAGCCGGATGTCTTGGGATCAGGTTCGATCAGTTCTGCCGCTCCGAAGTATACGGTCGATTCGCCGTAATAGGGTACTTGCAAGGTGATGTAATCCCCTTCCTTAATGGTAATACCGTTAATGATAGCTTTGTTCGCCATAATTTTCATGTCGGGGCGTACCAATGAGATTTTCCCATATTGGCGTGAAACAACGGAGGCATGTGCCGAATAGCCGCCTTCATTCGATAAAACACCGGTAGAAACTTCAATCGCCTTTACATCGCCTGCATAACTCGCCGGTAGGCAGAGAATACAGCGGGTATCAGCGCTTTGCAAACGTGCAATATGCTGGGCTTCAATCAGTGCGTCAGCACTGAAGTATACGCGGCCGACTGCCGCACCCGGCGCGCCTGCGATACCGCCCTTTGAATGCTGGAGATTTTTGACGCTCGACATATTGATAACCGGATGTAATATTTCATTTAACTGCCCCGGTTTGACATTTTTTACGACATATTCAGCATCAACGATTTTTCGATTGTACAAATCGAGGAGGAAGTGTACCAATGCAATCGTGCTTTTTGCTTCAACGGATTTTTGCTCGATAAGCCATAGTTTTCCTGCTTCAATCGTAAACCGGATTTCGCGGACATCTTTACTATGATCTTCCAACCGCCATGCAATAGCTTCCAATTGCTCAAGGTATACCGGCTTTATGTCGTTAATATCTTTTCCGAGGGCATCCACTTCATCAAATTTTTCTTGGAAGAACATACCCTGTAATTTCTTTTCACCGGTAACGATATTGCGGCTGAAGAATCTGCCGGAAAAGGATTCCTTGTCATAGTTACCATATACTAAGGGCTGAATCAATAATGCAACATCATTTTCATTATCAGGTTCAAGACTGAGCAGGGTGCTGATGAGCTGGATGGTTTGATTGAGCTGTACTTCTGCGGTGCTAAAAAATTCTTGCGGCAGATACGGTTGGTACTTATCCATAACGGTAGTACCGGATTCATTTCGTTTTTCTTTCTTTAGTTCATGTTCAATTTTTTCCAGCTGTTCTTTATAGAGGTGCTGTTTTGCGTTGTCTTCCTGTAACTCTGCAATCTTAAATAAAATTGAAAAGATACCGCGCAATAAGAACAGAACTTCGTGACTTGCAAAATCTGTTCCGACTTTCTTTTCAAAGCCGCCGATGGTTGTTTTTGCCAACCCGAAGTTATGGAGCGTCGGATAGTTGGCGATAACAAGGTTGGGCGAAATAACGAGCTTTAATAAAAGAGGATTTTCCGGATCACCGAATTCTTTTTTAACCGCTTCGCCCATTTTCTTTAAGAACGGCCGCAGCGGCGATAACACATTTGCCTGTTGCAAGGTTTGTGTAATAGTTGCATCCATGACAAGACCCGGTACGATAGGTAATCCGAGTTCCGAAAATTCATTCAGCTGGCGTCCGCGGATACCGAGAATTGTTTTGTCGATGTTGCTTTTAAGTGCTTCTTTATTAGTAAAAAAATGGATTGATTTAGACATATTCATAATAAACTCCTAGAAAAGGTTAAGGACGGTACTGGGGGAACCGCGCAAAAAGGCTTCAAAACGCGGACTTGCGCCTTCTGCAAAATATTTCGACAATTTTGACAAGTCTTTAATTTCCTCACCTGCAACGGCAAATTGGATGCTGCTGCCGTGCTTTACCTTTCCCCATTTAAACAACGTATTGATATCGACAATCTGCTCGCCGTCATAGAATACGATAACCTTATTATGCGGATAGCGTGCATTGTAGCTGCGGATAATCCGCTTCCATGCTTCGACGTTGCCGTTATGAAACAGTTCGTTGGTAACAACAACCGAAATTTGTTGAGAGATGCGGGTTTTTCCCGATGGAACCTGCATTTGAGCGGGGGCTGCCGCCTGTTTTGCTTTTGCAGGACTTGCTGCTGCTGTTTTGGCTTTTGCCGTTGCCGGAGTTTTTACCGCTTTTCGCTTTCGCTCTTTTACCGGCTGTTTTTTTGCTTTAGGTGCAGTAAATACAAACGGCCCGTTCAAAAGTTTTGCAGGAACCGACGGGGTTGTACCACTTAAGAGGTCAAAAAATGCGTTGAATACCGTTTCTGCAACAGAAGTTTCTATTATGCCTTTATCTTGTTTTCCGACATAAATATTTAAGAGTTCATTTTTTTTCATCGTTTCAAAAAGAGACGCATTTGCAGGATTTTTAGGGTTTATCACCAAAAAGCCTAAGTCAGGGTGATGATAACCGATTACGATATCGATTCCTTTCCATTTTGCTGCTTCTGTGATGATATTCATCGGCGTCGTAGTGATTTCTCGGATGTTTTTAGATATAACCTTATATCCCCACATATCGAGTAGTATAACAGATAAAAACGCCGGAATTTCTTCATTTATTAATTCTTTGTTTTCAAGTAATATACTAATTTCATCGGCAATATTTTTTTTAACATTGCTGGCATCCAGAAGCGATAGAGCATTCTGAATATGTGTTACAGAGGCATTAAACCCCTGCTTTGTAGCAAGCGGTACATAAAATCCTAATGAATCGAGCATTCACTTCTCCTTTGCATCGCAAGGATGGTTTTAGAAGCATTGATTAAAAAACGTCCTTGCATTTACTTTCAGTCTTATGGGAAAAACAATTCCTTCAGGAATCCTTGAATAACACGGAATGTAAGTTCCCTATAGATAAAAGCCCTCCGAAACGAGCGTTTCAGGGGGCTTTTATACATAACTTTAACTTATTGCCATACGATAAGCTTTACAGGGTTCTTACACCGGATTTGCGTCCCCGGCGTCCTTTGCTTGCCGTACTATCAACAGCACCCGCTTTCTTTGTTTTAGCGGTACCTCTGCGTCCGCGGGTTGCGGCCGGTGTTCTGCTCACAGTTTCAGCGGCAGGTGCCTCCAAACTCGGAGTTTCGTTTAACACATCGAGGAACTGAGCGCGCCCGCTCGGTGTTCCCGCAGCAGGTTCATCCTCTTCGCCTGAACCGAAGGTCTGTGCAATATCTGCACGTACTGTCGAGCGGCGGCGGCTGAAGGAAGCAAATGCCTGATCCATAAAGCCTTTGGAAACTCCATGGAGGAATTCGTTTAAGACGTTTGCCATACCGTCAAGAGTTGCCTTCTTGCGTTTGATGGAGGTGATATCCACGTCAAGCAAGAGACCCGGCTGCATATGGAACGGGTTGATGAGGTAGTCGAACTTGTTGAATTCAGCCTCGAGGAAGGCGAGCCGTTCTTCCATAACACGGCGTTCAACAGGGTACTGATAATCATACATTTTCTTGAGCCGTTCACGCATGATTACAAGCTTCTTGCGCATCTTGTCTTTTTCGTAGACAAACGTGCGGTTCATTTTTTCGACGTCGGTTTCAGCTGCATTGACAAACGAAATTTCGTCCCAGACTTTTGCAATATCCTTATAGGCGGGTTCACCCTTGGGCATCTTGTACTTCTTCTGGATGTGCTTTTCGTAGAGCTTTGCCAAATCGCCGAAATCGGTAATACGTACCATGAACTTCGACTTGTCATACTGGGTCTGTAATACGTCCCAGAGGTGCTCGACTTCGGTTTCAAATGAACGAACCATAACCTCATACGCTTTGCGCTCTTCAAGCAGCTGGGCATTATCGTAGTAGCGTAGACGAATCTGGTAGCGTTCGTCGGGGAGGTTTGCAACGTTCGTATCATCGTATTCGCGCAACAGCAACTCACGGGCGTTCTTCAGGTTTTCAATGTACTGATATCCCATCTTAGAGGTGTCAAGAATTGAAGTTAACGAGTTAATTGCCGTGTTAAAGCCGCGGTTACGGATGTTTTCGATATCGATAATGTGTTTGATATTCTCACGCACATTGAGCTGATCGAAAGTCTCCGGATCAATTTCGGCTCGCAAGTTTGCGATGCGTTCCATCAATTCCTTTGAAACTACCGAATAGCGCTTGCTTTCAGGATTTTCAACATCATCGTCGGTAACATCGAGAACTTTTCCCATCTTCTTGAAGATGATTTCGCTGTCGGTCATCTCTTCTTTGCCTTCGTCGATAAGTTCATCTTTTAATACTTCGATTTCTTTATCGATGAGGTTCATCAGGTGGCCGGAGAGCAAATCTTTGATTAAGTATTCAACCGTTGCCTGATACTGGAAAATCGGGCTGATAAGCTCGGTGTCGAGAATGTTGACTGAAAGTTTTACATCTGTTACCGTTTTGGGCTTAATGATGTTGTCTTTAAACGCACACTTTACAATTGAGTAAGCGTTTTCACCGCGGACGAAAGCACCGACGTCGGTTTTCTGACGCAGAAGCGAATTGGTCAGTGTTTCCAAATCGTTGATTCCGCGCTGTACGTGTCCTTGCAGGTGTCCGTACATATTGACGATCGATTTTTCGATTTCACCGGTATTGAACTTATCGGCGCCGCCGACTTCATCCAACAGAGTTGCGATCTCTTTCGGCGTGTAGCGGTTCAAAACCTTCATTTCTTCCCTATCGATAAATCCGCGGACTTTTTTGAGCATTTCATCTTCTGCGGTTACCATATAGCGGTTGAACATATTCTGATAGTTCTGGTTAAAGTAATTGTATAACTTTTCCTTTAAACCACCCATTATATCCAATCTTTCAAGAACATCTTTGGGTAGTTTTGTTGATAAGTGATGCAATACTTTATTGGTCTCTTCTTCAATCAGCTGATTCACTTCTTTTTGCTGATCGCGGTAATCCTGCGCCAACGAATTCCTAGAACCGACAGCACTGGGCTTTTCGGGATGGAATACATTTGGACTTTGAGGTAAATCTAAACTTGCCATCTTACTGTCTCCTTATTGCAGTAGATTTATATCCGTGACGGATATACTAACACACTTCTCATTATAAGGCTATTTGATAAAATGTAAAGGCTTCTCCCCCCTTTTTACTTTCTTTTTTTTGTAATACTATAGGTTATATCTAAAAACACGGTGTATTTTTAGAAGGGTGTTATACAATATCTGTAATGAAAGGAGTTATTATGTTGAAAATCAAATCTATTTTCTTTGCTGTTTCTTTTTTTATTATTTCTTTTACGGTATTTGCCGGTGAAAGAACTATTCCCGTCGATATTTTTTTGATGATTGATAAATCGCAATCAATGAATGAACCCGGTAAATTCGAGAGTTTGCATAAATGGGTACGCGATACGCTCGTTGCCGAAATGCTGATACCTGATGATTGGATAACTGTCTGGGAATTTTATGAAAAGCCTCATGAATTACAAACATTAGTTATTAAAAATGAAAACGATCGTAATTCATTGATAAAAACAATCGACAATATTACTCCCAACGGTGCATTTACCGATATCGGCAGTGCATTGGATGCAATCCAAGATTCATTAAATAAACGAGGAAAAAACAACCGATATAAAATTTTATTATTGGTAACGGATCTTGAACAAGATGCGCCGTGGACATCAAAATATCGCGGAAAACAGGAATCGTTTAAAAGTCCGTATCTTGCAGAAGCGCGCATTATCAAACATGATAATTGGTACGAAATAACACTGGATATGGATATTCAGGATAAGGTTGTTAAAACGACTCAAGAACTCTATACGAATATTATTGATAATAAGGGAGTGCCCCGTAGTAATGATGACCAAAATAAAGTGCTTATCACCGAAGAAAAAAAATAAATTGCGGAATTATAAAGCAGGGCGTTTTTAAAGATGAAAAAATTGTTTTATATACTTTGCATTGCGGCGGTTATTGTTAT
This sequence comes from Treponema sp. OMZ 855, assembly GCF_024181145.1. NCBI lineage: Bacteria > Pseudomonadati > Spirochaetota > Spirochaetia > Treponematales > Treponemataceae > Treponema > Treponema sp. OMZ 855. The sequence continues at coordinate 1,570,059 of NZ_CP051194.1, read as the reverse complement.
TATCGGTCTATTGACTTATCAGCGTATTGTTCGCCAACGGATGCAGGTAATACCACGGAATGCTCAAACAATTATTCCCGTTGCGCCGCAATTGCATCAGCAAGAAGTTTCCGCTTCGGAAGTAATACCGGAAACCGTACAATCGGTTATTACGCTGCTCAGCGATGAGGTACTTGTTGAGGATATACAAGCGGATCTGAATGGTGATAATAAAGAAGATAAAATTATTGCTGCAAAAAAATTATCCGATCAATTCATCTATCTTTTTATATTTTTACAGGATAATGATGCTTACACTTTTACAAGAGCGGCAGAAATAAAAACGGAAGCAACCCATGCGAAAACGCTTTCCGTTTATACGTTAATGGTACAAGAGTACCCATATCCTGTTATAGCGTATAATGGAATGAATGCCGACAGTATGCAGGTTTTCGGTATGTATGCGTTGGAAATCGATGACAATAAAATGATCAGTATCAATTCTTTAGCCGGTATACAAGCGGACGGTCAAATTATACTGAAAAATGAACAGAATAATTCGATTTCCGATTATACGATATCTGCATATTATTCCGATAAAGATGCTCCAAATACGCTCAACCAAATAGAAAAACAATATACATGGAATGCTAAAAAAGAATCTTTTGTGCAAACAAAAGAAATAAAGATTCCCGGAAAAAGAATTGAAAGTCAATTTCTTCAAAAATTTCAAACAGGGGATAGTAATTCTTTTCAAGAATTTCTTGATGGATTATGGTATCAGCCAAGTGCAAAAAGAGATCAAAACCGGAGTATCTTTTTTAACCGGTCAGAAAATGAAATCATTTTTTCCGTTGATAATATTCAAGAACTGTTCACTATTGATTCGATAACACCGCGCAGATTCGGTATTTATTTTTCTACAAAAAATGCTTCTATTTCGAGTATTCATCGGCGCATCAGTATTGAGTTGATTGGAGTTGATGAGGTGCATGTAAGAGTTATCGATGATATTGCACGTTTGAAAATCGGTGTTGCATCAAACTGGGATGGAACATACCGAAAAATAAGCAATACCGTACGAGAAGTGCAGAGCAGTACCATGCTTGACAATATAAAAAAGATATTAACTGCGGATGAAAAAACATGGGCAAGTGCAGAGGGTTATTCTTTATCTTTTTCGGATAATTCGTATCGCTTGCTGCAAGATACGGTGCAGCAATTAGGATGGTATACGATTTTGCAGATAAAAGGTAATACTGTGTTGCAGCTTAAAGACACTGAAAATAATGAGCGCTTTTTTAGTCTTATACTTGATAATGCCGGTAAGCGATTAAGCTTAATAGAAGTTTCCGTTACGTTGAGCGGTATTACACCGATTGGAAAATCACCGCTTATATTTGAATAAGCTTTTGAGATGCATACCGTAACATATCCGCGAGGCAGAGCTTTTGTATAAAATTCTACCTCGCGGAATATCGCAGAATACCGCGTCTTGACTTTGACTGTTTCGGCAGCGGAATGTGTTTTATCTTATCGTTTTACAATAACGGCAGTACCTTGACCTCCGCCGATACACAGAGAAGCAAGACCGAGCTTTTTATCCGATCGAATCATTTCGTGCAGGAGGGTTACTAAAATACGATTGCCCGAAGCTCCTACCGGATGTCCAAGCGCAATGGCGCCGCCGTTGACGTTCGTTCGTTTTAATAGAGCATCACGATCAACACCGTGCTCCTGTACCAATTCATGGATAACACCTAGAGACTGAGCCGCAAATGCCTCATTCAATTCAATCAGTTCCATATCGGAAAGTTTCAGCGATGCATAGTTTAATGCATTACGGATTGCCGGAACGGGACCTAATCCCATTACGAGCGGGTCGACGCCGCCTTGCCCGATGCCGATAATTTCCGCAAGAGGTTTTAGGTTATATTTCTTTACGGCTGCTTCACTTGCAATCAGTACAAAAGAAGCCCCGTCATTTATTCCCGATGCATTGCCCGCTGTAACGGTACCGTCGCTTTTAAAGGCAGGTTTGAGCTTTGCAAGTTTTTCGAGGTCGGTGGTACGATTGGGGTATTCGTCGGTGTCAAAAACGATATCGCCTTTTTTATTATGGATGATAATCGGAACTATTTCGTTTTTAAATTTGCCTGCATCGATAGCGGCAATCGCTTTTTGCTGGGAGGCGAATGCAAATTCATCCTGCTCTGCTCTGGTAATATTGAATTTTGCCGCGATGTTTTCGGCTGTAATTCCCATGTGGATATTTGCACGGGCATCGGTTAAGGCGTCATAAATCATGTGATCGACCGCCTGCCAGTTTCCCATCTTATTTCCGCTGCGGGTATTTGCGGGTACGAGATACGGAGCAAGAGACATTGATTCTACACCGCCTGCAACAACAATATCATTAAAGCCCGCTTGAATAGACATGACCGCTTCCATAACCGTCCGCAAGCCGGAACCGCAGACCATATTGGTTGAATGAGCGCACACGGTTTCGGGGATTCCCGCTTCCAATGCGATGGTACGTCCGATATTTTGTCCGAGTCCGGCGCCGAGTACGTTACCGCAAATAAGCTCCGAAACCTGATCGGGCTTTACCTTTGCATCTTCCAGCAGCGCTTTTACTACTGCTGAACCCATGTCTTTAGGCTGTACGGCGGATAATCCGCCGAGGAATTTCCCGATAGCAGTACGTTTTGCACTGACAATATACGATTTTGATAATGTCATTTTTGACCTCCTAGAAATCCGGGGAATATGTTTACGTTAAAGAAAATTTCTAAAAACTTTGGTTTATGAAGTAATTTAGAACTATCCTTTAGTTAGGATAAATCCCCTGTATGATTCTATCATATCACGCTTACAACAATCTGACTATATTAGGCGATCAGGGTAAACGCATCAGGCGGTTTTTTATCAGCCCTAATTATTCTACGAGAATGTTTTCTTGTATGACGGTTTGCTCTTTGATATAATTCGGAACAATTTAGAATGAATTTCTAAAATACACATTGCAAGGAATATCATACATGGAAACACTCTGTCTGCGTCCGCACCATCTGTTATGCACCCGTGCATTTAAAGGTAACGGCTATTCTCCCGCATTTGTTGAAAATATGCAGCGTGTTATCGATCGGTTAAAAACCGGCTGCGATATTACCTTAGTGACAGGCGTCGATGCCATTTGCGCCCTATGTCCCGAAAGAATCGGCAATCACTGCCGCTCGGAAGCAAAAGTAATGGGCTTTGATGAAGCTGTCCTATCGCAGCTCGGATTGGAAAGAAAAACATATACTTATACCGAAATAGAAAAGGTACTTACAGCCCGATTAACCGAACCCGTATACGAGTGCATTTGCCGTGGCTGTGAATGGAAGCAAACCGGCATCTGCTGTTACGCTGATGTAAAACGGTCTTTACTCGCAAAATAAAATATGGAATGCTATAATAAAAATACAGTGCATTTTTGAAAGTAAGATGAAACTGTGACGATCGGACTCAAGATGTCTGATTTTTACGGTGAATTTCAGCGGAAATTTTTTTTTAATTTTGCACAGCACAGGAAAAACTCAAAAAATTTGACTTTCTTTAGCCAAAAATCTCCAAAAGTCGCATAAGGACTGTAGGAGGCAAATATGCAAAAATTACCGAATATCCCAATGCGTTTCACCGCACGAAACGACTACGCATTCAAAAAGCTCTTTGGTACCGAGGAAAATAAAGACATCATGATTGAATTCCTCTCTTTGGTTACCCTTTTGAGCACAGATGATTTTGACGATGTTCGTATCGAAAACAGTGAACAGATTCCCCGATTCTACAACGATAAAACCGGGCGGCTCGATATAAAAATCCGCTTACGCGACGGCCGTAAAATCGATGTAGAGATGCAGAATACCTATTTTGATTATTATCCTAAACGCAGTATCTTTTACTGTTCTAAACTGATCCATGAACATTTTATGAGCGGCTTCCAGTATGCGCAGTTGAAAAAGTGTATTGCAATCAATGTGCTGAATAGCCCGTTTAAGCTGAGTGAAAAGATACATTCAATCTATCAGATACGGGAAACGGAAGAACAAACACTCTTGGATGAGCTTTTGGAGATTCACTTTTTAGACTTAACAAAGCTGCAAAAAGAGAATTTGACAAGCCTAGAAAAATGGCTTATGTTTATCAAAACAGACAGTAAGGAGGAGCGGTCTATGCTCGCACAAGGGAATCCTGTAATGGCGAAGGCAAACAAAGTAATGGATATCTTTTATCTAGATGAGCAAGAGCGGAAGCGGTATGAGGCAGCGTGGGAATATGAAAGCGACCGGCTCTCGATGATAAGCGAGTCTGAACGGAAAGGTCTTGAACGCGGGAGAGCTGAAGGCAAATCGCTCGGTCTTGCCGAAGGTTCCCGCCAAAAAGCGCTCGAAACGGCAAAAACCATGCTTACAATGGGCTATCCCCTTAGCGATATTTGTAAAATTGTAGGACTCCCTCAAGCAGAAGTGGAAGCACTTAAATAAATTTTAATTTAAGGAATGATGAATTTTTGATGTGAATTATAGTAATTTTTCCAGCCATTTTCCTCCAAAAGTCGCATAAGGATTGTAGGAGGCTGAAAATGAGCAAATCCCACAGCAGCCCAATGCGGTTCACCGCTCAAAACGACTACGCATTTCTTTCCATTGTACATCCGTGTACACTTGTACATCCGTGTACACTTTTAATGATGCAACGAAGTAGATGCGCCGTATATTTTCAAAAGATTGACTGATTTTGTCCCGAACACTATAATAGCCCGATATGAAACGAAAATTGATTACTTCAGCCCTTCCTTATGTGAATAATATCCCGCATCTCGGGAATTTAATTCAAGTCTTGTCCGCCGATGTCTTTGCGCGTTTTTGCAGGCTCCGCGGATATACGAGTTTATATGTATGCGGTACCGACGAATACGGTACGGCAACCGAAACAAAGGCCCTCGAAGAAGGGAAAACGCCGCGCGAATTGTGCGACTACTACCATGCGATCCACCGCGATATTTATCATTGGTTCAATATTGCGTTTGACTACTTCGGACGCACCTCCACACCTCAGCAAACAGAAATCGTTCAGGGGATTTTTAAAGATATTGAAAAAAACGGCTTTATAAAAGAACATTCGATGGAACAGCTCCATTGTGCACACTGTAACCGCTTTTTGGCAGACCGCTATGTACGCGGTACCTGTCCTCACTGCGGTTACGAAGATGCGCGCGGCGATCAGTGTGAAGCCTGCGGCAAGCTGCTGGAGCCGACCGAACTAAAAGCTCCCCGCTGTTCAACCTGCGGAGCTGCGCCGGAGCCGCGCAGTACCAAGCACCTCTACATCGATTTGCCGGGCATTGTGCCGCAGTATGAACCGTGGATGCAGAAAGCAAGCGTAGAAGGGCAGTGGAGCAACAATGCCGTGCAGATGACCAAGGGATGGCTGCGCGACGGTTTACAGGAACGCGCCATCACCCGCGACCTGAAATGGGGCATCCCTGTTCCGAAAGCGGGTTTTGAAGATAAGGTATTCTACGTTTGGTTTGATGCCCCGATTGGCTATATCTCTATTACAAAATGCTTTACCGATTTAACCGGAGCCGATTGGAAAAACTGGTGGCTTGAGCAAAACGACATCGAGCTGTTTCAGTTCATTGGAAAAGATAATATCCCCTTCCATACGGTGATTTTCCCCAGCTCACTCATTGCATCGGGGAAGGATTGGGTAAAGCTCCATCATATTTCAAGCAGCGAGTACCTCAACTACGAGTCCGGCAAATTCTCCAAATCGAAGGGGATCGGCGTGTTCGGCTCCGATGCTAAGGATTCAGGGATTCCGGCGGATATGTGGCGCTTCTACATCTTCTATAACCGCCCCGAAAAGAATGATGCCCTGTTTACGTGGAAGGATTTTCAGGAGCGGGTAAACAGCGAGCTGGTGGGGAACCTGTGTAATCTGATAAACCGGACGCTCACCTTTGTGTCGCGTTATTATGACGGCGTTATCCCGCAGCGGGATGGGATGGCTTTCGCCCGTGAGGATGTCCGTGCGGTAACGGAAGGCTTGCGTGCTGCAGCAAAGTATAGCATTGAAAAAATTACCGCACTGCTTGAAGAAGCGGAACTGCGCGATGCCTTCCACGAGCTGTTTACACTTTCCTCAGTTGCCAACAAGGCGTTCCAAGACGGAGAGCCGTGGAAAAACCGCGAGGCTGATCCCGAAAAAGCGGAGGCGCTCCTCTTTGAACTGTGCTATTTAATCAAGGATTTGCTGATATTGATGCACCCGTATATGCCGGAATACGCCGATGCGGTTGCGTCGTTCTTAGGTATTAAGATATGGTCGGGCAATGTCTTTGACTGGGAACATCCCGTACAGCCCCGTCCTGAAAATACCCTTGCGTGGAAAAACCTCTTGGAGCGGAGCGGTTTGGAGCGGGTGCAAAAGCCTGCAATCATCTTTAAAACGCTGGAAAACGATGCGATTGCAGCATATCGTGAGCGCTATGCAGGCAGTCAAAAGGAACGTGCCGCGCAAGCCGGAAAACAGGCTGCGGGAAAGCAAGCAGGCGGAGAACAGGGCGGAAAAAAACAGCAGAATGCGGGAAGCAAAAACGAGAAGCAGAAAGCCAAGCCGGAATGGGCGGATATTTCTCCCGAACAGCTGTTTACCGATTATATTTCGTTAAAAACTGCGAAAATCCTTTCTGTGGAAAAACATCCCGATGCGGATAAACTCTTTGTGGAAACCATTGACGATGGATCGGAAGGTGGGCGGGTTATCCTTTCCGGCTTAGCGCCGTATTTTGCGCCGGAAGAGCTGGTTGGTGCGGATATTATCCTCGCAGAAAACTTAAAGCCGCGGAAAATGCGCGGTATTGAATCGAAGGGAATGCTCTTAGCGTCTCATTATACCGATGCGGACGGAACCGAGCGGGTTGAACTGGTCGGAATGCCCGGTGCGGCTGCCGGTACACCGGTAATGCTGGGAGATGCCGAAGCAGCTACGTCGCCGGTACAAAAACCGCAAGCTATTGATGCGGAGATGTTCTTTGCGGTGCCCTTTACGGTAGAAGATTTCCGCGTATGCGCTGCCGGAAAACAGCTCTTGGTAAACGGCAAACCGCTCGTAATGAAGCACGTTAAAACCGGTACGGTACAGTAACAGCGCAGATATCTCCGTGAAAATACACGGAGGTGTGTTTGTAGGGGAGGGGACTGCCGTTACGGTAATACTCAATGATCAAGAGTGTATAATTTTTAACCGGTAATCACAAGCGAGTTCGGTCAACAGCTCATCATGGGTGATAATGACAACGGTTTTTCCCGCTTGTGCAAGCGCATCAACCCACTGCACCATACTTAAAAGCCCTTCGCCGTCCATACCGCTGGTCGGCTCATCGAACACAAAGAGCTGCGCTTCCGAGCAATACGCCGCGGCAATTACCACCCGCTGTTTTTCTCCGCCGGATAGCGACGCAGGATGCCGGTTCCGTACCGCCTGCAAGCGGAACAGCTCAAGTGCTTTTTCCGCGTGCTCTTTTACGCTTTGAGACAGCTTTCGTCCCAGCAGCAGCTCATTGATGACGCTGTCGGAGTACAGCTGATAATCGGCATCCTGCATCACAAAATAGCTCATTCGCCGCCGCTGTGCACACGAGAGCTTCTGTCCGTGCAGGGTAATGCATCCACTCTGCTGCCGCAACAGTCCGCACAGTATCTTGCACAAGGTAGTTTTACCGGCACCGTTTTTTCCGGTCAGTGCAGTAATACTCCCCTGCGGAAATGTAAGACTGATATTCCGTATACCGCATTCCATTGCCCGACCGGAACCGTCTTCGCCGTGACATTCCGTATACCGTCCATTCCGGTATAAATACGTTACATTCGACACACATAAAGCAGCTCGCGATGCATCCGGCTCTATTTTTGCCGCTTCCGGTAATTTTACAACCGGATCCGGTGTTGACGTTTCTACTGCTGCGGCTCTTCCTTGCGTTTTTTTTAGTACGGCTCTTTCAGCTGCTCCTATCACTTCCGTTGTATGAATGTGATTTGTCCGCAAAGATAAGTCCGCCATACCGGGATAGCGAAATCCGAATTGCCGTAGCTCACCTTCCTGCAAACGGCAAAACTCCTCTGCCGTCCACCGGTGTGCAGCCCTACCGTTTTCGATATGCAAAAATGAATCTGCAATTCCTAAAAATGTGTGCAGCCGGTGCTCACTGATGATAATCGTTGTTCCCCGCTTTTTAATCTCCGCCAAAAGACCGGTAAGAATTTCGATACCGTCCGCATCCAAATTAGAAACAGGTTCGTCTAAGATCAAGATTTGAGGCGATAAAATAAGCGCTGCAGCAATCGCTACCCGTTGTTTTTGCCCTGCCGATAGGGTATCAACGGTTCGGCATAACAGCGGCTCTATGTTAAGAAGTGCAGCCGCTTCTCGTACCTTTTCTTTCACGTACATCGGCTCCAGTCCGATATTCTCTGCGGAAAACGCAATTTCATCCTGCACACTGTTCATAAAAAATTGACTGCGCGGGTCTTGAAACACAACTCCGAACGTCCGCACTCGCTGCTCAGGCGGCATAGACGCAGGTTCTCTCCCGGCAACCAGCACCGAACCATGTAGTGTTCCCTCGTAAAATGCCGGAGCTAAACCATTGATCAGCCTCAACACGGTACTCTTTCCAGCCCCTGATCTTCCGCACAAAACAACGCATTCCCCGTTCCGTATATCGAAGAACATTCCCTCAATGCAAGCATCCTGCCGGTTCCCTACCGCAAGCTCCGCTTCCCCATAACAAAACGATACATCACAAAATGTAATCATAGATATAGCAACCGTATTTTACACAATGGCAATGAGAACCATTGCGGTACCGTATAGTCCAACCGCAAGGTAGTCGTAGACAGATAGCGGAGCGGCATATATGCTGCTTCGTTTTTGAGGAGCGTCCAAACCGCGCAGTTCCGCTGTTGCACCCAATTCTGCCGACAGCTTTAAACAGCGAACGGTAAACGGTACAAAAAAACTTTCATACACAATAACCGGATGACGGACATAATCATGCCAATGCGGAAACAATCCCCGTGCCTTAATCCCCTCCCGAATCGATGCCATCTCTTTCCACAGTACCGGAAAAAAGCGCATCATCATGCAGAGCATAATCGTCACGGACTTAGGAATATGCAGGCTTTGCCAGCTTGCCATCAGCCTACTCGGATTGCTTTTTACAATGGCGGCAGCGAACATCACGAGCGGAATTGATCGGGCAAGGGTATGCAGGATCACATAGAGCAGCGCTGTATGCGGCGCACAGATCCGGGCAAGTACTTGGAGAATAGTATAGAAAAAGCACAAACGCCCTGCCGTTCGCACCTCCTTCACCTGCAGCAGATAACAGCCTGCCAGCAGGCACAGGCAATGCATTTGCCCGATCTGCTCGTAGAAGAACCAAACAGCCGTGGCGCACAGCATAACAGCAAGGTGTGTTCGGGGGTCGAGATTCCGCACTGGCTTTACGCTAACTTTGCTTTTTGAATATGTTTTTTGAAAAACAGCATACCGACCCAAAAACCTGCAGCCGCAAGTGCCGCCGAAATCAAACCGATAAGCAGCATCATATCAAGCGAACCGTAAAAACGAATCAACACTTGCTTGCCTTCTTCGGTATATGAATCACCTAAGCTCTTCAAATACGGCTCTTTAAAAAAGAACAACGGAATTGAACTACCCCAAGCGTACAGCGTCCAATATACCACATAGCCGATACCGTTCCGCACCGGGTTTTTGTAGGTAGTATTACCAAGCATCAAAAGCTCGCAGATGAGACCTACTGCAAGCATCACTGCAGAAAACCATGCCGAACCGAACGCAGCCATCATCAATCCGCAAAAAATTGCCGTTACAAGGAATGTTCCGTGTTTTGCTGTTTTGTTTGACATAACAATGTAGAGCGGTGCGCAGAAAAAAGCCATCACGCCGACGTAAAAAAGGTAATCGAGTGCGGGTGTTGCCGCTATTGTCATAACCATCTTAACGATAACCATAATCACCAGCATCGCAATATTAAAAATCGAAAGCGTGATAATATCCTTTAACCGCAGTCGAGCCGAATCGTTTGTTTTTACTTCCATAGTATTTCCTCCTCTTGAGTTAGCACCTACTAACTTAAGAGAATACTATAGCGGCAATGAACAGCTGTTTTCCACTCCATTCAGTCAAAACCTATCCAAAAAGCCGTGAAAATTGGCCAGGGTAAACGCATCAGGCTGTTTTTTTAATATCCCCGCAGAAAAATTGAGACTATTCGACCGAACTGCCAAGGATGGCAGTGGTTCCATACAGTAGTGATGTTTTGTGCACGCACGAAACTTGATAGTAAAAAGGAAAGTTTTTTCAAGGGGTTTGCCCCTAAAACAGCAGTTAATAGCACACGAAAAAGCATCATCGTTAAAAAATCGTTACAGCTTTTTCTACACTTATTTTTTCTATATTGCTATCGTACACCATATTCATAAAAAGTCAAGCCCTTTTTGATATATTTTTGGACATTTTATATATTTATGCAATAAGCGTCTCGCTTGTAATTGCTTGTGCAATTGCCCTGCTCATCTCTCGCTTCTTTTCTTTCCTCGCCTGCGTTTCATGGTTGCAGTAATGGCGTAATACCCAAAGACTTTTATGTCCGGTAACCATCATAATTTCCCGCTCTAGGAATCCTTTATCCCATAAAATGACAGCTGCTAAATGACGATAGGAATGAATACTCAAATGCGGTACATAAAAGCCGAGCGCTTTCATCACGCGGATAAATTCTTTCCGTATTGAATCATACCCGATGGGACGATCTGCCCTTGTGCTATTATAGAACAAGAACGCATCGTCGTTATCTTTTTGCGGATGGGTCTCAATGAATTCCTTTAATAAGACGGTAAGGTGCGGGGAAATAGGAACTTCTTTATGAGATTTGTTTTTTGTGTCTTTCAAGATATGGCTACTGAAATGATAGTTTTTTGTAATACGCACGGTTGCCTGCGTTTCGCCGTCATTAAAAAGAATATCGGAAATTTTAAGAGCAGCGACTTCACCGATACGGCAGGCTGTTTCCAGAGCGAGTTTATTGATACAGTAGTGCATTTTATTCTTAAAATGTTCAGTAGTCGAAAAGAGCTGTACCGATTGATCGATGGTTAAAATGGGCTTTATCTCACATTCTCCTTTCGGCGGATGAATTTGCGAAGATATATCAGTATCGAGTAACCCTTCTTTATAGGCGAACTTAACCGTCTGCTGGAGCCATTCACTCATTTTCTTGAGGCTACTTACTTTAAGAGAGCCCAAAAGGGAGACAAGAAATTTATTGATGTCTTTGGCCGTTACTGTATGAAGCGGGGTATTCTTAAAATACGGGAATAAACGCTTTTGCAGCATATAGCGTATTTTTTGAAACCGTGTTTTCCCCGGGAGGAGTTTTTCCGGTACGCCTTCCTCACGGAGGGCGGCAATATAGGGGGAGCATTTCCAATCCCAAAAGGCTAAGGTGTAATCGACAAATGAAAGAGATGCACGGCTATTTACGGTAGCGTTTTTTTTTACGTCGAGCGATTCAGTGTGTGGTGGTTGTTGAGGATGCTCGCTCTCTTTTTGATTATCACAAGGATGAACGGAAGAGGATAAACCGTACATATAAGAAGCGAGGGAGAGAATGTGAGAAAGCTCATCGGAAGGAATACGCTTATTTACGATCATTTTTTTGAATGTTTCGATAACCGCATGAACTTCAAGGGTTTGTTTTTCTTCTTTATTGTGTTTTTTCGGTATGCCGCCATAGAGCCATGCAATAACGACTTCTTCAGCTTCTTGTCTGGAAGACTTACCCGTTGAGCGGGCTGTTAAGGGTTTGCCGGTTACCGGATCGGTGAAGCGGCAATACCAAATGCCGCCGCGGAGATAAAGGTAATATTTTTTTGTTTTCATCAGTTCGTGTGCTCCTTAAAAAATCCTTCTATCAGGAAATAAAAATACTTATGGAAGGGTGGTATTCGCGTTGTATACCGGGGGCAATTGTTTCATAATGAAATGAAACACCCCTCCCTGTCCATATTTTTCCGATAAAGGCGGCGCATACTTACCGTCGTATCTTTCGTTCTTTTGATGTGTCGAACGATAAGTTTATTGTACCATTAACAAGGGAAAGAATGCAAGAGAAAACTTTTCCGGCTTTGCTTTTACAGTTCTTTTTGCGCACGGATTTTCCATTTAAAAGCAGTGCTGCATCAGAAGCAGATAAAAGCGTGCCGTATGTTTTTTTCCATATGGTGAAGCGGCAGCCGGTAACGGGATACTGATTACAAGAGAATGCTTTTCCCATTTCAACAACTGCGCCGCCACAGAGCGGACAGGTACCAATTTTTTGTTTTTCAAATACGGCTATAGAAATCTGCTCTTTGCAGACATTCGAGACAAACGCTTCTATTTTTTCTAAGAACGTTTTTGAATCGGTTTTTAAGGCATATTCCCATTCGGCTGTTTCCCGTGCTGAAATAAGCGGAGAAAGAAGCAGAAATTTTTCAAGCTGCTGAATTAAGAAAATCCCTTTTTCCAAAAGATGAAGATTCTTTTTTTCCTCATGTATGTAGGCGCGATCCAAGAGCGTTTGAATAATTGCAGCGCGGGTTGCTTCGGTGCCAAGGGAGGCACTGTACTTTCCGTTCTCTTTCGGCTTTTCCATAAATTGCAAAAGCGAATCATAGCGATAGGGCTTTTTACTCTGTGTTTTCTTTTTTTCTGTTCGTACTTCCTTGCAAAGAAGATGAGTTGTATCAATATCATCAAAAGTATTTTCTTCACCCTTATCCGGTACACTGGTTTCATCGGAGGATTCACCTTCCTTTAAAAAAAGCGATTTCCATCCGATTTCAAGCGTCTTCCGTCCCCGTGCAATAAAAGGTACACCATCTATCATAAGAAAGAGTGTTTGCATTTCATAAACAAAGAGATGAGAAAAAGAAGCAAAGAATTGTTTTACGACAAGAGAGAATACCGCCTTTTCAATTTTTGAAGCAGTATCGGGAATTGCTTGGAGGGGGATTAGTGCATGGTGATCTTCAAGCTGCGCATCATTAAAGAGACGAGCATTACGAGCATCCAGTAACGCAGTATCAACAGCGTCCGTATATTCAGGATATACAGCTCTCATACGTTCAAAGATATCTTTAATAAGCGGAACGTCAGCACTTCCCATCACACGGCTTGGAGTGCGGGGATACGAGAGGCATTGATACTTTTCATAGAGTGTTTGTGCAATGGCAAGGGTTTGGTCGGGAGAAAGGGAAAGAGAAGCAAAGGCAGCACGTTGCAGGGCACTTAAATTAAAAAGGAGCGGAGGGACTTCTTTTTTTTGTTCTTGTTTTATTTCTTGTACGACTACCGGTTTTTTTGAAAACCGGTCAGGAGTAAAACAGTCGTTTGGGAAGGCTGTTGTGATTGAACCGTCCTCATGGTGCGTATAGGCCTTTGCCGTGAAAATAGCCTCACTTGAGGCTATTTCCGCGACATACTCATAATAAGGAGTTGGGATAAAGTCGGCGATTTCTTTTTCCCGCCTGAATATTTCGGCGAGTACGGCTGTCTGCACTCTTCCGACCGAAAGGAGTGTTTTTGCATGGAGAGACAACAGACGGGAGATATTGATTCCGACAAGCCAATCGGCTTTTTGGCGGGCATAGCCTTGACGAGCGATATCATTATAGTCGCTTAACGGTTTCACCTTTTTTAAGGCCTCTGTAATGACAGGCGGGGTCAGCGCAGAAGATGTCCAAAATCTAAAAATATTTTTCGTATCAGTGATACCCGCTTCGCTTAAAACAATGCGAGCAATAAGCTCCCCTTCACGGCCTGCGTCGGTCGCGATAATGATAGTGTCACTTTGGTGTGTTTGTAATAATGACACGACAAGGTTAGCTTGTTTTTTTGACGCTTCAATTTTTTTAAAACGTATTGTGTGAGGGATAATCGGCAAATCCGAAAGGCTCCACTTTTTATAGTGTGCTTCATAATCTTCAGGATCGAATGCTTGAAAAAGGTGTCCGAGACAATTGGTAATAAGATAGCGGTTGTTTTCATAGTAGGAGCCGGTAAAGGGAACAGCGAGGGCGTGGGCAAATGCTTTAGCGACGGAAGGTTTTTCAGTTAAAATAAAAGTCATAAAAATAATATAAAGTATTGCAGTAATAACATCAATATGCTATATTCACAGGTGTCCTAAAGAGGCAAGATAAAGGAATGTTAACGCATTTTTTTTTCTGCCTAGTGCATGAGATAGAAATTTGTGAACACCTGTGCGCAATGTTATCTGAGCAAACAAAATTATATTTGGTGCATCAAATATAATTTTGTTATACATGGGGCGTTTTGGTGATTTTTCAGTTCTTACCGGTTTTTAGCAATACACTTGAGGCTTAAATAGCCTCAAGTGAGGCTATTTAATTTTAAAGGAAAACGATGGCAATACAGTTGAACCTTGAAAGGCTTGGTGCATACGAAAAAGATCTTTTTAAGATCAAGCGCGCGCATAAAAAGAATGACATGAAAGAAGCGCAAAAGCTTTTTACTCGACTCAAACGCCGACTGCACAGCGGTGGACAAATAGGGGTGCCAAAAAACGGCGGTAGAATAGTCGGCTCTTTACGAAAGCGTCAGCAGCGCTGCATGGTGAAATTTTTTTATGGGACAAAAATGAGTGCGCATCAAAAATATCTGGAAGAATATATGCCGCAAAAAAATAAAGAAGCGGTTCTTGAAAAACCTGAACTATTCGGAAGCGATAGCGAAGAATATAAGGCGCACATGAGTGATAGACATTTTAAGTTTATTATTTCTCCCGAGCGAAGCGATATAAACTTAAAAGTCTTAACTGAAACACTGGTGAAAAAAATCAATACGCTTTACGGGCTTGATGTTTATTATCAAGCGGCAGCACATTACGACACCGCGCATCCGCATGTACACCTTCTTATCAATGGCGTCGATAAAAATGGGCGTGTTATTGAACGATTTCCGAAAGATTTTATCAAACATACCCTTCGTGTGATGGCACAGGAAGTATGTACTTCACTTTCAGGGTATCGTACGGTCGAAGAAGTTCGGCAAAGTAAAAGCGACTTATATAAAAGTAATCGCTTTACCGCAATTGATAAAGCAATACAGGCAAGTGCATGGAGACGTGATGAGCGAAGTAAAGCAATTATTTTCACCCATGATTCACTGTCAGTAAAAAAGCGGCTTGAGTACTTATCAGCGCTTGATCTTGCCTGTCATACCGGAAGCGGCCGGTATGAGCTTAAAGACGGATGGGATGAATCGCTTAAAAATATGGGCAGGTATAACCGCTTCCTTGAAGTATGGAATACTTATAAAGGAAGCGGAAAACAGGTGAGTGTCTATCAAGGAAAAGAGGAGCTCACCGGAATTATAAAGAAGGTGTATACGATGAATGACGAAGATACATGGAATAACGGGTTTGTCCTTGAGACGGAAAAAGGGATTTATTATGTTCCGACACTGCACAATATCGCAGAGCGTTTTATTGGAAAGACAGTGAGGTATCGCGGCGGAAATACCCACGGGAGTGGAAAGCAGCGAGGAAAGATCACGCTTTATGGCAGAAATACGTAGGCATTTTATATGAAAATGAAAGGAGCAAAAGATGAGTAAGAAAAGTGAATTTATACGAGGTAAGCCGACTCGAAAAAAAATAACGGTCATTATGGATATCCTTAATTTTGTTATTCCGGTTATCACCGTAGTCGGCGGCTTTTGGTGGAGTACACAAGTTTTCGCACACCTTATGCGCTATAATCCTCATATTGTCAGGTATCCGTTATTTCGTTTTCCTTCAGGATATCCGGTGTATAATCCGTTTGTGTACTTCGGCTGTTTCATCAAATACTTTCTTCGTCCCGGCTTTGATGTGTATTTATTCCGCTCAATAAAGCCGGCGCTCATTGGAACAGCAATCGCGATCGGTTTTATTATTCTGTATGTCATTCGCTCGTTACGGCAAAAGGAAGAACATCTTTATGGAACGGCGCGATGGGCAACAGAGAAAGACCTTAAAAATGCAGGGATGTTTCGTGAAACCGGCGTCGTATGCGGGCAGACGGCAGATGCTGAAATCAGTGCCGAGTACAATGCAAAAGATGATGCCGTACGCCTTAAAACAATATCCGAAGGCAGAAGGCTCTTGTGCCATTCGGGGAAAACCAACACCCTCTGCCTCGCTCCAACGCGGAGTGGAAAAGGCGTATCCGTTATTATCCCAACACTATTGAACTACCCGCATAGCGTTATTGTCTTTGACCCTAAGGGAGAAAACTGGAATATTACGGCAGGTTTTCGAAAGCAATTTTCACACTGCCTTAAATTTTCGCCTATTTCACGTGATACGCTGAGGATCAATATTATCGATGAGATACGGGACGGAGACTTTATGTATAGCGATGCGAACCTCATTGCCGATATTCTTTTCGCAAGTGATAGTGCCAAAGATTCAGGGACGGAACAATTCTTTAATAATAGCGCCAAAGATTTTGTTACCGGTGTCATTTTGCATGTAAAATATTCTGATCAATACCCTGCAAAAAATCTCACCACCGTGTTACGGCTCATATCGGAGTCAAATGCCTTTTTCTCACAAGGACAAACGGAAACCGATATTAAAAATCCGCTTGTTGAGGCGATGCTTAAAGATAGGCACAGCGGCAATAAAAGCGCTTGTAAGACAATCGCCGGATGCGCAAGCAGGCTTTCAAAAAATCCGAAAGTCCAAGCAGACGTCCTTTCAACGTGTTTTTCAAAATTGCAATTATTTGAAGATCCGCTTATCGAAAATGCAACATGTGCAAGCGATTTTTCAATTGAAGATTTTATTTCAACGAAGACCCCAATATCATTATATCTGACCGTTCCATATGCACATATTAAACGGATCGCACCGGTATTCCGCTTACTCATTGAATTTATGCTCAGGAAATTTTCTGAAGGAGAAACACAGTACGGAGCGGTTAAGCTTTCTGAAGATTTACTTTTCATTCTCGATGAGTTTCCGATACTCGGCTATTTCCCGTTTCTTGCAGAAACGATGGGTGTTCTTGCAGGTTATGGGGTACGTTTCTTAATCATCTGCCAGGCAATGAATCAGCTTGTGAAATTATATGGACAGGAACATCCGTTTTTAGACCATTGTGAAAACACGATTGTTTTCAGGCCGAGAAAGCCCAGTGATGCGAAAGTCTTTACTGACTTACTTGGTAAAGAATCGGTCGTGCATGAAAACATTTCACAATCGGGAAGGAGGTTCGGCCCGCTTGATAACCGCAACCTTGCGGCACAAGAGATACAGCGGGACTTAATGAATCCTGATGAGCTTACAAAACTTGATTGGAATTCACTTCTTTTAATTAACAATGGTATGCCGTATATCGGAAAGAAAGTGGTCTACTTTGACAGTCCCCGCTTTAAAGATCGTGCCAATATGAGTGTACCGCAAAAAAGGAAAGAGCTTTTAAGCGAATGTGTAAAACTCCCATCTAACAATGGAATCGATATTTTAGCACGGTCAGCTGAAGTTGAAAAAGCCATGCAAAAAGATACACCGCTTTTTTTAATGAGCGGACAGGATATCCATGTCGAAGAAGCGACGATGGAAAACGCAACACTTGCCGATTTTCTTGAACCGCTTCCGCAGGAAGGTGAGCGGCATTTTTGCGATCCTTCCGATCCGTGTATCCAAGAATTAAAAAGGAGAATTAGCACACTGGAATTACAAATAGCCGGTGAGAGTGAAAATGAATGGGAGAATCAAGATCATGAGGTCTTCTAAACGAAAAGAATGGAAATTCTCTATCAGAGTTGACAGAGAGTTGTATGAAATTTTATTGATAAAGAGCAAAATGCGGCGCGTTTCTGTTTCTGAAATTGTCCGCGATGAGCTCACTCGCGTACTGATGCCAAAAATAGAAGACACCAATACACAGGAAAGAAAGGCAATAAAAAAGCCTCGTTACAGAAAACAAAAGATGTCGAATTTTGGACGATTAAAAAAGCGCGTTGCAGACATAATCGGCAAGCTCTTTATAAAGCAATGAAAAAGAAAGGTTTGAGGAGGCATTGGATGGCGCAGTTTTGCATTATGAGAACAAAGAAACTCAAGGCTGACTTGAATGTTGGAGCGAGTGTCTCTCACGCCTTGAGAACCCGCGAGACCTTAAATGCTGATGAGCAAAAAACACCGGATAACTGGTGCTGCTGGAAAGGCACGAAGGAAGAGCGCAGAGACAGAGCAATGGCAGAATATCGCAAGCGGCTTCCGGAAAAGGTGCGGAAGAACGGGGTTCGAGCGGTTGAGCTGATGATGACGGCCAGTCCTGAGGTTTTCACGAGAATAAAGGCGAATGAATACCTCAATGCTTGTGACGAATGGGCTAAAAAAGTATTTGGTGCATCAAGCATTTTTCTCATCACGCATCACTATGATGAGACCACTCCTCATACATCGATACTCCTCGTGCCAATCGATCCGAAAGGAAAGCTGAATTGTCGGTATTTTCTTGGCGGAAGGGAGAAGATGAGCGCGTTACAAGATAGCTTTGCGGAAACCGTCGGGAAGTCGTTCGGTCTTGATAGAGGTGTAAAAGGCTCGAAAGCAAGGCATCAGACGATAAAGCAGTTTTACGGTAAGGTGCAGGCTTTGGATAAGGCAATAACTCCGCCAAAGAAAAAACTACTCGAAAGTCAGGCAGAGTATGAGGAGCGGTATAAGGAGCAGCTTGCGCCGGTTGTTAAGAATGCCCTAGCTGCCAATGCGCTCAAAAAGCAAGTCGATGAATATGGCAAGGTCCACAAGCAAAGGCTACAAGCCGTTAAAACAGCCTACCAGACGCAAATAGCGGGCTTACAGAGCGATAATATCAAACTAAGGCAAGAAGCCGATTATTGGCGCAATTTAAGCCAGCAGGAACTTATGAGCTATGCTAAGGCGCTAGAGAAAGAGGGCGTCGGGAGCGTCAAGGAGCTAGGAGAAAAGGTGAAGAAGGAGGGGTGTATTTGATGAAAAAAACAAATAAAACATCAGTGCCGGTTTTTTCAGGAAGAAAAGCGCAGTTTATTGCTACACGAGTTGATTCAAAGCTGTATGAACTGCTGCAGCTGAAAAGTAAAGAACAGCGTCAGTCGCTTTCCGATATTGTTCGTGATGCACTTGCACTCTATGTTACGCAAGAAGTGAATGATAAAAATTTATTCTATGATGCAATTTCTCAAGTAAAAAGTCTCCTTTATTTTCTTGAAAAAAAGGTCGATTTTCATCGGGAGTTATGGTTTTATTCTCTTATTCCGCAGTTTGCCAATTACGTCGATTATTTCGATAAAACGGCAGAAGAAAAAAAACAGATTGGATCTATCGCTGTCAAACGACGTAATGACCTTTTAAAAAGTTTCACCCAAAGAATGTACCGGCAGCCGTCAGTGATAGAAAATTTTTTACAAGATTTTCTTGAACAAAGCAATGCAGTGGAAGAAAGCCAGGAATAGATGATATGAGCGATGATGATATTCGATTAAAACGACAATATGATAACCTTATGCGGGATTTACAGCCGCTTGAGTGTTATCTTGCTGACAGTGAAGTCACCGATATTGCAACTCTTGCAGACGGTGAAATTGTCATAGAAAAATTTTGTAAAGGAAAAGAATTTACCGGAATATATCTTACGGAAGGACAGACACAGCGGATTACGCGAAGTCTTGCGACGGTTCTCCATAAAGAGATTGAAAACTCGCGTATTCCAACGCTTGAAGGTGTTATTCCTCATTACAATGCACGTATCCAAGCGGTCTTTCCGCCGTGGACAAAGCGGACACAAGTATATATCCGCCGTCCTGCGCAAAAAATATTTACGCTTGAGCAGTATGTTGATCAAGCATTTATGACGGAGGAACAGTATGACGTAGTGACAAAAGCAATTAAAGCGAGAAAAAACATTATGGTCGGAGGAGCGACCGGAAGCGGAAAAAGCACATTTTTAAATGCCGTGTTACACAAGATGGTGGAATACACGCCCGATGACCGGTTTCTCATTATTGAAGATGTCCCTGAATTACAGTGTACGGCACATGATGCGCATTTTCTTTTGACAAGTTCAAAGGAAGCTTCCGAAGCAATCGCCTCGGCAATGCGTATGAAGCCGCGCCGTATTATTTTTGGGGAATTACGTTACGGCAGTGTCGCGAATGAGCTCTTGAAGGCATGGCAGACCGGGCATCCGGGAAATGCTACGACTATTCATGCAGAAAGCGCACCGCTCATGCTTGCGCGTATTCAAGGGCTTTTACGGGAAGTCATTATTGGCTCATTACCTCCTGTATCGGATGCAATACACGTATGTGTGCATTTGACTGCAACGGAAACGGGACCAAAGGTCACCGAAATACTCGATACGTCGATAAGCGGACTTGATGAATACATCAAGGAAATGCAGCGCATTTCTTCATGATGCTATTGATGGTATAACCGCAATATATTATAGTATTATAGACTGTACGGTAATAAAGTCTGCGCTATCACAGATGTGGTAGGTATATGGGTAGATGACGGCGGCAGAGCTTCATATCAATGAAGTATTCAATGTGTCGATAAACAGCACGTTTTTGCAATGATATTGATGTAATAACATCAATATCATTGCAGTATATCGCGCGCTGTAATTTTAAGGAGTGTTACATGAAAAAGAAAGTGCGTGAAAAACTTTCACACAGCACAAAGCTGTCCTCTAAACGGACAGGGAATGGGAAAAAAATAATCGCATTTTGTATTGTTTTTTTCATCTCAATTGTATGCGCCTATGCAGATAGCGGACGAAGCATTGGAAAGCTTGATGATTATGCTCGATTGATTTTGGGCATCTTTACGAGTTTTTGGATGAAAGCCCTCTGCGCGGTAGCTTTTATCATTATTTGTATGCGGGCAATTACTGTCGGTCGTGACGAGCCGGGGCTTATCAAAAAATACATTCCGTGGATGATGGGCGTTTTATTACTTATGAGTGCCGGAGACATTGTTAATTTCTTCTTCAACGGAAACGAAAATATCGCCGACCAGCTCGGAGGCTTAGTACAAGCGGTATCGCTGCTTGTTGCATAACAGACTATAGGTAAGGAGAAAAAAGAATATGGCGAAAGTTGTAACGCATTTATGTGCTGCGATACGGCAATATACGGACAAAGATGGAAAAGAAAAAACACAGTATCAACGGATTGGCTGTGAAATGGAAGATGAAACCGGAAAACGTTTTATCATTCTTGACCGCTTCATCGCCCTTTCAGGGCTTCCTGATTTTTCAAACGGGAAATATAGCGATTCGGTTTTGGTCTCGAAATTTCCTGTAAAGAAAAAAGGAGAAGCTGAGAGTGAGACAAGTTTTGAAAGTGAAGAAGCCGATAACGGCATCTTTTAAACCTATTTGATACGAAACAAACGGAGCGTATTGAATAGCCAATGCGCTCCGTACTCGTAAGATGTGGAGTGCGAAAAAATGGAAATGATAAGTGATTATGCAATACCGGTTCATAGAAGCCTTATACAGGTTGATATGCTTTTTGGTATTGGAACAAAAGCGGCGATCCTTCTTTTAATTGTTACGGTGGTCATGATACAGATTACCGGCGCGTGGTTTTTAATCGTTTCAGCGGCACTTTTTTTTCTCATGCGATTACTCGCAAAGCATGATCCATATTTATTGGATATTCTTTTTGATTCGGTTTTGCAACAGGATATTTACTATGGATAAAGAAGAAGGCGAAGATCTGCGTGAATACGATTTTGCACTCGCTTTAAGCGAAGAGCGCAGGATAAGCGTACAGGAAGCGCTCTATAGCTGCCAATACTTACGGGATTTTTTCCGTGAAAAAATCCTTGAAGGAAAGTCCGTGTATATCCACGGCATCGGCAGATTCCAGGTGAAAAAAAGGAAATTTCGGCATTGTAGAGATTTTCAGTCAGGGCAAGACATAGGGGAAAAAGAAGTTTTGACTCTGCAGTTTACAAGTGCCCATTCATTACGAACACAGTTAAGAAAAAAATAATGGAGGGAAAAAAAACGAAAAATGTATTAAAAAGCCTTTTTAAACCACGCCGGTTTATTGAAGGGTTCGACTTAAAAAGGTACAAAGAAAGAAAAAATATGTTTTCCTCATGGTGTCCATGGGCGACACTGTTAGCAGATGGACTCGTTCTTTTAAAGAATGGAGCACTGTTACAAAGCTTTGCCTTTTCAGGGCCGGATCTTGAATCGGCATCGGCGGCAGAAATTGCAGGAGTATCGGCACTTTTTAATGACGCAGTAAAACAGCTCGGTGGAAGGTGGGCGCTACAACTTGAAGCGCAACGGTATAAAACAACCGTGTATCCTTCAGCGCGATTTGACAATCCTGCAGCATACATTATCGATAAAATACGGGAAGGCATCTACTCAGCCGGTAAGGAAAATACGCATTTTGCTTCTTCATATTACCTTTCCTTCACGTATGAACTGCCCTCTGATTTAAAACGAAGCAGTACTCGCTTCTTTTTTTCCGGAGGAGATAAAAGCAAAGGAAGTTACACGCTCAACATCGATGCGATTATGGGGGAGATAAAAAGTTTTCAATCGGTAACGAGTAAAATAACAGACACGCTCAAGCGTGCGCTTGTTATTGAACCGCTCAATTCCGATGAAATGCTTACGTATCTTCACACGTCCGTTTCACTGAAATGGCATCCGTTAAAAGCGCCTGAGTACCTTTTGTTTTTGGATAAGATTATTACCGATTCAAATATCGAAAACACGATTCCATTAAAGCTCGGAGACTATTACGTGCCGGTTATCACAATTAAAGATTTCCCGCAAGAAACGTATCCTGCCATTTTTGACCGGCTTAATCGCACCGGCATTGAATACCGCTGGTCAACCCGCTTTATCTGTCTTGATAAAAAAGACGGATTAAAAGAAATCGACAAGTGGCAGGGACGTTTTCATGGGGGAAGAAAAAGTGCGAAGCAAATTATGACTGAGTACACCGAAAAGCACGAATCAAGCCGCATAAATCAAGGTGCGGTTGCCCTTGAAGCAGACGCTTCTGCTGCACAGGTAGAGGCGATGACAGACCTATACCGGTTCGGCTATTACACCTCGACACTTGCCGTATGGGATCGCGATCTTGAGAAAGCGGAAGAGAAAGCGCGTATTTTGGAAGGCGAAATAGCCGCTTGTATGTTTAACAGCATCCAAGAGACGGCCAATGCATTCGAAGCTTTTCTTTCGATGATGCCGGGTAATGTCTATGCGAATATCCGCCGCCCCTTAATTTCAAGCGGGAATCTTGCCCATATCATTCCGCTTTCTGCCGTGTGGACAGGGATTATCCATAATGATTTTACCGAAAGTATTTCAGGATGTGCATCGCCTCTTTTAACCTGTTCGAGTAATTATGCGACACCGTTTTTCTTTAACTTAAATGTCGGTACTGTTGGGCATACGTTCTTTTTCGGGCCGACGGGATCGGGAAAATCGACAATCTTAGCGCTCATTGCCATTCAATTTTTAAAGTATCCGGATAGTAACGTTATCATATTTGATAAGGGCAAAAGTGCACGCAGTGTTACGATGGCCGCAGGCGGCGTCTATGCAGAGCCCGGTATCGGAGACATCGGCTTTCAGCCGCTTGCAGACCTTACTACCCCGTCAGATATTTTGTGGTGTGCAAGTTTTATCGAAGTACTTTTAAGCGAACAGGCGGTTACCGTTGACGCTTCAATGCGGAACGCCATTACCGAAGCGTTGAAGCTCATGAAAGATATTCCGCTTGAAGATCGTACCCTCACCACCTTTACCACCTATGTGAGCTACACTAATCCTTCCACTGGTATAAACGACATTAAAGCCGGTTTAAGCCCGTACCTGAAAGGAGGACAGTTCGGCAATATCTTTGATGAATCAGAGACGTCGCTTCCATATTCAAAATGGACGATGATTGAAATGGGGTCTCTTATGGACTTATCGGAAAAAGCGGTACGTCCTGCCCTTGTCTTTTTATTTAAATATATCGAACGTATTTGGAAAGGAACGAATGCAAAACCGAAACGGAAAAAAGAACTCACCCTTTTAATTCTCGATGAAGCGTGGCTGTATCTTGATAATCCCGTTTTTGCGACTCGTATCAAAGAGTGGCTTTTAACGTGCCGTAAGGACAATGTGTTTGTCGTTTTTGCGACGCAGCAGGTAGAAGCAGCTCGCCGATCAAGTATCGCTCCTGAAATTGTGCAGTCATGCCTGACAAAAGTCTACCTTGCAGATAGAAGCGCGCAAGACGCTATTCAAAAAGAAGCATACCGTTATTTCGGTTTAACCGATGCGGAAATTTATGCGATTTCAAAGGCACAGCCCATGCGCGATTATTTTTATAAATCTTCGCTCGGAACACGTATGTTTAATCTTAACCTCGAAAAAGGGCAGCTTGCAATTCTTTCAAGCGACCATGCCTACCTCGATTTACTTGAGCAAAAGTACGGAAGGAATTCAAAACGGTATCTTGTTTTTGAAATATTAAAACATCGTGGAATCCCATTTACTCATTTTTTTGATCAGCAAACACTCACTGAATTATTGAATGAAAGGAGCTTACTATGAAAAAAGTACAGTGTATTATTCTTGCCATTCTTCTTTTCGCAGCTCATACCCATGCGCAAATGGCGGTTTTTGATCCGAACAATTGGTTAACGGCTATCGATACCCTTTATGCAACGTACGATCAACTGATGAATACGGTTCAACAGCTCAAGACACAGTACGAGCAGCTGCAACATGCATACGAGATGGCAAAGACATGGGATTTTTCAAAACTAAAATGGGATGGAGACTGGGATTTCCGTAATGAAATTAGTAATGCCGGAGCTGCGGTCAACCGGCAGCTGGCAGGCTTACGGAACATGAAAGAAGCACTCCAGAGTCAAAACATTCGATTGGGAGGAGTAAGTTACAGTATTGCCGATTTAGTCGGTGCCGGAGATGTAAATAAAAATATTTTGCGTTTTGTTGAGCATGGCGCTGAGTGGATGAGTAATGAGCAAATGAGCCGCGCGGTACGTGGTTTCACCGGAAAAATGAGCGAAAGAGAAAAGCGTGCAATCTGGAGCAAATACGGTATCAGTCCCGAGAACTTTGTCTTTGTCAAAGAGACGGAAAAGTTTTTGAAAAAACAAGCCGATCGGGTGCTAGCGGCAGGACTTGATGAAAATACCAATGAGCTCATTGAATCGACGACAAAAAAATACGGAGACGTGTTTGCCGCTGCTATGAACGGTAAAAACCCGACGGAACTGTTACAGCAGCTTGCGGCAATGCTGAAATTGCTTGGAGAGCAGGTAAATACGCTCAATACGAATTTAAGTCAAATCGGAACGCTGTACGCAACCCATACCCAAAGAGAAAAAACGCAACAAGACATTGCTCGCGATACGGCAAATACCATCAATGAGGCGCAAAAACGAGGGACGCCTTCCAGTATGTTTGTTACCACAAGTGAGGATAAATAAAAGGAATGAATTATAATTGGATTGACGTTCCATTTCTCGATGCGATGGAATATTTTTCGAGCATCTTCTATTACTTTCTCATTATTGCAAAACGGCTCGGCTACATTCTTGCTATCGTAGGAATCGGCTGGACAGCACTACAGCTGATGTTCGCATCCGTTTCGACGGAAAAAGCCTTGAAAGGACTCTTTTTTAAGTTCGCCCTTTTCTTTTTTGCACTCAATGTCTATCATCCGGCGGTTACCCTTCTGGCAAAAACCGTCACGAAGTGGGGAGTGAGAGCCGGAGACGGGGATAACGTGATTCAAGAAAACCTGACCGTTCTTCTGAAAAAAGCAGAGCACGATTTACAAATTGCAGAGTCTCTTGAAGCGGGGGGAAAAAATGCGGAAGTTTTAACGGTTACGGCAATTCCTCAAATGAAAAGCCTTAAAAACACTCACATAAACGGATCGCCGCTTGTAGGATCAGATATCATTGATTCTCAAGGGAGAGAGCAATACGTCAATGCAGTTAATAAATATCGTACTACGGAAGAAAACCGCGAATGGGCAGAAAAGACGATTAAAGCAGTGAGCGCCGTATTAAAACCTACCTATTATAAAGATAAAAACGGAAACCTCATCAAAGGATATTATCTTGATGTTATGATGAAAGGGAAAGGCAGCGTTGCAAGTTCCTTTGTTTCCCCGAATGCGATTTTACGAATCGCCCTTTTAACGGCAAATATTTTAAATAGCCGTCAGATGGATTACCTCACCGTTAAAATGGAAGAAGGGAAAAAAGATGCCGGTTGGCTTTCGATGAATAATATCGGTATTGTGCATTTAACGATGGCAGACATCGGAAACACGCTTCTTACATGGCTGTGCTGTCTTTGTCTTATCGTCGGCTCTATTTTTGCCATTATTCAATACGTCATGTGCATTTTGGAATACTCCATTATTGCAAGTATCGGTATTGTATACGTGCCGTTTATACTGTTTGACGGAACAAAAAGTTTTGCTCAAAAAATTATTCCTGCCCTCACCGGTTTTGCCACTAAGCTTTTAGTGATGACGTTGTGTATTTTCTTTGTCTTTTATCAGTATCTCTACCTTGCAGGAACACAAATGGGAGAGACAAGCCCGCTTGATTGGACGGTTTTTGCCTACATCGCGTTTATGATCATTATCAGCTGGGTATTAACGCAAAACGCACCGCAGATTGCAATGACACTTCTAACGGGAAACCCTCAGCTTTCGATGGGAGAGTTTATGCAGGCCCTTGGAACAGGCGCGGCGCTCGGAGGAGCTGCGGTAACAGCTGCTGCCGTTACCGGTAAGGGAGCGCAGATTATGAAACAAGGAGGCGCAGCGCTTATCGGCGGGACAACGAATACAGTTGTCTCAGGAGCGGGAATGCTGACAGAAGCAAAAGCGGCAAAACAAGCGGCCGTACAAGATTTACGTGCTAAAGGATATAGCGCCGATGAAGCGGCAGCCGTTGGTAATAGAGCCTACAGGGCATCAGTTGGAAACCATATTAAAACCGGCTTTAAGAGTATGGCTCACAGGCTCTCTCATGCCGAAGGTTCTGCAGGAGGTAATGGCGGAGGATTTGCAGGAGGCGGCTCTCGCTTTGTAAACCGCTATAGCGGTAAAGACGGAAGCGGTATGGATGCCGTCAAGCAGCCTGACGCTAATCACAGCTCGTTTAAATACGCAAAAAATCCTGAGACAGGGGCTTCGCTTACCGCAGCTGAATTTTTAGCGGAACGGCGAAATGCCGGTACGGCTCAAGGATCTGCAATGAGTGCAGCGTATGCACCGAAAAACACACCGCCTCACGGATCACAAAAGAACATAAAAAGCTCTATCGAGTTACCGCAAGCCCGTGAACAAAGGAGCCTTCCTGAACCTTCACGTGAAGCGTTACCTGAACCGAAGCCGCGCCTTCCGGCTCCGTAATAGAGGATTATCAAGAGAAAAAAAATTTTATTCAAGGAGAATAAAAAGGAACACTACTATGGGAAGTAAATTTTATTTACCGAAAGGGTTTAATACCACACCATTTAACCGGAACATTAATAAAAAGGGTGTTGAAGTCGGCTTGCGTCATTACGATGAACTTATCGGCGCAGAAAATGAACACAATATTGCATGGCGTTTCGTAGCGCTTTGCTCAATACTTGCCTTCTTTCTTTCTGTCGGCGTTAATTTTTATGCCATTACGAGACCTGCAACGGTACCGCTTGTGATTACCGTCTCTGAAACCGGAGAAGCAAAGTATGTCGGAGACATTTCACACCTGTCGTACGGAAACATCAAAGTACCTGAAGTCGCCATTAGACGGCAGCTTGAAGACTTTATCACCTACACCGGAACGCTTTCAACTGACGGCGCGGTTATAAAAGCGAACATTGCACACTGCTACGCGATGTTAAACGAAACGGCTGCCAGTAAATACTCAAATCTCTTACGAGACAAGCATCCGTTTGAGCTTTTCGGGAAGGCAAAGAAAAATATCCTTCTTGAAAGCACCTTAAAGCTTTCTCCGCAAACCTATCAAATCGATTATATCCAAAACACTACCACCCTTGCAGGGCAAATTACCTCACGCATCCGCTACCGTGCCATTATCAGTATGGTGTGTATGCAGCCGCCTGAAGGAAAAGAAAAAACAAACCCGCTCGGTATTTATATTACCGATTTTGACATTACCGAAGTCAACGTACTTCAAAGCTCAAAAGAGTAATTTTTGCATAAGGAGTTTATGATGCATAAAAAGTATTGTATTTCAGTTTTTTTCATTGCTGCCCTCATGGCAACAAGCTGTATGACAACCCGTTTGGTTAATGAACCGATTCCGGCGGAACGGACAATCGAAGGAAATGCCAAGACGCGTGAAGAGGAAGAAAAAGCAATCGAACAGGAAGATGAAAAGCATTTGGTTGAACTTCTTGAAAAAGAAGTTGATGTTGCAAAAACGGTTGTCTATGTTGAAAAGCCCGTATACCGGCCGGCTGAAGCAAAAAATGATCCGCTTGCACGGGAAAATGTTCAAAAAGGACTTCCTGCAGCAAAGGCGGCAATCGATGGCGCCTTACGGATGCCTGAAAAATATTCAGGTGCAAAGATGCTCTATGATTATGATGAGCGCTTCGTTTATGAAATTTACTGTAAGCCCTACCATATCACCGATATTGAACTTGAACCGGGCGAGGAGGTATGGGAAGCGCCTTTTGTTTCCGAGCCGGACGTATGGCAGATCGGAGCGGGGGTGAGTAAAAAAGGCGGAGTTGATGTTCAGCACTTTTTTTTAAAGCCGTCATATTCAAAGCTTGCAAGTAACATGATTATTATCACGAACCGCCGGATCTATCATCTCCAGTTGAGAAGCTATAAGGATGATTACATGGCGATGGTGCAGTGGAATTATCCGCCTTCCATGCCATACGTGATGGCAAAATCTGAAAATGCGGTTAATTCCGTTAAAAGCGTTTTAAGCGGTACTTCTCCTGAATTTTTATCCTTCGATTATAAAATCAAGTATTCACCATTTAAAAAACCGGCCTTTATCCCTATTCGTATCTACGATGACGGAGCAAAAACGTATATCGAAGTAGACGACGAGGTGCTGCACGGACAGCTGCCCGCCCTTTTTGCTGAAGACAAAAACATTATCAATTATCGCGTAAAGGGTAATCTTTTTATTATCGACCAGCTCATTACCAAAGCAACGCTCCGTCTTAATAAAGAGAAAGTCATCATTGAAAAGCTCAAAAGCAAAAGTAAATAATGCAGGGAGAAATGAAGTATATGAGTGATATATTCGGCTTTGACGACGTTCTTGAAGGAGCGGAAAACGATACCGGCAATGAGTTTACCGGAGGAGCGCCGGTTACGAACGATGAGCTGTCAGGAGAACCGGCACTTCGTGATGAAAAGAGCTCACCATACGGCGAACAGACAAATGGCGATGAAATTATTGCGGACTTTTTTGGAGATGAAGAAAATGCCGCTTCATCCGATTACGAACGAGCAGGTGAAATCCCAGTAAGCGATTCTGATGAAAGTGGTAACGATGCACAAGGTGCGTTCGATACGCAAAATCCAGTACCGGAAGCAGCTGCTGAAATGCAAGAAGCATCGAGCGAGGCTGTCCATGCAGATGAAAAATACTCCGCGCAACAGGCTCTCTCAAGCGGTAAAAGTGCGTTAAAACTGAACCGCCAATTGATCTTTACTGTTATGGGCATTTTATTTCTCGCTGTTTTCTCTATCTTTATCTTTTTCACTTCATTTCGGAAAAAACCGGAAGAAAAGAAAACCATTGCAAAAGCATCAGAACGCTATGTCCCGGACTTTCCGCTCTCTCAAGGAAATGAAAAAGAAGGAGAGAAAAACACCGCCCTTTCTGAAACCCTTGCAAAAGAAGATCCTCCCGATAACACGAGTCCCTATTATTACGAGGAGCCTGTCGCCTCTTCCGAACAAAATACTTATACCTATCAAGGTACGGCAGGAGGAGGAGCTTCGCGATCAAAAAGGCCTGATACGCGCAATAACGCAATTCAAAAACCAATTCAAGGGATTAAAGGTTTAACGCCCACCGGAAGAACGGCACAGAGTGCTGCACAAGGCTCCTATCAAAGTGGTACAGATTCCGCAATAGCTGTTTCTCAAACAAACCCGTATGCGCAATTCGGACTGCCTGCAAAAGAAGATTTAATGAAGCAAATCCTTTCTCAGCAAGGCTTACGTGGCGGCTTTATCAATAGTTATGATGCGCAGAATAACCAAAGTGGCAAGGAAAACTTTTATACGAGCGGAAAAGGAACAAGCGATGCCGGACAATTTCTTTCTGCCTTTTCCCTTTTTCAAGGTACGATTATTCCTGCGGTTCTTATTACCGGCATTAATACCGATTTACCCGGAGACATTATCGCACGGGTAACGAGTAACGTATATTCTTCACAAACCGGTCAATTTTTGCTCATCCCGCAAGGAACACTTCTTTTTGCCTCCTATAATTCATCCGTCTCTTATGCGCAAAACAGGGTACAGATTGCATGGAAAACCCTCATACGGCCCGACGGGTTTATGATGGAACTGGGCAATATGCAAGGAGCTGATGCACAAGGCTATGCGGGAGTACGCGGAAAGGTTGACCATCATATATGGGCATTTTTAGGCGGTATGCTTTTAACAACCGCTGTCGGACTTGGAGAGACGGCGCGTAAAGTCGAACAGTTACCAAAAAATTCATACCTTAATAGTGCGACTAATAGCGCCTATGATGCAACAAAGCGGCTCGCTGATAAAATTATCGATCGTGCCCTTGATATTCAGCCAACCATTATTATCGCTCCCGGTGAGAGTGTGAATGTTTTAACGAACGCAAACCTCGCGCTCCCGCCGGTTGAGTCCCCGGCAGTTACACGCCGATACATTCGCCATTAATGTGCTCGATTGCTAATGTTATGACATTATCAAATTATAACGAGGAGCGTTTTCCTCCTCGCATACATTTTTAATGAAGGAGAAAAAAATGATGAAACACCGCATCACCCCACTTTGGAAAGCGCTTTCACTGCTCGTTGCCCTACAGCTCAGCGCTTGTTCGCTCTTTATGAAGCCCGATACATCGAAAGGAAGTGGTATCGAGCTCAATCAACTCGAATGGGAAAAACCCATACTACAAATGAAAGCAGGCGGTATGGAACACGTAAAGCTCACCGCTTCCCCACGGGAAAAACAGCGTAATGCCAACATTACGTTTGAGTATGATGAAAAGATTATTAAAGTGATAACGAATAACTATGGCGTCGTTATCGAAGCGCTGAAAGCCGGCCGTACCGTGCTGACTGCCCGAAACGGTTCTTTAAGTACCAACCTTGTTATTACCGTTGACGGATATGCAGAAGGCTATAGCCGTCCGCCATACATTTATTCGCAAGCAAAAGTATTAACGTTAAGACCTTTTATCCAAGAGCGTATCTCTGTTTCCCTTTATGCAGGACAACCGGAAGACGGCAGTGAGTTCCGTTGGACGAGTGAAAATCCTTCCGTCGCTGAAGTTATTCCGAACGGTCAGTTTGCCCTCATCGAGACAAAAGGAGAAGGACATACTCGTATTAAAGTAACGCACCCCAAAGCGGAACATCCCTATACGATGCTTGTCTACGTCTTTGCCGATAATCAAAAGCCGACCTTTATTACCACGCAAGAAAATGTCGTTACCCTTCAAAAGGATAAGGGAGAGCGTACGATTACCGTCGACCTTGAAAATCCGCAAGGAACCGTTAACCCTGCAAGTTATCGCTGGACACTTTCCACCAAAGACGGTAAAAATCCGTGCGTCAAAGTCGAAACGAACGGGAATAAAGCAGTCCTGACTCCCCTCGAAGCGGGAAGTTCCCTTCTACAGGTTTCTCACCCGCAGAGTGCCTATCCGCTTGAAATCCTCGTTCGCACCGTCGAAATCGTTAAAAACGTACATATCGAATTGACGAAAAAATATGTCGAGCTTTCAGGAACGGCGACAGAGACAATTACCGCGACATTAAAAGGGTTACCGGTAGATGCTTCTTCCTATGATACCAATGCGTTCGTATGGAATATCGAAGAAAATACCTGCCTTGAATCCGTCGCTCATGCCGACCAGCTCTATCTTTCGGGAAAGGCAAACGGTATCGTCCGCATCTCCGTCTCACATCCGAAAGCGCAATATCCGCGAGAACTGTTTGTTTCCGTTATTAATCAACAAGCCGACGCCCTTGATGCCTCACGCTATATTACTACCACTCAAAACTTTATTCGTACAAAAGTTGGCGCTGCCGCTATTCCGGTTGATATTCAACTTTTTGGCGGCGAAGAAGGGGATGAGCGGGATTTCCTCTGGACGGTTTCAGGAAAAGACGTTGAAGGAAACAAGGCTGATATTATTAAGCTTGAAACACCGACTGGTACCAGTATCTCCCGTGCAGCAGCTCCTACGTATGCGTTTGGTAAAGCACTGATCACACCGTTGAAGGAAGGCACGGCAACGATTTCCCTTACCCATAAGAAAGTAAAGTACCCGACCGATATTATCGTAAAAGTACTTCCTTCTTATGCCGTTCTTGAAGATCCCCTCTATTTTACCGGCTCTTCTCTTGAAACACTGATAAACGGTGCGGAAAAAGATATTTCCGTCCGTCTGATGGGAACTGTGAAAAAAGAAAGTGATAACGAGAAAATTAGCTGGAAGTCAAGTAACGATACAACTCTTTCCGTAACCGGCAGCGGAGAACAGGCGCACATTAAAGCTACGGCGAGCGGAAATACCGTTTCCTTTATTACCGTAAGCCACCCGAAGGCCGAAGAAAATAAAAAAATTACCGTCCTTTCGGCTGATTCAGAACAAGACCTTCAAAATATGAAAGTCCTTTATGCTGATAAATATTCCTACGGCCTAAGAGCAAAGGCGGAGGCGGAAGCGTTTATCTCGTATTACGGATTATCGGAAAGTGAAATCGAATCCCTCGTTTGGACAATACAGGATAACGGCATTATATCCCTCGAAAACCCGACCAATGAACAAACGCACAAAGTGCAGCATACGATGGCAAAGTTGCGCGGTTTAAAAGCAGGGCAAACAACCGTTACGGTGAGTGTTAAAAATATCCCGACCATTAAGCCGGTAAAACTCACCGTTACCGTTTACCCTGAAAATGCCGACCTCTCCGTACAAGGGCAAGCGCCCTATCTTACGACTGACCAAAATGTATTGGTGCTTTCAAAAGCCGGACAAACCGGCGCTCTACAGGTACGAGCCATCGCACTTTCTGAAAGCAAACAGCAGGCGATTACGTGGACACTCGAAAAGCCCGGCATCATCGCGCTCGCTCCGAACGGCTCATCTGCTCATGTAACAGCCTTACAGGAAGGAGAAACGAAAGTAACCGTTTCTCATCCAGACAGCCAAAATGCACTCACCCTCTTTGTCAAAGTCGGAAGTGAATACATTCACAATAACCCTAAAACGGCTTTTATTTCGCTCAGTGCCGATACGGTACCGCTCGTAAAGGATGCAAAACCGGCAACCTTAAAGGCAACTCTCACTAATGCAGGAGGCGCTCAAGGCGGCTTTTCTTTTACGATCGACCATCCTGAAATCGCCTCTCTTTCAAGTACCGACGAAGGCGTTTGCGTTATAACGCCGGTAAAAGCAGGACAGGCACAGATCGAGGTAAAAAATAAACACTGCTCCCTTTCCCGTAAAGTTCTGGTTCTTGTCGCAAACTCTCCGGAAGAGCTGAAAGGACTGACCTATCTTACGACCAATATGAATGTCGTAACGGTTTACAAGGGGCAAAATAGAAATGTCTCTGCTGCAGTCCGCAATAGTGACGCTCCAATCCTTGACGGCTTCCGTTGGGAAAGTGCCGATAAGGGAATTGCAACCGTTGAACAAAGTTCCGGCGCCAATGCCGTTATCCACGGCAATGAAATCGGTACCACCCGCCTGACCGTCTCGAATACCCACTGTATCTATCCGCTTGAAATTATCGTCCAGTGTGTCGATCCTATCCTTGCAAAGAATCATCCGTATATCGACACTCCGGCAAACATTGTTCCGTTGACTGTACGTGCAAACAATGTACCCGGCGGATGGCAGACTATTACCGCCTCTCTTGAAGGAGGAACCGAAGCGGATAATCAGAATTTCAGTTGGGCAATCGAAGATTCCTCTATCGCCCAGATGTATGGACAAGGCTCCTTATGTAAGGTACGCGCACTCCTTGCAGGTTCGACCCGCATTGTGATTCGCCACCCAAAAGCAGAAGAGCCGTGTTACGTTCTCCTTCTCTGTGATGCAGCCCCTCAAACGAATTGCTCCATCTCCGTTCGTGAATCGATTATCACAATGAAGCCGTCGGAAGGAGATAAAACGATTACGGCAACCCTCATCAACGGTACCCTTGAAGATAAATATGCCTTTAAATGGTGGGCAGATACCTACGATGTCATTAGCCTTAATTATTCGGCAAATATTGCCAGTATCCGTCCCATCGGTGAAGGGGAAACAACCATCCATATCACCCATCCGAAAGCACCTTATGAACAGGAAATTAAAGTGCGCGTCAGCGAATACACCGAATTTGCCTTTGCTGCCGACTTTATTACCCTTACCGAAGGAAAGACGCAGTTCCTTTCGATGAAAGTCCCGTCTTCTTCGATAAAAACGCATATCGAGTATATCAGTGAAAAACCGACGCTCTGTATGGTAACCGGTACCAATAAGACCGCGCAGCTGAGTGCCTTAAAACAAGGTTCCACGAAAGTAAAGGCACGCCTTATCGCCACTAAAACCGGTGCCGTACAGGCAGAAGCCGAAATTCTGGTAACGATTGAAAAAGCCGACCCCGATATGGTCTATATCACCGCCTCTAAAACTGTCTATATGATTGAACAAGGCGCGACGCAAACCATTACGGCGAATATTCAAGGGAAAAATATTACCCCTGTTGACGTGCAGAATTTAAAGTGGAAAAGCTCTGAGCCTTCCATTGTCAAGCTTGCCGCCGCTTCTTTTACCGGCATTTCCATGGGGCCGGAAGCGGTCTTACAAGCGGTCGGACAAGGAGAATGCACCGTTACCGTCAGCCACGAAAAAGCGCAGTCGGATTTAGTCTTAAAAATAATCGTTCCCGGAAAGGATAAACAAGAGATTACCTTAAATAAAACCTATATTCGCCTCGAGACAGGTTCTCAGACTGAAGTAAAGGCGAATATTCCGGGGGGTAAACCAAACGACTATAAGATGATTGAATGGTCAATTGCAAAGTATAATGGAGAAACAATTGCAAATGTGCTTGGCAAGGGACAATCCGTTGCCGTCTATGCGGTAAAACCCGGTAAGTCCGCTTTACGTGCGACACTTCCGAACGGCAGCGTCGCAGAGTGCGAAATCCTCGTCGAAGCAAGTAGAGACTTACAGTTTTCAACGCAAAGTATCCGCGTCGCTCCCGGCGCTACACAGACCTTTACCTATCAAGTTTCTCCTTCCGATGTCGCCGTCGAATGGCGCACCTCTTCGGATGATGCCTTCTCTTACTCCGTCGATACCGTTAAAAAAGAAGTAACCATTACCGGCCGCAATGAAGGAAACGGTATCCTCACCGGTGTTACCCAATACGGCAATAAGGCGTCCATCCGTATCGTCTGTGCATGGGATTATGCCTTGACCCTCGGAAAGTCTGCGATTATAAGCGAGCCGGAAATTAACCCCGCACGCCCGGAGGACTTCGTTATCCCCTATACCGTTAATCCGAAAGACGCCGACTTAGAAATCAATTGCGACACCGATATTGCAGGCTTTATCGTCGATAAAGAGAAAAAGAAAATCTTTATCACCCCGAAAAAAGAAGGGGAGACAAGTCTTACCGTTACTGCAAAAAATCCGCATAAAGACGACTATACCTTTGCTACCCGTAGCTGCATGATAAAACTGCGCTACGCGAAAGTAAACCTAATTGCGGAAAAAATTACGCAAACCGGTTCCTTTAGCCGCTTTGATAAAGGCATAAACCGCATTACTATCGGAGACGGGGAAGACTTTACCTTCCGCCTCGCTGCCGATAAAGAGCGTGCAGACCTTGCCGTCACCAATGCAACCTTTACAGCAGCGAATGGTACTGAGATAACCCTCAAAGAAGACTCTTCCGGTAATGCAGATATGTACACGCTTTCGCACCCGACCGATTACCTTGAGTATCGCTATCTTATTGATAAAGATGTACGGTGTATGATAAATATGATTTACTATACATCTCGCTACGATTCATATCATGAAGTTGACACAGAGGTTCAACATGATGATTGGAAAGAGTGTTCAAATATCGGCTGGCGAGAATTTAGTACCCAATACCAGGGGGCGTGGCCAGGGACAACAGGACGTAAAGGAATGGCCTTTTATGGCATAAACAACGGATATGAAATAAAATTAGATCCACGAAAAGAGATAGGTCGTTTTAATAACGAATACTTCTTCAAGCAACGTGAGGATTCAAGACTCGCTGACCTTGTAAAATTCGAGACAACTCCGTGCACCCCGTATTATGTTCTTGAGGCAGAGTTTAAACACAACGGCTTATGGTATAAGCCGGCAATTCAATATGAAAATACAGTTGTTAAAAGAGATGGGCTTAAAACCTGGTGGGAGCATGTTTCGTATGATGACCATCCTGAAAAAAACTTACATAATTTTGCACGTTCTCCGGTTGTCTCAAAGGAGGTAAAACTCAACGATTTTGTAGGAAACCTTACCGTTACCTATACACACCTCGGAAAATCCGGAAGTCAAAAAATACCGGTTTACTTTGAAAAAAGAAGCTGTATGAAAGATCGATAAATAAAAGATAAAAAGGCACCTGCTATTATAGCAGGTGCCTTTTATACTTAGGGCTGAAGTGTTTTTAAGAGGGAAGAACAATAGAAGATACCGTTTGAGGAATCAAAGAAGTAAGGGTCTTGCTTGAAAGAATAAACACGACCCCCCAGTCTCTTGACTTTAAAATAAGTGTAGTGCCTTGGTATGAATAAATAAAGTTCATACCAAGGAAATTCAGTAAATTATTGGAAATTGTGTACGGTCCGGTTCCTCTACCTTTATCTATCCATTTGTTTTCATCTTTAAGATACTCCTCTCCAGTTATTTCATATGTCCCATCTTTCTTAAAAACAACCCGAACATTCCGAAATGCATCGTATAATTTTGTTTCTTTGTTGGTTGCTTCATCATAAGAAAATACGATACCGCTACCGGTAAATACCGCTTTATCTTCTTGGGGCAAGGTTAGACCCTTACCGCCGGATGTTATACCTTGCCCACAAGAGAGGGCGGCACAGACAAAAGCAACAAGTGCTATTAATTTCATTCCTTTTTTCATACAACAACTACTCCTTAGTCTTCCATTCTTATGGTATAGCTATCTATGCTGAAAGTAGATTGTTCAATGGATTTGATTTTTCCTTTTACAGAAACCATTTCACCCTTACGATATTTTATATATTCATCATTATTAGTATCAAAAGTGATGTACATAGTCGATGATGTAAAAAATTTTGACTCGGGTGTATAAGAACCGGTAATTCGATATTTATATTCCTTAGAGAGGCCTTCTTCCATATTGTGCATCATATACTGTATTGAAAGTATCCGATTAGAGAGGTTAATCGCTTCTATCCATCGTTTAAAGGCAACTGAATTCATCCCATAGCAAACTGAATGCAAAAAATCCAAATTTGAAATTGTTTTATTGAGTCTATTTTCAAAAGCTTCATCAGATAATTTCATAATATCGGTAATATTTTTTGCAGCTTTATTCTCAATACTGACAAGATCTAATTGTGTTGTTCTGAATGCACCCGTTTTTAAATCTTCAATTTCAGGTTTACTTGCTGTAACCAAAACAGCGGTTGTATTATCCGCATTTTTTTCTGCTGTTATGGTAACAGAACAGCGCACTGTTACATTTTGTATACCAAAATTTTTAGCCATAAAATACATTGTCGCTTGATACTCATTTCGCAGAACATCAAAACCTGTAAAATAAGTTCTACCCTCAGCATTGTTAAGGCCTTCATACACGCCAACAAACAAGGGGCGTTCATTATTATACGCATAGTGTTCTTTTACGCTTTGTTTAACAGCCCCTCCGAATAGAAAGCATCCGCTTACCAAACTTGTAATTATGCATAAGATAATGACAGCACTAAGATTGCTTTTTTTCATACAACAACTACTCCTTCATTTTTTGTTGTTTATTCGATACTCGATAGCCATTCGGTTATCGTTTGTTATACAAAATTAAGTATACGTTACCGGCACACAAAATGCAACAAGAAAATCAAAATCAGCTGTCATAATGGCCTTTACATGAAACAATAAAAATGATACCGTCTTGTTCATAATATACAATTCTATTCGCATCATCGATACGCCTGCTCCATAGACTGGTCAGATTTCCCTTTAATGGTTCCGGTTTTCCGATCCCCTCAAACATATTTCTCTTTTTGCTCATCCGTGAGCGGATTGCATTTTGTTCATAAAGTCAAAAATAACTATAGTCCTACATTTATTTTAAGCGCTAGCAGAGGATTTAGTATCCAAGGTTCCTGTGGAATAAATCCTCGTGGCAATGAACCTTCAAAAGCTTCTTTCGTAATATGTTCGTCAAGCGATAATTTATCATATGGTATTTCTTTAAGCCTCTTATATTGTTCAAGATGCTGCAGTATTTTGCTATACTGCTGTTTTTCTATTTGATGGCTCACCCCATTTGTATGATACGCTATGAATTTAAAAGCGTCAGTGATAGAGTATTTAGAATCTCCATCAATATCATACGGTTGATCAATCCAGCGAAAAAACGCAACGAGCAGGATATTCGCATACCATGAAATATCACCATATTCAACAGGTGTACTCATACTAACTGCAATTTTAGTAGCACCGATGATGATAATCTCGGGAGTATATGTACCGTCTCGTTTTTGCTCCTTTTGTATCTCTAAATGGTCAAAAATACCAGCATAACACTGCCCTAAAAATAATAAGACCGTGCTTGCGTTCGCATACTGCTTTATTGTATATAAGAATTGATAGGGCTTTATTGGTAAACGAGCATCTATCCCCTCAATACTACCGTGTCCTGTAACAATTATCATAATATAACGCCTATTAAGCGAAGCTAATAATGATGGAAGTTTGTCATAATTATGGATAACCGTGTTTTGACCGAGTAGCGGAAAAAATATGTTACGGATTCTTAAACTATCATCGTCCATTACTAAAGAAATATTATTGATTGGTATACCTTTCTTTAAGAGAATTGTTATGCCGAAAACAATATCATAAATATGCCGATCTTCCGGTTTTTGAGAACTTGTCAGCATAAAAAGCCACTGTGTATTCTCTTTCGTTATATCATCCATGACGATTCTGCAAGATTTAATTTTGAAGGTTTCGGAATATCATCAAAATTGATAATCGATTTATAGTCTATATCAGCCGTTTTCGGATATATACCAACTGCACTGCCATCTTCGGATAACAGTATGTCTTGTTTATCAGTTGATAATAAATACCTTACATTAGAATCAGATGGATAATCAACTTCATATAAAAACCATATCCCGTAATTAATGAGATCTTTTGTGATGCCCTGCAGGTGTCGTAATGATGAGGATGTAATATCTTTTGTTTTTAGTGTTTGCATACTATTTTTCCTCCTTTTATTCCCGCAAAAGCAATTGCGGCATCTGCCCGTAAAGCATCCATATCGGCTTCCAGTGCTTTTTGATCATTGGTATACGATAAAACAATATCATCATATGGAGTATATACACCGAGCAAATCGATAATACTTGCAATGCCGTCTACCACCGATGGCTTTGATAATAAAAGTTTTGTCATTGAATAGTACTCCAAAAGAATTTTTTGATTGAATACTCAAGCGAGCCGACAACCTGATCTTCCATAGATAGCTCTTTTCATCATTTACTACCTCCCTTGTTATACATAAAATATGTTAGTGTATTAAGCAGTTTTTTGCAAGCGGATAACAAATTATTACTTTTCTCGTTTTTCATAGATGAACCAGAGGTCTGGATCAATCCAGTGCCGTAATGCACGTATCATAGAATATGAAGGAAAGCCAAAAGCTTTCCTACTCTTCAAGTTATAGAGCTGATCATAATTAATGCCGTTTTCAGCACACCATGAGTAAGTAAGCGGCTCTAAGTGTTTATACCCTGCGGAATGCTCCCTCACGATTCGGTAATCATCCGGGCCGGTAAAGTGTTTTTGCTCAGGCTTTGCTTCTGCCGTCGAGGTTACCCACCAAGAAGGCGGAATAACATTCCGTAAGCGAAACATCGTCTCGTAGGTCGGTTTTGTCATACCGGTGATATTTCTAAAGAAAGAGATGTACTCAAGTCCATTCTCAAGCGCAAAGGAGCGGATACTCCTCCCGCTATTTTTTACAAATTGAACTGCATACAGTTCGCTTTTATCTTCAGCGGGTTTGGTTGCTTCTGCAACAGGTTCTTGTGTAAGGTACTGCATCAAGGCCGCTTCGATAATCTTCGATTGCGAAACGCCGGTCTCTTGTTCTTTCTTAAGCAGTTTATCATAGAGATTTTTCTTTATATTTGCGCTTATTTGTTGCATCGTAGTGTTCCTTCAAACATGCTACTCATCGTAAACCTCTTTGCGATGACCTACTTCAACAACAGTAATTACAAGCTCTTTATCAACAATTCTGCAAAGAAGCCGATAATCGCCCACCCGATACCGCCAGAAGCCTAAGAGGTTTCCTACAAGCATTTTTCCACTAGCTCGTGGATCGCTCATACCTTCCAGCTTCAAAATAAATTTTTGTATTTGCTTCTGAATAGGCGTATCAAGCTTCAAAAAAAACTTTTTCGCCTTATCAGAAAAAACAACTTTCATAACCCAGCCTCAGCAAAAACATCTTCCGAAGAAAAAGACTTTTTACCAGACTTTTCATAATCAGCCCAAGCAGCGACAGCAGCTTCATAATCTGCCTTATCTTCAAGGCATTCATTCAGGAACAACTCCGCCGCCTTGTTCATAAACCAACTTCGAGAGCAACCACGATAATCACAAAAATCATTGATTTTCTGAAACATATCGGGCTTAAAACTCACGCTCATACTCTTAGCTTTAGCCAAAACTGCCATAAATGCCCCCAAATAACACCCCTTACGGGGCTATCATCTGATACTAAAAATAGTACTTATTTAATAATTTTATTAAAAATATTAGAATTATTCATATTTGTCAAGCAGTATGGGGTAAAACAACAACCGAGAAAGGCTTCAAAGGACTAAAATTTTCTAAAACAGCATCGATTGTATTGTACGAATGGCTTTTGCGATCAAGAAAGGAATATTGTAATAACAGAAGATGGCTAAAACCGCCAGCATACTCAGCTTGAGCGCGAACATAAGGAAGCGTAACAGCCGCGATCGTCGCCGGTATGATTGGCGCGGAATAATGATAATATACGGCTCATCATCGTCAAAAAAACGCATCATTGGTTTCCTTACAGGCTGCTGTGTACCGCATGCTTATGGGGACTATCAGTTAAGCAGTCGACATAATGTGCAAGACGCATCACATAATGAATATCAAGTGGCTCTTTTATACGAACAGCAATATACAGCCGCCCATCTTTTTTAAAAAAGCGTACCGGAGACAGTTGTAAGAAGGATATTAAAGATGGAGCTGTAAAGGTAAGACGCAAGGCCATCGGATCTCGGATATTCATTTTGCCTTCCTGTCCGCAAGAAAGGAGTAGACCATGTTCGGCAATGTTTTCAATGATGCAATCATATTCATAGCCGTCTATCAAAACCGTTTGATACAGCTGTTTAAGACCGAGCATTTTCCAATACGTAACTCCTACTGGAAGCCGTCTTTCGCCTCGTTTATCTGCTGTTTCAAAGCGGCTTTGAAGAAATGCAAGTTTATATGCTAATTCTAACGGTAAGGTATGAGTGAAGACTGCTGTGTAATGCCGCCTTTTACCGCGAACACCGGTTAATTGTACCGGTACCGATAAACGTTCCCTTCGATAGGTAATAAGCAGTTTATCATGTCCCTGTCTCGGGGACAATTCCGTAATACAGTAAAGCTGCCATGCTTCTTGAAAGAAAAAAACCGGAATACACGAATGAGGTGCTCCAGCCTCCTCAATTACAATCTTTTCAATTCCTAAATAGCTTAATACCTGTTTATCGACATGAATCACAGGGGACACTCCTTTTTCCTTGTTCGGCATACCAATAGCCGTATTTTTCTAACAACGTGATAAGCGTTCTTTTACCCATCTTTTTTTGATCGAGGAGCAGCCCCAACTCTCGATAAAAAAGTGCATCAAACCCAAAATACGCACCATAAGTAAGGTTATCTAAAAGAAATAACATCCGCTTTAATACATCAATACGCCTTCCGGTCGCGGTGTATAAAACGGTTACCGCAGGCCTTACCAAAGGAAGTATCCGTTTACATCCGGTTTCTTTCCCATAAATAATGTATGCACGGCGCGTGGAAGGGAAGGTGTAAAAAAGAATGACGGGACTTTTATCATCAAAGGTAAAGACGGTCGCATCCGGAAGCGTTTCAACATGGGCGGCTCCTCCGTGTGCGAATAGAGACAGTCCCTTTTTTTCAGATGGAATAGATACGGTAATCATACTATATAAGATAATGTATTGTAGTAATAACATCAATACGATATACTAAGAGTATAATATTGTAGGAGGAATTGTATGCAAGGATTCTTGCCTCCGGCGCCTGAAGTGCGCGTTTTAACTCAAATTACCGAATCATTTAATCTTTCAAAAGATGAAGCTGAAACCGCTTTGTTACTCCTGAAAGCCCGTGCCAAAACCCTCGATATGTCATTCGATGAGTACCTTTCAACGTACCATCCGAAAGGTTTTGTCGTTTCCGATACGAGCCTTCCGGATGATGTAAAAGGCTATACAGCCTTTTTATCAGGTGATGCCCGTGCCCTTATCGGGGCAGGGAAAAATGCGGACTTTTTCACCTTTGTCCATGAAGCCGCTCATGTCTTTAGGCGGCAGTTAACCGGAACGCTTAAAGAAAAGGCAGAGAAAGTCTTTAAGGTAGAAGAAAGTACATGGACTGAAGCGCAGGAAGAAGCGTTTGCTTTCGGGCTTGAACAGTATA
This sequence comes from Treponema sp. OMZ 855, assembly GCF_024181145.1. Lineage (NCBI taxonomy): Bacteria > Pseudomonadati > Spirochaetota > Spirochaetia > Treponematales > Treponemataceae > Treponema > Treponema sp. OMZ 855. The sequence goes on along the minus strand of NZ_CP051194.1, from coordinate 1,526,660 downwards.
TCCGCTTACGCCTTGCGGCTTCCGAAGACCACCACCTCGTCTTTGAAAAAGGAGCGGCCTTCGTACAGCGCGTTTATAACGGCCTTGACCGAATTATTCCGCTTAATCCCGAAATGATCCGGGTATACGATGAGCTTTTTACAGCCGAACGGTTTATGTTTAATCAACAGCGCTTTGATGAAGCAGTCGATACCATCAGTACTCAAAAAGATGCATCGCAGTTTGCTGAAAGTCATCTATACCTCGGTATGACGGCGCCTATCTATCAAGAACTTGGCTTTGAACGTTTACCGGTGATGATAACTGCTCGTCATATTCAAAATATTATGCAGCCGGAAAAAGAAGGAAGCGCTCCCAATTACCACGGACTTACGCCTGAGATGATAAAACAAATTCCGGATGCGTTAAAAAAGCCGCTTCTTGTTATGCAATCGCAACGGAGCGATAGTAAAGAAGATATTATTGCGGTTGTGTCACTAAAAGATAGTGAAGGCCGCCCGATCATTATCCCGCTTTCACCGAATAAAAAAGGTTTTTTCAATGGTATTGAAGTCGATATAAATCTTGCAAAAACGATATACGGGAAAGACCGCTTTACCAACTTTTTACAAAAAGCAGTACAAGAAAAGAGAGTGCTATATATAAATGAAAAAAGCCAAGAATTAGCAATCCCGGAGCTCCAATTGCTCCGCAACTACCATTCTCAGCTTCTGTATGAAAATATAGCAGCATATCATGATTCTGTCAAGCAAAAAAATCCCGGCATTCCGCTTCTGTATCAAAAAACAGCGTATTATGCAGGGCAGCAGGGGGCATTTGATTTTTTAAATGATCCGGTAAAGCAGGATGCTGTAGCAATGTCTCACAGTCCTCATCATACCGTTTCGCATATCGATATCGCAGCGGATAAAAAAGAGGCAGACGGTAGTGCGAATGCGAATACCCTAAAAATAGTCAATAATACCGCACTGAAACGTGTGCAGCTCTTTTTTCCGGACAAGCCATCTGATGATGTCAGAAGCGATTTAAAAGCGCATGGCTGGAGATGGTCGCCGCGCAATTTTTGCTGGCAGCGGCTCAATACCGAAAACGGCCTTGCCGACGCCGCCAGAATTCAAAAAACATGGTATCCGGAAAAAGACGAGAAACAAGCACCGAATATAAAGCCGGAAAACGTACCGCCGGTTTCTACAGAAAAGCAAGAGTTGCCTCTTACCCCTGAAAGAAAAGAGATAGTTCTTACCCGGAAAGACTTTGCTAATGCCCAAAAGGTTATTCCACCTTTGCAGTACCGCACAACGGTCGCTTTCACACGGCAGTCAGAAGATGCAGAATTCTTTAAGGAAATTATTAAAACCGTTTCCGAAATAGTTGAAACAGATCGCGCTACCTCTGACAAAAGACGAGGGGGAAAACAAGGACATCCGATTCTTTTGCGCTATTTTCATCCCTCCGGTACTGAATACTACGTGTCTGACATTGATAAAACAAACGGAGAAGTCTATGGCTTTGGTATTTTAAACGGCGACCTTGAAAACGCCGAATGGGGATACAATAACCTTGACCAATTACGTTCGGTACCGAACATGGAGCTTGACTACCATGTCCCCGAAGGGATGACCATTGAGCGGCAGCTGCATAAAACGTATCCTTCTTACTTCCCTGAACCGGAAGATGAGATTGAAAACAGCGGAAAAGATCTCAAAAAAGGAGTAAACCAGATACCGCAACCGATAGTAGCGCCGCTCGCTTCTAGCGAAAAACACGCGACAGCGCTTACACACAAAGAAGCGTATCCGCCGGTACAAGAAGTCGATCAGCTTCAAGCGGCTCAAGGCTCATGGAATATTTTTTACCCGCCACACCGCCACCGGTGGAATAAGGGGCCTTATATCGAAATCTATCATATTGACGATTTTAAACAAGGAGCCATAGGAACAGCCAAAAACGGAAAGTCAAAAAATGATTTTGGCGCATTACTGGAAGGTCTCGACGATGTGGTATTCAAGGCGGATCGTTGCGGAGAAGAAAAAACTGAACGTTTTTTGGAGCAATTTAAAAGCTACGGCTTTCACCCACAAAAGCAGTATACTAATAAAAGAGGACAAAGGCAGTTTATCCTCATGATCCGTGATGGCTCAAAATCAGGCAACGTCGAAATGATCCCAGAACGGAAAGATAAGCAGTTACAGTATACCGTCTTAACGAAAGACGATGACGGTACGATACTTGAAAGGAAAACTTTGAGTGGGGTCCCGCTCTTTAATGTACACTTCTATATGGAAGAGAAACGACAACAGCTCAAAAGGGAGAAAGAATATGGATGGAACCTTGATAGCGGAATACCGGACGGACAGGGGAACCGTCATACGGAAATGGGAGATGCCGGACGGACAGAAGATACAGGAAGAAATACCGGCATGGATGACGGAGCGTTTGAGCGCAGAAGAGAAAACGCTGACAGAGCGAATAACGTACCGCATTACGCCGGAGAAGTTCGGCCGCGTTCTCAAAACGATGAGCGTGGAAGAGTCTCTTTTGTGGGCGGTTCAGATAAACCGAAAAATGGGAAGGCCTCTTACCGAGGAACATCTGATGTCGGCTCTGATCAACCTCGAAATGGATCTATAAAGGCTGAAGGCAACGATAAACAAACTATCGGGGATATAAAGCGTATCCGCGAACAGTGCCTCATTCTCTTAAACGAAAAACGAGCCGATGAACTGACGACTGAAGATAAAAAAATGCTTATGCAGTATGAAGGAGGAGGCGGAACCGGCGAAGCGGATCGGAGTGCATCCGGTGTCTTATATGAATTTTATACACCGAAAGCCGCCTGCGATGCACTCTGGCATCTTGTCGACGCGTATGATCCTACCATAAAAACAGTTCTTGAACCGGCCGGCGGAACCGGACGCTTTTTAGAAGGGCGAGAGCACAATGACTGTACACTTATCGAACCGGATGAGACTGCAAGTCGTATTGCTCGGCTTTTGCACCCTACAGCTGAGGTAAAAACACAAGCGTTTCAAGAACTCTTTTTTAAAGACGGTGTTATTCACAATGCACAGTATACGGGAAAAAAGTTTGACCTTGTAATCGGTAACCCGCCGTACGGTGTCTATAGCGGCTTTTATAAAGGAAAGGGCGAAGGATCTTCTCATAGCCGCTACGAGCAGTATTTTCTCGATCGGGCGCTCGATGTCGTAAAGGACGGCGGCCTTGTTGCGTTTGTCCTTCCTTCTTCTTTTTTACAGAGTGCCCAAACAGAAGGAAAGCGCCTTATTGCTGCAAAAGGAACGCTCATCGATGCGTGGCGACTCCCTTCCGGCGTTTTTCCAACAACCGATGTTGGTGTTGACCTCGTTATCGTCAAAAAAGAAAGAGGATATGAAAAAGATTTTTCACTCGATTCTTTTTTTGCCCGGCACCCTGACCATATTCTCGGAGAAGAAAAAGAAGGAGTCAATCGCTTCGGACAAAAACAAATCACGATAGCCCCTTTTGCAGGAGAATCGCTTGAGACAACTCTTGCGCGTATTATGCCTGAAAGCATTCTGAAACCGGAAAAAGAAGAACTCCACCAAAAGGTCGTGGAAACAGATGCAGCGAACAAAGCGGGAGCCGTTAGCGGCAATAAAGAATCTATTGGAAGTGCTAAAAACTGGTTTGAAGATTACTACAAAAACTCTGTAGGCGGTATGGTACTCCAGTCAGTAAAGGACGGCAACGTCCATATCATCGATCTTACCGGAAAAAATAAGCGAGTATCAATAGTACAAGAAGAACAAACTAATACCGTTTCCGCTGAAAACGAAAATGTCAAATCCGGTACTGCTTCATGGATGAACGGAAGCGTACTGGCAGATGAGGGCATAAGCAGCACATCTATAAAATCAGCGCAAAAACAAACCCTAAAACGGCAACCGGTACCGAATAATGATGAGATGAAACGGCATGAAGGTAAGCTTCTGTCCGCTTCTGACTTTGCCGCTAAGTACGGTAAAACGCTCGATGAGCGGGAAGCGCCGCTTTGGAAAGCGACTGACTATGAAGGGAAAATTGAAAACGCATCGCTAACGGCTGAACAACGCGCCTTTATTGCCCAGCACCCCGATTATATCAAAATCACTGAAACGGCATGGATGCACACGGTCAATTTTACCAAAGGTAATATTTATGAAAAGCTTGAGGCGCTTGAAAAAAATAAAGAGTCGATTGGCGAAACGCTTTACCAACGGCAAAAAAAACTCCTTGAGCAATCCTTGCCGCCTGAAGTACCGTATGAAAAACTGGCTATTCCGGTTCATTCAAATCTCGCTCATGAGTTTATCGTCGCTCGTGATGACAATGGAGTTCCGTATAACCTGAGGGAAGGTTTTATTAAATGGGCAACCGGTGAGCAGTTCCTTTTTGAAGCGGGACTGCCTCTTTCACACCCCTCACGAGTGACGCTCAACGATGAATCGCCGATACGGCCGGAAGATTTACCTCCTGAAATTCGGTGGTATGATATTATCTCGTATATTGATCGGGATCCGGTGCGAGCACATCAAGAGTATACGCCCCAAAAAAAGAAGGCGGCACAGCTTGAAGCTAACAGAACGCGCACTCTTCGGCGCGAAACGGCTGAACGGCTTTTTAACCGTTATATCCAAGAAGGGGTACCTGAAGGAAAACGCCGTGAGCTTTTAACGCTGTGGAACCGCCGCTTTAACGGGTATCGCGGTGCCGATTATGCTAAGCTGCCGCTTTTTGTTTCGGGTATGAGCGAGAAGAAAGACGGGGAAGTCTTTACCCTCTATGAGCAGCAAATAAAAGGGATTTCATTTTTAACCGACAAAGGAAACGGTCTTCTTGCCTATGATGTCGGCGTCGGTAAAACTGCTTGCGGTATTGTTGCAACCGTCAATCAAATCCAAGCAGAAAGAGCTCATCGTCCCCTTATTTGCGTTCCAAAAGCGGTGTATTCAAAGTGGCTCCATGATATAAAAGAACTGTTCCCGACTATCCCGGTAAACGACCTTGGAAACTTTAGTGAAGAAAAGCTCAAACCCTTTTTGGTCGGTGAACACGGACTTTCCCTCGAAAAGGGCAGTATATCCTTATGTACGCATGAAGCGTTACAAGCGGTAACCTTTAAAAAACAGACGCTTGAAGGAGAGTTAACCGTCGATTTACTCGATGCCCGCAGTACCGTAAGCGGTAACGCATGGGATAATGCACAAGAGAAAGAAAGTATTCAAAAGATACTGGGGGAAGCCTCTTCCGTAAAAAACGGGTACGTCTATTGGGAAGATACCGGATTTGACCACATCACCGTTGATGAAGCGCACCGGTTTAAAAACCTTTTTACTATGCCGCGGCCGCAGTATGATGATGAGGCAAAACGGCAAGCCAATGAATTTGAAGGCATCGGAAGCGGCACGCCTTCAAAGCGGGCACAAAAGCTTTTTGCCATTACCCAGCTTATCCAAAAGGAAAATAACGGTAGAAATGTCTTTCTTTTAACGGCAACACCCTTTACGAATTCGCCGACGGAAATCTATTCAATGCTTTCGTATGTCGGGCGGGAAAAACTAAAAAATATGCACCTGTATAATCTCGGCTCCTTTATGACCGAGTTTGCCCAAACCCATACCGAATGGGCGGTAAAACCGAACGGAGAAATACAGCCGAAACAGGTGATGAAAAACTTCCGCAATGTGCAGAGCCTTCAAAATCTTTTGACGGAATATATTGATAAAGTCGGCGCAGAAGAAGCAGGCGTTATCCGGCCGATAAAACGCGTTCATGCGATTGAGCTTGAAGCGACGGAACTCCAGAAAAAAATTATCGATGTAGAAACAAAGCGCCTCAGTACGATTTCAAAAGATGATCCGGGCGGAGCGCTTGTCGCGATGAATAATATGCGCATGGCGCTTTTATCCCCGGCACTCGTAAAAGCAAGCGATTATGATTTTGCGCTGCCTCCCATGACTGAACTCGTTGAAAGCTCTCCGAAATTAACTTTTGTCTGTAATGCCATCGCGGCTTCTTATAAAAAAGTTCCTGCAGGCGGGCAGGTAATGTATATGCCGCGCGGGGTACAAGAAGCGGAAGAAGTAAAACGGTATCTTATTGCGCATGGAGTTCCGGAAAAAGCAATCGGCATTATCAATTCCGGAACATCAAGTAAGAAAAAAGATGAGATGACCGAACAGTTCAATGATAAAACAGCTCCATTAAAAATCATTATCGGAAGCGAGACTATCAGCGAAGGAATCGATTTAAACGGTAATTCTTTTGCCCTCTATAACTGTATGCTCGGTTGGAATCCGACTGAAAGTACGCAAGTTGAAGGGCGTATCTGGCGGCAGGGAAATGAGCAAGGTCATGTCCACATCACCTATCCTCTTATCACCGACTCCATCGATTCGCTGATGTATCAAAAGCATGATGAAAAGTCATCCCGCATCAATGCCTTGTGGAGCTATAAAGGGGATACGCTTGACGTGCAGGATATTCGCCCCGAAGAATTAAAACTTGACCTTATCAAAGACCCTGAAAAAAAAGCAGCGTTTATCATAAGCCGAAAGAAAGCTGCATTGGAAGGAGATCGGGCAGTCATTGACCTCAAATTGAGTACCATCGATTCGATTATCGAAAAAAAGCATGCCATAGCTATCAACCTTGCTGCAGCCGAAAGATGTGATGCCAAAGGAGAAGTACGCTTTTATAAGACAAAACTACAGCTACTTGAAAAAAAAGAAGCTGCGTGCGGCATCGACAGTGAGCACAGCGCCGCTATGCGGATTGCCGAACTCAATGAAGAAAAAAGAAAACTTACTGAACGCATCGACTCAATCGAAAAGGAAAAACCGCGTCTGATTGCCGAGGCGAAGAAAGCGCAAGCTGCGGAACACTCTCTTGCAGGCTCTCTCGTTGATATTACCGAAAACTATGTACAAAATCTCTTAAACGACTTAAAACCGATGGCAGAGGTAAGAAAAGAAATTGAGCTGGACAGGAAACACAACACGCTTTCTACAAAAGAAGTAGTTGAAAATATGCCGAATGAAAAAGTTCTCTCGCATAAGAATGTCGAGATACCGCTTGAAGCGGTTAACAAAACGCAATCGGTACAGCCGATTATTGCACCGCTTCGCTCATCTTCCGGTAGCACGATCGCGTCGGTTACGCAAACCGTATCCGGACAAAGCAAGACAAAAACCGCACAGAGTGCCAATAAACATGATATGTCATTCGAGCGTGCAGTCCCTTCGTGTTATGCACGGATCGGTGGCAGAACGCTTTCTGTACAGTCTCTTGCACAATTGCAAACACACTTTTCTTTTCGAACCGTTGCGGGCAATAATACTTCAACTTTACAACCGCACGAGATTACCGCTGTCGCCCATGCGTTCGCCGATATGGCTGATGTCTTACACCTACCTGATACACAGATCGGAGTTTTTTCAACGCTCGCCCTTTCACTCGCCGGAACACAACAGAAAAGAAGCGGCACCCATTACGATCGGAATAAACAAACACTCTCCTTAATGCATGGAAAATCAGGCGGCCTTTTAGCTGAAAAATGGTTTTCTGCCTTCGACAACCTCCTTTATAGTGCTGCTACCGGTCAAAAAAAAGATGTGTGTCTCACTGAGATTCCTCAAGGAAAAGGAAAAATCAATCAAGCGTTTCAAAACCTTATCACAGCTATTACGGAAAAAGAGGATAAAACCCCATCCGATTATCTCCGTCATGCCCAGCTGCTTGACGGAAAAGAGGCGGCTCATCCGTATTGGGCACGGAAGCAGAATTTAGCAGCACGTGCATTTTCTGCGTATGTTTCTGACAAGCTTGAAAGCTTAGGGAGAAAAAATACGCTTTTATGTTTTAAGCCGGATAACACCTTTTATAAAACACATACTCCGGCGCAAGGAGTACCAAAGCCGTATCCTGAAGGGGCAGAGCGTGCCCGCATCAATAAAGCGTTCGATGCACTGTTTGACGCGCAGCGGCAATTCCTCTACGCGAAAGAACACCGACCACTTGTCGCACAGACGGTAAAACCACAACCTACTTTTACCTTTGAGCGATAGATTTTCATCTACTGTATATTGATGTTATAACATTTATATTGTATACTGCTGGTAGAAAAGATGTTAATTGATAAGCGGCACCGGAAACCAGTTGCCGCGTAAAAGATGCTTTTCATACGTTTTATTCTTGTACGGTGATAATGATGAATACTCAAGAAGAAAAAATGACCAATCAAACAGATGACCGTAAAACAGGCGTTACTTTCAAACCCATTACGGAACTACAAACCGAGCATATGCTCGATCTTTTGGAAAAAAGAAATCTTCCCTTCCTTCCGGATGAAAACGGATTCTGCGATACCCGCGCTGTTCGTAATGCCCTGACCGGTTATGAGTTTACCGGTATCAATCAAATCCTTGCAAAAGCGTATTTGCATGAAAAAGGTTTAGACGGACACAATATTTTGACCTTTGATCAAGCCAATAAGTGCGGCGCCGGTATCAAAAAGGATGCCAAAGCCTTTCTGCTTTCTTTTCAAGATATGGATAAGCGTGATGAAAATGGAAAGGCAAAGGTGGTTATCAATCACTACTTTGCCGATTCCCACGTAAAGCGGCCGGAGAAATTGCCATCACTTTGGAAAATATCGATCTATACAAAAGATAGTATCGAACCGCGCTTTTCAAATCCATCAAAATATCTTGGGGCTTATCTTCTTAGCATACACTATGGTATTGGGTTTACCCCGCCTTCTGAACTTGCAGCAGAATTTTCTCAGAAATTTAAAGAAGCACTCCAAGCTTCCCCCTCCAATTTATTTAAAATCGGACGGGATGCACACAGATGGATGAAAGAAGATGTTTCACAAACAGCTGAACGAGCTGAACGAGCTGAACGAGCTGAACGAGCAGCGCCGACTCACAGCGCATCTTCTTCTTTCTCTCGATAACCGTATACCGCACAAGTACATCTAAGGGAGACCGCTCAAAACAAACGTTGCGAGTGCTCCCTTTAATAAGGAGCAAATGCTACTATGCCTTCTTTTTTTGACACCTCAACACCTATCAATAAAAATGCCTATCGTTCAACCGTCTATCTCGGTGAGAAAGATGAAGTCCTCGATCAATGGACATCAAGCGATACTGCCCGTCACGGAAGCCCTGAAGAGTTTTATACCGACCAAGTCAATAAACTCCTTTCCGTTTGCGTTACCGAACATAATGTTCCGTTTTTCAGGCAGGGAGATAAACCTGTGCCGAACAATCTTTTAAACGGTACGGTAATGAAAGATATCAATAAAGCTGCCGCTGAACTTCATGCGACAGCGACCGGTTGTAAGAAAACCGACTATATTTTCGGTCATGAAGCACGTTCTTTAGGACTTACCCTTGACGTAAGCAAAAACACGACGCCGCTTTTAGTCTGTAACGACACAAAATTTGCTTCCCGCAGCCCGCTTTTAAACGAAATACGAGTTGCCGGAGAAGGAACAAAGACAGGCTTTCAGTATATGTATAATGTTGAACAATTTGACGATCGCAGCCGGAAGCTTTTACACAAAATATTACCTGAGCGGAAAACGTTTGAAAGTGAACAAGCACAAAGCCATGCTCAATCTCAAAAGAACTTTCTCGATAATACCCGTAACCCTGCTATCAAAGAAGCGATGCGGCTTGAAAACGAAAAGCGGAAAGATGAACTTTCCACTGTAGGACTTTTAAATGTCTACAAAGCCATACAAACGCATAATATTGTACAGCAACATGGATCGTATGACCTCGTAGGCGGCGTTCCTTCTTTTGACGCTGATGCCCGTATGAGTGCACTTTTTTCTATGGAAGTGCAAAATGCTTTAAAGAAAATTGATAAAGGAACACTTACAAAACAAGCGCTTCTTTACAGTATGTATCAAGGGCAAGATTTTTCAAACCGCGCGGTAATGCCTCAATTCTCCTATGAAACGAAACATCAAATGGATGAAAAGCTCAAAAAAGAGAAAAATATTCACCTCTCCGCTGCTCCATCCGTCTCTATAAGCCGATAAGCAAAGTATGACTCTTTCTCGCTATGTAAAACAGCACCGGCATCCTTTCGATTTTCCCGACTACCTCGTCGAAAAACCGATTGACATTACTGCTGATGGAACCCTTTCTGAAAAAGGGCTCCATCAGGCCTATCACCTTTTATACCGCTACCGCAGTAAAAAGGTAGAAACGTTCCGCCATATCATCGTCGATGCATCCGGTACTATCCGAGATCAAATCGCCATCACCAATAAAAGCCTTATCTCCGCTTCTTTTTCAGCAGAGAATAAAGATGCAAATACCAAACAAAACCACTACTGGAATGCTATTAAATCCTATTTAAAAGAGCATAACTATTCGCTGCTTATTGCGCATAATCACCCGACAGGACAAATTGTCCCTTCTACACGCGATGAAACATTAACTGCCCAAATCGAACTTGAGCTTTCTTCACTTGGTGGCACTTCCCGCTTTTTAGGACATATCATCCTCGATCATGGTAATTTTGCTTTTTATAAGCCGGGTAAGGGCTGGCAGTATTCCGCAGATCCCGAAACTCGTAAAATACACGATCCGCTCATGCATCCTAAAAAAAATAATAGCATTATTCCCTTTATGATAAGCGGAGATGATACGCATAAAATGATGTGGATTTTAAACGATATTGATGGAAAATCACACTGGAAAACGGAAGGAAAAACACCCTTTTTTGCTCTTGATCAGCGATATGTCATCGCAGGTATTTACTTTTTTAATAACCGTGATATTATTGCAGCCGCTCAGTCGCCTGAACAATGGAACCGTTTTTTCATTGATTTTCATAAAAAGGCAGCCTTACTCGGCGCCGATTCTTTTTTCCCGGTTAACCGAAGCGATGATGAAAAATTAGAAAAGGCATTGCTGTTTATGGCAGAAAAAAAGATTTTCCTTGACGGCTACAATAAAAACTATTGCTTTTCCGATAAAGACCCTGACCTCGCTTCTCATTACATCGATCCCCTCTATTCGCCGACTGTCATTGCATCTTCAAAAGACTTTAAAGAATTTGCACGGCAAAAGAAATTAAAACGAGTGAGTACGTATATCGAACGATAACACGCTTCCATTTACCACAAGCTCCACAGTCAAAAGTCAGCTCCGGGATGTTTTGGGCATCCCTTCACCCGCCTTTTTCGTGTGGATTTGTGGAAAATGAAAGCGGCAAGTCCCTTATTTTTCTTCGACTGAAACGAGCCGAACACTGCCATCGGCATTTTTTTCATACTTTTCAGTTCGCTTAAAGCCGTTCGTACTGATTTCTTTCAAGACTCCTTCCTCCCAGTACTCGATATGTCCCGGCCCCTCAATTGCCGGATACGTCTCATTTCCGTGTAATAACCCATTTTTTAAGCGACAGATGTATCCTTCAACGAGCATATGTTCTCCGTTAATTGGAGTCGGATCATCCCCTTTCGTAAAAACCGCTTTTCCTTTTAACGCATGCGGAAGAATACTTGATGTTTTCTCATTCATATTGATCTCCTCTTTTATCGGTATCATTTATACCATTGTTTTTTGTGTTTAATTTACTCAACGCTTTATGTATCTTTTGCCGATGTTTCATTGAATTCCATTCGTAGGCAAGATACAGTGTGCCAATACAGAATATTACTATGAACGCAATACAAAAAAGAGCGCAGAGTTCACTCGCTGCTTTGATGACAATCATTCCTCTTCTTTGTACACGCTCAACAGCTTGCCCCCCTCCCAATATTCTTGCACACCACTTGCAAGATCATAGAGTGCCGGTAATCCTTTCCGGTGTAAAAGTCCTTTTTGGCGATATTCGACATAGCCGGTTGCACTTTCTATTGCCGGCTGCGTCCCTCCGTCCAAATAGCCATTCTCGTCAAAGCGGAATATCGTTCCGTCGGCGCTTATCATATCGTCGGTAAAAATATGCCCGCGGCGGTCGGTAATCTTCTTTCCGCTTAACGCTAAAAATTTGCATATCGTTTTTAGTTCATTCTTTTCAGCTGTCATACAGACACTCCTCATCATAGTATTGCTCGAACTGCTCAATTTCTGTTTTCTGACACTGACATTTTTTCTGAATTCCTTGCGTAATACACACTAAAATTCGCTCAGTTTCAGGAGAAATACCGCAATCCTGATTTTTTAAATCTTTCCTGATTTCATGCAGCTGCTCCGGCCGCACATCTATCAACACTTTCATAAGTTTCACACCTCCTTAAAAAACTTTTTTCTCAGAGCCGTTTTACAAGGCTCTTTTTAAAGCAAGTATACAGCGCTTAAAATACAACCCCGCTCAATAAATCCTGTTCATCACAAGAGTTTTCAAGACGGCTGTGTTTAAAAAGTTCCGGTAACGCTTCCTCGCTAAAATCTTGTTGAGGGGGTGGAGAACGTGCCGTATCTTGAAGCTCAAATGCAGCCATTTCGAAATGATCAGGTAAAAACCGTGAAATAATTTTTTCACTGCAAAAACCGCTAAAGGGTAATCGGCTTTTCCACCACGTTTTACCGCTTTTTTGCAGTGCCAACACCTGCACATAGTTTTTACACGCGCTAAGAATATTGGTATCAAACGGAATTGTCCGCTCGTGCAGCTTAGTAAGCCCATATTTAAAATCGCGTTGTAAAAATACCAGAAACTGATCGGCTTTGTTTATTCCTGCCTCTACAAACAGCGCATAAATCTCTTCTGCCAGTTTTGTAACAGACGGATTTATTGCTTTTTGATAGGCAATCTTTTCTTCCTCCTCCTTTTTTTTTCGTATCTGTGATTTTTCTTCATCTCCGTCTAAGCTTGATCGTACTTCAAGGGAAGGAGAAGAAGTAATCGTTGAAGGTAATTGATGTATGTAATCGATGTTATTAGTAGATTCGGACAATTTGTCCGAATGGATTCGGTCATTTTGTCCGGATGGATTCGGACATTTTGTCCGGATGGATTCGGTCATTTTGTCCGGATGGAACCGGTCATTTTGTCCGGATGGACTTTTACCAACTTCTCTGAATGACGGCAGAGTGTTTTGTACGCCCTCATCCTTATTTGCATGTGGTATAATACAATTATCTATCACGCCTTTTTCAGAAGACGAGCGTTGTTGCTCTTCTTGTTCAACCGGAGTAGACTCATATACCGCCTCTTCTTGTGTGTTTTCACAAGATACGACAGCGTCTTGATTTTCATCGCTATCATGTACACCATGATTCTGTGATTCCTCTTGCTTTTTTCCGGTATAGAGCATAAGAAGACTGTCGATTACTTTTACCATCACTCGCCAATGACATACCGGTATTCCATTCCTGTGCAGAATCTTCATTTCGATATAGCCTTTTGCAACAAGGTAGTCTTTAAGCCTTCTAAGCTTTCGCTCTTTGATAAAAAGCTCTTTTTCCCATTCTGCATACGTTTTATATATCCAGCCATTTTCAAGGTACGATTTATCAGACCAGTAAATAATTTGGCTTAAAAAGACTGCTGCCTCATAATCATAATCGCACAAAACGAGGTATTCTTTTTGAATACTTACTACGTTCCCTTGCCCTGAAAAGGCAACGAGTAGTGCAAAAACATCTTTTTTATCTACATATTTTTTATCATTCATACTCATATTATCCATGATTGATTAAACTGGTAATATGTCCACGTCCTAAAAGCGGCCGGTCGGATCGAGTACTGCGTACGTATCCCTTTTTCTTTTGCGGCTCAAGAAGCGGTTTTTGCGCATCCTCGCGTTTTACTTGTACTTCTTGGCGGATATTTTCAGTAGTAGTCATTATTCCTCCCTTAGAAATTCAAGCATCGTTTCCCGCATAACGCTCACCGGAATATAATTTCGCTCAGCGACATCCGTAATGATGGCATCAAATATTCCTTTTAAACCTGTTAAAAGCACCTCGTTTGTGCCGCTTGCAGATAAATACGCTTTATCAGAGCTTTCGTCTAGTTGCCAGCTAATATGTGCCCGCTCTTTCATATAGTTATTCCTCCTTCTTTAAACCTTGAGCGTTTGAAATTCCGCCCATGCAATAACGTATGGATTATTCCTCTTACGTTCCCATGTGTCTGAGATGATCATTCCTCGCTCTCCTTTAGAAGCAAAATAAAACAGGTACTCTTTATCTTCTTGAGGAGGGGTATCTCCGTCTTTCAAAAAGTGCCAACCGTATTCATTAAGGCAACTTTGATAACCGGCATCAAAGTCTGCAATCTCAGCCCACTGCTCCGGATTCTCGCTTGCGCAACATGGCTCAAGAGGTCTATCATCATTGTAACCTTTTTTCCATTCTTCAAAATTAAACGCCATCGCTATTCCTCCTCAATTTTTTGCTATCGGGTTAAACCCAATATGCTCCGCAAGTACCTCGATATTGCCATTTGTCATATTCTGTTTCAGGTGTCCGACAATTTGTATGCTTATGCAAATTGCACCGTTGACAGGATGGGAAAAGATTGTCCTTTACATCTTCTCCAGCTATCGCAGGTTTTTCATCTAAACCTCTCAATGATCAAGAGTGTCTATTTTCCATTCATACGGAATATGTTTTGCAAACATATCGCAGGAAGAACCGACAAAGATAAAATTCCCTGTTCCTAAGTCTGTTTTTAATTCTTTTTCGTCAAAGTGCAACGGCGGCTGTTTGCCCCAGCGTTTCATATAACAGTAGCTGCATCCGTGCGGACATTCACCCTTAATTGTGTTCCAAGTGTGAGTTATAAAGTTATACATATTTCCGATCGATTTATTTAACGGCATGTGATATCCCCTTCTAAACTCTGGTATAACTTATCACCCAGAAGCTGAATAATTTTTGTTACTACTTGTCTTTGTGATAAATCGTCATTATCAATACATTCTGCTATATCACTATCAGTAATATAGCTTTCTGCTTGTATCGCCTTAACATAGAATTGTGCAAATGCTCTATTATCATCTAATGATAATCGCTCTATTTTTTGTTTAACAGAAAAACGATTAAGCACAGCATCATCAATAATATCAATCCTATTAGTGGCTGCAATCAAAATAATATTATTTGGCAGCATATCAAATTCCTGCATTAAGGTTATGGTAACTCTTGAAAACTCTTTTTCTGCTCCATTAGCACAACAACGGCTTTCTGCTATACAATCTACTTCATCAAGCATAAAGACACACTCACGCTTTTTTACATAATTAAATATATTTGCAATATTTCTCCCAGTATTCCCTAAAAGAGAATCTATGATGCTTGAAAAATTAAGATAAAATAACGGTAGATTAAGCTTATGTGCTACATAGCGAGCGAATTCTGTCTTTCCTGTGCCGCTTTCTCCATAAAGAATTGTTGCATTGCGGTAATGAATACGCATAGAAGCCATCATCTCTGCAACCGTCTTCATTTTCATAATTGATTGTAAAACGGAATCAATCCATCTTTGTTGGGTGTAATACCGTTCAGGAATAAAGTTTTCAGGTGAATAACAGATTACCTTACCCTCAATATTTGTCGGAAGTCTTACGGACTGCTCTGTAAGTTTCTTTTTCATCTGTGCAACAAAATCGGTATTTGCCGTTTTCGTATCATCATCTAAACAGTTTGTTATGCATCTTTTCACTGAATATGATAAGTAGTCATTTTCAGTTACAAGTGTTTCTAACAGTGCTTTTGTATTTTTATTTAATGACATTATTTATCCTCCTCTTTTGTCTTATTTGAATAGCGGCTATCAATTTTTATTCCTGCTTTGTTGTAAAAATAGTTTTCAAGTTCTTTTTCAAGATAATTAGTCTTGATTTCCCTCTTCAATAAGCGTAAAGCAATCAAAGAAAAACAACTCAGTAATAACCCGCTTATATTTATTGGAAAGGTGTTAATTATTATTCCTACAAGAACTGCATAAATGATAATTATAAAAATAACTGTTTTTTTTTTCATTTTATTTTCTCCTCTATCCTTTTAATCCTTTCCCCGATCCAGCGCATGACAGGGACTGCCATACTGTTACCGATTGCCTTGTAGCGCAAACTGTCGGGGCATTGTTCAGCAGGTTTCCCGCGCCATTCAATCTGTGTATAATCGTCAGGGAAGCCTTGCAACCGTTCGCACTCAAGCGGGGTAAGGCGGCGTATACAGCATTGCGTATTGGTCTTTTCTGTATAACATACCGTATTTGTCCGCCCGTCCGTATCTAAGGTAACAGCCCTATTTTTACTAATAACAGGGTTTTGCCGTCCGTTTACGACAAAAGAATCTCCGCTAACTGCTTCTTGATTGTTTTGCCATAAATGCTTACCGTACTGCCCTAAAAGCGTTTCTGCTGTTTCTTTTTCATTTGTTAAAACTAAATCGAAACAATCAGACGATGCACTACTTCTTAATGTTGCGGCTTTCTTATCTTTGTGATATTTGAAGTTTCCTCCGCGACGGAAATAGTTAACGCCTTTTCCAATAGCGGCGGTAGTTTTCTTTTGTGTTTCGCTGCCCGTCGCAATATTCCCGCACATGCTTTCCGGCTTAAATAATACTTCTGCGGCAAGGTCTGCCCTGTTATCAGAATGTCCGATAACAAAGACTCGACGGCGGCGCTGGGGTACTCCGAAATACTGAGCGTCAAGCACCCTGTACGCCCACCCATACCCGCATTCTTCCAATCCGGCAAGGAACGATGCAAAATCATATCCGCTGTTCGATGACAATACGCCGGGGACGTTTTCCCATATAACCCAGCGGGGGCGATATGTTTCCACAATTCCCAAATAGGCATACATGAGAGCGCCTCGCTCGTCAGCGGTTCCGCCTCGTTTCCCGGCAATACTGAAAGACTGGCAAGGTGTTCCTCCGGCCAGAATGTCAAATTGTCCTGCGTTCCATTTCTCATATTGTGTTATGTCTCCATAATTTTTTACGTTCGGGTATTTTTGCTTCAACAATTCGCAAGGGAATTTTTCTATTTCTGCAAAACCGATAGGCGTAAATGCTAACGGTTCCCATGCAACGCTTACCGCTTCTATACCGGAGCAGACTGATAAGTAGGTCATTTACTTACCTTTTGTTTTTTTGAATTGTGTTCTCCACAGCTCTATTTTACGACGCAGTTTTTTTTCTTTTTTAAGATAAACTCTCCAATCAAGATTTATTCCGCAAATTGGGCAGCATTTAAATTCTCTAGCTCCACCTGCTAAATTAGCGCGCACTCCAGTAGCCCTGCAGACAGGACAAGATGCTTTAATCTCTGTATATTGTCGTTCATCATTGGGAATTTCTCCATATCCATAATAGTGAAGAATAGGCTTTACTTTGAGTTTTCTTTCACAAACATATTTAGCATTATTGTCAATAATCATTAAATCAGTCTTTATTTTCATTTACTCCTCCACCAATTCCCCGCAGGGGCTGCCGTCGTCGGCAAAAACATAATATCGAAGTATATCATTAAGGGAATACCAAGAATTCAGTATATTTATTTGCTCATTACTTTTTAAGAATACAATACTCAATATGTTATTCCTTTTATCTTTAACCCACCTGCCGTGTGCCTTTATCGCCGCCATTGCCTTTTCAACGCTCTGGAACGGCTCGTACATACGATCGGGGGGCGAAGAGATAAGGTAGGCGTAACGATATTTAACACAGTAACGATACTTATAATTATAATAAGCTACAAACCGCACCCCCCTAATACCATTGTGCAGTCCAATGAATGTGTCCGCGTAAATGGCATCACTAGTTTGTACTATCTTTTTCAAAGCTCTTGTTGTGTTCGCAAAAAAACACTTGCTTCCTATCTTTAATTCTTCTGCATTAAGTGCAGAAAATACACGGGATTTGTCAAATTCCATTGTTTATTCCTCCTCGCTTTTGTAAAAATCTTCGTTACAATTAGTAAATACCCCTTGTCCGTCAGCTCTTATTGGAAGACCTCCTTCACATTCACCCAGCCCTAGAACTTCCGTATATTCACGGTCTGCAAAAGAAGAATCAAAGATTTCATTAGCGGAACATTCAAATATTTTGTAGGCATCTTTAATGTTCCTTGCCCATACTTCAATTTCCTCTGTATAGATCAGTTTTTTGATATACGCCGAATACCGCTTAAACCCTTTTGCTTTCATTTCTTCAATGGTCATTTTGTTTTTCCTTCTTTTTCCCAATCTACCGGGATAAAGATTTTATTAAACTGCAATTTATCTTTAGCAAATACTGTTACGTGTCCTAAATCAAAAAGACCGTAAACTTTCCAATCGCAAGTTTTGTTATCTTTTTTGATACCTGAATTACACTCGTAAGGATTTGTTGTAATTCCTTTACAGCAAGGGCAAATAAACTTCTTAGAAGGAATAGATTTTAGAAAATCATCTACAGTTTCAAAAACAAAAACGTTATCACCCTCGATTTTTGGCATATTATAATCTTGATAATAGTTCATATACCAATAATCTCGTTCTTCTTCCCATTTATCCAAAAGTTCAGAGGAAGATAGATTTAGTTTTTCTGCATAATACAGCACTCTTTCTATTACCCAGTTTAATTTTTCTGTGAATCTTGTATCTTCTGGGTTTCGAGCAATATCTTGCTCAACCGCTTTTGATAAAGTCTGATACCCTTTACATTTTTTCAATTCAATTAAATCTTCTTTTTTCATTGTTTATTCCCTCCATTATCAATTTACTTTTCGCAACTTTGGGCGGTAGCTTTCCCAGTTACAAAGGACAACTTCACCGACTTCATCAATACGATCTTTGAGTGCATGTTTGCCACTCTGATCGATACGGCTGCAGAGGGTTTCAAGATCGATATTACCGCAAAGAACGAGTGGCAACATATCGTTATACCTTTTGCGCAATATGATATTGAGCCAATTGATGCGACCGGCTGTTGGGTTTACTTTGTCCACTTCATCAATAACTAACATTGGGGCGGATGCATATTTAGAAATTACTTTCTTCATCCCCTCTCCGGATCTTTTTTGTGCATCCTGCATATCGATAGCGATGTCATCGAACTCACGAAATATTCCACCGGTCATTTTTAAGACCGCATGAGCGAGGTGTGTTTTTCCGGTACCATTCTCTCCGAGTAATAACAACCACGTGTTTCTCGGTTCTTTTGCAAACTTCAAAACACGATTAAATGCAGCTGTCTTTTTTTCAGTTAACTCAAAATTTTTAAAACCGGCATTCCGATATTTTGCAGGAAGCCCATCAATCCTATTGAAGATTGTTTTAATCTTCTCACGTTCTCGATTTTCTTTCTCTTCCGCTTCTTCCTGTTCCTTACAACAAAGAGGACACATTCCTTCCTCTCCTGAATCGGTAACAAATGTCTGATAGGTGCCATGTTTTTCACAAACCCTTTCAGCAGGCTTATATTTTTCAGGAAGAAGACGCATAAGAAACGAATCACGAGGATGGATAGGAGACGAGGTAAGAGTACCTTCTGTTTTTGTTTGCATGATTCACACCTCCTTCTTTTTTAATCCTTTGCGCTGTTCAACCGTTTCTGAAATTCATACATACACCGCGGATATTCTTTTCGTGTTCGCTTTAAATACCGCATAATGTTGATCGCAAGTTCTGTTGCTTCCTGCTCTTTTTGTTCACTCAGTAGTGAGCAAACCATACACATCTCTTCAAGACATACCAATTTTGCCGTATGCATCCAAACTCGTAATTCTGATTCTTCTTGCGGATTAAATGAGGTACAACCTGAGGTAAAGATAAGTTCCTGATCACCGACCCCGATAAATACTTTCCCGTCTTTTAAGACGGGGGCTATTTCATACATGCGTTTCATCTCCTCTATGTTCAGGTTTATCCGGTAAGGCCGAAAGCGGAAGCCAATAGGATCCGGTCAAAAACGTATGTAACACTTCAAATTGACCAAGATCATGATGATAGGTTCCTTCGTAAATATATCCTCCGTTTTGTTCAGATGCCGAAGGTGCAATAAATAATACCGGAGTATTTTCTTCAGGTTTCTGGTCTGCGGTCGATATCCACTGCGGTGCTGTCACTTTTTTTACAACACCGTCTTTTTTATCGCTTCTTTTGTGCAGCTGTTTCATTGTGTCGGTATATCCTGCATGAATGCTCATTGCACCGGATGCCACAGCAGCCTGTATTTCAGGTGTTGCTTTGTTCTGTATGGTACGTACTTTCTCAACCTTTGATCGTGATATACCGATTTTCTGTGCGGTTATTTCTGCTGATTTTCCTTGTTGTCGAGGCTCATTATCATCAGTTGTTCGTCCGCGGCTCTTTAAACTATCCAGTGTTTGCAGAGTTTTATAAATCTCTGCATCAGACAAATTACGTCGGTCGGTTTGAAGTAAAATGGCATATTCCAATGCTTCTTCCATACTATTAAAGTGATGGTAAAAAACCGGAACCTCACGTAATCCTGCTTTAATAGCCGCAAGCCGCCGATGATGCCCATCAACTAAAAGCATTCTTTCTTTCCATACATGAAGAGGTTGACTTTTGTCATAACCTTTCTTTTGCATCGATCCACTGATTCGGCTAACCATCACCTCATTAACCGGAAATAAATCCTTAAAATGAGTATCAAGCTGTATATCATCAATCGATACAAGAACTGATAATTCTGCGGCTCCCGAATTGGCGATTGATGCCTTTGCTAAATTACTTAATGCGGTTAGTGTTGCCATTGATCTCCTCCTCCAATAATTCTCATTTGTGTTTTAAGAGCTGATGAAAGTGTTTTTCGGTAATGCTTTTTTATCACGACACCATTGACAATAACGTATATTTGATGTGTGTATGCGCGAGTCGGTGTATTCATTACGACCGATTCAATAAAATCGGTATGCTGTAGTATATGCTTCCGGTTCTGCTCGTATGACGGGTAATAGATTTTCATAATGGTTCTCCTTCCATAATAATACCCCCGAACAATATTAGACTCAGTACGCAAGAAAGAGCAAAAAAATACGGCAGTATGGAACGCCTCCCTTTTCCTAGAACCTTACATTCAGCCTCACTTGAGGTTATTTCTGTATCAGGAAATAAATCAGGATATTTGTTTGTATCAACTTTTGCTAATCCCAAAAACGACAGGTTTACTATCTTATTATGCTTAATAATATCTTCCGCTATCTGTTTCCTATCTTTATCGTTTAGTTCAGAAACAGTTTTACACTTCTCCTCGATAGAATATTTATTCATGAAGCAGAGGCCTGTAAAATTACCCCATACTATGATAAATACAGCTAGTCTGATGAGAATACTGCGCGGTATTTTTGTAAAACGAAATAAAACAACCATAACTAGTAGCGTAAAAAAGAAAAACATTGTTCAAACTCCTTTTATTAAACTTTTTATTTAGCCTCAGTTGAGGCTATTTTACGGAACGCATCCTCAAGCCGTTCGATGTCTTTTTCTGAAACAGCATTCCTTCTTTCCATACATGAAGAGGCTGACTTTTGTCATAGCCTTTCTTTTGTATCGATTCACTGATTCGGCTAACCATCTCCTCATTAACCGGAAATAAATCCTTAAAATGAGTATCAAGCTGTATTTGTTTTGTTCTATCTTGATTTATAGTAAGCATTTTACTTCACTCCTTTGAGGCTATTTTATTGGCAAAAAATAAAAAACATCAAATCTGAAACCAAATAAATCATATTTATTATGATGAGATATCTTAGATTCACGTGTCGGTAGTTTTTTATAAAAATAAAATTAACCGTAATCGTGATAATAGCGAAATAAAGTGCTATATAATGTCTCTGGTCTGAATTATTTTGCGGCCGCTTTGTTGTCTCAGTTGAGTTTATTTCCGTAGCAGAAAATAAATCAGGATATTTATTTGTATCAACTCTTGCTAATCCAAAGGCAAAGCGATCTATGAACTTGTTATAACTAACAATATCTTCTACTAATTTCTTTCTATCTTCATCCTTGAGCTCAGAAATAGTTTCACATGCTTCTTCAGCAGCGTATTTATACACAAAAGTAAAACAAATCCACAAACCCAATGCAACGACAAGTAACGATACAAGAAGAGAAAGTGTCACAGATGAACTTAGGTTCTTGCAAGATATAAAATACATGATAAACAAGCACAATAATACTCCAAATACAAATAGAATAAGATAAAAATACTGCATTATTTGCCACCTTTATGATTTTTTAATCGATTGATATGCTCAAGCAGAAAAAGGCAATGACTGGTACTGCGTTCCTGTTGTTTACTGCCGACCATAAAACTATAGCCGGTCGGAATAAGTTCAATGTCTTTAAGCACACTCCCGTCATAGTTAAAATAGGTTTGTTTGATAGGATAATATTCCTTGCCATATGAAAATTCTTTTACAAGAAAAACCATTGCAGTCGCCATATTACAATTTTCGCGAATAGTAATAGTATCCTCTTTATCATCGCCTACGGTTACATAAACAGGGTATGCTTCTTTATTTGCAACAATCTTTTCAAGAAGTTTTTTTGCTCGCTTTGAAATCGGTTTAAGAAAAATACCCGCTAACTGTTGTTCTCGTTTCCGTGCCTCCATACTGACAGCTATACGGTTAAGAGCCTTTTCAATTGTTTCTTTCATATTTCGACCTTTTAAAACTTTTCGGGACGAATCTCTTCTTCCAACAGTATTGAACATAGCTCGCACACCGCCTTGTGGAGCTTTTCCGTTTGCCCTTTGTTGCAAAGGGCTTCATTGGTATCCGCAAATTTCCGCATATTGCGGGTAAAAGGAAATCTTACCGGTAGAAGTTTTTTTCCTAAGATGTCATGCTGCGAAAATAACAGGTGATATTGGTTCTGGAGACTTTCAGGATTCCCGTCGTATCGGCTTTCATAGCCGTTGAAGAATAAGAACCATTTATCAAAGCTTTCCGTCTCTAAACGGAGCTTTTGACTTAAGAATATGGACGTATTGAAGTTAAATTGATCGTAATTTATCGGGGTGATAATATAATCTGCTGCGTTTATTGCATTAAGTACAATATTATCGTATGTCGGCGCCGTGTCGATAAACACGGCATCATACCGATTGTTAAGACTTGTCATTAGTCTTTTTAATATGCTCGTCGACATCGCTCTAAGATCGACGAGACGTAAGCTTGACGGAATAATATCGATATTTTCATTCTTTGTAGTAATGATGAAATCGGAAAGATTATCGCTTTGCAATGCGTAGGCGATATTTTTTTGCCCACTCTCATTACTATTTTGTAAAAAATAGAATGAGACCGAATTGTTTATGTCCATGTCTATGACAAGGACTTTTTTACCGGCAGCCGCGCAGCATTCCGCAGCGGTTATCGTTGTCGAAGATTTGCCGGTGCCTCCTTTGAGGCTTGCAAATGTGTACACCTTCATCTTTTGCTCCTGTGTGTGTAGGGTTGGGTTAGTCGATAGGATAAAAAAACGCCCTCAAAGGCCGTTTTCTCTTTGAGGGCGTCCCGGAATGATAGTCTTTAAGAGAGAGCTATTATCCCTATTAACCAACGACTAACCGTCATTGATAAAAATAAATACATGGAAAAACGGCAAAGCCATATACTTATTTTTCACTACAATGGAGCGAATCGAGCCTTTAGACCGCCGAAATAGGTTCTAAAGAGCGCTATCCGCGCTTTGTGTGTAAAAATAGCTTTGTCAATTTTTGCTACAATGAAGGTATGCTCTTTTTCGTGATTGTTATAAATACTGTTTTGATAATGACTTGCCTGTTTTTATCATGTTTCGTGCACGCACAAAACTCGCCTTCAACTGATGTACATGGACGTACAACAGTTGAAGATGGTTCAAATGGTCTCACAGTCTCAATTTTTCCGCGATTTTTATCTATTCTGCCTGATGCGTTTACCCCTTTGATGGAAAAATGTGCGAAATTTTATGCAAAATTTCGTACAGAAGAGAGACTTGAGGATAGACCTTCCGTTAGTCTTTTGGAATAGATGGTACAGATGCTAGGAGCGCATAAAAAACCCCCGCAGGCACGACAAAGAATGAACATTCGTGTACATTCTTTGTCTGCGAGTTCACAGTGCGAACTCGATTCCGTTTGAAACCACTGCCATCCTTGGCCGTTTTGATACGTCGAGGATTTTCAAAAGCGGCACGGATGCCGTTGGTTCTAAGCAACAGCGATGTTTTTTTGCTTTGCAAAAAAACTCGCGTGCAAATTTTGACACGGAAGTCAATTCAGAACGGACAAGGATGTCCGTGGTATTAGACAGACGCGATGTTTTGACGTAAGGCAAAACTCGCAGTCAAAAATGTACAAGGATGTACATTTTTGACGTTGCGTTAGGGATTGCAGCGATAGCCTTTTTGCTGCCGAAAGAAGTCACATGCAGTTTTCGACGCGAGGAGAAACACTGCTGAAATGATACAAACGCAGCAAAAAGCTATAAGCGTAAAGCCCGACGGGAACCGGAACGCCCAAAATAATTATCCATTACAAAGTATTAATTATAAATTACTTCCGGCGATATTCCCGCGGAGAACATCCGAATGTATTCTTAAAAGCGGAAGAAAACTTATTCGGATTTTCATATCCGGTCAGAGTAGCGATTTCCGTAATCGATTTTTCCGTAGTGTGTAATAGCTGCGCCGCTTTTTGCATTTTGTATTCTTTTTGAAAAGCATAAATCGGTTTTCCGTACACTGCTTTAAAACAGTCTTTCATTACCGTTAAACCGATGCCGTATTTTTGCGACAAATCTTTTAACCGCGGATTTTCGCTCCAGTGTTCCGTAATATCAGCTTTAATCGCTTTTATCTTTTTTATATATACTCCTGAAAAACAGGTATGTGCCGCAGACTGCTTTTGCGGTTTATAGTGCTGCAATAAAAACAACAGCTCTAAAACTTTCAGGCGCAGGTAGCCGTTTGTTGTATCAGAGGGAAAGCGGCAATCTTGGGATGCTTCATATAATTCATTGAATATACGGAGCAGCATCGGCGGTGTTTTAATAACTGCGCATTTATTGTCGGGGCAATAGTTTTGCAGCAGTGCCGCTAGGTCAATGGATATACCTTTGATAGTATTCTGAAAAACCATACCTGTCTTTTTGACATCGATAATGATTGTGCAGCCGGTGTAATATCCTAACGGGAAATAAGGCTTTTCCGTTTGAGCTTCCAAAACACCGACAGCAAAATCACCTTCACCGATATATGTAAAATAACCGTTTTTATATTCGCATTCAAATCGGCCTGACTTGCAATAGGCTATTTCGATAACATCGGATACTGCATGTTTGCGGTAATCACATGAGGTCGCTTCAAAAGTTGTAAGTGCATAATCAACTCCTGAGAATAAATGAAAGGTTTTCATACGCCCGTTCGGTGTATCGCAGTTGATAGCGTATTCCGTTATCAAATTGGTATTAGATACAATAGCGGCGCGTGTTCCGTGCCATTCGGTTGCGTGTACACAAGAGTTCATATTAAGGTTCCATTATGAGGGTGATACTGTCTAATAAAGATGGATGAAACAAAAATAAGCGAATATCAATACATATCAATGGGTGCGGTAGTCCGACGGCAAGATACCCGTATAGTTTTTAAATTGAGTTGAAAAACTTCCCGCATTTTTGTAGCCGAGCCGGTAAGCAATTTCCGCAACATAGAGATTGCTGTGTGTTAAAAGTTCGCAGGCTTTTTCCATCTTTTTTTGCGTTATGTAGCCGGAGAATGTTTGCCCCGTAACCGCTTTAAACACATATTTGAATTTTGAAACACTCATATATGCTTCGGCTGCCAGTTCGGATAACAAAAAGTTTTGAGATAAATGATCGTTCGCATATTCTGTGATCTTTGCAACGGCACACTTGTCGGAAGCTGCAAGTTTTAGATCATGCATAGAGCGGAACTCTTCCGCTTTCTGCATAATGATTGCAGTCAGCTCATCGATCTTGCTTTTGAAAAAGAGCCGTGAACTAAGTTCACTCCCGTTAAAGCTGCGTATCTTGCTAAATATCGCTGCAATTTCAGGAATTACAACACCATGCGGAAACACCTGTAGATATTTTTTTAAATCAATTCCTTTTATACTGAACTCTTTTTTGAGATATGTTTCGTAATAATCCGGCAGCAGCTGAATACCAATCACCTTTGCCGGAACATTTTTTTTGATGACATATCGATAGGTTCGGTTATCCGGTGCATAAGCGATATACTGCATTCCTGCCGATACATTCCCCTGCGGATAACGCCGATCAGAATCGATGGAATCATACTGCTGTATGCTGATGGAGTCCTCTGCCGGCACGGAATATTCAAAATCCCTGATATATGAATGTTCCGCAATGCATATACTCGCATAGGAATCGAGCTGATATACGGCAGTGTATCCTTTGCCGTAGTCGGATGAGAATTGGTATGTATCAAAACACTCGTTCAGCAGCGCGCTTTTTTTGGTAAGTGTGCTGCCGGTATGTTCTATAAAACTTTGATAACTGTTGGTCAATTTTGATGTTCCTAATATAATCAATTATAAAATTGTACTTCTGCGTTATAGGCATCAGGCACTCTCCAGTGCGTCAAGATTGCGGAATGCCGTTATCGGTATAGGTAATTACAATTCCATCTTTTTCACAAAACACTTTACGACTCATAATAGTCTCCTACGTCCTATATTATACAATATATAGCCGAATAATGCTATGTTATGGAACATTATTTTATTTTAGAAATATTTGTCACTTTTCTATTAACCTGTATAATGCCGGTAAAATAAATTTTCTTCCATACCCTCCTCGCTTTCGCTCCCAGCCAAAAGATATAGCAAAAAGACAATGTTACGATGTTTTGATAGCCTTAGCTAACTTATATAGCTATGATAATACACAGGATTCCGGTATCTGTTAAAAAAGCTCAAGACGAATATTTAGGCATCAAAGATTACCGGCGCCTATATAAAAAGGAAAAAGTTGTACGATATGCAAGAAAACAAAACGGCCGTATTCGATGCGAGAACACTTCTTTTTTTAGATATGTTGATTATGGTTTTTATGCTGATTTCCGGAAAGCCGGAAGTAACGCTCGGCTCTTTTATTGTTGCGGCAGCAGTGCCGGTCATAACGGGATTATACGGCGCCTTAGTGTGCTACGCTATTTTGTTTGCAGTGCTTTTTTCTTATTACCAACTGATTTTTCATTTGAAGCTGCCGGTGTTTCACTACGCGTTTTTTTCCGTTATTGGAATACTCGCTTTTATCGTACAGCGGATTATTCCCTTTATGCTCCAGGGGACGGTAATTAAAAAGCAAAAAAATATTTCGGAAATTACGATGGCGCTCGAACGTATGCGACTACCGAGAGGAATTATTCTCAGTATAGCGGTGATGTTCCGCTATTTTCCTGCAATAAAAGATGACTTTTTTGTTATCATCGATTCGATGAAGCTGAAAGGTTTGTATACGTCAAAACGTTCGGCTATGCTTCATCCGATAAGGACGATGGAATTTATAATTGTGCCGATGCTGTTTAAAAGTCTGCGAACTGCCGAAGAACTTTCCTGCGCAGCACTGATCAAGGGCATTGAAAACACCGGTAAGAAAACATCGTATTTTGATGTCAAGCTCAGATCGATTGACCTTATATTTTCGTTCGCCGCACTCGCAATTCTAACAGCAAGTACAAGCGTAAAATTATTTTGAATGAGAGCCGCGCGTATGATCAATCTGAATGATGTAAGCTACAAATATAACGATGCTACGGCACAGGCAATTCGACACATATCCTTGTCCGTAAAAAAAGGTGAATTGGTTGCTATTACCGGAAAAAGTGGCTGCGGAAAAACAACACTGTTTCGCTGTATGAATGGGCTGTGTCCTCATTTTTATGAAGGAGA
Organism: Treponema sp. OMZ 855; assembly: GCF_024181145.1. Lineage (NCBI taxonomy): Bacteria > Pseudomonadati > Spirochaetota > Spirochaetia > Treponematales > Treponemataceae > Treponema > Treponema sp. OMZ 855. The sequence continues at coordinate 1,498,776 of NZ_CP051194.1, read as the reverse complement.
AATAACCGGCAGCCTTACGCTAAACGGCAATGCTCTTTCATCGATGCATATATGCGATATATCAGACATTGTGGCATCCGTTTTTCAAAATTCCGAAAGCCAGTTTTTTACTACCGATGTGCTTTCCGATCTTGTGTACCCATGCGAAAATTACGGTATAGAAAAAGAGGAAATACAAGAGCGGCTGCACCGTGTTACAAAACTGTTATCGCTGGAACCGCTTTTGAACAGAAAGCTTTCGGAACTCTCCGGAGGTGAAAAACAAAAGATTGCAATCGCTTCTGTTTTAATGTTGGATACGCGCGTTGTATTGATGGATGAGCCGTCTTCCAATCTTGACTATCGATCCGTTGAATTGCTTACACAAATACTTGCACAGCTAAAATTAAAAGATTACACGATACTCATCATCGAACATCGGCTGCATTATTTGGCGGAACTCTGCGATCGGCTCATCGTAATGGAAAACGGGTCTATAGTACGGGAATATGAAAAAGCTTTGTTACGCACTATCGGTAATGATGAGTTGCACAAACAAGGACTTCGCGGCTTGCATTTATTTCAAAATAACTGCGATACACTGATCTCTCCGCAGCGGCAACATACAGACAAACCGTTGTTGGTACTGCACGATATTCATTTTTCCTATCAAAAAAATGTTGAGGTTTTAAAAGGAATACATCTTTCAATATATCCCGGAGACAAGATCGCTTTAATCGGTAAAAACGGATGCGGAAAAACAACGCTTGGGAAAATCCTTTGCGGATTAAAACGAGAGAAAAGCGGCAATCTCTTATTTGACGGAAGCGCATTCCCTGCAAAGGTACGCAGTAAGACGGTCGGGTATGTGATGCAGAATGTAGACTTTCAGCTTTTCGGGTGCAGTGTATATGATGATTTATTGCTCGGTAACGAAATGCTGCACGACCGGAAAAATCAAATACAAACAGTGCTTGCAAAGATTTGTCTTTCAGAGCTGCAAGAACAACACCCGACCACACTGTCGATGGGACAAAAACAGCGTTTAGTGGTCGCATCATCATTTTTGCAAAATAAGCGGCTTACTATTTTTGACGAACCGACAAGCGGTTTGGATTACGGCAATATGCAAAATGTCTGTGCATTAATCGATTCGATAACAGGCAAGACAAACGCCTCTGTTATTATTACGCATGATTATGAGTTCATTTTGAACACCTGCAATAGAGTTGTTCTTTTGGAAGACGGACGGATAACCGAAGATTTTCAATTGAACGGCTCGATGCAGTTGGAACATATTTTTAAAGAGAGGTTATAAAGGTATGGAAACAAAAAACAATCACTGGAAAATCAGTTACTTTGTTTTAATCGGTTTAATGGCGGCGATTTATGCAGCCGTTATTTATGGGGTCGGAATGCTGACGTCTGTTACTATCCCCGTTATGCACGTGTTTGCGCCCAGTATGACGGGAATTCTCATGGGGCCTATCGTGCTTTTTGTTGTAAAGACTGTCCGGCGATTCGGCGTATTGACGCTGCTTGCCGGTTTGGGCGTTGCGCTTTTTACGCTGACCGGAATGGGAAGTATTAACTGTTTAATTTTTGTCGTCATTATAGGCTTGATAGCTGATGTAATTATCACAAAAACAGGATTCAAAACACTTTCAATCGGTATCGGTCACGGACTGACGCAGGCTGCCTATTTTACCGGAGGCGCGTTTCCCTTCCTTTTCTTTTTGGAACGAGAATTAGCAAAGTGGCAGGAAATGGGAATGAGCCGGGAAGAGATACTTGAATATGTACACTATTTTACCGGAACTTTCGCCGTAATCGGCATCGTATCTGCTATCATTTTCGGTATTGCAGGTATCTATATCGGCAAGCTCATTTTAAAACGGCACTTTAAGGATATGAAGTAGAGGATTGCCAATCATGCGATTTAAGGATTTTGTAAAAGAACATATTCCGGTTTATAGTGTTTCTGTGGCTCTGGCGATTGCTTCCGTGTTTTTCGGGTTGTTGCCGTATTATGCGGTGTACCGGCTGCTGCTGCGTATTGTGCAGGGCTGCAATGGGCGAACGGTGTTGTGGTATGCGCTGTTGATTTTGCTGTCGCTTGCGCTCGAAATATTGATGCACTGTCTTTCAACCGCTCTTTCGCATAAGACGGCGTTTTCTATTTTGAAAAAAGTGCGGCTTTCCATTACGGAAAAAATGATGCGTATGCCGCTGGGCTACATGCAAGCAAAAGGGAGTGGCTACTTTCACAGTCTCTTGATTGACAGCCTCGAGCATCTCGAATATCCGCTTGCGCATGCAATCCCCGAAACGACTTCAAACGTCCTGCTGCCTGTCAGTGTTATCGCATTACTTTTCAGCTTTGATTGGCGGATGGGACTTTCACTATTGGTACCTGCGGGATTGACCTTGCTTTTCTATCTTCCGATGTATATCGGCATTATGAACGAGTTTGCCGCAACCTATTATACAATGCTTGAAACGATGAACGGGCGCGTTATCGAATATATCCGTGGGAATAAAGAAATAAAAATTTTCGGACGGGAAGATGCGGCGCTTTCAAAATATGACACCTCCATTGATGAGTATAAAACCGCAACGCTGCATCTTTATAACAGAATGTATATTGCCGCTTCTCCTTCAATCGTTGTGCTCTCTTCGCTTTTAGCAAGCGTGCTGAGTGTCGGCGGTTTTTTATACTGCACCGGAAGTTTGAGCGCGTACTTGTATTTGTTTTCCGTGTTGGTGTCCGTCGGAATCGGTACGTCTCTTTTAAAGTTCACGGAATTTATGGATAACTTTTACTATATTAAAAATGGTGAGCGCCTTATCGACGAAGTTCTTTCCGCTCCGGAATTGCAGGAACCGGATACAGCCGCCCGCAGCATACCGAGTAATGAAATTGCGCTGCAGCATGTTTCTTTTGCTTATGAAGATGTGCAGGTGCTGCACGATATTTCACTGGTATTCCCTGAAAAAACAAAGACGGCGATTGTCGGTCCTTCCGGTTCCGGCAAAACGACTGTCGCCAATCTTATTGCGCGGTTTTGGGATGTGCGGGAAGGAAGTCTGACCATAGGCGGTGTTGCGTATCGGGATATATCGTTGGATGAACTGATGCGGCGGGTCAGCTATGTAACGCAAGACACCTTTTTATTCAATATGTCTATTTTAGAAAACATACGGCTTGGGAAATCCGATGCGTCTGATGAGGAAGTAATTGAAGCGGCAAAGAAAGCGTATTGTCATGAGTTTATCTGTGCGTTGGAAAACGGTTACGATACAATGGCGGGAGATGACGGAGCGAAATTATCGGGAGGACAGCGGCAGCGGATTATTATTGCGCGTGCAATGCTGCGGAATGCGTCGGTGTTAATTCTTGACGAAGCGACCGCCTATGCGGATATGGAAAATCAGCAAAAGATACAAAAGTCGCTTGAACAATTGTGTAAAGATAAGACACTTATTTTAATTGCTCACCGGCTGTCGACGGTTACCTGCTGCGATCAAATTATCGTGATGAATAACGGAACGGTCGCAGCAACGGGAACACACAGCGAACTTTTAAGAACCTCGCCGCTGTATGCAAAGCTGTGGGACACACACGAGCAAAGCCGCAACTGGAAGCTGGAGAGGGGAAAGGGGAATACGGTATGTTAAAAACGGTAAGGGATTTTATTAAGTTGATTATTTATGCGCTCCGATAAATTTATCACCGTTAAAGTGAATCATGTGTGTCGGATTATCTGCAATGCTTCGGCTGATATTTGATATACGGCATTGGGACTATTAACCGGTCGTGCAGGATCGTCTGGATTATAGAGAACTATTCCTGCTTGTACCATTTGATGAGTACTAAATCTCCTAAATGTTTCGCACGTATTTGGGGCATATATTTTATTATAATATTTTTTTGCAAAGTTCATCATTGGGGTAATACCCATCAACGGATTTTCAGCGTTTTTCCACTCTTTTTCCGGTGTCATATTTAAGAGTGAAAGTAGACAATATGCTGTCCGTTCATTTTGCTGTGCTTTCGGCATTCCAAACAAAGTAAGCAGATTAATTGCCTCTTCAATTTTTTTGTTGTATTTGTTCGTTTAGTTGCATAATGCGATAGACTCCACAAGTGAATCAAAAAGCGGTTGATTCCATTGATTTGATTGTTGCAGCTGTTTTCCCAGCTCTTTTAATTTCTGTAGATTAGGATACGGGATATTTCGTAAATCTGTTGCATTTACTTGGGTATGACCGCTAAATAGTCGAAAATTTCTATCAATATACGTTGAATTAAGCCAACAAATTAAACCGTATGAAATATCCTCAGATAATGAAGTTTTATTTATATGAAAAATATTCAGGTGATTTTCAAATGTAATACCATCAGTTATAAAATCTTGCGGCGTAATAAGTGAAGCAATAATACGCTTGGGTTCTTCTTTTGTTGAAAAGCGCTTTACTGCAACATAAAAACCTTTCGGGAACACTAATTTAGCAACATCTTCAGAATATAAAATTGCATTAGTTTTTTTTGATTGCTTTGGCCATTCAAGACGGAAATGTCGTAAATGAAGAGGATATATCAGAGGGCAAGCTCCGTTTTGATAGTCTTGTAGTAAAATATCCCATTTTCTGAAATCTACAACCGGTCCGGTAGAAACATTGATATGTAAATCTTTCAAAGTTGAATAACTGGAAAATGTTTCCGTATGAATCTTTTTTTCTTCGGGAATATGCAAGTATTTTTCTTTATCAAATGGATTAAGAATTTGAGAGAAATCAGCATCAAATACTTTAAAATCTGCAAACGACTCATCAGTGCAATAAGATACGCTTACTTTTTCTTGCTGTACATTTTTTTGCAGCATAATAATAATATTTTCCTGCAAAACCGCTTCATCCTTAAATGCTTTACTTCGCGACTTAAACAGATGGATATGTTTTATTGCACAGTGTTTCAAAATAAACTCTCGAAAGGGTTTATAATAAACACCATTACAAAAGCTTCTTGGAATAATAGCAACAATATGCCCCAATTCTTCAGTAATTGCAATAGCGGCTCCGATAAAGGCAGTGTATAAATTGACCGTCTCAAGACCAAAAACACGAGCGGCATGACGTTCCATAGAATGAGTTGCTATTTTTTTATAGGGCGGATTCATAATAACATGGGTATATGTCTTGTTTATATTCCATGTGTATTCAAATGCCGTTTTTGTAAGGAAATCTTCGGAAATTATTTCATAATCGGGTTTATTAAAACATGCATATGCTATATTTTTCTCTAATGTTTGCAATACCAATTCATCAATGTCGTACGCAGAAACAGAAATATCCGGCGCTTTCCAGTTTTCCTGCCGAATCCGTTCTAAAAAAGTGCAGGAAAGTGCTCCGATACCAGCTCCGGGATCGAGCAACCGTATTTTTTGATCGGTAACCGGAAATAAAGATGCCATAAAGCGGGCAATCGGATAGGGTGTAAAATATTGCCCTAAACGTGCCTTGTGTTCTATAGCGGTATTTACCGCATGAGTAAGTCTTTCTTCCTCCAGTGTCTCTGCCAGTGCAAACATACTGTGTTATAGCATATTTTGAGATTTTGTGGGAGAGGTATTCTGTTTTGTTAAGCAAAGTTGAGGTAATGACCATTTTTCCTGCTTGTTCTTTTTTAGAGAATATCTATAATGAATATACTAGGGCTTATAAGATGATTGTAGCTAATCTTTAAAAATTGGGATTTGTGTATGATAGATAAGAAGATAAAAGACGGATTTAGCCGTAGTTACAGAGCCTCGATTGATAGAATTGGAAGCCAATCAAGGCAAGTTGCACTGATTGGCGACCAACGGGAGGCTCTCAAGGCAATAGAAACCTGCGAATCCGAGATTGCTGCTGCAAAAGTGGTGACGGTTGCCTGTGCAGAAAAGGAAAAATGATATTGGGTAGCTGGTTATGAATAACGAAATGAAAACGATGGATAAAGACGTCTTTTTGAGAAGTTTTAAAGTGCTTTCAAAACACTCTTTTGATTTGCTTCTTGGTGCGGGAGCATCTGTCTCATCAGGTATACCGTCGGGAAGCGATTTGGTGTGGCACTTCAAACGAGAGATTTTAAATAGTAGCGGAAAAATAAATAACAAACAATTTCATGACTTAAAAATAGAAGACAATAAAAAGATAATTCAAAGTTATTTTGATATGAAAGGCGACAACAACATAACTAATCCATATTCGTATTACTTTGCACAATGTTATCCTGACCCATTAGTAAGAAAAGAATTCTTAACTGGCTTGGTAAGAGACAAAAAACCTTCTATTGGTTTTTTGTGTTTGGCAGCAATGGTTGATCAATGTAAGATCAATACGGTTTGGACAACGAATTTTGATGATTTGATTGAAAAAGCAATAAATGGATTAAATTACACAAGCTGTCAGATAGTATCACCTGAAAACGCAGCTTCTGTTCAAAATTTCAAAGAGGATATTCCTACCGTTGTGAAATTACATGGAGATTTTCGATATGATCCACTACAAAATACAGATGAAGAATTGCAAAAATTAGAGGAAAATTTACATCAATATTTTGTAGACGCATTAACAAAAAGAGGTTTGCTAGTGGTCGGATATTCAGGCAGCGATGAGTCTGTTTTAAAATCACTTGAAAAAGTCTTAGAGAAAAATAATGCTTTCCCCAAAGGCTTGATTTGGTGTATCCCAAAAGGCGTAACACCAAATGAGCGACTAACTCAACTGATTGGAAAGGCCAATACCAAAAATCAACGTTCTGGTTTTGTAATAATCGACAGTTTTGATTATTTTATGCATGAGCTTTATAAAATTTGCGAAGTAACAAATGTTCATATCGATTCAATTGCTAACAAACGTTTTGAAATGCGGCAAGCTTTCAGATTAAACCAGAGTATTTCAAACATCTCTCCTATTTTTTTGAATGCAATTAAAGCAATAAGTTTTCCTAAAAGCACTTTTTTAACTAAAACCAATATTGTAGGAGAAGGTAAATGGAGAAGATTACATGAAATAATTGGTAATTCAAATATCGTTGCCTCTTTTGGAAAAGAAGACTGCTTAAAACTTTTCGGTAACGAACAAGAAATAAAAGATGTTTTAAGAAACCATTTGACTGACGAATTAAAAATTGCGGATATTCCTGAGCATATATTTTTCTATTCCGATTCTTTTTATCTTGGAATGCTCTATGAAATGATTGAAAAGTGTTTAGTTAATGATTACGGATTATCTCTTTATGCAAAAGGTCGGAATATAAGAAGATTTTATTCCGTAAATGATCCCTTGAGCGAAAATGAAATACACGATATTCAACAACGAAACAGAAATTTTAATATCAATCAAAATAATAGCGTTTTTGAGGCATTCGAATTTAAGCTCGAATTTGTAAACAAAGAGCTGTTTTTACTTATTTGCCCAACTATTCACATACAAACAAAATCAGGAGAAGATCCTTATAAAAATGTCCTTCAATTTCTCTCGAATACAATCCTCTCAAATCGTTATAATAAAAAGTATGGGCAAAAATTAAATTTTTGGATAAAAAGATTACAAAATAAAAATAGAGAGTTATCATTTAAACTTGGCGACTTTGAAATTAAATTTTCAGATTATTATTCAACAGCTGCAAAAAAGGGAAAAGATAATATTTATTGCTTTGACAATCATATCAAACTTAACGAACCATCGATTTATTATCATTATCAAGATGAATCGAAGCAATCTATCCATCCTATCAGTGGCTTGAAAATATTTGGACCTTTAGGAAGAAGTTTTGAACCGAATAGTAACCATTCTCCGGTTAATCTTGCTATTATAACACCTGATTTTGGATTTGATAAACTTAAAAGACATTTAGAATCGCTATTAGATAGCATAAGCCCTCAATCGGAAAGAGAATATTTGAGAGATTTTCCTGGTTTTTATAACGTATTTAAAAAACATTTGATTATCCCTAATTCGATTCAGAGTGAGTTCGTAATTTCAATTCCCAATAACGAAATAAAATCATTTTCTCCAGTTCAGTTTTACGACTATTTGAAGGGTAAAATAGATAATCTTGCTTTAAAAAATCATGATATAGACTGTGTTGTAATTTATATCCCTGACCAATGGAAATGTTTCCGAGAATTGAAAAACGATAATACATACTATGATTTACATGATTCGCTAAAACTTTTTTGTGTGAAAAGGGGCTTGAAAATACAACTTATAGAAGACAAGTCCATAAATTACCAAGACCAAGCAAAAATACGATGGTGGCTTTCGTTAGGACTATATGTAAAAGCAAATGGATCGCCTTGGAAAATAAAAACATCTAATAAAGAAACTGCTTTTATTGGTTTGGGATATGCAGTAAGACAAAACGCAAAAAATAAAGTTGTTCTTGGGAGCAGTCAAATTTTTGACGCTAACGGGAACGGATTAAAATTTCTATTGCAACCTATTGAAAAACCTATTTTTTATAATAGAAACCCATTTATGAGTAAAGATGATGCGTTTAAATTAATTAGCAACATCAGAAACATTTACCATAAAATAGACCCAACTATAGGATTAAAAAAATTAGTTCTTCATAAAACAACATACTTCACAAGTGAGGAAATGGAGGGTATAAGTCATGCATTAGAGGGGATTGATAATATTGAGCTATTACAGATTCAGCAGTTTAGTAATTGGAGGGCGATAAAGTTGTTAAAAAAACAAAATGCAAACACCCATGATTTTGATGCTTATCCGATAGAACGGGGAACGGTTATACAATTAGATGATTTTAGTTTTTTACTATGGACACATGGACTCGTTCAAAATCAAGAATTGAATGGAAGATACTATCAAGGTAAACGTGGTATCCCAGCCCCATTATTAATTAAGCGTTTCAGAGGAACAGATTCCATAGAAACTGTTGCTAATGATATTTTGAAGCTTACTAAAATGAATTGGAACGGAGCAGAATTATATAAGACTTTACCTGTGACAATTGATTTTTCAAGGCGCCTTTCAGTCATGGGAAAGCAATTAGAAGAGCTTGGAGGCAAGGCGTATGATTTTAGATATTTCATTTAATGTGTTTTATGTTCTGCCTATTGATTAGGTTAAAATGTGAATATAAATCGTTATCGATGGCGACAGTCAAAACATCGAACAAAGTACGGACACAAAAGGCAATTTCTATACGGTGTATTACGATGAAAAGAAATAGAAATTACTCCTACATACATACATATCACTTAAGCGGTATCAAAATAAGAAATCTTCGAGGTCGTCAAAATTCGTTGCAAACCACTATTACTTTAAAGTAATAATCACAAATTCTCTCGGCATATCAAACTTGGTCATAATGCTTGCGATACGATTCATACATGTTGCTGCGGATATATTGGTATGAATAAACAGCATATTACCTTTAAGGTTTGAGATTTTATCCGGGAATAGCCCATCAAATGATTTATATCGGGTGGTTAGGTCTATATTCTTGTCTATGATCGTTTTTAATAAACCCCAGTGTAGAATTACACCTTCGCGATTGAATAAGTCAGTTTGATTATCAAGGATAAATTGGAAATCATATCTGCTATCTTCTTTCATAAATGTGATAAACTTTATAAATACATCTTGCCAAGTAGAGACGTTAAAAACGCTCTCGTTGATTATCATTTTTGCCGGTTTATTCCCCTCTGCCCAATCACCGGCATCGTCATCTATAGGAGAAAAGGTTGTAACATCAGGTTTTTTTCTATCATAGTTAGAAGCTGCTTGATATTGTTGAGGTAATGGGAATGTCTCCAAGAACCAATTAATCATATTTGATTGGTGTTGTTTTATACTATCCTCATTCCAAACATCATTGTTAAGTATTTCCAGTCTATAATATAAAGAAGAGGTGTGCAGTTTGGTTTTCTTATCTTTGAAAGGGCTATTCCCTATTTCACTATTAAACTCTGTTAGAATGAGATTTCCAATATTATGCAAATATTTTTTATATATTTCTTCATAATTATTTCCAAGCATTGTTTTCCACTCATCATTGAGTGTCTGCGGCATAATGTGTTCTATCGTGATTTTAGCATTTCTAAAATCAACCGGGACTTTTGCATTGTGTTCTTCTATTTTTCCCAGAATAAATTTTCCATACGTTTTAAAATCTTCATAAAATTTTGAAATCATCAAGACTTGCCGCATTTCATCATCATTCGGAAGTCTCATTTTATAAAACATACTTGATAATAAATCGATCATTTCAATTTTCTTTTGCACGAGATCATGTATTCGATTGCAGAGAAGTACGATATTTTTATTTTCTCCTTGTGTTAGCCGTGCTATTCGTCTCCGTATTAGATACGTTCTAATGATTTGCAATATCGCTATAAAATTATCATCACTAAATATGATAGTGCTTGTTTGATTTTGATGATAATAAAGCAGTCCAAGGATAAACGGTTTAAATGCTTCGGTCTTTATATCATGAAAAATATTCCTCAACAGTTCCTTTATTTGACTGTCTTTTATTTTATCTGGTGAAATAGTATCAATGATTTCTGCTTGTATAATCCAAGTATAAAGTTTTACATGCTTTACGATGTCGTCAATAAAAGCTTTATGATTAGCATACGATTCTTCGACAAAGTTTTTGAAGTTTGCATAAATTTCTTTTGTGTTATTATCACTTACAACTTTTATAGAAGTAGATTTTTTATACTGTAAAAAATCTCGAAAAAAGTCCGACGTACTACCGGTTAATTGTAGTTCAATTTTTGGATACCAAATTGTTTCATACATGATCGATTGATGCGTACAGTCCATATTGAGCAAGACATAATTTCTGATTAAATCGGATAGAGTGAGCGGTTTTCCTAAAGAATTGAGCGTTTCAAAAATAATTTGTGGGTCTTCACCTTTAAATGGTCTTTCATCTAAGAAAATAACAGCAACATTAAGCCGTTGGATAGCTATAATATATTTTTCCAATGTAATTTCAGGATGTGATATTTTTATATTTGCTATTAGTTTAGTGAATATATCATACGCATTTTTTATTATACCGGGTTTTGCACTTGTTCCATTTATTAATGCACGATAGGCATCCCAATCTTTTGAAACTTGCTTTAATTTGATTTTATCTTGAAAAGATGATGCGTTATTAGTTAAATAAGTATCGGTGATAAAGTCTCTATTTTCTTTGTTTGGTTCATTATCTCGTAAAGCAATCAAAAAGAGCAGTGTCGTGGTTAATCGTTGTTGCCCATCGACAACAATAGACTTATTCACAAATCCTGCTTTTTCTTCTTTTATAACAAGTGTTCCAAAAAAGTGTTCAAGTTTATCGGATTGTGACGTATCAAGCTCGGAATTAATAATCCTGATAATATCGCTAAAATACCTTTCTATTTCTGTTTTGCCCCATGCATAAGCTCTTTGAAATGGAGGAATAAAAAATGAGGTTGCATTTTTCGCTAAAATATCATGAATGGAATGTGTCTCTGTTTGCATAATTGTTTTTCCTTGCGTTTGCGGGTTAGCAAACGCGACGTTTATAAAGTAACATAGCTGTGCGATTATCAAATAAATCCAGACAACTACTAACCTTATATCACAAATGAGCATATCTTACTACTACCCTAAGTTACTTCCCCCACTTATGCTTGCAGTCAAAATATATCGCAGGAAGACAATGTTTCGTTTGTTATACGGACAGCAGACGGGAAAATGATATAGAATTGCAGAAATGGGGGAATCGGTATGTTAAAAACGGTGCAGGATTTTATCAAGTTGATGAGCAGGCAAAAAAGGGAACTGTATGCTTCGCTTGTGTTGAGTTTTTTTGACGGCTGGCTGATTGTGGTTCCTTTGCTGGCAGCGTTTCATATTACCGCGCGGATGCCGGAATTTAATCCTGACGTTGCGGAGGTTTTGACGATGCCGGTAATGATCCGGTATTCGCTGATTATGCTGGCGAGTATTTTTGCCCGCATCGTGCTGCGCTACCTTGTTTCGTATCTGCGGTCGGGCGCGGGGTATAAATGTATGGCGGAAGAGCGCAAAACGTTGGGGAAGGAATTGCGGAAGGTGCCGCTCGGTTTTTTTAATGAAAAGAATTTGGGCGATGTGGTTTCGACGATTACCTCGGACGCGGCGTTTTTAGAAATAGAAGGCATGGGTGTCATTGAAAAAGTTGCAGTCGGCATTCCGGTATTTATCATCGCGCTTATGATCTGTCTTTCATTTGATTACCGTATTTTTTTGCTCGTGCTTGTCTTGCTCATCCCGACATGGTTTGCCTACCGATATCTTGCAACACGGCAGGATGCGCTCAAGCTAAACCGGCAAAAATTGATCGGGCAGGTAACGGAAGATACGATTGAATTTATCAAGGGACTTCCCGTATTGAAATCCTACAATATGACGGAAAAACAATTTTCTAAAACACAAGACGCTTATGAAAGATTGCGCGCATTTTCCGTACGAGGAGAATTTGTTCATATCCCGCCGATGGGCATGTATCAATTATGTTTTCGGCTGATTACGACAGGGATCGTATTTCTTTCCGGACTGTTTCTATTGAACAAGGACTTCATATTTCCGCAAGCCTTTTTATTGATGCTTGCCTCGTTCAGTCTTTTTACCGGCGCCGAAGCGATGGGTATATTCAGTATCTTTGCAAAGATGACGCAGCAGTCCATCGACCGGATGAATCAGATTAAGACGATCCCTAAATTAGAAGATATTTCCGGCACGGAAAAACTTGAGCGGTACGATATTTGTTTTGAGCATGTGGATTTTGCATACAATAAAACGCCGGTATTGCGAGATGTTAGTTTTTGCGTACCGGAAGGAACGACGACGGCTCTGGTCGGACTTTCAGGGAGTGGCAAAACAACGATTACGAATTTGATTGCCCGCTTTTGGGATATCCTGCCCGGACACGGGGAGATCAGCATCGGCGGCAAAGCGGTAAAAACGCTCTCGTACGAAAACTTGTTAAAGAATATCAGTTTTGTATTTCAGGATGTATTTTTGTTTAATGATACCGTGCTGAACAATATCCGTATCGGACGGCCTGATGCAACAATTGAAGAAGTCTGTGAAGCAGCACGGCGTGCAGGATGTGCGGAATTTATTGAAGCGATGGAAGATGGCTACAACACGGTTATCGGTGAGGCGGGAGCACGGCTTTCCGGCGGAGAAAAGCAGCGTATTTCCATTGCGCGGGCGCTTCTCAAGGATGCACCGATTATCCTTTTGGATGAGGTGACGGCAAATGTCGATGCGGAAAATGAGCAGCTAATTCAAACGGCTTTACAGGAACTTTTGAAAAACAAAACAGTGATTATGATTGCACATAAACTTTCTACTATACAGAACGCTGATCAGATTCTCGTGCTGGAAAACGGAACAATCAGTCAGCGCGGCTCTCACGCAGAGCTGATTGCACAAGGGGGACTATACCGGCGGCTGTGGGATATACAATATGAAGCGGAGCAGTGGAGAATGTAGGGGAAAAGAGGTGGAATAGATTAATAATCCCCCGTCATGATGGCTTTCCTTAAAATCCTATTTATTCTTGTCTGACAGCCTTTACCTCTAGATTGAAGTGCTATAAGTATATCTGCATCGTACCATGAATTTTCCATTGACACATCCGCTTCTTTGTCATACAATGCTAACAAAGTTATCAAGAACAAGAGAGATACTCTAAAAGCTTAAAGTTAGTTTTTGAGGGCGACTACTACACGGATATGGCAAGCGGAACGTACGAAGCAACCCACACAAGAATTTTAGAAAGCGGCAAAGAGATGTTTTTGCGGAATGGTTACGAACGCACGAATCTGCGGGATTTGTGTGGTGCGGCGGGCGTAACGACCGGTGCATTTTACCGTCATTTTAAGGACAAGGAGGCGCTCTTTTCGGCGCTTGTGGAACCTGCCGTCAATAGTATCCAAGATAAATATGAAACGGCTGCGGATGAGTGCTTTCATTGCCTGAGTATGGGAAACACGGAAGACATTTGGGCAATTTCGGCAGAGACGATAGAAGCATTTGTCCGCATCATTTACGCGCATTTTGATGAGTTCAAACTCCTTTTGTGCTGCGCGGATGGCACACCGTATATCGATTTTACTGACCGGCTTGTCGAACGGGAACTGCAAGACACACACCGTATGTACGAATTTTTGGATAAAAAGCATATTAAATACAGCCGGATTGATGGAAAAAAACTGCACATGCTGATCCATTCTTATTTTTCTTGTATTTTTGAAACGGTTTTGCATGATTACACGCAGGATGAAGCGCTTGAAGTTGTGCATACCCTTGCCGAATTTTTTTCTGCCGGCTGGCGGAAGGTTTTGCGAGTGTAATATATTTTTTTTGAAGAAAAGATAACAAAGTGTGCTATCAATGTTATCACAAGAGGTGCTCTAAAAAATACAGATTTTAGAGGTTTCCAATATTTTAATGGAGGTTTGCGTATGCAAAGCAGTAAGTTGTCGGCGAAGGATCTGATAAATATCGGAATCTATACGGCGATGTATTTAGTTATTTTTTTTGTGATCGGGATGATCAACGCGATTCCGGTGCTGTATCCGTTTTTATATGTGATTGTGCCGATTGCGACGGGGATCCCGTTTATGCTGTTTTTGACAAAGGCGGATAAGTCCGGGATGGTCTTTATTATGAGTGTTATTTTAGGCCTGTTTTGGTATCTGATGGGATACACGTATCTTCCGATTATCGGCTATTGCGTGATGGGAGCACTTGCCGATCTAGTACTGAAGGCGGGTAAATACAAGAGTTTTAAGGCGAGTGTGCTTGGCTACTGGCTTTTTTCTTGCGCGATGATAAGCTGTCAGGCGCCGATGTGGCTTTTTGCTGCAACGTATATGGAAAAGGTGCGCAGTTCAATGGGGGATCAATATGTTGAAGGGGTGCAAAAGTTTATGCCGCCGTGGATGGGATTTGCGGCAATCGGTATTCTGTTTGTCTCTTCACTGCTCGGTGCGCTGCTTGGAAGGCGGATGTTGACAAAGCATTTTGAAAGAGCCGGTATTGTATAGGTGCGTATAGATGCTGCCGGTGCTGCATGGTGTTAGATAAGGGTTATATAAAGGATTGTATAATGGAAGATTTTGAGCCGTATAGACCGCCGCGGGCGAAGGGGGTGCACATCGATCCCCGCACCAAGGTGCTGTTTATGTTTTTTCTTGCAACGCTGATTTTTTTTGTGGAAGAGCAGAGTATGCTGAATATGGTGATTGTGCTTATTCCCATTAGTCTGCTTTTTCTGAACCGCCAATACCGGCCGGCGCTGATTTACGGAGGGCTTTTTGCGCTGGCGGCTGCGGTCAAGCTGTCGAACATGGCGGGGAGTTTTCCGTACCTTGCGGCGATGCTGTGGGGGCTTTTAAGCGAGCTGATTTTCCGGTTTTTTCCGGTGTTTATGTTCGGCTACTATATTATCGAATCGACAAAACCGAATGAGTTTATCGCGGCGATGAGCCGGTGGTATGTGCCTGATGCGCTGATTATTCCCATATCCGTTGTGTTCCGTTTTATTCCTACGTTGGGAGAAGAAAACCGTTCAATCGGCAGCGCGATGCGGATGCGGGAGATTGGGCTCGGTACGCCTCGGTTTTGGCGGAACCCTACGATGATGCTGGAGTACCGGCTGATTCCGCTGATGATGTCGATTGCCAAAATCGGAGAGGAGTTATCGGCGGCAGCTTTGACGCGGGGCTTAGGGGGATTGAAAAAGCGGACATGCCTTGTTGAGCTGCACTTTGGCATATACGATGCGGGCATTGCCGTTATCGCGGCTGCGCTGCTTGTCTGTACGGTGTTACGCATCGGGGGATGATTGGGGAGCGACACAGATTAGACAATGATATGGAAAATGATGCAGATGAGAGGATGATAAGATGATTGAGTTAAAAAATGTAACTTTTACCTATCATAACGCGGAGCGGAGCGCGGGAGTGTACGGCATTGACTTACAAATCCCGGCGGGACAGGTGGTACTGCTATGCGGGCTGTCGGGCTGCGGTAAGACGACGATTACCCGCCTGATTAACGGGCTTGCTCCGGCGTATTATGCGGGGACGCTGGAAGGACAGGTACTTATCGACGGGAAAGATTCGGCGTCCGTAACGCTGTATGAGCTTTCGCAAAAAGTCGGGTCGGTGTTTCAAAATCCGCGCTCTCAGTTTTTCAGTTTGGATTCCACGAGTGAAATCGCTTTCGGCTACGAAAATACCGGTGTTCCGCGGGAAGAAATGTACCGCCGCATCGGGCAGGTAAGCAGAGACCTTGATATGGCTGACCTTTTGGATAGAAACCTGTTTGCGCTTTCAGGCGGAGAAAAGCAAAAAATAGCGTGTGCTTCCGCGGCGGCGATGCAGCCTGCCATATTCGTCTTGGATGAGCCTTCTTCCAATCTTGATCTCCGCTCCATTGCCAATTTGAAGGCGGTAATAGGGAAATGGAAGGAGCAGGGAAAGACGGTCGTTATCGCCGAGCACCGACTGTACTATCTGATGGAGATAGCCGACCGAGTGATCTATATGGAAAACGGGCGGATTATCAAGGATTTTCCGATAGCGGAATTTCTGAAGGTGGACACGGAAGCGCTGCATCGGAAAGGTTTGCGTTCGCAAAAAGCAATGGAATACACTCCGGGATGTATCCGTGCATGTCAAACCGGAGGAATCCTTGAAGGAATCTTTGAATGTGCCCCCGCCGAAAAGTCTCCGGCATTTGACTGTGCCTCTGTCGAGAGGCCACCGGTATCCGAATGTGCTCCTGCCGAAGAGCCGCCGGTGTTTGAAGATACCTCTGTCGAAAAGCCGCCGGTATTCGAGCGGTACGTTACGTTTTCCGGTCTTGCGTTTTCTTACGGGAAAAAGCGCGTTCTCGATATACCGGAGCTGAAGGTACCTTCCGATGCGGTTACGGGTGTGCTTGGGTTTAACGGCGCAGGAAAATCGACCTTGGCGCGGGTTATCTGCGGGCTTGAAAAACAGGCGAAGGGGGTGTTGAACGATAACGGAAAATTCTACACGGCAAAGGCACGGCTGAAAAAGTCCTATATGGTGATGCAGGATGTCAACCATCAGCTTTTTACGGAAAGCGTTATCGAAGAAGTCTTGTTGAGTATGGATTCAGGTGATGTAAGCGGCAAAGCGGCGCATCAAAAAGCTCGGCAAAAAGCGCTTGACATTTTGGATGCGATGAATCTTTCGGAATTTAAGGACGTTCATCCGATGGTGTTATCGGGCGGACAAAAGCAGCGACTTGCCGTCGCAAGCGCGATTGCTGCCGATAAGGAGTTTCTTATTTTTGACGAACCGACCAGCGGCCTTGACTACGCACACATGCGGGAAGTTGCAGAAAATATCACACGCCTTGCCCGTGCAGGCAAAACCGTGTTCATTATCAGCCACGATCCTGAGCTGATTGCTGCATGCTGCAATTACTTTATTTTTCTGGATGGCGGAAAATTGGCGTGGAGCGGCGGCTGGTCGGAGGCGATTATGGAGAAGGTGCAGGCATTTTTTGAGGGGAGGTAGCGGGGAGAGTGAGCGGCAAGCTTAGCTTAAAGCGGTGCTCATTAAACGGTATTTATTTCATCATTTCAGCTTCTACAGCTGACGCAATTTCCGTATTGCAGATACGGATACTGCAATCTTCTTCTTCCGAATATCTTCATGGGTTATCGTAAAAGAATGGAGTAATTTTATAAGCTCATTGTTAGAAAGGGTTTCTAAATATGATAAAGCAGCGGAGGATACCTCGGACATCTTGCGTGCAATCTATAATTCTATCTTTAATGATGTGCCATCCAAATAAATTGCCTCCGATTCTGTGATTTTAATTTTCTGTTCTTCGGTAAATCCTATGGTTTCTCCGTGGTGCAGCGTTACATCTTGCCGTAAAACGTACTCAAGGATAGATAATAGAAAATCATATACTTCACTGCCTTTCATATGTGCATCGATTATTTCTATTTCGGATTTACCGAACTCTTTCATCCCGTATGTATAAACACTGCTTTTCTCATCTCCATTGATAATCCCGATATACACCCACAGCTGAATCGGTAACATATCCTCCAATAAAAAATGAGCAAAATCAAGATAAAGATTTTTCTGAAGTAACAGTGTCGATGCACCTTGATATACCCCTATTGCCGTTTCACACGTTCTCAAAATAGAAGCATTCACTTTAGTTAATAAAGAGTACCTTTCCACTGCCGAGGTATTGCCGGCTAAAAGTGAAACTATTGCATGCTGTGTATGTTTTTTTACCTCTTTCTCCGCATCTTTCCAAAGGTAAGAATAGCTGTACATGGATTCAAATTCCTCAGCGGGTATCGGTGCAGGCATCAACGCAATGACTACACGTTCTTCGCCGATTTCAAATGAAGCGGTAGTATCATCACCCTCTATCTGATCAACCGTAAGTCCCCAATATGATTTTAAATCCTCGATAACTTTCTCCAATGAATACCCGCTATCACCTTTAAACATTGGCATAGATAAAATGAGCGGTGCTTGAGTGTCCATTTTTTTATTTTTTTTACCGAATGTGTTCTTCAAAATTCCCATGATATCTCCTGTTTGCTATTATAACTTTTTCTGAATATAATTCTACTTTCTTCACAATTTTTTCCTGCATAACATAAAGATAGAAATAGGCAGCGGTATATCAACCGTTTAGAATGCCTTTCCTTTTTTGAACTGCGATGTTTTTGCTGCGTAAAAATATCGCTACTGAATAGAACCATCGCCATCCGTGCCGCTTCTGAAATGCTTTTTGCAAAGGGGTGGAGTAGATGCTTTGCATTTTTGCAAAAGAGGAGAGTTTAAACATATTAATAGGTAAATACGATTATGATACCGACATAGCAGTACAACGGGAAGAAACTTCTGATATGGGGCTCTCAGAGGGCAAATCCCGCGGTTCCCGAAGTCTGCCTTGCTTTGTCCTTGCTGAGCTTCTTTAATGTTTGCCCCGATGCTCGTTCCGCTTTTTAAAAGCTGTTTTGACATAACAAACTCACGGTTCGTATCGCAGAGCTTTTTGTACAAGGCGATGACCTTCAACGCAAACGCCTTTGATTTATCAACAATCACATTGTCAATTTGTAATTGATAATGAGTAATTCATAATTCTGAATTGTTTTCCCCCTCAGTTTCAGTTTTTATCAAAAAAATGATGAATTATCCCCATTTTGTTAGCCATTTCTTCATCCGTGCTCTATAAGTAGTTATATATGCCTATGGAGGAACATACTATGAAAAAACGTAATCGCCGATACAAAGATTCTGTCTTTGTCGACCTATTCAGTACAGACAAAACCGCGAAAGCTAATTTTTTATCGCTATATAACGCGCTGCACGGTACTGATTACCAATCTACCACTATTTTGAAAAACATACGGCTTAAACAAGTACTCTATATGAGTTTCGCTAACGATGTATCGTATCTCGTTGACAATAAGATTATCGTGCTGGCAGAACATCAGTCGACCATAAATCCCAATATGCCAATCAGATGCCTTGAATATATTGCTCGCTTATACGAACAGTTTTATAAGTCAAAAGAAAAGTATAGCCGTAAACAGTTAGCTATTCCAACACCGGAGTTTTATGTCTTTTATAACGGAAAAGAACCATATCGCGGTGATTCGCTCTTAAAACTATCTGATTCATTCACTCAAAAACATAATGAATATGCCCTTGAATTATCCGTAAAAGTGGTTAATATCAATTATGATAAAGCAAGTGAAATACTTGAGCGCTGCAAGCCGCTGAAACAATACAGCTTGTTTGTTGATGCCGTACGCCGCAATATTGCTGTTGATAAGGAACATGGGTTTGAAAAAGCAATCAAAGAATGTATACAAAACGATATTTTACGGGAATATTTACAACGAAAATCGAAGGAGGTTCTGAACATGTTAATAGGTGAGTATGATTATGATACCGACATAGCAGTACAACGGGAAGAAAGTTTTGATATGGGGCTTGCAGAAGGTGAAGCAAGAGGTCGCTCAGAGGGTTCCCGTCAAGCAAAGCTTGAAACGGCAAAAACAATGCTTACTATGGGCTATCCGCTTGTGGATATTTGTAAAATTTCCGGCCTAACCACAGACGAGGTAGACGCTCTAGACGAAACTCATTCCTAATCCTTCTTGCAGCCGTATTGCTGCTGACTAGTATTACCACCATCTATGGCAGATATGATAAAACAGCCTGATACGTTTTCCCCTCTGCTGGAAAAAACTGTGCGGAATTTTGTGTAAAATTCCGCACAGCAGGGAGGCAACCGCACTAAAATACTTTTGATACGGTTGCCTCCAAGGAATCCCCCCTTAGGTTGCCGTACCATGGCAGTTGTTTTGAAAATAGCCACCACTGTCTCCAATTACCGAGCTGGAGCCTTCTTGGTTGTCTTTGATCTCGCCGCCAGCCCAGTTAAAATAATGCTGAAGCATCACCGCCTTGCCGTCAGTATTTGCTTTATTCTTGGTAATTGTTCCGCCTGACATCGTAAAACTTCCCTGTGAATATACGCCGCCGCCATTTTTGGCTTGGTTGCCGGTAATTGTTCCGCCTGACATGGTAAGTGTTCCGTCTACAAAAACAGGACCTTTTCCGTCATGGTCACCCCCGTTTGTAAACCAGGAATTTTTAAACTCGGTAATTGTTACGCCATTTTTGATTTCTGCCGTGCCTCCGGTTTCTACATAAAGCGCGTATTGACTATTCCTTCCGTACGCAGCGCCTTGCAGTTTTATTAGCCCTTTTAATGTTAATGAGGCATGTTCTTTTACATGTAAGTGTTTATAGTCGTTCCACTTCTGAGGACATGTTAAGGTTACCGCTGTATCAGCCTTGAGCATAATCTTTTTATGTCCCCGGTATTTGAACCGTTTGAAGGTCGTCGATAGTACCCGCCAGCTTTATAATAAAAGGCTTATCATCGGCAGGTGCAGCCTGAACTGCTTCTTTCAACGTTTCAAGATCCTCAACTTCCGCTTTCAACAAACCGGTAGCGGAAATGTACCAAAATATCTTCCCGTTCTCCGATCCCACCGTAACTTTCTGCGGCGGTACGGTGAACTTCTTGCGGTTTTCGCCGGTTGTTATATTGCCCGTAAGCACCGGCGTCGCCCTGTAGCTTTCCGGCGTAATACGCGCGGCGGGTTCTTTGGGAAGATTGCTGCACCGGTTCGCAATCTACCTAAGCGGTTATTTTGAAGATAGGAAGGGTCGAAGGGAAGGAAAGGCTCTTTTATCCGAAACAAGTGTCTTTCTTTCCCTTACCTATTACCCATTTAATTAGGCAGTATATAAAACTTGGCGTTGTCTAAAATTTTGAACTGACTGGCAGCAGTTTTAAGCTGAAAATCATTACCACTAGAACCAGATCCTCCGGAGTCTAAATCAAAGCTCGCGTCTCCATTTACCACTTTACCACTATTTTGCAGAACATCGCTATGATATGTTCTAAAGGTTTTGTAATTAAACTTAATATGTCCTTTACCTCCGTTACTTGTGTCGTTTACTTCGGTAACGTGCATAATGCCGTAATCATATTTACCTGTCATATAAAGTATCAGTTTGCCTTGCAACGTCGTGATGAGGTTGGTAATTGTTTTACCCTCCGTATAAACCATTGCAGAGTTTGCGGCTCCAATTTCGGCTTCTATCTGATCCTTCGTGATATTGGCAAAAATGTCAGCGAGAGTGTTTGACAATGTACCGTCGCTTTTCACTGTCCAACGCTTGTTGCCATTCGGTGTTACGACGAACTTGGTGTACTCCGTACCGACCTTATCTCCCGTAAGCACCTGCGTCCCCGTCTGGTAGTTGTCGTTCGGTACCGTAATGCGCGCCGCGATTCCGCCTTGAGGGGTGAGCGGGTCGTCAACGGTTATCGCCTGTCCGGTCACCAAATACACGTCGTTTTTCCCCTTATCATTCGCCTCTGATCCGGTAGCGGGCGTAACGACTGCGGAGCCGCTCATCTTAAAGGTGCCGCCTTTCACATAAACTCCGCCGCCGCGCTGTGCTGTGTTGCCCGTAATTGTGCAGCCAGTAAAGCCGTTATTTTGCAGTGTTACCGTGCAGTCTTCGCCGACATAAATGCCGCCGCCGTTGCCATCGGAGCCGGTTCCGGTTGCTTTGTTTGCCTTATCCGTATCCGTGCCGCCGATAGTGCCGCCGTTGATTGTTACGGTGGGTGGGGTGCCTTTCTCCTTTTTCGTATAGATACCGCCGCCGTTCTTTGCGGTGTTCCCCGTAAAGGTGCAGTTTGTGATGTTGGTAGTTGTGCCCTCAACATTTAAGCCGCCACCGTTTGTGGCTGCTTCGTTGCCCGTAATGGTACAGCCTGTCATGATGAGCATTCCCATAAAGGTATATACGCCGCCGCCGCCTGAGTCATTGTCGCCTGTTGTCTTGTTGTTTTTAATAGTACAGTCGGTCATTTTAACAGTTGATTCGTTTGCGCGCACACCGCCGGCTCTCCATGCCTCGTTGCCGATAATCCGTACACTGTCAAGCGTTAAGGTACAGCCAGTCACTACAAGGATACCGCCGCCGAATTGCCACTTGCTGGTTACCTTGTTCTTATCCTCGTCTGTGTCGCCGCCGATAGTGCCGCCGCTGATTTTTATGGTGGAAGCAGTACTGCCTACCTCTCGTGCATAAATTGCACCGCCGCCCAGAGCCGCCTCGTTGCCCTTGAGGGTGCAGTTTGTTATATTGACGATTGCACCGCTTGCATAGATCGCGCCGCCATAGTTATCCGCATCTTGTGTCCCCTCTGCCTTTCCACCTTTAAGCGTCAGGTTTTCAAGGGTAAGCGTTTTGCCGCTCTCCACCTTGAAAATGCGGTGCTTCGGTTTACTGCCTGTGTCTTTGTTCGCGTCGATCACGGCGGATGATGCACCGTCCGCCATTTTAATCGTCAGGTGTTTGTTTATTTTGATTTCACCCGCATTGTCTCCGTTTGTCGCCTTTATTTCACCGTCTATGATGATAACGGCATTATTGTCAGCGATTTTAACAACTTCTTTTAACAACTGCCACGCGTTATTATCGGTGTGTTTTACGGTCGTCACCTTCTTAAACTTCACCTTTACGGCTTTATCGCTCTTTATGTTAGAAAGACTATAGGTACTATCCGCCCCGCTTATAGCGGTACTGTCAAGCGTCCAACCTTCAATTTCCCACGCGAGGTTGGGCTGTGCTTTAAAGGTTACACTTCCACCGTGCTCAACTGAAACGGTCGCTGATGAGCTTGTTGTACTCTCAGTGCCGCCCGCAGGTGTTGCTTTAAGCGTTCCGCCCACTCCGTTGTCTACACTGTAAGATACGTCGTATTTTTTGCGCTTTACGGTAAATTTTACGGTGCTTTGCGTACCGTTTTGAGCTGTTACCGTGATGGTAAACTTTTTACCCGTACTGACTGGGATAGATTCGCTGCCCGCAGGGCTTACGCTTGCCGTTGCTCCGTCACTGCCGGTATCAAAGCTAAAGCCTTTTACTTCTGCCTGCTCGGACGCAACCTCGTATTCGCTCGCAAAAGAACTATCGGAAGCCGCAGTTTTGGTTTCTCCGTTAAGCGTAAAGCTCCGTAACTTTGCAACGTCGTTTTTCACACGGGTTATGCTTACCGTTTTTGACCACGCAGGATAATTGCCTGGATCTGCTGCAACGTTTATGGTAATGGTTAGACTCTCTCCTTCCGTTAAGTTAAGCGGCAATGACGGTGTTACGGTAAAGTCAATTCCCGTCTGTCCGCTAAACGCAAGACTTATATCCTCTTTCTTCACTTGAGTTATAGTATAAGGCAGCGTAACGGAACCGACCGAAGCGTCTCGCCCGTGTATTTTAAGTTTACTCAGGTTTAAAGCATTAAGCTGTACAAACTGCACACTTACAGTTGTGTCTGTCGTTACGGTAAGCGTGGCACTCGACTGTCCACTTGCCCCTGTAAAGCCTTCCGAAGGTGTACAAGTCCAGTCTCCTACCTTGTAGTGGGTTGGATCTGTCGGTGTTGCAGTAAAGGTTACGGTTCCGCCATGCAGAACTGAAACGGAACCTATTGTACTCTCAGAACCGCCCTCAGGTTTTGCTTTAAGCGTTCCGCCGGTTCCGTCTACTGCGCTGAATGTTACGGTGTACTTTTTCGCAACCTTATAATAAATCGTTTTTACCGGCGTTGCAGCAAAGCCTTCGCCGTCTATGTAATACTCCAGCTT
The DNA here is from genome assembly GCF_024181145.1 of Treponema sp. OMZ 855. Lineage (NCBI taxonomy): Bacteria > Pseudomonadati > Spirochaetota > Spirochaetia > Treponematales > Treponemataceae > Treponema > Treponema sp. OMZ 855. Next base: position 1,474,484 of record NZ_CP051194.1, on the reverse strand, counting down.
GTACTTTTTTTCACCGGCGCTGCTTAACGGAAGCAGTACGGTAACGTGCTTGGCGTTGTATCTTGTAACGGAACCGTCGCTTGTATCGGTGCATGTGCAGTGCACCGTGGTATTCGCCGTTGGGGAGGATATCGTCAGTTCCGCTCTGCTGCTGTCGGTACCGATAATCGTCGGATTAGTGTCGCTGCCGCTTCCGCCAGAGGGAGTCCCTTTCGTAATAGCAATATTTTCAGGTTCCGCCTTATTCGGTTTTGTGCTTGCGTTCAATATGTCGGAAACCAAACCTTTTTTATCTATCAGTTTAATTGTATAGTCTTTTTTTGCAGCGCCGGCTTTCACTTCAACATCGGTTTTGTAATACAATACCCACTTGCCGGTAGGAAGTTCATCGCCTTCAGCTCCGCTCAGCCGTTCTACAGCGGACTGCGTAATAAAGACATCAGCCTCCGGCCTTACAAACGTATGTTCCGCCTCGTTTACCGAAAAGGTATAGGGTGTTCCGTTGACCTCAATACGGGTAAGATCTTTATGCAACAGTCCTCCCGGTACTGCCGTATCCATCTCCGGCACCCTGATACACAGCACATAATAAGCAGATGTTCCGGCTGTCTTTGCAACGGCATAGCCCGGCTTCGGAGGCGGGGTATTCGCTTTAAGAGGAATGGTAAAGGTTTGTTTAAACGGCGGCCGTCCGTCATTGGCATACAGGGTGATGGTAGACGAGATATCTTTTTCGCCCCATTCGGAGTTTTTCAAAAAAGAATTTTTATATACAAGCTGCAAGGTATCCGCTGTAAGCTGTGTCAGTTCATAATCAGTACCGGCTGCGGGTTTTGTCCCGGCAAAATGAGCAAACCCAACGATATTTCTTGTTTCGGACGCGGACGGCATAACAAACCGGAACGACTTGGGGTTTTGTACTTTCAGCGTAATGGTAACATCATCCGCAGAAGCGACACTTACAATACCGTTTGCGTCATTATAGGTTTTCTTGTCTATAGTCGAGTTTAGAATAAAAGCCTGGGAAGACCAAAGACTTAAATAGTCGTCTATATCTGCGGTAAACTGCTGACAGGTTGCAAACAAAAGAGTAAACAGTATTCCTGTTAAAATAATAAAAGCTTTGCGCATAAAAATCTCCCTAAAATTCAGCAACCGCACAAAATGTCAATTTTTGAGGATGCTGAATTGGTACGCGGTAGCATACATATACTCTGCGTTATTGTGATGTTTATTGATGATGTAAAAGAATTAACACAGAATATTCCTACTATAGAATAGCAGAATTTCTCTATACAGCCAGCATTTTTAATGAAAAAGAACCATGGTTGCTTAAAAAGAACCATGGTTACGCTGTCCGGCATGGCTATAATCTTTGGGAAAGTCTAGAATTTTCACACTATTTTTGATATGGTACTGCCGATTATGACTAAAAAACTAAGCCCTGATCGTCTGTTATATATTTTAAATGCCGGTATGATGACCTTTGCAATGATAATGAATATCAAAGTAGCTATTCCATATGCATCTGTTATACCGTATATGAATTTAATTAAAGCTGGGTTGAACGCTTTTTGCGTGTGTCTTTCCATTATCCTTATCGTTCATCCCCAAAAAAAACTCTTAACCTACATTGTCTTTTTTGTCGAAGCAGGAAATGCCGTTCTTGTCGGCTTTATGGGAATCGGAACTTCGATGTTCTGTATCGGTATTATCCTCTGTTTTGTTAACGGAGAATTTGCCGTTAATCGGAGAAAAAAGGTGATATTGCTTGGTGTCTACTGGTTGCTGGTTACTATAACAATCTATCCTGTCCTCGGATTTACATTCGTTATATTTGAAATCTTAGGGACACTATTCGGGCTTACTGCCTGCGCTGCATTGTATCAAAAACTCGAAGGAAAGCTTTCGTATCTTTTGTTGCCGAACGAAACGGTAACGACTGCCGTTACCCTGCCGCCGAAAGGTTCAACATTAAAATTATCGGATTATGAGCTTTCGGAGCGCCAAATCGCATTTATCCTCGGTTCGATTAAACACGGTGAAACTTACGAAACGCTGGGAAATCGCTATTATGTCAGCACCTCTGTGGTCAAAAAAGACATGGCTGCAGCCTGTAAGTATTTCGGCGTCGCGAACCGAGAAGCGCTGCGAATTTTGCTTTTGCAATATAAGCTGGAGTAACCGGCGCTGTACCCTGATAATTTCTGTATGGTGTAGTGGTGTAGTAATCAATGGGGATTTCTCATAAAAGAGAACTACGTCTGGGGACATCTAAAAGTTATACTTGAGTTTTTAGAGATCCCCTGTAATATCTGATTGAGTAGATCGCCTGCAAGCAGAATACCGGCTGCGGCGGGTACCCATGAAACCGAGCTTGGCGGACGGCTGCGGACAGCGGGAACTTCCTTGGAATATAGTACCCGCAGCTTTTTTACTCCCCGTTTTTTTAGCAGTCCGCGCATGGTTTTACACAAGGGGCAAACGGCAGTATCGTAAATGTCGGCAAATTGAAATAAATCCGCGCGGAGCTTATTTCCGCAGCCCATTGCCGCTACGATTGGGATGCCGCGGTTTTCCGCCTCTGCTGCCAGTGCAACCTTGAGTGAAATCGTATCAACCGCATCGACAATACAATCGATGTCGGATAAAAAAGGTAAGAAAGAAAGAGAGCCGTCCGCATCGGGGAGAATGTGCTGAACAACCTGATGCACCGTACACACCGGGTTTATATCGGCGATTCGTGCGGCGGCAGCAGCGGTTTTATACTGTCCGATGGTAGAGGTAAGCGCATAGAGCTGCCGGTTAAGGTTTGAAGGGCTTACCGTATCGCCGTCAACGAGATATAGTGTCCCGATACCGGCGCGTGCAAGGGCTTCAACCGTATACCCGCCGACACCGCCGATACCGAATACCGCGACCCGCAATTTTCGAAGCCGGTTAACCCCTTCCGTTCCGATAAGCGCTTTGCTCCGGATAAACAGCGGGTCAGGCTCGTCCTGCATATCCATACCGATATTGTGCGTATCATATGAACTGCGCACAGCGCTCTTGCGATCAGAGTCAGTCAAAGCTTAGCGGATTTTGAATAGGACTGCAAATACGGCAAGCGTAATCAGCAGTTGTAAAATAAGGAATTTTATCAATACCTGCGTCGATGACCATTGAAGGTTTTTCCGCATATGGTCATGGAGCGGGAACCGAATATTCCTAAAAATACGGATATGAAAAAAGCGTAATAACGCCACTTTAACAAGGCCTGTGCCGCCGTTGAGCAGAATCATTCCACTGGTCATTAACAGCAAGAAGGGATTGCCCGAAATAATAACCAATACGCCGATAAAAAAGCCGAGTGCGCGGGAACCGGCATCTCCCATCATCACCTTACTTGGATAGGCATTGTGCCACAGGTATCCCATCAGTACACCGGAAAGACTAAAGCAGATAAGCGCCCACTGCGCGCCATCTACCCGATGCGGAATAAGCAGATATTCCGAAACTTTTACGTTCCCGATAATAAAATAGAAGACCATACCAAGCGAAATAAGCGCCATCAAAATGAGGGTTCCGGAAAGTCCGTCTACTCCATCGGTACAGTTTGTCGTATTGATAGAAAACCATAAAATTAAAACGGAAACCGTAAAAAATACGGCAGGATGTACCGCGATACTTTGACTCATAAACGGAATCCAGTAAGAAATGGAATCGTCAAAATACCAATGAAAGAGCACTGTCGCAGTAATCAGCGACAACACTAAATCCAATGCGCCTTTCCGGTATTCTCCCCACGGATTAACCGACCGGTCGTCAAGATAGCCGGTGAGCATCACCAACCATGTTAAAACCAGTACCGCTATTTGCGTACCCGAAGGCATGATCAGCAGAAAAATCATAACGACAAAAATCGTAATAAATACGACCCCGCCGCCGGTCGGTTTTCCTTTTGCTGCCTCAGGAGAAATACCGAATTCCTTTCCTCTGTCTTTCGGTAAACGGGCATAAAAGCACGGTAAAATGAATACCGTTAAAAAAAAGCCTACATAAAATGAAATTGAAATAAGTACGAGATATGATTGTAAAAGCCGCATGGGGCCGTAGAATGAAGAAAGAAGCCCCGATAAATAAAAAAGCATTGGAACAGTATATACAGCCCATATAAAAAAAACAACCCTTAGGTAGGTACTGTATTTACGTATGTAATCGCCGCCGCCAGCGCATCGGCGGCATGGTCGGGTTTCGGTATCGTTTTAAGGCCGAGCAATAACTGTACCGTGAGCTGTACTTGCTGCTTTTCCGCCTGCGCAATGCCGGTAACTGCTTTTTTAATAGCATTCGGCGCGTATTGAAAGACAGGAACGCCTGCCTGCGCTAAGGCAAGCAGCGTTACGCCGCGCGCCTCCGAAACACTCAACGCGCTCGTTACGTTTTTTGCGAAATAGAGCGTTTCGATACCGGCGGCAGCAGGTTGGTATGTGCGGATAAGCTCCGTAAGCCGGTCAAAGACAATGAGCAGCCGGTCCCCCTGTACCTGTCCCGCTTCCGTTTGAATAACACCGTAATCGATACAGCGCATCCTGCTGCCGGACACCGTAATAATGCCGTAGCCGGTAGAGGCAAGCCCGGGGTCGATCCCCATGATAATCCGTCCTGCGGCTGTCCGCTTTTCCGTCATCTGCTCTATCTTCCTATCATCTTAACATTTGTTTACCCTGCATTGCAGAGCAATGGCGGATTGAAGCAGGCATTAGGTTTCCTAACTTTTCCAGTTTTCCAATTTTAAATATGGGATTTTTTCAAAGTGCTTCACATTGTTTGTTACCAGTGTTAAATCATTGTAAATTGCTGTTGCTGCAATCAATAAATCCATATCTTCAATTCGTATTCCATTGTTAAACATTTTTGCTTTTATATCGGCAAAAACTTCCATCACACCTTCGTTTAAGTCTTCAATCGGATAAAGTTCACGGATATGCCTTACTTTAATCATGTTTTGCTGTTCGTTTTGAGAACGCTTTGCTCCAAAAATCAGCTCTGCATAAGTGATCATTGAAATTGAAATGGGGATGTTCTTGTTCTCTTCAAATTTTATCAGAACCGACTTATCTTTACGAAGAGCAAAAATTATTATATCCGTATCAATTAAATATGCCATCTAATGCCTCAAATCTTGTAGAATTTACTCGCGAACTATAAATATCATCGATTATTGCTTCTGTAGTTCGGCTATCTTCCCAAGAACCTGCAAGTTTTAAGAATTCTTCCGTGGCATTTTTTTGTTTTATGGGAATTGAAGTAAAATAATCCTGTAAAATTGTAATAACTTGTTGACTGATTGAGCGGTTATCCAATTTCGCAACAAATTTTAGCCTATCATATAATCGATCATCTATATCGCGGACTTGTAACATTGCCATATTGAACCTCCACTCATAACTATATAATGGAATACATGAAAAATCAATCAGATTTCATTATTTTACTCCTCAGCCCTCTTACAGTGCCTGTGTCCGTTCTTTTAAGAATGCACGATGTGCCTCATCCAAATGAGGTTCCAGCGCCGTGCGAACCGCTTGATTATAATCATTCAGCCACTTGAGTTCTTCGGGAAGCAGTAGCTCCTTCACCACCGGCCGTGTGTCGATCGGGCAGAGCGTCAGCGTTTCAAACTTCAAGAAGGTGCCGTACTCAGTCGTTTTCCATTCCTTTGTCAGTGTGAGGTTTTCGATGCGGATACCGTGACTGCCAGCGCAGTAAAAGCCGGGCTCGTTGGAGGTAATCATACCCGCCTTCATCGGAGCGTCCGTATAGCGGAGCCCGATATTCTGCGGCCCTTCGTGAACGGACAGCACATATCCGACGCCGTGTCCGGTACCGTGCTTATAGTCTTTACCGTATTTCCGGAGCGGATTGCGGGCAAGGATATCAAGCTTATAGCCGGTCGTGTTTTCGGGGAACTTTGCTAAGGCGAGCTGGATATGCCCTTTTAACACCAGTGTATAATCTTCTTTTTCTTCCGCGGTGAGCGAGCCGAGCGGGATGGTACGGGTAATATCCGTTGTTCCGTCTTTATATTGTCCGCCTGAGTCGAGCAGTAAAAAGCCTTTGGGTTGCAAGGTAGCGGCCGTTTCTTTTTTTGGCCCGTAGTGGATAATCGCCGCATTTGCTCCGTATCCGGCAATCGTGGTAAAGCTCGCTTCGATAAAGTCGGGCTGTTCGGCACGGAAGCGCAGCAGCTGTTCAGAAACATCCCATTCGGTAACGCCACTATCGGCATGATCTTCCACCCATTTGAGGATTTTGACCATCGCGATGCCGTCTTTGAGGAATGCATTCCGGTAGTTTTTAATTTCGGTTTCGTTTTTCACCGCTTTCATCGAAGAAGTGATATTAAGGCCTTCTATGATATTCGCCTTAATCTTGTTGCGTAAGAAGATATTTGTCCGTGCCGGATCAATGTAGACCGTACCCTGTAACTTTTCGGCATCGGCGAAAACCGCTTCGTAAGGAGCAACCGACACGCCTTCTTTTTCCAGCGCCGCCTTCACCTCATCCGTCATTTGCCGCGCGTCGATGTAAAGCCGTGTCCTCTGCATATCAACCAAGGCGTAGGCGGTAACAACCGGTGTGCATTCAATATCGTTGCCGCGGATATTAAAAAGGTAACAAACATCCTCCAAAGCCCCGATAACCGTTGCCTCCGCTTTCTTTTCCCGAAGCGCCGCGCGGACTTCTTTGATTTTTTCCGACGCGGATTTTCCCGTGTAGCGGACATCGAGTAAAAAGGCGGCGCTTAATACGGGCGCAGGCCGATCCATCCACATCTCCCCGATGAGATCACGGTCGATAACAAACTTCATATCGGGAAGCGACGAATTAAACTGTGCAAACGAATTAACCGCCATCACTTTCCCGTCCATACCGATCGTACTTCCCGCAGGAAGCGTCTGTGCAAGATATTCAAATACGGTCGGTACATTCGGTTCTCCGCTCTTTTGCAAGAAGATGCCGCTTCCCTTCAATTCTTCTTCAGCCTGTAAAAAATACCGGCCGTCAGTCCATAAAAAGGCCTTGTCTTTTGTAACCAATACGGCGCCTGCAGAGCCGGTAAAGCCGGAAATAAAGACACGGGTCTTATCGTGTTCGGCAAGATATTCGCACTGATGCGGGTCGGCGGTGGGAATATAATACGCGTCGAAGCCGCATTCCGCCATTTTATTGCGTAATACGTTAATACGTTCAGCTATTGTCATAGTGATCTCCTTTGTAAATCAATTTAAAATAACCTCAAAAATTGAGTTTTTTAGAGGTTACCGGTTATATTTTCGTTACAACCCTGCGTACATACGGCGCAGTAGCTGGTCTATTTTATGCCCGTAAGCGGGATCCGATGCCCACGTTCCGGCAAGGTTATAAATATGCGGCGCCTTGCCTTTCGGGTTTACATAGCGATAACGAGGATCTACGGATGGAAGTTTGAGCGGTTCGGCGCTGGCGTATGCTTTTAGATGCTGAATATGCGCTCTGACTCCCGTTTGCTCGTCGGGAAACACCAAACCCGGATTTTCGGCATTGATCGCGCCGAGTCCGCAAAAATTGTTCATGTCTGCGGTTACCAATCCGCCGAACTGTAAAAAGCCGGTTTCCAAACACATCTGTGCAAAAGCGATATCGGCATTTATTCCTTCAGCTGAGGATTCTTTCACATAATACCCTGCCAACCGCTCGACTTTTTCCTGATCAACTTCTTCTGTTTGCGCTAATGCGGTTTGCATTAAAAAGAACGAAACGAGTTGTTCCTGCGTCATGCGTCCGGTACCCATAATCGCTTTAGGAATGGACGGGGGAACCGACCTGCATGAAAAGCAGAGAAATAGCGAAATAAGAGCAAGAAAAAGAAAAAGTCGTTTTATATGAAGGGTTTTGATATTCATACGGATGGCGTTACTCCCATTCAATGGTGGCGGGCGGCTTGGGCGTAATGTCATACACTACGCGGTTGATGCCTTTGACTTCGTTGATGATGCGGAGCGTAATCTTCTGCAGCAGCGGATACGGAATTTCCGCGACCTCAACCGTCATCGCATCGACGGAAGTTACCGCCCGTAGTGCTATCAGGTTGTCATACGTTCTGCCATCTCCCATAGCGCCGACCGTGCGGACATTGGGGAATACGGTAAAATACTGCCAAATAGAATCCGCCAAGCCCGCCTGCGCAATCTCTTCGCGGAGGATGGCATCGCTTTCGCGCACCCAATGCAGCCGTTCGGGGGTGATTTCTCCTAAGATACGCACCGCAAGTCCCGGGCCGGGGAAGGGCTGCCGCTTGACTAATTCATCGGGAATACCAAGCGCCGTGCCGAGCGCCCGTACCTCATCCTTAAACAGCATCCGCAGCGGTTCAATCAATTCTTTAAAGTCGATATTTTTGGGAAGTCCGCCGACATTGTGATGGGATTTTATGACCGCCGCTTTTTTACTGCCGCCGGATTCAATAACATCGGGATAGATGGTTCCTTGTACCAAAAAGTCAACCGTGCCGATCTTTTTCGCTTCTTCTTCAAAAACGCGGATAAATTCTTCACCGATAATCTTCCGCTTGCGTTCGGGTTCGGTTACTCCGGCAAGTTTTTTTAAGAACCGCTTGGAGGCATCCACATGGATGATGTTAAGACCGAGTGTTTCACGGTATGTTTTTAATACTTGTGCAGCTTCGTCTTTGCGTAAAAGACCGTGATCGACAAAGATACAGGTAAGCTGATCGCCGACAGCCTTATGCACCAGTACCGAAGCGACGGAGGAATCAACTCCGCCCGACAGAGCCGAAATAACCTTTTTGTTGCCGACCTTTTGTTTTATTTCTTGAATGACCGAATCGGCGGCGGTTGCGGCGTTCCATACTTCGGTACATCCGCAAATGCCGCGCACAAAGTTTTTGAGCATTTGTGTGCCGTATACGGAGTGTAATACTTCGGGATGGAATTGTACGCCGTAGCACCCGCGTTCGGTGTTCGCCATAGCGGCGATAGGACAGTTATCCGTTTTCGCAATGGTTGTAAACCCTTCGGGGAGGGCGGATACGCTGTCGTTGTGGCTCATCCACACGATGGAGTCTGCCGGACAATCTTTCCAGAGCGCTGCACCTGCCGAATCTCCGCTGGTGTAGAGCTTGGTTTTACCGAATTCGCTTTTTTCTGCCGGCTGCACTTTTCCGCCGAGCAAATACGTCATCAGCTGCATTCCGTAACAGATACCCAACACCGGTACCCCTAAGTTGAATATTTCAGGATTGCAGGTTGCCGCATCATCGGCATACACGGAGTCGGGCGCTCCGGATAAGATGATTCCCTTTAAAGAAATACTTTGTATACGGGTAAGCTCTGCGTCGAAAGGAAGTACTTCACAATAAACACCGCATTCGCGGATACGGCGGGCAATGAGCTGAATATACTGCCCTCCGAAATCAAGGATAATAATTTTTTCTGTGTGCATAGTGTACTATATCAGTGTATGACTTGTTAGACAAGGAGTCTTTCGATTAGAGGGCAAGACTTTCCGTTAGATTTTTACGTGAGTAAATACTTTATCCAAACCTCAATTTATGATACTATCTCCGAATGGAGTACCAAGTAACGGCGACACGGCGCAGGCCTCAGCGATTTGAAGATTTATTAGGGCAGGATTTTGTTGCGGCGACGCTGCAAAAATCTATTGAAGCGGGAAAAATAGCCCATGCGTATCTTTTTTCGGGGCCGCGCGGATGCGGTAAAACCAGTTCGGCGCGTATTTTAGCCAAGGCACTCAACTGTGAAACGGGAACGGTCGCTACTCCCTGCGGAGTTTGTACCTCGTGCCGCGAAATTACGGCCGGTTCAAGTATCGACGTTATCGAGATAGACGGCGCATCGAATACGAGCGTCAACGATGTGCGGCAAATCAAGGACGAAATTCTCTTTCCGCCTAATACCAGCCGGTATAAAATCTATATTATCGACGAAGTTCACATGCTTTCTACGAGCGCTTTCAATGCGTTGCTGAAAACGATTGAAGAGCCGCCTCCCTATGTTATCTTTATTTTTGCAACAACCGAACTGCACAAAGTTCCGGCAACTATCAAAAGCCGCTGCCAGCACTTTAACTTTAAATTAGTCGATGTAGAAGTGCTTAAACAGGCTTTAGCAGAGGCGGCGGCGGAGCTGCATATCGAGGCTGACGACGAGGCGCTGTACTGGATTGCGCGCGAGGCTACCGGGAGCGTGCGCGATTGTTACACTTTATTCGATCAAGTGGCTGCCTTTTCGGACGGGCATATCACCTTTGAAAAAATACAGAGCACGCTCGGTTTAACGGGTACTGATTCGATCGGAGCCTTGCTGACTGCTTGCGTTCAAAAAGATGCCGCCGCCGCGCTGCTCACCCTTGATACTATTCTGCAAAACGGTGTTTCTACCGAGCAATTTACGGTAGACTGCACCAACTATCTCCGCAGTCTTCTATTAATACAACAGGGCATTACAAAAGAGGCTTTGATCGGGCAGCGCGCGGATCGGTTTCCGCAGGAGATACTGACGGGATGGGATGCGCAACAGCTTGAGCGTGCGCTGTATCTGTTTTTGCAGCTTTTCAGAGATCTCCGCTTCTCGCTTAATCCTCGTTATGAACTGGAATTAACGGTTTCCCGCCTTGCATGGCTTTCCGACTATGTTTCCCCAAAGGAACTGAAAGAAGCCTTTGATGCGGCTCAAGCGCTGCTCGCGGGCTTACCTACGGCAGTTCAATCTGCAACCAGAGCACTGCCCGGCAGCGGGGTGCCGCAAAAAGGCGGGGCTGACTCCCCTTTTTTAAGACCGGCGGCTTCTCTTCGCTGAGGGTTGCCGGTACTTACGGAAATACCGCATCGGCCGGGATACCGGTCAATGCTTCGGTCGGAATAGCAGGCACCTCGCAGACAGGAATTTCGGCCAATGCCCCGCTAGGTTATACTCAGCATCCGGCAACCGGAGCAGTGCAGCAGCAACAGGAGGTACAGCGTCCGGCAACCGGAGCAGCGCCGGTGCAGCAGCGGGATGTTCCGGTACCGCAGGGGACGCCGCAGATTCAGCCGCCGGTGTCGGTACCTCAGCCTTCGGCAGTGCGGCAGTCGCCAACCGGAACCACGCCGCCGCCCCGTGTGCAAAGCATCGATGAGCTCAAGGATGCGCTCGTTCAGCATCTACTCATAGAACATACGATGCTGTCGGCTGCGGTCGGAAAAACGCTCAACTGGCGCGAACGGGACGGCATCCTGTATATGGCTGTTCACAACCCTTTTGAAGTACAGCAGCTGCAGCGGGAAAAAAATATCCTAACCCGAAAGACGGCGGAGCTTTACGGCAAAGAATTGAAAATACAGATAACGCTCGCTCAAGAAGAGACGGTACAAAAAGTTTCCGTCCCTGCGCGGGTAGAGATGGTGCTGCGTAATATCAAAGGTAGCATCGTTGACATACAGAAAAAAGTGGTTGTAGAAGAACCGGAGGAAGAATAATGAATATAAATCCCTTTGAATTGATGAAAAACGCAAAAGATTTGCAGACTCATTTCGGGAAAATGCAAGAAGAACTGGCGGCGCTCCGCGTGCAAGGTGTTTCGGGCGGCGGCTTGGTAAAGGTAACGCTCAGCGGTACCTTCGATATGGTAAAAGTCGAATTGGATCCCATCGCTGTCGATAACCGCGATATTCCGATGTTACAAGACCTGATCCGCTCGGCTCATACCGATGCAATAGAAAAAATTAAGGATACCTTGAAGGAAAAAATGGGACCGCTCGCCGCGCTTACGGGAGGAATGCCGTCATAATGAATGCGCTTGAAGACCTTATCGACAATTTATGCCGCCTGCCGGGTATCGGAAAAAAGAGCGCCGCCCGGCTCGCATATCATATCCTGAAGCAAGAGCCTCCCTATGCCCACCGACTGGCAGACAGCCTCTACAAGCTTCACGAGAGTATTAAGCCCTGCCCGATATGCGGCGCTTTTACCGATCAGGACGTGTGCGCCGTTTGCAGCGATCCGGGGCGGGACGGCTCATGCATCTGTGTCGTGGAGCAGCCGCAGGATGTTTATACCTTGATGAGCATGGGCGAATACCGCGGGCTTTTTCACGTGCTTGGCGGCGTTATCGCGCCGCTTGAAGGTATCGGTCCGGAACAGCTCCGCATTGCAAGCCTTGTTAAGCGTATCGGCAACGGTACGGCGGTAAAAGAAGTGATTCTCGCAACCAACCCGACAATCGAAGGGGATACCACCGCCCTTTATATCCAAAAGGTGCTGCGCGATCTTCCCGTTGAGGTTACCCGCCTTGCATCGGGACTGCCGGTCGGCGGCGATTTGGAGTACACCGACAAACTGACGCTGATGCGCAGCTTCAAAGGCAGGATAAAGATTTAAGATTTATTTTTTGCTTGACAAAATGTTTAATTATCGGTATACATCAAGTGAGATTTAGTAATATATGCGGTAATCTGCCGCCCTCTAAAAGTCATCCATAAAAAGTAATCGTACAAAAAGTTTATCATCAACAACATCAAAATTCTGAGCTATTGATGTCTATACGAGAGGTGAAATAGCAGAAAGTTGTGCCGGTTATGCGTTACCGCTCAGACGGGAAAGCAAGACGGTAAAGTTCTGTCCCAGAGAAGCGGAACAGAAGAAATTATAATGCATTTTTATCGCCGGAGCGTGGGGCCGTCCATAAACTTCAGGTTTTGGATAGTTTTCTTGCTAAATGAAGCGGAGAAAAACTTATGAAAAAGATGAATCACGTAGTATCTTTTGTACTGATTTTATTAACTGTTCTTGCAGGTGTTACCTGTAAACCGTATGTAGGCTTGGGCGGTCAGATCGATATTCTTCCGCCGAGTGGGAAAATCATCTATCCTGATACGAGGGAAACGCCGATCCGTGGTTCCTTTGTGTTACAAGGCAGTGCAAGCGATGATGACGGTATTCAATCGATTTCGGTTGTTTTTGAAAATATCGAAACAAAAGAAAGAAGCTCTGCGTATCGCGCCGAAGGATTTTCCGCAGGGGATGTTTCAGCTTCGTGGACAATAAACGTAAACAACGAATCGACAGGAATCGAACCCGGACACGATCTGGTAAAAGTGTATCCTATTCCCGACGGTGAATATACGGCAATTGTGAGCGTTACCGACAAGGTTGGAAAGACGTCCACATTTACCAAGAGCTATAAAATAGACAACACCCCGCCGGTGTTTATCGTGCAGCGGCCGTCGATGTTTGTTGATGAAAGTACCTCTCCTTCACCATCGGATCCTTCAGACGGTTATGGTTCGACTTTTTCTGTTGTGGGGCAGGTGGGTGAAAAAAATACCGTTGAAAAACTGAATGTGCATGTTCCGGGAACGCCGCCGATCGATATAACTAATATGTTCGTGGGCAACAATATAAACGCACGGGTTGCCGTATCGGAAGTCATTTCAGGCAATGAAACAAATCCTTTATATAATTTGCAAGCGCAGGATAAAACAAAGCCTATCAGAAGTCAATTATATTTATACGATAATGCCCGCAAATATACTGGGGGGGTAACAGACGAAGGTAATAAAGCCGATTGGTATTATCAGTGGGATAGCATTTATACAGATGTCATAGCAAAAGGCTACACGCCTGAAGTAATCAGCGATTATTTTGCCGGTAAAAAGGGGTCGGATAAAGACGAGCATGATAAAAAAATAAAAGAATTGCGCAACGATGCGGCAGCTTTGAATATACTTAAAACGACGATGATTAAAATGACTGAAAAGCGCAGCACTTTTAAACTTGATCCCAGCCAATCTCCCGGTTTTACAGTTGTCGGCGTAAAAAGTTTACCTGTAGAGCCTGCTTTAACTCTTTCAGACGCTACGTCGATGCTCTTTAAAAGCGGAGGTGAAACGGCATTTTCGATAGAGCTTATCCGTAATAAAAATAACACTCCATTGACGGCCGGCTTTGACCTTGCTAGGTATAAGGAAAGCAATATTGAGATCGTTTTACGCAAATGGAATAAAGCGGCCGGCACGAATGAAGCGGATAGCTTAAAAAATGATGAAAATTATGAAGAGAAGAAACTGATAAAATTTTCTGAGTTGACGGATACAAGCAATATTACGGTAGTAGATGGAAAGTTACGTGTAAAATGTGTCTTTGATCCGTCTTGGGGTGAAGGATACTATGCCGTAAAGGTTAAAGGTTCCGACACCTCCGGAGCCGATTCAAATAAATTTGAAGCCTATGACACCTCTAATACGGTAATCAACAGTCTTTATATAATAAACTTTCTTGCTACCGGAAATGGGCCGAGAATACGTCCGATCCGTCCGCAAGGCTTTAAAAATACAACTGTGGATATAGAAGCGGATGTTACCGGTATCGATTCGACTGGTGCTGTATATTACAATATAGGTGCACCGGTAAATGCCGGTAGTCCCGATACAACAAAGATTCTTACAAAGGTCAGTTCCGACCCGGGCAATCCTCGCTACAAAGCGACGGTTGTTTTAACTACTGATTCGCATGGAAAGCTTCTTTGGAATGGGAACCATCTTTCGGACGGCATCCATAAAATTCACTTTTTAGCTAAAACAAATTCCGGTTCTACCGATACGGATACTACCGAATTTACCGTCGATAACACGGGGCCGACGATTGAAATAGTATATCCTGAAGAAACCGATCCGCAAGCGGGAGTGATTGTCGTTTTAGGCCGTGTCAGCGATGAATGGGCCGGAGTAAATCCCGAAAAAACTAAATACATACTGGGTAAAAAGACTCCTGCGCCGACGGTTGATACTGCTGCCGGCTGGAAAATAATGAAAGATGCTCCTGATACTTCGACAAAAGGTTCGTGGAGTATTCACATCAATTTGGATAACGTTCCTTCATCGGAATACGGTGCGGTTATCGGTAGATATAGAAAAATACCGTTATATGTTTTTACGGAAGACGAACTGGGGAATAAAGCTGTACATGAAAAACAGATACTCTTTGATACTGAGGGAACAAAGCCGATTGTGAAAGTACTTTCACCGCAGAATACTACTCCTACTACAAAATTAGGCGGTACTATACAGATATTCGGAACTGCAAGTGTACCTAAAGGTGGACCGGCAGCGGTGCGTGAAGTATATATTCAATTTTCTCGTGATGGTAATTTTACCTCTGCCGCAGATGGAACATTTGGTACAATCAATTGGTACAATAGTGGAAACGGACAGCTTATTCCGGGGACAGATACTAACGGAGGCGCAGACTGGAGAATCAGTATAAACGGCGACGGTTCATTTAATCATGCAACCAATCAAAACCAAGATGTCTATTTTAGAGTCCGTGCGAAAAATAAAAATGGTACATCGATGGGGGACTGGAGCGATAAAATAAAAATAATCGTCGATAAGTCTGCTCCTACGATTGGAAGTCCCAATGCCGTTAAAGTAGACGATTCTTCGAGTACCGTTCTTGCCGGCAGTGCAAACGCAAAAGACTATACGCCTAATATGTGGGTAGGACGCAATAAAAAACTGATCGGCTCATTAAAAGACGATTCGGGTATAAAGGCTGTTCAAATTGCATCGACCGGTTTGGCTGGCGGTGTGAACTATGATCTTGCTCAAGCTAAAGCAGCGGGTTGGATAGCTGATGCTGCAGACGGAAATTATGAGCTAAAGATTCCGTTCGACTTAGATGCGCTGAGCTCTGCTGCAAAAGCGGCTGGAGAGTTTAGTGTAACTATTTCCATTACAGAAAATACAACATCTCCGGCATTGAGTACACAACAAACGTTTACCTTCCGCTTCGACACCACCGATCCTATCGGTGATTTCGGTACCGATAAATATATGAATATCGGGAATTTTGCTTCTGATTCGATAACTGACGCACAGCTGGCGCAAAAAGTGAAAGATTTGGGCGCTACAGAATCTTCCGGCGGCGGATGCAAAATACTGGCGGACAATCATATACTCACGGTAACGAAAGTAACGGGCGATAAGATTGAATTTACCGCCTCTCCGGCTCTTACTGCTGGACGTCACAGCTATATTCTGTATAAACCGGAAACGCTGATATACAAAAACAACAGTGGAAAATGGATTATCAATGGTGTGGCGAATGACAGTGGTTCAGGTGTTGCAGAAGTGAAGGCTTGGGTAAGTGTTGAAACTGATCCCGTATTGCATACGGTAATTAAATCACCTGAAACGGTCATAAACGAAACTCATCCGAAAAACAGAATTACCAAACAGCTTGGTGGAACCGTTATGTGGAAGGGAGAGCTTGATTTTGGTTCCGTATCTGATGGTAAGGGCAAGCTGCATTATACCATAACCGACAAGAGCGGCAATGAATATACCGCTCCTGCTGTCGATGTGCGGGTAAAAAACAAGCCGATAAAGGTTTCTAAAATTACGCTCGCTACCAAGATAGGGGGAAGTGCTGTAGAGTTCGCAAATGATAATGTGAACAAAGCCCTCAAGGATATAGACGTAGATGCTAATCTCGACTTTACCGCGAATTATACCAGCAGTGCGTTCGCCTTTAAAGATAAAGATAATTCCAAAATAAAGGTTGACTTTTCCGGCGGGCAAGGACAGGTAAAATATAATTTGAAATATGCCGGTAATGTTTTGGCCGGTCATAATATGCAGAATATCAGCACCGATGGCGCCATAATGTTGAGCGAAGACAATTTGAATACAATCGATAATACTACAGACGAAACAACCAAAGAATTGGTTTTGGAACTGTGGGATAGTGCACACGACTGTACACCGACCGGCACAGCTCCGCTTGAAAAGAGTTCTTTTGCTGAAGTTAAAATCAATACGCTCTTTGATGCGCTTGACACTAAGCCGCCGACGGTAGTTATTCTTCCGTTCCACTGGAACGGCGAAACCGATAACTCTCTGTATCAAAACAGCTGTGCTAACGGACATGTGGAAATTGATACCTCTTCTGTTTCAGGTAAGGTTACAATCCGTGGCTTTGCGTATGACAATGTTCAGCTCAAGAAACTTACAGCAACGCTTCCTAACGCTTCAAACATAACTGTTACGAACACCAATAATAACTGGTCTATAGGCGAAGATATTTCAAAGAATATCAAGTTTGAAGTTGAAGAGTCTAAATACGACTATCTCGGCTACTATGTAAAATGGAAGCTGGAATGGGACAGTGAAAAAACGTCTGTAGGTCTTGGAAAGACAATCAGTGTTTCGGCTTATGACGGAACCAATTCTTCAGGAACCTCGGCTGCCGATCTGTCTTCCTCATCTTCTTCTCTAACCCGTGATACTAATGATACGGCGGAACATACGGATTTTGCCGTTGCAAAGCCCGGTCAGTTTATTCTCTTTACCAAGGGTGAGGCACAGCACTTAACCAGAGTAAAATCAGTTACCGGTAATAAGATTGAGCTTATAAATGCGGTAGATACCGGTTTTGTGACTGCTACGCTGTATCAAGATACAACAAATAAGCCTTCGATAAGTGTTAACGTGGTGCCGTATATTACCGGTGTCAGCAGAAACAGTACATATAATACAAACAGAGCGCGAAGCGGTGCGATACCCTTACTCCGCGGGGAAGCTGGCAATACGATTACAGGCTTTAACTTTGAAGGAAGCACTCCCTCTTTAAAGATTACCGCAAATAAAGACGGAACCGGTTCTTCGGTTGCAATGGAGAATCTTACTTTGAGCGGTTCGTCTTTCACCTTTACAGTTCCCGATACGGCAAAAGACGGATATTTGCATCTTGTAGTAAACGGTGTTGCTGCGGTAAATAATATAAATGCCTATACCGCAAGTAATACGGAAAAATCCGATACATACGGAGCTAAGGAACATTCCGACGATAGATTTGTGCATATTTGGCGTGTAAATGCGCATGATACGTTTAAAGGCAGCAAAAATGCTATTTATCCTGCAATGACTAAAGATAGTAATGGCACGCTCTATGCATCGTTTAGCAATAACTCAACTTCGGCAGTGTATTATTCAAATCAATTTACGGGAAGTGGTTCTGTTACAGCCGGAGATGGTGCAACAAGAGTATTTGACGGATATGACCCGCCGGAAGAAACCGATATAACCGTTACTGGAAGCGATCCAAATCCTGAAGTAAATGTACTCTATGCTGCAAATTATCATGGCGGTGGTGCTAATAACTGGGGTAATGGAGACCTTTCGGGCACAAAAAAATACCCATGGAATGATACCACTCCTGAGTATGCAGGCGGTATATACCTCTATGATAAGGATGCAGCCGTTGGAACTAGGCATACTAATGTGTATCGGTTTGAACTGTATACCTACGACAATGAATTGCAGCAGTTTAAAAACATACGGACTGTACGTTCCGGTGATAACATCTATGTTGTGTATTATGATAGATTAACCGAAGCTGCAAAATTCGCCTGGGTAGATGACAGTAAAAAACCGGATACAAGAGTCCATGCACTCCCATGGTGTGTCATAGACGGCAATACCGACATAACAGATAGAGAATATAAAGTTCCTGATCACTTGGTCGATACAGCTGTACCGCCTGATTCGCCCAATAATATATTTACATTTGTGAGTCCCAACAAGTCAGCGTATAAGACACCGTATGTACTGAACAATTTTGAAGACAGTCTTTCCGTTTCAAGTGCAGTGTGGGAATCTGTCGACGTTACGGTAACTAAGGACGGTTATCCTGTTGTAGTGTACATGGATGCTGCTACGAGAACCTTACGGCTTGCAAAAAGTACGTCAAAACAACCTACATCATCAGATCATTGGAAGATTCAAAGCGTTCTCGCTTCTTCGGATCCGAACGGTAAGATTGCAAGCGACTACATAAATGCATGTATCGGCAGTGATGGGATTCTGCATATCGCGTTCCAAAACACCAGGGGGCAGCTCGTGTATGTAAAATCCACGAATACGTCCGATACCGGTTCAGCAAAGTATAAGTTTGGCACTTCCGAAGTACTGGATGATTCCGGTACGTTTATAGAGATGACCATGGACGGCACAATGCCCTATATTACGTATATGTCCCGTCCCAACTCGTACGATGCTATCCGGATTGCCTATAAAACCTCTATGGACTTTAACAATACGGGAACGGATGTAGCTGGCTGGGAAACAATGACCGCTCCGCTTAACCAACGGGCAGCAAACGGCCGTATCTGTATTGAAACGAAGGCAAAGTATTACAATACTACGGAGAAGATGCCTGTTGCGGTAGGGTTTAAAACCAGTTCGGATTACCGCGCGGCATTCTATGTAGGAAAGTAGGTGTTTTTGTAAGGTAAAATAAAAGTTTTGGGCATTGCCGTTAAAAACTTTGGTTTTTAACGGCGACGCTTTTTGTATTGTCTTGTTTAGCGGTATTGTTCTTTCATCCACAAAAAATTATCGGCTATTTTGCTCCAACGCGAATTTTGTTTATGAGGAATACAGTCTTCCTGCCAATACCACCAAAAATAGCCGCCGATATAGCGGTGGTTATAGGGGAGCATACGATAATATCTATCTGCCTGGGCATTGAAGGTTTTTCCTGCGTTGTGTGGTTTTGCAAACCCGCATTCACCGAATCCAAGCAAAGAATTAGGAAACATATTATACAGATTTTTGAACATATTCTGCCATTCTTCATGCTTACCGTCATTATCATCGTCATAGTAACTGACTAATACATAATCAAGTGTATTCCGCATATCAGGTGGAATATAGTTTAAAAGCCAGTCCTCCATTGTTATACTTTGATAATCCGGATCAGCCATATATGCGGTAAGTGCCGTTGCAAAACCTTGCTGATGTATGTATTTCCACGCCGTATAAACCTTCTCGGCAATCAATTTCTCCGAACCGCCCAACCATCCTTCTCCGTTGACTTCATTTCCGATTTCCCAAATATCTACGTACGGCGTGAGATATGCCGCACATTCGGCGAAACGCGCCTTATAGGATTCGGCTGTTTTATAAAAAGCCATATCATACGAATCGCATGGACAAAGCATAATATACGCGACTTCGTGAATACCGGCGAGAAGTGAAACAAAATCAGCCGGCTTTTTGTCAGCATCAATAACAATACGTGCTGTCGGTTTTACCGGTAGTGCTTTAATTGCATCTATGATAGCTGTGATAGAATGCTCTGAAACATCGTCAAGCGTTATACCGTACAGCGGAGAAGGAATACGACCTTGTATGTGTGTATCCGTTGCTGTAGCGGTGTAGGCGGACAGTAGTAATATAAAAAATATTGTATGCCGTAACATAATGTTGATACTAGCATGAGAAGCAACTCTGATACAATGTACGCTTAATTGGTCAGTAAGAAGAACCGGAGGAAGAATACGGTACTGCGGTAAAAGAAGTGATTCTCGCAACCAACCCGACAATCGAAGGGGATACCACCGCTCTTTATATCCAAAAGGTGCTGCGCGATCTCCCCGTCGAGGTTACCCGCCTTGCATCGGGACTGCCGGTCGGCGGCGATTTGGAGTACACCGACAAACTGACTCTAATGCGCAGCTTCAAAGGCAGGATAAAGATTTAAGATTTATTTTTTGCTTGACAAAATGTTTAATTATCGGTATACATCACATGAGATTTAGTAATATATGCGGTAATCTGCCGCCCTCTAAAAGTCATCCATAAAAAGTAATCGTACAAAAAGTTTATCAACTAGCAACATTAAAGTTTTGCGCTATTCCTGCCGATACGGGAAGCGGGATAGCAGAAAGTTGTACCGGTTATGTCGCTACCGCTCAGAGGTGAAAGCAAGACGGTAAGGTTCTGCCGCAGAGAAGCGAAGCAGAAGAAATTATAGTGCGTTTTTATCGCCGGAGTGTGTTAGAAACGCTTGCTCAATGGAGCGGAGAAAAGGCTTATGAAAAAGATGAATCGTGCAGTATTTCTTGTACTGATTATATTAACTGCCCTTGCAGGTATTACCTGTAAACCGTATGTAGGTTTGGGCGGTCAGATCGATATTCTTCCGCCGAGCGGTGAGATCACCTATCCTGATGCGGGTGAAATGCCGATACGGGGTTCGTTTGTCTTAAAGGGAACGGCAAAGGATGACGAGGGTGTTACATCTGTTTCCATTGTTTTTGTAAATATCGAAACGAATGACCGAAAAGGTCCGTTTTATGCTGCGGTTTCAAATCCCGGAGTGCCTAGCACATCGTGGAAGGCAGATATAAATAATGAATTTACGGGAACGATAGACAATCATCCTCTCGTAAAAGTGTATCCTATTCCCGATGGTGAATACACGGCAACCGTTACCGTGACCGACAAGGGCGGAAAGACGTCCACATTTACCCAAAACTATAAAATCGACAATACGCCGCCCGTGTTTATCGTTGAAAGACCCTCATTATCGGCAGCGAATGATGCGGTCAATCCTTCGGGAGATCAATATGGTGCCGTGATGAAAATTACGGGTTCGGCAGCCGATATGTACGAACTGCGTTCGGTTACCTTGAAGGTAAATGATAGTCTGTCCATAACAAAAAAGAATAAAGAAACCTCCGTTGATCTTGTTATGGCAAGTGATCCTGATTCGGATTACACAAATTTATTGAATGCTGCAGGAGGAAATGATAAGCCTTTAAAAGCTGTTATAGCTTTACAGGATAATGCCCGAATATGTGATGATGCAACTGCCGATAATGATAATAGGGGAAATGAATCGGCTTTTTATTATATTAAAAACGAACTGGAAGCTGATCTTGATTTAAATAAATATACGGCAAAGGTTATAAGCGA
Organism: Treponema sp. OMZ 855; assembly: GCF_024181145.1. Taxonomy (NCBI): domain Bacteria; kingdom Pseudomonadati; phylum Spirochaetota; class Spirochaetia; order Treponematales; family Treponemataceae; genus Treponema; species Treponema sp. OMZ 855. The sequence continues at coordinate 1,452,679 of NZ_CP051194.1, read as the reverse complement.
TTATTTTTCGGGTAAAAAAGGAAAAAACGGCGGCACCCCGCACGAACAGGCTGTATACGATTTGCGGCATACCGATGAAGCAGCCCGCAATGTTTTATTGAGTAAACGTATAATATCCAATACAACGAAAAGCGTATTTTCGCTAAATCCGGCGAAGACGCCGGGATTTAAGCTTGTCGGTATTTCACCGTTTATTGATCAGCCCAATCCCCCGTTAATGCAGTTTAGTTCAACTACTGCCTTAACTGTTGAATTATATCCGAATAGGGACGGTAATGCTCTTGTTGCAGGTACCGATTATAAAACACGTGGAATCAAAGTTTCCCTTTGCGAAGGACAAACCGCTGAAAATTTAAAAAACGGTATCTATACCGGGGAAAAAGTATTGTTTGATGCAGCAGCGGATAATGCCGATTTTTCAGGTGTCGAACTAAGCGGCAATCTTATAAAAATAACAAAATTGCTGCCTGCCGATACAAAACCGGGTTTATACAGGATTAATGTCGAAGGCACAGACGTAAAAAATAATAGCGGATTTGTACCTTACGGCGAAGGCAATAAGCCTTCAGAAGGATATTTCATTATAAAGCTTGAAGCGACAGGCGCCCCGTATATATTTTTCCGTACGTTGAAGACATATCAAAAAGCCGACTTCGACATCTTCTGTGATGTAAAAAATTTATCCGGCGGTAAAGTAGACTATAACTTTGATGCGGATCCTACAGGTACTCCTGCTTCCTCCGGTCCTTCGCTTTTAACACTAGATTCCCCGGACGTATATAAGAGGAAGGTATCAACGTCCGGACTTCCCGAGGGAAATCATACGGTTCATGTGCGTGCATATAAGAGCGATGTATTATTTAATACTGCATATGTTCCGTTTATTTTTGATAAAACGGATCCGTCGCCGGCTGTTTTAACGGATCCCGTTGAAACCGAAAATCATACATTCAGTACATGGTCGCATACATTTAAGGGAACGGCGGCCGATAAAATACCCACGGGTCTTCAGCTTAGCCAAATTTCGAATATAGATAAAGTAACCTATAGGGTCGGTACCAAGGCAAATTCGTCCGCTCCTATAGTATATAAACCTAACGAAAGTCCTGCTACACTCATTGATCCCGTATCTTCTTCAGATCCGTATAAATGGGAGGCGGTTGTAAGTTTCGGACAAAAAAAAGATAACTATCTGCGTGTAAGTATCTATGATAAGGCCGGTAATAAAACGGATACCGACTTCGGCCCCTATGAGGTAAATACCGATTCTCCGCAGATTAAATTTGAAGATATACGGTTTTCGTTGGGAACAACATATTCCGAGCCTTCTCCCGTTACATTGGTAAAACAAAATGCCGTTATCGGAAACGGAGTAAGTGAAAATAATAAAAAAGCTTCATTTAAAGTTTTTGCACACAGCACCTTTGAAATTGAAAGCGTAAAAGTGTCCGTAGGCGGCGGCGAAAAAGCAGGGACAAAAACAGGTACGGCTACCGATGGATATGAAGAATGGACGGTTAATGATGTACCTCTTGTTGAGGGAAATCCCAATTTTAAACTCTATGTTAAGTCGAAATCGGGTACGCTGACAGAATGGCAGACCCCAGTAATAGTTGATTTTACCGCCCCTAAGGTTAAGCAGTCGTCCCCCGATTTGCACGGTATTTTTTTCAAAGAAATACAACTGATGGGAACTATAATCGATGAAGTTTCTTCCGGATCCGGAATGGCTTCAGGAGCGGATGCCGATACCGTAAAATATAAAATCGGAAATTCCGGCTTTGTAACCGAGCATAAGCCCGGCGGTGTAGAGTGGAGTAAACTGACCTATTCGGGCGGTGCATGGACTATCAATATATCCGATATCGCTCGATATACAGCTGCTTATGGAGCATCCGTCCCTTCGGGAGGTACCATACACAGTATCCCCATACAAATACAAGTTTCTGATAAGGCGGGAAACCTGCACACATCCGATGTATTTACCATAAAATTTGACCCGGCGGGCGGAACTCCCTTTGCGGATTTGACTGCGCCCAAACAAGGGGATCGCTTGGGCGGCGATATTTTAATAAGCGGCAGTGCCCATGTGGCAAACCCCGCATCCGGTAAAACCGTTAAAGAAATTTATCTGCAGATGGGAAAAACACGGGCGGAGCTTGAATCGAATACCGCGTGGACCTTAAACGGTACGAATTACGGAGCTGCAAGCGGCGTTAAAATCTATCCTGCATCCGGGTCTCCCGATGTATATTATTGGAATTACACTCTGCCGTCTGAAGTTAGAGCCGATATTCTTGGTAGTGACTCTTCAAAAGAGGTGTTTTTACGTGTAAAGGCAAAAAACGTAGACGGTGTGTTCAGTGAGTGGACTCAGCCGATAAGTTTTACGATAAATACCGATGTTGCCAAATTTTCCCAAATACAGCTGCAAAAAGGTACAGAATCTAATCCTTACACTCCGAATTCGGTGTGGCTCAAGGGCGATGATTTTAAAATAACGGGATCGGTATCTCACAGTGCAGGTATACAAAATACAATAAAGGCCGAGTCTGCCGCTCAGCTGCCTCAAGGCTATGAAAAGCTTGATACGTCTAATACGTCAGGCTGGTTTACGCAAGCCAATATCGGCTCCGATCGGGGGTATAATTTTGCAATTCCCATAAAAACCTCGCATTATACTCAAAAGGCGGGGAATATTCAGTTTGATATTTCGGCAATAGATGCCCGTACGGACGGAACGCCGGTACCGGTTTCATACATGATAACGCTCAAATACGATAACAGTAAGCCGACTGTTGCGGCAGGTGTGCATAAAGTAAAAAGCGATACTGCCGTATTTACGGGCGGACAATTTGTCGCAAATCTTGACAACACGAAAAAAGATTTATACCGCGTCTTAGTCAATAATCAGGTATATAAGGTACATTCGATAACGGGTACAAATGTTGTTTTAAGCGATGCTTCATCTTTAACCGGCAGCTTTGATTACGGCATCGTAGAGCAGCCTAAAATGATTTATGATGACGGTTCGGACTATCAGATTACCGGTATTGCTTCCGATACCGGATCGGGCGTACAAAAGGTTACGGCAAAACTTGAAGTTGTAAAAGGCGGTTTGACTAAGAGTGTATCGGTTGATATGACAGCCGATCACGCAAGTAACAAAATAAGCACAGAACGCGGCAATATGGTCAGTTTTAAAGGTTCTCTTAAGACCAAGGATGTTCCCAACGGAAAAGGACGACTGACGGTTACCGCTTATGATGGAAACGGTAATGAAATTTCAGAGACGATAACGAATGTCATTGTAAAAAATAAGCCTCTTGAAATTAAAAAGATCGTTTTTAAGACCGACTTATCCGGTGATGGAGATTATAATGATCCTAATGAAACTTTTGAAAGTACCGATTTCGGAAGTTTAGATGCCAACAGGGATTTTACCGGAACGGTAAATGCAGCATCCGAATTTACGTTTAAAAATCCGATAAAATCCCAATTGATAGTTACACTTAAAGGCGGTTATGGGGAAAGTGTAAAAGTATCTTTACTTAACGGCAGTAATGTTGTTAAATCTGTTTCTGTAACCCCCAATGCTTCCGGTCATGAGTATCATGTAGACCTTGATTTAAGTAATGTTCTCAATATCGGGGATGCTGTCGAAAAAGCACTTGTTCTCAAAGTTGAAGACGAATCGATAGGAACGGTTCCGTCGGATCCGCCGGCTCCTCCTACACCGGCTCCTACCAGTCCGTATTGGTGTGCCCAAGCGGATATAACCGTAGGTGTGGATGTTGTCGACGATGTTACGCCCACCGGTTTTATTATGCCGATGTACTACAACAGCGATGACAGCCGTATAACAAAGCCTGCGGATTTACCCCTTGTCAGTGTTGTCTATGATGTTGAAACCGATGCAGGTGTAATAAAAAAGGTAAAAGAGCCTGCAGGTCATATCGAAATATCGGGAATAAGCTCTATAAATGCACATCCCTGTGTTTCGGGTAAGGTGATGCTTCGCGGTATCGCTTACGATAATATTCGGCTTAAAAAACTTGAATTAAGCGGAGCGGGAATCAGCGGTGTAAGCAATGAGTTTACAAATGGAGCCTGGTCGGCAACTTCTCCTCTTAAAATTGTGAAAAAAGGCTTAAGCAATACCGGTCACTATGTTGAATGGGAATATGAGTGGACAACGGGAACTCCTGCGTTGGCTCAAACGGTAACGCTCAATGTAACCGATGCGGCAAGTAAAACAAACGCAGCAGGGAAAACCGAACCTGCCGAAAAAATCGGTACACGGAACGGCGATCGGGGTATGACTCTTGCTTCCGATACAAACCACACTGCGGTAAAGCATCAGTTTATACGTCTGTATGAGAAGGTAAATAATAAAGAGGGCAAAAAATCATATCTGGTGCAGGTTGATACCGTTTCTGCCGACGGAAAAACGGTTACCTGGAAGGACACAAGTGTTCCTACTGGTATTACAAGCTACCGCCTGTATGATAAGAATTCCAACAATACAGCGTTTGCTGTGAATATCGTGCCGTATATAACAAAGGTTACTACAAAACTCTCGGATCTCAGCAGCAACGCTTCCGTCTATAACAGAACGGCTTTGGGAAAATATCCTGTAGCTGATGCGGAAGAAATAACCATAGAAGGCTTTAATTTAAGCGGTGCAGAATTTAAGCTTAACGGAACCGATCTTACTGCCTCAGGCACCAAGTATAAAATAGGTTCTGCAAAATCGGGTGCCCTTGTTGCAAAAGTCGGACAGATTGAGTCAATCAATAACATAAACGACGATACTAAGCCTTATAATCAGGAACCGAATAAGGTTAATAACGACTTATTAACAGATGACCGCTTTATTGATGTGTGGCAGTTTAAACAGGCGGCAAAACCGGCAAACGGCTTTATAAGTTATCCTGTATTAAAGGTTTCTCCCAAGGACGGAAGTGTAGGGCTTGCCTATGCAAACGGCGTTGAATACTTTAACATGGCAGGCTTTGGTAATACTGCAGGACAAACCGATTACAAGAGTGCACGTCGTTTTGATCAAAACTGGGCGCAATATGTGCATACGGATTTTGTCTTTGACGAATACGGATATACCTATGGTATGGCGACCGGTGTCGATATGAACTCTGGGGATAGTGGAGGCGTTGCCTCTTATTCAAAATTTGTTTCCCGAAGACCCGGAGAAATAAATAATTTAAATAATTATGGCAGCAACGGCGGAGCAGGGAAGCCTCCAAGAGGTGAACAGTTTGGAATCGGTCTTCGCCTTGAAAATATCGGTACTACCAATAATCCCTATACAGCAGACCCCGACCGTATACAGTCGCCCTCGATCACAACGGTTGCAGGCAACGCTACTAACGAAGAGACCTTTATCTATCTGGCATATTACGATGCTATCAATCAGCATATTCGCTATCGCTGGGGTTCGGTTAGTAAAAAGACGAATTACTGGGGCAATCCAGAGCAGCCGTATCATAAATATGATGGGCAGCTGATAGACCTTAAGGGTTACGGTAAGATGCAGGAACCTCCGGCATCGTCATTTAGCATATTGGCAGGGCCTCCTGCAAAAAAATATCCCGGAGATAATGGCGGTTCTACTCAAACAGGAACTGTTAATAACTCCGGTAAATATGTGTCGCTTGCGGCGGTTAAGGCTGCTACAGCCGGTACAACACACGATGTAGTTACGGCTGTATGGTATAATTTTAAGGAGCGTTCTTTAATGTATTCATACGCAGGCGGAACAGAAACTCCTCGGAAGGATAATGTTACATGGTCAGCTCCCGTCAAAATAAGTTCGGGCGGTGAATATGTACGCAGTGTTGCAGACCCCTCAGGCGGTATACACGTAGCATTTTACGACAGCGGTAACTTAAAGTACGCTTATTTGCCGGCATACAATAATGCAAGCTGGTCTGTTGTCATTGTAGACTCCTATTCGCTTACCGGTACGCACGTGTCTATTGATCTTGCACGGGCCAAGACTGGCGGAAAATGGATACCGTACATCAGCTACTATATGCAGGGCGGAGCAAGTGCGAAGCTTGCTTACTTGGTCGATGAAACGGCTCCGTCTGCATCTGAAGTGACTGCGGGAATAGGAAGCGGAAGCATAAAAGCCGGTGCCCTTACCGATGAAAGATTTACCGGTGCATGGGAGGTTTCGATTGTTCCGGCTACGAATATGATACGGGAATACCGCATCAATGTCGGTGTGTATAAAGATAGTTTTACGGGTGTGATAAAAGAGATTCCTACGGCTTCGGGTACTGTAGGTACTGATGAATGGATTGTAGGCGGTAACGGCACTGCAAATCCCATCCTCGGCTATGCCGTTGCCGAAGACGGAGCCTTTGAAACCGCACAGAAGAAGTAGACTGGGAGCTGTTTGAGTATCGACTCATCAGGTGTCCTTATGAAAAGAGCGGAGCAGAAGCTGCTCCGCTCTTAATGAGGATAAAGATTTAAGCGGTATAACTTGTCAATCTACACTTAATTGGTTAGTAAGTAGATACTCTCTTCAATCAAATTGAAAAAACACGCCTTTTGGAACTCGGAGATTTCCGCGGCGGAAAAGGTGTCGCTGAAAATCTCTTCGGTTTCTTTCATCAATGCGCCGACACTGCGCCGGTCGATGGGGAGTCCCTTTCCGGTTAAGAGGTTTTCAAACTCTTTACTCTTTATCAGCTGAGTGCTGCCGAACAGCAGTTTAACATCGGAAAGCAGGTTTTTCTGTGTGCGAGCCATAAATACAAAAGAGGCGGTATCGGCAGTAATATGACCGACCGGTCCAAGCCGCTTATAATATGAAATAGTCCATTCTTCAAACGGAACGCGCACACGGAGGATAATATGCGGGCTCTGGCGCAGTGCAGTGCTGCTTTCGTCGCAATACTGAATCAGCGGCATCCAAAATGTTTCTTTCCGTGTCCGTATTTCGATTTTGGTATCGAGCGCGATTAATGGGATAAGGCAGGAATTTTGCATGGGCGCTTGCGCGATGTTTCCGCCGATGGTTGCAAGCGAGCGGATACCGGGATTGGCCGCAAGGGAAATCGCCTGATAGAGAATCCGCGGTACGTTTTTTTCTCCCAGCTCTAAAATGGTATTGAGGCTTGCGGCACCGCCGAAGTCTATGAAGCGTTCCCGTTTGGCGATGGTTTCAAGTTCGGGAAGATTCTTTAGGAATAAAATCGATTCCGGCAAGAGGAAACGGTCGGTATGGCAATCTTTGAGCAATCCGGTAGTGCCGGCAAGCGGAGTAATGTCGGTATGGTTCTGCATCAGCGTATACAGCTCGGCCATGTTTTTTGCGGTATTGACGATATAATTATTTTTCATGCCGCTTGCTCCTCTTTGATTTGCATACCTGTTTTAACGCCGCGGTGATCGAAACAATATCGGTACACCGGCACACGATTCCGATATAGGCATCGCGTATTTGTTCGTCGGTGGGGTTCCAATGTTTTTGTACAATACTGTGAGCGGTTAAAAGAGTACCCGCAGAGCAAAAACCGCACAGTGTAATGCCTTCTTTTTCAAATGCGGTGATAATATCTTTATATTCCTGCGTAGCGCTAAAGGCTTCAAGTGTGATAATGTTTTGCCCCGCTGCAGCAAAGACGGGGAGCATACAGGACGGCACCGGATGATCGTTTAATAACACTGTGCAGGAAGCATACGTCTCCTGCATACAGCTTTTCCGTACACTCAAGATGCCGAAATCCCGTCTCAGCACATCTGACAGCCGTTCATCGGCATCAGCTTCTATTTCTACCGCCTCATTATTGAGATGAAATCGTATCTTCATATTATTTTTTCCCCGTCAAAGCTTTGAATAGCTGTTCTCTACGGATCGGTAAGGTATTTATCCGTGCAGGAACACGCAGCAGTATTTGGTTCAACGCTGCAAGATATGCAGCGGGCAGTATATTCAGTGCAGATGAATCAAAAGCGCTCATCGAACGTCCCCGTTCGGGAATATCCACGGAAAGGGGCGGCATTTCATTCGGCAGTATCATCCGGTATTCCGAATAGGGGAGGGGAGTATCATCGATTTCGGCTGAAGGGAGCGCTTCCTGAGCAGTACGTGATAATGCCGCGGCAATATTTTTACGCAGATAGTTGAGAATCTGCTTTTTTTCGTAGATTTTTCCAGGATGACAAGCGAACCACACTTTCCGGATTTGTATTTTATAGCAAACCGTATCCATTTCAAGTTCGATAATACAGGCCGCGGGCGTTTTGGCAATAAACGGAACACTGTTTTTACCGGTTTCATTTTCTGCCGAGGAAACGTCCGGCTGCGGAGTATCGGGCTGCGGGGTGTGAGTGCTTCTCGAAATACTGATCGGGAGCGGATTGCGGAATCGCTGCTCCTGCAAATCGCTCAGGCATTGCTCAATAAGAGGTAGGACAATACCCGCAGTATTGCCGGCAGTCGCAGGCCCGGACTCATTCATATCGGCAGTCGTAAGGCCGGCAAAGGTAATATCGGATTCGGCGATTTCCAGTTTTTTCGCAGCAAGCTTCCTGATGACTTTCTTTAAATCATCCTCCGCCGGTTCCGCCTTAATTGAAAGCCGGTTGTGGACATCCAACGTCAGCTCTGCCGTATACGTGAAGTTTGCGGCACATCCACTATATTGAAAGCCCGCTGCCAAGCCGATACCGCGCCACCGTCCGTCCCGTTTATCCGTTTTGCCTCGGTTAAAAACATTATACGCGGCATATTTACAGATAAAATCACTTTTGCCGGTTAAGAGTTCGAAGAGGTTTGAAAAAACGGCGCTGTAATCGTCCGGCATATTTTTTATGCGCCATTCCGCCGGAGAGAGATTGTAATCCTGAATAATCTTGTTGATGTGGTTTTCCAGCGCGTTTGATATATAGTAGTCGCCCCAGCCTTCAAGGATATCGATAAGGCCATCCGCTGTTTTTGAAGCCCGCACTTCGATCCGGTAGTTGGGTACGGTGTACGGCCCTAATGCAGCGGCGGTCATTTGCTTGAGTATATTGCCGATGAGCGGGCAGCAGGTACCGGCATTGACAATAATCGATATCTGCATTGCGTCAATCGAATAAGTGTCTGATAGCGCCGATTTATGTTCGATAATCATCTCCGGCGTTTTAGGCGCTGCCGTCCGGCTTTCTTCCGCGGATAGATTGAGCGAAACGGTATTCCGCTGTAGAACCGCCGCAACAGCGCACTGACAGGCAAGGAGAGACGGGAACCATAAAAGTTCATTGAATGTTTCGCCGGTTTGGGTTGGATGCACGACAACCGCTTCTTCCGTAAGACCGGTCGCTTTTGCTACCGCGGTACGGACATGAAACGGCCACTGGGTAGGCACATAGACGTCGAGCCCGTCCTCACGGAACACCGTAACGGCGGAAAACGGCTCCGAACGGGCGGCATATTGCGAAGCGATTTTAAGCGATGAGAATACGGTCGAAGGGGCTGTTTCAAAGATTGAATCGATATTTCCGGCAGTTCGATCTTCCCGTGCAATAATAGGATAATCAAACAGCGTATGCGTTCGTCCTGCCTCAAAACTGTCTTCGGGTATCGGCTCCAGTTCTATTGTGATATCTTTCCGCAGCGCTTCAAGTGTTGCCTCATTATCGCCGGTAAGGATTCCGACTGCTTGTTCTTTATATTCTATCTCGTCCGCTGTAAAAAGCGGGATCGAGTGTTCAAATACTTCGACGGTTTTTTGTCCGGGAATCTGCGCTGCTCCGTAAAAGGCATACCCTTCCGGTAAGGGCGGCAGATGCACGGCGGAAATGATCCCCGACGATACGGGGGCGCGGACAATCACCGCATAGCGCTGCCCCTCAAAGCTCATATCCGAAACAAATTGTTCTATCATATCAAACTTCCTGTCAAAATCCCTACTGTATCTTTCCTATCTGCGGAACTTTTTTGCAGTATCGATTACCGTATCGATGACATACTGCACATCCTCATCGGTCATATCCGGCCAGAACGGAAGGCTGATGCTCTGCGAATAGTGCGCTGCGGCATTGGGGAAGTCCTGTGCGCGCAGGTTATACCGCTCTTTCAGGAAGGTCAGTTCAAAGTGGGGGATAAAGTGGACTGAAATACCGAGTCCCCGTTCTTGCAGCGCGCGGGCAAAGTCATCCCTGCCGACGGAAAGCGTTTCCGGTGCGATGCGGAGGAGGTAGAGGTGCCACGCATTGCCTGCTCCGTCCGGCGGAACTTGAAAAAAGTCGAGCGGTTCAAAGGCGCGGGTAAAGCGTTCGGCGATGAGCTTCCGTTTCCGGTAAAACTCTTCCGCCTTTTGTAACTGTACTCTGCCGATTGCCGATAAAATATCCGGCAGGTTGCATTTATAGCCTTCCGCAACAACATCGTATTGCCAACTGGCGTGCTTGTCGGTGTAGCGATCCCATATTGTGCGGTTGATACCGTGGGAGCGCATCAGCTTAATGCGTTCCGCCGCTTCGGGATTGCGGACGCAGATCATACCGCCTTCTCCGGTTGTGATGGTTTTGGTGGCATAAAAAGAGAACACGCCCGCGTCGCCGAAGGTACCGCCGTAGCCGTCCGCTGTTTTTGCAGGAAAGGCATGGGCTGCGTCCTCGATAACCGCAACGTTGTATTTCTTTGCGAGGCTGTTAATCGCTTTCATATTGCAGAGGTTTCCTGCGATATGGATAGGCACAATCGCTTTAATGCTTTTATCCTGCTTGAGTTTATCTTCGATTTTTTCCGGATCGATACTGTATGAGTCCGCTTCGATATCCGCATAGACCGCTTCTCCGCCGAGGTGCAAGGCACTGGTTGCAGTCGAGACAAAAGTGTACGGGCTGGTGAGTATTTTGGTTCCCTTGCCGATTCCGAAGGCTTCCATTGCGAGCATCAATCCGTTTGACGCGGAATTGACTGCAAGCGCATACGGGCTGTGTACCATATCGGCAAACTCTTTTTCGAAGGCGAGCGTTTCCTTGCCGGTTGTTAGCCAGCCCGAATGCAGCACGCGGATTGCCGCTTCTTCTTCTCTGCGGTCGAACGACGGTCTAAAAAAAGGTATCTCCCTAGCGGGATTTTGTTCGGTTGTATTCATGATCATATTTCCTATTTTATTCAAGTACAATCTTCGGGATAGTAACGCTGAAATGCCCTTCCGGTTTGGCATTCGTTTTGAGCATCTCGGTGATACGGGATAGTGCTGCATTGCTGTATTCATAGGCAGCGAGGCCGCAGACGGTATCAGGCAGGCAGCCGAGGTCGTAGGGATTGCGCAGGGCGACAGCGATCATCGGTTTATGCAGGCGTGTAAGGGCTTGGATCAATTTGAGCTGTCCCTGTTTTACGTGTCCGTTATAGCTCGCTGCGACGATACCGGTAGCCGATTCCGCCTGCGCAACGATTCGCGCGATTTCCGCTTCGTCAGGGTCGATCGACGTATCGATGCCGGTGCCGCCGAATGCGGTTTGCATGGAGCGTGCAAAGCTGATTGAATTATCGACGTCGTTCGACACATTGGTAACAATGAACGGCTGCGGGCCGGCAAAAAACGGTTTGCTGCCGAGGTTGGGGAATCCGCTTTCGGACAGATGATAGCCCGTCAGCGTTTTGCGCCGGAGACTTGCAATGGTTTTTCGATATTCTTCCATCGTTTTTTCCGGCAGCGGCTGTGCGGGTTTGAATTGCTTTTTTAAGCCGATAATCTTTCCGGCTGCCTGTTCGATGGTTGCTGCAGAAATCTGTTTGTCCGCACAGGCGCGCGTTACCGTTTCGATGGCGGCGCAGGCGGTCGGTATGGTGTGGGAGATAAAAATCAGTTCGATACCCGCATTGATTGCCGCCGCAGCGCTTTCCGCGGTGCCGAAGTACGTTTGCATTGCCTTCATCTCCATGCAGTCGCTGATAACCAATCCGTTGAATCCGAGTTTTTCTTTTAATAAGCCGGTTACGATCTTTTTAGAGATGGTCGCAGGGAATTGCTCATCGATGGCGGGAAAGAGAATATGCGAGATGGTAACCGCGGGAAGCAGTCCCGTTTTGATGACGTGTGCAAAGGGGGCAATTTCCATCTCTTCCAGTTCCGCTTTTGATTTACGGACGGTCGGTAACGTGAGGTGCGAATCGACTGATGTGTCGCCGTGCCCGGGAAAATGCTTTGCGGCACTGAGCACTCCTCCTGCGGTGAGTCCCCGTACCATCTGAAGCCCGTAGCAGCCGACAAGGGTAGGATCATCTCCATAGCTGCGTACCCCGATAACCGGATTATGCGGATTGGAATTGACGTCCAGCACCGGTGCTAAGTCAAAGTTTACGCCGTGGGCATGGAGGATTTCTCCCGTGATTTTACCGGCGGTGTAGGCATTTATTTCATCGCCGGTTGCCGCCAGTGCCATTGCGCCCGGTACGTTATAGTAGTCTTCGGCAAGCCGTGAAACAGCGCCTCCTTCTTGGTCAATCGTGATGAAGGCAGGGTGTCCGGTTTCAGCGGTAATCAGGGTCTGTATATCTGCACAGAGCGTCTTGAGCTGCACAAGGCTTGTAATGTTATGCTTAAAGAGGATAACATTGCCAACCTTGTATTTTTTTACCAATGCGATAAAGTCTTCCGGCATTTGCGTCCCCGGAAAACCGCAGGCAAACATCTGTCCGATATGTTCGGTTAACGTAGTGCTGTTCATAGTTGCTCCCTCCTACGAGTAAATAAAAAACGGCCTGATACGCCGGTAAAAAGTTTTCGCTTCTTTTTCAAATATGCTGCACACTTCAGCTGCGGAAGAGGCTGTCCGCAATAGGCTGTCTCCGCCGAGCCGGTCTATCGAAGCCGAAAGATTTCCGTCTGCGGCTGTTGCTTCCGGAGTGGGCAAAAACCGGAAATCATCGGGGTAGGCAATCTTAACGGCAAACAAGAGCGTTACGCCCGTTTTAACCGGCTCGAAGGCTTTGTAGTCGGTGATAAAAAGTTGTACGCCGCGGCACGGCACGCCTACGTATTTGGAGGCGGAAGGGGTAAAACGGGCGGGTAAAAAATGCACGCCGCGCAACTTTGCAGCATTCATCGTATCGGCAAGTTTTTCCGCATCGATGTACGGAGCGCCGATAAGGGTAAACGGATTTGCCGTGCCTCTGCCTTCCGATACATCTGATCCTTCAAACAACGCGGTACCCGGATAGGCGAGCGTATTGTCAAAGTGCGGCAGATTGGGGGAGGGTGGTATCCACACGCGGCCGGTTTCGGTAAAAAGCATATCGCGGCGCCAGTGTTCCATCGGTATAATATGCAGCGGGCAGCGCAGCTGTTCCTCCGTGTGTACCATTCGTGCAAGTTCGGCGGCGGTTAAACCGTAGCGGATGCACAGCGAGTACATACCGACAAAACTTTCAAAGTCTTTTTTTACGATGTTACCTTCCGTTTTAACGCCGCCGAGCGGATTAGGCCGGTCAAGTACGATAAAATCCTTACCATGCGCCGATACTGCCCGCATTGCGAGTATCAATGTAGAAATATAGGTATAAAATCGGACGCCGGCATCCTGAATGTCGTAGACTAAGGTGTCGATATCGGCCAGCATATCGGGCTTAAAATCCTGCCCGTCTTGCCGGTAGAGGCTGTAGAGCGGAATACCGGAAACCGATTTGTTTTCGCCTTCCCATACCGTGCCGGCGTCTTCACAGCCGTAAAGCCCATGCTCCGGCGCGAAGAGGGCGCGTACCGTATACTGTTCGGCAAGTATTTTCCACGAAGGGATAAAATCTTTAGAAAGCCCGGACAGCGAAGTAATAACACCGAGCTTTTTTCCTTTAAAAAGAGAATCGAAATCACATATCCGGTCTATTCCGTTCAATACCATAATACAATATTAACACAGTGCAAAAATCGGCGGAGCCTACTGCTTTGTCTTAATACGGAGTTTTTCCGCAGCGCGTGTATGGTCGATTTTTGCAAGTTTATAATAATCGGGCGGCAAATGCATCGCCATCGGCCCTTCATATTGAGCCATAATCTTTTCGAGTATGGTATACGCATCCTTCCATTGATGCCGTTTGATATGCAAGTGTGCAATTTCATATTGAGCGGCGATGCACGCACTCTCATCATCGGCAAAACGTTTCAGGATAGTCTCATAATAGACACGTGCAGCGCGGTAGTTACCTGAATCGAAGGCTTCTTGCGCTTTTTGCGTTAAATCCGCTGCTGTTGCTTCTTCCGGTATTTCGGATTCTTTAGGGACAGTCATACACGAAAAAAGACTGAACGTCATAATCATACAACACAAATGTGTAATGTTTTTTATCTTCATACATAAACTCCTCTAAAAACTTGTACTAGTCGCGCAGGATGGTAATTTCTACGCGGCGGTTTTTTGCCCTGTTTTCGGCGGTGTCGTTCGGTGCAATGGGACGCGTTGCTCCGTATCCGGCAGTTTGCATTCTACTTACTTCAATACCTCGTTTTGCAAGCTCTTCAGCAATTTTATCAGCCCGTTGTAGCGATAGGATGCGTTGCCCTTCGGGGCGATTAAGGTCAGCAGTATGCCCTTCGATTAAGAAGTGAGTATTCGGGCCGACTTTTTTCAACGCTTCTGCAATTACGTCAAGACGGCCTGTTTCGTCCGGAAGAATTTCTGCCGAATCCGCTACGAATAGTATCTCATCGTGCATAGTAATTTTGATAACATTTTCGGGCGCTTTAAGGGTGATGTTTTCGGGTTCGCGGTCTAAGAAGAATTTTTCTATATCGCGGTATATAAAGTAGAACTGTTCATCCACGAGCGGATATGTCGGAGAAACCTGCAAGGTGTTTTTATCACACACAATAACAATCTTTCCTTGACGGAGCAGTTCGATATTTTCCTTTTTTGCAAGGATACGTTCCGCATCTTCATTACTGATGATCGGGTCGGTTCGGTTGTCGCCGAATACGCCGCGCGCAATAATTCTCAATGGCTCGGTACCGATTCTGTCCCGATATTCGCTTTCATCAAGAGTTCCGGTATACAAAACAATGCTGTGTTTTTTTGCCTGAGCAGGGTCTACGATATTCTTCTCGTAAATCAAGTTCATGTTTTTATTCCAAATTTTCGGAAACAAACACGGATTAAGTTGTTCACTGGAATACTCGCCGTGTACCGGCAGCTGTCCGCGTGCATCGATTAAAATACCGGTGTATACCTTACTCGCCGTACCGAGAGGAAAAAAAGACGGGGTATACGGCGCATTATGTTTTACAAAAAGGTTTGCAAGTCCCTGTAAAGGATTTTGATGATAAACAATAGCCGTCTGCAATTCTTGAGAGAGAATAGGCGCCGTGCTTTTACCGTTGTTAATGACGGTATTTATATCAGTGAAGGAAATTTTTTCTTCTGCCAGATAGTTGCCGATCCTATGGGAAGAATCCACCAATATGGAAAGATAGGCATTCTTTAAGAGAGAAGAGCGGTTCTGTTGGATAAGCCGTATTGCCGCATTTCTATCGGTCGGCAGGTACAACCCGCTTTTATTTAAATCTATCGTGATTTTTGAATCTACTTGAGCTGTTTCCCAGTTTTGTACTGTTTGGGATTCCATCCCCGACGGGTAGCTGTAGCAGAAGAGCGAAGCAAATAAAATGAAAACGGTAAGGGAAAGTGAATATTTCATAGATACGTCCTCGTTACAGTATCGGCACTTTTAGGGTATTCCCTAACTTGAGGACACTATTTACCGACATATTGTTCTTTTGAGCTAAAAGTTCGACTGAAACCGAATATTTCAGCGCGATCGACCACAGCGTGTCGCCCTGCCGGATGGTATGTGTACCGTCAAAGTTTCCTGCCTGCGCGGTACTTTTGCCCGAATAGGTTCCGACCGATTTTAATGCAGGGATTAAAATAGTCTTTCCGATTTTCAGTGTTTCCGGTTTAAGACCGGTGTTGTAGTTTAAGATACTTTGAACGCTGACCCCATAGTGTTTTGCAAGCGCATAGAGCGTGTCGCCTGATTTGATACGGTACTGATAGTATTTTATCAGCAGCTTATCCGATTGACTGAGTACGGCTTGGGCTGCTTCCGTATAAGCCGAAGGGAGGCGCAGCTGATATTTGACGCTCGGCGGTGTGATAAAGTACCGGAGCGAAGGATTGAGTTTTCTAATTGCTTCGGATTCAAGTCCGAGCTCCTCTGCCAGTAACCGCACGTCGATTGCCCGTTTGATTTCGATGGTGGAAGTAGGCTGGTGGTCTTCGGTCTTTCCCCAATCGATGTTAAGTTCCTCGCTGCGGGAAAGTATCTCCGCAATAGCAAGGAATTTCGGCACATAGTACAGTGTTTCCTTTTTTAGATACCCGTGTTCTGCGAGATACCAGTAATCAGCTTTGCCGGCTTTTTTGACCGCTGCCCGTATTGTTCCCACTCCGCTGTTATAGGCGGCGAGCGCAAGGGGCCAGTCGTTGAATTGACTGTAGTTCCACTTGAGTTTTTTTACCGCGGCGACACTCGTTTTCCACGGATCCCGCCGTTCATCAACCCAATCGTCGATGTGGATATTAAATCCGCCGACACTGTTCCTCATAAATTGCCAAATTCCGACGGCTCCCGATTTTGACGTTGCCGTTTCAAAAAAGCCCGATTCGATGACAGGCAGGAACAACAGTTCGGCAGGCATATTTTCGGATTCCAAGAGTTCGATGATGAAATCGCGGTACGGAGCGGAACGCTTCATTATTTTTGAAAGGTAGTCATAGCCGTCGGTACACATATACTGCTTACGGAATTTTTCGACTAACGGATGATCATGAGGGATAAGCGTATTATGTAGTAACGTATTGCTTTGGAAATTTTGCAAAAGCGATTTATTGAAGTACACACCTGTTTCTGTGACTGCCGGTTTGGGCTGAGCATTCGCATAGATAGGGCGGATACACAGCGTACCTGCTATGACACCGGCACAGAAGTACTTTATATGCGATTTTTTACCGGTAAAATGTATACGCATCCTCAAAGTTTTTCTCCATAATAGATGCCTGCCCATTCCCAGCGGCCGTGGATTGCCGGATCGGCAGGAAAATTAATTTTTCTAAAGTAGAGGTACCATGTACGGACGTATTGGTTCCAACCGGAAGTCCTTAAATAAGCTTCGTAAGGGGTCGAGGACGGATCCAGCTCGGAGGCAATACTGATGGCACTGCCGTACATAAAATCCTTTAGATTCGTATCGGGCTGCTGCTGCGTATCGGATAACTCCTGCTTCCACGACATTGCAAAGAAGTTAACCTTTGATCGGCACCGTTCCAAGGTCGCATAGTCCCGCGCACGGATTGCAGCCTTGATGGTCTTTACGAGATCGTCAAGCGTATTGAACGTCCAGCTTTTTGTCGAGGTACTGTAGTCGACAATCTTACGCGCATAGCCGTAGCTGTCGGGGATACCCGGAATAATAACATCAAACCGGTGCAGATTTAAAAATTGTGTATACGCTTGGATTGCAAGCTGCCATTCCCCTTGTTTTTCATAAGCCTGTGCGAGCATAAAATATGCTTGTGCGGGGTCGAACTCATTATAAAAATCGGTCAAAAGCCGCGAATAATAAACAATCGATTTTCTGGCGGTGCCGACAAGCTCTATCAGATTTTTTAGGCAGAGCAAGTGGATTGATTGTCCGTTTACCATCATATCTGAATAATTTTGAACAATATATTCAAAATAATGGGCTGCAATAGCATCTTCTTGGGAATCCCGATATGCCGCTGCAAGCCGTAAAAGGAAGTAGGCATTATAGGGATTGTCCGGTTCCGCAGCAATAACGGATTGGAGGAACACTGCCAGTGATTTTATTTTATGCTCAGCTTGTAAATGAGAAGTAATTTTGTCGATAAGGGCGAACCGTATTTGAGCGTCCTGTTCTTTTTCCAATAAAGCGACCAAGGTTTTCTGTTCTTTGCGGTGTTCTCGTAAGCCGGTATAGAGATAGCCGAACCGATCCTGAGAACAGGAACAGCATAAAGCGCCGATACAAAGGGCGGAACAGACAAGCAGGTACTTTTTAAACCGTATCACGGGGGGCATACTATCACAGCCATTGTATATTGACAAGACTCCGCTTACCTTGACAGGCTGTTTTTTATTTACTACCATAATACAACTATTATGCAATCGGATGCTTTCAGATTTCAGGCACAAGAAGATTTTTCCAAGGCGCGCAATAAGGCATGGATCAATGAGATGCAGAATGTCATGCATCCCGATAAAAAACGGCTTCTCTCTCTGAACGACGTAAAAAAGATTTTAAAGCCTAAGAATGAGGTGTATGTCGGGCTTAAAACGGTTCCGATCAAAAAGATAGTCGGCAGTGAGGGGCGCTATAATGATTTTGACAACCGCTTTTTACCCCGTTCAAACGAATTGAAGCAGCGGTGGATGAATGTCGATCAAGCTCATTTATCTGACATTATATTGCCGCCTATTCAGCTGTATGAACTCGGCGGGTTGTATTTTGTCCGGGACGGGAATCACCGTGTGTCGGTGGCGAAGACGCAGGGGGTTGAGTTTATCGATGCCGAAGTGATCTCGCTGCAGAGCGAGGTGCAGCTGCCGCCGGATGTCAGACTGGACACGCTGCTCGATGCGGTTATCCGTTACGAGAAACGGGTGTTTTATAACGAAACACATTTCGGCGATCTAACCGATTATTGGGATTTGGACTTTACCGCAGCCGGCCGCTACGATGTCATCTATAATCATATCCTTGTACATAAGTATTATATGAATGAGCAGCAGCATACCGAAATTGATTTTAATGATGCGCTGGTTTCTTGGTATAAAACGGTGTATCTTCCGGTTATCGCTGTGATAGATAAATATAAGCTGCTTTCCGATTTTAAAGACCGGACGAAGAGCGATATTTATGTCTGGATTGTCAAGCATTGGGATAGCCTCAAGCAAAAGAACGGCAACGATTTCAGTCTCGATGAAGCTGTGCTGGATTTTGTTGCATTAGAGAAAACGGCAAAGGCTCAAGCTCCTTCGACACTTTCAAAGCTTAAAGCAAAGTTTTTGAAGCTTTTTAAGAAGTAGTACATGGAGGCAGGGTATACGTCAGGTATTAAACCTTTGGCACGAATAAAAACAAGGGGGGGCGGATGAGCTATGAAAGACGGATTAATACGCTATGTGCAGTTATTCACGGCTTTTTTTAAGATAGGGCTTTTTACCTTCGGCGGCGGTATGAGTATGCTGCCGATGCTGCAGAAAGAATTGGTAGAATCGAAAAAGTGGCTGACGGAAGAAGAAATCCTGAATTACTTTGCGATAGGGCAGTGTACGCCGGGAATTATTGCGGTGAACGTTGCGACGTTTTGCGGGTATAAACGTGCCGGGCTTTCGGGTGCGATTGTGAGCACGATAGGGATTGTGTGTCCTTCGTGGATTGTCATTACGCTGATAGCCGGTTCCATCTCCCGCTTTTCCGATATTGTATGGATACAACGCGCGATGAAGGGTGTCTATGTCGCCGTCGCCGCGCTGCTTGCCCGTGCGGTTTTTACTTTCGGCAAAAAGATTATTACCGACTTTGTTACCGCGGGGATTGCCGCCGGTGCGTTTCTCGCGATGTCCGTGTGGAATATTTCCGGTATCTTGATAGTGCTTGCCGCGGGTATTATCGGGTTTTGTGCGCAGATTATCCGAAACGGCAAAAGAGCTTCCAGCCGCCATAAGGAGGATAAAGAATGAGCTTGTTCGGTTTGTTTTTCCTTTTTATGTATATCGGTCTTTCTACCATCGGCGGCGGACTGGTTGCCATCAGCTTGATGCAGCAGGAGCTGGTTTCCCGATCAATTATCAGTTCGGAGCGGTTTATTGCAATGATTGCCGTTTCGGAATCGACCCCCGGTCCGATCGGCATCAATATGGCGACTTATGTAGGGTATGAGTTGTATGGTATTTGGGGCAGCCTTGTGTTGACTGCCGGAATGGTGTTGCCGTCGCTGATTGTGATTATGTTAATAGCCCGCTTTGCTCAATCGTTTCAAAATGCGGCGCCGGTTAAGAACACTATGTATGGGCTTCGGGCGGGAGCTGCGGGGATGATTGCCGCTGCGGCATGGAACGTACTTGCCGTTGCTGTATTCACATTGCCTGCCTTTTACGCTTCGCGGCAGTGGACGGAATTGGTTGACTGGAAAGCTGCAGCCGTCTTTTGCCTTTTCTTACTTGTGCAAATATTGTTTAGGCGGCTGCATCCTATCTTTTTAATTCTTGCCGGCGCTGCGGTTGGCCTTGTATTGTTTTAAAAAACAATTTGCAATCAGCTTAAGCAGATATGATAGACCATTTCCTTACAGAACAAGCCGATAAGTTTGCAATTTTTTAGAGGTTCTCTTTTATTTTATTCCGTAGGCATCGGTGATGGGCAGCACGAATAAGATTCCGTGGCCGTCTTTTTCAATATCGCTGTGGCTGCGGATGGCAGCAACGACGGGTTCAACCTGTTCGGGATCTACAATTGTTAAGACAATTTCTTTTTCGGGTTCTATTTCAATATCGAAAATCAGCTTTGTTTGATTTGCCCCCGAACCACGGGCGTGAAGGATGGTGCCTCCGCGTGCTCCCGCTTCTATGGTAGCGTCCACAACATCATTAGCTCGTCCTCTATCTACAATCGTAAAAATCGCCGACTTCATAGCTTGTATCTCCTTTTGCGTTTCCGGCGGCATTGCTCCGCTGAAATGTTTATTTGAATAGGTAATCGGAATGATGAACGCAATGCCGAAATTTTTTCTGGTTACTTTATGCCGCCGGTTCAGTTCCTCCATAATCGAGGCAAGTTTATCATGTTCTCCCATCGTCAAAATCAATTCCTTTTGGATTTGATTGATGCCGAGAAAATCGAGCAGCTTACTTTTTACGGTACCTTGAGCAAGCAGCGTTGTTGCGCCGATAAGGCCGAGTTCCCTGCCTTCGTGGATAATTTTCCGCGCTTGTCCATGCGGCACTAAAATGATCAATAATGAAAAAGCGGTCATGTCCCTTTCCTTTGTTTTAAATAAAAAAGTAATCCCAGCACTTGCAGCGAGATAACCGGCGCCAAAGCAACCGCTGCGATAATACCGAACCCGTCGATAAGTACGTTTGCACCCGGTGTTGCAGCCGCTAACCCTTGCGCAAAGGAGAGCACGAATGTCGCTGTCATCGGACCAGACGCGACCCCTCCTGCATCAAAAGCCATACCGACAAACAGCTCCGGCACAATCCACGAAAGCGCGAGGGCGACCATGTATCCCGGCAATAGAATATGCCAGAGCTGAAATGCGGGAATAAGAATCCTCAGCATCGAAAGAAACGTCGCAATACTCACGCCGAGCGCAAGGAAGATGAGTACCAGCTTTCTCGGAATATAGCCGGCGCTGACGGTTTCAATTTGCTTGGTCAATACATAAACGGCCGGCTCCGCAAGGATGACCACACAGCCGATAAAAGCCCCGATGATTAAAATGAGCGGCATATTGGCGATTTCGCCGATTTTATGCCCAATCAGGAATCCCAGATCCAAAAAGCCTGCTTTTACTCCCGCTAAAAACAACATTAAGCCGACAAAGGTGATGATCATCCCCTTAATAATTCCGCTCAAGGTGTTTTTTTTCAACCGTAATGAGAATATATCGGTGAGTAAAAAGATAACCGCGATCGGTAACAGCGACAGCATCGATTCAGAGGCTGCATGGCTCAATGATTCGGATATGGCGGTAAGAATTGATGCTCCGGCAGCAGGCTCCGAAATACTGAAGTTGTCATCAAAGGCCGGTAACTGCCGTATCAAAGTTATTGCAAGCACGCTCAAGATTGCTCCCGCCGAAACCATCCCGACAAGTCCGAATGAATCCGTTTCCGATGCGATGGAGTTTTTCTTCATGCGGGAAACACCTGCTGCTATTGCCAGAACAAAAGGTACCGTAATCGCGCCGGTTGTTGCACCCGAAGAATCAAAGGCAATCGATATGCCCTCTCGTACCGAAAAAATAGAGCAAAGCAATATTAATCCATAGGAGAAAGTAAAAACTTTATGCTGCGGGATGTGATAGACAATCGTCAATAATCCGACGGCAAGAAATACCGCGACACCGATTGAAACGATGACAATCAGCGTGGTTTGCGGGATTGCGCCCTTGGTAACTTGCATAACTTGAGCGCCGAGTATTTGCAGATCAGGTTCGGCAATTGAAATAAAAAAGCCGAGTATGAGCGCTCCGATAATAACCACCGAGATTTTATTTTTCGCGGTGATGAATTGCCCCATCACGTCGCCGATGGGCGTAATACCGATGTCTATTCCGAATAGGAATATCGTAAGTCCGAGGCAGATAAAAACAACGCCGGTCAAAAACTGAATAAAAAAAGTATAATCAACCCGCACAAAAAGGAAGTTCAAAATACAAATTAACACGGCAATGGGTAAAACTGAAAAAATAACTTCTTTAAATTTTTCAGCTAAAACATTCATAAGGGAACAAGTGCCTCCTCTTTGCGAGGGATAAGGATTAAGGCATCTCTAAAAACTCGGTTAGATTTTTAGAGATGCCAAAAAGGATGTTATTTTGTAACTTTGGTGATTTTTACGGTCCATTCGCCGCCGTATTCGATTTTATGCATGGCTGCGAAATTATCCATATTCAATGCCATCGATAAGCAATCGAGGCTATTGTAATACAGCAGCGGCTTTCCGTCGGGAACATCGCCGAAACTGTTCACATACGGCATAGAGCCGGTGTATACTTGTTTTCCGTTATTGAATACCGTTACCTGCACGACATCATTGACGGCTAATTTTAATGCTTCGGCTGTTTCACGGCTAATATTTGTCCACACATTCCCGTACTGGACATCGAGGGCAGGAATGGTTCCTAATAGTGTACCTTTGTCAAAACGGGGTTTTTCGTAAGGAAGACGGACAATCTCTTTTTTTGCGGGTCCAACCTGCTCAAAACTGATAATTCCTCCTGCGAGCCGTGCACCGGTAAAAGCGTATACATCACGTCCGTGGAAGGTGTAACTCTTTTCGGAATGTTTTCGCCGGTTTACCGCCTCATCGATTAAACGGACTTCTGCAATTCCAAGCCTGTCTGCGACAAGCGTAAGTGTTCCATTATCAGGAGTCACAATATAGTGACCTGTCTTAGTTTTTAAGACAACCGAATCACGGTCGGTACCGACACCGGGGTCAACTACCGATACAAAGACTGTGCCTGCGGGCCAGTATTCTACCGTCTGAAAGAGCCGATACGCTGCATCCCAGATATTGTAAGCAGGTATTTCGTGGGTAAGATCATACAGCGGAATCGCAGACGATTGCGTAAAAGCGACACCCTTCATTGCCGAGACCGCACCATCCTTTAGTCCGAAGTCAGTCTGAAATACCAACGGCCGGGAATTCCGGGGTGTTCCCGCGCAGCCGGAAATACCGATTGCGATTATCAGCATACCTGCTGCAGCCAAACCGCATAACCTTTTATTGCACATAAATCCTCCTATAAAACCAAGTTTTCTTTTAAAAACTTGGCCTCATCAACTGATGGACATCTTTGTCCATCAGTTGATGAGTTTTTAAAACTCATCAAAAGAAATATTTTCCTGTTTTACAGGTGTGTCGCTTCCTTCGGGAGTATTTTCTATGTTTTTCACCGCTGATGTATTTGAATTAAATTCATCGTATTTGTCATAGTCTGCTTTTAATTCTTCTACAAGCTGCAAGAGAGCCGGTTCGTCCAATACTTTTAAAACATCCCGGCATTGTGCTGGTGAAATCGCAATCCGCACTGCAGGGCAGTTAGCTTTGTCGTCTGCTTGAGTGGTCGCATTGGCAAGTATGAAGTACGGCCGTTGCGGAGTAATAAATTGATAATCAAATCGCAGAGTCGGATATGCTTCATGTGCCCCTCCGAATAGCCCCCATGTCATTAATATCTCGGTTTTTCCAAATGCTCCCTTTTTCTTTGCTCCTTCGGGAGTCAGTGTTTTATTAGCAAAGGCTGTGAGGTACTGTTCAATGGCATTCCGTAGAAGTGCACGTTCCTTCTTTTTTAAAGAAATCCAAATATTATCTCCCATCATCTTATGATGAAATTTAACAGTGTTGGTTGAGGGTTCAAAAACAAAGCTGATATCGCGCGGCAGTAAATCGTTGGAATAACGTTTTACTATATTAAGATGCAGTACACCTAACGACTGTACCGGATAGTTGCCGAGGAAGTCGGGATCGTGCTTTTTTGACGTAGAGGCACATGCACCGCTCAAAAATGCAATACCGAGCGTTGCAATCAATACACACAGGGGTATAATACGTTTCATAATAACTCCTATAAAAACTTGAGCTAAAAAACTATACCGGCAATTATGTTAGACGGCTGTTTTTAGCATATCTTTTTATCCCGAATTGTACGGAAAACATCCTCTTAATGCAAGGTCTCGTATTGCATCAATGTCAAGCGCAGCGGAGATATTCTAAAAGGCATGAGTATCATTATGGACAGCCGCTCGGAGTTTTTCCATAAACCGTTTTTTATTGACGATTGCCCGTACATGGGTACCACTGCCTATAATCCCCCGATCGTTTGAGACTTCCGCTTTAAAAGTCAAGAATTTTCCATTCTCACTGATGTCTATCAGTTCGGTATGGACATATACTTTCATCCCTTCAAGGGTTGCGGCAGTATGTTGAACATCGACTTTTACGCCGACCATCGTATATCCTTCTTCTAAAAATGGAAGTACGCTGAGCGCTGCAGTCCGCTCAATCTTTAGAACCATGTTCGGCGTCGAAAATACCTCAAGTGTGTCATCACCGTCTTGACTCGCCAACATTTCCTTTGTAACGGTAAAGCAGGTATCTCCTTTAATCCCAACTTTCATATAAACCTCCTCCAAAGATTGCTTTAACAAAACTGTTTCAGATGCTTTTCAATAAATGCCCGTAACGTAGGAATATGGCTTGTCTCAGGTTCCCTGACCGCATATAGTATCGTAACGTTACCGGTTTGCAGTTTGCTTTTAATTTTTTCGATAAAAGCCGGTACTGTAGGATTTCCTGCTAATTCTTTTGCATAAAGGGCGGAAAAATGGCTGTAATCCATGTCTCCCCTGTGATAGGCCTGCCGTATATCCGACGACGGCGTAATATCTTTTGCCCAATCTCCGAGCATTGCTTTTTCTTTTGTAATACCTCGCGGCCACAGCCGATCGGCTAATATTCTAAACCCATCCTGAGGTTCGGCAGTATCGTATATACGTTTCCAGTATAATGTTCCCATAGCAAGATCTCCCTATAAATATAATATACCAAGGTTGTTGGAGTAATACAATTCATAATTGTGAATTGTCTGGTATGTTCATCTTGAACAAGTTTAGCCCACAACGGCAAAAAAAATGCTTGAAATAGCAAGGTTTTTCATATATAATGAGATAATTGTAACGGAGAAGTTTTTGCAGCAAAGTTTATTTTGGAAAGGCGGTTTATGCTTTTCATGCGACCGATGTTCAGGATGTTGCCGCTATGATCCGGGGTTTGTGTATTTATCTCCTCGGGATCTTCAAAATTTGCAAACATGGGCATCGCTAAAACGGGCGGCATTTATCGAAAAATATTGCCGGTGGGTACTTCAAGGGGATGGATACGAGTATCTTTGCTTAAAAGAACTTCCAAATTACGATTGTATTTTATGGAATAACGGCTGTATTGCATATAATTATCGGCCTTTTCAATGTTCTTCATATCCGTTTTGGGATTATTTACTTGAAAATGAGCAGCGTTGGAATGCAAATGCCCGCAGCTGTTCGGGAATAAATCGCGGTAAATGGTATTCTGCGGAAGAGATTCAAGGTTTTCTTGATGCTGCAAAACAATTTCCTGTTATTCGACGAAGAAGAACCGGCGAAAGCAGAGATTTTACCGAAAAATAGAGGAGTGTATGCGGGTACATTTTTGGGGCGTTCGCGGCTCGATTGCAACCCCGTTGAGCGCAACGCAAATTCAAGCTAAAATTTCTGCTGTTGTTCAACGGATAACCGAAAAGGACATTACCGATCAAGATGCACGGGAGCGTTTTCTTGCTTCATTACCGCCATGGCTCTTTGGAACTATCGGCGGAAATACGACCTGCGTAGAAGTGGAAACCGAAGAGGGTAATCATATCATTTTTGATGCAGGTACCGGTATTCGTGAGTTAGGCGTTAATTTGCAAAACCGCTTTGATTATTTCGACCGGCCGCAAACCTATCACCTCTTTTTCTCTCATTTCCATTGGGATCATATCCAAGGTCTTCCTTTTTTCGGCCCGGCGTATGATTCACGCAATACTATTATTATATATAGTACCCGCCCTAAAATGCGGGAGTTTTTAGAAGAGCAGATGAAGTATCCGTACTTCCCGATTACCATGTTCGGAAAGGGCGGCTTTACTGCAAAGTTCGAGTTCCGTTGTATTGCACCGGATGAACCGTATATCCACATTGGTAATACACGGATAGGATGGCATCGTGTGCGTCATCCGGGTGGCTGTGTCGCATACTCAATCAATGATAATCAAAAAAAGATTATTTTTTCAACCGATACGGAGCTTCGCCCTCAAGATTTTGAAAAAAATGATGCTAATATCGCATTTTATAGTGATGTAGAGCTGCTGATTATCGATGCTCAGTACACAATGACCGATTCCATCGAAAAAATAGGCTGGGGGCATTCAACCTTTTCTCTCGCTATTGATTTTGCAACTTCGTGGGGAATTAAAAAATTAGCACTTTTCCATCACGAACCGACGTATAACGATAAAAAGATTCTCGCGATACAATCAAGTGCACAGCATTACTGCAACTATATAGGTACCGGTACGCTTGAAATATTCAGTGCTGTTGAAGGAACGGATCTGTACTTATGAGTGATGATCTGCCGATTTATCAATTTTCCGATTCCGAACTTAAAGCACTTGTTTCTTTTTTTAGGAAAAGTCCCCCGTTGCCCAATGAGCTGTATTCATTGAATGTTTTTGCTGAAAAGTATATTTATAGAAATCTTACCATCAGCGAAGCGGAACAGCTCTATGGTGATCGATAGTAGTCAATATATGTGATATGTGAACACACTATGAAAAAAAAATACTTTTTCTTAACGATGATTGTACCGATATGTCTCTTTCTTATTGGAGCAGCGGCTGCTGTTGTTTATACGCCTGCTTCTTTTGATACAAATCCTGCCGAACAGCTTTTTACTATTAAACGCGGTACTTCTGCACGGGCAATCGCTGCCGATTTAAAAGCGGCGGGACTCATCCGGTTTGAGTATCCGACATATCTGTATTTCCGACTTTTTAATAAACCGATTAAAGCCGGAACATATAAACTTTCTTCCGCTTGGTCGGTGCACACGCTCTGTGCCTATTTACAGGCGGGAAAACAAGAATTGATTAAGGTTACTGTGCCGGAGGGGCTGACACTCTCAAAAACGGCAGCGATTCTTGAAGACCGGCAGGTTATTGCCGCCGATGATTTCCTTGCAGCGGCAACCAATAAAGCTTTGCTGCAATCCTATGGAATTCCCGGCAGTTCTGCCGAAGGGTTTTTATTTCCCGATACCTACTTTTTTTCGTACAATGAAACGGCAGATCGGGTTATTACGGCGATGCTGGATAATTTCTTCAGCAAAACGGCCGGTATCCCTCACTTCCCCGACGATCCTGTTCAGCGGTACGAGGCGGTTATTTTGGCAAGCATTATAGAACGGGAATACCGTGTACCGGAAGAAGCCGTAAAAATTGCCGGCGTTTTTTCAAACCGGCTGCATATCGGCATGGGACTGCAATCGTGTGCTACCGTAGAATATATATTGACAGAGATTCAGCATAAACCTCACCCCGATCGTCTGTTGAATAGAGATTTGGAAATAGACCATCCGTATAATACCTATAAATGGCGGGGGCTTCCTCCGGGGCCGATTTCCAATCCGGGAATGACCGCCTTGTACGCAGCTTGTAATCCCGAAAAAAGCAGCTATCTCTACTTTCGTTTGGAAGATGCGGCGGCCGGTACACATATTTTTACTAAAAATTTAACGGAACATACAAAAGCAGGCGCAATTATTTTAAAACGGGCAGCGGGGCGCTGACCGCGATGGCAAAAATCACTACGGAAACGATCGACGCGGTCAATAATCATACGGACTTGGTGTCACTCGTCGAAAATTATACCCATTTGGAAAAGCGCGGGCATGATTGGTGGGGCTGTTGTCCCTTCCATAACGAAAAAACACCGTCTTTCCATGTTATCCCCGATAAAAAAATGTATTACTGCTTCGGTTGCGGAGCGGGCGGCCCTACCATCAAGTTTCTTATGGAAATGGAAAAGCTGTCCTTTAATGAGGCGGTAGAGGCGCTTGCGAAGCGAGCCGGTATTCCCGTTGTGTATGCGGAAGGCCGTTATAACCCCGCGCCGGAGGATTCATTGAAAGAAACACTGCTTGAATTATACAAAAGAGTGAGCGGAACCTTTCATTATTTTCTATTGCACACCCCTGAAGGAGCTCCTGCGCTGCGATATTTACAGGGGAGGGCAGTAAGTCCCGAAATGATCGAGCAGTTTAATCTCGGGTATGCGCCGGCTGATCGCCGGTGGCTCTTTAAATTTTTGCAGACAAAGGGGTATTCTGCAGAGTTTTTAGCAAAATCCGGTTTATTTTCTAAAAACTATCCCGAAGTTTCTTTTTTTTCAAACAGAATTATGTTTCCGATTTGTAACCGGCACGGTCAGCCGGTCGCTTTCGGCGGGCGGGTTCTGGAAGGCGACGGACCGAAGTACCTTAATACCGGGGATTTGCCGCAGTATAAAAAAGGCGAAACGCTTTTTGCGTTTTCGCAGGCGCTTGCGCAGATCAGAAAAGAAAAAACGGTTATTTTTTGTGAAGGCTATATGGATGTTATCGCCTTTCACCAAGCGGGTATTACCAATGCCGTTGCTCCATTAGGCACCGCTTTGACGGAAGAGCAGGTAAAGCTTATTCAGTCCTTTGCCGACACTATCATTCTTTCGTTCGATTCCGATTTTGCAGGACAGCAGGCAACATACAAGGCGATAAAGCTGTGTCGTGCCGGACATTTACAAGTACGGGTACTGATGATTAAGGGAGGGAAGGATCCTGCTGAGATACTGGCGCATAAGGGTGCCGAAAGCTTGACGGAATTGGTAAAAAATGCTATTTTAGACAGTGATTATCTTATTCAAATTGCCGTTGGGCGGTTTGATGTGGTGAGTCCCGAAGGAAAGGCTCAGGCTGCTGCCTTTCTATTCCCCTATATTGAGGTGTTGGAATCCGATATTCAAAAAGAGTCAACAATACATAAGTTTTCGGCGGACTTGGGTATAAGCTCAAAAGCGTTATTTACTGATTATATACAGTATGACCAAAAACAAGAACGGGTACCGCCTACACGAAAAAGTGAAACACAAAAGCGTACTGCGCTTAAAATGACCGCAGAGCTGAGGATCGTGCTTGCAGCAGCTGCAAATCCTCATCTCTTTAAAAAAATGCGGGCAGAGTTGACTTCCGATGATTTTGAGGATCCTGCTGCGAAGGATTTGTTTATTGTATTAGAAGAATGTTATCGCGCCGATGCAAATACGTATGACAGCTTATTAGCGCATTGTCCTTCCGAAACGTTGAGAGATGCCGTAAGCAGTGCAATTATTAAAGGTGAATTTGCAGAAAATCCTGATAAACTGGTGTATGACGGTATCTACTATATTAAACAAAATGCTTTACAGCGCCAAAAGGAGCTCATAATCCGTAAATTGCAAGCAGTGCATGAAAACGGCAGTGTTGACGATATTCAGCATGCCAATGACCTGCTGAGCGAGAAACTGCATATCGACAGAGTGCTCGCAGAATTAAAGGAAACGACATAAATGATAGATATCTCTGAAGATCCTATTGTTATAAAGTTGATTGCCCATGCAAAAGAGCGTAAAAGCTTAACGTGGGATGAACTGACCGATTTGTTGCCTGAAAAAATGACTTCGTCCGAAACGGTGATGGATGAAATTATTGATCTGCTTGAACAAGAGCAGATACAAGTGGTTGATGATGTCTCAGAAGAAGCCGATGATATGTTCGCGGATGAGCTTGATGAAGTAGAGCTTGAAAGCGAGGAGCAGCTGTTTGAAGAGGCGGAACTCGAACCCGGAAATGACTCTGAATTTTCAAAACCGGAAGAAACGCATAAAAAGCTTTTGAATAACGATAGAGAAGCAGTTGTTGACGACCCTATTAAACTCTATTTGCGTGATATCGGCAAGGAAAATTTGCTGACAGCCGAGCAGGAAGTTATCCTTTCAAAAGCGATGGAGGATGGGGAGAATATCATCAAAAATGCGATAAAGAACTCGGGTGTGCTGATTTCTGAAGTTCAAATGATCGCCCAAAAAGCTTTTGCCAAAATCAGTTCTTCAGAGAACAATAAACCGCGTAAGGAATTGAGCTATGAAGATGCTGAAAAAAAACGGCTCCGCCAATCTTATGGCGAACAATTAAAACCCATCTATTCCGATATAAAGGCTTATATCTTATTAAAAAAGAAATTATACGATAAAGAGACGCTTGCCAGTTTTTTGGATGACGAAGATCTCCAAAAAACACGGAAAAAGATTCTGAATTATTTACAAAAAATCGAGTTTCAAACCGAAGAAATCGAAAAAATTTCGGATCATTTTTTGGAGGCAGCCCGGAAGATACGGGAGTACCGTCGCCGGCGTGAAAAGAAGCAACGTCAACTCGGTATACGGGCGTACTCCGACTTGCGAAAGCTTGGGAAACGGCTCGCTATTCCGCGTGAACGGCAGAAGCTGGAAGAAGAGCTTGGTATGACGGCGAACGATATCCGCGATATTTATACGCATATTCAAACGCTCATTCGTAAAGTGCGGAAAATCGAATATGATTTTGAAGCGCCGACGGAAGATATTATCGCGCTGGCAAAAGAAATACGCCACGGTCATGCAATGTTGAAAAAGGCGAAGGATAAGCTGATCAATGCAAACCTGCGCTTGGTCGTATCGATCGCAAAAAAGTATACCAATAGGGGATTGCACTTTTTCGATCTGGTTCAAGAAGGCAATATCGGCTTGATCAAAGCGGTTGAAAAATTTGAATACCGCAAAGGGTATAAATTTTCGACATACGCGACATGGTGGATACGGCAGGCAATTACGCGTTCCATCTCCGATCAGGCGCGAACCATCCGTGTGCCGGTGCACATGATTGAACAGATCAATAAGGTTACCCGCGAGTCGCGGCAGCTGATGCAGAAGTTCGGCAGAGAGCCTACCGACGAGGAGATCGCCGCGCAGCTTGGCTGGAATGTCGAGCGGGTTAAACAGGTTAAAAATGTCGCGCGCGAGCCTATTTCGCTTGAAACACCGATAGGCGAGGAAGAAGATTCTTCGCTCGGCGATTTTATCGAAGATAAGGATGTCGAAAATCCGTCCAACTTGACAGAGTATATTCTGTTGCAGGAACAGCTGCGCGGCGTATTGTCGTGTCTGCCGTTGCGGGAGCAAGAAGTGCTTAAAATGCGGTTCGGTCTTGATGAAGGCTATGCTCTGACTTTGGAAGAAGTCGGCTTGTATTTTAACGTAACGCGCGAGCGTATCCGTCAAATTGAGGCAAAGGCATTACGCAGATTGCGGCATCCTAAACAAAGTTGCAAATTAAAAGATTATTTGGATACATAGGGGAGTGAGAGACGATGGTTACAGCGGAGATTTTTGATAAACTGCGTGAATTACAGGATATTCTTGCACGGAAGAATCAGCTTGATAGTGAGATTTCAGAGGCACCTCAACTATTGGTAAAGCAGGAAGAACTGTTGGCGCAGTATAAAACGAATTATATTAAGAAGAATACTGACGATGAAGCAATACGGCAAACCATCGGCGCATTAAAAGCAGAACTGTTTGAAACCGAACAAAAGCGTGAAAATGCCGAGAAGGGAATGGATAGTATTACCTCACAACGGGAATATGATGCTCTCGATCGTGAAATTCAAGAGGCGAGCAAAAAAGAAGCTGAGCTTCGTAAAGAAATCCTGAAAAACGAGGCAAATCATAAGCGTCTTGACGAAGAGATTAAAAATGAAGAAGCGCTGATTAAACAGCAGGAACAGGAGCTTGATGAACGGAAGGCGGTGATCGAAAAAGAAATTGCCGAAAAGAAAAACGAGCTGGCTGAACTTGCTGAAGGGGAGCAGCGGATTGCCCCCGATTTGGATAGTGATACGCTGTTTAAATTTGACCGTATTATCAAAAACAAGCAAGGTATCGGTATCGTTCCCGTTCAAGGCAATGTTTGTATGGGTTGCCACATGATCTTATCGGCTCAATTTGCTATTGAAGTACGGGAAGGAAAAAATATCATGTATTGTCCGTATTGCAGCAGAATTCTGTATTATCAGGAAAGTGATCAGGATTCCGCTGAGGATATGATCTTTGATGATATGGATATGGGTAGCTTAGCCGATTTGGATGATTCGTCCGACTATGATGAAGGGGAATCGGACAACAGCGAAGATTAATAGTGTAAGATGATAGAGAGCCGGTAACCGCCGTGATATACGGAGGAAAGTCCGGACTCCTTCGGAGATGATGCCGGTTAATGGCCGGGCGCTTGTATTGAAAAATACAGGCGACAGACAGCGCAACAGAAAATAAACCGCCGGTAAAACGGTAAGGGTGAAAAGGCGGGGTAAGAGCCCACCGCGCTTCCGGTAACGGGGCGGCACTGCAAGCCTCATCAGGAGCAAAATTGAATAGTAAAGGATATCCGATCCTTTATTTACGGGTTGATTGCGGAAATTACTGTAGTAATGCAGGAGTAAGATAGATGGTTACCCTGTTCGCAGACAGAATCCGGCTTATGGCTCTCTATTTTTTATTTATACGGATGCATTCCGTTATGAAGGATATGAATTAGAAACGTATGAAAAGGTACCACGGTAAGACACAGTATTACTCAAAACCGCATATCGGAAGATATGCCGTTCTTTTTTTGTGTATTGTGTTTATCGTTGCCGGTGCTCTTTTCTTTTTTACTGTGTATCGGGCGCGTTATTTCCGTGTGCCGTCGATGCGTACGGTATATACTCAGTGGGAAAATAAAGATTATGCGGGAGTGTACGCAAAGACCGCTCAAATTTTAGAGAAACGCCCGATGGATGGAACTGCGCTTGCACTGCACGGTTTTGCAGCGTATTACCTTTTTGCCGAACAGACCGATTTATCTGTCGGTGCGGATTATCTTACGGCAGCTATTGTGCATTTACGCAGGGCGCTTTATCTGACTAAAGATAAGGATATTCCGAAAATTGCGTATGTACTCGGGAAGGCATATTATCAACAAGGCTATTACTATGCCGATCTCGCAGTGAAGTACTTGGATGAAGCATACACAGGCGGTATTGAGGCGAGTGATTTATCGGAGTTTCGCGGTATGGCGGCTTCTGTATTGGGAGATACCGATAAGGCGATAGAAGCTTTTACCCAAGCTCTTGCGGCAAATCCTTCCGACTTTGTGCTGTATGCCGTAGCGGAAAATTATAAAAAGAAGGGTGATATACAGAATGCAAAGCTCTATCTTTTTGAAACAATTAAAAAGACCGGTAATGCCGTGCTGGAAGTGCGGTGCAGAAATCAGCTCGGTTTGCTCTTTTTAGAGGAAAATAAACCGGACGATGCGTTGGCGCAGTTCAAGCTTGTACTTGAAAAAGATGTAAATTCTGCGGATGCACATTACGGTATCGGGCTGATACATGAGATGCAGGGAGATATGATTAAGGCGCGGTATGAGTGGCGCTCTGCGATACGGCTTAATCCCATACATGCGGAAACGCGTGCAAAATTGAATATAAAATAGCATGGGCATCTCTAAAAACTTGGTTAGATTTTAGAGATGCCCGACGAGTTTAAAATTAAGTCTTTATACAATAATGACTTAATTTTAAACATCGCGGCTAAATCTAAGGAAAACCTCTAAAAACTAAAGTTTTTAGAGGTTCACAATAGGAGGAACGTTCGGGGTATGGGCTTTTTTAAAAGATTTTCTGCCGATATAGGCATTGATTTGGGAACCTGTAATACTGTCATTTATATAAAAGGGAAGGGGATTGTCGTTAATGAACCTTCGGTTGTTGCCGTAGAACGCGGAACAAAATCGGTTGTGGCGGTAGGCGCCGACGCTAAACGAATGCTGTGGAGGACGCCGGGCAACATCATCGCCATACGGCCGCTGAAAGACGGGGTTATTGCGGATAAAGATACGACGGAGAAGATGATCCGGTACTTTATTTCCAAGATTTTGCCGCGTCATAGGCTGATTAAACCGCGCGTGGTTATCGGTATTCCGAGCTGTATCACCGATGTGGAAAGCAGTGCCGTGCACGAAAGTGCGTTAAAAGCGGGAGCCGGCAGCGTCGAAGTGCTTGAAGAATCGCGTGCGGCTGCCATCGGTGCCAATATTCCGATTACCGAACCTGCCGGTAATATGGTATGCGATATCGGCGGCGGTACGACCGAAGTATCGGTTATCTCGCTGCTTGGTATGGTTGTTACCAATGCTATCCGTGTCGGCGGCGATGAATTTGATCAGGCCATCATTAAGCATATCCGTTCCGTGCATAACCTCATCATCGGTGAGCAGACTGCCGAGCGTCTTAAAATTGAAATCGGTAACGCGTTCCCGGAAAAAAACATGGAACGGGTGGAAATTAAGGGAACCGATGCAATTACCGGACTTCCCCGTCGCCTCGAAATCGATTCTGTAGAAGTGCGCGAGGCGTTGAGGGAGCCGATTACCCAGATTGTAGAAGAGATAAAAACAACGCTCGCCCAGACGCCGCCGGAACTGGCTGCCGATATCGTAGAGCGGGGGATTGTTATGACCGGCGGTGGCTCTCTGCTGAAAGGCTTACCGAAGCTCATTTCTAAAGAAACGCACGTTCCGGTCATCCTTGCCGAAAATCCCATGGACTGCGTGGCGATCGGCGCAGGTTTATACTATGACGTGTATAAGGATATGTCGGGTAACCGCAGTCTCTACGAGAGTTTAAACCGCTAATACAATGAAAAGGAAATTTTCATTTAAAATAAAGCTTGATGTTTTTTTATTAATCTTGCTGCTTATCATATCTTCGGTGTTGCTGACGTTCTCCGGCGGTCGATTTATCGTCGATTTTAAATCGGTCGGTTTTTCAGTTGCTGCCGGAACGGAAAATGCCGTGCATTCGGTATCGTCATTTGTGACGGATACGGTGTCGGCTGTACGGGAGCTTGCCGAGCTTCGTTCAAAGTATGTGGCGTTGAGCGAAAAACTTAAAGATTATGAGCTTTTGCAGCGGTCAAATGCCGACATACGCCGTGAGAACAGAGAGTTAAAGGAATTGCTCGGTTTTGCGGATACGATTATCTATAAAAATATTCCGGCGCAGGTTGTCGGATTTGATCCTGATAACCTCTATTCCGGTATTATCATTAACCGCGGAACAAAGCACGGTGTGCGTAAGAATATGCCGGTGTTGGCATTCCAGGGCAGCAATGTCGGCTTAGTAGGAAAAATCGTACAAACCGGTCGCGACAGCAGTATGATCATCCCAATATATGATTATCAGTGTTATGTTGCCGCTTCCGTTCAAACAACAAAACATCGGGGCTTGATCAACGGACAGGGTACTGCCGATCTTCCGCTTACTATGAAGTATGTACAAAAACGGGCAAAAGACGAAATCGCTATCGGTGACAGAATTCTTGCATCGGGGGAAAACAATCTATTTCCGAAAGACAGTCCTATCGGTATTGTAACCGGTATTAAGGTGCATGATTATGAAACCTACCTTGAGTTGGCGGTACAGCCGATTATCGATTTCTCACGGTTGGACTATGTGTTTGTGCTGGATTTATCGGGTTCTAATGGGGAGGCGGTACAGTGAGAAAAGTTATTCTGTGGACGATTGCAACTGCCTTTTTACTCGGTGTGTTTGAAACAGCGATTTTGTCCCATATTCAATTATTGCCGGCATTGCCGGATTTAATTTTACTTCTTGTCGTGTATATTGCGCTGTATAACGGTACTGTTCCCGGCATTACAGCAGGTTTTTTTTCCGGACTCATTTTTGATTTTCTTTCATTGGCGCCGATGGGACTCCATTCATTTGTATTTACCGTACTCGGATTTCTTTATGGTATGTTGTACGGGAAATATAATGTGCGTCGCTTCTTTTTCCCATTGATACTCGGGCTTTCGGCAACATTTTTAAAAGCTGGGATGCTATTCGTGTTACATGTACTGTTCGGACAAAGTATTCAGGTTTATAACCTGCTCGCAGCCCCCTTTTGGATTGAAGTTGCAGAAAATGCCCTCTGTGCGCCGGCATTATTTATGCTGTTAGGTTTATTTCCGAATGCGTTTGAAATAAGGGAGGCTGAGTTCCATGTATGAGCAGGATTTTCAACAAGTTGATAAACGGCTGAAATTTTTTAGTGTTTTTGTTTTCTGTATTTTAGTGATATATCTGTTTCGATTGTTTACGATGCAGATCGTTCAAGGTGATCAGTTTAGAAGACAGTCTCAGACAATATCTCAGCGTTCCGAACGTATTCCCGCACAGCGTGGAGAAATATTTGACCGTAATGCAAACGTCCCGATGGTACTTAGTACCAACACCTTTGCCGTGTCGGTAACTCCGGGAGAAATTCCGAAAAAGTCATTTTCAACGGTTATGGTGCGTCTTGCAAATATTTTGCGGATTCCCGTTGCAGAGATCGAAAAAAAATTGCCGGCGAAGCGTAATTCCTTTCAAAGTATCGAGATAAGGTCTAACCTTCCTTATGAAGTCATTACGTCTCTTGCAGAAAATATCGATGAATTGCCGGGAGTTTCGTGGCATTCAAAACCGGTGCGCAACTATGTTGAGACGGGATCGTTTTCTCATATTCTCGGCTATGTCGGTGATATAACAAAAGAAGAACTCAAGGAGTTGTATAACAAGGGCTATACGGCAAATACTTCAATCGGTAAGGCCGGTATCGAAAAATACTATGATGAGTGGTTACGCGGAGAGGACGGCAGCGAATATCGCACAGTTGACGCAAGCGGGCGGTTAATTGAGAGCAACACCGCATTTATTCCTCCTAAAATGGGAAATAATCTTATTTTAACCATCGACCGGAAAATTCAAAAGCTTGCGGAAAATGCGCTTGGTCAGCGTATCGGTGCTGCCGTAGTACTAAAGCCGGCAACAGGAGAAATCCTTGCGCTTGTTTCGTATCCATCCTTTGATTCCAATCTTTTTTTGAATGATAATGGGAATGAAATGTATGCGCAGGTCTTGCATGATCCCCGTAATCCGCTGTTGAACAGGGCGGTGAATGCAAGCTATCCTCCGGCTTCGACTTTTAAAATCGCTATGTCTACTGCAATTCTGGCGGAAAAAGCGTTTCCTCCCGAAAAAAAAGTGCAGTGTTCCGGTAAAGTAGAATACGGTAATCACTTATTCCGTTGCCATCAACGTGCCGGACACGGGTATCTTGATTTAAGGAATGCATTGGCACAGTCTTGCGATATTTATTATTGGACGGTATGCCGTGATAACCTCGGCATCGATAAGATGGTCGATTATGTCCGCGATTTCGGATACGGTAAGTCTGCCGAAATCGATTTACCGAGCCAAGCAGTTGGCCAAGTGCCTAATCCCGTATGGAAGGAACGTCAATTCCATGAAAAATGGCTTGGCGGGGATACGATGAATATGTCGATCGGACAGGGATTTATGCTTGCTTCGCCCTTACAAGTTGCAAATATGGTAGCAATGGTTGTTAACAACGGAGTAATCTATAAACCGCATTTGTTAAAAGAAGTCAGAGCACCCGGTACTAACGAACTTATATATGAAAAGAAACCGGAGATATTGCAGCAAAGTGATATTCCTCCCGATATATTCGCTCAGGTGCGGGCGGATATGCGGTACACCATTACGGATGGAACGGCTCAATACCCAATGCGTAATAAAATCGTGCAGCTTGCCGGAAAAACCGGTACTGCAGAAGTAGGCTTCTCCGATCGATGGCATTCATGGATGGTTGCTTATGGGCCTTACAATGCTCCGGCAGAAGACGCTGTTATAGTTGTTGTATTGGTTGAAGCCCAGAATAAATGGGAGTGGTGGGCACCCTATGCTACAAATATTATCTTTCAGGGTATCTTTGCGGATCAAACATATGAAGAAGCTCTTGAAGCGCTCGGCGGTAAGAGCTTTTTACCGGCTGTAAGGGTAAGGCAAGAATGAATCTGAGACATATTACTAATTTTGATTATGTACTGTTTTTAGCTGTAATCAGCTTGTCGGTTATCGGCATCCTCTTTATCTATTCTTCCGGAGTTAATTCCGATGGTATATCGATTTCGCATGAATATATTAAACAGCTCATTTGGGTTGTG
This sequence comes from Treponema sp. OMZ 855, assembly GCF_024181145.1. Lineage (NCBI taxonomy): Bacteria > Pseudomonadati > Spirochaetota > Spirochaetia > Treponematales > Treponemataceae > Treponema > Treponema sp. OMZ 855. The sequence goes on along the minus strand of NZ_CP051194.1, from coordinate 1,414,163 downwards.
TCGGGATTGATTTTACTGTTTGCGGTAGCGGTATACGATTATACTAAAATCGCCGATCGTGCTTTATTGATTTATATTATTACAATGCTCTTATTGGTGTATACAAGATTGTTCGGAAAAACCGTTAAAGGAGCACGGAGCTGGATCGGAATCGGAGATTTCGGTATACAAATTTCCGAATTTACAAAAATTATTTATATTTTATTTCTTGCTTGGTATCTATCAAGATCTCAGAATGAGCCCGAATTCCGCCGGTTTGTCAAGGCTGCGATTATTATGTTTGTACCGATGGGGTTGATACTACTGCAGCCCGATCTTGGAACGGCTTCCGTATATCTTCCCATTTTTTTAATCATGAGCTTTATAGCCGGTTTCCCGCTTCGGTATGTGTTTGGTTTATTGGGTACAACGGTCTGTACGCTCATTTTTACGCTACTGCCCCTTTGGGAACGGACTATTTTACGCAAATCTTCTTTCGCAGTTAAAGTATTAGGTAATAAAAATATTACCTTGTTGATTATTTTTTCCGTTGTCGGGGCAGGGATTATTGCTGCAATCGGATATCTTCTGTTGAAAAAGCGGTATTATTACTGGATTGGTTATGTATTGGGCATTATCGCCGTTGCTTTATCCGGTGCATTGGTTGGGAGCAGAGTATTAAAAGATTACCAGATGAAGCGTTTGATCATCTTTTTGGATCCCAATAGCGATCCGCGTGGTGCAGGTTGGCATATTCTCCAATCGATGACGGCAATCGGTTCGGGAGGGCGATCCGGTTTAGGTTTTCTAAAAGGAACGCAAAGCCATTACCGCTTTTTGCCGGAACAGAGTACCGATTTTATTTTCAGTATTCTATCGGAAGAGTGGGGGTTCCTCGGCGGACTTTTGGTCTTTGGACTTTATGCAATCATTTTTTTACGGATGATTCTTATCATTCAAAAAACAAGTGATTTATTCGGAAAACTCATTGTCTCCGGTGTTGTGGGGATGTTCTTTTTTCACTTTGTTGTCAATATTGGGATGGTGATGGGATTTATGCCGATTACCGGTATTCCGCTGTTATTTCTGTCGTATGGAGGTTCTTCTTTGTGGACCGCGATGATTGCTACAGGACTTGTAATGGGAATCAGTCTGAGACAACTGTAAAAAACTATTATGAAGCAGCTTGCAAAATCTATAATGTTGCGTTACACTGATTAAATAGGAGCCTTCGTAATGACAATACATAACCTTATGGAAGATTTCGTATACAACGAAGTGAATAAAGTTTTCGATGCTGCAAAAGAAAAGAATGAATCATGGTTTACTTGTAATTGTATGCAATGCCGTTTGGATACGGTTTGTTATGTTTTAAACCGGATTAAGCCGCGGTATACGACTTCCGGTAGAGGTATGGCGCATTTTTTGCAGATTGATCAGTCGGAAAAAAATCAGCTGCTTGCCGATGTTTCAGCGTTGGCGTTTGAAGGTATGAAAACTGTTTTGAGTACCAAGCGTTCCCATACGTCCTCTGAACAAGTCCTGCCTTCCGGTCATGTATTTAATTTTCCAACCATCACGGGGCGAGTCTTGGACGGTCAAACATTTGCTCCCGTTTCCGATTTACCTGTCGCTTTATATCTGGAAAACACCTTGGTTGCACAGATGAATCATCTGTGGGATAATCCGTATACGATTTCTCATAAGACGCCCGGCACGTATACGTTTTGGCCGTTTCCCGTACTTGCATCGGAATTAGGTGAAAAGCGTATTTTTAACTTTTATATTCATGCTGATAAGGATGGATATGATCCTATTCACTACCATTTTAAACTCGGTTTAGTGAGTGATGCAAGTGTAAAGCGGGATCTTGATGTTGAAAGCTGTCATACTTTACCCGATTTATATCTTTTTAGCAGAGTATAGGAAGCCTCTAAAGACCTCTGTTTTTTAGAGATGCCCTATAACAACTTCGTTTAGAGGTTATATATGAAATTGGTTTTTTTAGGTCCTCCGGGGGCCGGAAAGGGAACATTGGCGTTGGAGGCTGCAAAATATTACGGTATTCCTCATATTTCTACGGGATCTATGTTCCGTGTTGCTATCAAGAATCATACTCCATTAGGGGAAAAAATTCAAAAGATTATCGATTCCGGTGCGCTTGTTGATGATGAAACAACGGCTTCTTTGGTAAAAGAGCGCCTTACTCATGATGATGCGCGTAACGGTTTTATTTTAGACGGTTTCCCACGTACAATCGCACAGGCGGAAATTTTGGAAGATTTTTGCAGGCTCGATGCTGTCATCAATTTTGATATTTCGGATGAAGCAGTAATAACACGGCTGTCAGGCAGGCGGCTGTGCCCCTCATGCGGTAAGAACTTTCATATTGAGTTTATGAAACCACAGGTCGAAGGTGTTTGCGACAACTGCCGCGGTACACTGGTTATCCGCGAGGATGATAAAATAGAAGCAATTGTAAAGCGGCTTGAAACCTATCGAGAGCAAACCTTTCCTTTAATAGAGTTTTATCAAAATAAAAAATTGCTCATAACTTTGGATGCACAGCCTGCTCCGGCAGTTATTTTGGAAAACTTTGTTAAACTCTTTCCTCTCAAGCACTAAAGGATGTCGCTTTTTGAATTATACGCTTGATGACGAAATTGCCGCTATTGCGACAGCATTGGCGCCCGCAGCACTCGGTATTGTACGGACATCGGGAACTCGAAGCCTTGAGCTTATTTCCCGTTTTTTTTCCCGTCCGCAGGCCTTGTTACAGGCGCAGGGACATTCGCTTGTATACGGCTGGATACATGACGAAGGCGTAAAAATTGACGAGGTTGTCCTCTGTGTGTATCGTGCTCCGAAAAGCAATACCGGTGAAAACGCCGTTGAAATTATCTGTCACGGCGGGGCAGGTGTAGTAAAAGCGATTTATCGTCTCTGCATCAAAAACGGCTTCCGTGAAGCGGAGCGAGGCGAGTTCACCTTTCGCTCGTTTATACACGGTAAAACGGATTTAACCCGCGCGGAAGCAGTGCGGGAAATTATCGATTCAAAAACAAATACGGCGCAACAAAAGGCTGCCGGCCGGCTTTCCGGTACCGTATTCCGTGAAATTGAAACAATCAAAACAGATTTAATGACTGCACTGGCTGCTCTTGAAGTAGGAATCGAGTATCCCGAGGATGAGGAAACGATTGCAGACAGTTTTGACGAATCGCTCCTTCAAAAACCATTCTCTGCCCTGCAGCAGCTCGCCGCTTCGTGGCAAACGGAAAAAATATATCAGGCAGGTGTGCGCCTTGTGCTTGCAGGCAAAACAAACGCAGGAAAATCTTCTCTTTTTAATGCGCTGTTAAAAGAAGACCGCGCTATCGTGTCTGATATTCACGGAACAACCCGTGATTGGCTTGAAGCTGAACTCGATTTTAAAGGAATCCCCGCACATATTTTCGACACTGCCGGTCTCCGCCCTACGGAAGATACAATCGAAGCTATAGGTGTGCAGCGCAGCGTTGAACTGGCATCGGCAGCCGACATTGTGCTGTATCTGATTGACGGGACAAAGCCGCCGGCAGAAGAGGATAGTGCATTTATCGAACGGAATACCGTACCGCTGATTATCGTGCAAACCAAGGTGGATAAGGGGCAAACGGAACCATTGCCGGCGGCTTTGCAGCGGTATCCCGCCGTGAGTTTGAGCTCGAAAACGGGAGCCGGTCTCGATACGCTGATCGATACGGTTGCCGGGCTCGTTACGGCGGATACCGCGCTGCCGATGCAGGATGCAGGCATCTCGCTCGGGACGGAGCGGCAAAAGGAAGCGGTAACCGCCGCACTTGAAGCAGCACGCCATGCGCTTGAAGCAGGACGCAGCGGATATCCGCTCGATGCCGTCATTCAGGATGTGGAAGAGGCGGTGCATGCGCTCGGAAGCGTTACCGGCGAAGTGCGCTCCGATAATATCTTAGATAAAATATTCTCAGGCTTTTGCGTGGGCAAATAAGAAGGGAGTTTACAATATGAGTGTTATTTTAGAGGTAGACGGGCTAAAGAAATCCTATTTTACCAAGCCGGTATTGAACGGTATTTCTTTGGCGATAGAAGAAGGTTCGATACTCGGGTTACTTGGCCCGAACGGTTCGGGCAAAACAACTTTTTTGAAGATTATTGCAGGATTGCTTCATGCAACCTCCGGCGATGTTCGGGTGTGCGGTCAACCGATCGGCCTTGAAACAAAGCGTATGGTTTCGTTTTTACCTGACCGGAATTGCTTGTATCCGCGGATGACTGCACTCGATGTTATTCAGTTTTATCAGGATTTTTTTGATGACTTTGATCGGAATAAAGCCTTGGAATTGCTTGAATTCATGGAGCTCGAGCAAAAGCAAACAATTAAAACAATGTCGAAAGGTATGATCGAAAAGATGAATTTAACGCTCACTTTTTCGCGGGCGGCAAAGCTGTTCGTGCTTGATGAGCCGTTAGGAGGCACCGATCCTGTTGCCCGTGAAAGGATTATCAAAACGATCATTAAAACATGGACGGAAAACAGTGCAATTATCATCAGTACCCATCTGGTCACGGATGTTGAGCATGTGTTTACCGATGTCGCTTTTTTGCGCAAAGGAACAATTGCCATGCAAGGCAATGCGGAACAACTAAGGGAAGCGCATCAAAAATCGATGTATCAGTTGTATCTCGAAATTTTCGGCTAAAGGGGAAATAAATGAACCGGATTTTTAAATATACTTTTCTGCAGCGGCTGCCGAGTATTATTTTAAGCTGTGCCGTTATGGCATGTATGAGCGGTGTTGAGCTGCTCTTTTTAGCCTTTACTAAAAACATATTTAACGGGTTTTATATGTTATGGTTTGTACTTACCGTGATAGCCTTAACGGTAATTCCGCTCTTCCTATTTATTCGGTGCAGCAGCGGTTACGCACGGACATTGCTATTTACCGATGAGAGCTATCTTATGCTGACACTGCCGGTTCGTACCGAATTTATATTACTCGGCAGAATACTATGCGGCCTTGCCGAATTGGTGATTTGTATGTTTGTCTCAGGAGCCTTTTTAATAGCAGTTGGAATAGGGTGGACATATCATTATATCGGTTTTACGAGTCAGCAGTTTTTTCGTGTTGCGGGAGATATTCTTACTCTTATTTTCCTTAAAAATTTTCCGCTCCTTGTTTTTATGCTGTTCGGCTCTTTAGTGTCATTCATATTTATTGGAAATGTTGCGCTTGCCGTTCAAACGGTGATGCGTTCCTTTAATATTAAACGGATGCGGGGAGTCTGGACCGTAGGCTTTATTCTTATTTTTACCGGTACACTCTTTTTGACCGGCAGAGTTGAGGCAATGGTCGGACGGGCGTTAGGCTCCTATTGTCCCATTACCGTATCCGGTATTAAGTATACAGCACAGGTCGCATCATATCCGAGTATGGTTGTTAACGTCCCTATCGTTTCGACGTTCATTTCATTGGGGATAGGCATCGCATGTTTTTTTGCTTCGGCATGGCTTCTAAAAAGAAAGGTTGAGGTATAAACAGAGGCGGTGATTCTGGTTTAGAGGAGTTAACGATGATAATATATAAAAAAATTTTTTCGTATGTAGGTTTGGTTTTGCTGATATTAGGCTGTATTGCATGTAAACGTGAGGCACGGCAAGATACCGCTCAAACTTGTACGGCGGATAAACGTACACAAACCGCTGTATGGGCCGAAAGGCCTGTTGCGCATGTGGTGATTGACGATAAAGCACATGCAGCGCTGAGTAAGCAAAAAGCGACTGCGGTGTATTGTATCGCGATGGGCGCATCGTGAGGCGGTACTATTGTAGATCCGACCGTGCTTGTCGGAATGCCGAAAGACCTTAATAACTATGATAAATTTGAAGTAAACGGAATCGATGTGTATATCAGCAAAGGGACCAATACGCTTGACGGTATTGTAACGATCACAGCAGAAAATGCATTTTGGCAAGAAGTGTTTATTGCAAAAGGAATAGCACAATAGGAAATGTCAGTATAAACGCATCGGACTGTTAGGCTAGCGGACGATCCTGTTCTTCTTGTATTTCTATTTCTCTGCTGATATCTTCCAATTCCGTTGCAATCAGGTTGATGTTTTCCGCACAGAGCCGGAGCTTTTCCGTAATTTGAGCGGTGTTACGGTCGATCTCTTTTTTATAATATATCTTATGCTCGACACTTGCCCAAAAGTCCATCGCGATTGTACGGAATTGTACTTCTACCTGCATATACTTTTTCCCTTCTGCGAAGAAAACGGGAATTTCGACAATCAGATGCAGGCTGCGGTACCCGTTCGGTTTTGGATTTTTAATGTAATCTTTGCGGGCAAGCAGTTTTATATCATCTTGTGCACATAATTTATCGGCAAGGATATAGATGTCCTTTTGAAACGTGCAGATAACCCGAATGCCCGCCACATCATGCAAATGACGTTCGATATTTTCGAGCGATATATCAAGTCCCATCTTTTTTAATTTGCCGAGAATACTGATCGGTTTTTTGATTCTACAGGTGATGGATTCAAAAGGATTACGGTCTTGGTCCATCGACAGCTCAGTATTAAGGACTTCCAGTTTTGTTTGAACCTCTCGCATAGCACAGCGATACTGCATCATCAGATGGGCAAACGGGTATGCCGCTTCCAATAGCTCTTCGGGTTTGTCGCTATTCAACAATTCTTTAACTGTAACACTTGTCAATATATACCTCACACTTCCGTCAAAATTTCGTACAGCCGGATAATTCAGTCAATGTATAATTGGTAATGTTGTATACTTAAGGATTGCACTAATTACCAATTATACATTAGAACATTATCAATTATTTTACACCTTCCACGCGGCCGCGGTTTCCCGCATACCGACAAAGCGTGCATAAATACCGTCTTGCTGCACGAGTTCGGAATGGGTGCCGTGCTGGACGATACTGCCCTTATCCATGACGAATATTTGATCGGCATTTTTGATAGTTGAAAGTCGGTGTGCGATGATGATTGCGGTTTTGTTTTTCAGCAATTCATCAAGGGCGCTCATCAGTTTTTCTTCGTTTTCGGGATCGACACTGGAAGTTGCTTCGTCGAGGATGACAATGGAACTCGGTTTGAGCATTGCACGCGCAATAGAAATACGCTGGCGCTCCCCGCCTGAAAGATTGCTGCCGCCTTCCTGCAGTACGGTATCGTAACCGTTCGGCAGTTCCATAATAAAGTCGTGACACTGCGCTGCTTTTGCTGCTGCAATAACTTCTTCGTCAGTTGCATCCGGTTTTCCGAATTTGATGTTGTTCTTTATTGTGTCTTCAAACAAGTACACATCTTGGAATACAAATGTAAAGTTCGATAAAAACGCATCGTACGCAAAGTCTTTTATATTGGTATCGCCGAGTTTTATTTCCCCTGAATTGACATCCCAAAAGCGGGCAATTAGCTGGCACAAACTGGTCTTGCCCGAACCGGAATACCCGACCAAGGCTGTTACGCTGTTTTGCGGAATACTCATATCCACATTGCGGAAAAGTTTTTCTTCCGGCTGCTCATTTCCGCCGTAGCCGAAGGTAATATTTTTGACAGTGATATCGTCATTTCCCTGCGGCAGGAGTGACCCTTCCGGTAAGGCTTGAATATTTTTAACCGTAAACAGCGTATCCAAATTCTGCACCGCAACACCGCGCATCCGCTGCATGGTACCGGCTATTTCAAACCCGCCGAATACCACAAAGCTCGCAACAATCAGCATCAGCGTTTTTTCCACATCGATCGCCCCAGCTGAATAGCGGTATAAGGCGCTCACAATAATTGCGGTTGTCCCCAGTTTAAGCAGGAGCGAAAAAACCAGCAATGAAGGCATGAGCGTTTTTTCTACCGCAAAGAAACCGGTTTTGCTTTTTTTAATACTCTCCGTTACGTTTTTTATCGCTTCGCTTGTTCTGCCGAACGCCTTGACCACACCGATCCCCTGCACATACTCCAGAACATCGGTATGCAGTTGCAGCTTCAGCTCCGTCAGTTTTGTCGTTACCGCATCGGTCTTTTTTTGAAACACAGAGTTGAACAGGATTGCAGTAACAAGGGTGATAAAAATGATACCGCCGGTCGTCATATCATACGGGAAAACAAACAGCGCCATAATCACCGTTTGAATGCTGCCTGCAAACATCATTTCGAGAATCATCATATCGATTGTTTCAACATCAGAAATCACCGTTGTCAACGCTCCCGAAATATCGCCGAGTTTACTTTCGGAAAAATATCCCATGTGTACGTTTTTCAGTTTATCTCCGATGACAAGCCGGTTCTCCGCCCCCATCGTATACGAGGCGATATTTTTATTGCGGTCTGAAATATAGCCGAAAATGATTTTCCCCGTGATGCTGGTAACCATAATGCAAAAAACCGTGATGATATTGCTCCGTGTAACCGGCTGAGATTGAAACACTGCACGGCTCAGTGTTAGCAAAAAATACCCAAGCCCGCCGAGCGTAAAGCCTTCGAATATGCTTTTGAGCATATCGCAAATAAACATCGTTGTTATACGCTTTGATTGCTTCCCCGCAATCGCGTAAATCTTCTTCACTAAATCAAACATAGTTTTACCATTCCTTTATAAAGCGTTTTTGCAGCTTGGTACATGAATAGCCGCAGTGTTCGTAAAACGCATGGGCTTCCGTGCGGTGTTCGCCGGAGTTGAGGCGGATAAAATGATAATTCCGCGCAGCAGCTTCTGCTTCTACAGCACCCAACAGCTGTTTGCCGATACCTTTGTGCTGGTGTTCGGAACTGACTGCCAATTCTAAAATGTTGAACCCCGCTTCTTCAAACAGTAATTCATACGCTTCGGCATGAATAAAGCCTACCACCGTGTGCGTTTCATTATCTTCGTACACCCGTATAAAATGCCGGTTATCGGAGATGAGTTTTGCAATCTGCCGTTCGGTTACCGTTTCTGTTGTTTTATATCCAAGCGAAAATTCGCTGATATCACGAATAGCCTTTGCATCTGTTAGCTGTATAGTTCGTATCATGTATTTCTCCAATATAATTCTTAATTATCCCTGCTGCTGATATGAGACTGCCACATTTTTTGATAGAGCGGTGAACGTTGCAACAGCTCGGTATGCGTTCCCTCAGCGGCGATTTTTCCTTTATCCAGTACGATGATTTTATCGGCATTGACAATCGTGGAAAGCCGGTGCGCAATCATAATAACGGTCTTATTTTTTACGAGGTTATCGATAGACTGCTGGATAATGGCTTCGTTTTCCGGGTCGGAGTAGGCGGTTGCCTCGTCGAGTACCACAATGGGACTGTCTTTCAGTAAGGCACGGGCAATGGTGAGCCGCTGCCGCTCGCCGCCTGAAAACTTGCTGCCTGCGTTTCCCGCATTGGTGTCATACCCGTCGGGCAGGCTTTTGATAAAGTCGTGGATGCTGGCTTTCGTACAAGCTGCTTCGATTTCCGCATCGGTTGCATCTTCTTTTGCCATCTTGAGGTTTTCCCGAATGGTCTTATTGAACAAAAAGTTTTCCTGCGACACGTAGGTAACCAACTGCATATTCCGTTCCAAGCTCATACTCCCGATATCAGCACCGCCGATGGTGATGTGTCCGCTGTCGATATTCCAAAAGCCTGCCAGCAGTTTTGCGATGGTAGACTTGCCGCTGCCGGAAGAACCGACAATCGCAGTCAGCTCGCCTTCTTTGGCGGTAAAGTTCAATCCGTCGAACACCTTTGTGCTGTCTTTGGCAGCTGCACCGTTTACCGCGCTGCCTGCCGCACCATCCTTGGCAGCGGTACCGGCTGTTTCGAACAGCGCTCCGCCGTAGCCGAACACGACATTTTCAAAACGCACATCATACCCGTGCGGTGCAGGGGCGGTGTCTTGCCGAACCAGCTCCGGTAAATCGAGTACCGACTGTATCTCACCGAACACAACACGTACATTCGCCATCGTATCCATGTACGCCATTGCTTTAAGGAGCGGTTTATATGACGCATAAGAAAGCAGCACACACATAATCAGCACCGGCGTGGTAATGCCGCCGGTCATAAACAGATACAAGCCGACCGGCAGTACGACAAGGAGCGTGGACGGCAGCACTTCCATCGCAGCGGTCATCGCAAAACACACGCTCAAATACCAGTCGAGCATTGAGTCCCGGTTATCCTCCACCGCTTTTTGGAATTTATCATACGACGATGCCGATTTGTTAAATGCCTTGATTACTTTTATCCCTTGAATATATTCGACCGCGGCGGCATTCATTTTTTTTGATGCTTCGATGTACCGTTTCGATTTTGCTTCATAGTCTTTCATCATCAGCATCGAAAAGAGCATACCAAGCGGCAGCGTCACGAGGTTTGCAAGAGCGATCTTCCAGTTCAGTATAAAAATGATAACGACAATAACGATCGGAATGATAACGTTGGCAAGTACTTCGGGGATAACGTGCGCAATCGGCTTTTCCATTTTATCCACTGTTTCTACTACAAACTGAGACCACTTGCCGCTGCTTTTTTCTTCTATCGTACCCATCGAAAGGCGGCTTAATTTTTCCACCACCCGCTTTCGCGTATCTTCAATAATGCTGAATGCCAGATTATGCGAACCAATGGTAGACACCGAATGTCCGATAATCGCCCCGGCAAAGCCTGCAAAAATAAGCCCTGCATACGGTAAGAAAATGCGGTAGTCCGCTGCGCCGTTTATCAGCTGTGTAACAATAGACGCAACTGCAAAGTAGGGCACAATGCTGCACGCAACACCGATAATTGCGACAACCACCGAAAAGATGATTGCGCCGATATGCTTTTTTAAAATATCCATATATTCTCCTCTCTATAAAAAATCTAACCAGAGTTGTTAAAAGATGCCTACTATCTCCTGATAGATCAAAATCGCTGCCGTAGTTTTATTCTCCCATTACGGAACCCTAAAACCGCTTTCCACCCCGCCTCAAAAAAAGCGGCGAGCGTATGAGCATATTTTAATGCGGTTTCTTTTGGATAATTGTGCAACACAAGTTCGGCAAGGGAAGCATAATGCGCATGCACAAGGATATGCCATTCATCATCTTCCAAATCCCGAAAAGGAATACCCCGCCGCTTTAATTCGACAAGGAACTTTTTAGTTTCCCGCATTTCGGCACGTACCACCATATCTTGAAAATCTGCGTATTTTGTACCGGCTGAACACATCAGCAAAAGCTGAAATATTTCAAAATGTGCGTAGATATACTCGATCATGCTGCACAAGGTTTCTTCTTCATGTCTCCACAGCTGTAAAAGATCATCGTTTTTTACTAATGCGAACTGCTCCGCTGCGGCATCGTTATACATTTGAGAAATAGTTTGAAAAACCGGGTCTACTATGGCGCCGAAGAGCGCTTCCTTATCCGTAAAATGATTATAGAATGCGCCGTTGGTTACATGAGCTTCCTTGCAAATTTCCCGAATGCTTGCCCGCTCAAAGCCGAATGCTAAAAACTGCTCTTTTGCACATTGCAGCAGATTTTCGTGTGTTTGCTGAAAATTCCTTGGTATACAATCACCCTCCGTCTTACAGTTTAATATTACGGTGTAATATTAAACTGTAAGACGGAGTTTACTACAATCGGAAGAAATATGCAAGCATAGTGAAGATGTCAAGTGTAATTAAGATAAGCGGCTTACTACCGTATGAGGTAAAACTGAACTCCGTGTTCCTGATTCCGGGCACAGCATAAGAAGACCAGCGTATGATTATGTGCTGATGTTTAAGGTCATCATTTTGCAAAGACTGTACAACATAAGCGATGAACACTCCGGAATATCAGGTCAAAAAGCTTTGCAGACAACACAAAGAATTGACAGATGAAATCGTAGAACACATCAACCGCTTAATTCTCCATATGTTGGCAAAGTCTAATGTATATCCGAATCGCAACAGAGAGCATTTCAATCCTATTATGCGAACTGACTTTGAAAAGAAAATAGCTGAAAAACCGTACAAAGTTGTAATGTGTGCAATTATGAGAAAGATGGTTCAAATGATTTTTGCTGTTCTTAGAAACCAAAAATCATTTGAGTTAAGAACACCCGAAGAACATCAAAGACTAATTCGAGAAAACAATAAAATAGCTGCATAAATTGTTGACAATTAAGACTCAAAATAGAACTTTTATGAGGTCTATTTGTTATGCACTTTTTTAATTTTTCAGTAGCAAAAAATAATATTTGCCATTTTTTAAATTGATATTGACTTTCCTTAGTTTGTCTACAAAAGCTACAAAAGAATGATTTAGATAGCAAACATAAGCGTGTATATAATTTATTAATACATTATACCATAAATATAGAAAGATTTCTACATATGTCTTGACAACTAAGAATAAAATAATGGTTTATATTTTTTATCTATTGACAAGTTATTTATAGTCTGATATACTATGAATGAATACAACGAATTATTCATTCATAGTATAAAAAGGAGGTCTATTTAATTGGATAAAAAACAGGCATTAAAGACCGCAGCCTACGATGTATTCTCTAAAAAAGGATATAAGGCAACAGCAATTGCAGAAATTGCCGAGCAAGCCGGTGTAGCAGTTGGCTCTTTTTATAACTACTATGACAGTAAAGAAGCTATTTTTTTAGATGTTTATGTAGATGAGAATAATCGTGTACGTCAAGCAATGATAAACGAGCTGGATTGGCAAATGAATGATATGGTTGGACTTGTCAGTCAGATTTTCAGACGGTCACGAAGTTATGTTTCTTCCAATAAAATTCTTACGGAATGGTACAATCCTCTTATTTCTGATGAATTGCATAAATATTATTCTTCGGAAGAGGGCAAAGTTGCGAATCCCTTTCATCAGTTTTTAGTGGAGACCTTTACTAATCGTATGGTGGAAGAAGGATATTCTCAGAAAAAAATTCAAGAAATCTTGCAAGTTTATAATCTGTTCTACTATATGGATATGCACATCACAGAAAATGATTTTCCGGGAGTCAGTAAAACTGTTGAAATGCTTGCGACTTACTTCATTAAAGGCATTCTTAAATAACAAATATAATATAGGTGAATTGGAGAAAGAGGGATGTCCATGGAATTTAGAAAAAAAGGGTACAAACCGTTTGATATTTTTGACAGTGAATGGGCGGCAGTAACGGTAGGAAACAGGGAAAAGTTCAATGCCTGCCTTGTGTCATGGGGCAGCCTTGGAAATATCTGGGGAGCACCGGGAAAAAGTAAGGCGACTGTAACCCTATATATACACCCGTCAAGATATACAGCTGAGTTTATTGATGATAGTGAATACTTTACTGTAAGCTTTTTTGATCCGAAATATAAAAAGGCACTTGCATACCTTGGAAGTCATTCAGGAAGAAATGAAAATAAAATAGAAAATGCCGGACTTATGGCAATTCCTATAGGTAAGACCATGGGATTTAAAGAGGCAAAGCAGACTTTTTTATGTAAAAAGCTTTGTAAGCAACAGTTTGACAAGGAGAGTTTTGTACAGGAAATAAGGGATTACTATGAATCGTATCCGGATATCTATACTGATGGACATGGTGGCTGGGAACCTCATTTTATTCTTATAGGTGAGATAGAACAGATTATAGAGTAAATGGATATGCTATATTTGATACTATTTAATGGAAAGGACAAAATTTTTATAAAAAGAATTAATTTCTTTATTTTTTGGAAATATATGAATGAATTTATATTTTATTCATTCAATAATATAATAAAGGGGATGTTATCATGGACAAACAAGGAGTGAAAAAAATGAATGGATTAGGTATTACAGGAATTTCTCTTGCCGTTATTGGTATTTTGGTCATTATTGGGGGGGCTACACTACAACAGATTGATTTATCAAACCCTAATTTTATGTCCTTTGCGACTGGAGGTATGATTTTGCTGGCTATAGGGTTATGTATGATTGCCGGCTTGCCTGCCTTTCTGCAAATCGTAGGTATTTGGTTAGCGGCATTGACTACCATGATTTATATTTACAGTCTACCTGATACTGATTTGCTTATCAAACTGATTGGCTTTATTCCTGTTATTGCACTGGCTACTTGGCTATCCTTTAAATTTTGGAAATGAGGAAAATAATGAAAAGAGGTAAAAAAATGCTGATAATTATTGTATCTATTCTGGTAGCTATATGCCTTATTTCTTGGGGTGTGATAACCCATCTTGGACGTAGTCAAGCTTTGTCTTTAAAATCCATTGAAAATTTCAATGGTGACCTTTACTTAATACATTTGACGAAACCTACTAATATGACATGGAAAGCCGGTTCTTTTGCTCAGTTTACATTACGCGATATTAAGGAGAGTAATCAAGACACTACAGATGCAGTATCCGGTGCTACAACGAGCGGTGATAAAAACAAGCAAAACCGTTACTGGCTGACAATAGCTTCCAATCCTGATGAGAATGAAATCCTTATTTTGACTCACAATAGTAGTAGTTTATATAAGAAAACTTTGACCAATTTACCAGCAGGAAGTAAGGTTGCGATGAGTTGGATTGACTCTCATTTATCTGTTACAGATGGCGAAGAGCCACTTGTTTGTTTTGCCTCTGATGTAGGTATTGCTGCAATACGACCAATTATCAAAGAGTGGGCTGGCAAACGAGATATTATTCTGAGTCATTTGGATAAGGGTGTAACGGTTTTTGATGAAGAGTTGTCTCAAACGGCTCAAAAATACGTCGAACTGAATTATGACAAAAGCACCAGCCTCTCCCAAAGCCAAGAAACCTTAAAAAATATAGTTGATAAATATGGTAATAAAGCTATCTATCTTTTGGCTGGTCAATCTGATGATGTTGAAATGATAAAAAAGTTACTTGAGGAACAGGGAATTGATAGCAAGCAGATTAAAGTAGATGATTTTAAAGGTTTGAAATAGTAACAATCACTTTTGTGTAAAATTCATTGTATTTTTGATAAAAATTGCAAAAGATAGTGATTATATTCTAGCTCTTAAAGGAAATCATCCGCTTATGGAGCAGGAAGTAAAAGACTTTTTTCTTAAGTCCTGCAACATCGACTCGAAGCGTCCGCCCTGGGCATTCAATGGCATTTTGTTATGCTTACAGTAGAAAAAATTGTTCATGTAAAGAAGTCGAAAAGGATTATGCACGTCTTTCTAAACTTACAAATGAAAATATAAATACTCGTGTAAGAATGTACAATAATGAAGCTCAGCCTGCAGTACCCCCTTTGACACTAGCAATTTACCATGCATATAATTGGTCAGATTCTCGTTTTCTTTCATTAATTAAAAACTCAGGTATAGATTTTTAAAAGATGCTCTATGCTATTATTGACACATTCATCAATAATGACTATACTCTGAATGAATGTTAAATAATATTCATTCAGTAAAATAAGGAAATAAAATATGTACACTACCGGAAAAAAATATGCAGCGTTTGTGCTGATTAATTGTTTAACATTATCCAGAATACCGTTATCCGTCTTTGCTTATATGGAAATAACAGCGGGAACTATCCGCGGTATTTATTATCTCTGCTTATTCTTGGGTATTGCCGTAAGTGATTTTTTGGACGGAAAATGTGCCCGTGCATTTCATGTTCAAAGCGGCATTGGTGCAATAGCAGATGTCATCTGTGACTTCTTCTATATTATGACTTCAACTTACGCACTGTACCGCTTAGGCTGTTTACCTATTTGGGTGCTGATTCTTATTACCGTAAAACTTTTTGAATTTATCTTGACCTCTCTACTGATAAAACGCGTACAGTACCGGTCTCATATTTTTATGTTTGACCGTATTGGTCGGTATACGGCTATAGGATTTTATATTTTACCTACGGTGATTGTGCTCTGTAGTATATATTTGATGCCGTTCTTTTTTATCATCCGCTATGTTTTTTGTGTAAGCCTATTAATTTTCTCTTTGGTCTCGACTTATCTGAGATGTACCGTACTCGTAAAAACAAATCGAATTCATCCGGCAAAATAAGATAATTGCAAATAAATCAAGATAAAAAATGATTGTCGAATTTTCTCAATTACGAAGGGCATTCTCCATTTCTATCATTATATGAACAACAATTTGTTTGCATTCAGGCCGGATAGGGGGTATAATAGAATCATACTATCGGGAGGCTCTTACATCTTCCGTTTTTAGAGCTATCCCGTTGTAATTAAAGGAGGCTCATGATGAGAAAAAATGCATTAAGGTTGTATCTGGATTCCAATCTTTTAAAGCGAATTCTTGCTGCTCTTATACTCGGTGCAATTACCGGTATTATTCTCGGCTTCTTTCCCCATGCGGTGCAGCCTTACGTTACCTATACGAAGTTTTTCGGTGATGTATTTATCCGGCTGCTGAAAATGATTGTCGTACCGGTTGTCCTGTTTTCGATTATCTGCGGTTCGGCCAGTATCGAACCGGCAAAATTGGGACGGATCGGTGTTAAAATCATTATCTACTATTTATTGACGAGTGCGCTTGCCGTATTCGTCGGGCTTGTATTTGCTAATCTACTGCGCCCCGGCTTCGGGTTTTCGGTTGTCGGTTCGGCAGCTGCAAAGGCGAAGATCAGCGAAGCGCCTGCAATGAATCAAATTCTCTTAAAAATGATCCCGACTAATCCGATGGAGGCATTGGCTCAAGGGGATATGCTGCCCATCATATTATTTGCAATGCTGTTCGGTTTTGCCGTTTCTTTTGTCCGTGGTTCCAAAGACGAGTTACTCCGTAAAAGCGGTGATACGGTGTTTTACGGTTGTAACGGGGCGGCTGAGGCAATGTATAAAATCGTCGGCGGAATTATGCAATATGCACCGATTGGTGTATTCGTTTTAATTTCCATTGTATTTGCCCAGCAAGGACCGCAGGCGATAGGACCTCTTTTAATGGTTACTCTCTGTGCCTATCTCGGCTTTGTAGTACAGACGATTGTGGTGTACGGCGCTATTCTTACCGCATCGAAGGTTTCTCCGATAACCTTTTTTAAAAAGATTCACGAGATTATGATTACCGCTTTTGTAACCCGTTCGTCATCAGGAACGTTGCCGGTTACCATGCGCGTGGCGGAAGAAAATTTGGAGATTCCGCGCAGTATTTCTTCATTTACACTGCCGCTTGGTGCAACAATAAATATGAATGGAACCGCTATCTACCTCGGTGTTTGCGCGATGTTTATCGGCTATGCAATCGGCTCTCCGCTGAGTATTTCACAGCAGGTTACCGTTGTGCTTACGGCAACATTGGCAGCGGTCGGTACTGCGGGTGTTCCGGGGTCGGGAGCTATTATGCTGCTAATGGTACTCGACTCTTGCGGTTTAAAACTCACTGAAGGTTCTGCCGTAGCGGCAGCCTATGCGATGATTCTTGGAATCGATGCATTGCTTGATATGGGAAGAACCTGCATCAATGTAACAGGCGATGTTGTCGGAACGCTTATTGTTTCCAAACAGGAAGAAAAGTATCAAGCGGTCAATCAAACGGATGTCTAATATCTCCGGTTAATCGGCATAAAGCAGTCTAAAAATTGAAAAGAAATTTAGACTGGGTTGACAAAGTGAGTGGCTCAATTATAATAATTCCTTCGATTCCTGAAATTTTTATAGGAGGAAAAAAATGAGCAATGTCTATAAGACACGCCCGCACAGAGTACTTGTGAATCTTGTTTTTGGTGCGGGAGCCGCTCTCTTTGTGACTTTTATTGCATCAATTTGGCTTAAAAGTTCCGTATTATTGCTATTGATAGCTTTAGCAACTTTCGCCGGCTATGTTTGGTTGGTAATTATCGGTAATATGATTGTTATAGAAACCGACGGCGATACATTGACAATAAAAAAGGGTAATAAAATCGATACCTATTCGATTTCCGCTACAGCGATACGGGCAAAAACCGTTAGTTCCGGCGGGGATACGGAATGCTCGCTCTATCTTACCCGGCAGGGAGAAAATGAAGAACTGATTGACTGCGAATTAATCGGTATTACGCAGTTTATAAAGTTATTGGATGATTTGGGAATCAATAGAGATTCCGTAACCAAACTCAGCACGGACAATACTGATGAACCGGCTAAATTGACAACCGTAAAGGAGAAAACACATGGACACCATCATGAGTAATACAACTTTTTCACATATCTATTATTTTATCCTTATTCCGATAGGGCTGCTTGCTTATTTTGCATTTGCAATCTTTAAAACAAAGAAGGATAAACAGCGCGTTACAAATTGGCTGAATGAACATCCCGATGCGGTAAAAGTGTATATCGGTAAAACGAGTTCGGTAACCGGTTATCTGGCGAGTGCGGCTCAGCAGATAACCGTCAGCAGTGTCGACGGGGAACGTCCGTTCTACTTTAGAGAAAAGCTTTCAACCGGATTCTATGTTACTCCCGGAACCCATATTGTCGAATCGTCTTTTTCAAAAACTCGTCCCGGTTTCTTTTACCGCTCCGTTACCACAACTTACGGTGCAA
Organism: Treponema sp. OMZ 855; assembly: GCF_024181145.1. NCBI lineage: Bacteria > Pseudomonadati > Spirochaetota > Spirochaetia > Treponematales > Treponemataceae > Treponema > Treponema sp. OMZ 855. Next base: position 1,395,669 of record NZ_CP051194.1, on the reverse strand, counting down.
GCAAACAGGAAATTACGGTAGAGGCTTCCAAATCCTATAACTATTTCTTTAATACGAAAGAAGAAGTCTACGGGTTTGAAGAATTGCATTAATTTCTAATATTTGTTCCTGAATGAACTGCTGATAGAGCGTCTCTAAAAATGGAAGTTTTAGAGGTTTCCATAAGCATTTCATAAGATAAAACGCCCCTGCTGCCGTTAGCGGTAACAGGGGCGTTCATGTTTTCGGAGCAAAACTCTTAGGCTAGTAGCCCAAGGCCTCCTTCTCCGCTTCCAGTTTACGTAAGCGGGCTTCCAGTTCAGCTTCTTTTTCGCGCTTACACAAGGGACATTCAAAGTGCTCTCCGTCGATGTACCCGTGCGTGGGGCAGATGGAGAAAGTCGGCGATATGGAAAAATACGGGATACGGTAATGGGAAGCAACCGCTTTAACCAAATCACGGCACGCCTGCCACTCTTTAATCGATTCGCCTAAGAAGATATGGAATACCGTACCGCCGGTGTATTTACGCTGCAGGGCTTCCTGATGATCCAAGGCTTCAAACACATCGGCGGTATACGAAACCGGCAGCTGGCTTGAATTGGTATAGTAGGGGTCGCGTTCACCTGAGGTGATAATGTCGGGGAACTGCTGCTTGTCATGTCGCGCAAGCCGGTATGAGGTGCTTTCGGCGGGGGTTGCTTCAAGGTTAAAGAGGTCGCCCGTCTGTTCCTGAAAATCAGCGAGCCGCTTGCGCATGTGGGTCAGCACTTTTTCGGCAAAGGCCTTACCGGCGTCTCCGACGATAGTTTCCCCGAGGAAGTTAAGGCACGATTCGTTCATGCCGCAAATCCCGATTGTAGAAAAGTGGTTGTTTAAGTGTTGAAGATACCGGCGCGTATACGGGAAAAGGCCTCCCTCCAACAGCCGCTGAATCACCTTGCGCTTAATCTGTAAACTGGTTTTGGCAAGTTCCATCAGATAGTCAAGGCGGTCAAAGTATTCTTTTTCCGTGCGCGCAAGGTAGCCGATTTGCGGCATATTGATGGTAACTACGCCGATGGAGCCGGTAAATTCGTCGGAGCCGAAAAGACCGCCGCCCCGTTTCCGCAGTTCGCGCTTATCCAGCTGTAGGCGGCAGCACATGGAGCGAACATCGCTCGGGTTAAGATCCGAGTTAATAAAATTCTGAAAATACGGCGTTCCGTACTTTGCCGTCATCTCGAAAAGGAGGGTGGCGTTCGGGCTGTCCCACTTAAAGTCTTCGGTAATGTTGTAGGTTGGAATAGGGTACTGAAAACCGCGCCCTGCCGCATCGCCTTCCAGCATCAGCTCGATAAAGAGCTTATTGATCATATCCATTTCCGCTTGGCAATCGCCGTAGGTAAAATCGGTTTCCTTTCCGCCGACCACTGCTTTTTTATCGGCAAGATCTTTGGGGCATGTCCAGTCGAGCGTGATATTGGTAAACGGCGCTTGACTCCCCCAACGGCTCGGCGTGTTAACCCCGTAGATAAAACTTTGCAAGCATTGCTTTACACTCTTTTCGTCCATCTTGTCGGCTTTTACAAAGGGTGCGAGGTAGGTATCGAAGGAGCTGAATGCCTGCGCTCCCGCCCATTCGTTCTGCATAATGCCGAGAAAGTTTACTATCTGCTGAATAAGGGTGGAAAGATGGCGCGCAGGCTTCGACGTAATCTTGTCGGGAACGCCGCCCAAACCCTCTTGGATGAGCTGCCGGAGCGACCAGCCCGCGCAATAGCCCGAAAACATCGAAAGATCATGGATATGGAAAGCCGCCGTCTGATGCGCTTCGGCGATTGCCGGCGTGTAGATATTTTTAAGCCAGTAGTTTGCCGTTATCGTACCGGAGTTATGCAAAATGAGACCGCCGAGCGAAAAGTTGACATTGGCATTCTCGTTGACCCGCCAATCGCTTTTACTCAAGTAGCCGTTCATCGTTTTGTCGATATCGATCATCAGCCGTTCCGCATCGCGGACAGCTTCCCGTTTTGCACGGTAGAGGATGAAAGCTTTTGCAATACCTGCCTCATTGCGTTCGATTAAGACATTTTCGATAATATCCTGAATTTCCTCGATTGCGGGAATCGAATGTGCATGGCGCGAAGCCATCAACTCTGTCAGTTTCTCTTCCACTGCAGCCGTCAGCGAGTCGGCTTTTTCTTCATCTGCAGAACCGGTAACCGCCTCGATTGCTTTTTGAATGGCTATCTTTATTTTATTCCGATTAAAAACTTCAATATCACCCGACCGTTTTACTACCGACCGCAATACCGGCTTTGTTTCTATCGTTGTGTCTCCTAAAAAGGCTGTCCATTCAGGAAATACCGCTTGATCCATGTTCTTCTTCCTCCCCGTATTTGACATGTATTTTTTGTACTTCGTTGATAAACTCATCAAGGTCATTAAATTTCTTATATACCGATGCGAATCGAATATAGGCGACTTTATCAAGTGAATGCAATCGTGCAAGTACCATTTCGCCCAGTTCCGTGCTCTTGATTTCTTTTGCGCTCTTACTGTTCATAATCGCCGCATCTTCAATATCGCTAACGATGTTTTCAATCTCGTTCATCGAAACGGGACGCTTTTCCAGTGAGCGTTCGATGCCCCGTTCCAATTTTGCGCGGTCAAAGGGTTCCCTCCGTCCGTTTCGTTTAACCACCATCAGCGGTTTTTCTTCTATCCGCTCATAACTGGTAAAGCGGTACCCGCAGCTGAGACATTCTCGTCTCCGCCTAATACAATCGCCTTGCCCGAGTGTTCGGGATTCTACCACTTTATCGTCAACACTTCCGCAATACGGACAGCGCATATCTTCTCCCTTTTTTAATCGGCAAAAAACGCCGAGAGTGTTTCCCACTGCCGTTCGAGCGCTTTGTTGCGTGCCGGAAAAATAGCAACGGTTTTCTTTTCTCCGGTTCGTAAGCACAGTACACATTTTATGAACGGTGTTTTAAAAATCCCTTTGGTAAAGCGCTCTGTTTCGGTCTTTTCGATATCGGAAAAAAGATGCTGCGTGCACAAAATAAAAAAAATAAGACCGACCCGATACTCTACCGTCTGTTCCGTACAGTTAAAACTCCATCGGTCTATATAGCATAGCGCAAACAGAGAAAAACATCCCAGTATAATTCCCAAAATCGGTAGCTGATGCCGCTCACTATACATAAGAACGGAGGCCGCACCGATACACAGCAGCATCACTGCGTATCCAACCCGTGTTCCGGGTGAAAGGAGCGAAAAGGTGAAAATATCGCTTCGGTTTTTTTTAGGCAACAACGGTTTATCCATGATTACGCTTCCGATTATACCGAGCTAAAAGACCGATACCGATGAGACCGCCTGCAATCATCATAAAGCAAAAGACTTGTCCGGTAGAAATATTTTTGAACGAGCTAAAAAGATAGATATTTGCCTCGTCCGCAGCAGCGGCAATCCGGAAGCCCAGCTCATAATCGGGTTGTCGGAAGTATTCGATGAAAAAACGGACAAGCCCGTACCCGATGGTGTAGAAACAAAATAAAAAGCCGTTAAACGGTTTTTTATTGCGTACCAGCCATACTGCAATCCAGAGGAGTACTCCTTCAAAAAGTGCCTCATACAGCTGGCTTGGGTGGCGGGGTAGGTTGACATATTGAGCTCCTTCTTGTATGGCGACTCCTGCTTTTGCCGCAAACTCCCGTACCCATGCTTCTTTGACCGGGAAGCAGTCGTACAGCGGCACCGACGGAAAGAGCATACCGATGGGACTTGTTGTGATGCGCCCGTAGAGTTCGCCGTTAAAAAAGTTTCCAAGCCTTCCGAAGGTGTAGCCGAGCGGTATTCCTGCTGCTGCGGTATCCGCCCATGCAAAAAAGTCCTGCTTATGCCGCTTTGTCCACAGAAAGGCACCTAAGAAGCAGCCGATAAAACCTCCGTGGTACGACATCCCTTGCAGCCCCGTCCATTCTCTTGTTTGGGAAAACGGCCAAAAGATCAACCACGGTTTTTGCCAATAAAGCCATTCCGGTTCATATACCAGCGTTGCAAAAATGCGGGCGCCGAGCATCAGCCCAAAAAGCGACCAGGTAAAAAAGTCGATGATATCTTCATTCGTGATAGGCTTTTCGCTTTTTGCGTACCGTTGTAACTCGCCTTTATTAACCTGTACCTTAAACAGCATGAAAGCTATCGCAAACGCAACGAGGTACATAAACCCGTACCATCGTAAAAAGGGAAAGCCCGGAATAATCTCCGGTTGTATCCACGACGGATATTGAATAGCACAAATCATAAAAATACCTCTTATTCCGCCGTAAATTCGACTTTATCTTCAATTTGCTTACAGACTATTCTGCCCTGTTTTGAATCAAAGGTGAATATGACATGAGAAGCCGGTTCGCGTACCTCGTAATATCTGCCGTGACTTTCCAAAATAACGCCGGGGTACACCGTGCCGGTTACCTTGACCTCAGAGGGAATATGCGATTCAAAATTTTCTTTCAGCTTAAAAATCTTTATGCCGAGAGATGTGTTTGATTTAAGTAAGATGAGTTTTTGCTCTCGCAGTTCTTGGATACGGTCGGTAGGGGTTTCCGTGTCGCTTAATTCCCCTTCTATGCGGGCGAGTTCCAGCAGGTTATCCTGCGTCTGTTTTTCGTATACCTCTATCTTATCTTTTATCAGGTAGTCTTGTCCAAATGAAATAATGGTACGAACGGTTTTGTAATCCCCTAAATTTCGCACATTGATGCCGCGGGCGGCATGAGCATTTCCGCCGATAAAACTACCGGGTTCTCCGGTCATAATCAGCTGACCGTTTGTTTTAACGACGCAACGGAAACTGTACTCATTGATATAGATATTACCACCTGCAAACAGCCGTGCCGTTTCGGCAAAATGGAGTGCCATCGTATTCTTTGCCCACACGGTACCGTGGCTTTCTCCCCGTATACCGCCGTTCATTAAAAGCGATTCCTTGGTATACACCAACGATACGCCCGCATCTCCGTTGACGGTTAAACTGCCGCCGGCCTTTACGCTGCGGTCTGCATCTATGTCCCCATTGATAATTACATCACCGGCAAAGATAATGTCGCCGGTTTCTTTATTCACATCAGTGTCGATAATTTTTGAATTAAGTATCTTGAGCTTTTCGCCGGCGCGTATCAATTCCCCGTGTACAGCCGCTACGAACGAAATTTTTCTTCCTTGTTTAATAACACGGATGGTGTTATCGGTTTGGGGCAGTTTTAACAGTGCTGCTTGATTGATTTCTATAGTGTTACCGAACACATCGGAGCCTTTTTCGCCGGCTTCCTGAAAGAATGTTTCCAGGAGGGTTTCTCCCCGCTTTACCGATACGGCGTTTGAATGACCGAAATGTACTTTCCAGTCGAATTGGTATGAATGCGGAGCGACCGGCGGTATGCCTCTGCAGACGGTAAATTCAACCGGTGCGGAAGAAAGCCGTGCTTCGTAAATGGCATCTCTCAGTATTTTGTCGGTATATCGCTCAGCCGGTAGGTTTACTTCATCCAAGGCCTTTTTTAAGCGGGAAAGCGAAAGGCGTGCGCCGGCTCCTCTTCCCGATTCAAGGATGAGCGATGCTTCCATTTTGTCATTACTGATAACAGCTTTGACCGTAGCATCTTTATACGGGATAATACGCAGCTTGAGTCCATCGGGGCTTTCAGCCGATAAGAGAATCCCATTGCAGCCGGCTTTCAATTCGTCATTCGTTTGTGTGATATTCCGTAAATCCAGCACAAAGGGATCATTGCCCGGTAAGCCCGGAATAGCATTCCCGTAAATATCTGCGCCGTTTGTTCCGAGTTCGGATTTTGAAAATTCGTACAGCAGGTCGTGTTTTGCAACAACGGAAAGCGCTTGTGCTTCGGAAAGCGGAAAATCTTTGTCGTATATCATTTGCGGCTGTTCACGGGCTGTTCCCACCGCATGGAGCAGTTTTTTGCGGAGCATGAGGTCTTCCGTCTCGTCCAACTTTGTAATGTGCGGGATAAGAGATCTGTCTTTTCCCCGACCGGGTAGCGTACCTTCTGCGATGACAAGTTCAATTTCCCGATCGGGAGCTTCGATAAAAGCATGTATCTTCTCGTCCAGCGCTTTAAAATCGATAGCTGCAATTTGGCTGTTATTCAGCATTGCCGTAATCAATTTTTTATCGATAGTATGGGGTTCGTCTTTTGCCTTCCGTATATAGAGTGTTGCTTTTGTTTTATCCGGATCGATAATCAGCCGTGTGTCAAAGGATGGATCAAGTTCGATTTCGAGGGGAAGCGGTACTGTCGTTCCATATAATATTTTATCGAAGTAGCGTTCAAACTGTTGTACGTTGATAAGATTTTCGGTAGACACCCCTTCTTTCTTAGCCTGTTCTACTATTTCTTCATAGCTGGGGAATACGCAGTTCTCTTTATTGTCTACGTCACTGACGGAAAAATACCACTTTTTATTTCTCTCGTTTTGTTTTATCGTCCACTTCATATCATACCGCTTATATACGATACCCTTGTTCAAGGGCTGTTTTTATTTTCCGCTTCAACAAAGCATTTTCTTTCTTTAAAACGGAAATCTCATATTGCTGACTCTTGAGCATTTCGGCAATATCGTTCATTGACAGAGCATCACTGCCGATGAGGTCTTCGATATAGCCCATTTTTGAGCGGAAGTCGGTTTCGGCCTCCAATTCGGCAGACTGAAACGTCTCATCGGTATATTCGGCATAATCTGCCGCATTTTGAAAAGTTTCGGTTTCGGACTGTAGAATTTTGTCGGCAATGCGGTAGATTGCCTGAGAAATCATAGCCTGCGGTTTGTATAGGATGACGGGTAAACGTGATGCAAGCGCCGTATCCTGTATTGTATCCCGGTAAATAACGCCGAGGTGTTCAAGATTGATATTGAGGTATTCTTGACATGACCGGCGGATCTTTAAGGCTTTGTCGGCATCTTTCGGGTCATCGAGCATATTCATAATAAGCCGGGGCTTAAATTTATGCAGATTGGTCAAAAAAAGCTCGGTGTTTTTAGGATCGACTTTTTCAAGTTCGGTGATGATACGGGGGATGTACATCCGCTGCATGGATGAGGAATCGGACTTGAGTTTTTCAAGGTATTTAAAACCGGGGCTATTACGCTTGAAGGCTCCGTAGAGCATACGGAATACGACATTTTTTAGGAAAAGGTATGCGTTCAGTATCGCGGTAACCGACGGTGCGGTAACGACAATGCCCTGCGGGGAAAGCAAAAAGAAATCCAGAATACCGAGGTGTGTTCCTGCACCGAGGTCAAGAATCAGGTAGTCTGCATCCATTTTAAGCATATTTTTGATTAAGCTGTTTTTATCAGAGGCTTTTAAGGCTGCGAAGCCGGGAATTTCGGAGTCGCCCGGAACAAAACGTACGTTCGGATACCCCGTATTTACAATAATATCTTCGAATGCCGAATTTCCCGACAAAAACGTACCGATCCCGTGCGCGTTCGATTGCTGTCCAAGAACCAAATGAAGATTCGATGCGCCTAAATCCAGATCGGCAACCAGAACATTTTTTCCTGCCTGTCCGAGTGCAATTGCAAGATTCGCGGAAAGAAGACTTTTTCCGACCCCGCCCTTTCCGCTAGCAATCGGTATTATTTGCATAATACACACTCCCTTTTATAAATGAATAAAACAGCAACACCGTATCGGCTGCAAGGAAAAAAAGCACTTCCTTTGAGAAATCGAGACTGCCGCTGCTCTGTGCCGAGTTAAAGACGTTCCCTATTATAGCAAATCCCCGTTGAAAAATATAGAGGAATTCCGCGCAAACAGCGGTTAATTTGAACAATGCAGCCGCATAGAGTGCCCAGTGAAAGTCTTTTTCGTTTAATGCGAGCATCAGCCACAAAAGTACCGGCATACAGAGCGCCGCAAGTGCGCTATACTTAAAGAAGGTTATCCCTTGCGGATAGCCGGATGAAAAGACAGCGATATAAAAAACTTTTATTATTTCGTACACAAAAGCGGCACAATAGGCAGCAACCGTTTTCTTGTTCATTTCTATAGAGTGTATGCGCAAGATTACGTTAGGTCAAGGGCTTGCCTTGTAATAAAAATAATTGAAGAAAATGGAGTTTTCTACTATAATGAAAAAGTATTTTTTGTGGGAGGCTCAACTATGAAAGCAGCTGTACTGGATGGGTTCACGCTTAATCCGGGAGATTTGTCGTGGCGGGTTTTACAGGATATTGCGGATATTACGATATACGATAAAACCGCACCCGATGAAGTATATGAGCGGGTAAAAGACTGCGAGGCGGTTTTATCAAATAAAATTGTGTTTTCAAAGGAATTGATTGCGCGTTTACCCAAGCTGCGGTATATCGGCGTGCTGGCGACCGGTTATAATGTTATCGATGTAGAGGCGGCTCATGCGGCAGGGATCACCGTAACGAATATCCCCAGCTACAGCACCGACAGCGTCGCACAGCTGGTATTTGCATTCATGTTACAGTTTTATTGGCACGTAAAAGAACACAGCGATGAGGTTCACGGCGGTACATGGAGCCGCAGCGCACATTTTTGCTATACCTCGTTTCCCACGTTTGAGCTGACCGGAAAAACGCTCGGTATTATCGGGTTTGGGCACATCGGGCAAAAGGTTGCGGAAATTGCGCTTGTGATGGGGATGCGGGTGCTCTATGTCAACCGTTCGCCCAAAACAGTACCTCATCTCGCTGCGGCGAAGCAGGTTGACATTGCAACCTTGCTTGCCGAATCCGACATCATCAGCTTGAATGCACCGCTTAACGGTGCAAGCGAAAAAATGATGGATGCTGCCGCGCTTTCGAAAGTAAAGCCGGGCGTGTTTATTATCAATACCGGACGGGGGCAGCTTATCGATGATGAGGCTGTTGCAGCAGCATTGAAAAAAGGCACCATCGGCGGCTATGCAGCCGATGTCCTAAGCGTTGAACCGCCCCCTGCAAACCATCCGCTGTTCGGCTGTCCCAACTGTTTTATAACACCGCATATCGCATGGCAAACCCGCGAAGCGCGGACACGGTTGTTGCATATCGCCGCGGAGAATTTAAAAAGCTTTCTTGTCGGTAAACCGCAGAATGTAGTGTAAGGAGGAATCATGGCAAAACAATTAAAAAACGGGCAGCTTGTTGCAATAGGGGCGGCGGTTGTACTCGTCACATTGGCATTTTTCAGTTTTACCGTTGTTTCGACAACGGATAACGGTGTGGTAACTCGGCTCGGTAAATATAACCGGACGCTGCAGCCCGGGTTGCAGTTTATTATCCCGATTGTCGAGCGGGTGTATCACATTCCTGTTACGATCGTTCAAAAAGAGGAATTCGGTTTCCGTACCACGATGGCATCAGACCGGAGTCAGTACCGGAACAACATCCTCACCGAATCTTCTATGCTGACCGGCGACCTCAACATTATCAATGTTGAATGGACGGTACAGTACCGCATTATCGATCCCAAGGCATGGCTTTTTAATGTTAAGGCAGACGAGCGGATGAACACAATCCGCGATGTGTCCACTGCGGCAATCAACAGTCTAATCGGCGACCGCACTATTTTTGATATTATGGGATCTGAACGCGACCCCATTCAGTTTTTAGCGCCCAAAATTATGAATGAAAAGTATAAGCAGCTGGGGCTCGGCATTGCGGTTTCGTCGGTACAGCTGCAAAATGTTGTTCCGCCGGAAGACGTGCAGCAAGCCTTTGAGGATGTCAATATCGCCATTCAGGATATGAACAGGTTGATTAACGAAGGCAAAGAAGCCTACAATAAAGAGATACCCAAAGCAAAAGGAGAGGCAGACCGGATGATTCAAGAAGCGCGAGGTTATGCGGCGGAACGGATCAACAAGGCGGAAGGAGATGTTGCGCGGTTTAACGCTGTCTATGCCGAGTATAGCAAGGCCCCTGATATTACGAGGCGCCGCCTTTATCTTGAAACGCTCGATAAGATATTTTCGAATACCGACAAGGTAATCTTCATCGATAAAAACGTCAAAAATTTCTTACCGTTAAAAAATCTTTCGGGAGGGGAACAGTGAGAGCGAGGAAAATAGATCCGGTAAAAGCAAAGAAGATAGTGCAGTTTGGCGCCATACTACTGGGTATTCTTATTCTTGTGTTATTGGTAAAGCCTTTTTATATTTTAAATGAGGGACAAACCGCGGTTATCACTCAGTTCGGTAAAATTGTCAAAGCCGAAACGGAGGCGGGGCTTCATTTTAAGATACCGATTCTGCACCAGGTACATCGATACACGGCAAAACTATTACGTATTGACGGCGACCCTCAAAAAATTCTGACCAAAGAAAAGCAATTCATCGAGGTGAATACGACCAGCCGTTGGCGTATTTCAGACATCCTCAGGTTCTATCAATCTCTCGGAACCTACGAAGCCGCTTATTCGCGACTTTCGGATATTATCGACTCGTCAGTGCGGGATATTATCACCGTCAACAGTTTGAATGACGTTGTCCGCAACACCAACATCATTAATGAAATGGTGCATCAAGAGCAGATCGGGCTGAATACGGATGAGGTTAAGCTGGAGGAAGTAACCGGCGCGGAAAAGGTTGTGTATGCGAATATCGAAAAAGGGCGCGATATGCTGGCTGCCGAAATTTTAAAGAAGGCGAATATGCAGCTGAAAGATTTCGGCATTGAGGTTATCGATGTCATCTTTAAAGAGATAAAATATTCCGACGAATTGCAAGCCTCCGTATATAATAGAATGATTAAGGAACGGAATCAGATTGCGCAAACCTTCCGTTCTACCGGTGAGGGCAAAAAGGCGGAATGGCTCGGTAAGTTGGAAAACGAGAAAAAGAGCATCCTGTCAAAGGCGTATGCCGAATCGGAGAAGATAAAGGGTGCGGCGGATGCGCAGGCTACCGCAATTTATGCCGCATCGTACGGCAAGTCCCCTGAGTTTTACAGTTTTTGGAAGAGTCTTGAAGTATACCAAAACGCACTTCCCGATACCGAAAAGATATTATCAACCGATATGGAATACTTTCAGTATCTTTATAAACATTAACGTGGAGACTGATAGAGCGCTCTAAAAAAATGCTTTTAAGCGCTGGACTAATATTTGTTGAGATTTTTACCGATATTGAAATATGCAGGGAGGACTCCGGTGAGACGTAGAGGTTCTTTTGGACGAGTAATAGTATTGCTTTTATTGATTATTATATTGGTTTTCGGCGGACTTTTTTGGTTCAGCTATCTCGGCTTAATCAATGCGCGAGGAATTTTTTCACCGGTATACTCATGGTTCGGGTTAAAAACACCTGCCGGTGTTGCCTCTCCCGCCGATGCTGATGCGGATTTGGATGCCGACCGGTATGCAAAGCGGTTGATTGCACTTGATGTCCGCTCGCAGGAGCTTGATAAAAAAGAAGCTGATGTTACCGCCCGCGAAAAAGAAGCGGCACAAGTATCGCAGGAGCTGGATGACCGGCTTTCTATTATAGAAGAAAAAGAAAAGTCTTTTAAACAGATGATGACGGAACGCGATATGCGGGAAGTAAATATCGACCAGATTGCACGGTATATCAATGGAATGCCGCCTCAGAAGGCTGTCGCAAACCTGCTGCAAATGGATGATCAAGATATTATCGATGTGTTGCGGGCGGTAGAGGCAATTGCAAAAAAAGCGAACAAGACCTCTTCTGTTGCGTACTGGTTCTCGTTGATGCCGGCGAACCGCGCCGCCGATATTCAGCGCAAGATGGCAAACAAACCGGCAGCGCTCCCTTAATCTCTTGAGAGATGTTATTTCCGACACTCCGGTTTGCGCTCTTTTTTTCCGTTGTTTTTTTTCTGTACTGGTATGTATTCAGGCAGAAAAGACAACGGATTGTGCTGCTTACCTGCGCAAGCTATTTTTTTTATGCCTGCTGGGATTGGCGTTTTTGCCTCTTGCTGTTCGGAGTGTCGGCGCTGTCCGGTCTTACCGGTTATCTACTCGGTATACAAAAAAACTATATTCCCCGTACCGTTACGATGATAACCGGTACCGTGCTGCACATTCTTTTCCTCGGTTTTTTCAAATATTTTTATACTGCTGTTTCCTTTTTAAACTACACATTTTTTAACGGACAGCTCCAGGCGCCGCTGTTGTTGCAACTGCAAAGTTACTCGCTCTTATTGCCGGTAGGAATTTCATACTATACGTTCCGCTCGATGAGCTATATTTTTGATATTTATCTCTGCAAAATGCGGCCGGTTAAATCGTTTATCGAAGTACTGCTCTATATCTCGTTTTTTCCACAGCTGGCGTCTGGGCCCATTGTGCAGGCGGAAGCCTTTTTTACAGCCTTGCCGGATAATCTTGCACAGGATGTAACGGCGGAACGCCCGATAGCGTTTGACCGCAGCGTACTGCTGATCTTGTCGGGGCTGTATAAAAAGATGGTGCTGGCAACCTTTCTTTCCGTGCTTGCCGTCGATCCCGTATTTGCGAATCCTGCACAGTGTAATACCCTCGAACTGCTTGTCGCTTTGGTATCGTACACATTTGTCATTTACTGTGACTTTTCCGGTTACAGCGATATGGCAATCGGCATCGGGCTTTTGCTCGGCTTTGAAGCACCGCAGAACTTTAACCGTCCGTATCTTTCCCAATCGGTGAGTGAGTTTTGGCGGCGCTGGCATATCAGTTTTTCATCGTGGCTGCGTGATTATGTGTATTTCTCTTTCGGCGGCTCACGCTACGGTTTAGTCCGCACGGTGATTGCGCTGGTCGGGACAATGCTCATTGCAGGGGTATGGCACGGCGGCTCTATTCCCTTTGTGCTGTGGGGGCTGCTTCAGGGACTTGCCTGCGCCGTAGAGCGGGTTGCCGCCGTGCTCGGTAAAGAACGCCGCACCGCCGCTATAAACACTGCTGCGGGCAATCAAGAATCTCTCATCACTGCAACGGCTGAATCCGATAAACCGCGCCGCGCCATGGTGCGGTTTGCCGGACGGAACATTGACCTAAAGCGGCTGCTTCGGCTCGACGGTATGTTTGTGTTTATCAATATCAGCTGGCTGATTTTTCGGTCGAATACCGTGCGGGAAATTACGTTGTATCTTTCTTCACTCAAGAATATCACACAGCCGTTCCGCACGGTGCATTGGTTCGTGCTTGTACCGCTCGCCGCCGCCTTTTTGCTGCAAATCCCGAAAGAAGAGACACGCCGCGCGTATTTTGCACGGTATGTACGGCTGCCGCTTACGGTAAAGGCCGCTGCCGTTGTGTTGTTTTTTGTCGGACTTAATATCGTTTCGACCTCCGGTGTTGCGCCGTTTATCTACTTCGGATTTTAGGGAGATACGCAGAGTATGAGTGAAAACAGTCAACGCGGCGAATCCGCTCAATACGAGCGGCAAGAATACGACAATCGGCAAGGGCAAAATAGCGGGCAAGAGCGGAACGGCCGATACTCTCCCAATCAGTGTTTTTTCTTTGTTGTGTTAGCGTTGTTTATTCTTATTCCGTTTTTGGGGCAGCGGCTGGCTCATCCGGTGCAAAACATCAAAAGAGCATCTTTAAAAAATATTTACAGCGCACTCACCGCGCCGATTGTTTCTGTTACCGAATCGTCTCCTGTCGCTGCCGTTATTCCCGTACTCAGGAATGCGTTTATACGAACGGCGGGGTTAGCAGAGCGCGGTGAATGGGATACATTCTTTTACCGCCAAGGGGTGTACGATAGCGAGGTCGCCGCTTTTTATGCGGTAACCGGAGAACAGGGGTATATCGAAACAATGCCCGGCTTTTCTGATAATTTAGGCGGCAGCGGGCTGCCTGCGGAATTGGCGGGGCAGGTTTCTAAAGAGATGCTCCGCAATGTCGCACTGCCGGTTGTCCATTCCGCGCGGATGCCCTTGCGGCTATTCTTTTTCGGAGATTCTCAGATGCGCAGTATCGCCGCCGGTATGACCCGTGCGCTCGGATCCGACACCGCTATTGCAATACAAGATTTAAGCGTTCCTTCTTCCGGCTTTCTCCGATCCGATTATTATAACTGGCCGCAAAAACTTGAAGTGCTGCTTGCCGCACAAAAAGACGGGGAACGCTTTGATGCGGCAGTTGCCTTTTTAGGCATGAACGACTATCAGGATATGTGGACGACCGGCGGCATTATCCTTACGGCGGGTACGCCCGAATGGGAAGAGGTGTACCGTAAAATGGTAAAGGCGCATCTCGACATCGTTCTTGCCTCCGTTCCGCGGCTGTACTGGCTCGGCTTGCCGGTAGTGCGGAGCGCTGCATATAACGAAAAAATGCAATACCTAAATGCAGTACACGATTCCGTCGCCGAAGAATACGATTCCAAAAAGTTGGTAAGGATTTCGCTTAAAGGTCTCGTCGAGCAATATGGAACGGGATACATCGGAGCGATTAAGCCCGAAGGCAGCGCATGGATACCGCTTATACAGGGCGACGGTATCCACTACACAATCGAAGGCGGTGAGTATTTAATGAAGCACTTCATTGATCGGCTGCACCGCGACTACGCATTTGAAACGCATTGCACAACGCTCTAAAAGCAGTTACACTGATGCCTATGATACTCGACGATAAATACACGATGCCGTATACGGTACCGACCACTGCCATCGACGGGCAGTACCGCTGTACGCCGTTAACCGTTGCTGCGCTTTCGCAGGATTTGGCGGCTAATCACTATAGTTCTACCGGTATATTTATGCCGCAGCTGCAAGAACGGGGTTTGATGTGGATTATTTCGAAGCAGCATTTTGAAATACATGAATATCCGCTCTGGCTCGATTGCCTGACGTTACAAACATGGGCGCAGCCGCCGAAGGGACTTTTTTGTTTTCGGGATTTTGCCTATTACTATGCCGAGGGCGGGAAAAAAGATTCGTTGTCTGCGGCTTTTAAAGATTTTGATGCGGCGGAACGGAAGGGTATCGAATGGACGGCAGACTCGTTGCGCCGGCATGGAGCTCTGTGTGTGCGCGGCAGTACGTGCTGGGTTGTGCTGAATACGAAAACCAATCAGCCTGCCGTTCTTGACGATACGGTGTTCGGTTCGCTGACGTTTTGTGACGAACATTTGGAAGGACGGGTTTTTGCAAAGATTCCCTTGCCGGAGCACTGGGAGCGTGAAGAGCTGTTCCATCCGTCGCTTTTGGATATCGATATGAACGGGCACGTCAATAATCTGAATTATATCCGCTGGTCGCTATCGTTTATGGATGCGGACTTTTGCCGCGGCAAATTGCTCCGCGTCCTCGATACCAATTTTTTGATTTCCGCTCAATACGGGGAAGAACTCTGCTGCCGCTG
The DNA here is from genome assembly GCF_024181145.1 of Treponema sp. OMZ 855. NCBI lineage: Bacteria > Pseudomonadati > Spirochaetota > Spirochaetia > Treponematales > Treponemataceae > Treponema > Treponema sp. OMZ 855. Next base: position 1,380,341 of record NZ_CP051194.1, on the reverse strand, counting down.
CTCTCATATTGAAGACAACGTGTGTGTGCATTCTATTGTGAGAACTGCCGACGGCAGCGAGGTGTTCCGCGCCCGTAGCGAGTGGGCTGATGAACGGAAGATGGCACGGCCGCTTCAGGTTGAACATGAAACTTCCCGACTATAATGCGCCGTCCGCACTCGCTGCCGTGCTCGATGAACACGGGTTCGGGATGCAGAAAAAATTCGGACAAAACTTTTTGATTAATGCACATATACGGCAGGAGCTTATTTCCGCACTCGACCTTTCCGCCGGGACTACCGTATGGGAAGTCGGCCCGGGGCTCGGCTCGATGACATCGCTGTTGTTAGAGTCTGGCGCCGATTTAACCGTGTTCGAAATAGACCGCGGCTTCGTACAGCTTTTAACGTCCTATTTCGGTTCATATCATTCGTTTCATTTAATAGAAGGCGATGTGCTTAAAACGTGGAAGGCTGAATATCAACGGCATGCACCGAAGGCCTTTTTCGGGAATCTGCCGTACAATATTGCCGCAAAGCTCATCGCGGCGACAATCGAAGCCGAGTGTTTTTTTGACCGTATGGTGATAACCGTGCAAAAAGAGGTCGGACTCCGTATGACCGCGGCTCCGGGAAGTGCGGATTATTCGTCGTTTTCGGTGCTGTGCCAATGGGCGTATGATGTAGAGCCGATCCGTGATATTGCTCCCGCCGCCTTTTGGCCTAAGCCGAATGTCGAATCACGGGCGCTCCGTTTTACCAAAAAGGAGTCCCCGCAGCCGGTACGTGATGCACGTCTTTTTTTAAGTCTTGTCCGCGGCCTTTTCAGTGCGCGGCGTAAAACGGTGAAGAATAATTTGAGCACGATTCTCGCTGCGAGAGGAAAAAAGACGCTGCCGGCGGAATCCTTGCTGAAAGCCGCTGAAATCGATCCCGTTGCCCGTGCGGAATCGCTGACTGTCTATGATTTTATCCGCTTATCGGATAGACTGGCGGGCTGTGATGAATAAACGATTACGTTGTACCGCATTTTTGGTTCTGTGCATGATGACCGTTGCACAGATGCCGCTGATTGCGGACGAAAAAAAAGAAGATCATACGCCGGTTCCCTATACAAAAGAGGAATTTCCGCTTTGGCAGCGGGAGCTCCGGCGGTTTGAAATACTGTCTTTCGGGGCGCTCCCCTTTGTTACGCTGCTGTCTTTTTGGGGTTACGATATGATTCGTGCCATACAGCACCCTAAAGATCCTGCCTATTATCCGTGGCCGTTCAAACAAGCTGACAAGGCGGTCGCGCTGACCGAGAAAGAACAGCTGGGCGTATTTCTTACCGCCGTCGGCATATCGGTAACAATCGCATTAATCGATATAACATATCGCGCGATTAAACGTTCCGCAGCAAAAAAGCGTTTGGAACGGGAGAATGCCTTTACCGAAGACCCCATTCAGTTTACGCCGATAAAGCCATCGGACGAAGAGGACGCTCAGGCTTTGAAGCTCATGACCGATGCTGCATTGGCTGCGGGGTCTATCGGAGGAATTACAGCACTGTTAGAAAAGGTTACTGCATCGACTCCTTCCGTACAGGGCGGCAAGACCGGTACGGCTGCACAATAATATGACTAAAGTTTTTGAACTTACAGTGTCGGATGGAACCGGTAAGCTGCGGCTTGATGCGTTTTGCAGCAGCGTGCTTGCCGATATGACCCGCTCACGGCTGAAAACGGGGATGCAAGCTGTGCAGCTCAACGGACGGCAGGCAAAACTTTCAAGCACGGTGCAAGCGGGCGACCGTATTACACTGATATGGAAAAATCCGCTCCCCGATGTTCTTATCCCCGAACCCATTCCGCTCCGTATTGTGTATGAAGATAATGATGTCATTGTGGTGAATAAACGAGCCGGTATGGTTACGCATCCTGCGGCGGGCAACTGGACGGGGACACTGGTGCAGGCGATTGCGTATTACCGCTTGCACACGTCGCCCATTCATGATGAATATGCCCGCCTACTCGAAGCGGAGCAGGGGAGGGTGAACTTTGCCGAGCTCTTGCGTGTAGGTATCGTTCACCGGCTTGATAAGGATACCTCCGGCATCCTTATCACTGCCCGGAGTGCCGAAGCAGAAGCTTTTTTAAAAAACGAGTTTAAGCTGCGGCATACGGAAAAATATTATCTCGCAATTCTGAACGGCGTACCGGAAAAGCCGGCCGGCATTATCGAAACGTCGGTATTCCGCGACGGGCATAGCCGCATTCGGTTTGCCGCCTCGGCAGATTTGTCTAAAGGAAAATACGCCCGCTCCCGCTATAAGGTGCTGCGGGTGTATGGGCGGTATGCACTGGTGCTCTTTAAAATCGATACCGGCAGAACTCACCAAATTCGGCTCCATGCACGGTTTATCGGCTGTCCGGTTGTCGGGGATCCGCTCTATGGGAAAAAAGAAACTGAATGGAAAGAATACGGGTTGATGCTCCACGCGTATCGACTGTGCGTTGCACTTCCTTCAACACGGGAAAAAGCCGTGTTCACCGCCTCGCCGCCCCGAAAATTCCAAACTGTTCTGCGCCTTTTGCAGGCACGGCAGTCACAGGGGAATAGCTGAGGCGTCTATGCAAAATTCCGCTGAAAAAATATTTTCTGTTTCTGTTTTCGATTACAATAGAGTGGAACCCTGTATCGTACGGGAAACCGATCATTGGGCGGTTGTATATAAGCCGCCGCATCTACCCACCGCGCCGCTCCGAGCGGATGAACGTAATACGCTTGTGTACTGGTTTTTGCATTGCTCTGAGGTACAGGGCGATGTTCCATGCGATGATATGCAAACAGATGTGCTGCTCGATGCTACGCAGATAGATCCACAGGAGCCGCCCGCCGAATACGGATTGCACAGTCGGGAGGCGCAGGTACGCGGAAAAAAGGCGATTGAGGCGGGGCTGCTGCACCGGCTCGACACGGATACGCGGGGGCTTGTGCTTTTTGCAAAGGATCAAGCGGTATACGATTTTCTTGCTGCCCGGCAGGAAGCGGGGCAGATAATAAAAACCTATTGGGCTTTCGTAGAACCGACCCGAGCCCCGGAGATAGATGACGGATATGGTTTCGATGCAACGGAGTTGTCTACGCTGAAAGAGCTGTCTGCCGTACAGAGGGGGATAGCGGCACAGGAACAGGTAGTAGTACAGGAACGGATAGCAGCACAATTACCGCTTACGCTGGAAAGTCAGTTTAGGAATTTCGGCCCCGGCGCAAAAAGGGTTGCTCCGGTTTTTTCCGGTTCGCGGCATTACAAGAAAGACGGGCGGTTGTACACGACGGTAATCGAAGCGGCTGATATTCTGCCGTTTTCAATCGACGGAAACGATGCTGTGCCTCAAACCGCCTACGAATTTCGTCCGTCCCCGCCGCTCATTCGGGTGCGCTGCCGCCTTTCCCGCGGATACCGGCACCAAGTGCGTGCTCATCTGGCCGCCGCCGGACTTCCCATTTCGGGCGACCCGCTGTATGCGCCGCAGGGAGCGGAAGCTCAACCGGAATCCGCACAGGTTGGTTTGCAGCTTTACGCGGTCAGTCTTGAATTCCCCGATCCTGAAAACCCTCGGCAGAATATACGCGTTGCGCTTCCGCCGCCAGATAAAATGAACCCGTAATCAGCAGCGGCCGGTTTTCGGCGATACTTTGGGTAAAGGCCTTCTTTAATACCGCGTTAAAATCTTCACTTGATTCCATTACAACACTGTTCTCATTCCCGAAAACCTGCGTAAATGCGCCGACGGTTTTTTCTAAATTACCCTTTTTAAATGAACCCGGCACGGTGAGGTAGAGGTGAGCAATGGTGCCGTAGAATATCGGCGCAAAATCGGCGGGATCTTTGTCGGCTGCACAGGCAAACACCAGTATCGATTTGGCATTATCTGCTGCGCCGGAACTATCGCCGAGGAGAGAAAAAAACGTGTCTGCGCAAGTCTGTATGCTGTTATGCGTATGCGCACCGTCGATGACAATTAAAGGCTTGGTTCTTAAAAGCTGAAAGCGCGCGGGGAGCCATGCCTTTGAAAGCCCGCTTTCGATTAAGTCCTCCGGCATATCGGGAAAGCGGTATTTAAAAGCGGCGGCGGCGAGTGCAGCATTCTCCGCCTGTACGGGCGTAAAAAGCGGGAGTATGGTGTGCAGCGGACGCTTAAAAAGCGCCCCTACCGGATGGTCAGCTGAAAAGCGGATGGTAACTTCGCGCCCCTGTGGCGTCAGCCTGTGTTCGATTGCTTCGATAAAATCGGGGAGATAGAAGAGCGGAGCATTGAGCGCTGCCGCCCGCTCTTTGAATACTTCAAGCGCGGAAGGTTGCTGCCGCGAGCAAAAAACGGGAACCCCCGCTTTAATGATACCCGCTTTTTCCGCCGCGATGAGCGGAATGGTATTGCCGAGATATTCGCAGTGTTCAAGCTCGATCGGCGTCAGCACGGTTATTTCCGGCTGCACGATATTGGTAGCGTCAAGCCTGCCCCCCATGCCGGTTTCAAACACCGCCCAGTCGAGCCGCTCCTGCCGGAACAGCACAAAGGCGGTCAGCGTTACCAGTTCAAACCAGCTCGGTTGGGGTTCAGTCTCTTTACCGATATGCGGCAGTATGCCCTGCCGTACGGCACGGAAGGTTTCAAGATAGGCTGCATCGCTGAAAAAGCAACTGTTTTCCGTTATCCGTTCGCGGAAGTCGTTTACATGAGGTGAAGTATAAAGGCCAGTCTTATATCCTGCCTCGGTGAGTAAGGCCGAAAGCATCGCCGCAACGGAGCCCTTTCCCTTTGAACCTGCAATGTGTACTGTTTTATACGCCGTTTGCGGGTTGGAAAAAAGCGCGGCATAGTATCCGATAACTTTAAGCGAAAATGCTTTGCTATGCGGCCGTTTTTCAAAGTTGATAAAACCGTCAAGCCATCGGTAAAAATCATTTAGATTGCCTATAAGCGTTTGAGATGGTGCAGCGGTATATATTGTATTCATAATGATTGTCGCTCGTTTTACAGAGGTATCAGGTTTGTTCATGATAGTTGTAGTTTAAAATGCCCATTGAACGGACGTTCTTCAATTTTTTAACGGTACATAGCCATTATTATCGATGATTTTTTGACCTTCAGGAGAAAGAATCCAATCTATCAGCTTTTTTACATTTGCATTTTTGTTATCCTTTCTGTAAACAGCAAAAAAATGTGAAGATAGAGGATATCTGCCATTTTGTATATTTTCTTTTGTTGGTGCAATCCCATTTAAAGAAATCATTTTTACATTTGCATTTTGTGTTATTCCTTCTACATAATAACGAAATGAGTAACCGATAGGACTTCCAAAGAAAATGCCTAAAGGATTTAATCGTATCTTTTCTCCATTCATAAATTTTAAGAATGCGGTTTGGCTGCCGCTTCCTTCTTTTCTTTGCCATGCTGCAATTAAAGTATTTGTTCCACCAACTTTTTTCCAATTTTTAATTTTACCGGAATATATTCCTTTTATTTGTTCAATTGATAAGTCATTGACAGGATTCGTTATATTCTCAATAAACACAAATGCTTCTAAGCCAATTGGAACAAACTCTAATTCTACATTATTTTGTTTTGCATACAATAGTTGCCCTTCTGAAGGTGAAGCGCAAAAAATTATATCTGCAACGCCATCAACAACAGCTTTGTAAGCGCCTCTCGTGTTTCGCATTTGAACTTTGCTTTCTTTGGTAAAATTTTCACCATCGAAACAAACTGATTTTTCAGGATAAGTTGCAGATGCAATCGCAGAAAAGACCGGATATAACGCACTTGCTCCATCAAGTACAGGAATGGTGTCATCTATTTGAAAATCTGACTTTACATAATTTGTTTTTGAGTTCTTGTCAAATGGAAGATAATCCTTTAAATCAATTGAAAGAGTTGAGATTTCGTTACTCCCAGCTACAACAGCTATCATACCTGACTTTCTATGTAAAATATTAAATTGTATTCCTGAATATAAGAGACTTATCATTCCTAATAGAGAAATCATAATAAAAAGGATAACAGTAATTTTCTTCATATTACATTCCATTGATTGCAATTGACCTCATCAGTAAAAATATAAATCCACCAATAATCACAATCCATGCTACAATAATTATTGAACAAATTATAATTTCTTTTTTTAAGGCTTTTCTTTTCTCAATATTTTCTTTATTTGTCCTGCAAAATTGTATTATAGCACTTATCAGCCAAATTAATGCTACAATAGGAAGACCAAAAATTAAAAATTCCATTTATTTTCTCCATGTTCCTGTATTACCGTGTGTGTATCCGCCTACTATTTTTTGACTGTCTTGAATCGCTCTGTTTGATAATTATGTTTGATAATATTGTACGATACAGTTCTTCTGCTTGTTTATTAAAACAGACATGATAGACGGTCATATCCGCCTTTGTTTCCGTTAAGTAGGTATAAACGGTGGAAAGAGCTATTAGTGCCGCCTCTTCCATAGGATAGCCGTATACGCCTGCACTGATACAGGGAAATGCAATCGTTTTACAGTGAAAGTCTGCGGCAAGAATGAGTGAGTTCCGGTAGCAGCTTGCGAGCAGTTCCGGCTCTCCGTGCTTGCCGTCCTCGTATATCGGTCCGGGCGTATGGATAACGTATTCTGCAGGGAGCTTATATCCGCGTGTAATTTTCGCCTGGCCTGTGTTACACCCTTTGAGTGCGCGGCATTCTTCCAATAATTCGGGGCCTGCGGCACGGTGAATAGCTCCGTCAACACCTCCGCCGCCGAGCAGGGTGGTATTTGCCGCATTGACAATTGCATCTACTTTAAGTGTCGTTATATCCGCACAGATAATTTTGATATCCATAGCTTCCTAATTATGATCGATATGAAACCGAATACGGTATGTTTTTGAATTAAAAACCGGCATCCTATCCCTCACCGGTTGTGGGAGATGGGAGGGAGCGGCTGCCGGTTATGGATTAAAAGTTAGTCGTCCCAGTCGACGATGACATGGGTATGTCCGGGACGGTCTTCTGCGCTGATAGGCTTGGCTATACCTTGCCGGTTATCCCCTGCCTCAATATCGGATGCGGTATGGGCAGCAGCTGCTTGTAACCGGTTATCCGAAGTGTCAGTTGCGACAGCTACAGGAGCGGTTACGGTACCTGCGGAACTCAAGGTACTAAATTCGCCGGAGGCAACCATTTTCGGTATTCCGACACCGATACCCGATTCAAACTGAACGGCTCCATGGTCTACGAATAAGTTATGTCCGTCGAATTCAAATCCGGTACCGCGTACGGAAGCGGTTGCAGTCGGACTCTTAACCTTAAACTCCGCTTTTTCACCTTCTTTCGGTGTAACTTCTGCCTTAACCCGTCCGGCCATCAAAAACATCTGCGTTTTTGTTGTTCCTTCGGATTTTATCAGCTCTTCAAGCGATAAGCGGGTAACAGGTTTTACCGTCAGCACTGCCGATTCCGTTTTAAGAATAGCGGTACTCTTAAAGCCGGTAGAGATAAGAGAACCGGCCGGTAAAACATCGCCTACTTTTGCGGCTTTCCAATCTTTTCCGGGGTGTTTGCATTCAACTTTTCCGGCAATTTCGGTGACGGTTGCCGTCAGATTTGCTGCTGCAGCAGAAAAAATTCCCGCTGTGCAGAGCAGTAAAATTCCTAGATATCTTTTCATAGTACACCTCCTAAAATTGAGTGCTATAGGGGAGTTTTAAAAACTTCCGGTTTTAGCGGTTCCCTATAGTTTTACGGTAAATGTCAGTTCAGTTAGCCAGCGCAGATTATACGCCGTGATAACTTTCGGATTTGGTATAAATATGCCTCCGGTGAATGATGCATCAAAATCATTATGGAATTGATACACTACTTTCGCCGATAACTCGGATCCGACATAAGTAGGTTTTTGTACGGTGTTCGGAGAAGTCAGCAGTAGATATGACAATTCCGTTAAAAGACCTTGTATCGGGCGAGCGTTTACCGTAAGACCTCCCGTAAGCGTATTGCTGAACGAGCTGATCGACCCATTAGCAACAACTGTTTGTTTTGTGTCTGTAATAGGTGCAAATCGACGCATCGGTCCTGTACCGTCATAGTTTCCTGCGGCCCAGTTGAGCTTACCGGTTACCGTAAAATAACGCCAATTGGGATTAAAATATTGCACTGCAAGTCCCGATGCAAGCGAGTAAGTAAATTTTGAAGCTTCTCCCAATTGGAGGGCTATCCAGTATTGCCAATTAATATTCCTGCCTATCCGTCCATGAATATACGGCATGAAGTATTGCGTGTGTGTCCTTCCGGTTAGTTTAAGTAGATCAAATTGAGCAAGGGCATCGATTCCTATTGTATGTGAAGGAATAACCTCTTGGAAAGAGGCCGAAAGAAGGAAGAACAATCGTTGAGGGGCAAGTACCTTACTGTTATCATTCAGACGGTCTTCATCATCCAAATCTATTTTGATTTGTGCATCGGTTTTATAGGTAAGTCCCGTATAGCCGAGTGCAAAAGCAATATCAACATTCTTGATGGTAAGACCGATTTTGCCTCCATCGAATAAACCGCTCAAAATTTTATTTGAATAATCGTTGAATGAAGTACGTCCGACTGACCATTGCAAGCCGATCCCATTAAAGATCTTACTGCCCGACCAATCCGTTCTTTTCAGTCTAAATGCTTGGTGGATGGGAAGTAACTGAGCCGCTCCCTTAGGATTAATAGGAAAATCACCTGAAAACCGGGCTTCCCCGGAAATATATATCGATGAAAAATCCTTTACAGGGAATGTGACGAAAACTTCCGCTGCATTTGCCTGTGATATGTTAAAAGTTTTATTGGTACCGTTTAACTCGGTGCTATTGGAAAGGTTGACACCGAAATCCAATGCGGCAGCATACATGGTAATACCGCCTGCGATAATGAGAAAGGTTAGTATACGTTTCATTGTTCACCGCCTTGTACCGTATCGATGCGTCCGAGTATTTGGAGCATTGTAGATCCCGTCATCGGTGCATCGGGATTGCTATTACCTTGGATAACTGCGAGGTACCGCAGCTCACGATATGCGTATCGAGGGCAGGGATAGATGCGGTACATTAAGCCTCCTTTTATATTGAACGCCTTCATCAATAAAAAGGCATAGGTTTTGACCGGTATTACATCGCCTGCCGTAACCGAATCCCGTATTAAATTTTGATTTTCGCTTTTGAAGCGGTCAAAGGCTGTTTCAAAATCAAGCGTGTCAGCCCCCTCATTCAAGGCTGTCTGTATCAGATAGGCAGCCTGACCGAAGGTTGTTTTTTCAGTCTCTAAAATTTTATCGACCTTTTCAGCCGCTTGACCGAATGATGCCGCGATAGTAATCAAAACCGCAACGGTAATACATAAAGTGCGTTTCATTCTGTCCCCCCTTTAATAAAAAATGAAATTTTTAGCATCTTCCCATTGTATAACTCACGTACATATCTTACTATAGATTTAATAGGGAGTAAAGAGTGAAGAAAAAAACATCGTGGCCTTCAATTGTTATACCGTGCATTATCGGGTTACTGAGTGCCGGAGTGTACCTGTTTCCGTTTTGGATAGGTGTTGAAAATCGGCTGTATGATTTCTTTTTAGGACTAAAGTCTAATGTTAAAGAAGATTCTTCTATCGTGCTGCTGGATATCGATGATGTGTCCATCGAAAAAGTCGGCTTATATCCATGGCCCCGTAATACGATTGCAAAAGGCTTGGAAGCATTGACGCAGCTCGGCGCCGAATTTGCAGTCTTCGATATTGAGTATATCGATAAAAGTCCGATGAGCGTGGATTTTACCTATTTGAACGGTACCTTAAAGTCTGAGTTCGCCGCTTCTTTTGAGGAGATCGGCGCAAATGTACAGGATATTTTTGCAGCGCTTGCCAATAACCAAATTACGCTGCCGGAGGCGGGTATATACGGGAGTGAATTGGTGGATTTAATCGATCAATCGCGGGATACTCTCTACCGGCATACGAAGCAGGTTGCGATAGAAAACGACAGCTATTTAGGACAGGCAATGAGGCTATTCGGCTCGTCGTTTATTACGGTTAATATGCAGGACGATCCTCCGAGTGAGGGTACGGAAGACTTATACGCAATTGCCCAGAAACGTTTTATCTATCCCAAGCTTAAAGTAAACGCCCCTTTATCGGATGGGCGGCATAGTGTTTTGGTACCGATACCCGAAATTAGCCGTATGGCGGCCGGAGCGGGCTTTACGAATGTGCATATCGATAGCGACGGTGTAAGGCGGCGTATCCGGTTGACGGATAATATCGACAGCACGGTGTTTATGCAGCTTGCCTTTTCTCCGCTGTTGCGGAAACTGGGTTCTCCCGAAGTTGTCATCGATAAAAACCGCGTTACATTGGCCGGCGCCGTGTATGGCGATAAAGCGCAAAATGTTTCAATACCGCTTGATTCAAGCGGTATGATGCTGATCCGCTGGCCTAAAAAGAATTATCAGAAGAGTTTTACTCATATTCCTTTTTATCTATTGATCGATTATGCCGAAAGTGGAGAAAAAACGGCAAGCAGTTTACGCTTGTTACGGGCGAACCAAGGGTGGAATCTCGGCCCCGGCTACGCACCGATCGATATGTGTATGCAGCTGTGGGGTGAAAGCGAAGAATTGCGCCGTACTGCTCTGGAATCGGGGGCTGCGCAGGATAAGGAAGCTTGGCTTACCGCTGTGCAGGCTTATTGGGATACGGTAAAAAGCTTTTTTGAAACGGACTACGGTACATCGGTAGCGCGCTTGTTCGACGAGGCAAAACAGGCAGGAAATCCTGAGGATGCCGAACTGTACGATCAGGTAAAAGCCGATTTTGAAACGCTCTATGCAAATGCCTCCGCATCCTATACCCGGCATACGGAGCTTGAAACGGCGCTTGCCGCTAAACTGAAAGACGCTTTTTGTATTATCGGATGGTCAAGCACCGGTACGACCGATATCGGCGTTAATCCATTTCACAGTGAATATGTGAATGTCGGTACACATGCTGCGGTCGCCAATACTATTTTGCAGCGGGATTTTTTACGGCAAGCGCCGGTTTGGGTGTCGGCTTTGTTAGCGATTGTTTTTTCTTTCGGTATCATTTTTATCATCCGTCCGTTTAGTACCATCGTTCAGATTATTTTGGGGGTTGTGCTGTCTGCTGTGGTGCTGATTGTGAATCAGCTCATATTCAGCTTTACCGGTGTTTATATCTTTATCATTTCACCCGTATTGGCGCTTTTCGTATCGTTCTTAACGTACTCGATGGTTTCGTTCATTCTCAGTGAGCGCGAAAAAAGCTTTCTCCGTAAAGCGTTCGGTACATACCTTTCGGGCGATGTTATCAATGAGATAATAGAAGATCCTTCCATGCTCAAGCTCGGCGGGCAGAAAAAATGGATTACCGCAATGTTTACCGATGTTAAGGGCTTTTCCACGATAAGCGAAGCGCTCGATGCCGAACAGTTGGTTAAGCTGTTGAATATCTATCTTTCCGGTATGAGCGATATTATCTTGGAACAGCGCGGTACTATCGATAAGTATGAAGGCGATGCCATTATCTCGTTCTTCGGCGCTCCGGTTGATTATAAAGAACATGCCCGCCTCGCGTGCCGTGCTGCAGTGCTGATGAGACGGAAAGAGGTTGAGCTGAATGAGCTTTTCATGCGGGAAGGTATGAGTCCCAATCCGCTTTTAACCCGCATCGGGATTAACACCGGCGATATGGTTGTCGGGAACATGGGCACCGAACGGAAGATGGACTATACGATTATGGGTAACGCCGTCAACCTCGCCGCCCGTTTGGAAGGGGTAAACAAACAGTACGGTTCATGGCTTTTGATTTCCGATATGACGAAAAATGAAATCGGCGACGAATTTATTACCCGCCGCTTCGATCGCGTGCGTGTTGTCGGTATCAATACGCCGGTACAGCTGTGGGAGCTGGTCGAATTAAAGGATGCTGTCGATTCGGCAACGCTCGACTTTTTACGCCGTTTTGAGGAAGCTCATTGTGTGTTCGACCGGCGGGATTGGAAGGAGGCTTCCCGCCTCTTTAAAGCATTGTGTGAAGAACGGCCTGATGACGGCCCCTCCGATGCCTATCTGCGTAAGTGCGAGACCTTTATCCAAAAGCCTCCTGCGGATAACTGGGACGGTGTTTTCAGCCTCACGCAAAAATAGGATAGAAATACCTGTTCAGAAACGTCCGTTTCAGAACAGGTTGCCTTGAAATGCGATATTCTAATGGTTAAAAAACGTCTGATGCGGTTGTCTTGATATTGATAACCGTGTCGGCGATATTCAGCGTTGACTTACGGTGCGAAACGAGCACAACCGTCTTTCCGGCGCCGGATTCCTTGAGCGATTTGAGGATGATACGCTCGTTAAGGGCATCCAGATTGCTGGTCGGCTCATCGAGAAGGAGGAACGGCGCGTCGTGCAAAAATGCACGGGCAAGTCCGATACGCTGCTTTTCTCCGCCCGAAAGGGTGTCGCCGAGTTCCCCGACCGGCGTATTATAGCCATCGGGAAGGATTGTAATAAAATCGTGAATCGATGCTTTTTGTGCCGCCGCGATGACTTCTTCTTCCGACGCATCCAACTTGCCGATTTTGATGTTGTCGGCAATAGTTCCTTTGAAGAGCTGACTTTCCTGCGTAACGCAGGATTCCATCGCCCGCAGTGCTCCGGTCGGTACGGTTTTTATGTCTTCTCCGGAGATGCGTATCGCGCCTTTTTGCACTTCCCAAAACCGCATCAGCAGTTTAAGCAGGGTAGACTTACCCGAACCGCTTGCGCCGTGTATGCCGGTAATGCTATCTTTTTGAATCACCGCGCTGTAATCGTGCAATATCTGTTCATTGCCGTAGCTGAAATCAATATGATCGGCCGCAGCGCCTTCAAATGAACGCGGTTTGCCGTCAGCAGGGATTTCTTCTACGAGCGGCTGTTCTTCCAACAGGCTCAAGATACGGTCGCCGCTTGCAAGCGTTTGGTGTAAATTGTTGGAAAGCTGCGCAAGGGCAAGCACGGGGCCGAAAGAGGCGCTCATGCCGAGTGTTATTCCTACGGCGGCAGCAAAGTCGATGCTTCCTTGTTGAAAGAGTACAATAGAAAGAAAAAGCTGTGCAAAGGTAAAAAAGAGAATAGCCGTATTCGTCGAAATACGCTGCCGTGCTTCTTGTACGCTTAAATATTCCCCGTTTTGTCCAAGGTTTTCCGAGCGCCGCCGCAGTTCGGTACGGATACGTTCTCCCGCCCCATATTGGATAATTTCTTCCAAGCCGCGCAGGGACTCAAGAACAAAGCTATTCAAATTTCCGAATTCCGTTCTAAAGGCAAGGCCTTGTTCACTTGTTCGCTTGCCGTTGCGCAGCGGAATAATCACACCGATTGTAATATACCCTGCGAGTGCGACCGGTACTGCAATGAGGCTGCGGCTGCCGAGAAAGATCAGCATACAAAGGGATGTTACTGCTGCAATAATGATGGGGGAGATGGTATGGGCATAGAACACCTCCAACAGCTCGATGTCGGTGGTAATCAGAGAAATCAAATTCCCCTTGTCTTTGCCTTCAAGTTTTGCAGGCGCGAGCTTCCGTAATACGTTGAATACCTTATGCCGGATAATGGCTAAAAGCTTAAACGCAATATAGTGATTGCAGTATTGCTCTCCGTAGCGGAGCGCTCCCCGCAGAATTGCAAGGATGATCAATATCATCACGATGTGCTTCAGATTGAGTCCCAAGAGGGGCGTTCCGGCTGATATATGGGTAGGGAGCGCCGCGATAATTGCTTCGCCGCCGAGGATGGTGATAAAGATCGCGCATAAAAATCCGAGCACTCCGGCGGTAATCGCAATTACCATAACGGGAAGGAGCGGGCGGACAAGGGTGATCAACGAGCCCATAATGGAAAGGGCGCTTCTGCGTTTTGATGTATTCATTTATCGCTCCTCCTGCACTGCTTGAGTATGGGCGGTACCGCCATACTGTTCCAGCTCCGACTGGCTCTTATACAACGCGCAATAGCGGCCGTTTAACGCCATCAATTCGTTATGAGTACCTTTTTCGGTAATCCGTCCGTGTTCCATAAAGTAGATACAGTCGGTATCTACGCTGTTTGCCAATCGGTGCGAAATAAGCAGCACCGTCTTGGTCTGTTTCAGTTCATGGATGACCTGTAATATCCGCTCTTCGCTTTCGATGTCGATATTGGAGGTCGCTTCGTCAAAAATATAGACGGGGCTGTCAAAAAGGAGGGCGCGTGCCAATGCAAGCCGCTGCCGCTGTCCGCCGGAAAAATTCATACCGCCTTCCTGCAGCTCGGTATCCAAGCCCTTTTGCGTATCTAAGAAATCGGCGAGGTTTACTTTTTTGAGCGCGGCAGTCATTTCTTCCGCCGAAGCATCCGGTTTTGCAATTCGTAAGTTATCCCCAACCGTTCCTTTAAAAAGATACGCATTGTGTTTTACGACCGCGATATGCCGCATGATACGGCATTCATCGATGGTTTTCAGTTCGTCTGCACCGAACAGGATGCGCCCCGCATAGTTTTTATGCTTACCGGAAAGGAGCGCCGCAATCGTGCTCTTGCCGCATCCGGATTCCCCTGCAAGGGCGATAAATGAACCGTGCGGAATGGTTAGGTTGATGTCTGTAAGAATAGCGCGTTGTTCGGTATAAGAGAACGAGATGTCTTGAACGGTGATGCCGGCGGCGCTGTCGATGGAGCCGGACGCTTCCGCAGGTTCGGGTAAGTCGAGAATGTAGAAAAGTTTATCCGAGGCAGCCATTCCGTTCATCGCGATATGGAAAAAAGAGCCGAGCAGTCTAAGCGGAATAAAAAACTCCGCCGACAAGAGAATGATGCTGAATGCCGCCGCGAGCGAAATATTTCCTGCGGCAAATTGATATGCTGCAGTGATGATACCTGCGGCTGCTCCTCCGTAGGCAACCACATCCATAACGGTAATGGAGTTGAGCTGCATACTGAGCACCTTCATCGTGATACGCCGAAAGTGTTCCGCTTCTTTGTCCATCTCCTCAGCTTTTGCTTCATCCGCCTGATATATTTTCAGCGTCGTCAGCCCCTGAAGGTTTTCCAAAAAGCTGTCGCCGAGTCCCGCATAAGCGCCCCAGTATTTACTGAGCAGCCGCTTGGCGATTTTTTGCACGGCGACAATGGAAATCGGTATCAGGGGAACGCAGGCGAGGAGAATGACCGCCGCCTTAAAACTGACCGGCACCAGCACCGCAAAAAGGGTGAGCGGCGCAAGGAGGCTGTAGAAAAACTGAGGCAGGTATCTGCCGAAGTATACTTCAAGCTGTTCAATGCCTTCGGATGCAAGCTGCACTACTTCCGACGTAGCGATGCTATCCCGATAGGCGGCGCCGAGTTTCAGCAGTTTTGCGTAGAGGGCATCCCGCAAGGTTGTTTTAACGTCCCGGCCGGCAAGAAAGGCATAGCGGGTTGCAAATTTTGTTGCGACAGCCCGAACCGCAAGTGCCGCTATAAAAACAGCTCCTGCCGTCATTATCTCTTTTGAGGTAATCGTCCCCTTGAATAAAGCTTCCAAAAGACGCCCGATAAAAAACACCGCCGCAATCTGCGAGACAAGGGCGATCCACTGCCACAAAACATTTAAATAGACATAGCGCTTCGAGTGCGCCAAAAACGTAATTAATCTTTTCTTTATCATAAATGTATGGGCTGCATACTATCATGCTGGGGAAAAATCCGCAAGCTATGGGTAACAACGCTATTGCAGCGCTTTGCATCAGAAACTGAAGATGGTTGCCGAAGAAATCAAAAAAAGCGCCGGAACGGAATGTTCCGGCGCTTTATCTCAAAAACTTTGCAAGGCTATTTAGCAAGCCGGGTAGATCGGCGTATGCAGCCTTTTATTGCTTTTGAACGTCCTCGCAGATATTTGCTTCCGTTTCATTATCGAAGAAACGTGCTTTTTCCATATTCGGAACAAAGTGAAGCAATTCTCCGATTCCCGCTTCGACGGTGTTGAATGTACGGGCAATGACCTGCTGGTTCTTTGACGCGAGATAGAGGTGTGTTTCCGCTCCGAGCGGTTCTTTAACGGTGATCTTGAGTGCCATGCTGTTTTTAGCATCATCGCTTTCTGCAACCAGTTGTAAATCTTCCGGCCGGATACCGAAGAATACGTTTTTACCGACATACTTCTTTAAGTGTCTTTGCTGATCTTCAGTAGGATGCAATACGAAGGTACCTTCATCGATGGCAATACTTCCGTCTTTTTCTATTACTTTAACATTTAAGAAGTTCATAGGCGGCGAACCGATAAATCCTGCTACGAATTTATTTACCGGATGGTTATAAAGATAGAGCGGCGAGCCGATTTGCTGTACCTTTCCGTCTTTCATAACAACGATTTTATCGCCCATTGTCATCGCTTCGACCTGATCGTGTGTAACATAGATCATCGTAGCTTTTAAGCGGTTGTGCAAGTCGGAAATTTCGGCGCGCATCTGAACACGGAGTTTTGCATCGAGGTTGGAAAGCGGTTCGTCAAATAAGAATACCTTGGGGTTACGGACAATAGCGCGCCCTACTGCGACACGCTGGCGCTGTCCGCCCGAAAGAGCTTTCGGTTTACGGTCGAGCAGTTTTTCAATGTCGAGAATACGGGCGGCTTCATGCACGCGGCGTTCAATTTCTTGTTTATCAACTTTACGTATCTTTAATCCGAATGCCATGTTGTCATAGACAGTCATGTGCGGATATAGTGCGTAGTTTTGGAAAACCATTGCAATATTACGGTCTTTCGGCGGAATGTCATTCATACGTTCGCCGTCTATGTACAGGTCGCCTTCGCTGATTTCTTCAAGCCCGGCTACCATGCGGAGTGTCGTCGATTTACCGCAGCCGGACGGTCCGACGAATACAACAAATTCCTGATCTTCGATAACGATATTGGCATTTTCTACTGCACGGACGTTTCCATCGTAAACCTTGCCGATACCTTTCAATTCAACTTTTGCCATTAAGGCCTCCTAAAAATTATCCTATAAGGAAAAGTATATCGCCAAATTGCGTCTCTGTCAAACAAAAAACTGTCCGGTATGTTTGGGGCTGTCCAAAAACTTCAGTTTTTGGACAGTTTCCTTAGATTTAGATGCGACATTTAAAATTAAGTCATTACTGTATAAAGACTTAATTTTAAACTCGACGGGGATGTCCCGAAAGCAACCAACTTTTGGGACATCCCCTTGCTAGTCAATTGATGCGGAATATGCTATAGTAGCTTGAGAGTATGCTTGAATTAAAACCGATTATCATAAAAGAAGAAGACGACAAAAACGATGTCTATTATACTCTGACGTGGACTGCCTTAACGCGTGCGGATAAATATAAGATAACAACGTCTGTTCCTGCCATCGCCGGTATGTACGAGCTGTATTATATGGATACCCATAAACGGCTCAATTTACTGGCGATTACTCATGCGTGGTATGGAGGCTTACGGAGTAATTTGCGGCAAGCAGTCGATCCGTATCATACCCATGACCTCGCAATGCGTGCACTGCTTGAAGAGTCGCCGCTGTACTACCGGTATTCCTGTTCGGATTCTTTCGGAGACCTGTTGGATACCGTATGGTTTTTGCATAATGTATATTTTCCCGACGATGTACGCGTACAACATTCTCAGCGGTATCGGAAAATTTTTTTACGAGAACAAGCTCCCGATAAAGTCTATTGGCTGGATTAACCTATGAGTAAACTTACAAAAAAAGAGATCAGTGCATATATTGCGCTTCTTGTTGCGGCAATGTTTTGGGGAACGACCTTTGTCGCTATCAGCAGTACGAATGACTATTTTCCTCCTGCTTTTTTGGTCTTTATGCGGTGTGCCATCGGAGGCGTTGTGTTGCTGTTCGTTTTTATCAAACGGTTAAAACACTTGTCCCGTTCGTACATCATTGTTTGCGCCTTCCTTGGTCTCCTCATGACTATCGGCTATTTGATGCAAAATCTTTCTATTGCTGCCGGTTGTCCTCCTGGGCGGTGCGGTTTCTTGGTTGCCACCTATTGCGTTATCACTCCGTTTATTGCATGGTTTGTATGGAAAAGAAAACCGAATGTCTATAACATTATTGCGGCTGTTCTCTGTCTGGTCGGTATCGGCTTTATTTCGATGCCGGATATTCTGAAAACTTCCAATGTCGGTTTAAATCTCGGTGATTTTCTTGCCTTGATAGGCAGTGTGATTTTTGCCGCCTACCTCGTGTACCTTGGCCGGTATGTTGATACCATGGATCCGATTTTGCTTACAATCGGGAATCTTTTTTTCGGTGTCATTTATGCAGGTTTGTATACTTATTTTTTTGAAGACAGCACTCGAATCGTCTGGAACGGGCAGTCTATTTTTGCCGCTCTTTATTTAGGCGTTATTTGTATGTCTCTGACTAATATCTTGCAGGCGATCGGTCAACGGGAAGTTGTTGCATCGACGGCTGCGCTCATATTCTCCCTTGAATCGGTATTCGGTATTATCCTCGCCATTGCGTTCTGGCATGAGAGGGTAACAGCTTCACTGCTGATAGGCTGCGTTTTCATCTTTATTGCTATTGTCATTTCCGAAACCAAGCTGGGTTTCCTCAAGAAAAAATTGAGCAGTAATGTATTCAGAAAAATTTTCTCTCAAATAAAAACTCCGTAATCCGATGACCGATAGGGAATGGCAGGCTTTTTCCGTATTTAGAACCGGCTTTAAAGCAGTATGTCGGCAATGGCTTACCCGCTGCGACTATGAATATTCAGCACCTGATGAAACAACGTCATCGGTAGAAAGGTCGGCGAACCGCGGAAAGCTTCATCTATTACAGCAGGCTGCGGCAGCTGATAACAAGACTCCCGCTTATCCGCAAGAAACGCCCATTGTGTATAACCATAGCTTGGACGAAGTGCAAGCCTCAGATAGGATAAAACTGATTATCATCAGCGATAATCCGGGAAAAAACGAGCAGCTGCATAAAAATCAACGCTATCTGATAGGGCAAGCGGGGAAGGTTGCAGAAGGTTTTTTCCGTCGCAATCCCGAACTCGCTATCGATTTTAGACGTGAAGTCATTATTCTTAATAAAACTCCCGTTCATACGGCAAAGACAAAGGAGCTTAATTACCTGCTCAAGCACGGCGGCGAACAATTCCGCAATCTTTTTGAGGAAACGCAAGAATGGCTTGCTGCCAATACCGCAGCCCTGCAACGAGTACTCGGTTGTCCGCTCTGGCTGGTAGGATACGGCGAATTACGGAAGAAATCTCTTTTTACCGCTTATGCGGAAGAATTGCGGCGGCAGTACGGCGGGAAGTCCGAGGCTCCCGTCTATGTATTTCAGCATTTTTCGATGAATTGTTTTGCTATCGATTTTAAAAAATTGAGCGATGCGCATACGTCTACGGCAGAAAATCTTAGGGCAATAGGTTTACTGCACCGTAAAGAGGTTTTGGGCTGGTGATGAGGATATGATGATGTTGAAAGGGTATAGTATAAGAAAAGCGGAGCAGGGAGATTTAGCTGCGGTCATGCAGGTTGAACGGCAAAGCTTTGAAGAAAATATCGTTGAGGATGAAAGTGTGTTTGCCGACCGCATCGTCTATGCTTCCGATTGCAATTATGTCCTTGTTAAAGCCGGTACACAATCGGTATGCGGTTACTTTACAGCTGAACTGTGGGATTCCTCACAGATTGGAGCAGATGCATTTGCGTTGGGGCATTCGGTACGGGAACGTCATCAGTCTACAGGAACAGCGCTGTATATTTCTTCCTTTGCATTGTTGCCGGATGTGCGCGGGCAAAGCATTGCCGAAAAATTTTTTGCAGCTTCTATAGAACGCATTGCTGCCGTTTTTCCGCAGTTGGAGCGGATCATTCTGCTTGTGCATGAAGACTGGCATAAGGCCATCCGGATTTATGAAAAACAAGGCTTTATCCGCACACAGGTTTTAGACCGGTTTGCATGGTTCGGGGACAGGCGGGCTTTTATCTACGAAAAAATGATAGGCGCTTTTAAAAACTCCAGCTTTTAGAGGTTCCCAATATTGTTTCCTGCTTAGTGGAAATCTCCCCAGCAGCTGCCCGCTTCGATGCTGACACGGAGCGGAACGGCAAGTTCGACGACGTGTTCCATCTCTTGTTTTAACAGTGCTTTGACGGTATCGACTTCTGCATCGGGCGCTTCGAGGATCAGCTCATCGTGTACCTGTAACAGGAGGCGCGCCTTTAGCTGCTGTTGTTTTAGTGCACGGTCTACACGCAGCATTGCCGTTTTGACGATATCGGCGGCGGAGCCTTGGATAGGCGTGTTGATGGCAATCCGTTCCGCTGCGGCGCGCTGCACTTGATTCCGGCTGTTGATAGCGTTGATATACCGCCGTCTACCCATCAGTGTTTCCACAAAGCCTTTTTCTGCGGCCGACTCTTTGAGCGTTTCCATAAAGGCGGATACTCCCGAATAGGTGGTAAAATAGCGGGTAATAAATTCGGCCGCCTCGGTGCGGGAGATGCGCAGTTGATTGGCGAGCCTGAATGCGCTCATACCGTACATCACCCCGAAGTTAATCACCTTTGCAATGCGGCGCATATCAGGGACAACGTTTTCAACCGGCACATTAAAGATGAGCGCAGCTGTCGCCGCGTGGACATCGGTTCCGTGCCGGAATGCCTTTACTAAATTTTCATCCTGCGAAAAATGAGCGAGGATAACCAGCTCAATCTGTGCATAGTCGGCAGAAATCAGTTTACAGCCGTCTGCTGCGTAGAATGCCTTGCGGATTTTGCGACCTTCTTCTCCTCTGATCGGAATATTCTGCAAGTTCGGATCGCGGCTCGAAAGTCTTCCCGTCGCAGTCCCCGTTTGAATAAAACTGGTGTGTATCCGCCCGTGTGTATCGGCAAGCAGGGGTAGCGCATCGGCGTAACCCGATTTCAGTTTTGCGGAGGCGCGGTAATCGAGAATTTTTGCCGGAAGTTCATCGATGGCGGCAAGCTCCTCAAGCACGGAAATATCCGTAGAGTAGCCTGTCTTTGTTTTTTTACCGGTCGGCAGCTTCCGTTCGGTGAACAGCACTTCCTGCAGCTGCTTAGGGGAGGCGATGTTAAAGGGATGGCCGACCAGCTTGTAAATTTCCGCTTCGTCCCGTGCAAGCGTATCCGCCAATTCTTCCGAAAACGCAGCTAGCTCTTCTTTTTTAAGAAAGATACCCTGCGCTTCCATATCCGCAAGGAGCGGCATCAGCGGCATTTCAAGCGTTTCAAAAAGAGCGGTGAGGTTTGCCTGTTCCAAGGCGGGCTTATATATATGATATAATTGCAAGGTGAGGTCTGCATCCTCCGCTGCATATTCGGTCGCTTGAGGAAGGGGCACCGCCGCAAAGGTATGACCCTTGGGTACGACGTCTTTATAGTTAATGCCCTGCAAGCCGAGCTGCGCTTCGGCAAGGTTCTCCAGCCCGAAACTGAGGTTATCAGGTTCGAGCAGCCATGCCGCTATCATCGTATCGAAGAGGCGGCAGCCGGCGCGGGTGAATATCTTTGCCGTCCGCAGCACCTGATAGTCGAATTTGCCGTTGTGCAGTATCAGAGTGAGTGATTCGTTGCTCCAGAGCCGCGCGAGTAGTTTCTTTGCGGCGGCAAGGGGCATCACGGTGAAGGGCTGTTCCCCCAGTTCGGGCGCCGGCGCTTTGAGCGGTACGTAGATGCCGGTACCGGCTTTTAAGCTGAGCGAAAATCCGACAAGGGTGTCGTACAGCGGGTTGAGACCGGTGGTTTCGCAGTCAAAGGCGGCAAAGCCCTGCGCTTCGGCTTCTGCGATAACGGCTTCGAGTTCTTCCGCGTCCGTTACGGTGCGGTACTCGCCGGTATTTTTACGGAGCTCCGCCGGTGTTGTACCGGTACCGGCTTCCGGTATGCCGTCAGCGCCGCCCATCGATTTTGCACCGGTACCTGAGCCTGCCGCCGGGTTTACGCCCGCATTACCCACTGCCGCTTTCGTGTCGGTATTGGCGGACGAGGCTGCTTTGCTGCGGGTAATCGCATCGCCTGTACCGGAACCGCTCTTTGCCGAACCGTTATCAGCTAAACCGCCGGCTGCTGCGGTATTGGGCGCGGCACCGGCCATGCCTGCTTCTTCGGCGGCCTTTGTGTATAGTTCCCCGAGGCGCGGCAGCTCATATTCTTTCAGCAGCGCAGCCGCCTCCGTATAGTGCAGCGCATCGCAGCGGTAATTCTCAATCGAGCCTTCGATGGGAATATCGGCGGCAAGCGTTATCAGTTTTTTTGAAAAATAGGCGCTCTCTTTTCCGGCAGCCAATTTCTTTTGTACGGCTCCCGCAATGGAATCGATATGTTCATACACCGCGTCGAGCGTACCGTAATCCTGCAAAAGCTTTACGGCTGTTTTGGGGCCGATGCCCTTTACACCGGGGATATTGTCCGAAGCATCGCCGATGAGCGAAAGATAGTCGAGCATCTGCGCAGGCGCAACCCCCCAATGCTCCTTAACCTCTTCGATGCCGCAGTGCGCCAAGGCTTCACTCTTATCGGGTTTAAGCACCGAAACAAAATCTCCTACCAGTTGCGCCAAGTCTTTATCTCCGGAGATGATAACACAGCGGCGGCCTTCTTGTGCAGCGCGGCAGGCAAGGGTTGCGATAATATCATCAGCCTCAAAACCGTCTTTACGGAGACAGGCGATACCAAGCGTTGTCAATATTTTTTCGATATGCGGAATCTGCGCGTGCAAATCTTCCGGCGTCTTGTCTCGGGTTGCTTTGTATTCGGGATACCATTCGTGCCGAAACGTCGGCGTGCGGGAATCGAAGGCTGCAAGAAAATACTGCGGCCGGTATGTTTTTAAAATCATCGCCAGACTTCTAAAAAAGCCGTAAAGCGCGGAAACGTTTTCGCCCGCCTTATTGGTCAACGGATGGCTGATAAAAGCGAAGTAAGAGCGGTAAATTAAGCCGTAGGAATCAAGCAGGTAGAGCGTATCTTGTGTATGCTGTGTCATGGGGATGAGTGTATCATAAAACGCCCCGCAGTCATAGCGGAGGGGAATTTCACGATGCTGTGTTCGGCAAGGGCATATTGATTGCGGAAGCCCTCATAATATGCTATAGTAGCGTACATGATGAAAGCTCGTTTTATTTTTATTACCGGCGGGGTTGTTTCTTCCCTTGGAAAAGGCATCACCGCCGCATCTATCGGACTTTTGCTGAAGAGCAGAGGTTTTTCGGTTATCAATCAAAAGTTTGACCCTTATCTGAATATCGATCCGGGGACGATGAACCCCTATCAGCATGGAGAAGTTTTTGTAACGGAGGACGGCGGAGAAACCGACCTTGACCTCGGTCATTACGAACGGTTCACTGATGTTGCTTTGCATAAATTTAACAGCCACACGGCCGGAAAAGTGTATCTTTCCATTTTGGATCATGAACGGGCTGGGGACTATTGCGGAGCGACCGTACAGGTTATCCCGCATGTTACCGACGAGATTAAGCACCGCATTATGCAGACGGCGGAAGAAACCGGCAGCGATATTGTCATTACGGAAATAGGCGGTACGGTCGGCGACATCGAATCGCTCCCTTTTATAGAAGCAATTCGGCAAATTAGGAACACGGTCGGCAGGGAACACTGCCTTTTTATTCACCTCGGGCTTTTACCGTACTTAAAAGAATGCGGCGAGATTAAAACCAAACCCATGCAGCATAGCGTTAAAGAGCTGCTCGGCTTCGGGATTCAGCCCGATATTATTATGTGCCGCAGCGAAAAAAGGCTCAGCAAATCAATTCGTGAAAAGCTCAGCCTTTTTTGCAATGTCAGCCAAGACGCCATTATCGAAAACCTTACTGCAAAATCCATCTACGAAGTTCCATTGATGCTGGAAGATGGCAACCTCGGTAAAAAAATATGTGAGCTTTTCAATATTCCCAATCCTGAACCCGATTTACAGTCGTGGAAGGAAATGGTTGAATCCTATTATCATCCCGAAAAAGAAGTAACGGTTGCGCTTGTTGGCAAATACACTGAACTGCCCGATGCGTATTTAAGCGTAAGCGAAGCGTTGACCGCTGCCGGGGTCTATCACCGCGCACGTGTAAAGCAGCTATGGATTGACGCAGCAAAGATTACGGATGCGGCAAAAGCTGAAGAGCTGTTAAAAGATGCACAGGCGATTATCGTTCCGGGCGGTTTCGGCGAACGCGGGATTGAAGGGATGGTGCTTACTGCGGAATATGCGCGCACCAAGGGCGTTCCCTATTTCGGTATTTGCCTTGGAATGCAGATTGCCGTTATCGAATTTGCCCGTCATGTACTCGGGGTGGAACGCGCGCATTCCTCTGAATTTATCAAAAATTGCGAGCCGGTCATCGATTTAATGCCCGATCAAAAAGACGTGCAGCTCGGCGGTACGCTCAGGCTCGGTTCTTTCCGCTGCATGGTTGCGGAAAACAGCAAGGCGGAACAGGCATATAAAATACACGAAATCAGTGAACGCCACCGGCACCGCTATGAATTTAACAATTTGTACCGCAGCCGGTTTGAAAACTCCGATATGCTGCTTTCGGGAATCAACCCTGAACGTAATTTAGTGGAAATCGTCGAGCTGAAAAATCATCCGTGGTTTTTAGCGGTGCAGTTCCATCCCGAATTTGCCTCCCGTCCCAATAAACCGCATCCGCTGTTCCGCGATTTTATCGGAGCGGCGCTGACGCGAATCTAAGGTTCTATCCATATGATTGAATTGTCAATGTTATTAGCACTTTATACGCCTTGGTTCTGGTTCGGTATTGCAGTCATCTGTGCAGTGATCGAGGGAATGACACTCGGTTTAACGACGGTATGGTTTTCGCTCAGCGCCGTATTGATGATTTTTATCTCTATGCTGCATCCGCCGTTTTATGCGCAGTGCATTTTATTTGCGCTTGTTGCGCTTCTATTGCTCTTTTTCACCCGTCCCATTGCGTTGAAATTTTTACATACAAAGCGAGTAAAGACCAATGCGGATAGCCTTATCGGTAAAAAAGCACTTGTACTGCAAACCATTACCGAGTTTGAAAAGGGGCAGGTTAAAATCAACGGTATGGTATGGACTGCCGCTTCAACCGGCGGCGCAGACATACCTACCGGAGATGAATGTATCATCGAAAAGATAGAGGGTGTTACCCTCATTGTAAAAAAGATAGAATAGGGAATTCCTAAAGATTAAACTGAGTGTTTAGAAGTTCCCAATAGCGAGGTCTATTATGTGGATTGCTTTTGCATTAATTGTGTTCGTACTCGTTCTGCTTATTTTGAATATCAGAATTGTACCGCAGTCTCAGTCGTTCATTATCGAACGGCTCGGCGGCTATTTCCAGTCATGGGAAGTCGGTCTACACGTTAAGATGCCGTTTGTCGATCGAATCGCCAATAAGGTGTCGCTCAAAGAACGGGTGCTCGATTTTAAGCCGCAGCCGGTTATTACAAAAGATAACGTTACCATGATGATCGATACGGTTATCTATTTCCAGATTACCGATCCGAAGCTCTATACCTACGGTGTTGAAAATCCGATGAATGCGATTGAAAACCTGTCGGCAACGACTCTGCGGAATATTATCGGTGAATTGGAACTTGACGGCACGCTGACAAGCCGCGATGTTATCAATACCCGTATGCGCAGCATTCTGGATGAGGCGACCGATCCCTGGGGTATTAAGGTAAACCGTGTAGAAGTAAAGAATATCATTCCTCCTGAATCCATTCAGGAAGCGATGGAAAAGCAGATGCGTGCAGAACGTGAACGGCGTGAAGCTATCCTTATCGCAGAGGGTCAAAAGCAGTCCTCTATTCTGGTGGCGGAAGGAAAAAAGGCGTCGATGATTTTACAGGCCGAAGCGGAAAAAGAATCCGCTATTTGCAGAGCGCAGGGTGAGGCTGAGGCGATTTTAGCTATTCAGAAAGCAACTGCCGAAGGTTTGAATCTTATTAAGAATGTCGGCGCCGATTCCGCATTGATTAAACTGCGCAGTCTCGAAGCCTTTGAAAAAGTAGCCGACGGAAAATCGACGAAAATTATTATTCCTGCGGATATTCAGAATATGGCGGGGCTTGTGTCGGGCATTGCTGAAGTGCTCAAATAAGCAGCAAAAAATCGGATTATCGTAATGTATCGCCGCAGTCGTTTTTTTCAGGGACTTTGTATTTTCTTGTGTTCCGTTTTTTCCCTTTGTGCGGTTTCGTGCGGGAAAGACAGAACGGGAAACTTGGAGCGCAAACAGCTTTTTTCAATAAAATACGGAAATTTTGAAGACCAGCTCGATTTGTTTCAGCTGGCAAGTCCGTATGTCCGTCCCGACAGTCAGCTTGTTATGGATGACGGTATCTTTTATCTGAGTAATTCAGGTGCGGGAAAAATCCTCAGGCTGACATCATTCGGCGATTTGTTGGCATTGTACTATAATCCTGATAAAAATCCGCGCCCGACATTTATCGATGCCGATCAAACCGATAAAATTATGACCCGCAGCGCCGTGCCGTATCCGCTCAATCATCCGACGTATCTTGCCGTAACGCCGAACAAAAATCTGTTTGCCGTCGATACGGTCAACGAAGAACGTATTGAGTACGATCAGACGGAAAATCTTGTGCTGCGTGATACGGTCATTCATTTTAGTGAGACGGGGGAATTTGTGGATACTGTCGGGCAAGAAGGCGTCGGCGGTACTCCCTTTCCGCCCATCGAAGGGCTTTATGCGGATGCAAATAACGGTATTATTGTAGTGTGCCGAACGGAAACCGGTATTCGGGTATACTGGTATGACAATACCGGCAGCTTGCTGTATAAAATTCCCATCGCGTTTAGCGGATTACCATCGCCTTATACCAACGAAGTAAAGATGTTTTCCAGCCTTGATAAGGCTGTTCCCGATTTTACATCGAAGCGGCTTTATATCAAAGTCGATTATTATCGTGAAGACATCGATACGGATATCAATGTGAGTGCCGGAATCAGTTATGATAAAAGCTGTCTGTATACGTTTAATATTGAAGACCGGCGGTATGAACGGACTATTGATATCGCTTCGTATGAAGATACCGAAGACACGAATACCGGCACCCGTCCTGTTAAAAAAGTTTACGGATTGCTTGGTATAACGGCAAATCATTGGTGTTTGTTGACAACGCCGCGCTCCGACGGCTATATCCTCGAATTAATCGACTTACATTCAAATAAAATATATACGCGGACATTGGCTGTTTCTCCTGATGAACTGGTGTACAACGCTTTTCATCTTTCTTCCGACGGCATCTTGTCGGCGCTTCTTGCCGGAGATAAACAGGCAGATATTGTCTGGTGGAAGACAAACACAATTACCGGGGTATCAAAAAATGAATAACCAACCGGATTCGTGGAGCGAGGGGAGTTCATATCTCCGCTATGACCGGAGTGAGCGTTTGAAGCGAGCGCCGGAAGCGGTGCAGCAGATGTATGAGCCCGATTACATAAAAAAAATCAGCTTACTGAAAAGTCTTACCGCAACACGTTCGTCCCGTTCCATGTTATTCGCCATTATTGCCGTTTTTGCGCTTACGTTTCTCTCTTTCCTATTTAAAACCGGCCGGCAGTCGGGAAAAATTGAGGGCGTTCCGGTCAAACTGGACTACTTGACCCAACAAAACTATCTCTATGTGAATATTTCGTTTGGAGCCACGGAGCAAAGTGATGACTATGCGCTGCCGCTTCTCGTCCGTATTACCGCAATAAACCGCGATACAGACGAAAAGGAAACGAAAACCATTGAAGTGATTTACATCGGCAGCGCGTTAAGTGTGCCGGCTCAATTTCCTGCCCATACTTATAAACAATTGGAAGCAGTTGTGCTGACGGACGGTAAAGCAATATCGTTGCGGAGTTCCATAAAAAAATGAAGATTGCAGTAGGCTTGAGCGGAGGCGTTGATTCCAGTGTTGCTGCAAAACTCCTGATAGAGCAGGGGCATGACGTATGCGGCATTACGCTTCGTTTGCTGAATGAACAAACCTCCGCTGCGAAGGAACAAACCGAGCGGATTATTGAAGAAGCGGCGCAGGCAGCGAGGGTACTCGGTATTCCGCATTGTGTTTACGATTTCCGTGCCGAATTTCAAAAGCAGATAATCGATTATTTTATTCAAAGCTATCGCAGCGGAGAAACGCCGAATCCCTGTTACATTTGCAATAAGCAAATTAAATTCGGGTTACTGATGGAGCAGGCATTACGAGAAGGGTTCGATGCGGTTGCAACCGGTCATTATGCCAAAGTATTTCAGGAGCCGTCCGGCCGGTATGCGTTGGAGCGGGGCGCTGATACGCAGAAAGATCAAAGCTACTTTTTGGCCTTGTTGAGCCAAGAGCAGCTCAGTAGAACCTTTTTTCCGCTTGCAGAATTGACGAAACCGGAGGTTCGCCTCATTGCAGAAAAGGCCGGACTGGTCAATGCGCATAAGAGCGACAGTCAAGATATTTGCTTTGTGCCGGACGGTGACTACACGGCAGTAATCGACGCATTGGCGCCCGATGCTTTTCCTGAAGGAGATTTTATCGATATCAACGGCGTCAAGGTCGGTACGCACCGCGGCTTGCACCGTTATACCATCGGGCAGCGGCGGGGTCTTGCACTGCCGTTCGGCTATCCGATTTATGTGGTTGAAAAATCGGCAGAGCATAATACCGTTACCGTCGGTTCAGGAGAAGCGCTTCTTGCCGCTGCCTGTTCCGTGCGTGAGGTAAACCGGATTGCCGAAATGCCGCCGGAGCCTTTTTATGCAGAAGTTAAAACACGGTACCGGCAGCAGCTGAAAAAAGCCCGCATCGAACCTATCGGCACTGACCGAGTCCGTGTCGTTTTTAACGAACCGGAACGGGCGGTTGCGCGCGGGCAAGCCGCTGTATTTTACTGTGGGAGTAGGGTACTCGGCGGCGGCATTATTGACAGTGTTGAATCTTCCTCATGTCCGATTCGATAACTCTGCCAGCCGAATAATTTTCAAATGCTCAAATTCTGATATTCCGTGTATCATATTCTGACAGATGGCGCACTTATGGTTGTATCCATATTTTAATGTTACTGCATAATGACAGGAGGAGGAAAACGGAATAAAGATTTTCTTTCATACATATAATTTGACATAAGAGTTTGTAAATTGTTATTATAAAAAGACTTATTTAAATAAATCCGTTGTCGGTCTTAACTGATCATTATCTCTAGAAAACCTGCTCGTTTTTGAAAAAATCCGTATATCCTTTTTTTGGCATGTATCTTGCTATGACACAACTACGCATCAATATACCTCGGCGCAGAGCATCGGGGAACATGCTATAAGGCGGTTTTAATACCTGTGCTACGGTTCAAGCAGCACCGAGGTATTAAACTCTCTGCACAAAAGACCTATTCGATAACTGTGTTTTCGAATAGGTCGACGAGTTCTAAATCGCACAAATAGCACGATTTAGAACATCGCATTTCAAGGTAACCTGTTCAGAAACGGAAGTTTCCGAACAGGTTTAAATAAAATTACGCTCACGGAGGAACGTATGCAAGAGGATATCGTTGAAACGATATTGACGGACTTTTCACGGCAGAATACACAAAAAGAAGCCGTCGATCGGTTGTTTCAGTATTTGTATTTTAATCTTGGCGAATTCGGAGTCTACTGCGGAAGCGAGGATATGCGCAGTGACTTTTTACTTTGGCTCTATCCGAAGCTTGATGCTATCATAGACGGTTATAATCCCGATAGGTCAATATTTCCTACATACTTGCGGATGTCTCTTACCTATAGCTGGAAGCTCTTTCTGAGACGGAACCGCGAACAGGCGACGTATGATTCCGTTGCCCAAGATGATCAGCAGCGGATCGTTAAAACGATACAGGACGAACAGGACGGGTCACAAAACTATGAATTGTATGCAGCAAGTCCGCCGCCTTCTTATACGGTGTTACCTGAAAAAGCTCAGTCTATTCAAGAAACAATCAGATGGGAAAGAAAAAGGAAAGACATCTATACACGTTATTTTCTCGAACTGTTGTGTAAATCTTGTTTTTGTATCAATGACCATTTGCTGCAAACGGTTGCCGGACATTTAGGACTATCGGTACGGAAGGTAAGACTGCTGATTGAAGAAGCAAAGGAGCTGACGGACAAACGGGATACCGTTTACAATGAATGGGTAACTAAGCGGGACTTTTATTATGTACGGTATAAGAGTGCGACACTTCAGCTGCGTAAGGTTGATGAGGCTCACGGTTCCGTCATCAAGCGCTTGAAAAACCGTCAGGCATACAGTTATGCGCGTTGGCAGGGGTATCTGAAACGGATACAGGAATATACGCGGGGACCGAGTAATCGGGTATTGGCAAAACAACTGGGTGTTTCTCGAGCGACAATTAACAACGATCTTGTCGAGCTTAAAAAAGCGTGTTATGGTACGCTATGCACATATACTTAGCAAGCGGCAACCGGCATAAACAAGAAGAATTTGCCGCTATTTTGAAAGGGCATCGCATCAGTCTCCCTGCTGATGCAGGTATCCTCTTTGATCCTGAAGAAACCGGAACAACTTTTTTAGAAAATGCACTCCTAAAAGCTCGCGTGTTATATGAAAGTGTTAAATGCCCGGTGATTGCCGACGATTCGGGGCTGTGTATCGATGCGCTCGGCGGTAAGCCCGGTATCTATTCAGCTCGTTATGGTATGAAAGACGGTGTGCAGCTGAAAGCGGAGGAGCGGAATCAGCTCGTTCTCCAGCAGATGGAAGGTGTGGAAAACCGTCGCTGTCGGTTTGTCTGCTGTATTGCAGTGATGCTGGGTGCTCATCGTTTTTTTACGGTACAAGAAACGTGCGAGGGTGTGATTGGCACATCGGAGCGCGGAGAACATGGTTTCGGCTATGATCCGATTGTGTATCTTCCAAAGCTCGATAAAACGGTTGCAGAATTGACGGCACAAGAAAAAAACGAACTGTCTCATCGCGGAAAAGCCGGACGAATTGTCGCCCAACTATTGCGTATCCTTTCGTAACGGATGTTACCGCCTGTTCCAGCTCGGTATGATATAATTGCAACACTATGAATCTTTTGATCGTTTCCGGCCCGCCGTCTTCGGGCAAAACCAGCGTTATTTTAAAGACAATCGAGGCGCTGCGCACACAAGGGCTTCGTGCCGGAGTGGTGAAATTTGACTGCCTCTACACCGATGACGACATACTGTACGAAAAGGCCGGTATTCCCGTTCAAAAAGGTATTTCCGGTTCGCTCTGTCCCGATCACTTCTTTGTTTCCAATATCGAAGAGGTAGTACAATGGGGCGTCAAGGAAAAATTCGACCTTTTGATAACGGAATCAGCGGGCTTGTGCAACCGTTGTTCTCCATATATTAAAAATATCCTCGGAATTTGTGTTATCGATAATCTGTCGGGCATCAATACACCGAAAAAAATCGGTCCGCTGTTAAAAGCGGCGGATATTGTTGTCATCACAAAAGGCGATATTGTGTCTCAGGCAGAACGCGAAGTGTTTTGCGCTCGTGTCAACACCGTTAATCCGCGAGCGGTGATTATGCAGGTAAACGGCCTGACGGGGCAGGGTGCCTTTGAACTGAGCACGCTGCTTTTTAACCGAGATAAAGATATTTCGACGGTGCAAGGAATGGAGCTCCGTTTCCCGATGCCTGCAGCACTGTGTTCCTATTGTTTGGGGGAAACACGAGTCGGCGAAAATTTCCAGATGGGCAATATCCGTAAGATGAAGATTGCCGAGTCGCAAACAAATAACTAAAACATCTTGCAAAAATTTTTATGGGAGACAATATGGCCGCAAATACCGGTTTTGACATACACGGCACCGCCGAAAAAAGAATAGAACTTTCAAAAAAAACGATAGAAACGCTGCTTGCAGAGTATCCTTTTATTGAAGATTTTTTTGCAGAAAACAGATTGACAGAGCTACATGTTCTGGACAATACGCAGCGTACTTTTGACTCTTTTCTACAAAACCTTTCCGAAGAACAATGCGAAGAGAGTGCGCTTGATAGAGAAGCTTTATCCCATGCATTTTTTGAATATATCATTCAAATGCAGCGGTTTTTAAACGGGGATGACGTTCAAGGTGTGCAGAGTCTTACGATACTACCCGGTACGAATAAGTCCGGCGAACCGGAGAATTTTCAAGACCTTGTATTGTATCCGTCCCAGATTATTTCGATTGTCGGGCCGACCGGATCGGGTAAGTCGCGGCTGCTCGCGGACATCGAATGGACAGCGCAAAAAGACACACCTACCGGCCGGGCAATACTGATTAACGGCGAAGTGCCCGATAAAGCAATCCGGTTTTCGATAAACAATAAACTGGTTGCGCAGCTTTCGCAAAATATGAACTTTGTCATGGATTTATCCGTCCGAGAGTTTATTGAACTGCATGCGGAAAGCCGGATGGTCGAAGACAAAGAAGCAGCTGTCAGCGGTATTATCGAGGCTGCGAATAAACTGGCAGGAGAGCAGTTTCGGCTGGATACGCCGATTACTGCACTGAGCGGCGGACAGTCCCGGGCGCTCATGATTGCAGATACCGCCATTTTAAGCTCATCTCCGATCGTTTTGATTGACGAGATTGAAAATGCCGGAATCGATCGGAAAAAGGCTTTGCAGCTTTTGGTATCGAACGATAAAATCGTGCTGATGGCTACCCATGACCCGGCGCTTGCGCTCTATGCCGATAAGCGTATCGTTATTAAAAACGGCGGGATTCATGCAGTCATCGAAACTTCCAATCATGAGAAAGAAATATTGAACGAGCTCGAAGTGATGGATGCAAAAATCCAAACAATGCGGGTTAAACTACGCGCCGGTGAACAACTCTAGGGACTCTTCAATACTTGCCTTTATCGTAGGCAGTTTCTTACGGTTTCTTCCATAAGCTACAGAGGGATAGACTAACTTAATTTAAATAAATATAATCCATTATATCCTCTATATAAAATTAGTCATAGAAATAAGTCTCTTTGCTCAGGAAAATGATATTCCTGTTTTGCAATTTCAAAAGTGTTGAATTATGCTGTGAGGTTTGTACCGTTTAAAACGGCAAATGGCCGGCGGTGCTGTTCTATAGGACAGCCGTTATCATTATCGGTCAATTGAGCCGTCGGTACCAAAATGATTAGGAGACGAATATATGGGAAGGAACCTAAAGAAAAAGCGCTTTTCATTAAGAAAAAAATTGATGTTGGTTTTTGGTGTATTGATTCTAGGCGCTTCAGTTATCGAGGGGCTGCTTGCAGTTATGATTGCACGCAAAGCCGTAACGGAGAAAATTGAAACTCATTTAATAGATAAAGCTGCCGATGTTGCAGAGATTATCGATGGAAGAATAAAAGCGACTCTCCAATTTGTCGAAGGAGTTGCCCGTATGCCTTCCCTGCGTGATCCTTCTCTTTCATACTATCAAAAAGCGCAGAGTCTTGTGAATGAAGCCGGTCATAATGCACGGGTAGATTATTTCGGTGTCAGCACTATGCAGGGGGACCGTTATGGGACAGATGATGGAAAAGCTGTTTATGTCGGCGACCGGGATTGGTTTTTAGCCGCTTCATCAGGAAAAAGCTTTGTAGCGGAACCGCGTATATCTCGCGTTTCAAATACAATGCGGATCGTCTATGCCGTTCCCATTATCGGTGATAACAATGAAATTGTCGGCGTATTAAGCGCAGCCGTAGAAGCGAATCTTTTATCCGAAGCAATTAAAGACATCGTTTTGGGAAAAAGGGGGTATTGCTATATACTCGGTTTAACGGGGAATACGATTGCAGATAAAGATATACGTTTTGTTGAAGATCAATACAATTCCATCGAGGAAGCTCAAACCGATCCGAGTGTAGCGCCGCTTGCAGCATTTGAACAACAAGCGTTACAGGCGCAAGATCCGGGTATCGGGTATTATGATAACGATGGCGTTTCCGTAATATCATCCTATGCTAAAAGCAAGCTATCGGGATGGACGGTTATTATGACCGCTCCCTACAGTGACCTTATGAGTTCAGTGGGTGAGATGAGCATTGCTATAGACATTATCTGGGGAATTATTTTTCTTTCGGCATTGGCTGTTGTCTTCTTTGTTGCACACAATATCGTAAAGCCGATCCAAAAACTTGTTGCAGCGCTTAAGGATATTGCGCAAGGTGAAGGTGATTTAACGGTTCGTATGGCTGTAAGCGGTAATGACGAGGTAACGGATTTATCGGAATATTTTAATGAAACGATAGAAAAAATCGGTGTTACAATAAAGTCTATCGGCGTCAATAGCAGCATTATGGAAGAGATCGGTAGTGAGCTTGCTTCAAATATGTCCGAAACGGCAAGCTCAATTAATCAGATTAATGCAAATATAGACGGTATCCAGCAACAAGTTTTGACCCAAGCTGCAAGCGTTACCGAAACTGCCGCGACAGTAGAGGAAATTATCCGCACTATTAAGCAGTTGAGCAGTAGTATTGAAACACAGTCTGCAAGTGTTGCACAGTCTTCGGCGTCGGTTGAGCAAATGGTCGCAAATATTGCTTCGATCAGCCAGACGCTTAATAAGTCCGATACGATCGTGAAAGAGCTTGTGTCCGCAACGGGAGATGGAAAAGCAACGTTGCTTACGTCTAATACGGTAACACAGAAAATAGCGGAAGAATCCGGCTCGCTCATGGAAGCATCGAGTGTTATTCAGCACATTGCATCGCAAACAAACTTACTTGCAATGAACGCTGCGATTGAAGCCGCCCATGCGGGAGAAGCCGGCAAAGGATTTGCTGTTGTCGCCGATGAAATCCGCAAGTTGGCGGAAGATTCGGCCATACAGGGAAAAAATATTACGGCGACGCTTAAACTACTCAGCAGCGAAATAGAAACGCTTTCAGCATCTTCTAAAACAGTCGAGGGAAAATTCAATGCTATTTTTACCCTTGCTGCTCAAGTAAAAGAGATGAGCGATCAGCTGACGGAAGCGATGCGCGAACAGGCAAACGGCAGCAATGAAGTACTGGATGCTATTAAAAACATCAATACGGTTACAACGGAAGTTCAGTTCGGGGCTGAAGAGATGTTGAAAGGCGGGGAGGGTGTCGCGGAGGAAATGCGCAAATTGGATAATCTAACGCGTATTATAACCGACGGCATGAATGAAATGGCCTCAGGCGCAGCGCAGATTAATAATGCCGTGCAGGAAGTAAACGCAATTACGCAAAAGAATACACAGAGCATTAAGAATTTAGCACTGGAAGTTGGAAAATTTAAAGTAAACTAATCTGTATCAATATATCGAAGTTCCGGAGTGCGGCACCCGTTCTGTAAGAATGGGTGCCGTATTTTTTAAAGCCTCAGTTCATTGGAGGGTGTTGATTTATTCGGCTTTAGTATACCGTTTAACTTTCTTTGTTGTAGTCATTTCGAGAGGTTTGTCCAAAAGCGTGGTTTTTGTGATCCGCTGATAGGGCAGTAGTTCCTTGTTCACGGTTTCGACTATCGTTTCTATTCTTTTATAAACGGCGCTGTCTCCGGCTGGAGTGCCGCGGTTAAGATTCAGCGTTTTATACAGTTCATCGGCGGGGTATACCAGTACTTCAATTTCTTCGCTCGTTAAATCGTGCGCGGGGTGGTATCCTTGTACGGTTATCTGTTCGATATCGTTGTAATACATCTGGAAGGCATTTTCTATTTCTTCAGGATATACGTTTTTCCCTCCGGAGGTAACAATGAGATTCTTTGCACGTCCGCAGAGATACAGATATTTTTCATCGTCAATCCATCCGATATCGCCGGTGCGGAACCATCCGTCTTCCGATAGTACTTCTACGGTTTCTGCCGGCATATTGTAATACCCCTGCATAATCATCGGCCCCTTCGCGCAAATTTCTCCGCGGCCGTTTTCATCGGGATCAAGGATTTTCATTTCCATATAGGGATGGAAGTAACGCCCGACGCTTTCAATCTTAAAGTGCTCTTTCGGATTCAGTGCAATAATCGGCGATGTTTCGGTCAGACCGTAGCCTTGGACAAAATCGATACCGAATTCATTGTATGCTCTAAAAACTTCCTTTGAAAGCGGTCCGCCGCCCGAAATTGCAATACGAAGCGTTGTAAGATTTGCTTTTTCCAATACGCTCTTAAAGAGTATTTTACCGATATTTTTCCCTGTTGTCTTTTTAACAAGGTATGAAATACCCATGAGGAATCGGATGATGCCATATACCACGACACCCTTACTGCGCACTCCTTTTAAGATACCCGCAAGCAGCTTATTAAAGAGAAGCGGTACGCCGAGAAGCATCGTAATTTTTCCTTCTTTTAATTCGCGGAGCATACGGGATACAACCAAAGATTTTCCGAATACGATTTCTGCACCCACCGAAATTGCTTCAATGAAGACGGCAACCATAGTATAGGAGTGATGGATCGGCAATAATGCATAGAAAATATCGGTTTCAAATATGGTTAGGTGTGATTGAGCTATGTAGCAGTCGGAGACGATATTCCGGTGAGAAAGCATAACGCCCTTGGGAGTACCCATCGTACCGGAGGTGAATAGGATAGCTGCCGTGTCGGTTTCCTGTAAAGGATAATAGGTGGCAAGCGGTTCCGCTTCCAAGTTATATACATAGCGGTCACTGTTCTTACTGTTTAAAGCATAAACTTGACCAATAAAGGATTGAGATTTTGATGCCTCAAGAAAATGGTCGTATTTTTCTTCATCAACAAAGAAAAAGAGCGGCTTTGCTGTTTTTAAAAGTGATTCGATTTCATAATCATGTAGGCCGTAGTCAATGGGGATTATAATACCGCCGGCATATAGCGCACTTAAATAGACAATTGCCCATTCGGAAGAGTTTTTACCTGAAACGGCAATGTGTGTTCCCTTTTTTACACCGTGAGTGGCAAGCCAACCTGCTAATTTTTTAATTACTCCAAGTGTTTCACGATAGGTAAGGGTGATCCGATCGGGCTCAAAGACGGTTAAACAGTTCCTATTTGGGAAACGTTCCGCAGTAATTTCAAACATCTCCGGTAATGTCGGCCATTCTCCGGTAAATTTTTTTCCGCGCCATGTATCAAGGAATCCCCATGGACATCTTGACTTTTCATTCATATCGATACGCTCCTTTATAAATACAATTTTTTGCTTATTTTCAAAATTGCAATTTTTTCTTGTTTTTAGTATAACTATTTTACATGATTTTGAAAGATATACGAGCATTTTTTTTCTATTTATTTTTCATATTAGCGGCGATACCTTTCATTTTTGGGGTATCTTCTCCAAAAGATTCTCAACGGATTGCTTTTGTTAATAATGCTTTGAGCTATCTCGGTACGCCCTACCGTTATGCAGGCCATTCTCGTAAGGGGATGGACTGTTCGGGTTTTGTCTTTCGCAATGGGGCTGATGTTCTGAAGCTGCAGATGCCGCGGCGTTCGGATGCCCTTGCCGAATATGCAAAAAGAATAACGGATGAAGAGATTCAGCCCGGTGATTTATTGTTTTTTAACACTGCCGGCGGTATTTCCCACGTTGGGATTTATATCGGTGCAGGAAAATTTATCCATTCGGCATCGGACGGTCCCCATACCGGTGTTATTATTTCAAGCATTCAAGAGTCATACTGGAGAAAAACGTACCGTTTTGCAGGCAGTATTATGAAACCGGAGGAAATTTTCTTTGCCGAGGCGACTATTCCATTTTTTTCGCGTACACTTGAGAATTGCCGGCTCCATCCTGATATTTGGGCAAAGGTATCGGATTCTTTGTAAGTGGAATTACCACTCTCTGTAGCGATTCTGATGTAATTGCCTTGTATGCCTTTAATTCTTTGTTCCATTTAAAAGATTTTCGATAAACTCCGCTGGGCATAATTCTTTGTTTAGGATTTTGTAGAGTCCGGTGCAGAGCGGTAACTTTAAGTCGTACTTTACGGCGATCTTGCCGAGGTAAGCGCATGCAACGATACCTTCAGGTAAATAGCCGATAGTGCCGATTCGTGCGATAAGGTCATCGATGCCGTTAAAAGAATCTAAAACCGCTGCGGTGATAATTTCTCGGCCGAATTTGCGGTTTCTTCCGTATTTACTGCGGCAGGTAACGTCAAGATCCCCGATGCCCGAAATCGATGTGAATGTTTCAGGATGCGTTGCTCCCATTGCTCTCCCTATAATCTGAATTTCGTTTAAGCCGGCCGCTAATAAAAGCGATTCGGTATTATCACCGAAAAAGTCGGAATGTTCGGTTAGCGCATCAAGCATACCGAATGCAATGGCAATCACGTTCTTTGTCGCTGCGCATACCTGTACACCTACAATATCAAGACTTGAGTATACCAGTAGACTGCGAGATTTAAGGATTTCGCGGCACCGGATAGAGCTTAAAGGATTTTTTGAAGCTGCAATAAGACCGGTGAGCTTTCCGGCGGCAACTTCTTCTCCATGACTCGGACCCGCGACATAGACAAGGTGATCCCGATAAAAATCGGGCAATTTGTTTTCAAGAGATTCGATGATTAAGTGCGGTTCTCCGTGCTCATCAGGGATAAATCCTTTAGTTAGTACCGCAATGAGCGGGTATGTCTGTGTTCCGGTATCGATATTAAAAGGAGGAATCGTTAAGAGCTTGTTTACAGTATCCATTAGATAGAGGGAGGGGCTTGCTAAAAAAAGTACTGCCGCATCCTTGCATACTTCTTGCATATCGACAGAAGCTGAGATCGTTGGCGGTAAGGTATAGTTCGGTAAATACTTTTTATTACTACGTTCGATATTGATGCTTGAGCATACATCTTCACTCCGATTCCAGAGCATAACGCGATGCCCGTTTCGACCGAGTGTACAAGCTATTGCCGTTCCCCATGACCCTGCGCCGAGGATAGCGATCTTTTCATTCATAATAATTTTCCCTCTAGTATATAAATTCTACCGGTTCCGTTCTTTCTTTGATCACCGGTTTTTCTGCAGGATAGCCTAACGCAACAAAGCCGCATATCACATGATTGTGCGGAATATGAAAGGAGTCCAGTATATTTCGGATTTCCGGTTCATTGCATTTATCACGCAATTGGTTAATCCAGACAGCACCCAACCCAAGGGATTCTGCTGCTAAATAAGTATTTTCAATTGCGCAAGACGAGTCGCATTGACCGTACCTATCGTCCTCTGCAAAGCTGATCAAGAGAATCGCATCACAGTCATATATCCGGTAATCGTTGCGGTTATGTACTTTTGCAATCGCCTGTGCGAGTTCTTGAATTTTTTCCCGATTATGTACAACCGTAAATTTTCGTGCTTGTCGGTTTTTTCCTGTCGGGGCAGCTTTTGCACAGTCGGCAATAAGTTTTAGTTTTTCATCTTCAATTCTTTGATCGGTAAATTGACGCACACTTACCCGTGTTAAAATTGCATTGATTACTTCATTCATACTGAACTTCCTTCTTCATGTTTTCTATTTTACATCGCTTGTACTATAAAGGCAAATGTTTCTTTAAACTTAAACGGTCATCATTGGTTAATGATAATACCGATATTATTTGCAACACGGATATGGATATTCCAGTTGCGAATAGGGGATACAATACGCTGTTCTCCATTTTCCTGTAAAACTAACGAACTAGAACTGCCGCCATCGAGTTGCAGTGCATCGTCAGCGCCTAATTCCCGCAGCAGCCACGCCGTTTCTTCAAAGGAAAGACCTTGGCTTCTCTGTTGATTCTCACCTTCTACCGACACAACGAAGAGTGTTTTTCCGTTATCAGTAAGGCCGACGGCAGTCCGTGAATCACGGCGATGAAGTTTTTGCGGAATTACGATACCGTTTCGAAGAATTGTCCAAAAGCCCCCGACTGCATGACGGACATCTGTTGATAATACATCTTCCGTTTGAGCGTCGATAATGCGAGCTGTTTTATCCGCATAAAAAAGCAATGCACCGTAGCCTTCGTTCGGCATACTCATCCGGCAGAAATCTGTAATATGAATACCCACGATAGTGCGGTATACACTGAAAAACAGCGAGCCTGTTTTGAACGGAGTGGCATTAAAGGCTGCGATTGTATTGTGCCTGAGTGCAAAATCCTGTGTCGTTTCGCCGCGGATACAGCCTTGGCCGTTTTTAAAGAGAGCCGGTTCTGAGGTTATCACGGCGACAGCGGGATTGAGTAAATCTACTTTCACAACATGAACGATAAGCGGAAATTGCAGATCATTGATATCGGTAGCTTCGATACCTGGGGATAAGGTACGCCAGTGTATTTCTGTCTGAGCAGCAGGCTGATACGGCGTATCTATGGGGGCAGTAGGAACGCTTGTACATCCTAAAAAGTACCAAAGAGAACACAGCAACAAAAGCAGCGGGAATCTTGGGAGCAGACCTCCGGAAAGGTTTTGCTTATACTGCCCTTGCAGCTGTATAGATTGGAGAAGCACCGGATACTTTTGGAACATAGCGCGAGTATATCACAAAAGAGAATAAATTACAAACACTTAGTTTTAGGGGGGCTTGACAGTCTATTATAAATTTTCTATATTAAAGGACAAAATTTTCATGAGGAGGCTTGAGGTATGGCTGGTGCAAGTAAAAACTCCCGTACTGCTGTCGCTACGCAGAAGTTTAGCTGTCCGTGCGGTGGTGAAGTTGTGTTAAAAACAATGGTTGAAAACGGAAAAATAAAAAATATCGCTGAATGTGCAAAATGTCATCGTATTGAACGCCGACCTAAAGATTTTAAATAATCTTATAAGATACACAGAAGTAGAAGGCTGCCATCGGATTTACCGAAAGGCAGTTTTTTTTATACGCTTTGCCGCTCAATAATTGGGTGAATGATTTATCGTACGTATTTAGATTATGATACGTTGCAAGTTCTATTGAATAAGCAACTTGAAATCGTTATACTAAGAAAATGAGAGCTTTATTTCCTATCACTATTATTTTCCTCAAAATTAAGCAACCGTTCTGATGCGGCTGAGGTTAATGTATTTTAATTTGAAATAAAGTATACATTTAAAGTAAGGAAGCGATTATGAGCAAAGAATTTTTACCCTATGATACGATCCGTAATAACGGGTTCCGTTTGGCGCGCCAAATTTGGGAAGATGGTTTTATTCCTGATGTGATATATGTTTCACTGCGGGGCGGTTCATCTTTGGGAAATGCCATTCATGAATGGTTTAAGTTAGTGAATAGAGATGTGAAGCCTATTTTGTATGCCGCTGTCGTCGCTCATTCTTATTCCGATGCTAATCAGCAGTCAAAAATGATGATTGACGGATGGACATACTCCCCCGAACACCTGCGGAGCGGCGATAAGATATTGTTGGTTGATGATATTTTCGATAGCGGTGCTACAATCAATTATCTTGTATCGGCTTTCTTGGAAAAAGGTATTCCGCGGCGTGATATAAAGATAGCCGTTCATGATTATAAGGTTTTCCATAACAGAAAGAGCAGTGAACCTATCCAGCCCGATTATTGGTGCAGAAAGCATGATATCTATGCCGATAAAGACAGCAGTTGGATCCACTATATGAGCCATGAACTGACCGGTTTGACTCCTGAGGAACTTGAAAAGTACTACTATGCGCAATATCCCGAGCTGCGTGAAATTTTTAAGGGTGTTTTATAAGAAACCGATGTACAGGAATGGTAAACCGTTATTATGCCTTTTTGCATATTTCTTTTTTTCTCTTTCTCTTTTTGCTGCTGAGAGTGGTTTAGTCTTTTATGTAGATACTGCTGCAAAAACAACCGCGGAAAAAGGGACATCCGATAATCCGTTCGTTTCTTTTGAACAGGCTGTTGCAGCAGTCTATGACCGAATAAACCGGCAAGAAACTCCGGTGAAGAACGGTAAACCTGCTCCGGTTTCTGTTTTTCTTCGTTCCGATGTGTATGTTGAAGAAGCTGTGTTTCTTACGGCTCCGATTAAGATACTCGGTGAGAATACTCCGGTAATTACATTCGGAGAAAATGCCGGTTTTGTCGTTGAACGTACTTCGTTGGAGATAAAAGGATGCTCGATAAAACGCATAGAACGGTTTACGGAACCGCGTATTGTACCTGTTTTATACGGTTCGAATGCTTCCCTAACGCTGAATAGAGTTTCAATTACCGTAGAAGAGGGCGGTGATGCCGTGATTCTTCGGGATAGCCGTATGACCTGTACCGACACTTCTTTTACTTCCGAACAAACTGCGCAGGCTGTATTGGTGCGTGCCAAAAACAGTACCGTGTCTGCGCTGCGCAGTACTTTTTCGGCATCGGGATTAATGGTGTTATGTTTTGATTTTGTAAAAACACAGTGTACGCTGACCGATACGGTTTGTAATCTTACTGCGCATTATACCGGAAGATTGGCCGATCTTACCGGTTCAACCGTCAAAGTCCGAAAATTGCAATGCTCGTATACCTCGCCTTTATTTGAAATGATGGATGCGGCCGTCATTGCCGATAATACTTCTAAAGCTGAATTGCCGAAATCTGTTGAGTTAACAGGATTTACGGAAGTGCTTATTCGTAGATAGTGTATTATATAGATACATAGAGCATTGTGAAGGGTACAGTGATAATACAGAAAATAGGAAAAATGTCTGATGTTGTTTTGCGGTATTGATGAAGCGGGGAGGGGGGCGTTGGCAGGCCCCGTATATGCTGCGGCTGTCATTTTGCCTGATACCTTTGATATTTCGATATTGGATGATTCAAAAAAACTATCCCCTAAACGCCGCGAAATGGCGCGGGCTGCTATTCTTGACGGTGCACTGTATTGGCAGATTGCATCGGTTCCTTCCGAACAAATAGATAAAATCAATATTTTACAAGCAACGCTTACCGCAATGAAGCAAGCATTTGAAACTCTATTTACACGGTATAGGCGAGATAATACTAATACAGCGGTTGGTATTGAACAGGATTTAACGGTTATTGTTGACGGCAATCAACTGCCTAATATCGGCGGTAATTTTACGCTTATTGCGGAACCTAAAGCTGATGGACGGTATCCGTGTGTGATGGCCGCTTCTATTCTGGCTAAAACCGAACGGGATCATTGTATGATGGAGTATCATAAGCAATATCCGCTTTACCGCTACGATCTGCATAAAGGCTATGGGACACAGTTGCATCGTTCTCTTATCGGACTATATGGCGCTTCTCCTATTCAGCGGCAGAGTTTTAAGTTCAAAAAAATTCCGGCTAATCTTACAGCTGATCATATATAAGGCAGATAGTTCTACATTTTAGAGAGTACCCCGTATTTTAAGGTATGCCTAAATTTTCCGATTCTTATTTTGCCTGCTCGGTAGGTGTGTTATCTTTTTTAGCTTCTGCCGGCGGCTTTTGCAAATTTTTTTGGATTCTGCTTTGTAGGGAGGAAAGTCTCGGTTTTTGATACTGCACAATATAGAATACAAGATTTAAGTATAATATAAGCAGTATAGTAACGATAATCACTTCAGGAGAAATAACCACATTCTTTATCAGGGTAAAAAGTTGTGAGAAGGTCATATTAAAGGCATCGGCAAAAGCACGAATAACTTAAGATATTGATATTTCCATACACAACAGTTCGCAATCATGTAGAAATCATGTAGCGGGATGTATATTTATGGTATATACTATCTGATGGAGGTTTTTATCTATGAGAAGATCAGATCGAGAAGTAACGGATTATCAACAAATATATGCTATCATTGAAAAGGCAAAGGTTGTGCATATTGGGATGATCGATAATGACCATCCGTATGTGGTGCCGATGCAGTATGGTTTTATATTTACCGACGGCAGGCTAACTCTTTATGTGCACTGCGCAAAAGAGGGGCGTAAACTCGACATTCTCAAAAAGAATCCGTGCGTTTTTATTGAACTTGAGACGGATGTTACAATTGTTTCCGGCGGCGACATTCCGTGTAAATACGGTTCGGAATATGCCAGTGTTATGGGAGACGGAACTGCAGTTATTGTTGAAGATGTTGCAGAAAAGATTTTCGGATTGCGACTTATGATGAAAACACAAAGCGGCCGAGACTTTGAAATAACCGAACAGATGGCAGCATCGGTTACAGTATTGCGTATCGATGTTCCGTATGTAACGGCAAAAAGCAGAGCTAAGGCTTAGGTTTAAAAGGAGAGATTACCATGTGTGAAGAGTGTTACGTAAACAAAAACAGAATTACGCCGTTGCTTAATCCTGTAGACTGTTTAGAACATCATACGCAGTACATTTGCGGGACATGCGGACGGTGTATTTGTATTGACCGTGATCCTAAACGAGGTTTACAACGATGGGATTTTCCGTTCAAGTCATTGGAAATTGCAAAGCTCTATTTACGGACAGCAGATTATACGGAAAAACAGCCTTGCGGTATTTACGAAATAGAAAACAGTAATG
This sequence comes from Treponema sp. OMZ 855, assembly GCF_024181145.1. Taxonomy (NCBI): domain Bacteria; kingdom Pseudomonadati; phylum Spirochaetota; class Spirochaetia; order Treponematales; family Treponemataceae; genus Treponema; species Treponema sp. OMZ 855. The sequence continues at coordinate 1,335,861 of NZ_CP051194.1, read as the reverse complement.
GGAAGAAATCCTATAAAATCTTTCCTTCATATAATGATGTCCTGTTATTTTTAAAGAAAAATAAAGATAAACAATGTAAGCACACTGCCCCTCTTTTTACCATTGGGGAATATAAAGAGTATCCGCATACACAGATACGCAAGTTGACTGCTGCTGAAGTAGAACAATATATGAGTGAGCGTTAACACTAAATACTTTGAGTTATCGTGTATTGAGTATCTCTCAAACTTGTATGAAGGATGATACAACCATGCAGACGAAAACCTCTGTAACATTATTGGCAGGCGTTTTGCAGCCGGAAAGAGAACCGTATCCCGTATTTTCACCGGAGGCAATGGAGTTTCTTGCTGCGGTATCGGCTGAAATCGGTGCAGCGGAACTTCATTCCATACCGGAGATTGCCGCATTCGGCTTCTGGTGCCGCAGGGCGCATCTTGAAGCCTTGGCTAAGCGCCATGCTTTACCTTTTCCGCGTCTCGGCCGGGGGCTTGCGTTCCATATTGCGCCTTCAAACGTGCCGACGATGTTTGCCTATTCATACACAATCGGGTTGCTTGCGGGGAACGCAAACATCGTGCGGCTGTCGGAGCGGGGCGGGGAAATCGCGACAATGCTCTGCGCCTGCATCGGCCGAGTGCTGGATCGCCCTGAGTTTGAACCAATAAAACGGCGGACATCGTTTATCAGCTATGGCAGGGATGACGCCGTAACCGCTGCGTATATGGCCGAGTGCGATGCGCGGGTAGTGTGGGGCGGGGATGAAACAATCCGCCGTATACGTGCGCTTCCGCTTCCGCCTCATGCGGTTGAACTGGTATTCCCTGACCGCTGGTCGTTTGCGTTGTTCAGTCAAGCGGCGTTTTCCCAAGCGGATGAAGAAACGCTCGCCGCATGGGCGCACCGGTTTTACAACGACACGTATTTGATGGATCAAAATGCCTGTTCCGCCCCGCACCTTGTCGTGTGGGAAAACGACGGAGGCGATCCTACAGTACGCCTCCGCTGGTGGGAAAAGGTTGCAGCGGAAGCTCAAGCAGCGTACCGGTTCGGCTCCTATCAAGCGGCGCGGAAATACGAGCAGCTGTGCCTTTCTGCGATGACCTTGCCGGAGAAAATTTCCGTCAAGCAGTATGCGGGGAATCTTTTATATGTTGCGACTTTGGCAAAACTGCCCGCCCATGCGGTGGAGACGCTGCGCGGAACATTCGGCTTTTTCTTTGAAACCGAAATTCGCAATAAAGAGGAACTGCTGCCGCTGCTTTCGTTCAAGGTGCAGACGCTCTGCGCGGAAGGCTACCCGCGGGAAGAACTCGCATACTTTTTTGCGCAGCGACGTTCGGCAGGTATCGACCGCATCGCCGCGTTAGGGCAGGCGATGGAGATGGATACTATTTGGGACGGTAAAGATTTAATCGCGGAATTATCACGGCTCATCGTTTGAGCCGGAGCTGTCGTCTTGTTCAGTTTCTTGGAACATGTCGACCATTGCGGTTAAATATTCCTGTGCAAATTCCATACTGCGTTCGTCGGCGAGCTCTTCGTTGGCGCTGCGCAGCTTTTGCAAAAGACTGAAAACGATATATGTCATCATCACCAATCCCGCCTTGGGATAGGCGTTAATATATTTTTTGAACTGACTGCGAGAAAGAATCAGTACGACGGTATCTTCTGCCGCACGTACCGTTGCGGTGCTGAGTTCATCTTCCAGGAGCGCCGACTCGCCGACCGAGGCGTGATCTCGCAGTGTTGCAACGTGCACCTGCTTATTCCATTTGCCCTGCTTTATCACGTCAAGAGAGCCGCTCATTAAAATATACAGATCGGCATTTATGGTGCCTTCAGCAATCAGCACCTCACCTTCATCGAATGCGCAAAGCTGAGAAAACTGTGCGAGCGCTTCAAGTTCGTCTTCGGCAATGCAGGATAAAAAAGACACAGCCGATAATTCATTCCGCAACAGCGGTAACGGGATTTCTACAATATTCATCTTCTCACTCCTAGGGTAATCGTTCCATACTGTTTCTTTAACACCCCGCAGAATAGATAGGCTGTTCAACCAGAGTTTCGCCGCTTCACGGCTCAAATGGTTGCCCAACCTATCTATTCTGCGATTCTTGTTTATTCGTATGGATCGCTTACCCTTCTCATTTAAAATAAACGGTGCGAAATTTTATTCAAAATTTCGCACGACTGATTAGCGGTATGATGCAAAAAAGCTTTCTAGGGAAAAACCGTTGATGACGGTGTTTTTGCCGTAGTGGTGCAGGATGTTTGCCCTGCCTTCTTCCAGCTGTTCCGACCTAATGCCGAAGTTGATGGAACTGTCGGCTTCTACGAAGGCCGCGATGTGATCTGCTGCACGGATCAGTTTACCGTCAATCCCGCAAAACTCAGGCGCCGCGTATGTTGTATTCAACTCTTCGCTTGTTACGCAGCGGATTTCTCCGTTCAATGTAATGCGGTTTTCAAATTCATCTTGAATAAAGTACAGCACCTCTTCGCGGTAAAAGTCGTCCATCAACGGGAGTAATTCCTTTGCAACAATTTCATCTTCAATATGCTTAACCACTTCGGGCAGCCGATCGGTCGCTTGCTTTACCGGAGAAATAATATCGCGGGTAACCGCCTCCGGTAAGTCGTGGAACAGCGCTGCAAAAAAGTTCATCGAAAGACGATGCGGCGCCAGCTTGAGCGTGCGGCTCATTAAGAAAACCAGTGCGGCAACAAAGTACGAATGTCCGAGCACCGTTGTTGCCGGTACCCGCGGCGTTTGGTTCCAACGGGTTTGGAACCGTAGTTTTTCAATTTCGGTAATAAAATAGTACGGCTGCTGCCTCGTTGTCAAAAGCTGTACGCCCTTTAAGTCCATAAAATCGGCAATATCCGTCTCCAAACATTTGTCGATTTCAGTCAGCCGGAAAGGTTCGTTCACCATGCGGATCATATCGAGCTCGCGCATTGCCGAATATTTATGGGCCGCGCGCAGTACTCGAAAACTTATGTCCGTAGGATCAACCGGATCAAAGAGGTAGGCGGCAAATTCATCAAGAAAAAGCGGATCGGTAATAATTGTCTTGTATTTATCGAGCACCCAACGGTTGAGTTTTTTGTATTCTTCGGGATATTCCGATCGGATAATGCGCTGTACGGGCGACTTCATATCGCAGAGCGCGATTCGGCGGAGCAGCTCAAAGAATGAATGATTAATGATAGTCAGCCAATTGACCGTTCTTCCGTTCTTTTCTTCATATTTACCGATGATAAAGCTGAGGAACATTTTTTCTGCCGTCTTATCCATTTCGACGATATCGAAGGGGCGGACTAAATCGTTCCACCGCTGAATGGAAAACGCTTCAAAAAGTTTGCATACGATTTCTTTACTGAACATTGTAACTTCCTGTTTCCGTTTTGCAGCTCTTACGCTTTTTTCCGCTTCTGTAAATCTTTTTCCATCTTCTCGGACCATATACCGATTTGCCGTTTTACTTCTTCCGCTGCGTTTCGCTCATTCAGCAAAATATGCATACGCCGCGCAGCTTCCAGATACTGAATAGCAATTCTGAAATCCTCTATACTGGCGGTTGCCGTTTCATATCGCGCACGGTATTGGTCGGCTGCCTGCAAGAGTAGCTTTTTTACCAACTTAAGATGGAACATCGTGCTTTCATAGTTCGGTGAACGTGGATCAAAGCCTGTTTCTGCAGTATCCTTTAAATCGAGGATGTTTTTCGCAACCGTTGCATATCGTCCTTGAATTTCTACAAACGACCACTTCCATTTGGTATTGCCGCTGTACGCGCGGATGACAAGGTCTATCACCAAGCCTAATTTTCGGATTAAATAAAACCGCTGTTTTTGAGGCACGTGTTGAATTTTGCGTACTTTTTCCTCATAGTCCGAAAAAGGTGCGTCGATAAAGTTTGAAACAATTTCTTCGAGATTGATAATAACCTTGTAAATGGCTTTTCGCGCTTCATTGAGCAGCGTTTCGTTTTTTCGATTCAAAAAGGAGACCGCTATTTGGTACATTCCCAAATAGAGCGTTACCACATATATCAGTTCATCGACGAGCATGATTTTTTTATACATACCACCTTGAGGATCGCTTGCGATAAGCTCTGCCATCGCTTTTTCCTGTTTGAGTATTTGGTCGATTTCCTCCTGATAGTAACGGAGTTGTTCTTCGTATATGCTTGTACCTTGTTGTGGATTATCCATGTCGTGTTATCCTATGCTTCCATACCTTGATAATAACTCTTTTGCATGAATACGTGAAGCGGCACTCACCTCATCGCCTGCTAACATCCGTGCAATTTCTTCAATGCGGGTGTCTCCCTCTATTGTTTTGGCAGATGTGCGGCTTGTATGTTCGGATTGTATCTTCAGTATCTTAATATGAGTATCGGCAGCGGCGGCAATAACTGCAAGGTGCGTAATACAGAGTATTTGCTTATTACCGGCCAATTCTTTCAGATGTTCTGCAACGGTGCGGGCAACCTCTCCGCCGATACCGGTATCTATTTCGTCAAACACCAGGGTATCCGCTTCATCGGCGGCAGTCAGGACGGTTTTCAGTGCCAGCATGACGCGCGAGAGTTCACCACCCGACGCTATTTTGTTGAGCGGTTTGACCGGTTCTCCCGGATTGGTGCTGATTAAAAATTCCACCGAATCAAACCCGTAGAGACCGGCAGTCTGTTTATTTCCGTTCGGTTCGGCTGCCGTAACCTGCACGGCAAATACCACTTTGGGCATACCGAGGCGGGTGAGGGTAGTTTGAATTTTTCGCTGAAGCTCTGCCGCTGCGGCTTTCCGCTTCTGAGATAGGGCGGTACCGGCTGCAAAAAGTTTTGCTTCAAGCTGAGGAACTTCTTTTGCCAGAGCGGTTTTATCCTGCTCGCTTTCGCCGAGGGAATCCAGCTCGGATTGCGCGGCCTCCCGATAGGCGAGGATATCCTTGATGGTTGCGCCGTATTTTTTCTTGAGTTTATTGATAAGGGAAAGCCGCTCTTGCACCTGTTCCAGCCGATTGGGGTCAAATACCAGTTTTGAAAGATAGGAGCTGAAAAATTCGCCGATATCCTGCATTTCATAGTAGGCATTTTCTATCCGCTCGGCATATTCGTGAACGGCAGGATCGATAGCGGTAACGCTGTCGGAGATATGCTGTAGTTTTTTAAGCTGCGGTACAATGCCTTGTTCCTGTGTACACAGGTTTTGCAGCGTCTCGACTTGTTCATACAGTTTTTCATACTGGCAGAGCTTTGTTTCTTCCGCCTCAAGCACCTCGTCTTCATCCGGCTGTAAACGGGCATTGTCGATTTCGTCGATAACAAATGCAAGATAGTCTACCCGCTCTGCACGTTCTTTTTCGGAATGTCCTATCGTTTCCAGTTTTGCTTTTATTTCGGCGAGGCGGGTATAAAGAAGGCTGAATGCATGCACCTCGTCGAGGATACCTGCATAGGAGTCCAAGAAGCGGCGGTGTTCCGCTGTTTTAAAAAGAGATTGATGGTCATGCTGACCGTGAATATCGACTAAAAAGGAGGTGAATTCTTCCAGTTCGGCGCGGGAAACTTGTGTGTCTTGGATCCAAATACCGCCGCGGCCGTTTTCTTTCAGTGTGCGCCGTAACAGTATCCGGTTGTTTTCAGGCTCTATGCCTCGCTCGTCAAGCCATGCGGCGGCTTCGGGATGGGTGTTTGCAAGGTAGAATGTACCGGACACCGCCGCTTCGGAAGCGCCCGTGCGGATAATATCCGCGGTAACCTTCCCGCCGAGTAAAAAGCTCAGCGCTCCGATCAAAACGGATTTTCCCGCACCGGTTTCTCCAGACAGTACATTCAAATGAGCGTTAAAATCGAGAGAAAGCTCGTCGATAAGCGCAATATTTTTTACCGAAATGGTTTCGAGCACATCAACCTCCGCGCCGCAGTGTTATTCCTGCAACGGACTTCCCGACCACGCTAATTTTGACCGGAGCGCCGTGTAAAACGCTTCCGGCGAACACCCGATGAGTTTTAATCGGTGGCGCGACATTTTAATTTCAATTTTGTCGCCTTCGCAGAGCGGAAACAACTCCTGTCCGTCTATAGATACAATAACATCTTTTTGACGATTATGCAAAACCTCAATACGCATCGTACCGGAAGCAGGCAATACGACCGGCCGGTTTGATAGTGAAAATGCCGATATGGGTGTAAGAACAAAGGCGGCAACCGTCGGATCCATAATCGGGCCGCCGGAGGCTGCCGAATATGCGGTAGAACCGGTCGGGCTTGACACGATAACGCCGTCCGCCCGATACACGCCGAAAGAGATACCGTTAAAGGATAGTGCGAGATTTATAAGCTTCGCAATGCCGCCGCCTGAAACAACAACATCGTTGAGCGCATCAAAGGAGCCGACACACTCGCCGTTACGATACACGGCGGTAGAAAGCATCAGCCTCTCGTGATGTTCCGCATTTCCTGCGAGGTATTCGCCGAGCGCTTGTTTCCAATGCGCCGGTTCAACGCCCGCAATAAACCCGAATTCACCGAGGTTAATGGGAAATACCGGTATTTTTTTCGGTGCACAGTACCGTGCTGCAAACAGCACCGTCCCGTCCCCGCCGAGGCAAACGGCAAAATCATACCGTTTTCGAATCGGCTTTGCAGGAGACAAGCCGTCATATTCATAGATGTCTGCTTGAATCCCGTTTTCTTGCAAAAACTCCGGAAGCTCCTGGGATATCTCCGCTGCGTGCGGTTTATAGGTTGTTAGGATGATAATGGCGTTCTTTTGCATACGTGTCCGTTACGGCAGTGTTCCTAATACCTTTGCAATCTTTGCAGCATTATTGAGACCGAGCCGGGGATAGAGGGGAAAAAGTACCGTCCGCAGCAAAAGCGAGGCCGCATTAATGCATGTATTTTCTTCTTTTAAAAAGTCCACAATGGAATTGGTAAAAGCGAGTTCTATCTCAATATCTTTGCGGTTAACGTATTGTTTTACATCTTTAAAGCCGCTTTCAAGTATTATCGGAAAGGAATAGACGGGGTTTTTTACTCTTTCAGCAAATACGAGCGGCTTATGCCTCGTTTGTAAAAGTGAGCGGAGATACAGCTCCCGCATTTCGTCGCGAAGCTGGAGGTTTTTTTCCATATTTTTAAGCTGTACAAAGGCGAGGGACGCATTAATGTCGGGCAAGAAATCGGTTATCGGAATAGTTTCCGCCATGTTCTTTAACACGGAAGCATTACGCCGCTCTGCAGCAATGAGGATGCCTCCGCCGCCGCCCGTTAAAATATCCCGTTCTTCGAGTCCCAGTATCGTAAACGAACCGAACGTTCCTGCCCGCTTTTCCCCGTATAAGGCGCCGGCGCTTTGGGAAATGTCTTCGATAATCGGAATTGAAAGAGCTGTAAACGCTTCCATATCGGGGACGTTGCCGAGTGTTTCGTGTAGAACCAGCACTCTGCCGCCTTGCTTAATACCTTCTTCAACCGCTTCAGGTGTAACCAAACCGGTTAACGGATCGACATCCAAAACAATCGGTGTAAATCCGTTTCGCGCTACTTCGATATATTGCCACGAAGGGGCGAGCGCTGACAATAAGACGCCCGCTTTCTCAGGGAGGTCGAACATCTTGAGCGTATAAACCAATGCCATCGCCGGACTCCGTAAGGCAAGGACTCCTTCAGCCTCATAGAGTTCGCGTACTAATTTAATGAGTTTTTGATTCATCTCACCCGGGCCGATTTTTTCTTCGACCATACAGGTGAGTACGGCATCCATTTCAGAACGCCGAATAGTAGAGCTATAAACAGGTATCGGCATATTAGAATGTGGTAAGTTTTTGTAATTCTTTCGGATTAAACAATCTGCGGATATCCAATAGGATGAGATATCCAGAGTCTTGGCGGATAACTCCGTTAATATATTCGGTACCGATACCGGTAATCATCTGTGGCGGCGGCTGAACATCTTCTTGTCGTACCATAACAACACGTGCGATGCGGTCAATGACAATACCGATCTTATATTTTCCGATTTTAAGGATGATAAATCCTCCCAAATATTCATCGTCTCCGTCCAAATCCGCCTTTTTAAGGTGGAATCGTTTGTGCAAACTGATAATCGGTATAATTTCATTTCTCAAATGGAAAAAACCTTCGACGTAATATGGTGCATTCGGAATCTGCCGGACTTCTTGAACCTTTACTATCTCTTTTACATCCATTATATCGACACCGTAAAGCTCTTCACCGAGCTGAAAGGTAACCAATTGAAACTGCGCGTCAGTAATCGCCATATCTATCCTCCGCTAAAATTGATAACGCCGAACGTATTTCAAAGATACTATAATTTATAACTTTCTTCAAGCAGGCTATTATAGAGTGTAGGGTAAATGCACTATAGGCGTATACTGCATTTTTTTGTATACTACCAGTTACTATGAAATGGGCACTTGTGTTATCGGGAGGCGGAGCCGCTGGGCTTGCATACATCGGTTTTTTTAAGGCACTTGAAGAATTGAATCTTCCTAAGCCGGACTGTATTGTCGGCTGTTCGATGGGATCGATTATCGGCGGCTTATATGCAAGCGGAAAATCGGTACGGGAAATGGAAGCCGTTTTTGAAGAATCTTTCGATATTAACCGGTATGTCGGCGGCAGCGGCGTGCATATTCCGCTTTTAAAACACGCACTTAACCAGATTATTCACTACGGTACGTTGATTACCCGTATGCTTTCCGGTACGGGAGCCGATTCGGGAGAAAAAGCCCATAAATTCTTTATGGAACTCTCCGGCGGTAAATCTTTTAATGACTGTACCATTCCCTTTTTGTGCAATGCCTTCGACCTTTGCAGCGGAAAAGAGGTTGTACTCAATTCAGGACGGTTAGCGGATGCAATGAGGGCGAGTGCTTCGTATCCCGGTCTTTTTACACCCGTTAAGCGGCAGAATGAAATGCTGATAGATGCTTGCGTGATAGATAATACTCCTGTTTGGATTGCCCGCGAACAGGGATATAAAAATATCCTTGCACTGACTTTCGGTGCTTTTGAACCGGTTACTACTTCCGAATTAGATAGTTCGGTCGCGGTATTGATGAGGACGCTTGCCTGTACTACCGCTCATATTGCGCTGCAGCCGAATGAATACCCTACTGCGTTTATCAATTTGACAAGTGTCCGGTCATCCCGTGATTTTTCGGATCCCAAAAAACAGATTGAGTTCGGATATCATAAAACAATGGATAACAAACATTTACTGCAAGCCTTTTTTGCGGAAGGTATTAACGGTAAGATACAACGGGCGCTTTTAACCCGGAAAACAAAAAAAGAGTACAGCGTATGATTTCTATTTTCCGCCGTTTGCGTGTCCTTGATTATCTGATCTTTGCCTCCGTTATCACTGTTTCTTTATGGGCAGGCTTTTTCCTCTATACCGGAGAGAATCACGTACAGCGGCTGGTGATTGAAACGCCAAGCGGTAAATGGATATACCCGCTTACCGAACCGCGCACGGTAGTTGTGCCCGGCGCAATCGGCACTACTACCATCCGGATAGAACATAATACTGCCTTTATCTCCGATTCGCCGTGTCCCAATAAAACCTGTGTGAATGCTGCGGCACTCAAAAAAGCAGGGGATTGGAATGCCTGTATGCCTAACAGAGTTTTCTTGCATATTGAAGGCGATACTTCCGAAGATATGATTCTGCCGCAGAACTAAAAATCGGTATTATTCCGAAAATCTAAAAAAATATGCTTTAATCTGCTTGATTCATTCACAGAAATCCTATATAGTCGCCGTGTAAGTTAAAAAGATATCCGTGGAACGGTCTTTTTCAGTAGCTGGCGGCTTAAATTACAATAAAGCCATTCGACATCTCTATTACAAATACGTTTTTATTCGTGCGGAGGTTTTAATACCCCGGCGCTGTGCGCCGTAACAAAGGGTATTAAAGCCGACTGCAACCACTTTATGAGAACAACATATCCCGATGCTCTGCGTCGGGATTGTTGATTATCAAAAGTTATACAATTATTGAGGCATTGACGGGAAACCGGCTAAGGGCATCGTTTGCCTTTTAGCAATTCCTATAGGGTAAAACGAAAGAACCGGACTTTAAAGACCGGAAAATATTTTTTGATGAGGTATAAATAATGAAAAAACTAATACTTTGCATAACAGCGGTGATAGCTATCGGAATGACAAGCTGTAATTCGCCGTTAGATCATAAGGGGTCATCGGAAACACCCGGTGTCCCATCTACTCCTCCGCAAAATTTGATTACATTGACGGAATCGGACGTGCTTACGGCGTTCTCTCTCTCAAAGGGACATATCACCGCTTCGGCAGCCGCCAAAAAGATTACAAACGGCACTCCGGCAAGCGGTATTACGTTTACCGAAAGAAAAATGATTGCGTATGACGATGAAGCAGGAACATTTACCGTAAAAGTAAAGGGGACGAAAGACGGTAAAAACTTTTCCCAAAAGATTTCCGTAACCGGATTTACGCATCCGCTTGCAGGGAAAACGATACAATCGATTGCCGATTGTGAGCTTAATTTGGACGACGCTATAGAACACAATTATTCGCTTGCAAAATATATTGAAGAAGTAAATAAAGACCCGAGCGGAAAAAAGCTGGTAAAAAAATTATCGTTTATGCTGAGTGATTCCGTAACAACCATAGAACTTGGCGAACACGACAGCTATACACTGGTGGCAGAGGCGCAAGCGGTCGGTACGAAAGTGTGGGTACAGCCGAGTGTTATGTTCCGAAAACTCACCGAGGGCGGGACAGAAACACTTGTCAAGAATACGGCATTTTCGTTTACCCATTTAAATTCGTCGCTGAAAAAAGACTATTTTGAAGCAAAGGATGTATTCAAGTATATTTTGGATAAAACCGCCGATATTGCCGTAAAAGCCGATCCGGAGGAATTTGCATCATCCTTTTATGCTTTTGCAAAAAAATCCGACAGTACGCCAGACAATCTTTTTACAGAGGAATTTAAAGCAGCAGTTAAAAAATATGCCGATCTGTATCAGACTAAAGATACGGGTGAACACCTTAAAATCGATAAAATTACATACGGTATCGCTCAGCCTAAAAACGGCGGAATCGATGCCGATAACCACGCAGGTACGGTTAAGATAGATCTTTGTATTGCGACAGAGCAACAAATTGCAGATAAAAGTGGTATTACGGCTATTAAACCGATAGAAAAGTCGGGGTTTGCAAAGATAACCAATGCGGATGAATTGAATAAACAAGTTGTTTTTTTCGTTGTTTCTGACTTACATCCATCCGCTTCGGATGTACAGGCTTGGAAAAATAAAATTTTTACAAACCATCGTTTACTGAACGTAAACCCTACTAACGGAACTGTTAGTCCTAATCCCGTTGTGAATCCGCTGCCCGACGGTTCTGGTAAGCCGTTTAAGTTGTGCGTAAATGGAAGGGAGGATTTAGCTTCACAATTGGGCTGTAGACATTTTGGGGCTTCGCTGACTAGAAACGGAAAATCAATTTTTATAGAAAATATAGTTTTGGACAAAAAACAGAATGAAACGAATCTTAAAATAACAGTACAGTTAAAGGGTTTTACTGATTTTTTGACAATAGTAACTAACCCGGGGCAGGCATATCAGTAAAATCATCTGCCGCCCATAATAAAGGAGGACTTGCACATTATACAAGACACGAGGAGACTTTATGAGAAAGATACTATTGACTATAGCAGCGGTGATAATGCTTGCAGCATTTTTTGCAGGATGTAAAGGCCCCAATACTCCCTCCAAGGAGCCGCAGCCGTTACCCCCGTCTTCCCCACAGGAGGAGGGCGGAAGCGGCGGCAGTTCGACACCTACACAAATAACGATAACAGTTGCGGGGGATGAATACGTTACGCTTAAAGCGGAGAAAACGTTTACGGCGGATAAAGGCAAAACCTGGCATCAATTACAAGCTTTGGCAGAAGATAAAATAGACCACTACGACGAACATTACGGACTTGATAAATGGAAACTTATCAATGCTGCCGGTTATGATTTAACCGCTGACTATGTTTTTAATGCAAATGCTACAGTTTTTGTTGTAACAAAACAGATCACAACGCCGCTACCGCCTAAGATTACTATAACGGTCGCGGGAGACACAGGGGTTATATTAAAACCAAATCCTACATTTGAAGTAGCTCCGGGCAAGCACTGGGATGAAATCGAAGTACTTGCAAAAACGAAAATACAAAAATATAAGCCTCATTATGAGCTTAAAAACTGGCGTCTTAGTAATGCTTTAGGGCAGGTTTTGGATGACAGCTATATAACTTCGTTTAATGCCAATACTACCGTCTTTATAGAAACAAAATCGGTAGATATACAGCTTACCATTAAAGGAGAGCATGTCGATATAACTTCTCCTGCCGAAATGTATGTACCCAAGGGCACAAAATGGAGCGAAATAAAAACCAGAGTTATGGATAAAGTTAGTCAAAAACCCGGTTTTGTTATACTTGCATGGAAAAAAGGCAGTAAAACCGGTATCGAATTTTACGATGACTTTCAATTTAGAGGCAAAACGACGATATACGTCGAAGCAAGACCGACAAATGTTACCATCAGGATAAAAGGAGACGGTTATGTTCAGCTCGGTGCGTCGCCTACCATCACAAAGCCATATGGCGTAAAATGGCGAGAAATAAAAGACGAAGCACAAACTAAGATATCCTGTAACCCAGGCTATGTGTTTGCTACATGGAAAAAAGGCAGCACAACCGGAAAAGAGCTGTTTGACATTGATGATTTTGAAGAAGATACCGACATATATGCGATAACACAACAAGTTCCCGTTCCCGACGGTGTAAAGGTAACGCCTCCTACAGGAGGTATTACCGGGCATGCCATTTCGTATACCTTGCCAACCGCCGACGCTTCATGGAAAGGCGTATTTATCAATGGACGCACAGTCAATTTAAATGCCTACACTATAGGTAAATACGAAGTTAGTGTGCAAATATGGAATGAAGTGTGCGAATGGGCTCAAAGGAACGGTTATTTGTTTGAATTTGACCCTAAAAACGACGATACTCCTACCCAAGCTAATCAGCCGATGGCAAACATAAGCTGGACTGACTGCATAGCGTGGTGTAATGCGTATACCGAGATGAAATTCGGAAACACGGAACAGTGTGTATACCGCGACGGATCGCCATCGGGGAAGGTCATAACACAGGCTTTTCATGGTGATAAAGCATATTGCGATTTTTCCAAAAAAGGATTCCGTTTGCCGACGGAAGCCGAGTGGGAATACGCTGCCCGCTGGCACGGTACTGACAGTACCAATGCCGAAAGCTACGGCGCTGTCTATCTAACCAATGTGAATTCGGCAAGCGGTGCAACAAAGCCAATCGGCTTTGAGGGTATGGCAATGCCGTCCGATGAAAGCTATGAAACCTTAAGCGCAGAAACTACTCGTGTTGCAGTTTTCAATAAATGGTGGAACGGCACTGGATTTGCATCACAAAGTCCCTCCGTTACTGGTAGAGCAAATGTCGGAGACAAACCTGCCAACAAATTGGGACTTCACGATATGAGCGGTAACGTTGCAGAATGGTGCTGGGATTTATATACAACCATAAATGCAAGTACCGAAGCATATCCTACCGGTCCTTTTCCGGACTATGAGACACAACGGGTAGTACGCGGCGGCAACTGGTCTGAAAGTACCGGACAAGCTGTATACGATTGCATGACCGGCAAGCGAAAATCAAAAGGTTCCAGTGGAGCTGATCCTATCAGAGGCTTCCGCTTAGTCTGGCAAGAGTAGCCGGTAGTCATTTCCCAACGCGGACAGTTTGTTCGTGTGTGCAGGGATTCCGTATGTTTTTATTCGTGCGGAATCCCTGTCAGCCTCTATATGCTCTACTTTACATAAAAAAAGAAATTCTATATGCTTCCACTCTGGTTTAAGGCAGTGAGGTATCAGGGCAACCGTATCGGAGATATTTCAAGCGGTTGCATTCCTTATTGTGCGAAATTTTTCTAAAATTTCGCACAGTTTATTTTAGAAGAAGGGTAATCACATCAGGTATATACATAAAAATCGCAGAATAATATAGGCTGGGCGACCATTTGAGCCGTGAAGCGGCGAAACTCTGGTTGAACGGCCTATATTATTCTGCGGGGTTGTAAAAAGAGTCTGATGAGATTACCCTGAGTGAGGCATAGTGTGAAAAGATCTCAAACGTTTATTCCCACATTACGGGAAATACCTGCGGAAGCAGTCGTTGTCAGTCATCAATTATTATTACGCGCCGGAATGATCCGTAGATTGGGGAACGGGCTGTTTAATTATCTGCCGCTCGGTTTACGCGTGTTCAGAAAGGTTGAAAATATCGTACGGGAGGAAATCGACGCTACCGGATGTTTGGAGTGTAAAGCTTCGGTTGTCGCTCCGGGCGAGATTTGGCAAGAGTCCAAGCGCTGGTACACGATGGGAGACGGGCTTTTAAGGATGAAAAACCGCCTCGGTCAAGATCTCGTTGTCAGCCCGACAAACGAAGAATCGTTTACCGCCCTGATGCGGTACGAGCTCGGTTCGTACAAGGATTATCCGCTTTCCGTATATCATATTAATACAAAATACCGGGATGAAATTCGTCCGCGCTACGGGTTAATGCGCGCCCGTGAATTTACGATGAAGGATGCGTATTCCTTTCATACAAACGCTGACTGTCTTGATAAAACCTATCGTGCATTCGGCGAAGCATACGAAAAGATATTCCGCCGTTTCGGTTTAAGTATTATACGGGTTCGGGCGGACTCCGGTTCTATGGGAGGCAGCGGCTCCGAGGAATTTATGATTGAATCTGCCATCGGGGACGACACACTCATCCTCTGCCCGCAATGTCGCTATTCTGCAAACGAAGAAAAGGCTGCCTGTGCACCCGATCCCTACACCGAACTTCCCGAAACAGCGGAAAAACGTACGAAGCTGCCGACACCCGATGCCCGCACAATAGAAGAATTAGTTGCGTTCTTGCACACTTCGCCGAAAGCATTCATCAAAACCTTAATCTATCGTGTAAAGGATTCCGAGGTTATCGACTCGGAGTTTGTTGCAGTGTGTATCCGCGGTGATTTGGAAGTAAACGAAGCAAAATTAACGGCGGTACTCAAGGCCGCGGAAGTTGAACTTGCCTCTAATGCGGATGTTGAAGATATTACGGGTACCGTAGTCGGGTTTGCCGGTCCTGTCGGCTTAACCAAGGCTCCCGTATTGGCTGACGAAAGTGTCATGCTGATGCATGATGCCGTTGCGGGTGCGTTGGAAAAAGATATGCACTATGTTCATGTTGAACCGAAACGGGATTTTACTCCCGCGATGGTGTGCGATGTCCGTGTTGTAAAGGCAGGCGATCTTTGCCCCTTGTGCAAAACACCGTTTTACAGCAAAAAAGGCAATGAGCTTGGACATATCTTCAAACTCGGTACAAAATACACTGAAAGTATGAATATGACTTACCTTGACGAAAGCGGTCAACAGCAGTACCCTTTAATGGGGTGCTACGGTATCGGTATCGACCGTGCTCTGGCATCGATTATCGAAGAGCATCACGATGATAACGGAATTATCTGGCCGATGAGTGTTGCCCCGTATCATGTCGGTATTGTACCGATACAATATGAAGGAACCATGAAGGCTGTTGCTGACCGGCTGCACGATGAACTCACAGCTCGCGGTATTGAGGTATTGCTGGATGACCGTGTAGAACGTCCGGGGGTTAAGTTCAAGGATATGGATCTTATCGGCTTGCCTATCCGGCTTGTTATCAGCGATAAGAAACTGCCTGATATTGAATTTAAGTTCCGTTCGGATAAAGAGTCGATGAATATGCCGCTTGAGGGTGTTATCGATTATGTTGTGCAACGCGTTCAGCGCGAATTAAAGTAGGTATGGGGTGTCTCTCTGATCTAAACGAATTGGGGTGTCAGAGAGTACCGCATTATAGTAATCATAAAACTCTAAGGAGGGTTGTGTTATGAAAAAGACGATTTTATGTATGTGGTTTAACACTTATGGCGCCGCTCGTGTTTTCCGATGGGGTCGGTTTTTCGGCACAAGTGAGTCCTGTCGGATTTATGAATTTTAATGTGTGGACAAAGTATGATAAAAATACTATCGCCGATGCCCATGCAAAGGTGAAAAATCTATTCACTGGAGATAAATTCTTTCACGACGGCTATAATATGTATGCCTTAGGAGTAGATCTCAGTATGAGTGGTGCATATCTTACACTGAATGTGGGACTTCCCAAAAAAATTAGTATCAATGATATAAAAAATTTTGGGGATACATTAAGAGGCAATTCATTTATTTTTAACGGGCAGCTTGGCTATGGGGCTACTTTCTTTAAAGACCTCCCTGTCAATTTATTTGTTGGGGGTGGTGTAGGATTTGATGTCATTAAAACAACGAGAGATATTCCGGCAGGAATATTAGATGCCGCATCATGGACAGAAGACCGCCTCATTGCTTTATTGGGACTCGGTCTTAATGTCGGGGTAAGTTTTTACTTTCTGCCTCATGTAGGTGTTTTTGCAGGCGTTACGGATAATCTCTCGTTCATACAGATATCTAACCAACGCTATTATACAAATACTAATGCTAGTATTTACTTCAAGAATGGTGCTAAGGATATTAAAAAGATGACATCCGGGCTTTTGGCAAACAATTTTACCGCACGGTCAGGAATTGCTTCTAAGCTGTAGAGACTCCTTGGGCAATATCTTTGTTGCATTGTGTTTGTGCGCTTAATTCGAATTTCTTGTCCTGCTTGTCTTTTTATTCTTCCTTTCGTATACTGTTGTGAATGGAACCGATTATTCTTGCATCAAAGTCACCCCAGCGGCAGGACATCCTTAAGCGTTTAAACATTCCGTTTATCAGTATCCCGTCGGAGGCCGATGAATCCATCGCCTCCGATCTTCCTCCCGAAAAAGCAGTAGAACAGATCGCATTGCGGAAGGCTGAAGCAGTGCTCCGTTCGCCGCTAAAAATCAATACACCGTGGATTATATCTGCCGATACACTTATCTTTTCTAATGGTACGCACATGGGTAAACCTGCCAATATTGATGATGCCCGTAAGATGCTGCAATCGTATTCAAATACGGCACATAAGGTTATAACGGCGATTTGTTGCTATGACGAAAAATTACAGCACATTTCAACCCGAATCAGTAGTTCTCACGTATTTTTTAAGACATTATCAGAGGCTGAAATCGATTGGTACCTGAGTACCGGGGAATGGCAGGGGGCTGCAGGAGGATACCGTATACAAGGAACCGCAGCTTGTTTTATTACAAAAATAGAGGGTTCATACAGCGGAATTGTAGGCTTGCCTATTTATGAATTATATGATATTTTGACCGAACACGGCTACAGTTTTACCTAAGAACAGCAGCCGTGCAAATATCCTAAAATGCAGAGGAAAATTTCTAAAATCTCACTACGTTTTCAGAAACGCCTTGAATGCATTTTTAGAGAAATAGAGAAGGATGGGCTTAAAAAAGCTCGTGAAGGAGTAACCATGGCAGTAGTAACCATGAAAAACCTGCTTGAATCCGGTGTTCATTTCGGACATCAGGTAAAGCGCTGGGATCCGCGAATGAAAAAATACATTTTTGCGGAACGGAACGGTATCCACATTATTGATTTGCAGAAAACCATCACTGCAATCCGTGAGGCGTATGACGCGGTACGGAAGACAACCGCAGCAGGAAAATCTGTCTTATTCGTTGGAACTAAAAAACAAGTACAGCAAACCATTGCAAAAGAAGCTGAACGCTGCGGTATGTTCTATGTTAATAACCGCTGGCTCGGGGGAATGCTGACAAACTTTTCTACCATCAAAAAAAGCCTCGCTCGTCTTAAGAAAATCGAAAAAATGGAAAACGACGGCACTTTTGACAGCCTGACTAAAAAAGAAGTCGCCGTGCTGCAGAAAGAAAAAGCCAAGCTCGAAAAGAACCTCGGCGGTATCAAAGAGATGAAAGATCTCCCGGGCATTATCTTTATCATCGATACACGGAAAGAAACTATCGCAATCAGCGAAGCCCGCCGCATGGGAATCCCGATTGTTGCAGTAGTTGACACAAACTGTAACCCCGAAGGTATCGACTATCCGATTCCGGGTAACGATGATGCTATCCGTTCGATTTCTTTGTTCACTCAGATTATTGCCAATGCCGTTATCGAAGCTGATAACGAAAGCGGTCTCAAGATTATCGAAAATCTGCAAGACGGAGAGGAAGGATTCAGTGATTCCAATATCGATCCGTATCAAGATCGTGAAGATGAAGAGATTACCGATTATTCCAACTATACCCCTTCAGAAAAGAACGATCATGAAGAAGATTCGGATGACGGAAGCAGTTCTTTAATTGATGAAGATGAACTGTACGGCGACCGCTAAAAAACGTATAACCTGCCGCTGAAAGATGTGCATACTTTCGGCGGCATCTTACTATGCACAAAGATTTAAGGAGAAAACAGTTATGGAAATAAAAGCATCTGACGTAAAGGCGCTGCGCGAAAAAACCGGCGCCGGTATGATGGAATGTAAAAAAGCTCTGCAGGAATGTAACGGTGATGCAAAAGAGGCTGAGAAATTCTTAAAAGAAAAAGGTCTTGCTGCTGTTGAAAAGCGGGCAAGCCGCGCAACCAGCGAAGGTATCATTGTTGTTAAAACCGCCGATTCTAAAGCGGTAATGGCCGAATTAACCTGCGAAACCGACTTTGTCGCAAAAAATGCCGATTTTATCGCGGTCGGTGATAAAATTGTAGAAACTGCTCTTGCAAAAGGCTATACCGATGTTCAAAAAGAATTGAGCGATATGGTGCTAGACCTTGCGACTCGTGTACGCGAAAATATGGGCTTACGGCGCTTAACTGCCGTACAAGCAGGCAGCGATGAATACATTGCGCATTATGTTCACTCCGACAAAAAGACCGGCGTTATCGTCATGTTAAAATCCGATAAGACCGACGTATTTGCCGACAAAGTATTTCAGGAATTTGCGTATGACTGCTGCCTCCATGCAGCGGCATTTACCCCGCTCTATGTAAAGAAAGAAGATGTCGATGCTGCCTATATCGACGAGCAACTCGAAGTATTCCGCGGACAGGTTGCCGAATTGCAGAAGCCTGACAATGTAAAAGAAGGAATCGTAAAAGGAAAGCTGAATAAGCATTTAGCCGAGATATGCTTCCTTGAACAAGCCTTTGTTAAGGATGATAAGCTTTCCGTGACGGCAAAAATGAAAGAAGTCGGAAAGCAGCTCGGTGCGAATATCAGTCTTTCAAAGCTTGTATTGTGGCAGCTTGGCCAATAGAGGGCGGATATGAGCGATATTCATAGTGTCTATGAAGAAAAAATGAAGAAGTCGATTGCGGCGTTAAAAGACGATTTTAACGCCCTTCGGACAGGCCGCGCCTCTGCTTCTTTGTTCGACAAGATACGGGTGGACTGCTACGGGGAATCGACACCGCTCAATCAAGTTGCGGGTATCTCCATTCCTGAAGCGCGCTTGGTTGTTATTCAGCCGTGGGATAAATCGTTGTTGGGAGAAATCGAAAAAGCTATCCTAAAATCGGAACTTTCGTTAAACCCTGCCAATGACGGTAAACTTATCCGCATTGCGATTCCGCCGCTTACCGAAGAACGCCGGAAAGAGCTTGCAAAACAAGCGAAAAACTTTGCCGAACAATGTCGTGTAGCGATTCGCAATATTCGGCGTGACGGTATTGATGAGGCAAAGAAGCAGCAAAAAGACGGTTTGTTGAGCGAGGATGCCTTAAAAGCAGCCGAAGAAAAATTCCAAAAAGCAACGGATGCTCATATCAACGATATTAATAAGCTCCTTGCAGAAAAAGAAAAAGAAATTATGGAAGGTTAATGACAGTGCAGCATATTGCCGTCATTATGGACGGCAACGGGCGATGGGCTCAGCAGCGGGGGTTAGCTCGTACAAAAGGACATCGAGAAGGATTGGAAGCAGCAAAGCGGATTGTCAAAGCTGTTGCCGATTTGCATATACCATACATTACTCTGTATGTGTTTTCGACGGAAAATTGGAAACGCACGGAGGAAGAAGTCGGTTTTTTGATGGGGCTCATTCAACAACATCTCCGTGCGGAGCTCGCCTTTTATGCTGCAAATAATATTAAAGTGAGACATATCGGTGATGCAGCGGCGCTGCCGCGTGCAATTCAAACAGAGATTACCGATATAGTGAAAAAAACGGAACACTACACGGGAACAACGATGCAGCTTGCCATCAACTACGGTGGTAAAGATGAAATTATCCGTGCAATAAAAAAACTGAGCATCGGAGAGCTTGAAACCCTTACGGAAGATTCCTTTGAACAGTTGCTCGACACAGCCGGTGTTCCCCCTGTAGATCTTGTTATTCGTACCGGCGGAGAAAAGCGTTTAAGTAATTTCTTATTATGGCAAACCGCGTATGCTGAATTTTACGGTACGGATGTTTTGTGGCCGGATTTTACGCCTGCCCATCTGATGGAAGCATTGGACGCTTACAGTAAACGTACACGGCGCTTCGGAAGGATCGTATGAAAAAGATTATTGAACGGATAATAATGTTTGTCGTCGGCTTGCCTCTTGTAATCAGTTCGGTATATTTTTTGCCGTATCAACATTTTTTGGTGTTGCATCTCGAAATATTTATTGCTACGGCGCTTTCGATCATAGAAATCCGTACTATGTTTTCCCGAAAAATTGCCGTATACTCGATACCGATTGTTTTATTTGCCGGTATGCTTATTCCCGCCGCTGCATATTTTTTTATACTTGGGCTTTTATCCCGCGTTGGGATGGTTTTGGTTGGTATCGGCGCTCTTTATTTTATATTTTTTGTTGAAACTTTTTATTCTTTTTCAAAACCGTTTGAAAAAAGTATTCAGCGTGTGTGTTCTGCCGTATTTATTGTTTTTTATCCCGGAATTTTGGTCATGTTTCTATCAGCTATGACACGCTGGCCGGACGCTTCTAATATTATCGCAATGTTTTTACTGATGGTTTTTTCCTGTGATTCGCTTGCGTGGCTCTTTGGTATGTTGTTTGGGAAGGGAAACCGTGGCTTTGTACCGGCAAGTCCGAATAAAAGCATCGTAGGTTTTATCGGCGGGGCTGCCGCTGCAACTGCGGTCGGCTTTCTTGCCTTTAAGCTGTTCCCTGCTGACTTTGGGAAGAGTCTCAGCGGCTCTTTGTTAACGGGGTTTTGTACCGGTTTGGCAGCTATCATCGGGGATCTTATCGAATCTATTTTTAAGCGTTCTGCTGAGGTAAAAGATTCCGGAGCGCTCATACTCGGACGCGGTGGAATCCTCGACAGTGTTGATTCTATTTTACTTGCTACACCGGTATTCTATCTTTGCTATCGATTTTTCATTGGGGTGTAAAAGCATCTTTAAAAGTTCGGCATCTCGGAAAATGAACCATCTGTTTTTAGATGCCTCATGATATAGGGCAAAATAATGAAAAAAATAATCGTGCTCGGAGCGAGCGGAACAATCGGACAAAATACTATCGATATTATACGCCGGTTTTCAGACCGTTTTGAACTTGCCGGTGTTTCCGTGCACACCAAGACCGATGTATTGGATGCCTTACGTGCCGAATTTCATTTCAACGATTTTACAGTAACGGATTCTGCCGTTAGTATTTGGTATGATGCAAAGCATCGCAGTCTTGAACGGTTTCTTACCGAAACTCACGCCGATATTGTGGTGAACGGTATCGCGGGCGCAGTAGGGTTACAGGCGTCTCTCATTGCGGTTAAGACACACCGGACACTCGCTCTTGCGAATAAAGAAAGTATTGTGATGGCGGGGCATCTTTTGCAACAAGAAGCCGAAAAGTATCATTCACTCATTATACCGGTAGATTCCGAACATTCAGCCATTTACAGTTTAATACAAGCACACGGGCGGGAGGCTATTGAACGCTTGATTATTACCGCTTCCGGCGGTCCGTTTAGGACATGGACGAAGGAGCGTATTCAAGAGGCGACATTACAGGATGCGCTGAAGCATCCGACATGGACGATGGGCGCTAAGATTACCATCGATTCCGCTTCGCTTGCCAATAAGGCTTTGGAAGTAATCGAAGCGGTGCATCTTTTTGATATTCCTGCCGACCGTATTACCGTTGCGGTGCATCCGTCGAGTATTGTACATTCGATGGTACAGCTTACCGGCGGTGAAATCTATGCGCAGCTTTCTCCGCCCGATATGCGCAATCCTATTTTTGCTGCGCTGAGCTATCCTGAAGAGCCGCCGCCTTATCTTGCACCACTCGATTTTACCAAGCCTGTAGATCTGCACTTTGAACCGCCACGGACGGAGGATTTTCCGATGCTATCGCTCGGGTTTACCGCCGCCCGTAAAAAGGCAGGATATCCGATAGCATTCAATGCCGCCAATGAACAGGCGGTCGCGGCGTTCTTGGACGGTAAGCTGCGTTTCGTTCAGCTTGCGGAGATTACCGCACAGGTGATGCAGGAAGATTGGAGCGCCGCACCGAAGGCTATAGCGGATGTTATGCGCATCGACGAATCCGCCCGCCGCCGCGCAGACGCCTTGATACAGTTTATTTTAGAAGAGAAGGGAAAACGAATCAGATAAATAAATAAGAATCGCAGAATAAGTGAGTTTATGTCTGGTAAAACAAACTTTTTCGTTAGCCTTTTGAGAATAGTGGTACTGGATACAAGGCGCGAACAAAAATAAAGCGCAGGCGTACTTGTTGTATGTTGAGCATTTATTTTTGTGTAGCAACGAAGTAGACGGTATGCATATTTTCAAAAGGGAAGGTTGAACAACCCTATTTATGCTGCGGGGTGTAAAAAAAATAACCTGATGCGGTTACCCTGCGAAGGACTATATAGATGTTAAAATTTTTGATCGGATTGCCGGTGCTCGGCATTGTCGTATTTATCCATGAGCTGGGGCACTTTATCGCTGCTAAGCTCTGTGGAGTGTCGGTAGAAAGCTTTTCCATCGGCTGGGGGCCGGTACTGCTGCATAAAAAGTTCGGTGCGACCGACTACCGGCTGTCGGCGATTCCCCTCGGCGGCTATTGCGGCATGAAGGGCGAACACGCGTTTAGAGAGGCATACGAAAAAAAACTGCCCAGTGTTCCCAAGGAAGAGGGGAGCCTTTTTGCCGCGCACCCTTTTAAGCGGATACTGATAGCGTTTGCGGGACCCTTTGCCAACCTCTTGCTTGCCGCCGCCGCACTTGCTATGATAAGCGGACTCGGCAGGACATACTACACCACTGATAACCGTATCGTGCCGGTGTACCGCCTCGATTCGAGCGATCAATCGCCTGCGCGGACAGCCGGTCTACAGATAGGCGATCGTATTCTCAAAATCAACGATCAAAAGACAGCGAACTTCGCTGATATTCAGCAGATTATCGCGCTTCATCCCGAAGAATCGCTCACAATGCTTATTGAACGGGGCGGCGAACAGCTCAGTATGACTATACGCCCTGATTTGAATAAAAAGACCGGTGCGGGGCAGGTCGGTATTTACCGTTATGTGCCGCTCGAAGTTGCATCTGTACGGAAAGATTCCGCTGCCGATTTAGCAGGAGTAAAAGCAGGCGACCGTATCACCGGCATTGACGGGACGGCGCTCGATAATCAGATGGCGCTGATATACTTTTTCCGCGACTATACGCAAAAGACCGCGCTTTTTGAGCTTATCCGCAACGGAGAGCGGATTGAGCTACCGGTAAACCTTGTCCGCACGGAAAACGGCAGTGTCGATCTCGGTTTGAATTGGACATATATCACCGTAACCGAGAAAGGAACCGGTTTTATTGCCAGTGTGCGCCAAGGGATAGTGCAAACCGGAGAACTGACGGCTGTTACGCTGAAAAGCCTCGGTCTTTTGTTTAAAGGGGTGAGTATGACCGAAGCGGTTGCGGGGCCGGTACGAATCAGTTCGATGATCGGCGGTCTTGCAGCAGACGGCTTTAGTGAGAATGTACGGGCGGGCTTTGTGAATATCGCTGAAATTGTCGCGGTAATATGCGTGTCTCTCTTTTTAATGAACCTTTTGCCCATTCCGATTCTGGACGGCGGATTGATCTTTACCGCCTTTGTCGAATGTATCGTCCGCCGACAAATACCGCCTCGCATTTTATATTACCTACAGTTTGTAGGATTTGCCTTTATCGCAGTGCTTTTTTTCTTTGCGCTCTGGGCAGATATCTTATATATTATGAAATAAGGAAAAAACTATGCAAAAAATTACTTGTAAGTGTGACTGTTCGTTTGATGTGGAATATGAAAAAACAATCGATCTTGATGCCCGCCCCGCAATCAAAGAAGATATAAAGAAAGGGGCTTTTTTGTCTTTTATCTGCCCATCCTGCCATTCAAAAGTCAATATCGAGCTTGAAACGGAATTTGTATGGAAATCAAAAAAAATAACGCTATTATTTGTACCCGAAAAGAAGCGTATGGAATGTCTTGCTTTTTGTGCAGGTGCGGTTCGAATCGATGCCGAAAATAATAAAAAGTTAAAGACTGAATTTCTGAAAAAAGGACAAACACCCGTTATCGGTTACCCTGAACTTGCCGATCGGATTGCCGTACTCGATTCCGGCTTAGACCCGGAAATTGTGGAAGCGGTAAAATTCTTTTTGCTGGATAACGGAAAGAATATTAAGGGTAAGCAAATTCAAATCCTGTTTGAAAAACTCCACGATGATACTATTGAATTTCATGTGCATGGCTTACGGGAAAAAGAAGTTGCAGTAATGCGTATTCCTCTGAATCTTTACCGTTCGATTGAAGCGGATCGTAAAGCGAAAAAGCACAAAGAGGTATTTCAAGCCTTATGGCTCGGTCCTTATCTTTCTTATAAGAATATTCATGCCGAAGGAGATGATCATGATACGGCAATTTAAACGATTTTCGTTTTTGTTCCTGTTTATATGCTTTCTTGCAAGTGCAGCAGCTCAGACAACCGGCAGTATCCTGACATCTCCAGGAGATTCCGAATCTGAGACCTCTGAAATCGAACAAACTGCTCCCGATGAACAATCGAAACCTGATTCTTTAGAATCGGATGATACTGCATCTCCTACCGATAAAAACACTCCTGATACGGAAGATTCTCATAACCCTGAGTCAGAGGCTGAATCCGATTCTGATGACAACATCCCTAATACGCAAAAAAACGGAGTACGGGGGCAAGACCCTTCTTTAAAAAACAGTTTGGAACGGGCACGCATTGCTCATCGATTTGAGGGGGGCGTAACTGCTATTGCCGATTCTTCCGTGACGCGTTCTTTTTTTGCTGCAGGAAAAGACGGTTTTATCACTCGGTTTTCGTATGGAACAATGAAACCTGAAACGTGGCAGGTTTCGACCATGCCGGTAAAGCGCATTGCTGCACATCCTAAAAAAGCGATGGTTGCCGTCTATGAAACAGACGGTTTCAGCATTCATAAAATTTCTCTTTGGGATTGGCAAACAAAAAAACAGCTGTATGCAAAACGTTTTGCCAGCTCAGTCCTCTCCCTATCGTGGTCGGCGCAAGGGACATATCTGTTTATCGGAACTGCCTCGACGGAAGGTATTACGGTTCTTGATATCAACGGAAATGTAAAAAAAGTGTATCCGCGTCCGCCGGGAATTGTGCTGCTTGCAGCAACGGGGCCGAGTGAAAAAAGCATTGTAACGTATGGGGAGACCGGCAGGCTTGTGTATGCCGATATTGCGAAAAAATCTATTCTTACCCAATACGAGACAGAGGATCGGTTGGAAAGTCCTGAGCTTATTAAGAATTACACGCAGATTATCGGCTATAAAAACGGGAATGTCGTAGTTGTGAAAGCTGCTTCAGGTGAGGTACTGGAAAACTATCCTGCGCGTTCGGCGTTGTTTGCAGGGAAAATTACGGATAGCTTACCGGTGTGGATTGAAAAAGGCGATACGCGGCAAACATGGCATTTATCTCAGGGGAATAAGAAATCTCCTGCTTTTAGCCTTCCGTATCCGGCCGCTATTACAGCTGCCAGGCATGTTGACTCGACGGTTGTCATCGGAACCGATGACGGTAGACTATACCGGTTAAAGCAGAATAGTGATGCGGCAATTTCGCTGACGGAGTTGAATATCGACACTTCAATTCAAGTGAGCGATATATGCACAAAGGATTCCAAAATCTATATGCTGAGCGGTTCGACGCTCTATGCCGCTGCTTCTCCGACGGATAAGCCGGAGCCTGTCATCCAATCCGTTTCGGGAGAACGGTGTACGGTATACGGCAACGGGTTTTTATTTTGGTCTGCAGAAAAAAATGTGCCGCTCTATTATGCAGAAGAAGGTCAAATACCTGCTATTCTCTACCGCCCGCGGGAACGGCTGAATTCGGTTTCGGTTTATAAAGATACTATCGCGGCGGTACGGGCATTTAGCGGGCTGGTCTTACTGGATGGTAAAAGCGGTGCGCAGTTATTTACGTATCAAGCTGCCGGATTGCAAGATGCCGTACAGGTTGACGATACCTATGTGCTTATCACTAAAAGTACCGGCGGTATTATCCGCCAGCCGCTCCTTCTTATCGATATTAGGACAGGGGAAACCATTCCGCTTAATATGGACGGAGACATTGCGTTTTCTGCACAGGCAAATAATAAAGTAAAAAATACGTTTTCCTGTTTTCGGTTAAAAACAGAGAAGGCGGCTCAGACCGATTTAATGACCATGAAGATCGATACGGTACATCCCGCCCGCAGCAGTTTTACCGCGGCACTGTCATACGGGGATGAAAACTTACACGCTTCACTCTACGATGACGGATACGCAGTGCTGACCAACCTCGGGAAAAATCAGCTGAGTTATTACGATAAAAGGCGGCGAACGATTCGGCAGCTTCCGCGGGATTACGCCCTTCCTCGTAAAGCGCTGATGACGGATACATACATTGTCAGTGTGAACTATGACGGTTCCCTTTCATGGTTCAACCGCCGGACGATGCAGCTGTTGCAGCATAAAACGCTGAGTGAGGATTGAGGTTAAGAAAGTTGCCCTCTTAACAATTTGCAAACGGCAATCTATACTATCAGTAATGAAAGAATCGAAAAAAAAGCACGATACTTATACTGAAATTCTCAAAAATGCAGAAATAGAGTTTTTGCAAAAAGGCTTTGAAAAAGCATCCATGCGTTCCATCGCAGCAATGACGGGAATAACGGCAGGTGCTTTGTACAAACACTTTCCGTCAAAGGCTGCAATTTTTGAAGCGCTCGTGCAGCCGCTCATTGCACAAACGTTAAGTATCGGCACCGATTTTTCCGAAACCGTAGTAGAGCTATTCAAAACAGAAAATGGGGCAGCGATAAAAGAAGTTATACGCACATCGATATGGAATTTGTATAATCTTGTTTATAGCCGCTTTGATGAATTTAAACTGTTGTTTAACCGTGCGACAGGAACAAAATACGAAAATATCCGCCATGAATTTGTAATGGCGGATGTTACAGCATGTAAAAAATGTATCACCGATTTTAAAAAACATGGAATCAATATCCGGCCTTTAAGCGACGATCAGCTTCATTTGATTTACAGTACTGCCTTAACACCATTTTTTGAAATTATCACCCATGAGTATTCTTACGAAAAAGCTCAAGGATTTATCGATATATTAACTGATGTCATGTATTTCTGCTGGAATAAAATTATGCAGCCGGAAATATGATCAAGGTAATGGCCTCAGATTGTTTTAACGGATCCGAAGAATAACTAAATCGCAAATTCAATCATACCTATTGACAATTCCTAGGGGAATCTTATACTGAAATAGTAAACAGTGTTTACTATTTCAGTATTGTAAGAGGTTCATGGCATGAAACTTGAAGGGATGCATCTATTCTTTAAAAAGATTGCAAAGTTTCAATTAAAATACCGCTGGCTCTGTTTGGTTCTGCTTGCGACTGTAACGGTTGCGGGGCTTATAGGCGTAAAAAGTTTTAAGGTCGGCTCGGCTGATGAAGACGAGTTTTTAACCGTAAAAGAAAGCACAAAAAAGAATGATGCGCGGTTTAAGGAATTGTTCGGCAGTAACGATTCGATCGTGCTGCTCTTTGAATCAGACGATGTATTTAAGCCGGAGGTGCTCCAAGCGATTAAAGATATCGGCGCGGAACTTTTGGAAAAAGTACCGTATGCGGATTCCATCACTTCGATTACCGATACGGATATTACCGTTGGTACGGACGAAGGCATAGAAATCACCAATCCGTTTCGGGACGGTATTCCTTCCGATCCTGCCGCATTAAAAGCTGCCAAAGACTTTATCCTTTCGCGTAAGTCGATTGTTAATAAGCTCGTAACACAGGATGCGACGGAAACATGGCTGGTACTGTCGCTCAAGGCGACACCGCCTGAAGAAGTCTGGAGTAAAACTTCGACAACGGCGCCGATGTACGTTATCGGAGAAGCGGCAATCGACATTGTTACCGATTCTAAATATCATAGCGCCGCGTATACGATAAAACCTGCGGGGCTTCCCTATACCGAAACGGAAGAAAAAGTAGTGATGGGACAGGAGACCACAAAAAGCGTGGGCTTGAGTTTTCTCTGTATGATTATTTTGCTCATCATATTTACCCGCTCTCTCCGCGGAACAATCGTGCCGCTATTTGCGACTTTCTTCGGTATTACCACGGTGCTCGGCATTATGGGCTTTTTGCACATTACGGGAAAGTCCGAGATGATGTCTGTGCCGATTGTGCTTGCGATGGCGCTTTCGGTCGGTTATTCAATTCACCTCGTCAATTCATTCAAAACGAGTTTTTATGCAATCGGCAAACGGAAAGAAGCCGTTATCGATTCTATTGAAAACACCGGCTGGCCGCTCTTTTTTACCGTGGTTACAACCGTTGTTTCGGTTCTGTCGTTTTTAACGACTGACCTTAAGCCGATGCGCTGGATGGGGGCCGCAAGCGCCGCGATGGTGTTTGCCGTGTATGTCTATGTCAGTGTTCTTATTCCTATTTTGATGAGTTTCGGCAAAGATATTGAAGCCGGTAAAGATTCGGCAAATGCTCATACAAAAAGAGCTGTACGTGCGCAAAAATTGGATAAATGGTTTGAACGGTTCGGACATTCCGTTATCAAAAGACGCAAAGCGATCATGGTTGCATTTACGCTCATCACTGCGGCTTGTATTCCAGCGTTGTTTAAAATCGATGTCAATATGGACAGCTTTAAATTTATGGGCTTGCGCATTCCGTATATTAAGCGTCTTTATGAAATTACGCAGTCGCAGCTCGGCTCTTATTTTAACTACAATATTATGCTTACCTTTGATGAAGATGATGCGGTTAAGAATCCTGATGTACTTAAAAAACTTGATGAGCTGAGCACACTTATCGGAACCTTTAGACTCACAAAATTGAATAACGGTGTACCGAAAATATTTTCGATTTTGGATGTGGTCAAAGAGATGAATCAAACGATGCACTCCGATGATCCTGCGTTTTACACGATTCCTGATGATGAAGAGTTGCTCGCCCAGCTGCTGTTCTTGTACGAAATTTCAGGAGGTCAAACTTCACGTTGGGTTGACGAAGAATTCCGTACACTCCGTATGTCGATTGATGTTGCCTCGTATGATGCAAACGAGCTTGCGGCAAATCTGAAAACTATCGAGCAAACATGCGCGGAACTGTTTCCTCAAGCGGATTGCCATTTAATCGGAGCTGCCGTGCAATTTGCAGAATTGAACAATAAAATCGTATTCGGCGAATTGTATTCTTTTTTAACTTCGCTCGTTGCGATTGCAATATTAATGATGCTTGTGTTCGGCAGCGTTAAGATGGGACTGATCGGGCTTATCCCCAACATCTTCCCCGTTATTGTCATCGGTGCAATTATGGGCTATCTCGGTATTTCGCTGGATCTTATGACGATGGCAATTATGCCGATGATTCTCGGTATTGCGGTTGATGACACCATTCACTTTACCAACCACACCAAATATCTTTTTGACAAAGAGAAATCTTATGACCGTGTAATTTTCGAGACGTTTTATTCCATCGGAAAGACACTTGCGATGACAACGATTATTTTGTCTGCAACATTTTTAGTGTATCTTACGTGTAAGATTGATGCGATTCTACGTCTCGGTGTATTGGCTGCGGTCGGTCTTCTGTCTGCGCTCGCCGCCGACTATTTGATGACGCCGGTATTGATTTATATCAGCAAACCGTTTGGAAAAGAGGAAACTAATGGGTAGTGCGTAATTGATAATTGGTAATTAAAGCGATTTACGTGCAGCAGTAATTACCAACTACGCATTACAAATTACCAATTAAAAGAGGAGCATATATGAAAATTATAAAACACGTAATCGCGCTGACTGTATTTGCAGCGATGGCCGTAAGCCTTGCATTTGCACAAGAGTTGACGGGTAAAGAGATTATGCAAAAGGTTGATAAACGCGAAAAAGCTGCAACCGATTCGTTTACGATGCGAATGACGCTCATCAATTCCGGCGGAAAAAAACGGGTACGCGAAGTTACTGCATATTCAAAAGATTACGGCAGCGAAAAGAAAACGGTGATGGTGTTTATGCTGCCTGCCGATGTAAAGGGCGTTGGCTATCTTTCTTTCTCGTATGATGATGCTTCGAAAAACGATGACCGCTGGCTTTATATGCCTGCGCTTAAAAAGGCGAAGCGCATTTCCGGCTCTTCAAGTCAGGACTATTTTATGGGTACCGATTTTACCTACGATGATATAAGCGGGCACAAGATCGACGACTACACGTATACGCTGCTTGCGGAAGAGACTGTTGACGGGAAAAACTGTTGGAAAGTTGAATCGGTTCCGGTAAAAAAATCGATGTACTCAAAGTATGTTTCCTGGATTGATAAGGAATCGCTGGTGCAGGTAAAGGCGGAATTTTACGATGAGCAGGGCGCGCTGCTGAAAGTGCTTACGGTAAGCGGTATCGAAAAAAAAGACGGTTTTTGGACTGCGGGCAAAATGGAAATGAATAATCTGCAAAAAAAGCACACAACCGTTATCGAAACGCTCAAGCACGAATTCAACAAAAACATCCCCGATTCGTATTTTAGGGTGAACTCATTAGAAGAAGGGAAGATTAGGTAATCCTTTTGAAATATGCGGGGCATCTGCGTTGTCGCTTAACAAAAAACAGTCCTCGACGT
The DNA here is from genome assembly GCF_024181145.1 of Treponema sp. OMZ 855. Classification (NCBI taxonomy): domain Bacteria; kingdom Pseudomonadati; phylum Spirochaetota; class Spirochaetia; order Treponematales; family Treponemataceae; genus Treponema; species Treponema sp. OMZ 855. Next base: position 1,304,575 of record NZ_CP051194.1, on the reverse strand, counting down.
ACAAAAAGTACGCCTGCGGGTGTTTTTTGTACGCTCCTAGCATCTGCACCGCCTATTTCAAAAGACTGACGGAAAAGCTATGTACCGTGTGTCGCTACTGAAAATCCTCAACGTATCAGTACCGCCACGGATGGCGGTGGTTCTAATCAGTAACGTGTTTGCCTTGCAAACACGTAGGTAAAAAATGTACAGGGATGTACATTTTTTACCGTGCCTGCGGTTAATTTTTTCTCGCGCCTCGGATCTACACCGTCTATTTTCAAAAGGCTTACGGAAAGGGTTATTTTTTATATGCTGCTACTGAAAATGTTCAATGTATCAGAAGCGGCACGGACGCCGCTGGTTCTATGCAGTAACAAGTTTGCTTGCAAACTTGCAGCTCAAAAATGTACACGGATGTACACTTCTGGACAGGTTTTTTCAAAAAGAGGTTTTCAATGGATATAATCAGGGCAGTATTGGATGGTATAGCGATGGCTGCCATATTTAACGGTTCGGCGGCGGCTCTTGTAATAGCAAACCCGAGATATTTGATGGATTCATATCCTAAGGGGATTCAAAAAGCTGCTCCTGAGCCAATGAATAAGAAAGAAAAACGGGTAAATAAAATATTTACGGTGATAGTAATGGGAGCGTGCTGGCTTTATGGAGTAATAAGTGCATTGCATGGCGGAATTCATACGTTTAGGGCATTGTTTTGGACTGCATATATTCATTGGATTGTTGTGAATTTCGGCGATTTTTTCTTGTTGGATTGTCTTTTATTCCAAAAGTGGACTAAGCTGATTGTCATTCCGGGAACGGAAGATCATCCAACCTATCAAACAAAAAATTGGATGAAGGTTATCGGAATACCCGAACATTTTTTATTGTGGCCGTTTATAATGGTTCCACTTTTTTCTTTAGTTCAAACAGGTATTGTAATGCTTATACAATTTTTGTTTTCTTTCTAAGGCTTACATGGAAAGTACATTGAGAAGCGGGAATACGGACAACCGGTAAATTGATAGGATACAACTATTGAAAAAAAAGGAGTAATGACAATATGAGTATAATACGGAAATACGGACAATCATTCTTGTTAGGCATTACATTTTGTACGCTGTTTTTTGTATTGACGTTTCCATGCAGTGCGCAGGAGGCTGCAGGTGTAGACGGAAAGGCAGGAACAGCTCAAGCAGCGGATTCGTCTCCCGGTACCGGCTCTGAATTACAAACCGCTGATGACATAGTCGGTGATTCAACAGATGATGAATTTTCTACCGATTTGGAAGATGACACTGCAAAACCTGTCTTTACAGTAAGCGGCAAAATTGAAACGCTGCACGGAGTGCGTTGGAACGGTGCTGAAAAGAAGCTTGAATACGGCGCGTCCCGTTCTATCGCACAGATAAAAGGTGAGGTCTCTGCCGGTTCTTCTTATGCGGTTATGTCCGCCGCTACCGAATACAATTATCGTAATCCTGCGCGCACGGGCTTTCGGCTGAACGAAGCGTATTACCGCTATTCCGGCGATATCTGGGATATCAGTGTCGGGCGGCAGGTTATTGCGTGGGGACAGGCTGACGGATTTAGACTCACCGATGTGTTAAGTGCGCGGGACAGCTCGGAGTTTATCGCCTTTAGCGGCGATGATGCGCGGCTTCCGTCGGACAGCGTCCGCCTACGTTTTTTTCACGATCTGTTTACGTTTGAAGCGGTCGCCGTGCCGTTTTTTACGCCGAACAAGCTGCCGCGCTTCGGCTTTGAAGAGGGCGCCAAAGACGGGCTGTACTACATCGACACGCCGGATACTTTTAGTACGCCGTTCGGAACAGTCCCTGTTCATTATACAAAAACGGAAAGCGCAAAACCAAAGATGTTTACCGACACGGAAGCCGCCGCCCGTTTCTCCTTCTTTTTGCCCGGCATCGATTTTTCCGTTTCAGGCTTCTACGGCTGGGATAAGATACCTGAGTTTATGAAACGGGGTGAATGGGAAGGGCAATTAGCTAATCCTTCGCTGCCTTTTCATCCTATTCTGAATAAGTTTATCCCTGCAAAGGAAAAAGCGGAGCTGATTCTTGATACTTGTTATAATCGTATCTGGATGGCTGGATTTGATGCGGCAATTCCGGCAGGTGATGTAACAATACGTTTGGAAACAGCTTTGGTGGGAGACCGTAAGTTTGAGCCAAAACAAGCAAATTTGATAAAGGGTATTACATTTACGGATCGTGCAATGCATGTTCAGTTTGATCAAGCAATAAAAAAACACCAGCTGCTGATGCTCGCCGGCATTGACTGGATCAAGAGTTCGTGGACGCTGAGCGCTCAGTATTTTGAAGACCTCATCCTCAATCATAAAAACGATATAGAGCGGCCGATGCACAAGGGCTTTGTCAGCCTCAATGTAAGCAAAACATTTTTGCGCGATACGCTCAAGCTTTCGGCAAGCGGCGTTATCGATATAAACTACGGCAGTACATCCAGCACCTATTCGGTTAGCTATGCCCTCACCGATAATATCAATTTTGCACTCGGCGGGGATGTGTACACCAAAGGCTACGACGGCAAGGGCGACTTTGCGGCCTTACACAAGATCAGCGCTCTATGGTTGAAGGGAACGTTTACGTGGTAGAACATGGGCATCTCGTAAAAAATGATCCGCCCTCCGCAAAGCCGATAGGCTTTCAGTTTTTAAGGGATGCTTTCATTCATCTAAGCTATTCATTCATTTGGATGTTGTTCAGATGATCGGTGTGTGTAATCAGTGCATTGAGCGTACCGATTGATTCGCTCGTTTCAGCTTCTACCCCGCGTGTTGTCTGAACTGCATCATTGAGGCTTTTGATATTTGTGAACATAGCCGCGATTTCCGTATGTACTTTTTCGGTCGCTTGCAATAAGTTGGTAAAGCTTTCATTGATTTTATTTCTGAGTTCGGCTACTTCCGCTTGTTCCTCTTGTACATCAATGGATTGATCCGCCAGCGATTGCATAGCGCTGTTCATTTCTTCGGCCTGTACATCGACGTCTTTTAAAAACGATGAAATATCTCCTAATATTGTCTGAAAGTTATTGACCTGCATATTGATATTTTCAAAACTTTTTCGCAACACATCCGAAGCCTCTGCGGAATCTTTAATGCTTTTATTGATGTGCTTTAAAATCTTACCGGTATTATCGGCCTCATACGCGGAGTTTTCTGCAAGTTTCCGTATTTCATCGGCAACGACCGCGAAGCCTTTTCCCGCTTCTCCGGCATGAGCGGACTCTATTGCCGCGTTCATTGCCAATAAATTCGTTTGCTCTGCAATGGCGGTAATAATTTGGTTTGTCTCCAGTAGACTTTCCGAGCTTTCGTAAATAGCATTGATGATATCCGTAACCGTTATCAAATGATGTTTACCGGCATCGCTTGCTTCGCGGATGTATGAAAAATTATGATTTATTTCGTTGAATTTTTCCGTTAGTCCGTTAGTAGCATTGTTCAACTGCTTAATCTGTGTTACCGTTTCTTCTGCCGCATCCGATTGCCGTTCAATTCCTTGCCGCATTGTATTCAAAAAAGCATTAAAGCTGTCGGTTGCATTTTGCGTACTCCGAAGTTGATTGCTTTGCTCGGATATTTCAGATCTTAACGTTTGAACTTGAAGCGATAATGCCTGCATTGCCTGTTCTGCTCCGTCCATGTTTTGTGACAGAACCGTCTCTTGCCGCTGCAGTTTATCGCTGGTGTGTCTGATCTCATTAAATAAAAGTGTTTTCTGCTTGTCGGAATCCGACAGTTGTATTTTTATCTCCTCGCTTTGACGATTGTAAATGTGCGTTTTCCATGCAAAACCGAACGCCTGCGCTAATAAAAATGCGGAAAAACCGAACGGCAATAAATTTCCTGTAGGAACGAGCATCATACTATAAAATAAATCGTTTAACGTGAAAATTGTCAGAATGATAATACCGATAACAATAAATATTGCTCCTTCCCGTTTACGTATGAGCAGCTTGATGATCAAATAAATGACATAGACGATAATCATAACAATCACTAATTGATGAACTTGTATGAGTTTTCCGTAGATATAAGACGGTGTTACACAAATAAACGCTGAGTACCCCAACGCCTCAATCATAATGATACGGTTAATAATTTTATGAGTATCTTTAGGATAGAGAGTCGCAAAATAACCGACTACGGAAAAGCTGAGCAATGCAAAGGTAAGGTAGTCGATTTTAGTATCGATATTCCATGATAAAGAAGAAAAGAGGATTCTAAAGACGGGTCCTTTTACCATGTTGCGGAGAACGACGAGAATACTGAAGAACACAAACCATAAGACGCTTTTATTATCAGGTTGAAATAGATAGAGCGCAAGATGATACAGAATAATTGCGACACCAAAGCCGAACACGAAAATCTCAATAAAAAGGAATGCTAAATTGGCACCGTCGGCTTTTGTCTTTGTCGAAAACTTAATGGTTTGGTAAATACCGCCGCGCGAATGGAAAAAGTTTGAAACTTGAATAGCCATGCATACTTCGGTTATGTCTTTCGGAATATAATAGAGAATATTTGCTTCGCCGCGGATCGATGTTTCTCGTGAAGACCCGACTTGTCCTGAATGGTCTTGCAGCTCTCCATTTACATAGAGACTCCATGCGGAAACTGGAGAAGAAAACTGTATTGCTAATTCAGGATGCCGTTCCGGTAATAAAATCTGTAGAGTATAAGTACCGTATCCGAACGCAGACATCTTTGTTCCGTCGGATAAAACGGTTGTGCTCCATTCTTTAGGAGATTCGATAAATACCGTAGGGTTACGTACATCTTCCGGTGAAGAAAGTAACTGACGATTATAAAATCCCATCTTACCGCTTATTCCGATACTTTGCGCGTCATTGAAGTTGTTCCGGCGGAGATCAAGTATTCCGTTTTGAATGGTTTCGGTAAAAGCAGGTGCAAAGCATATACTCAAGACTAAAAGCGCTGTAAGTTTTTTTATATGTTTCATTATCTCTCTCCTTTTAAGTTTACCAAGACTGCATAGGGTGAGCAGCCTTGGTAATCCTTTGCTTCTATTCTTTGATACGGGCGGCAAGCGCTTGGGCGGTAAATCCGAGATGTTCCGCAACTTTTTTTGCGGGTCCTGATTCGCCGAAACGTTCTATTGAGAAAATATCTTTCTCCGGCGACTGTACCCAGCCTTCCCAGCCCTGTTTAACTCCGGCTTCTGCAACCATTACACGGACGGCACTGCTTCCCACCAACTGCTCTTTATATGAAGATATTTGTGCTTCCAGAAGCTCTTTCGACGGAACGGAGACTACCCGTACTTTTTTCGGGGCGGCAAGCTGAGCGGCTTCGCAGGCAAGGCTGACCTCGGAACCGGTTGCAAGTACTGTTACATCGGGCGTACCGTCGGTGCCTTTTACGATATAGCTGCCGGCCGTTTTCATCAGAGCTTTCCACTGAGGTTCGGCTTTTTCCAGTATGGGCAGATTCTGACGGCTCAGTATTAAACAGACCGGCCGGTCTTTCTGCTCAAGCGCAATTCTCCATGCGACGGCGGTTTCTTCCGCATCGGCAGGGCGGAGTACCAACAGATTAGGAATGGCGCGGAGACTTGCGAGCGTTTCCACCGGCTGATGGGTTGGGCCGTCTTCGCCGACAAAGATGGAGTCGTGGGTTAATACAAAAATAGAAGGGATGCGCATCAGTGCCGCGAGCCGGAGCGCAGGGCGCAGATAGTCGGAGAACACGGCAAAGGTTGCGCAGAAGGCGCGAAAACCGCCGTGCAGCTGAATACCGTTGGTAATCGTTGCCATCGCGAATTCTCTGATACCGAAGTGGATATACCGTCCCTGCGGTGTTGCGGCGGTAAACGATTGGGTATCCTGCAAGGCGACCGCATTCGGTCCCTGCAAATCCGCCGAACCACCGACGAGATTCGGGAATGCCTTTGCAAAAGCGTTCAGTGCGGTTTTGGAAGCTGCCCGCGTCGCAATCATCTCATCTTTTTTAAAGACAGGATCGGCAACACCGTCGAGTACGGCTTGGTCGATACCGCCTTGTACAAAGCTGCGATCCCATTCTTTGCGCTGCTCGGGATAGGCAGCACTCCACGCGGCAAAGCGGTTATTCCAGTCCGCTTCCGCTTGAGCAAATTCCTTTTGCCGCTCTTCAAAATAACGGTAGGCTTCGGGTGCAACAAAGAACTGTTCTGCAGGATCAAGCCCCAGCGTCTTCTTTGCCTGCGCCAGCTTCTCTTGACCGAGCGGCGCTCCGTGTGCGGCGGCGGTTCCCTCAACGGCGGGCGCTCCCTTTCCGATTACCGAATCAAGTATGATAAGCGAGGGACGGGAATCTTTCTTCGCCTCCGCAGTGAGTTTTTCTATATCGCTGTAGGAATACATCGAACCGTGCAGCACCTGCCAACCGTAAGCCTCGTACCGCTTTGTAACATCTTCGGTAAAGGCGATATCGGTTGAACCGTCTATCGTAATATTGTTTTTATCATAGTATACAATGAGCTTACCGAGTTTCAGCGTACCGGCAAGGCTCGATGCTTCGGAAGAAACGCCTTCCATTAAACAGCCTTCTCCCACCAGCGCATAGGTGTAGTGATCGACAATGCGGTACTCTTCGGTGTTGAACCGCGCTGCAAGCATCGCTTCGGCAATCGCCATACCGACTGCGGTAGAAATGCCCTGACCGAGCGGCCCGGTGGTGGCTTCGACGCCGGGGGTGAGGCCGTATTCGGGATGCCCTGCGCAGCGGGAACCGATCTGCCGGAACGAGCGGATATCGTCGAGCGAAAGATCGTAACCGGCAAGATGCAGCGCGGCATACAGGAGCATAGATCCGTGTCCTGCCGACAGTACAAACCGGTCGCGGTCTACCCATTGGGGATTTTTCGGATTATGCCGTAAAATTTTTGCATACAGCGCCGCTGCGAGTTCGGCGGCTCCGAGCGGAAGCCCGGGATGGCCGGAATTGGCTTTTTCGATTGCATCAATTGAAAGGCTCCGTATCGAAAGTGCTACGGCGTCAAGTTCTTTATTCATAGTTCCTCCAATATGTTACGGCTGCGGAATAAGTTCGAGCAGCTCGGCGATAATTTCATCTGCACTGATATTTTCCGCGCTCGCTTCATACGAAAGTTTTAAGCGGTGGCGCAGAATAGGGTAGGCGAGAGTCTTTACGTCTTCGGGCAGGACATAGTCACGTCCGTTCAAAAATGCCCGTATTTTTGAACACCGATAAAGGGCGATACTCGCGCGGGGAGATGCCCCGACGGTGATATAGCTAAGGTAACTGCCGCGGGGCAGCTCTTCCCGTTTTTCGATAATGGGACGGGTTGCCGTAACCAACGCGATAATGTATTCCTGTAAACCTTCGGTACAGCGGACGGCTTCGACGCCTCTGCGGATAGTATGGAGCATATCGACGGAAAGAATTGCTTCGGTTTCGGGTGTTTGCATTTTTTTTACCGAAGCGGTGATATTCTCGCTTTTTAGCATGATGATGAGTTCATCTGCCGGTTTAGGGTAGGGGACAAAAAGTTTAAACAGGAAGCGGTCGAGTTCGGCTTCGGGAAGGGGATAGGTACCCTCCTGTTCAATCGGATTCTGGGTTGCAAGCACGAAGAACGGTTCGGGGAGGGGATAGCTCGTTTCGCCGATGGTAACCTGACCTTCCGCCATCGCTTCAAGCAATGCGGATTGAACCTTTGCCGGAGCGCGGTTTATTTCGTCAGCCAGTACTGCGTGCGCAAACAGCGGCCCCTTTCGTACTGAAAAACGATGTGCGGTAGAATCAAAGATGAGCGTTCCGGTGAGATCGGCAGGCAGCAAGTCGGGCGTGAACTGGATGCGTTTGAAACTTAATTGAGAAAGTTCCGCGAATGTTCGTACCGTTAAGGTTTTGGCAAGGCCGGGCGCACCCTCCAGCAACACGTGTCCTCCTGCAATATAAGCGACGAGGATATCGTCAATCAGCTGTTTCTGCCCGATAACTGATACGGCCATTTGTTTTTTAAACGCAGCAATCCGCTGCATCGCTTCGGTTTGTAAACTCTCCATAATAAAGAAGTGTACGCATATTTTTCATTCTATGCAAGATAATGTAATTCTGTAACTTCTTATAATCTTATTCCTTGTGTGTAGGCTGCATTTTACTTTTAATCATATTGATAGTGTTAGAAAGATCGATTTTAAAGGAGCCGCGTGTGAAAAGATTTTTTTCCCTTGTTTTTATTCTTGCCGGTGTGTTTATAATTGCCGGCTGTCGCAATCCTTCTCTGAGGGCGTATACGGTTACCTTTAATACGCAAGGCATTGGTACTGCTCCGGCGATGCTTACGGTTGCGGAAGGGAGTAAGCTCACCGCAGCGCAAATACCTTCGCCTACGGCTATCCCCACAAATAAAAGCTTTGACGGCTGGTTTAAAGACCCTGCCGGTGCACAGCCGTGGAACTATAATAGTGATACCGTTACAGCGGATATTACGCTCTATGCAAAATGGAGTGATGTTCATTTTACCGTAAGGTTTGATACGCGTGGACTTACCACTCCACCGGCTCCGGTAACTGTTATTAAAAATCATACTATTCCTGCAACTGATATACCGAATCCTACGCACCGGACATGGAATTTTTCCGGCTGGTATAAAGATAAAAATTGCAATACTCAATGGAATACGGCCTCCGATACCGTTACGGCAGATATAACGCTGTACGCAAAATGGACTCCTAAAAGTCTTTTAAAAAAGGAGTTATGGGAAAGTAAGAAAACTGAAGGACTGACAAACTATTTTCGAATTCCGGCATTGGCGCAGACAAAAGACGGGACGCTGATTGCCGTTACGGATTTACGGTACAATCATACTGCCGATATAGGCAGGTTCGGGCCTAATGGGGAGTGGAATCAACACTCCGATATCCATCGCGTGGATGTAATGGTTAAACGCTCTACCGATAACGGCTTGACATGGGATAGCAGCAGTACAAAAATTACAAATACACCGGATAATCCCGTGAAATACGGTTATGGAGATGCCGCTATCGTGGCAGATAGGGACTCGGATAATGTACTGATTATTTGCGCTCATGGGGACACCCGTTACGGAGATTATACAGCAGGAAATGCAAGTACACGGCTTAAAGTCGTCAGGATTCGTTCCTCAAACGGAGGCAGAACCTTTACATCGCCTGAGGATATTACGACTTCCATTTACGGTTTAAACGGTAATTGGGGAACGCTCTTTTTCGGTTCCGGGAAGATTATGCAGTCTCGCAAGATAAAAAAGGGTAGTTATTATCGTATTTATTCAGCAATTTTGATTACAGATACGGCAAAGCACCTCTTCGGAAATGCCGTATTGTACTCCGACGATTTCGGTGAAACATGGCAGGTTCTCGGTGATGCAACGGTGTCGCCGATACCGAACGGTGATGAAGCCAAGGTTGAAGAGCTTCCCGACGGTAGAGTATTGCTTTCAAGTCGCACTGAGAACGGACGTCTTTTTAATATCTTCACTTATATAAATGAAGGAACCGCAAACGGGCATTGGGAAAATGCTCAAAGTATGCCGCTCGAAAATGAACGCGGTACGAACGGTGAAATATGTATTATAAAGGTTCGTAAAGCTGATACGAAAGCTCCGGTATATCTTGCATTACAGTCTATTCCTTTATCCTCAAAACGGCACCTCAAGGGAGGACCTGAACCGAATATCCGTATGGATGTAGGCATCTATTGGCGCGTAATAGAGGAGAATATCAGCCTTTCGGCATTGGCAGACAGTACCAAGTGGAAAAAATATCAAGTATTTACCGGAGAGAGCGGGTATTCGACAATGGTAATGCAGCAGGATCACCGGATCGGCTTCTTATATGAGAAATATGATCATGATGTTACTTATTCTACAGATATGAATGACGTATACGATATCCGCTATGAAAGTTTACCTATCAGTACCATTACTAACGGCGAATTCGAAGCGGCCTTTTTAACGGAGTAGCAACATAGTTTCCGTAAGCCTTTTGAAAATAGACTGTCCAGAAGTGTACCTCCGTGTACACTTCTGGACGCGAGTTTTTGTATCGCAAAAACATCGCTGCTGCATGGAACCACGGACATCCCTGTCCGTTCTGATACGTTGAGGATTTTCAGTAGCAACATAGTTTCCGTAAGCCTTTTGAAATAGACGGTACAGATACAAGGAGTTAGGCAAAAAAGTACCGCAGGCGTATCTTTGATACGTTGAGGACTTTCAGTAGCGGCACGGATGCCGCTGGTTTATATCAGAAGTGATGTTTCGGCTGCTGCCGAAACTCACAGTCAAAACTATACACGGATGTATAGTTTTGACGATGCGACAACGCAGATGTGCCGTATATTTCAAAAGGTTGGTCTAGTAGGTCTTATTATGCGGCAGTATAATCGGGAATAGTTTTACATCCTTTGCCTTTGCCGCTTCGATAACGCCCTCTTTCGTAATTGAACCTTGGGGGCGGGGATGGGGCGGGGCATCGCCGATAAGGATCAGTTTACGGTCAGTATCCGCATCGGTGCGCCATTCAAGGTCGAGTCCCGCATCGATGCCTTCGTAAACCGCTTCGGGGATGTCGCGGCCGCCGAATACGCTAAAGCTCTTGAGCGCAGCGGAAAAACGATCGATATCCGAGGTAAAATCGGATGCGGTTTTAGTCAAAAAATCATCATAGTAGTCCTTATAAAGGACAAGCCCTATCCGGTATGAATCATACTTGGGAAGTATCTTTTTCAATGAGATTGCAAGCAGCTCTCTGACTTTTTGTATATCATCCTTCATACTTTCGGTTGCATCGATGACAAATACCACATCGAGGTTTTTGTGCTTCTTCGGTGTCAGTATTACTTCAATCGACGGCATAATACCGTCAACATTTTTTGAATAGATCAGTTTATTGCCGCTCAAGCGGGCAAGTTCCGAAAAAGCCGTAGCAGCGGGTTCGCTAAAAGCAGGATCATGCACTTCCTTAATCGATTTTTGCGTTACGCGGAGGACGAAGGGATTATCGCTAAAAGAGCCGGTATAATCGGCATACGGCTTTTCAAATGCGCGGATATTAAAAAACGTGCCGTCTAATACCTGCACTTCGCCGTGTCTGTCCCATTCATAGCCGTAACAGATAATGTATGGTACCCAGATATGAAACGCTTCGCCGAGCGGCGTATCTTTTTCGGGACTGGAGTCTATCAGGCTGTAAAGCCGCTTTCCGCGGGTATCCAGCTCTTTGCCGTTCAGAATACGCTTTTCATCTCCGTTAATGCTGTTGTATTGGAAATCGCGGTATGCAAAGTTATCGAGCCGATTTTGAGGATCCTTTGTCGTTTCCGTCATTAAGATGGAAGCGATATCGGGCTTTTTTCGAATATAAAAGTGATATCCGGCGCCCTTGGGGTCTTGAATAACCGCGAGATCGCTTTGGTCAAGCTCTAAATCTGCCCCGAATACGGGAAACAGGAAGCCGATAAGCGCAATAACCGTAATAATACCGTTCTTTTTCATACCTTTAATATCGAACGGATTACTTATGCGGCTTAATTTTTTTCTGCATTTTTTCGGGATTTTTCTTTTTGCTTTCTTTTATATCCCACTCAACGTCGATGAGGCGGGCTTCCAAATCAGGAATTCTTTTGAGGTTGATACAGTTTTTTCGATGGATGATAACACCTCTGCCGTTGGCAACATAGCCGCAAATCGAGGAATCGGAGGTCGGCTTGCAGCACCCTGCAAAACGCACCGGAAAGTTGGTAGAACCGCCAATGCGTATCCGCAATGCGGGGTTTTTTTGAGGATCCTTTTGAGCTGCTTCAAGTTCTCGTTTTGCCGTTTCAGCTTCTTCCGGTGTTTCTTTGGGCGGCCGCGGCGCTTCTTTTGCCGAATCTTCGGTAATATCCGTTCGCTGTCCTTTTTCTTCTTTTTCAGTGTGAAGGAGGTTTTCGTGCAATTGGAGCCATGCGCGGATTTTTTGGCGAGCCCGCGTTGTATGGGCGTTTTCGTACTGGTTATGCGTGGGATGCGCATTCGGATGCGTGATAACCTCTACCACTTGCGTGTTTTTGAGCGGACGGGAAAGCGGGATGATGGCGCCGTCTGCCTTCGCGGACACGAGCTTTTCCCCTATCGACGAATGGATACGGTAGGCAAAATCGACGGCGGTTGCACCGGCGGGCAGCTCGATAATATCACCCTTAGGAGTAAACACAAAAATAGAATCGCTTAATAAGTCGCTTTTCAGTTCCGCGAGGAATTCTTCATTATTAAAACGCTGCTGCGCAAGCGACTTGACCTGCTGCACAAAAGATAATTCCTGCTCGTTCGCTGTTTTGTTCTTGCTGTGTTTTTTATACACCCAGTGGCTTGCAACACCGCGCTCGGCTATTTCGTGCATTTCGTGCGTGCGGATTTGGATTTCTAAGGTTTGCCCGCCTTTACAGATAACCGTAGTGTGGAGACTTTGATAGCCGTTCGCTTTCGGCATCGCGATGTAGTCCTTAAAACGTCCTTCAAGCGGCTTCCACACCGTGTGCATCAGGCCGAGGATGGTATAGCACTCGTTCACGGTGGTGCATAAAATCCGCACTGCGAGGAGGTCGTACAATTCATCCGCCGCCTTGTTCCGCTTTTTCATTTTTTGATAGATAGACCAAAAATGTTTGGCGCGGCTTTGCACCTTAACCTTGATTCCCGATTTTTCCATCGTTTGATAGATGGTTTTTTCGGCACTCTGCAAAAAGGCTTCCCGTTCTTTTTTCTTTGCTGCAACAACGGTTTTTATCTGATCAAAGGCTTCGCGGTTGATGTATTTGAGGCTTAAATCTTCAAGCTCATTTTGAACGGTGGAAATACCCATCCGCTGGGCAAGCGGCGCCCAGATTTCACTAATTTCGCCGGCGATACTGCGCTGCCATTCCGCAGGATATTCGGAAATATACCGAATCTTATCGAGCCGGTCGGCAAGTTGGATAATCATAACCCGTAAGTCACTTACGAGGGAAAAGAACATCTTGCACACGGTATCGGTATGTTCTTTGCTTTTATTATACAACTTCACATCAGAGAACTTTGCCGCCGCATTCAGAATATCCGCTACCGTATTCCCGAATTGAGCGCGCAGTTGCTCATCCGGTAACGTAAAGCTGCCGTCTTCGCTGTAGAGCAGCGCGCAGATGATACTTTCGGAATCCATTTCAAGCGCGGCAAGGTTGTGCGCCATGCGCAGCGAATGAGCGGCATCGTGCGGAATGGGGGCGTCTGCAGCCGTATCGGATATACGGTTTGTAAGCAAAAGATTCCACGCCGCGGTAATCCGTGCAGCGTCTTCCGCGTTTTCCGCTTCCGCATAACAGGGATACTGCGCAAAAAAATGTTCAAGACTGCTTAAGTTTTCAACTTTTTGTATCATCGTATACGCCTTCGATTAGTCTGTCTTGGCCTGCTAAGTCCTGATGGATACGAATGTCCGAAAAGCCTGCGGTTTCAAAGAGCCGACGGGCGGCTTGGGCATGGTATTCTCCTACCTCGCTTAACAGGACTCCGTTGCGGTTTAGGACAGTACGGGTATTATTTGTCAAAATCCGTATAAAATCAAGACCGTCGGATCCGCCGTCGAGGGCTAATGCCGGTTCATTCCGGCCGTCTTTGAGCAGTTCCTGCGTCAGTGCAGAGGGGACATACGGCGGATTGGCAGCGATGAGGTCGAAGCGGAGATATTCGGCACTCAGAGGTGGTGAGGATGTTCTATCGGCACCTTTGGGAAAGGGGGTTGTGCCCAATTGCAACGATTCTTCAAAGCGGGTGATGGTTTCCGGCAATGCGTGCATATCTCCTTCGATGATGTGCAGCCGCCTTTGTGTTTCAGCCGACAGGAGCTGCTGTGCATTGCGGCGGGCTATGGCGAGGGCGGCGGGAGAAATATCGGCGGCAATGCAGCAGAGATTTCGTATGCCTTCAGCTTCAAGCGTATGTAAAATGGATATTGCAACGCAGCCCGATCCGGTGCAGGGGTCGAGTATGAACAAGGTTTGATCCTGCCGGAGAGCCGCCGTTTTTTCTCTTATGACGGTGAGGCTCCGCTCTACCAGCAGTTCGGTGTCGGGCTTGGGGATCAGTACATCGGGACTCACGTGGAAGGGAAGCCCCCAAAAGTCTTTTTCGCCGGTGATATAGGCAATGGGTAAACCGGTGCAGCGCCGCTCTGCCGCCGCGTAAAAGACTTCCCGTATTGGAGAAATATCGGTGTCATCATGGGCAAAAAGCCATGCCCGCGGCTTATTAAGGAAGTGCTGCAGCAGGACGTCCGCATCAAGCGTTAAAGACGAGCGTGGCTGCGTTTTCAGTATTGTCGACTGCATAAACAAATCGACGGCGTAGCGGCGGGCATCGGCGACGGTAAACATCCGGTTATGCTTGGGCTTTCATCATTTGCTCGCGGGCGGCAATGCAGAGCGCTTCGACGATTTCATTGAGGTCTCCTTGCATAATCGCATCGAGCTTGTAGAGAGTTAGATTAATCCGGTGGTCGGTTACGCGGTTTTGCGGGTAGTTGTAGGTACGGATGCGCTCCGAACGGTCGCCCGAACCGACTTGATTTTTCCGATCTTCCGCCCGCTCCGATTGCTTCTTCGCTTCTTCCATATCGTAGAGGCGGCTCCGCAAGACGCGCATTGCCTTCGCCTTGTTTTTAATCTGGCTCTTTTCGTCTTGACAGATAACGACAAGACCGGTCGGGATATGGGTAATCCGCACGGCGGAGTCGGTTGTGTTGACGCACTGACCGCCGGGACCGCCTGCGCGCATAACGTCGATGCGCAAATCTTCCTGCTTGATAACGATTTCCGTTTCTTCCGCTTCGGGTAAAACCGCAACGGTTACCGCACTCGTGTGGATACGCCCCGAGCCCTCCGTTTCCGGTACGCGCTGTACGCGGTGCACACCCGATTCATAGCGAAGGCTTCCGTACACATATTTGCCTGAAATGGACAGCGTTACTTCTTTAAACCCGCCCAGCTCGGTTTCATTTGAGGAAAGAATTTCGTATTTCCAGTTTTTCAATTCCGCATAGTGCGTGTACATTTTTAACAGATCCGCTGCAAAGAGTGCCGCTTCTTCTCCGCCGGTACCGCCGCGTATTTCCATAATGATATTTTTTTCTTCGAGCGGGTCGGGCGGAATGAGCAACACTTTAAGGTTGTTCTCGCTTTGCTCCAGTTGAGCTTCAAGGTTATGGAGCTCCTCCCGCGCCATCTCTTTCAAGTCATGGTCGGTTTCTTCCTGCATCATTGCGCGGGTTTGTGTAATGTCTTTCTCCAGATGGAGATACTGTGCATATTCTTCCATTAGCTTTGAAAGATAGGCATGTTCCCGCATCACTTCTTTGTAACGGCTTTGGTTTTTGATCAACGCAGGGTCTTGTATTTCTTCTTCCAGTTCTTTCCAACGAACCGATAAGCTTTCAAGTTTTTCTTTCATAATAATTCACCTTATCACACACTTTTAGCCGAATAGAACGGCTGATTTTTTTGAAGGACATTGATATTGATAGTGCCGGATTAGACGTAGCTAAGGCTGCTGCATAGCTTCTAAAATCTCTTTATTGTGAAACAGCTTTGCATATCCCAACGCGGACATACCTAAATGATCGGAAATATTCCAATCTGCCTTGTGCTTGATGAGGGTCTGTACCATTGGGACATCCTGCCTGCCGACGGCAAGTATTAATGCCGTTTGTCCATCCTTGCTCTGAATGTTTGTATCGGCATTTTTTGAGAGCAGTAATTCTGCAGTCTTTAAATCGCCGATTTGAGCGGCTTCCATCAATGCCGAATAGGAACGGTCTTCGGCACGGAGATTTATCTCTGCTCCATAGGTGAGCAGGAGTGTGGTAATCTCATAGTGTGTATTTCTGACGGCAAGCGAAAGTACCGGAGTACCGCGCGTGTCCCGCTGTGAAGCACTGAATCCGGCCTCCAAAAACAGCTTGACAATTTCGTATTTGCCTTCTTCTACTGCTGTCGTAAAGTTTGATTCAAAACAAGGACAGCCGATATCCAGCAGCTGTTCGCGGGCAAGCCGCTTTCGTTCTACTGTTAGAAAATTCTGCTGCTCTTTAACAAAAAAATCTTCAAATATATCAAGTGCCAACGGGATGATAAATTGTTTACAGTTTTCCGGTAAGGGTAATGACTTTCTCTGTCCCAGCGTTAAGATAGGAAGATGCTTTCCAATACCAAGACCTAAAATGAAAATAAATGCAGGATCTAACGTAGGTGTATTCTTACCGAAAATAAATAAAATATGCGAGGCATCCTGCAGCAGAGCTGCGGGAGAGCATGTATTGTCTTTCCATAACCTTTCGGCTTGACAGTGTTTGACATCGCATTGATGAGATTCAATAATGTGTGCGGCTGCTTCGGCGGTTTTCTTTTCCGCATTTTCATACATAATAACGATTTTCATGATACTATTCGTTAATATATCGTAAAATGGAAATCATTTCAATGATTCTTGATATTCTGAGGTTTAATTGCTCCTGAGCGTATCAGTGCTATTTTTGCAGTTACCGGTCCCATCAACTCATATAACACCGAAGAAGCCAGAATGATATTGAATAAGATGAGACCGTCCTTTTCAGGCAGCATCGCTTTCCCCATAAACGCGAGTCCGATTGCAACACCCGCTTGCGGCATCAGAGCAAACCCCATATTGTCCGTTATCTTCTTATCGATAGACAGTATTTTGCACGATGTGTATGCGCCGATATATTTTCCGATTATTCTGATACAAAAATACGCGACTCCGATAATCCCCGCCGTTACGATAATGGTCAGATCCATATTCATACCGGAGATGATAAAAAAACTGCTCATCACCGGAGGAGAAAAATTATTCATTTGGTCGAATAAGGTTTTATCGTTTGTGCGGTTGTAATACACAGCGCCGCATACCATACAGGCAAGCAGCGGGCTTACCTCGAAGTATGAACAGATACCGGAAATCAAAAAAAGAAATGCGACGGCTAAAATCAGGCGATTGTCAAAGCTCCGTTTTTCCGTAATGAGAAACTCCATACACAGAGCGGTCATGAATCCCAACATCAGCATTGCGGCATTAAGAGCAATCGGCATCACAATACTCATAATATTAAACACATCGCTTTCCTGTGCATTGACGACGGCAACCATGATACTGAACACAAAAAGGCAGACAACATCGTCAAAGGCGGTGATACGCAACAGCAGATCGACAAAGGGGCCTTTACCGTTGTATTCCTTTATCGTCATAATAGTGCTGGCGGGGGCTGTTGCGGTTGCAATCGCACCGAGTAAGAGTGAGAAAGACAGCTTCATTTTAAATACGAATATCATAACAACGGTCACTAAGCATCCCGCTAACAGAGATTCGCAAAGCGTGATAAAAACGACATTCCGGAATTCCTTTCTGCCGTCGCTCCGTTTAAAGTATCTCCCCATATCAAAAGCGATAAAGCTGAGTGCGATAATCGAAATAACGTCCAAGTTGACGATAAAATGCCGATGGATTAAATGCAATCCGCTTGGGCCTATTAAAATACCTGCTAGAATATAGCCGCTTACCTTCGGCAGCTGAATCCTTTTTGTGAATCGAGTGACTAAAAAGCCGCTTATCAATATCAACGCAAAGGATATCAGTATTGTGGTAGGTAAATTGAGACCTTTAACAATGTTGTAAATAAAATCGATTATATCCATCTTTTTGCTCATCTTTGATACGCATAGGTGCGCCGCCGAAAGGGCGATTGTGAATTCAGCGGTGTTCTATACTATAGTATATACCTAAAAGACGCAACCTCCTTTTGAAATAGACGATGCATCTGCGTTGTCGCTTAACAAAAAACAGTCCTCGACGTACAAAAAGTACGCCTGCGGGTGTTTTTTGTACGCTCCTAGCATCTGCATCGTCTATTTCAAAAGGCTTACGGAAAGGCTATTTTATTATGGTCCTACTGAAAATGCTCAACGTATCATTTCCGCCAAGGATGGCGGGGAAATAAATCAGTAGCGAGTTTAGATTTGAGCTAAACTCGTAGCCACAGAATGTATAGGATGTACATTCTGTGGCGTGTCTCCGCTTTATTTTGGCTAGGCTCCTAGCATCTTCAGAACTGCCAAGGATGGCAGTGGTTTTATACAGGAGCGAGATTTGTGTTATGCACAAATCTCGTCGTTAAGCAGTTGTACACGGATGTACAACTGCTTAACAGTCTATTTCAAAAGGCTTGAGTCTTGACATAACGATGAATATTTTAGATGATGCCTCAATGGGTAATGCGGTGAAATTTACCAGATCTTATTTGCAAACACTGTCGACGGATGCTCTTTTTGCATTGGCAGACCAATATGGGCTGTTTTTGTCGTCGGATTTGACCAGGCATCTTTTGATCGGCGAATTGCTCGATCTTGATGACGGTACTGCGAATGATGAATACAGTGGTGATTCCATTGCGGCGTCTGTAAAGCCTCATGAGGCAACCTATAGCTATAATATGACCGAAATACGGGTTATCTTAAAAAATCCGCTGTGGTTTTTTGTCTTTTGGGATTTTCATAAACGCCTTTTTACCGAATTAACGGAAGCGAAAGATTTTTCTTTTTTTTCACTGCGTGTACATTCCCTCGATCCTGAGAATACTTCAAAATCATTAGACTTTTTTGATATACAGGTACTCAAGGAAGACCGTAGGCACTATGTGCATGTCTCTTTTGACGAATACCTGCATCGTATCGATTTAATGGCTCATTTTACGAACGGCCGTGAGCAGATATTGGCACAATCGAATATCGTCGGCATGCAGCGGAAGAATATTCCACAACGGCTTTGCATTTCACAAAATGCGGTGAATAAGATAATCAGTCTATCGGGATTGGCTGCTTTAAAGAAGTCCCACTTTAGGCATTACCGGCAGGCCTTTAGATAAAAAAGCTTGGGGATGTCTTGAAAGTCGGTTGCTGTTTCGCCATCCCCGTGTTCGAAGAACAGTATATTCGAGGTACCCGATGATTAAAAAGACCTTACTTTTTATTTTTCATGCTCACGTACCGTATATCCGTCATTCGGAAGAGAATGAGCCGCTTGAAGCGACACAGTTATATGAAATGCTATCGTACGGTTTTTTACCGTTTTTACGGATATGCAGCCGTTTGGATGCCGATGCTGTTCCGTTTAAGTGTGCGCTGGTCATTTCTCCGCTTTTGTGCGAAATGCTGAAATCTCCTTTGTGTCAAGAACGGTACGGCGTGTACTTGGATCAGCATATCGTATTTGCACAGCAGGAATTAAAGCGGGCAGCAGGCTCACCTCGGGAAGCTCTTGTACGGCTGTCCCTTGAGTTTTTACAGATGAACCGAGAAGATTTTTATGTCCGTTATAAAAAAAATATTTTGAGCGGAATAAATTCCTTTGCCGCTAAAGGCTGTATTGAACTGCTTGCAACATCGGCGACGCCATGTTTTTTCCCGTTTTATCAGGCTATGCCCGAAGCGCTTACCGTTCAGATTGAACAAGGACTCAGCAGTTTTCGGGAGGATTTTGCAACGGTTCCCGCAGGGTTTTGGCTCCCATCGATGGGGTATGATACGGGGCTGGACAGTATGATCAAGTCGTACGGTATCGATTATACCGTATTGGAAAGCCAAAGTTTCTTATTTGCCGATCGGCCGCCGGTGAATGGTGTCTTTTCTGCCGCGATGGGAGAAAGCGGGCTTTCGTTTTTAGGAAAAGACAGTACCGCATACACCGATATTGCACATTCCGAAACCGGTTTTTATCTGCACCCCGATTACCTCGATACCGATAAAGATGCCGGGTTTGAACTGGATGAACAAGCGCTTTCGCCCCTGTTCGATGTGAAAAAAGGACGGCGTACAACAGGATTTTGTTATCATCGGCGAGGCGGCGGCGACTATGACGCAGCGGCAGGCGCACTGCAAGCGGAAAAAGATGCCGAGCGGTTTCTTGCAAACCGTGATGCGGTATTAACGGAGGCTGCAGAATTGCTTGATATCGATCCCGATCCGCTGTGTTCAGTTTCCGTGCTTCCGCTAAGGTTTCTCGGCAAAACATGGACGGAGGGAATGTGGTGGCTGGAAGCTGTATTCCGCAAACTCGCACAGCGGCATGATATGCAATGCGCTTTACCCGCCGAATACCTGAAAAAAGTGCGGCGGATACAGAGTATTAATCCTTTTTATGCTTCTAACCTGCCGAGCGGATATGCGGATGAACTGATCAACAGCTCAAACGATTGGATGTTTCCCCGTATTCAAAAGGCTACCGAACGGATGATCGACCTTGCCGGACGTTTTCCCAGTGACCAAGGTATTAAAGAGCGGATGCTGAATATGGCAGCGAAAGAGTTGTTGCTTGCCCAATCGACTGATTGGCCGTTGATGGCGGATGCCCAAACCTCTGCCGAATACGCCGCTGCAGAATGCGAGGAGCATCTTGCTGCCTTTACCGATGTGTATGATTCACTCGGTTCCGGCTCGATCGGTACCGATCGGCTGATTAAAAGAGAAAAAGAATATCCGATATTTTCGGAGATGAATTACCGTTTTTTCATATCATAGGGGGTAGAAAATGAAATTAGTGCTTATACGGCATGGCGAAAGTGAATGGAACAAGTTGAACCTGTTTACCGGTTGGACTGATGTTGAACTGTCGGAAAAGGGCGTAGAGGAAGCAAAGGAAGGCGGAAAAGCGCTTGCCACAGCCGGTTTTGACTTTGATATCTGCTATACCTCATACTTAAAACGGGCGATTCATACGCTGCAATTCGTATTGGATGAGCTTGACCGCAACTGGCTTCCCGTCGTTAAAACATGGAAGCTGAACGAACGACATTACGGCGATCTGCAAGGATTGAACAAAGCTGAAACGGCTGAAAAATACGGAGAAGCGCAGGTAAAGATTTGGCGCCGTTCCTTCGATATTGCGCCGCCCGTCCTTGCCGAAAACGATACACGCTGTCCGTATCTCCAAACTGCATACCGCGGCATCGACAAGGCCGAGCTACCGCGTACCGAAAGCCTGAAAGATACCATTGCACGGGCTGTTCCGTATTTCGAATCGGTAATTAAAAGAGATATGCTGGCAGGTAAGCGCGTACTGATTGCCGCCCACGGTAATTCGCTCCGTGCACTTATTAAATACTTCGAGCACCTCAGCGATGAAGAGATTATTCAGGTAAATTTGCCGACGGGCGTTCCGCTTGTCTATGAATTTGATACTAATTTTAATGTGGTGAGTAAGGCCTATTTGGGAGATCAGGAAAAAATCAATGCCAAGATCAACGCCGTTGCGAATCAAGGCAAGGCGAAATAAGCGTTAATTTAATCTTTATCATGCAAGAAAATGAAGTACAGAATCGTGCGCACGTGAATAAACTCATTGTTAAAGGTGCGCGCGAGCACAATCTCAAAAATATCGATGTGGAGCTGCCCCGCGACAAGCTCATTGTGGTGTCGGGGCTTTCCGGTTCGGGGAAGAGCTCTCTTGCTTTTGATACCATCTTTGCCGAGGGGCAGCGGCGGTATGTGGAATCCCTTTCGGCGTATGCGCGGCAGTTCTTAGACCGTATGGATAAGCCCGATGTCGATTATATCGAAGGCTTGTCTCCGGCTATTTCCATAGAACAAAAGACCACGCACCGTAATCCGCGCTCGACGGTCGGTACGGTAACGGAAATTTACGACTACTACCGCCTCCTGTATGCCCGAACGGGGCATCCGCATTGTCCGCAGTGCGGGAAAGAAATTCAGGAGCAAACGGTCGATCAAATTATCGATGCGATTATGAGCTGGGAAGACCGTACCCGTGTTCAAATTCTCGCGCCGATTATCAAAGGCAAGAAGGGCGAACACCAGAAGATTATCGAAGACGCCCAAAAGGCGGGCTTTCTCCGTGCGCGCATCGACGGATTGACGGTTAATTTGGAAGACGGTATTAAGCTCGATAAACAAAAAAAACATACTATAGAGATTGTCGTCGACCGTATTCAGCTGTCCGCCGATGCCCGCAAACGGCTTTCGGAGTCGGTAGAGACTGCGTTGGAAAGTTCCGGCGGAACGTTGATAGCGTTGCGGCAAAAGACAGCGGATGACCCGATAACGGAAGTGTTCTTTTCGCAAAAGAATGCCTGTCCCGACTGCGGTATTTCGATGCCGGATTTGCAGCCGCGCCTTTTTTCGTTTAACAACCCTTACGGCGCCTGCCCCGAATGTACCGGTCTGGGGCATAAGCAGCGTTTCGACTTTAAGCTGATGGTTCCCGACACCTCGCTGTCCTTTAACGAGGGGGCGTTCTTGCCCTATAATCCCGATTCTGCGTGGAACCGCGCCCGTTTTGAGTCGCTTGCCCACCGCTTCGGTTTTTCACTCGACACGCCGGTAAAAGATTTATCAAAAAAAGATTTAAAGATTATCATGGACGGCTCCGGCCTTGAACCGATTGAATTTGTGTACGAACGGCAGGACGGGTCGGGTAAGTCAAAGTACCGCCGTCCGTGGCTCGGTATCTATGCCGATATGCAGCGCCGCTATAACGAAGCGTATTCGGCAGCGCAGCGGGAATCGTACGAAAAATATATGGCGGTTACGACGTGCGAGCACTGCGGCGGTAAGCGTTTAAAGCCCGAAGCCTTGGCTGTTACCGTCGGCGGTAAAAATATTTACGAGTTAAGCAGCCTTTCCGTCGGCGATTCAATTACGTTTTTTGAAAAGCTCAAGCTGACCGCTACGGAAAAGACTATTGCACACCAGATTTTAAAAGAGATAACCTCCCGCCTCCAATTTATGAAAAACGTGGGGCTTGACTATATTACCCTTGAACGGAAGGCGGCGACGCTGTCCGGCGGGGAATCGCAGCGGATACGGCTTGCGACCCAAATCGGCTCCAGCTTAATCGGAGTGCTGTACATCCTTGACGAACCGTCCATCGGATTGCACCAGCGAGATAACCAGCGGCTGATCGATACGCTGCTGTACCTGCGCAACCTCGGCAATACGCTCATCGTAGTAGAACACGACGAGCAAACCCTCCGCGTTGCCGACTACATCGTAGACTTAGGCCCGGGTGCAGGGGTGCACGGCGGCGCTGTCGTAGCGGCGGGTACACCCGACGAGGTGATGCAGGTAACGGAAAGCCTTACCGGTCAGTACCTTGCGGGAACGCTCTGCATGGACCTTCCTGTAGAACGGCGGAAAGGGAACGGCTCCTTTTTAACTTTGCAGGGTGTAACCGAGCATAATTTAAAGAATGTTTCGGTTTCCATTCCGCTCGGAGCCTTTACCTGCATCACCGGCGTTTCCGGTTCGGGGAAGTCCACGCTCCTTTCGGATGTGTTGTATCCCGCCGTATCCAATGCGCTGATGCGCAGCGGCTTGCCGGAGGGCGCATACAAAAAGATAAAAGGGCTTGAGCATATCGATAAGGTTATCAATATCGACCAAAGCCCGATCGGCAGAACGCCCCGCTCGAATCCTGCGACCTATGTAGAGGTGTTCACCGCAATTCGTGACCTGTTTGCAAACTTGCCGGAAGCCAAAGCGCGGGGCTATAAGCCGGGACGCTTTTCGTTTAATGTGCGGGGCGGCCGCTGCGAGCACTGTCAGGGCGACGGCGCAATCGCAATCGAAATGAACTTTTTACCCGACGTGTATATCACCTGCGATGTGTGCCGTGGCAAGCGGTTTAACAAAGAAACGCTCGATGTCCGGTACAAGGGGAAGAACATCTCCGACGTGCTCGACATGACCATCGAAGAAGCCGCCGAGTTCTTCGCTCCCGTGCCGCAGATCGCCCGCAAAATGCAGACCCTCCTTTCGGTAGGGCTCGGCTATATCCGCCTCGGGCAGTCGGCGCTTACCTTGTCGGGCGGCGAAGCGCAGCGGGTTAAACTGGCGCACGAGCTTTCCAAGCGTTCGACGGGGAAAACGCTCTATATTTTGGACGAGCCGACAACGGGGCTGCATTTTGCGGATGTTAAACAGTTGATGGAAGTTATTCAGCGGCTGGTGGATCAGGGTAATACCGCCCTAATGATCGAGCACAACCTCGATGTTATCCTGCAAGCCGATCATATCATCGACCTCGGTCCGGAAGGAGGTTCCCGTGGCGGTACTATTATTGCGGAAGGAACGCCGGAAGAAGTTGCCGAAGTGAAAAATTCCTACACGGGGTTTTACATCAAAGAGATGCTTGACCGGCAGCGGCAAAAAAGCTCATAGGTTTTTATAGACAGCCGTATAATGAAAAAGCTGCTTGTTTCCTTTTTTTGCCTTTTTTTATTCATTCTCGCTTCTCCCTATGCGCAGACCGCGAAAGAACCGAAGGTTATTACCATCAATTCCGTGCGCATAATGGAGGTGTTTAAGAAAGAGAATAAGGCGCAGTATCGCACCAATCCGGATAAAAGTGAAACGGCAGGGGAGTCTTCTGCGGCAATAAAGGCTGATGCCGGTCAGCAGTCCGTTGCCGACACACTTCCTGTTACGGAAAGCACGGAATCTCCGGTAGAACAAACCGGCGGCACGGAAAATACATCCGACGCTCAGGTTCCGGTAACAACCGAAGAGGCTCAAAAAGCTATTGAAGGGAAAAAAGATGACATTATTGTCTTTACCGGCGGCGTTTCGGTTTCGGTAAAAGAAGGCTCATCCGTTTCTACAATTGAGTCCGATAAGTTGGTGTACAACCGTTCGGAAAATACGATCGAGGCAGAAGGAAATGTCCGGTACAGCAGGAAGACGGGCGGTTCCGAAGGGGCGGAAGAGTTCACCGGTGAATTGCTGCTCTTCAATATCGATGAGATGGAAGGTATATTCCTCGACGGTACGATTAAACAGGCTCCGCGGAAACAGGGGCAAAATCCTTTTACGATTCAATCGGCAACGGTCGGCCGCGATTCAAGTGGTACAACAGGATTTAAAGATGCCGCACTAAGTACCAACCCCGATCCGGACGAAGAACCGTTGTGGTCTATCCGTGCAAGCCGGATTTGGCTGTTGCCGGGTAACGAGCTTGCGTTTGCAAACGGTTATTTCTCCATTGGAATTGTACCGATATTATATCTGCCGTTTTTTTATCATCCTGCCGATGAAATGGTGGTTCATCCGGTGTTCGGCTTCCGCAGTCGTGAGGGCTATTTTCTTCAAACAACGACATATCTTCTCGGTCGTAAACCGCTTGATACCGATTCAAAAAAATCCGGTTCTTTCTCCAATTTCATGAAAAGTGATAGGCTTAAAAAGCAAGAACGAATCGGTTTGTTTTTTAAGAACCTTGATGAAGATGCGACTGATATAAGCCCTGCCTATATCAAACTCATTGCCGACACCTATTCACAGCTGGGTGGTTTAGTCGGCATAGACGGAAAGATCATCCCTAAAAATACGCCGATTAGCCAACTTGATTTTTCACTTTTTTTCGGAATGTCTCGGACACTCTTTCCGCTGAATAGAATCGGTATTGACGGTATTACACATACTACCTATTATACGAATGGAAAACGGTACTACAATAAAAGCTTTTTTTTAGGAATGCCGCTTCCGTTTCGATACAGGGCGCATATCAATTTCGGTATTTCGCAGGCGCCGTTTCAACTTTCGATAAATGTCCCCTTTGTATCCGACCCTTATTTTAAGAAAGACTTTTTTGATCGATCGGAGGACATGAATTGGTTTAATTATCTTTTGAACAAAGATAAGTTGGCAAAAGGCGCTGATATAGGAATGGAAAGTTCCTATTCGTGGAAGCTTAACGGTTCTATCCGTCCGTCATTTAAGAAAATCAGCCCATGGATTTCTTCATTTAATCTGGATACCGCATCACTGACCGTTAACTTTTCTTCAAAAGAAACAAACCCGCCGGCAACCGGTGAAGAAGCCTATGCACCTCAGCGGGTTTTCTTTTATCCGTCGCTTTTTAAGCCGGAGGGGAAAATCTCAATTGCAGGAACACTATTATCAAATACGCTGTTTAATGAAAAACCGGCAAAAAAGATCCCCGATGTTGAAGGTATCGACCATCCGTTTATAACGAAGGATAAAACATCATCGGATACAGGGAAAACCGAAAACACCGATAAAAAGGAATACTTTGATACCTTTGTTCCGGTGTTTAAGCCGGTATACGGCAAAGAATTCGATCATAGTATTACATATTCACTCACATATTCGGGAGATTTTTCCGCATTACAAGAGACAACCTTTGCTTCTTCACAGTGGAATAAACCCGAAGATATACGTTGGCAGGACTATGAATCGCGCTATTATCAGCTGAAGGGGAGTGCCGGTTTAAAAGGTACGCTATCCTATTCGCAAAATCTTATTACTCTCTCGAGTAACCTTATTATTTCAGGAAATTATCAGCGGCACCCCTGGACACGGGATGTAAGTAAAAAGCCGATTTTAGAGCTCAACAACTTTAAAGCGAATGTGTATACGCTGAAAAACGAAAACTCAGTAACGGTCAATCCTTTTGTGTATAACGATCTATTTAAACCTATATCCTTTAGCTGGAGTATCACGGAAATTTTAGCAAAAAATACGTTTACCGGTTCGTATAGTAATCCTAAATGGGAAACACAGGGGGTAAAGTGGAATAAAGATTTTATCACTGCCCATACGGGATCTGCGGTATTCGGTGTTATACTTGCGGAAAAGTATACGCAAAAAATTACTTTTTCTATGAATCTGCCGCCGCTTTTGCAAGCCTATAGTACTTCACTCAACGTATCATTTCCGTATGGAACATTGACAGCCTCGACAAAGTTGTTCGAAAAAGAGAATGTGGCAGATAAATGGGCGTGGGAACCATTTAAGGCAGATGTAACATGGACGCTTCCCCATGATATACGGACTGCCCAAACCTATATCTATAATATCCAAGAGAAGAGCAATGAGCGGCTGCATATCACTTTTGGGTGGAAATATATTTCAGCCTTTTATACCCAAAGTCGCGAAATACCGCAAAAACTTGACCCGTCGTTAAAGACATGGGTTCTGGACGGTACGGAAAAACGATTTATTCCCTTTGCTTTGGGCTTTTCGTTTTCCAATACTTCCAATCCCTTTACTATTTATGCATGGAAAAACCGTATCAAAATACAGCTTGGATTGTCGTCAACCTTACAGTTTAATTTAGTCCGCATTACGGATAGCTATTTTACGTTTGCACCTAAGATTATTTTTAATATCCATGAATTTTGGGATTTTTCTTTCGGTTCATCAAGCAGGAATGATGTCATTGCACGATATTTTCAAAAAGCACTCAATTTACCGATTGTTATTCCCGGCAATACCAATGTACTGACCGATTTGGTTGAGTCATTTTATTTTTGGGATACATCAAAACGGGAAGCATCAGGATTTAAACTCCAATCGCTGGATATAGGCCTTACCCATTATCTTAAAGATTGGACATTAAAATTCAATTGTGAAATTAAACCTCAGTTAAAGAATGTAGGCGCCCGTAAATATTATGAATTTAGTCCGACAATCACTTTTGCGGTCGAGTGGAAACCTATCGGCGATATTAAAGTTGAAGCAAAAAAGAAAGACGGAAAATTCTCCGTTGAGCGTGGCGAACTACAATAGCGCATCTCTAAGGGCAGTATTGTGAAATACACCGTCACAATAGCGCCATCAGTATAGCATTTTGAAATTCGGCAGGTATCCGAAAAAACGCTCCGGATTTTCAGGTACCTGCTGTTTTACGAAGAAGCAGCGGGTGAAGTGCCTCTTTCCGTCATCATAAGGAACAGATGCTCAAGTGAATCGTTTGTGCCGCGCTGTGCTTGCAGTTCAGACAGCGACCCGCAAAACAGCATCCGCCCCTTGTTGATAATCGCAAGTTTGTCGCATACCTTTTCGGCAATTTCCATGATATGCGTGGAAAAAAACACCGTCTTTCCCGAATCGGCATAGCTCCGCATTAGGGTTTTCAGGCGGAACGCGGATTGAGGGTCAAGCCCGACGATGGGCTCATCCAAAATCCACAATTCCGGCTGATGGATAAGGCTTGCCGCAATGAGCAGCTTTTGCTTCATGCCGTGTGAAAAACTCGCGATGCGCGTGTTCAATACCGTATCGATTTCAAAAAGCGCGGTATACTCTGCAATCCGTTTCTGCCGCTCTTCGGTTGAAACACCGTACACATCCGCGACAAAGTTGAGGTATTCAAGCGCCTTAAACTGCACAAACACTTCGGGATTATCGGTTACATACCCGATTTTCCGCTTTGCTTCCAGCGGATATTTCAGTATATCGGTACCGCCGATGAGAATATCCCCCGAATCGGGCGCAATGACACCGGTGAGCATTTTGATGGTCGTCGTTTTTCCCGCCCCGTTCGGCCCCAAAAAGCCGAAAATCTCCCCGCTTTTCGCCTCAAAAGAGAGATTATCAACCGCCTTTTCCCTTGACCGTCCATACGTCTTTGAAACATTCCGTATCGTAAGCATATTTTTACCTTCCATTTGTGCAAAATTTTAGATAAAATTTTGCACAATTTTTTTCAGAAAAAGGGCAAACGCATCAGAGAAATAGACAAAATTGCAGAATAAATAGGATGTGAGACCATTTGAGCCGTGGAACGGCGAAACTCTGGTCGAATAGCCTGTTTATTCTGCAGGGCTGTTAAAAAAACAGTCTGATGCGTTTGCCCTGAGTTTTTACAGGTTTTTATCCATTTTGAAGCTGAGCTTTGAGTAGTTAAACGATTCCAGCATCAGCTGCGCGATCAGGTCTTTGGTCTTTTTAATGACGTAAGCGGCGGTCTTTTCGTTTTCCGCGGTGAGGAATTCGGTCAGTTTTTCTCCGGTTAGGGCTTTGCCTGCTTCGGTAACCTCGTGAACGCGTTTGAACCCGTAGGTTTGCATCTCGTTCAGATAGGTTGTGTTTGCTTCGCGGAACGCGGGATAGCGGCTTTCGGTGAGGAATCCGAGGATTTTAAACAACCAATACGCATTTTCGAGCGAAACGGTCGCCGTCTTTTTTTTGTAGATTTTCGGCGTGTCGTTGATGTTGGTAAAAAACGGCACATAGGGGGTAAAGGCGGTGGTGCCGAATGCGAGCCACTGAATAGCGGCCATGCCTTTCGGTACGCGGGAACGCAGCTGGAGAATATGGGATTCCGCCGTGCGGGAAAGGGAGATGCCTCTGAATTGTGTTTTTTCGTAGTCGGTTCCCGCCTTGCCGAGCGGATCATAGACGGTTTCGTTGTAATGCGAACTCAAGATATACTGCACATCTTCTACCGAAATCAGCCTGCTCGCCTTTCGTATAAACGGGATATCGTTGGATACGGGGCTTTGCTCTATTTCGGGGTTTAAGTATTTTTGTGCAAACCATGCGCGCGGCGTGTTGTACACACGGTCTTTCTCGGTTGAAGTGCCGAAAATATGCCGGAAGTTAAAACCTTCGCGGTCGGGATTGAGCTTATGCGTATTGACAAATGCCTGAATGCCGTCCGCCCACATAAAATCACGCTCGTTTGAGAAATCGATGGTTTCGATACAGACCTGATTAGGTGCGACGGCATAGCAGTCGTCGGGGATGCGCTGCGCGACCCAGTAATGTCCGCACGGGATTTCCATATACCATGCTTCATCCGCATCGGCAAACAGGATCCCGTTGCCTTCCGCCGAACCGTACTGTGCGATGAGCTTACCTAAAAAGGCAACCCCTTCCCGCGCGGAATTGATAAACGGTGCTACGATGTTGTGGATAGCATCTTCTCCGATACCGTCCGGTACGAGCGGATCGAACGCAAGCACGCGCGGATTGCCGTATACGCTTTCGGTGGAGCTGACGGCAATATTCTTTTCGTTGATGCCTGCTTCTCCGTATTCGCCTTCCTCACCCTTCAGCAGCTGAAATGCCTGAGGCGTAGAAGTGCAGCGGAGCGCCTTCTCCGGCAGCGCAACGGTAACGCCGGTGTTCTTCGACGTATAAGTACGGTTTTTTACCTCGCTTGCGGGCATCACGGTGAACAGCTTAACCGAAACCGCTTCGTGAAAGTCCTCGTTACGGGCAATCATCACCGAACCGTCAACTGAGGCCTTTTTACCGACCAGCACGGTGGTACAAGCCTGATGATGTGTGTTATTCATATAATGTAATCTCCTATAAAACCTTTTAGATTTAATGTGCGAGAAATGTTTTTACTGCGCATCCCTAAGCGACTGACATGCGTCGCAGAGGATACGCGTCAGGTATTCTTTATTCCGATAAAGCTCCGAGTCACCCGAAGGACAGCATACGGGATACAGGGCTGTAAGCAGTTTGCCGAGAGTGCTGCTGTCGTATTCTTCACGGTTTTGGAGACGGAGAATTTTCGGATACTCGGTCGGCTCAGTGTACTCCGTTTCGGAAGTGAGCGGCTCTTCCAACCGTTCTCCCGGACGTACCCCGATGATTTCTATCGGTATGTCTTTTTCCGGTTCGTAGCCCATGTACCGTATCAGCTGACGGGCGGTTTCCAGAATATTGACCGGTTCGCCCATATCCAGTAGGTATGACTGCCCGTTGATGCCCACTCCGCCAGTCTGCAATACGAGTGAACAGGCTTCCGGTATGGTCATAAAAAAGCGCATCATATCGGGGGAGGTTACCGTTACGGGGCCTCCTTTTTTTACCTGTTCGACAAAGAGCGGAAAAATCGAGCCGCGCGAACCGAGTACGTTTCCGAACCGGACAAACATATAGGCATAATCAGCGCTGCCGTATTTTTCTTTGACGCGCGCGGCGGCTTCAAGTACCATCTTCTCGTTGAGCATCTTCGAAACCCCGTAAATCGATACGGGATTAACCGCCTTATCCGTCGAGATAAGCACAAAGCGTTTTACGCCGTTTTCGATACAGGCGTCGAGCAAGTTCTTGGTGCCGAACACGTTGTTTTCGATGACGGCGACGGGGTTCGCTTCCATCAGCGGTACGTGTTTGTAAGCCGCCGTATGAAAGACCGCATCGCAGCGGAGCTTCCCGATAATATACCGCATATACTCCCGGTCTTTCAGCTCGCCCACGATAGGCACAATCGTCGCCTTATCGCCGACACCTTCTTCTTGTAAGAGGTGTAGTTCTTTATCGATCTGGTAAATTGAGTTTTCTCCATGCCCGAATAGATAGAGCCGCTCAGCACCGCCTGAAAGGAGCTGTCGCGCCAGTTCGCTGCCGATGGAGCCGCCTGCACCGGTAATCAGTACCCGCTTTCCGCGCAGATAGGCAAGGCTGTTTTTTAAGCTGATTTTTATCGGTGTGCGTCCGAGCAGGTCTTGCGGGTTTATCTCCCGTGCTTGTACGAGGTGCGCATTCCCGTCTACAATCTGCGAAATACCGGGCAGTAATTTGATGGTGGTAAATCCTGCCTCTTTTACAATTGCATAGATTTCGCGTAATCGCTCTGCCTTTATACTTGGAATGGCAATCAACAGTTCATCCCGCGCTTCCACTCTGATAAGGCGGGCAACATCTTGAATCGGACCAAGTACCGGAATATCTTCAATTTTAGTACCGATTTTCTGCGGATCGTCGTCAAGGAATGCCGCAACACGGCCGAATACGCCTTTCCGTTTTATTTCGTGGGCAATCATGGTGCCCGCAAGCCCCGCCCCGATAATATACACGGTCGGCTGTACTTTATTACTTTGAGCTGTCATCTCTCCCCTCCACCTAAACCGGCAGCTGCCGGCTCTATCACATCAAAAGCCAAATCGATGGGAAAGCTGTCGGTGTACATATCGAGCAGTACCTTAGCCCGTTGCTTTCTTCTATCAACTTTGATAATTTTTCCTTCAAGCCCTTTCAGCGCCCCTTCTACAACACATATCCGTGCATTCGCGTCGAAGTATACTTTAGACGGAGCAGTAACTTCTCCGAATGAAAGAAAATGGCGCAAAAGCGCGAGGTCATTATCGGCAAGCGGCAATGGATTTTGATTATTCGGCAAAAAATGATAAAAATTCGGTGTCTTACGGAGCTGCCAGCAAAGCGGAAGCGATAAGTCAGCGATTTCTAAAAAAATATAGCCGGGAAATACCGGGGCATCAACTTTGTGCCGTATACCTTTCTTTTTAACATACAGTATGCGGCGCGGAAAATAGGCTTCTATTTCATGTTTTTCTTCATTTAATTTCCGTATTGTTTTTAACAGCTCCGGTTCCTTACCTGTTTTTACCTGCACTGCATAATAATCCATAGAGCATTCACTATAGCATAAAAGAAAAAAAAGCTCCATTGGGCGATACAGGGCAATGCCTATCTAGCTATAAAAATGAAAATACGGTACACTCATTCTATCGTCAAATTTTTCTTACTATGCTGGAGAGACTCTATGAAAATACGGACATCAGTTAACCTGTTTTTGGTAACGACGCTTATTATCGCTGTTTGCGGAGCCCTCGCTTTTAGCGTTATGCAAGCAAGGTCATATATGGAAAGTAATTTCTATAAGACCGTACCGTTTATGTTGGATGCTTCATGTTCTGAATTACAGGCAAACCTTGCAGTGGGCTTAGCACGTTCGCAAGACTTAGCGGAAGAACCGTACTTGCTGGATTGGTTTAACAGTTATGAAAAAGATAACGAAAATGGCGCTAAAGTTACCGAAAGACTGATTGATGTTAGTCAAGATGAACAGTTTTCTGCAGGTTTTGCCGCTTCGAATTTAACCGGTAATTACTATGTTGTTGATAGTAATAAACAGGTAAAAAAAGATATACTTACCGAAGCCGATGATTCATGGTTTTTTACCATGATGAAAAGTCCGCAGACGTTATTTTATAGTGTCGATTATAATAAAACGCTCAATAAAACGAATTTTTGGTTTAACGTAAAAGTATTTAATACGGCAGGGGAAGCTATCGGATTTGCCGGTATGGCAGTCGATTTACAAAAAACCGTTGCTAAAATAAATAAATCGCTACCGAGTCCGCAATCATGGGTCGGTATTATTGATAATACCGATACATTATCGCTTTGCTCAAATGCCGACTTTACAAATAAAAAACTGAATAAGGTGATCGGTATTCTTTCAAACTTAACCGGCTACAGTAATCTTCAATACTATGACGATGCTTCGCTCGGCAGAGTGGTTGTTGTAAAAAAACAGCTTGCCAATTTGCCTTATTATACTATCATGGCAGTTCCTGTAAAGGATTTTGCACCGCCGATTTTCGCGATTATGAGCTATTCTCTTTTATGGACGGCCGTACTGGTAATAGTTATGATCGCAGTCAATCAGTTTATGCTCCGCTATTTATTCGGACGATTTATTAAACTCCATGCTATTTTCGATAAAGTTGCAGAAGGTGATTTTACCGTTCAGGCAGCAGTACATTCCGATGAGCTCGGTGCCATCGCGTTATCCATGAATAATGCAATAGAAAAAATCCGTGCTTCTTTTTTGGTTATCACTAATACGGCAAAAAATATGCAAGCGGTTAGCCAGACATTGTCTACAAGAATGGTGAATTCTGCTGCAGCGCTTAATGAGATAACAGGGAATATTGAAAGTGTAAAAGACAGCGTCATGGTTCAGCATACGGAAGTTACTGAAACTGCTGCAAAGATAGATTCTATTGCTCAAACGATGTCAAGCCTTGATTTTCATATTGATAATCAAGCTAAAAGTATTTCCGGCTCATCTCTTACAATCGAAGAAATTATAAAAAATATCCGGACTTTACAAGAACGGGCTGAAAAAAATCTTCAATCGATTAAAACCCTTGAAAAAACAACTCATACCGGTAAAGAGACCGTTGCGATGGTTGTTGAGGTAACAAAGGTAGTAACGGAGCAATCCGAGAGTCTTCTCGATGCTATTACGGTTATTCAAAATACGGCAAGCCAAACAAACCTTCTCGCGATGAATGCTGCAATTGAGGCAGCCCATGCGGGGGAAGCGGGAAAAGGGTTTGCAGTCGTCGCCGATGAGATACGGAAGCTGGCTGAGGAATCGGGTGCTCAAGGTACAAGTATTACTAAGGTTTTGGAAGAACTTAAACATAAGATCGAAAGTCTTAATGGTGCAGGACCGCTGGTAGCGGAGCAATTTGAAAAAATCAGTGCTATGATGGACTTTATCTATCGACAGGAAGACGGCATGATCCGTACCATGAAGGAACAAATGCAGGGCGGTGAAGACGTCTTGAATGTGATTAGTGAAGTGAATGCCATAACATCGAAGGTTAAAGCCGATTCAAATAACATACTTTCCGAAGCTACCGATATTTCAGCCGGTATCAAAAAACTTGCCAACCTGTCTGAGATTATTACACAAAGCATGGCTGAAATGGCAGCCGGAATAGCGGAAGTCAACAATGCAATGCAAGAAGTAAATACTATTGCGATGAATAATCAGAAAAATGCGGCCAACGTTACCGGAGAAATCGGAAAGTTCAAGGTATAAGCAGTATGGGAACCTCTAAAAGACTCAGCTTTTTAGAGGTTTTGTTGAGATTTTTTTGCCCGTTTATCTAAAACGGGTATTCTCAGACAATTTCCAACCGGTAGCGTAAGGAGCATAACATGGGAAGTTTCTTTATAGCATTTAATGCAGTTATGCCGGTCGTTCTCTTAGTTGTTTTCGGCTATTTTCTCAAACAACAAGGGTATTTCAGCAAGACAACGATTGCCCAATTAAATAAGCTCTGCTTTGACTTACTTTTACCGATCGTAACCTTTAATAATATTAGAAAGACAAATTTAAATGAAGTTTTCGATTTGCGCTTCGTTCTGTATGCTGCAGGAAGTATTTTAGTCGCTATCTTCCTGCTTATTATCATTGTTCCCTTATTTGAGAAAGATAAAAAAAAGCAAGGCGTTATGATTCAGGGGACATTTAGAAGTAATTTTGTGATGCTTGGGATTCCCCTTTCTTCTTATATTGCAGGAGAAAACAGCGCGATCTTGGCATCGATGCTTATTATGGTTGTTGTTCCCATCTTCAATGCTGCAGCCGTTGTTATATTTTCAATCTATGGCGGATGCGCCGTCAACAAAAAGAAGCTGATACGAGATGTATTAAAAAATCACATGGTCATTGCCTCTCTTTTAGGAATTATGATGTCCTTGCTGCATCCTCCTATTCCCCATTTTTTCAATAAATCGTTGACGGATATCGGCAAAGTAGGCAGTGTATTTCCCATTATCGTACTGGGTGCAATGCTCGATTTTTCAAAAGTTTCGGCAAATTTTAAAAATCTGATGATTACCGTTGCGGGCAAGCTCATCGGTATGCCATTAATCTTTATTACGCTGGCTGTTTATCTTGGATTTCGAGCCAATGAGATTGTAGCGCTTATCGCGCTTTACGGTTCGCCTACGGCTGTTATTTCAGCGGTTATGGCTGAACAACTTGGCTGTGATCATGAACTCGCTGCTCAAGTCGTTATTTTCTCAACGGTACTATCGTGTATCACTATTTTTGGGATAGTCTTTGTACTGAGCTTTTTGAAGGTAATATAGGGAACCTCTAAAAACCTCAGTTTTTTAGAGGTTTTCCTTAGATTTACTTGCGATGTTTTGCTTTAAGTCATTACAATATAAAGATTTAAAGCAAAACTCGTCGGGCATCTCTAAAAATCTAACCGAGTTTTTAGAGATGCCCTATAGGCTTCCCCTCATCAGTTACCACATGATCCGCATGAGCCGCAGGTATTGCACGGACTGCCGGTAAGCGGTGAGCGCGTACCGAAGACCTGCCGTTCAAAGGCTTGTCCCGTCGGTGTTATTGCTAAACCTCCTTGGGCCGTTTCACGAAGCGATGCCGGAAGTCCGTCGCCGACCCGTTTGAGGGACTCGATGGTTTCATCCACGGGAATTGCGCTTTTGATACCTGCAAGTGCCAGTTCCGCAGCGGTAAAGGCAAGTGTAACGCCGGAAGCATTCCGTTTAATGCAAGGAATTTCTACTAAACCGGCAACGGGATCGCATACCAATCCCAAAATACACTTGAGGGTTATCGCCACAGCATGAGCTGCCATCTCCGGTGTGCCGCCTAAGAGTTCCACAATGCACGCTGCTGCCATCGCGGAAGCAGTGCCGCATTCAGCTTGGCATCCGCCTGAAGCGCCTGCAATCGACGCCTTGTTTGCAACAACCATACCGACAGCTCCTGCAGTAAACAGCGACAGCACTACTTCTTTCTGCGGAATACCGTGTACTTTTAGCAAGGCGCCCAATGCGCCGGGAAGAATGCCGCAGGAACCGGCTGTGGGAGTTGCAACAATTTTTCCCATCGCGGCATTTATTTCGGATACCGCCATTGCCATCTGAATAGCGTTTGACATAAGATCCCCGCAAAGGTGTTTACCTTCCGCAATCGTCTGTTTTAATCGGTATGCATCTCCGCCGGTTAATCCGCTGGTCGATTTAACCCCCGGTTTGCTGCCGTTTTCGATTGCTTCCAGCATGGCTGTCAAGTTTTCTTCCATCCGCCTAATCAACGCTTCTTCCGGCTGTTCAAGCTGTGCTGATTGATCTTCTAATACAATCTCTCTGATACGTTTATGCTGCGCTTCCGCTGTTTTATATAATTCGTTGATTGATTCATAACTAAGCATAGAGGACTCCGTTTAAAATGGTCTAACAAAAATCACCTTGGTAACACCAGGTATTTTTTCGATAGCGGCTTGCAAATCTTCTCCAAGGGAGCGTCCGTCAATCTGTAATGTCATGATTGCCGTTCCACCCTTTTTGTCCCGTGCAAGATTGAATTTGTAGACATTGAGTTTATACTGTGCCATCAGTGCAGTTACGGCGGCGATCATTCCCGGTATGTCATTGTGTACGACGATAATCGTTGGGGATTGACCGGTGATTTTTACCTCTCTGCCGTCTATGTGGGTAATAACAATGTTGCCGCCGCCGATGGATGCTCCCTGCACACACACGGTTTTGCCGCTTGCATCGGTTAAGGTGATTTCCGCTGTATTCGGATGAGCGTCGGGAATGACCGTCGGCTCAAAAGTAATAGTAAGACCGGTTTCTTTGGCAATTTGTAAGCTCTTTTTGATACGCTCATCATCGGTCTGCATACCCATAATTCCGGCTGCCAGTGCCCTGTCGGTTCCGTGCCCTTTGTATGTCTGCGCAAAAGAGCCGTGCAGTCTGATATATGCCTTTACTGCTGGGGCGCCGAGCAGCAGCCTGCTCATTAAGCCGATTCGTACCGCCCCTGCCGTATGAGAACTGGAAGGGCCGATCATGATGGGGCCGATTATATCAAATACATTCATCGCATCATCCTTCTTTTGCTTATTAAACCTGTTCGGAAACTTCCGTTTCGGGACAGGTTTATTATAACCGAGAATATATAATAAAAAAAGTCCTGATTCTGTTTGTGCTGCGCATGATAGAACGGCGGAACAGGCAGAACGATACCCTTTAATAAGCTGTAAAGGTGCGGTATAATGAAATATCTAGAAGTTTTTATAGGAGATATGATAAAAAGCATCGCCTAAAATTGCGTCGATGCTTTTATAGGAGAAGGTATGCGTAGATATTTTATTGCGGGTAACTGGAAGATGCACAAAACAAAGGAAGAGGCCGTGGATCTGGCAAAAGGTGTGGTAGAGGCCGTCAAAGGAGGAAAGCACAAATATATGATAGCTCCTTCCTTTACTGCCCTTGATGCCGTTTCTCAGGTAGTAAAAGGGACGAATGTTTTGCTTGGTGCGCAGAATATGAGTACTGATGAGCAAGGCGCTCATACCGGAGAAGTGTCCGTATTGCAGCTTAAAGACCTTGGTGTACAGGTTGTTATTCTCGGCCATTCGGAACGGCGTCATATTTACGGCGAAACCGATACGATGATCAACAAAAAGGTTCGGCTTGCATTGCAGCACGGGCTTGAAGTGATCCTTTGCGTCGGTGAATTGCTCGAAGAACGCGAAGCAGGTCATGCAGAGACTGTCTGCGCAACTCAAACCGAAAAAGGTTTGGAAGGTGTAACCGCCCAAGAACTGGCACGGGTAACCATTGCGTATGAACCCGTATGGGCAATCGGTACCGGAAAAACGGCAACCCCGGAGGATGCCGATGCGATTCATGCACATATCAGATCCGTCATTGCAAAGCTATACGGAAAGGCTGCTGCCGATGCAATGGTCATTCAGTATGGCGGTTCGATGAAAGCTGAAAATGCAAAGGCCTTACTTGCTAAAGAGAATATCGACGGAGGTTTAATCGGCGGTGCCGCACTTAAAGCAGACACCTTTGCTCCGATCGCTCTATGTGAATAACGCGGAACCATTGCAAAGAACGATTTTTCCGTATATACTAAACTTGTTTATTACTTTATAGGAGGATCTATAATGAACAAGAAAATACTTGCGCTGTGCGCATTTATGTTGCTCGCTGTTGTCCTGTCTGCGCAGACCATACAGCCTAAAAAGCAAAAAATAAAGGTTGAAGGGCGTGCAAATGCCAACCTTTATATGACCGAAATTTATAAGACCGACAACTGGGCGGAATACTATTGCGTATATGAAGAAGATAAGAACACTTTTGACGAAAATGAAGCTGAAAAGGTCATGTATGAATTCTTTTCAAATTACAAACGGGATAAAGGTTTTTCTTCCGTCGAAGTTGAAGATTTGAAAGGCGCTACCACCGGTAAGACAGTAACAACGATGGAAAAACGTGTTATTTTCCGTCACGTAAACAAGCGGTAAACAGACAAAAACCTCTAAAACTGTGAGGTTTTAGAGGTCGCCTTTAGCCTTATGTGCATTTAGAGTGCTTTTATAGTGTGATTAATGAACTTTTGAAACGCTGATTGATCCTGCAATGGGTTAATCGGCGTTTTCTTTTACGGAGGTACAATAGAATGAAACCTACATTATTGGTTTTAGCAGGAGGAATGGGGAGCCGTTACGGCGGCGTTAAGCAAATAGATGCGGTGGGAATGCATAATGAAACATTGCTGGATTATGCAGTCTACGATGCCATGCATAACGGTTTTGGAAAAGTAGTATTTGTTATTCGAAAAGATATTGAAACAGATTTCCGCGCCCGTTTATTTGACCGGATTGCACGTAATTGCGATGCAGAATACCTGTTTCAATCCATTGATTCACTGATTGATCCTAAAGAACTCCCGCAAACGGTAAACCGCAAAAAGCCGTGGGGTACCATTCACGCCGTACTGTGTGCGGAGAATTCTATTAAAACGCCCTTTGCCATTATCAATGCAGACGACTATTACGGACGCAAGGCATACAAAACGATGGCTGAACATTTGTCGACATTGGATACTCATTCTCCCAATCATGCGATGGTCGGTTATATTCTGGAGAATACGATGAGCGAATCCGGTTCCGTATCTCGGGGAGTATGCAACGTTGAGAACGGAATGCTGGTTTCTATGAAGGAACATACCAAGATTTCTTACGGTGAAGAAAACGGTAAACGGGTAATACTTTCTCAGCTCGAAAATGGAGTAACACATCTGACCGGCAAAGAAACCGTTTCTATGAATCTCTTCGGCTTTAGTCTGAAAGCATTTGAAGGTTTCCATGCATTCTTTGAAGAGTTTATTAAAAAGAATATCGCAAGCGAAAAAGCCGAATGCCTCTTGCCGGAAGGAGCGAGTATGCTGGTTACGAAGGGGCTCGGAACAATCAAATGTTATACCACCGATGAACGATGGTTCGGTATGACCTATCCCGAAGACCGCGAAATTGTAAAAAAAGAAATAGCGCAAAAAATTAAAGAAAACTATTATCCCGAATTCTTGTGGAAATAAAATAAGTTTAAATATAGATCGTATTTAAACCGATTTCCTTGACGCTCTTGTAAGCTGTTGTGTTATAACAACTTGTAAGAGCGTTTTTTATTTTCTGTTAATGTGTTATGGTATTTTTCTTACAACAAGAGATGTCGGAAACGATTTTTCTACGGATTTGTATATAAAAATGTATGCAGATATTCAATTTTCGGTATGCCGATATTGACGCGGTAACTGATAGCTTTTTACATAAATATTACCACCGGATTGTAATCGACTGTTGACAGTATTAAATAAACGAGCTATGGTAGACACCTACGGCGGTGTATATGGTAGAGTTGAAAAATCTTAATAAAACATATTATCTTGCGAACCACACGGTTGAAGCAATTAAAGATGTATCGCTTACTGTAAATGACGGTGAGGTCTTCGGTGTTATCGGTTATTCCGGAGCCGGAAAGTCCTCCCTGGTGCGGTGTATCAACTTGCTCGAAGTGCCGGACAGCGGAACGATTACGGTAAACGGTACTGCCGTTACATGGGAAGAAAACGGAGCCTTTAAGCGTCTTTCAAACCATGATATGAAACAGGTGCGGAAAAAGATCGGTATGATTTTTCAGCATTTCAATTTGCTGGATCGGTCTACCGTTTTTGATAATATTGCATATCCGCTCAAGTATTCGGGATTGTCTAAGGAACGAATACGGGATCGTGTACATGAGTTACTCGAACTGGTCGATCTTACCGATAAAATACGGGCATACCCGGCTCAACTGTCGGGCGGACAGAAACAGCGGGTTGCTATTGCTCGTGCCCTTGCCAATAATCCGAGTTTACTGCTTTCGGATGAGGCCACGAGCGCCCTCGATCCTGAAGCGACCGAATCGATTTTAAGCCTGCTAAAAACGCTGAATAAAAAGCTGAATCTTACCATTATCCTTATTACCCATGAAATGGCGGTGATTAAATCTATTTGTCATAAAGTTGCCGTGATGGAAAAAGGAAGGGTTGTTGAACAGGGTGATGTATATTCCATTTTTGCAGCGCCTGAGCAAGATATCACGCGAAAATTCATTGCTTCTCAGTCATCCCTTTCTAAAATCGGCGCCATTGCATCTTCCGCTCACCGCCTGATCGACACCGGTGCCGGCAGCCGCTTGGTTAGATTGCAGTTTGAAAAAGATGTTGTCGGAGATGCGCTGATCTCTGAAGTGTCTCGAAAATACAATGTAAATCTCAGTATTGTACTTGCGAATGTTGACCTTATTCAGGGTGTACCGCTTGGAGGCATCGTTGCGGTTATACAGGGCGACACATCAAATGTCGATAACGCACTTACCTATTTTCGCAGTAAAAATGTCAAAATATTTGAATATGCAAAAACTGATATATCGGAGGAAGTGTGATCGTGGAATTTCTTGAGCAGTGGTGTCCCAATCTTTATGCCTATTGGTATCGTTTTTTAGATAATTGCCTCGCAACCTTCCAGATGTTTCTTATTTCTGGAAGTATTTCATTCGTATTCGGAATGTTTTTCGGCGTCTTGCTTGTTGTGTTTAAGAAGGACGGCATAAGAGAAAACAAAATCCTCTATACCGTTATCAGTATCATTATCAATGTATTCAGATCTATTCCATTTATTGTGTTGCTTGTATTTTTAATTCCGTTTACCCGAGCGGTTGTGGGTACGGCAATCGGTGTAAAAGGAGCTGTTATTCCGTTGATTTTCGGAACCGTACCTTTCTTTTCGCGTCAGGTTGAAAGCGCCCTTGAAAATGTGAATCCGGGAAAAGTTGAAGCTGCCCGCAGCATGGGAAGCGGTACGGCCGGTTTGATTTTTCGAGTGTATCTGCATGAATCGGTTCCTGAGCTCATCCGTGCGGCAACGATTACGGCTATTTCGCTCGTAGGTTTGACCACAATGGCAGGAGCTGTCGGTGCAGGCGGACTGGGAGACTTTGCCATCAACTATGGTCAGGGCTTAAACCACGCCGACATTATCTACGCCTGTATCATCGTATTACTGCTTTTTATCTGTTTTTTACAGTTTACCGGCTCTTTTTTCGCCAAAAAGACGACAAATAGGGGATTGTTTAAAAAGACGTATTGATAATAGACCTGTTCGATAACTGCGTTTCCGAACAGGTTTACTCTGTGACAACAAGGAAGCAGGGAATAGCACGAACTGCACCCCTGAATGAAGAAGGTTATTAAAGGCTCTTTGGCTTTTAGAATATTGGGTATCTTCTCAAAATTTAGAATATGGATTTTTAGAGGCTCCCTATCACTTTTATAGGAGGATTTTTATGAAAAATGCGAAAAGACTCATAGGTATACTTTTTGTCGGTATCATGCTTGCGGGCGGACTTTTTGCCCAAAAGGCGGGCGTAACAACCGTCAAGGTTGGTGTGTGCGGATCTTCAAATGATCAGTGGAAGGCGGTTCAGTACCTGCTCGATCAGGAAAAGACCAATATCAAGATTCAGCTGGTAGAATTCAGCGCTTATAATCTGCCGAATGAGGCGCTCAATTCAGGCGATATTCATCTTAATGCGTTTCAGCATAAGGCCTATCTTAACAATGAGATTGCAAAAAACGGTTATAAGCTCACTGCAATCGGTGATACGCTTATTGCGCCGCTGACCCTGTATTCTAAGAAGTATAAAAGCCTCGATGAGGTAAAAAAGGCTGCGGGTACTAATGGAACCAAAAACGTTAAACGCAAGGCTTTGCAATTTGCTATTCCGAACGACGGCACCAATATGAGCCGCGGAATAAAGCTGCTGGAATCCGCAGGGCTGATTGAAGTGAATCCTGCAGCAGGGTATACGCCTGAGCTGAAAGACATTACCAAGTATGTGTATAATGTTGAAGTAGTTCCGCAGGCTGCCAATACGTTGCCGCAAACGCTCAACGACTATGCCGGAGCGACCATCAACGGAACCTATTCCATTCCGGCAGGTTTAATTCCTTCACGGGATGGGTTGATAATCGAAAAGCAATCCGAATCCGGCGGTAATCCGTATGTCAATGTTATTGTAGCCCGTACAAATGATAAAAATAATGCCGTTTATGCAAAAATCGTGCAGCTGTATCAATCTCAAACACTGGCAGAATATGTCCTTGCCAAGTATAAAGAATCTTTTTTCCCGTCATTTGCTTATAACAAGGTGAATGCGGACACCGCTGCAGCGACGATGAAAAAAGTTGATGCTGCGGTGCGGTGGTAACCGGCTGCTCAATGCCTAAGGTAGCTGTTTAAGACTCACCGTGAGTTTTAAACAGCTGCAATGCGTT
The DNA here is from genome assembly GCF_024181145.1 of Treponema sp. OMZ 855. Taxonomy (NCBI): domain Bacteria; kingdom Pseudomonadati; phylum Spirochaetota; class Spirochaetia; order Treponematales; family Treponemataceae; genus Treponema; species Treponema sp. OMZ 855. The sequence goes on along the minus strand of NZ_CP051194.1, from coordinate 1,261,478 downwards.
ATGGGAGAAAGATAATATGAACAAGACTGAACAGGAGTGCATCTCGGCACATATCCGCGAGGATCATCCGTACATCGTTGCATTACGGCGCTATTTCCATCAGCATCCGGAAATTGCAAAAGAAGAGTTCCATACTGCCGAACGGATTGAAGCTGAACTCGATAAGATCGGTCTTGCTCATAAGCGGGTCGGAGAAACGGGGGTGTATGCGGAAATTCAAGGGAAGCAGCCCGGCAAGACAATCGTGCTCCGTGCCGATATTGATGCGCTCCCTATTCAGGAAATGCATACCTGCGAATACACGTCAATGATTCCGGGACGTATGCACGCTTGCGGGCACGATGCGCATACCGCATCGCTTATCGGAGCGGCACGGGTTCTTAATGCGCACCGAGATCTATTTGTCGGAACCGTTCGTCTGACCTTTCAAGCAGGTGAGGAGATCGGATACGGTGCACGGGTCTTTGTCGATAGCGGCTATCTTGACGGTGCCGACCGTACGTTCGGTATCCATGTCGCTTCGGATGTGCCGGTCGGTTCCGTGGTTGTGATGCCCGGGCCGAATAATGCGAGTGTTGATTGGTTTAAGATAACGGTACACGGCGCCCCCGCACACGTATCAACCCCGCAGCTCGGCGTGGATGCCGTCTACATTGCAAGCCAGATTGTTACGGCGCTTCAAGCCCTCGTTACCCGCTGTACCTCACCGATGGATAACGTACTTATCGGGGTAGGAAAGATAACTGCGGGTGATGCCTATAACATTGTAGCGCAAAAGGCGGAATTGGAGGGAACCATTCGGGTATTGACGCCGGAGATACGGAAACAAATGAAAGAGCGGCTTGAAGCGCTTGCGTCACATAGCGCAGCCGCTTTCGGCGGAACCGTTACGGTCGAGTGGAAGGATTTTACCTCTCCGCTTATCAATGATCCTACGGCTGCCCGCGAGGTACAAGCTGCCGCGATTGCTGCTTTCGGGCACGAAAAGGTGATTACGCAACGGAAACCCAGCCTCGGCGGAGATGACTTTGCCGAATATATCCTTAAAGTTCCCGGTGTGTATGCATATATCGGCAGCGGAAATGCCGCCAAAAAAGAAACGGTCGCCGCTCTTCATGATTCTATGTTCGATATCGACGAAGATTGCTTAACGGCAGCGGTAACCTTATATGTGTCCTATACGTTAGACTACCTGAACGGAACCGTGTGAAGTAAATAAAACATACTTCAAAGCGCTACTGTCGAAGCATCATTTGTTCCCGCTCGATTTGTTCCATCTCTGCCGCATATACGCTATTCAGCTCGCGGTATTCATCGGCAAGGGAACCGCTGATGAGCCGCAATAAAGTCATGCGGTGCGGTACTTGTTCATACAAAAAACTATTAAATTCTTCCAGCTTGCTGTCCGTATCGATGGAGGCAAGATTTTCGCAACCGGTAAGAAAGGTGTGCGTCATATACAGGATGCGGGCAACGGGATCGGCAAATTGATAGCATTTACGTCGGTTTTTCCCCGCAGCTGTTTTTAGTGCATCTTCGGCCTCCACCATTTCACGGAAAAGTTTTACCGCTTTAGTATTTCCTGCCCGTTTAATGATTTCGCGCATTTCTTTTGATTGTTCTTCTGCCGGCAGCGGTTTAATACCGCCGGATTCCGTTTTTTCTGTCAACAATGAGTTTGCAGGTTTTTGCGGTGCAATATAGTTTGAAAGTTTGACAAAAGGGATTGTAAAGGAATCGGCAAGCGACCGAAGTTGTTTGATCTCCTTTTTTGATAATACAAAGGTAAAAATAACACCGATTATCATAACGGCAAAAGCAAGATGTACCGGATTGAATTGCAGCATAAATCCTCCGTATCTTTTGTACCGCAGTTCCGTTGACTCGTCAATAGAAACCTGCTACGCTGATCGAGGGGATGTATATAAAATGAAACAAAATAAAACAAATACCCGTGCGCGGGGCGGGGTTACGGTTATCTGTTTTCTAGTAATGCTTATCGGACAGTTCTATCTGTTACGTAATGTAATTCATACAGAGTCTTTTTCTTTTATTATGATGCCTTGGAGCGCCGAACTTTTTTTTGCATTGGTTTTGATTGCAGCGATTATCTATTTGTTTATTCAGCCAATGGGATGGTACACCAAAAGACGGCTTGCTGCGGCGTTTATACTCCTTATTGCATATAGTGCGCTTACTATTTCCTACTATGAGGCGTTTAAAACCGCTTATCTTACCGGTGCTTCTTTTGAATATGCGAGCAGTGCAGGCGGACTTGTCGGACTTAAATTAGTACTTGCAGTTGTCGGTGTGACGGCAGGCATCCCCGTTGCGCAATCCATCGATGGCAGAGAATATGCAAAACGCCTCCGCGAAAAGGTGGAAAAAAATAATGCTCAACTGACAAAAGAAACCGCGAGCGGTGCCCAACAAGATTTAATCCGTACAATCAATAAATTAAGAGAGACAATGTCCCCGGAGGAATTAGCCGCTTTCTTAAAGGAATTAAAGAGTGCCGATATCGAAACCGTCTGCAATTCCGCTACTCCCGTTGATATTTCTTCTGCCCCAGCGGATTCCGATGCTACTTCTTTGTGCTCCGCATCGGAAGCACAAACACCGCTTGCAGAAAAATGGCGCGGATGGGGCGGAGGAGTGTAAACGGATGGAAAAATGCAAGACTATGCATCCTTAGCTTATAGGCTACATCTTGTCAAGTATATACAGACTCAAAAACAGTCTTTATTTGTGCCTCTGGATGTTTATGTTGCACTTCCGCTCTTCATGGCGAAAATGATATGTCGAGAAATATTAAAATCAGCGGGAAAGAGTTTGAAGCAGGGCGCTAGATAAAATTTTTCGATTTTATCTGCTGCATTAACTCAGGAATTGATTCCGATGCAATAAGCCAAATTCGATCTGTTAAGATTTCCCCGTAATCATGAACGATTTTGTTTCTTAATCCAATAATTTTTGTCCAAGGAATATCTTGATTTTCTTGCATAAAATCTCTGGAAAGATGATTTGCGGCTTCTCCAATTATTTGTATTAATCTTTCAATTGCTAATCTTTTGATACGATTGTTTACAAAACTATTATGATTTTCGTCTTTTACAATATCAATTATTTCTTGTGAATACTTTAATATGTCGTAAATATAACTTTTATCGCGCTCATTATGCAACATAAAGAGGTTCCCGAGAATTCATGATTGCTTCTCTTCTATATGGATTTACTAAACTGGCGGGTTCTACAATATCAACATTTCTTTTTGTGATATTTTGAAGATAGTCTTGTATATCAAGTATATCAAAAAGTGATATTTCCTCAGAATTTCTAAATTCTATAAGAAAATCAACATCGCTTTTGCTTGTAAAATCATTTCGTATTGATGACCCAAATACAGATATTTCTTTAACATTATACTTAGAAATTATATATTCTAAATCTTTATGGGTCAAATAGATTCCATTGTTTGAAAGCTTTTCAAAGACTGTCATTTTCTTTCCTTTCTAAAGATACCACATCTTTATCAATATCGCAATATGAACTTAATTCCTTTGGGCAAAACCACCTTCAATCCTTTGACAAAAGCTCCATTTTCCGCTATCGTTCCTTCCAACTATGAATACATTGACGATAAAAGAATGTACCGATATGACGGTGAAAACTCCTGCACAGCATTTTTTGCAGAGCCGCTTTTGGGCGGAATTTAAAAAGGAACAAGGTTGGTCATATCGGCAATATGAGGTGCATAGTCCTGGTACCCGTTCTTTTTTACTCACGGTTTTATTGCGGCAATTGAATCCCTTCGGCTTTCTTGCCTATATTCCGATGGGTCCGTCTATCCTCATTACGAATGATTCACATCTCCCCGAAACGGTGGAAAGGCGGAGGCTTTTTCTGGTAAACCTTGCGGAAAAGCTTGTCCCCTTGCTGCCTGCTTATGTTTTTTTAATTCGCTTTGACCCTCCGTGGGAATGCGCAATGAGAAGCGGAAACACACAGGCATTCTCTCGCCAAGATTTTCCGCTTATTCCCTGTACGGGCGGAAAAACACCGTGCAGTCTGCGTAAAGCAGCTTCCGATATTCAGCCGCCGGATACCGTTCTGCTTGATTTACAACAACCGCTTGACATACTGCTTTCTCATTGTAAACCTAAGTGGCGCTACAATATCCGGCTTGCCGAAAAAAAAGGTGTACAGGTTCGCTGTTTTCCCGGAAGCCAAGCCGAAGACGTAATACCGATCTTTTATCGGCTTTATCGTGAAACTGCTGCGAGGGACGGTATTGCCATTCATAGCGAAAACTATTACCGTTCGCTTTGCCGGCTTGCTGAGAACGGTACATTCGATGCCGAGCGTATTCTTATTTCAATCTATATCGCTTATTTTGAAGAAAAACCGCTTGCTGCGATTATCACACTTTTTTCTCCGAGCGGAGCCGTCTATCTATACGGTGCTTCTTCAAATGAACACCGCAACCTTATGCCGGCATACCTGCTGCAATGGCAGGCAATCCAAGATGCACAAAAGTACGGGTGTCCATCCTATGATTTTTACGGGATTCCGCCAACCGACGATTCGAACCATCCTATGTACGGCCTGTATCGGTTTAAAACGGGATTCGGCGGGGCAATTATCCATCGGGTGGGAACACTTGATATTCCGGTACGAGGCTTCCGCTATCATCTCTACTCGTGTGCCGAACAGTTGCGGGCATTCTGGTTTAAAACCCTCAAAAAGAAGCTTCGCGTTCACAGCCGAAAATCGTAGCGCTTGGAGGAATCTGTGCCGGTACGCGTTATAACATCGGATGACTTTGGGGTCAATTTTGTCAATAAATCTTTTCTTACTTCCGGACGGGACGAATATACCGTCCGTTTTATGCAGAATCCTGCCGAAAAGCATAGATGGCGGCCACTTACCTTTAACGAAGTTGAAACGCTCATTAAGAACGGAAACACCTGTACTAATTGGAATACCTTTTTGGTGGAAGACCCCTTTACGCCATCGCTCATTAAAAACTCGCTTTTTGCGGGATTGGTGAGGATTTCCTCTTTAACCGAATGCTATCTGCGTTACCATGATTTTATTGTTCCCGCCGGGATTACCAACAGCAAAATTATCTCCTGCGATATCGGAGCGAACTGCGCCGTGCACGACTGCGCCTATCTTGCGCACTATATTATCGGGAATACCGTCATTTTAAGCAGAATAGATGAGATGGCGGCAACCGATCATGCCAAATTCGGCGAAGGGGTCATTAAAGACGGGGAAGATGAAGCAGTCCGCGTTACAATCGATGTGATGAACGAAGCGGGCGGACGGGAAATTCTCCCCTTTGCGGATATGATTTGTGCCGATGCGTTTATGTGGGCGCGGTACCGCGATGATGCAAAGCTGATGGCGCAGCTGAAAAAGCTGACGCAGGATTCTTGCGATTCAGCCCGCGGTTATTACGGTACCGTCGGCGATAACGCAGTAATTAAAAGCTGTAGGATTATCAAAGACGTTCGGTTCGGCGAGGCGGTCTATATTAAGGGCGCCAATAAGTTAAAAAATCTGACCATCCGCTCTTCCGCAGAAGAAGCGACGCAGATCGGGGAAGGGGTTGAGCTGGTTAACGGGATTATCGGATACGGCTGCCGTGTGTTCTACGGCGTTAAGGCAGTGCGCTTTGTGCTCGGAAATAACTGTACGCTCAAATATGGCGCCCGCCTCATTCACTCCGTGATGGGAGATAATTCAACCATTTCCTGCTGCGAAGTGCTGAATGCATTGATCTTTCCCTACCATGAGCAGCATCATAACAACTCATTCCTTATCGCTGCGATGATTCAGGGGCAGTCCAATATGGCGGCCGCCGCCACGGTAGGTTCAAACCACAATACCCGCGGCAACGACGGAGAGATTATCGCCGGTCGGGGATTTTGGCCGGGACTTTCCGCAACGCTCAAGCATAACTGCCGATTTGCATCCTTTGTGCTGTTGAATAAAGGCAATTATCCTGCCGAACTTGATATTCCTTTCCCGTTCAGCTTGGTCAGCGATAATCTGCGGGAGGACTGCCTCGATATTATGCCTGCCTATTTTTGGATGTATAATATGTATGCGCTTGCCCGCAATAACGATAAATTCAAGAAACGGGATAAACGAAAGACTAAGACACAAAAGATTGAAACCGAGGTGCTTGCTTGCGATACCGCCAGAGAAATTATATATGCGATGGAATTGCTTGAACACATCTTTGAAACGGCATGGACGGCGGCAGGAAATCAATCCGAAAGTGCTCAAAATCTTTTAGCGCATAAACGAGACGAGCTAAAAAAACTGCCCCTCACTGCCGAAAACATCGAACATTCCGACCGTCCGGTGAAAATTCTGCACGGCGTTGATGCATGGTATGCGTACCGCGATATGCTCGTATGGTACGGGGTAACCGTTTTGGCAAAATACATCGATGAAACCGGTGCCGGCGGTGAGGTGTTTAGCCGCAGTGGTGTATGCAGCCGGTTCAATCTTCAAAACGGAACAATCCCGTGGGTCAATGCAGGCGGGCAGCTGATACGCGAGGACGAATATGACCGTCTCCGCAGCAGGGTTGGGGCAGGGGAGTTCAATTCGTGGCACGCAATCCACGCCGAATACGACCGGCTCTGGGAACGGTATCCCTTTGACTGCGCAGAACATGCCTACAGCGTACTCTGCCGGCTCACCGGAGTTTCCGCCCTTACCGGATCACACTGGCAAACCTACCTTGACGAAGCGCTCCGCTTGAACCGCTACATCGAAGCGCAGGTTCTTATCACCAAGAAAAAAGACTACACCAATCATTTCCGCGATATTACCTACCGGAATAGGGCGGAGCGGGATGCCGTACTCGGTCATGTGGAAGACAACGCCTTTGTGCAGCAGTCCAAGCTGGATGCGCAGCGGTATGCCGAACTCTTTGCACGGGTAGGGGAGCGTCTCAAGTTATTGAGCGATTAGCTGCCGATACGTAGTTTATTGAACATACCGCGGTTACACAGCTTACGGAGACGGGGCCTTTTACATCGCCCTCCGATACCGACTTACCGTCAGTAGTCCAACTGGGCTTACAGAGTCAAAGTAAAAGACAATAAGGGACTCGTTTCTGAAACACTTACTACAGGTATCGCTCATTATTGTACTAAAGCAACCATGCGTCTGACAGCGATTATGATTGAAGATGCTCTACGCATAAAAAAAGAGGAAATAAGGATATAAAGCAATTTGTAAACTAAATAAATTTTGAGCCGGCTACTGTTTAACACCACCGCCATCCGTGGCGGTTCTGCTCCTCCAGCGCGTTTGCAAATAGACGGTACAGATACGAGGCACGAGCACAAATTAACCGCAGGCGTATCTTTGATACGTTGAGGATTAATTTGTGCGCAGTAACGAAGTAGATGTACCGTATATTTGCAAACGTTAATTGATTTTTTCCAAGTAAGCCTTCGTAAACACCACATCCGGTATGTCGGAGGTATCAAAATCGGAGAGTATTTGCGTGGTCTTTTCGCCCTTATTGATTTCGTTAATATAGATGGATTGAGCAGGCCAGTTGAAATTACCGATTTTGACGTATTTAGGCAGGAGCGTGGTGCGCATCAGCCGTCCGCTTGAGCCGTAGCTTTCGATTTTTAAGATAAGTGGATCAGTTTTACGCACGTAATATTTTTCCTGCGCATACCGCGCGTCAGAAAGAAGAGTCTTGAGCGTAACTGCATATACATCAAACTTACCGAGTTTTGATGCTGCTATATCGGTAATTTCGTAAGTCTTTCTAAATTCAGACCGTTTATTAACATCCGAAACACTTGCGTCGGAATCCCCGATAGCGCGCTTAAGCGAAGAGTGGGTAAATTGATGCGAGGTAGGATCATACACCCAGAGGTTATTCTTTTCCTGCATATAACCCGTTCCCTTATCCGCCTCAGGCGCAAGCTGCACAAGCGTGGTTTGATCTTTTGTATCACGCCGGAACAGTTTATACTGCTGTGCAGATTTCGGTTCGTTCGGTTTTTCGATAATGAGCGAAAGCGTACAGGTTATATCTTTATCAAAGTTACCTGCTTCGTACTGCTTTTCCAAAATACCGTACATCTCTTCCGTGCTCGGTATTTGTGCCGAAAGCGAGAGCGGCAGTGCACACAAGACCGCAGCAAAAAACACTATGGCATATTTTTTTATCATTGTCGTGTAATTCATTATATTCTCCTCTTAATAAATGCGAGATTCGTTTTTCCGCTTACACGCGGGGATGTTCACGGAATATATCCCGATTACTTACTCGACCGCAAGGCTTCCGCCGGAATCATGTTGGCAGCACGGATTGCAGGGCTGAGCGCTGCAAGAATTGCCAAGAAAGCTGTCAGCAGGAACTTTAAGCCAATAACTATAGGCGATAGTATCCACAAGAAATGCCCGTTTGTGGTGAGCATACTGAGTACCGAGTCAATCGATATGGGGATGAGGCTGATAATCAGCATAACGAGCAGTGCAAGCACAAAGCCCGCTGCGGCGCCGATAACCGAAAGAAAGCCTGCCTCCGCAAGAAATAAAAGGCTCACCTTACCTCTGCTGACACCGCAAGAACGCATGGTGCCGATTTCGCCCTTCCGCTCATGCACCACCATCCTGAACGTATTGGAAATACCGATCATCGTAACGAGCAGCAATACCAACAGCACACCGAGACTGACCCACTGTATCGTCTGAGACAGCGTTACCATCTGCGGCGCAAAATCATAGAAAGTCATAACGGCGTATTTCGTTCCGTCCCACTTTCCTTCATTCAACTGCCGCAGCAGTTCCTGCCCGGGAGAGGTTGGGTTAAACTGCGCCGCCAGTTCACGGCTGGTAACGGGACCGTATTCGGCAAGGCGCCTTTCAAAAATGGCAGCAACGGCATCCTGCTGGTTTTCATCTCTCAAGAAAATACCGAACTGAGCAACACACCCTTCGGGAATTTCGGCAATTTTATTGAGATAATCGAAGTTCGCATAAAACTGTATTTGATCAAACTGACTTTGATCTTGATAAATGCCCGCGATTTGAAATTCCGCAACCGTTGCCTGCCTGCTTAACGTAGTCATTTCATAAAGGATAACATCATTCAAAGCGACATTCAGCGCTTCGGCGGTTTTTTGAGGGATAAAAAGAGCGTTTTCTATGTTTACGTTCTCCCATCCGCCTTCTTTAAACGCGAAACTGTTGCGCAAGGCTTCTTCCTCATCGAATTTGCAGCCTGCAATTTGAGCAGTCAACTGATTCCCTGCAAAAATCAGCGTGCCGTAACGCTGTGCACGTACAGTTGTATACAATGCATCAATTTTTTCTTCTTTGATGATTCTATGCACAAGCTCAACACTTTCGGGAGGAAGGTATTCATTCGCCTTATCATCTTCTGTCTTGTCCGCTGCCTTTTCTGCCCCGGTTACATAGACATGCCCGCCGATAATCTTTGCAATCTGATATTCCAAACTCTTACGTGCACCTGCCGACAGTCCGTCGATCAATGTTACAATAAGAAACGCAAATACAATCGCAATAACCAACAACATACTGCGCCGTTTTTGCCTATTTAAATTCCGAAATGCAATCTTTAATATATTCATAATCTTTCCTTACAATACCTTCATTAACAATACCTTATTTGTTGATGGCTTCCAATGGGCTGATCTTTAATGCAAGTCCAACCGGATACCAATTTGCAATTACTCCGGCGGCAAGCATAGCCGCAAGTGTACTCAATACTGCAACCGGCGAGATAGCTGTCTGGATTTTATAACCGCCGAACATAACAGCCATCGTTTCATTCGGAAGTCTGATTCCCAACGCATTAAAGATGAACCCTGCGATAATCGCAAGAGCAATCCCGCATATAGCCCCAACGCACGAAAGTAAAAACGACTCCGTATAAAAGAGCCGCCTGACAAAGGAACGCTTTGCTCCGATGGCACGCATCGTACCGATTTCTGCCGTCCGCTCCATAACAGAAACGACAAGCGTATTCATAATGACGATAAGCACCACAACGGCAAGCAATACCAGCACCGCGATCATCAGCGTCCGTGTCATCTTAATCGCAGCAGCATACTGCACCAATGCTTTATCCCACGGAAGCGCTTGTGCTATAAGACCTTCTTCTGCAAACCATTTATTCAAATCTGTAATCACCCGGGATGTTTTTGAAGGATCCTTCAGCTTAACCGTTACAAAGTGCCATGCATCGGTGTCCGCCATATTGAGCTGATTGCGCAGCTCCGTACTGCCTAAAATATTTTCCAAATCTTCCGCAGTCGCTTTTTTTTCAGTGATGCTTTTCGCCTCTTCGGTAACACCGACTGCATCATCGGAGAACAAGTCGTCTTCGCTTTTCTCTGCAAGGCTGAGATCGATTGACTGAGGAATTTCCGTAACGGTACGAGCCCCCATCGTTACGCCTGCAAGCATACGCGCACTGTTGATATCCGTATAAAGCACATCTTGAACCGCCGTATCGGGATGTGCAAAGGTAAAAAAGCCGCTCACCTTTATTTTGCGCAGCTTTGCTTTTTCTCCAAAGCTCATCACCACAACTTCATCTCCAACATGCAATTCCCGTTCATAATATTTCTCGTACTTTTCTTTTACTTTTGGCGGCAATAAGATAAATTCTGCATCATCCGAATCAGGAAATTCACCTTCATACACCTTAATTGTCTCGAATGTTTTTTTATAGGAAGAAGACTCAATACCGAGTGTCGTAGCATACGGCATATACGCAAAGTTTTCGCTCTTAGGTTCCCACATATCCGGTAGGTCAGCCGGACGCAGCATACCATACCCGACAACCATTCCCCGCGTAAACACAGAAGCTTCCGGCATGTCATGTAACTTTGCCTCAATTTTTTCTATCTTTGATAAATACGGCATCGAAGGCAGCTTACCCGTGTTGACATTTTTATATGCACCGGTAATTGTTACAAAGACATCCTTATCAGCCGGTTTTCCGGTAATAAAAATATCGCCGCAAAAGTCGCTCTCGCATACATTCTTTGCCTGCCGTTCCGCGAAGTTCAGTATACCAAGCCCCAGCACCACCAAAAAGCTGCCGAGCCCGATCAAAATCATAATAATCAGCGTCTTTGTCTTATGCGAAAAAAGATTTTTCAACGCCAACTTAAAAATCGTTTTATTCATTATATCCTCTTCAATTTAATTCATAATCATGCAAATACTGCACTTCCGTCGGATAAATCATAATTACCCATTACCCATTACTAATTATCCATTAACCTTCGTGTCCTCGACGACATTTCCGTCTAAGATTTTGATGCGGTGGTCGGTCATATTGACAATTTTAGCATCATGGGTGGAGAAGATAAAGGTGGTATTAAACTCGCGGCTCATGTCCTTCATCAGTGCAAGAATCTGATCGCCGGTTTTGGAATCGAGGTTTGCAGTGGGTTCGTCGGCAAGCACCAATGCAGGCTTGGTAACCAAGGCACGGGCAATAGCAACGCGCTGCCTCTGACCGCCTGAAAGTTCATTCGATTTATGGTGCGTCCATTCGCTCAATCCGACCTTTTCGATGAGGTGCTCAATCCATTCCTTGCTCTTTTCTTTGCTTTCTTTTGCCTTACCGAACAAAAGGGGAAACTCGATATTTTCGTATACGTCCAAAACCGGAATCAGGTTAAAGGATTGAAAGATAAAACCCAGATACTCGTGGCGCAGCTGAGTGATCCGCTTGTCGAGCTTCGGCGGAATTTTTAAGCCCTTGTTTTTCCGTTTGGAAAGAGAGGCAAAGTCTTTTTCCTGATAAATTGTTTCTCCATTGATGATCAGCTCGCCGGAGGTCGGCGTGTCGATCAACCCAATCATGTTGAGCGTGGTGGATTTCCCCGAGCCGGACGGTCCGGAAATGGAAACAAATTCTCCGCTATCGATGGAAAAATTAATTCCCTTAACAGCTTCTACCAAAACCTTCCCTAAGGGATAGGTTTTGCGCAAATTCTTAACTTGTACAATGGCCATATATAATCTCCTAAATAAATAGACAATGTTGTGAGTGATATTACGATGCGCTATTTACTATCGCTTTCCGTTTCAATAGGTATCGGTTTGAGTAATTCAGACATTTCCGCATGGTATTTTTGCACGAGTTTCAAGTCGTCCGGATGAATTCCGAAAGGGATTGCGCCGTATTCGGAATTCAAAACGGCATAGGCAATCACCGTAATTTGCAATAGCCCTGTTTTTCCATCAAGTCCGTACTTACGGAAAAGCGCTTGCAATTTTTTTGGCGCCGGATTCTTTTTAAGAAAAGCTGCTGCTTGATTGGTGTCTTCTCCAAGTGCATCCCTAAAGGCTTCGACCCATTGAGCTTCCGTAGAATTCTCATCATTTTGAAAGGCATTGATACCTTCAAGCAGCTTGTCATGATTTTTGATAAATCCCTTCACGGCTTTTTCAGTTAAAATCGGTTTTACCTGAGACGTTTGCGTCTGTGCGTATAATCCGGTCATCGTGAAAACAACGAGCAGCAGTCCTGCTGTGATACTGTTTTTTGTCATATTATCTCCTACGTGGTTAACTATTGTAAACATAAGAAGGTTGAATACCGTTACGAAAAAATATGGTGTATTCCGTCTTTTATATGTGGCATCTGATGGAATCACTGTCTTACGAGCTCCATATTTTTTGAGATATTTAGGATAATGAGTTTGTAATATGAGGTCAAGTATAACGTCAGTAAAATGCGATGTTGATACTCGGTTGTTTTTCCATTATATTGGGAGACAGTATGAGTGATCTGGAAAGTGAGATACGGCGGCGCGGGCTGATAAAGGTAGCAAGTGAAGACGCTCAAAAAGAGAGTCCATACCGCCGCGTTGCAAAGTTTTTATATTTAATCGGAGAGGCGCAGGCGGCAAAGGTACTGCAAAAGCTCACCCGCGAGCAAATCGAAAAAGTAGTAGCGGAAATGCTGACCATCCGCTATGTCGACAAGGACGAAGCCGCCTATATTTTAAGCGAATTTACGGCGCTTTATAACGAAGCGAAGAATTCCGTTGGCGGCGTAGAAACCGCTCAAGGAATTCTGACGGCGGCTTTCGGCGGGGAAAAAGCGCAGGAGATTATCGAGCGGGCAATACCGCCGGCTGCCGAGCGGCCGTTCGATTTTTTGGACGGTATCGACGGAGAAAAACTCAAGCGGCTCTTAGCGGACGAAATGCCTGCAACACAGGCGCTCGTGCTTTCTCAACTGGAACCGAAAATAGCGGCCGCCTATATTACCGGCTTAAACGATGCGGAAAAAAAAGACATCGTGCTCCGCCTCGCGCGGCTTAAAACCATCAGTCCTGAAATTTTGCAGACGGTAAGCACTTCGATGCGCGAAAAGTTTACCCGCATACGGACAGGCTCGGCTACCGAAGCAATCGACGGTCGCGCGGTACTTGCCGCTATTTTACGGCGCAGCGATTCCGAAACGGAACAGTTTATTTTACAGAACATCGCAGAGGCCAATCCCGAACTTGAACAAAATATCCGCGAACGGCTTTTTACTTTTGAAGATGTGCTCATTGCGGACGACCGCTTTTTACAGAAAAAATTATCCGGTATGGAAAGCTCAGTAATTGCTGCATTGATTTCTTATAAACCGGAAGTCTTTGTCAAAAAAATCCTCAATAATATTTCTAAAAACAGACAGCAGTTCATTCTTGACGATCAGGCGTCGAACCCTGTTTCCGTGCGGGAATGCCGCGAAGTTACCAATCGTTTTTTACAGGAATTGCGGAAAAGCTGGGAAGACGGCGAGCTGCTCTTATTCGGAAAGGACGGAGATGACGTATGGATAACCTAATCCACGGGTTTAAAATTATTTCAAAAACAGCGCTTGACGAAATGCAGGCGGAGGGTATTCTTGCGCAGCATTGCGAAACCGGACTTGAAGTTTATCACATTCATAACGATGACAGCGAAAATTTATTTGCGTTTGCTTTTATGACCCCGCCTGAAAACAGTTCGGGCGTTGCGCATATTCTGGAACATTCGGTACTCTGCGGTTCAAAAAATTATCCGCTGAAAGATCCTTTTTTAATCCTTTCCAAGCAGAGCGTTAAAACGTTTTTGAATGCGATGACATTCCCCGATAAGACCGTGTACCCTGCGTCGAGCATCCTTGAAAAAGATTATTTTAATTTGATGTCGGTGTACGGCGATGCGGTGTTTTTTCCGCTGCTCAAACGGGAAACCTTTGAACAGGAAGGTCATCGGCTTGAACGAGATGAAAACGGAAACCTGTACTTTTCCGGCGTGGTGTTAAATGAGATGCGCGGCGCGTATGCGGATTTCGATTCCGGTGTAGACCGTGAACTGCGGCATTCTCTCTTGCAGGGGACGGTGTATGCACACGATTCAGGGGGCTTTCCGCCCGATATCGTCAAGCTCAGCTATGAGGACTTTTGCGCTTTCCATAAAAAATACTATCATCCGGTAAACTGCAAGGTCTTTTTGTACGGTAACATCGAAACCGAAAAACAGCTTGCCTTTTTGCAGGAACGCTTCTTGAGGTTTTTTGAATCGGCGGAAAAGCCGCCGCTCATTCCGGCTATTACGCCCTATCCCTCACCCCGCGTGTTTTCGGCAACGGCGCCCGCAGGAGAAGGAAAAAATCCCGACAAGCTCACGGTAACGATGAATTGGCTGTTGCCCGAAAGCGCCGACATCGACCGGCTGATGGACTGTATGTTTTTGGAAGAGCTGTTGTTGGGACATGACGGAGCGCCCTTGCAAAAGAAACTGCTCGACTGCCCCTTTGCGGAAGATGTGTATCCGTACAACGGCGGGCAGGCAGACCTGAAAAACATCTGCTTTACGCTCGGTCTTGCAGATATCGATAAAAGTGCGGAAGGGCAGTTTGAAGCCTTCATCCTTTCCGGCCTTGAAGACATTGTCCGGAACGGTTTTGAACCTCAGCTGATTGAAACCGCGCTCAATTCCCTCGATTTTTATAACAGAGAAATTACCCGTTCAGGCGGCCCCTTTTCGCTGGTTTTGATGCGGCGGGCGCTCCGCGGCTGGATACACGGTTTTGCGCCGGAGGCTTCGCTCCGTTCCATACCTGCTTTTCAGCGGCTGAAACAACGGCTTTCCCAAAACCCGCATTACGCTCAAGACCTCATCCGTACATTGCTGCTTAATAATCCCCATCGGACAACCGTTTCCGTACGGCCGGATATTCACTTTTGCGAGAACATCGATGCGAGGCTTGCTCAAGAAGCGCACCAAGCGGCGCAAAGCCTCGGCAGCGTAGAACACCATTCGGGTTCCGCCGAACAGACGGCCGCAACCGTTAGCGGGCAAAAAGCGGATGCGAATACGGGGCTTGATACCAATGCAGTGACCGATGCCCAAGCGCAACATCTTATTCCGCATATTTCAAAAGAGGAGCTGCCGCCGGTTGAACCGCCGATACCCGAACGCCTCGAATATTTCGGCAAGGTTCCCGTTATCATCCATGAACAGCCGACAAACGGTATCACCTATATGGACATCGCAGTTCCCGTCGATTCGCTTTCGGCGGAGGACTATACATACTTGACGCTCTATACGTCCGCGCTTTCCTCGATGGGAACAAAAACGCAGAGCTGGGATGCCGTTGCGGCGGAATTCGCTTACCTGACGGGAGGCTTTTCCGCGGTTACCTTTTCCGCAGGCAGACACCGGACGTCCGAAGCCGCGGTATTTTTCGATAATGCGCTCCGCACGGAAGATGTAGTGGACAGGGACTGGATTTTTATCCGCTCTAAAATGCTGCCCGAATATATCGAACCCGCGGTAAACCGTATTTTTTCGTATCTTAACGATATTTCTTTTGCCGACGAAAAGCGGTTGAAGGATGTTTTTATTCAGCTGAAAAATGATCTTGATCCGCTGCCATCGTATTCGGGGCATACGTTGACCGCGCTGTACGCGGCTTCTGCCTATTCCGGTTCAAAACGGGCGGAAAATCTCTGGATGGGAATTCCGCAGCTGCGTTTTCTGCGCGGGCAGTATGCGGCGCTGGAACAAAGCCCGGCGGCAATCGGCGAGCTTGCCCGCAAGCTTGAAGAAATACACCGCAAACTGATGCGCGCCGGCCTTATCGTGAAGGTGTGCGGAACTGCTGCCGATGTAAGCGTTATCAAAAAAGCGCTCACTTCCCATTTACCGCGGTTTGATTTTCCGCACCGCAGTACCGGCGGCTTTAGAACCGAAGCCTTTGAAAAACCGGCGGCGCTTTCGGCCTTTCCCAGCGCCGTGCAGGTAGGATTTGCGGCGCAGCTTCTGCCGGTTACGTTCGATGAAACAGAATACGGTGCTGCTATCGTTTATGCCCAGTGGCTTGAGACGGGGGCATTGTGGGAGGCAATCCGCGTGAAAGGCGGCGCGTATGGCGTTTCGGCATATCCCGATTCCGCAACGGCGCTGTTTACGATGACTACCTACCGCGACCCTGTGCCGCTTAAATCCTTGCGCAGTATACGGGATTGTATCGAAAAGAGCATCGCGGCTCCGCTTACCGACTCCGAACTGGAGGCCCTGATTACCGGCACGTACAGCACAGCGCTCCAGCCGAGAACCCCTGCGCAGAGAAGCGCGGCGGCGTTCTCGCGTCTCTTAAACGGGATAACTCATCAAGCGCGGATGCAAACAATCGAAGGTATTATCTCTTGTACGCAGGAACGTATGAATCGGCTTGCCGAGCGGCTCGCTGCAAGCGTATCGGGAAGCGCCGCGCTTTCGGCAACGACGGCGGAAGGTATATCCGGCGGTACCGCTGCAGTAATCTGCTCCGACGCGGCGCTCCGGCAAACGGCAGACAGCGCAGGGCTTCCGCCGCTCAGCATTATGCCCTCAATTTAAGGATAAAATGTATATGTGCGCAGCATGCGCACGGCTAAAAACTTTTTCGGATTTTCACCATCTTATCCTACAAAAGTTTTATGGGAGGAAAATTTAAAACAACATGGCTGCAAAGAATACGTATGATGAATCGAAAATAAAGACACTTAGCTCATTGGAGCATATCAGGCTCCGCACCGGTATGTATATCGGCCGGCTCGGAAACGGATCGAACCCCGATGACGGTATTTACATCCTGTTAAAAGAAGTGCTCGACAACTCCATCGATGAGTTTATCATGGGAAATGGGGACCGTATCGAGGCGCTGTTGAAGGACAACAAAGTTACCGTGCGGGATTACGGACGTGGTATTCCGCTTGGGAAGGTTGTAGAATGCGTGTCGGTCATCAACACCGGTGCGAAGTACAATGATGAAGTCTTTCAGTTTTCGGTGGGGTTGAACGGCGTCGGCACCAAGGCGGTGAACGCACTCTCCGAATATTTCCGGGTAGTTTCCATCCGCGACGGGAAATACGCCGAAGCGGTGTTTGAGCGGGGGGTGCTAAAGCACGAAAAACAAGGAGATGCCAAAAAAGGGATTAAGAACGGTACGCTCGTGGAGTTTATTCCCGACAGGGAAATATTCGGCGACTATACATTCAACCTCGACTTTATCGAAAAACGGATGTGGAACTACGCCTATCTGAACGCCGGTCTTACGCTCACCTTTAACGGCGCTTCATACATATCGGAAAACGGCTTACTCGATCTGCTCAATGCGGAAATCGGCGAAGAGACGCTTTACACGATTGCTCACTTTAAGGAAGCAAAGCTTGAATTTGCTTTTACCCACACTAACAACTACGGCGAAACCTATTTTTCGTTTGTCAACGGGCAATACACCTCGGATGGCGGCACGCATCTTTCCGCCTTTAAAGAAGGCTTGCTGAAAGGTATTAACGAATACTACCGCAAAAACTACAAGAGCGAGGATGTCCGCGAAGGTACCTGTGCGGCGGTGGCGGTTAAGGTGCAAGCGCCCGTGTTCGAAAGTCAAACGAAAAATAAGCTCGGTAATACCGAGGTGCGGCCGTGGATTGTCAACGGTACAAAGGCCGCTGTGGTTGAATGGCTGCAAAAAAATGCCGAAGCCGCGCGGAAGCTGGAAGAAAAAATCCTCGCAAATGAGCGGCTGCGGACAGAGCTGAACAGCGTTAAAAAAGAAGCGAAGGCTGCCGCAAAAAAAATTGCAATGAAAATTCCGAAACTGAAAGACTGCAAGTTTCACCTTGGGGATAAGCAGTACGGCAATGAGTCGATGATTTTTATCACTGAAGGGGATTCGGCTTCGGGTTCAATGGTTTCGAGCCGCGACGTCCTTACGCAAGCGCTTTTTTCGCTGCGCGGTAAGCCCGAAAATATGCACGGCAAAAAACGCGCCGCCATCTACAAAAATGCGGAGCTCTACAATATGATGATGGCGCTCGGCATCGAAAATAGCCTTGAAAGCCTCCGCTATAATAAGATTATCATCGCAACCGATGCCGATAACGACGGCTTTCATATCAGAAACCTTTTGCTCACCTTTTTCCTCACCTACTTTGAAGAGCTGGTGTTGAGCGGACGGATTTTTATTTTGGAAACGCCGCTTTTCCGGGTGCGCACCAAAAAAGAAACCTGCTATTGTTATTCGGAAAAAGAGCGGGATGCAGAAATGAAGCGGCTCGGCGCAGCGGCGGAAGTTACCCGTTTTAAGGGATTGGGAGAAATAAGCCCGAGCGAATTCGGTCAGTTTATCGGGAAGGATATCCGCCTGTTACCGGTCAGTATTCAGACCGTGAAAAAGATCCCTGGCGTTCTTGAGTTTTATATGGGAAAAAATACCCCCGAACGCAAAGCCTTTATTATGAAAAATCTTCTTGCGGAAGTCGATGCGTAGAGCGATCGATCTTCTTGTTTGCAGAATCGCCGCCAATATGATATAGTAGAAGCCTCTTTTGAGAGTGCTTTACTCTTTTGAAAAGAGTTTAATTTCATTACGTATGTGGAGGTTGTATGTCAAATTTTTTAACCGTAAAAGATTTTATTGCTCAACAAAAAGATAAGATGATTGAGCTTGAACGGCTTTTGTGCTCCATTCCTGCCATGGCTCCGGAGTCGGACGGTGACGGGGAATTGAAAAAATGCGAAGCGCTGGAAGCGTATTTAAAAAAGCTCGGCTTTACTCAATTTGAACGGTTTGATGCACCCGATACGCGGGTATCTTCCGGTATCAGACCTAACCTTGTCGTTACTATTCCGGGCAAAGATGATTCAAAACGGGTTTGGATTATGGCGCATACCGATGTGGTACCTCCCGGCGAGCTTTCAAAATGGGAAAGCGATCCGTGGGTACTGAAACAGGACGGTGATAAAATTATCGGGCGCGGTGTAGAAGATAACCAGCAAGGATTGACCGGAGCGGTATTCGCCGCTTATGCATTTCTTGCATTAAAGATTCAGCCTGCCCACACCGTAAAATTGTTGTTTGTTGCTGATGAAGAAGTGGGATCGAGATACGGCGTTATCTATCTTTTGAATAATCATCAGCTATTTAAGCCGCAGGATATTATCGTTGTCCCTGATGGGGGAGATCCTTCGGGTGAGACAATTGAAGTTGCGGAAAAGAACCTGTTGTGGTTAAAGGTTGTAGTGCATGGAGTGCAAACGCACGCCTCACGTCCCGATTTAGGAAAGAATGCGCACATTGCGGCGGCGGATTTGGCGCTTCGGTTGAATGCACTGGAAAAAGTATTTTCAAAGCAAGACAATTTGTTCGAACCGCCGTATTCGACCTTGCAGCCGACAAAAAAAGAAGCGAATATTCCGAACATCAATACCATTCCGGGCGACGATGTGTTTTATATGGATTGCCGTATCCTTCCTTGTTACACTGTTGCGGAAGTGATGGAGAAGATAAAAGTCGAGGCGAGTGCAATAGAAGCAAAGTACGGCGTACAGGTTGAGCTTATTATTGATGATTCGGCGGAATCTCCTGCAACGCCTGTTGATGCCGAGGTTGTTACGATGCTGTCAAAAGCTATCGAAAAAATACACGGCAAAAAAACGCAAACCATCGGTATCGGCGGAGGAACCGTTGCCGCTCCGCTCCGTCAGGCAGGCTTTAACGCCGTCGTATGGAGTACGCTCGACGATATGGCGCACCAACCGAATGAATACTGCATTATGAAAAACTTAATTGACGATGCACAGGTACTGGCGGCATTGATGTACGGAGTCGATGCGCTGTAAATGTGTGACGGAGGTATGAGCGCAGAACAATCCGATAACTGGCGGAACGAGAATTCCGCCGATACGGTTATCCGCTTGCCGGAACATATTTCGCCGGCGTTTAAAGCCTTGATTACCTCCGCAGAACCTGCCGCCGCTGCTGCGCTGCGTCGGCAGGTTCTTTCCTCCGACGACGAACAGGTCGTGTCGGAGGAAGAGCGGGGCGACCCGCTCGGCGAGGCGCGCTATTGCGTTACCCCGTATCTGGTACACCAATATCCGAACCGCGTGCTGCTGTTGAGTACCGGCCGCTGCATCTCGTATTGCCGGTACTGTTTCCGGCGTGAATTTACCGCCCGTTCAAGCGGCTTTATTTCCGATGAGCAAATCGGAGCGGTAACGTCATACCTTAAAGCACATCCCGAAGTACAGGAAATTCTGGTTTCGGGCGGAGACCCGATGAGCGGCAGTTTTGAGCAGATAAAACATCTGTTGGAATGCCTCCGTTCCGTTCGTCCCGATTTGCTGCTCCGCCTATGTACCCGTGCGCCAGTCTTTGCACCGGAGCTTTTTACCGAAGAGCTTATGGCGCTCCTCCGTTTCGTCCGTCCGCTCTGGGTGATTGCACATGTAAACCATTCGGCAGAACTCGGCACGGCGCAGCGGCAAGCCTTAACCCGCTGTATCGATTCGGGGATTCCGGTGCAAACCCAAACCGTATTGCTACGCGGCGTTAATGATGACGCCGCCGTTCTTGCGGAGCTTTTCCATGCGCTGGTATGTATGGGGATAAAACCCGGGTATCTGTTTCAAACGGATTTAGCACGGGGAACAGCGCATTTTCGCGTACCGCTTGAAAAAGCCGCGCTTATATGGAAAGCATTACGTAAACGCCTTTCCGGTTTATCGTTACCGCAATTTGCAGTCGATTTACCGAACGGCGGCGGAAAATTCCCGCTTTCCGCCCTACTGCTCTATGAAGATATTGTCTCCCCGTTAAAAGACGGCCGCTTTTCGGCACGGGGTATCGACGGAAAGAGCTATACTTATCCGAGGTAGGGGGCACTTTTGAAATATATGGCGCATCTACGTCAAAACTATACATCCGTGTATAGTTTTGACTGTGAGTTTCGGCAGCAGCCGAAACATCACTTCTGATATAAACCAGTGGCATCCGTGCCGCTACTGTAAGTAGTCTTCAACGTATCAGAACGGACACGTGGCGGAGATGATATGTTGAGAATTTTCAGCAGCAGCATATCGTAAAACATACTTTCCGTAAGCCTTTTGAAATAGACTGTCCAGAAGTGTACATCCGTGTACACTTCTGGACGCGAGTTTTTGCTGTGCAACAACATCACTGCTGCGTAGAACCACGGACATCCTTGTCCGTTTTGAAATTACAAGGCGCGAACACGTAAGCCTTTTGAAATAGACGATGCAGATGCTAGGAGCGTACAAAAAACACCCGCAGGCGTACTTTTTGTACGTCGAGGACTGTTTTTTGTTAAGCGACAACGCAGATGTGTCGTCTATTTCAAAAGGACACTTTGAGACCCGGATATACCGCCCTAATCTTATTATCGTACATTGCTTGCGCATGGATAGCCGGTATAAAGTACTCTCCTTTATAGGCAACCGTTGCATAGAACTTGTAGGTTACCGAATCCCTACGCGTTAAATCAAAGTAGGTATACACGACATCGTCTCTGATGTCCTGATAGGCAAAAGAATCCGAACCGTCGCTGCTGTCCAAGGCTATCCGGTCGTTACTGATTTCCCAGCAGGTTGGAATCGGGAACGTCAGCGCGATATTTTCAATCTTTTTTGCCATCCGGTTATCGACGCTTATTTTGATGACGAATGAATCGCCTACCTTTAAATCCGCGGGAGAAATCCTGTCGCCGTCGGAATCGGTATACCGGACATCAAGGTCGATATTTTCATTCTGCCGCTGTTCCGTTCCCGGTATGGACATACCTTCTGCGGTTAAAATGCCGTAGAGAATCGCTTTTCCGGTGTTCATTACTTCGATGGTCTGTTTGTCCGCCGTTCCCGCAGGCAAGGTTTCGATAATCGAGGCGTTTTTAAGCTGTCCCTGCCGCGCCGCGCCGTTTGCCGTAACGGTATAACTGCACGAGGCTGCATCGCGGTTTTTGTAATAGGGTAAAAGCGAGAATAGGAGCCATGCGGTCTCTTGCGTACTGCACCAATCATCGGAGGAAAGCACGGATGCAACTTCGCGGGCTGCTTTCGCTGCCTTTACATCATCCTGCAGCAGCGTACATACCATCAAATAGAGCGCCTGTATGCGGGTGGACGAACCGAAAGAGCCGCCGGTATACCGGTAGGATGTCTCCTGTTTAGTCAACGCGCCCAATGCATCTGCAAATACGTCTTCCGCCGTGTCATCCCTGCCTGTAAGCGAGTATGCAGCTGCCAATAGCAGCGAACCGGAAGCATCAAGCTGTTCATTTTTCAACCGGTTCATTGCGCCGATATTCGGGCTGCCTGCAAGCGCAAGCGAGAAGAGCCGGTATGCCTGTATTTCAGCCGAATCTTCACTATAGGATTCCCATTCCGCCGCGGAAGAAGCAAGCCAAGCGGTCAGCGGTTTTTTAATCGAATCGGGTACCGCATAGCCCTGCTTTTCTGCCTCCGTTAAGAAGTGGAGCGCATAGCTCGAACCCCATGCGGACGGCGCGCTGTTGCCCGGCCAGTATGCGAAAGCTCCCGATGCGGTTTGATACTGAGGATAGCGTTCGATAACCGATTGAATATGCTTTTGAATGCGCGTCTTTTCCTGCGGCGACAGCTGTACAAAGTCTGCGAGATACAGCTGCGGGAAACTGCCGGAGGTAATTTGTTCGATACATCCGTGCGGATACCGAATCAGGTAGTCGAGCCGGCTTGCTAAATTGAGCGCCGGTATGGAAGAAAGCTCCATCGAAAGTGTTGTCGAGCTGACCTCTCCCGGACTTTGCACGCTCACAATCGTTGTCTCCGAAGGTTTCAGCGTAAACGGTGTACGGTAGGTAACGGGAATACCGCGCGCTTGCACCCCTACCGGCGTTACCGACTGAGCAAAACCTTTGTCCGTTTTTACGGCGGCGGTGAAGTCGGCTGTACCGGCCGCTTCCGTTTTTACTGTGAACGTAACAGTCATATCCGAAGATGCGGGTACCTTTACGGTTTTTTCAGCGTTAAAGGACGGAATGGCGCCTTTTGTATTCAAGGTGATTTTTGCATTTTGTGCAGAGTCTGTCCCGTTGAATACCGTAACGGGTACATCGATACGCTCGTTGACACCGAGTGTGCGGGGGAGCGCGGCCTGTATCATAAGGTCGGCCTTTACGGGAACGGTCTTTTCCGCAATACCGTAAGCGCCGTTAAAGCCTGCAACCGCAATCGCCCGCACGGCTCCAACATACTCAGGCATATCGAACGAAAGCTGCTTCTTTTCACCGGCGGCGATCGTAAAGGGGCCGAGGTATTGCACAACCGGTTTAAACCGATTGCTGCCCCGTTCACGGTTATCGACAAGGTCTTCGGAACCGCCGATTGCAAGCAGCGTTTCAAGCTTTCCGCTGTAGGCGTTCATAACATACTGATATAAATCCCAGCTCGAAAGCTGCGACGCTTCTTTCTTATAGAATTCGCGTCTCAGCTCCGGTCCGTGATAGTTCGTTAATCCCAAAAGCCCTTCATCGACAACAGCCAGCGTGAATGTCATCGGTTTTCCGTTTTGTTCGGATACGGAGATAATCGCTTTTTCGTTGGGCGCATAGACGGCCGGAGCGGTAATCACCGGATTGAGTTTCGTGGCGGGATTATCGACCATCACCGGTACGATACCGTAAAGGCGGATCGGCAAACTGTTCGCCGTTTGCAAGTGTTGCTGCAATACCGTGATATGCACGTACACATTCGGCGCCATCGCTTCCGTCAATTTCAGTTTATACACCGTGGTATCTTTGGCGGTTTCGAGCCAATCCTGTTTGAGAATTTCGCCGTTCTTTTCTACCGTAACGAGCGCTCTGTTTCCGGCGCTTGAGGCAAACGAAACAGAAGCGGTTTCGCCCGTGCTATACTGCCGTTTGTCGGTGACGAGCGTAACCATCGCCGCGCTGCCCGAACCGTTTTCTTGAGCGCGTCCCGCCCATCCCGGCCAATCGATATACACGATTTTTGCCGCACTGTGTCCGTGCAGCCCGTCGGAAACCGTAACGAGGTACCGTCCCCATGAGGGATATTTTATTTCAAACTGAAAGCTCCCTTTTCCGTTTGTAACGGGTACCGAGCCGCGTACAATTTCATAAGACGAGTTGCTGGAGACATACGTTGCGTCGGTGAGGGCGTCTTTTTCCCACCACCACTTCCAATCCAATTTATGAATCGTATATGAAAGCTCCCCTGAGGAAACCGGCTTACCGTCTTGGTCTATAAGCAGTACATCGGCGGTATGTTGAACATCGGTTAAAAGCATTCCCCGTGCGGCATCTCCTTTCGGCAGCCGCAGACCGACATAGCGGCTGTACGGCGAATACGGGAATGAGCTTTGCTCGGTGGAAAAGGCTCCCGACGGTTCAAAGATGCGGCTGACAAAATGCGCCTGTAGTTTTCCCGGTACCGGATCATCTGCGCCGATGGTGAAATGCTCGCTGAATGTTGCCTTTGAGGCGCTATTCAGTGTTCCTTCCCAAATGGTTGAGCGGCCCAGTTCCATTTCTACCGACGGATTGGTAAAGCTGAAATCGGAATAACCGAAATTATCCGGCGCAGAGGTAAAGAACACGGCAACGTCTGCGTTGTAATTGGGCGCCGGCGCTCCGTGCAGCCATGCCCCCGAAAGCGTAAAGTTGTTCGTACCGCTAGTAAGCATTTTTTTCTCAGGTTCCAGTTTAACCGACAGGCGGTTCGGGACGACCGTTTCAATGCGGAGTGGCCGAGTCCATTCCTGTCCGCCGATTTTTACCTTGGCTTGCCAGAGACCGGTTACCGCTCCGGCGGCAGTTTTTGTTTCCACCGGATAAAAGCCGTTTACCGAATGTGTTAGGAGGCGCGACTCCGTTACCCGTCCGAGCGGGTCGGAAAGTTCAAAAGAGACCGGAATATCCGCCGGCAGGGTTTTCTGTAAATCCTGCAGCACAAAGGTAAGATAGAGCGGATCACCCGGCCGCCATACGCCGCGTTCTCCGTAAATGAATCCCTTTACGCCGCCTACGGTTTTTTCGCCGCCGGTTTCAAAATGACTGACGCTTAATCCCGTTCCGGCTCCAATTTTCAAATATGAAGTCTGTCCCTTATAGCTTGCCGCGATGAATACTGCCTTGGAAGCGTCTTCGAGTACTGCGGAGCCGTTTTTATCCGACCGGAGTTCGGCATTTTTTGAGCCGACATACGAATAGCAAGTAATTTCCGCTCCGCTGATAGGCTGCGCCGTTTTGATGTCGGCAACGCTGACGTACAGTTTCCCGCTCGTTGTCTTTTTTGCCATAATGCCGACATCTGAGATAAGAATATTCCGCTTTATCAAATTCTTACTATTAAAACGAGGGATATAAAAGGCCGGATGATAGGGGTTATTTTTATTTGACCAATAAGTATCCCGCTCATCATAATCCAAATCTTCCCAATAATTCCAGAAACTCTTTTCGTCGGGTGGCAAATCCGCTTCGATCATATCGGGAGGCTGCGGCAGCGAAGCAAACGCTTCATCGGCATCGGAGGGAATACGGTATTTGATATTCTTTTTTCTGAATGAAATGCGTATTTGAAACATCCCATGAGGATATTTTTTTGTGAGCGCCGACATATCAATTCCGCGCGGAATGTATTTATTCTGCATCGAATCGTCCCACTCGAATGAAACATTTTGCGTCCACACCGGTTCGCCCACACGGTACAGTTCATCGGTTCCGTCCAATTCGTTGACCTGCAAGAATTGAATGATGTTATGATCGTAAATAGCAAAAGCTTGTATTAAAAGACCGCTCACGTTCCGTGTTTCGATCGGCAGTACCGTCCCCTGTGATGACGGTAAGATAGTTCCGTCGGTCATAAAACGCACGGACGGCAGTTCCCAATTATCCGAAAGAGTGATAGTCCGCGCTGCGGCAAGGTAGATACCGTTCGAGCTTTTAATCCCGTTTGAAATGCGGATAGTTCTGATATTCCGCCAATTTGAATCGTCATAAATCGTCAGTACGTTACCTCTGACTGATACATTGACATCATCGCTCCGAGAACCGTCTTCATTGTGAGTCGAAATAAAATCCTGGATATCCTGGGAAGCGTCGAGTCGACCTGAAAAACTCACCAGTATGGTATTCTTTTTTGAAGTATTGATATCGATGATGGAAAATTCGTCTTTTGCCGGAATATCGAATGATTTTGTGCCTGCAAATGCCGCATCCTGTTTTTTCGACAAACCGAGCTTCCGCCCCTGCCACGAAACCGATAAGCTCCGCGCCCGTTTTTTAATGCCGATATTTTGGATAAAAAATTTCCACACTTTTCCCGACGAACCTTGTTCCCATTGCATTGGGCAGGAGCTTCCCCAAAAGCCTCCTGACTTTGCCGAAACACAGTGCCGGATGGTATCCGCGGTAACGGGAATGTCCGTAGTGATACTGCCGCTGAGCGAATAAGCATCCTCATCTTGATTCAGTGTTAACGTATCCAGCGTGACTTCATAGGAAGGGGTGTCTGCTAAAAACACATGGCGGTATGTACCCTGCGCCGTCTCCTTCCCGAAAAGCTTTGCACAGTCTGCGGATAAGATGATTTTACGGCTGGAAGGGTAGGGAGCTGACGGCGTAAACACAACCGTTTTGCTGTCTTGGAGTTCCCATGTCCCCGTCTGCCGGGGAGAAAACTGCAAAGCCTGTTCAGGTTCGCAGATAACATCGCAGGCAAAGCTGACAGCAATAGGAGCAAGCCTTCCGATATTGGTCGGAGAAATCGCCGTAACGAATTCCTCCGTTCCGCTGTCCGCAGCCGTTTGCCGCTTATCGGCGCATCCGGTAAAGCTCATAGCTGCGAACATAAACATTGCAGCGAGACACAGTGCCGCGGCAATGGGTATACGTTTTATTTTTTTGTTTTTGACGTTTCTTGTCAGTATGTAGGAAAAAAGACCGATATGTTTCATAGTACGCTCCCTAAAATAGATAATAAATCAAATCTATTCAGCGGTCAATTACGGATTTCGTATGTGTATGCAGGTACTCAATTTTTTTTCTTGCGTTTTCGGGTTTTAGGCTCTATAATAATACCTATGTTGAGTCGCAGAATTGGATTATCACAGTATAAAAATCTTATTTCCAAAGCGGACACCATATCGGCGCAAAATCGGTATACAGGGCTTGACACACTCATAGTCGGTAATACAATTCTCACAGTTCACAGTTCACAGTTCACAGTTCACAGTTCACAGTTCACAGTTCACAGTTCACAGTTCACAGTTCACAGTTCACAGCTCACAGCTCACAGCTCACAGCTCACAGCTCACAGCTCACAGCGAATCTTATTTAGATAGTTTTGTATATTTTAATCAAAAACATTCTAATTTTTTCTCATCGGTAAAGGCAAAATGGAATCATCCAATCCACTTTTTTCAGTTTGTATACATCATCAATAGAGCTTTGTATCGGAATGCCTCGCAAGCGATTTGGTTCGATACCGGATAATTATCTGCTATTCCTTCGATTATTTTGTAATTACGTAATATTTTATTTATAGGAGAAAAACATGAATATGCATATACATAAAATGGGCAAACATTTGAACTGGTTTGCAGGAGTGTTGATGTTTGCCATTGTCTTTACGCTAACAGGCTGTAAACCGATTAATGGACACGATACGAAGAAACCTGGTGTCCCATCTACGCCGGAGACCTTTTCATTAACGTTTAGTGCAGGAGAGTATGGTACTTTGAAAGTAAAATCTGATGGTATAGCAGAGGGTTCTACAAGTCCAATAAACATAGAATTTGGCAAGACCGTTGAATTTACGGCAGTCCCGTCTTCCGGATATCAGGTAGATCTGTGGACGGTAACACCGTTAGGTGCTCTGATGTCAGATGGAAGGCAGGGAGATACAACTGCAAAAGTAAAAATTACCGCAAATACAATAGTGGGTATTACGTTTAAGCCTGTATATACACAAGTCCCATATACCGACTTGGATAATTGCCTTAAAACGATAGAACCTGCACATGACGGTATCTGTTACATCGAAGTAACCGGTCTTACAAAAGATGATCTAAAGTACAATTCGGGCGGTGCAAGTTCTCAAGTAAATGCAAGCCCCCTGGGAGAAATGCTGAAAAAGTACAGTCAAAAACGAATCGCCTTAAAATTCGGTGACACACCAATATCCGGTCTTACAGATATGGACTGTTGTTTTTACGGATGTGCAAATCTGGTAGAAGTGTCAGATATTCCCTCAGGTATTTCTAATATGCAAGGTTGCTTTATCGACTGCACGAGCCTTGAAACAGCACCGATTATCCCTGCAAATGTCATAAATATCAAAGAATGTTTTGCTGGATGTACCAGTCTTAGTCGTGTACCGGTAATTCCTCAAAATGTTCAGCGTATGGGTGAATGTTTTTCTGGATGTATCAGTCTTGTCAGTGTGCCGGTAATCCCCGCAACGGTTGAGAAGATGAAGGAGTGTTTTAATAACTGCACAAAGCTTACTGCTGTTACACTCCAGTGTAATTACAATGATAAGTTTGAAAATGTTTTTCAGAATTGTACCGGTTTAACAGCGGGTAGTATAAAGGTCCCGACCGATCAACTGCAAATGTATAAAGATCATGCAGACGAACTGGGGGCGCAGGCAGAATGGTTTACAAAGGATGAATGATCCGCTGTAGGTTTCCATATGACAGGGCAGCCGAAGTACAAAGAAGCCAGACGGTTGCCCTGCCATGATATACGACCGCAACGGGACAGGGATGCCTGAAAAGTTGCTTGTTTTTTCGACATCCCTGTTGTTTTTTCATCTACGCCTTTACAATAGGCACCCACAGTAAAAGGGGAGGATATCTTTAAAAACTGTAAGTCTATCGGCTTGTTTTGTAAGGAAATTCATTGTTAGATTTTTAGAGGTTCCCGCTAATATATTTTTCTTATTTATTTGTGCAGGCATGTATTACAAAGTATCCGATTTGTTTATACTGATGAGTCGTTTAGACTATCGCTTGCTTCTACACAATGATATGTGTAAAATAGGTACGGAGGGTGATAATGTGGCGACAAATCTTGCAATAAATGAAGAATTACTCAATACCACTTATGAAATCAGCGGGTACAGCACAAAAAAAGAAACGGTAAATACGGCGCTTGAAGAGTTTATTGAACGGCGAAAATCCGAAGAACTCATACAGCTGTTTGGAAAAATCGAATATCATCCTTCTTATAATTACAAGAAGATGAGATCGCGATGAAGTTTGTATTGGTTGACACTTCCGTATGGTCGCTTGTTTGTAGAAAAAAGCGTCTGGATAATAACGATAAAAATTTATCGATACTTACATTAGATAAAGATTTTGAACAGTATCGGAGATATATCGATATTGAACTCGTAAATACGATCGGGAGATATACGGAATGAGGAGCGTGTGATATGCGAGCAGTAATACAGCGGGTACGGTCGGGAAGTGTGGCGATTGAAGGCTTTGAAACGCAGACCATCGGCAAGGGCTTTGTGATTTTGTTGGGGATTTGTCCTGAAGATACTGAGGGTGATATAGATTGGTTGGTTAAGAAAATCGTACAGGTGCGGATTTTCGAAGACGATGAGGGGAAGATGAACCGTGCCCTTGCGGATGTGCAGGGCGACATTTTATTGGTCAGTCAGTTCACCCTGTTTGCCAGTACCAAGAAAGGAAACCGCCCGTCCTTCAATGCAGCGGCGGAGCCTTCGATTGCAATCCCGCTCTATGAATGCTGTATCCGCAAATTGAGCGAAGCGCTTGGCAAGCCGATAAAAACCGGACAATTCGGAGCGGATATGCAGGTGGAAATTCACAACGACGGACCGGTTACGATCATAATCGACACGAAGGTAAAAGAATAATTACAGGTTAAAAAGATGATTTCGTTAATAGCATTTTTGGGAAATGTCGGGCGGGAGTATGAACGCACCCGGCATAACGCAGCGTGGATTGCTGCGGATCGTTTATCTATTTGCAGGGGAATTTCGTGGCAGCATAAATTCCGCGGCTTGTATGGGCGGTTTCCGGCAGCAGTGAGCGGGGGACAGGCTGTCCATGCTTTAAAGCCTGAAACATATATGAATCTATCGGGTGAATCAGTAGGGGAGGCTGCCCAGTTTTTCAAAATCCCCCCGGCGGAAATACTTGTCGTGCATGATGAGCTTGAACTGCCCCCTGCTGCCTTGAGCCTCAAGTGGTCGGGAGGGCTCGGCGGACACAACGGGCTTCGCTCAATAAAGGCGGCACTGGGTACGCCGGACTTTTGGCGGCTCAGGATCGGTATCGGGCGTCCCGGCGGAAAAAAAAGCAGCAGCGCCGATCATCCCGATATTGCAGGCTATGTGCTGTCTCCTTTTTCTCAAGAAGAATTCACCCTGCTGGATGCGGCGCTGCCTCAGCTGGAACCGCTTTTTACCGCACTCATCACCGAGCGGAAGGATCCGCAAACGTTGCTTTCCGCATGGACGAAGGTACTGCCCTGCACATCAGTGTAAGCTCCAAACTCTAACACAGGTCTTCCTTTTGCGTGAAATTTTCCTAAAATTTCACGCATCTTTTCCCTGCAGGAGAGAAATCGCATCAGACAGATAAATAAAAATCGCAAAATAAATAGGCTATGAGACCATTTGAGGCGCAAAGCGGCGAAATTCTGGTTGAATAGCCTATTTATTTTGCGGGGAAATATAGCAAAACAGTCTGATGCGATTACTCTGTGATATCAGGCCGTTCAAAAGAGCTCGTTGTCGCCGTCAAAAGCACTGCCCGGCTTTGATTTATGTGCAGCGGATACTGCTGCAGAATCGGCATCCAAACTTTCAGTTTTGCCGCTAGCGAGAGCTGCTTTTTCGAGCATGGATTTTTTCCCTGCCGGAGCGGTCTGGGCATCGGCTTCTTTATCAGTCTTTGTATCTCCCGGTTTTACGGAAGCTGCAGCCTTTGACGCCCCTGTCTTTGCCGCAGCCGATGCGTCGCCGGTACCGGAATCAGCTTGATCGGTTTTTACAAAACTCGACACGTATTTTTGGTTGGGAAACAGCTGTGCGCGCAAGGTCTTTTCAAGATCGATTGCAACATCGGGATTATCCTCCAAGAATTTTACGGCGTTGTCATGCCCTTGTCCAATCTTATCTTCTTTATACGAGTACCATGCGCCTTTTTTGTCTATCAATTCGTATTTTACAGCGCAGTCCAGCAAGCTGCCGTAGGGAGAAATTCCCTTGCCGAACAGGATTTCCAGCTCAACCTTTCGGAACGGCGGCGCGACCTTATTCTTTACCACTTTGATGCGCACCTTGTTTCCCCATGCTTCATCCTCATCCTTGCCGAGCACCTCGCCTTTACGGACTTCGATACGTACCGATGAGTAGAATTTGAGCGCATTACCGCCGGTGGTGGTTTCCGGGTTGCCGTACGCAATACCGATTTTCATACGGATTTGGTTGATAAAGATGAGAATACATTTTGACCGCGAGATAATTGCCGTCAGCTTCCGCAACGCCTGACTCATCAAACGGGCCTGCAATCCCATGTGTGAATCGCCCATTTCGCCGTCGATTTCCGCTTGCGGCGTAAGAGCTGCTACCGAGTCTACAACGATGACATCCACCGCACCCGATCGGACGAGGTTTTCGGTGATTTCCAAAGCCTGTTCTCCCGCATCGGGCTGGGCGACCCACAGTTCGTCGATATTGACACCGAGTTTTTGTGCATACTGGGGGTCAAGGGCATGTTCTGCATCCACAAACGCCGCAATACCGCCCCGCTTTTGCGCTTCGGCGACGACATGAAGAGCGAGTGTGGTTTTTCCCGACGACTCCGGACCGAATATTTCGATAATTCTGCCGCGCGGATAACCGCCGATACCGAGCGCTTCGTCGAGCAAGATACTCCCCGACGGGATTACTTCGATACCGCTTGCTGCCGTTTTTGTGCCGAGCTTCATCAAAGAACCCTGTCCGAACTCTTTTTCGATTTGTAGACGTGCTGCTTCCAACGCTTTCAGCTTTTCGTCGGCATCGGTAATATTGGTTACCTGATTTATTTCTGATTTTGTTTTTGCCATTTATGGCCTCCATAATTAAGTGCGCTCGGCCGGCGCCTCGTCAGAACATTATCATGACATTCTGCAAAAGTATTTTTTGCTTCCGGCACATTCCGGCTGCCGCATTGCTTCTTATCTTTGTTATATGTCTTTGGTGCGATTTTGGCTTAAAAAAACTGCTGAAAATCACTTTTTTTTAGAAATTTTTACAAAGAATCGAATTTTTTTTCTGACCGATGTGTTTTTAATCGGAAGGGCAGGGCAGCCGACAATACTGCTGCAATGATTTATAAAAAATGCCCGTCAATTTATAGCATAAGACACATAAGAAAGCAATATTATGGGAAAACTACACTTTTGAAAGGGTTCCGGCGTCCATCCGGTAAGTCGTACAATTCGGATCTAAGATATTGGAATCATGCGTTACGATAAGCACGGCAGTTCCAAGTTTGTTTATATCTTTTATAGCCTGCATGACACCGGCTGCCGTTTCCGCGTCGAGATTTGCAGTCGGTTCATCAGCGATGAGCAGCTTGGGCGCATTCATCAGTGCACGCGCAATAAGCATCCGTTTTGCTTCTCCGCCTGAAAGATTTTTCGGCATTTCATCTTTTAAATGAGCTATTCCCATCACTTCCAATAAGCTCAGCGCTCTCCCTTCGGTATCGCCGTCCCGGTTAAATAAAAAAAACGGTACGCGGACATTATCAAGTACCGAAAGATTCGGTAAAGCGCCGAGCGATTGGGGGACAAATCCTATCGACTCGTTACGGTAATAGCTTTTTTCAGTATCGTTCATCGTTGTGATGTCATTATTTTCAAATAAAACAGCTCCCGCAGTCGGTTCTAAAATGCCTGAAATGAGGTTCAGCAATGTCGTTTTTCCCGAACCGGAGCGTCCGACAATAAAGACAAAATCGGAAGAATCGATGCTAAAATCGGCATCTCTAACGGCAAAAAAATCGGAACCGCTTCTGGTAAACGTTCTGGAAAGCTGTTTTGTTTGCAATAACATACCGTAATAATCCTATAATATAGCGAGTATAGTAGAATTTATTTTTTTCTGTTAACGAACAGATATCCGGCATCAATGGCTATCAGCACGATTGCCAGCAGCAAAATGACGGGTTTGGTATAAACGTTACAAGGCATGGTCGCAGTCTTACATGTACCGATAACAACCGTTTGCAATAATATCAGACAAACACCGAGCCCGATATTGGAAAATGCGATACCGATGCGGGAACTCTTGAACAGTAAGAATACGACGCCTAATGCAGCAATTAAACCGCCGAGCATTCGGACAGCCTCGCCCATCCAATGGCACTTCATAAAACCGCCGTCAGCTTTCGGAAAACAGACATGTGCATATCCGAAGGGAGCAAAAAGAACGAGTAAACCGATGATAACGATTAACATTCCTATAATATATTTTTTCATAGTATAACCTCACAAGCACATTAGTAAACCTGTTCGACAACGAAGTTATCGAATATGCCTAGTATATACAGAATACGACAAAAGTCAATCTATGGTTACATTATTCTCCGAATATTCTATCGATTGCTTCAGAACAGAATGTGACGTGATGCAACACAGCGTATTGACATAACGGAACTTTATCGATAATATCTATTTCTGTTATTAAAACAAAACGGGCAATAGCGCAGTTGGTTAGCGTACAAGTCTGGGGGACTTGGGGTCGCCGGTTCAAATCCGGCTTGCCCGATTATTTTCTCTCTTTTATTTCTATCCCTATCATACTTTTATTATATCTTTCCATTAAAACGGCTCTATCTTAAAGTATAGAGATTTATAGCGTATACGATAAATGATTTCTTTACAGAACAAGCTGATAGGCTTGCGGTTTTTAAAGGCTCCGCGATAGCGGCTGCCCTGTACAAATACCGCTTGACATTAAGCCGTACTGTTTTTATGCTTTTGCCTATGCCCGAAAAAGAGAATAAAGTAAAAACAAGCAAAAAAACGTCGCCGAAAAAGACGGCCGGAAAAACCCAATCGAAAACCAAAAGCCGCACAGGCACTACCACTGCAAAGAAAAAGCCGCGCAGTTCAACCGCTCGTAAAAAGCGTTCGATAGTGAATATTATTGCCGCATTGGTGATATTGTGCGTTCTGCTTTTGGGGTTTAATCTTGTTTTAGTATTAAAATTAGTGCCTAATCTTAAAAATTCATTAAAACAGGGTACTGGTACGGCACAAACTCAAGTACAACAGGATAAAACCTCAACCGAACAAAAACGAAACGAACCGCTTACGGCAGCACAAGAACCTTCACCGCCGGTTATCGTGCCGCAGGTTGCTGCGCAAGCACAGCCGCATACCGATTCCGCGGTGCAGCAAAAACGGCAAAACACACCGGCAGCACAGCAAAAAACAGCGTCATCACAGGAGAAAGCGCCGACTGCCAACAAAACAACACCGGCTGCACAACCGGCGCCGCATTCACCTGCTGCTGCATCTGCGCCAGCATCCCATACCGCTTCTGCCGCACAGAAAGATACTGCGAAGAAAGAAAAACCGGTAGTCCATCCGGCTCCGCAAAAGAATCCCATACCGGAGAAATCCGTTGCACCTGATAAAAAAAATACTGCATCGAAAAAAAACACCGTACCCGAGAAACCTGCCGTACCCGATAAGAAAAAAGCCGTACAAGCAGTACAGCCAGTGCAGCCCGCTGCAAAACCGGAAAAGCCGCGCAAGCGTGCCCCTTATGCCGGGAACCTCACCTTTGTGTTCGATGACGCGGGGCATAACCTCGACCAGCTCGAACACTTTTTGCGACTCCCGTTCCCCTGTACTATTGCAGTTTTACCCGGATTGCGGTACTCTAGCGAGTCGGCGCGGCGGATACGCAAGGCCGGCAAACAGGTTATTCTGCACCAGCCGATGCAATCGGTCGATCTGCATATCAATCCGGGACCGGGGGCTGTTACGCCGGGACTTTCTGCGGAGCAAATCAAAAACATCGTCAGAAAAAATCTCGAAGAAATTTGGCCGGTAGCCGGGATGAATAATCACGAAGGCTCACTGATGACGGCGGACGAGGCTGCGATGAGCGCGGTCTTGGATGTCGTAGCGGAAAAACATATATTCTTTTTGGATTCGCGGACAACCGCTCGGTCAGTCGTTGCGAAGGTTGCAAAGGAGAAAAACATGGCCGTCTGGGAACGGGCAATTTTTATTGATAACGATAAAAGCCGCGCTGCAATGGAAACGCAAATTAAAAAAGGCTTGAGCATTGCGAGACAGAAAGGCTCTGCCATCATGATCGGGCATGTCTTTACGATTGAACTTGCAGAGCTTTTAACCGAAATGTATCCTGCACTTATCGAAGACGGATTTTCGCTTTCGGCAATTGCTCAAGTTGCACAAAAAGGCACGGTTAACTTCGGCAACTAAAAGAGGATGTCCAAAGTTAATCATGGAACAATAGGAATAACAGAATGAAGATACTTGGAATAGAAAGCTCCTGCGATGAAACGGCAGCTGCCGTCGTGGAGGACGGACATAAAATCATCAGTTCGGTAGTGGCAACTCAGATACCATTTCACGAAGCATATAAGGGTGTCGTGCCTGAGATTGCGAGCCGTAAGCACACCGAATGGATCTTACCGGTTGTCAAAACCGCTTTGCAGGAAGCGGGTGAAACGTTGCAATCGATAGACGGTATCGCCGTAACCAATCGGCCGGGGCTGATGGGGTCGCTGCTGGTGGGGCTGACCTTTGCGAAAACTCTCGCATGGGCATGCAATAAACCGTTTATTGCCGTAAACCACATGCTCGGGCACCTGTACGCAGCGCATCTTGAGCAGGACATTCCTTATCCCTACCTCGGTCTTTTGGTATCAGGCGGCCATTCGCTTATCTGTAAAGTATACGATTTTGATTCAATCGAAGTGCTTGGTAGTACCATCGACGATGCGCCGGGCGAAGCATTCGATAAGGTTGCGAAGTTCTACGATTTCGGCTATCCGGGCGGCGTAATTATCGACCGGCTGGCGAAAAACGGCGATCCAAAGGCTGCGAACTTCCCGATGCCGGTACTGCACGAATCCGGCCGCCGGTATGACGTGTCCTATTCAGGCTTAAAAACTGCGGTCATCAATCAAATCGATCAATTCTGGAATCCCGGATATGAAAAAACGCCCGAAAATATTGCGGCAGCCTTTCAATCAAGAGCCGTTAAAATATTACTGCGTTCCCTGCTGCGGGCGGTAGAAGACACGGGACTGCACACGATTGTCGCAGGCGGCGGCGTTGCGGCCAATTCGCTGCTCCGTGAAAAACTTGCCGAACAAAAAGGTTTAACGTGCATCTTTCCGCCGCTCAAGCTCTGTACGGATAACGCCGCGATGATTGCCGGCGTAGGCTATCGTTATCTGCAACGCGGAGACAGAAGCACTCTCGATTGTCCTGCAAGCGCCCGTGTCGAAGGATTTAAACGCCGGAAAATATAATTAGCGTATTTCCGCACATCTCTTGCTCCGTCGCACCATAGCCTGTATTTCCGCTTGCCAATCTTGCACAAAATCTTCCGGTTCAAGCGGCTGTGCGTTTGAGCCGTGAGATAAGACCCATTTCAATATCCGGTAGCCTTGCGCTGCGGAAAAGACTATTTCGGTTCTCCCTTCTTCATCATATTCGGTAATTTTTTGATCATCAGCCCATACGGAATCTTTTATTGCGAGACGAGATTCGCCGTAGAATGCAATGCGGTAGGTAACGGTTTCCGGTTCCATAAATGAGCCGAATCTTCCGCCACCGCAGCGGGAGATAAAGTCGTAATTTTCGGGCAGTGTAAAAAGCTCATCAGTGATGCAAAGATGTTCAATACGCGGAATATAAAAAAGCCGTTCCGCTTGGCGTTCCTCTGCATAGCCGAATAGAAAATATCGTCCGTCATCAAAAAGGAGCTGATACGGACGGACACGTCGATGTACCTTCCCGCTATCCAACACGCCGTAGTAATCAAATTCGATCGTGCGGTTTTGAATCATCGCTTGGTAGAGTGCGGTAAATACCGCTTCATCGATAATGGCATAAGGCATCGGCGGAACGGCGATACGGTCAATAAACGATCCCGCTCCTTGCCTTTGAGGAAACGTAATAACATCAATGGCGGCAACGAGCTCTTTGTAGATCGGTGTTCCCTGATATTGCTGCAGCAGCGTTTTTGCAGCAACAAGAGCCGTTACATCTTTTTGCGAAATATTTTGAATCGGCATTTCATATTTTTCGCTGTAATAAAATCCTTTCTTTTGCGCATTATATTCGATGGGTGCATTAAACCGATCCCGCAAAAACGTTATATCGCGGTTTATTGTCGGAATACTGTACTCCAGTTCTGCTGCAAGTTCGGATGCATTAGGAAAGCATTCAGCTTTTATCCGATTATGAATATACGTGAGACGTTCTAACATTTGATGAGTAATTGCACGGTTTGGGTTCTTTTTCATAGCACTATTATAGTAGGAAAGGGGAGATTTTGGAATCTGCAAAAAACGTAAAATGTTTTTGCAGATTCCGGTGCCTTATGGTTGTTTCTATAACTTCAATTCACTCAAATATCGGGAGACATCAAAGTATTTTTTTAAGAATTTATGCCATTCGAGAGGATAATACCCGCTCCTTGTGCCGCTTGTGTGCCTTAAAAAAATCATGTCGATAGATTCACCGTCTAACTCGATTTTAAAATATCGGGGATAGGCCTGATTTATTTTATCATCTCCCCATTTTTCTTGTTTAACAACAAGTCCATCATACTCCAAGCGTGCTAAAAAATTACTCGATTCTACACCCAATGAAATCACCATTTTAGGTTTAAGGACTTTCATCGTTTCAAAAATGATTTTCCAACCGTTTTTAAAATCATCCGCAGTCGGGCGTTCTTCGCTTGCGTTAAGAAGCCGCTGAATAATGACTTGGTAGACAAAGCTGTCAGAAATTGCCGTCATTTCTTCTTTGCTCAGCTCTTCATCATAATCTCTATTCAACAGTGTTTTTTCAAAATTGCGGATAACGTTTGTTCCTTCCTCGCCGTTTTGATGCATACCGATAAAGCTGCGGGTAAAATCGATGCCGTACTCATCAGGACTGTCGCCTGCGCAAAGATAGTGGCTTTCTCCCAA
Source organism: Treponema sp. OMZ 855 (assembly GCF_024181145.1). Taxonomy (NCBI): domain Bacteria; kingdom Pseudomonadati; phylum Spirochaetota; class Spirochaetia; order Treponematales; family Treponemataceae; genus Treponema; species Treponema sp. OMZ 855. Next base: position 1,222,885 of record NZ_CP051194.1, on the reverse strand, counting down.
TACCATCAGCTTTGTCTGACTTGCGGAATAGTTCTTTCCTATCCACGGCAGCCAGCAAAGATTGTTAATCCGTAAAAGTTGTTCATCGATCTTTTTGTTCATTGTTTTTCTCCTCATATTTTCGTACGACATTTGAATATTCTTGTCTCTTATCTTCTGACCCTAGGATTACTTCACCGTTCTCATCAAAGATAATATCAAATTCGGAAGAATATAAATATTTATCCGACCATAACTGTAGATTTTCTATCGGGATAGTTTTAATCAATTTCCCATCAAAAGAAAAAATATTACCGCCATAAAAAAAATTCTTTCCTAATTTTACAATACCTAAATTGTTAGTAAAATAATCACCTCTTTGAGTTGTTATCTCCGTATTGTCTTGAAGATTTCTAATTGTCAGTTCTTCATCATCGTAAATAAGATAACCATCTCTAAGATAAAAATATGATTCTGGAAAATCAGCTCCGGTTATTTTAAATTCATATACCACATCGCCCTTTTTGTTTATGATAAAAAATGAATTAAATGATTTTCTAATCCATGAATATCCACCGATAAACGGACTAGGCAACTTTGAGTGATGATGACATTTGAATTTTGGCTTTATTGCAATCTTTCCCTGATTATCCATGAATCCCCATTCTTCTTTTGCATTCTGAACAGCAATAAGCCCCTCACTGAAACCATACGTTTCAGGTACGTTACGTACATCTACATAAACTTCAAATAGTTCTTTAAATTCTTTATTTACTGCTATGGTTTTATCATCTGCATACACAATTGCAATATCTTCTGAAAATGGGTAAGCTCTATAATATCTTGGTGAAACAACTTTTCCTTTTTTATTTACAAAATATTTTTCCGCATACCATGTTGTTATTAAACCAACTTCTGAAGAGAAAGGTGTCAATATTGTTATCGGACCTCTCATGCCTGTAGTATCTATATCTATTTTTTTTCCGTCCGGCGTTATATAAAACTTATTTTCCTTAAAATCTTCTGCTATTGCCACGCCATTAATAAATGGCATGACTGTTTTATATTGAGCTTTTATGATAATTTTTCCGTTACGATCAATATAGCCATACGTATCTTTTTTCCATTCATCTTGATACGGAAATAAATCTTGGCTGTAGAGTGTTAAGACTACAGTGATACAAAAATAAAAAATACCGATAATTTTTTTCATACAGAACTCCTATTATTTTCAAAATATATGAACAGTTGGCGAATTTTTTATTACCAACTGTTCAATTTCCCTTTTATAACGCGGGATGGTGTTTCTTATACGGGCTCTTGCTACAGCTGCCGCTTGTCAAACTGAATAATGAAGAATATTTCGTTCCACAAAACTTACAGGTATACTGACTTTTTTCAGCCCCTTCATACAGCTCGTGGTATTTTCCTTCCGGATTACGAGAACAATGACCGGAAGTTAAACTTGAAACGCTTGAATAGTTTGTACCACACCATTTACAATAAAATTTCTGTGCCATAATAATCTCCTTTTGGCATTTATTTTTTGAATTGAATACGTGTAACCTATTTGTTGTTCCTGTACAAACAGCATGTGCTGAATTTACATGAGCCGTCATTTTGTTAACATCGCTCCAATTCAATGAAATCTCTTCCATAATACCCCCCCCCCCCCCCCCCTCAAAAGTCAAGTATGAAAATATTTTTTTGATTCACAAGTGCTGAAATAGTATCTATTGCTCTCAATCTGCGCTTTCCCTTCAATGATTGTCCCAACGACTATACTAATAGCATAGTTAGTCTATCAGGCGATGATAGAGGTAAAAAAATCTTTTTAACAACTGATATTGTTCGATATTGCCACATGGCGGGATTTCAGTCATAGCTTGTTTTCCTTGATTTTATTCGTGCGGAGGGGTGAGTACCTCGCTGCTCAATCGATTTACGACAATGTGTTCATCTTGTATAGAACTGTCAGAATGCTTTAGTAGTTTTTTTACTGCATTGCTTGCAACGATAAACTGTGCGTTGCTTTGAATATTACAAAAGGCATTATTTCCGATTTCGGTAACGCTGTCGGGAATTCTGATAACTCCTAAGCGGCTGCACGCACCAAAAGCTTCCTCACCGATTTGAGTAACGCTGTCCGGTATAGTAATACTTGTTAAACCGGTGCAGCAAACAAAGCTTCTATATTCAATTGAGGTAACGCCTTTTTCGATATTCAATTCCGTTAAACCGGTACAACAGACAAATGCCCACTCGCCAATCTTACGAACGCTGCTCGGAATTTTGATAGTTTTTAAACTGCTGCAACTCTTAAACGCGAGGTTTCCGATTTCGGTAATGCCCTGCGGTATGGTGATAGTGCTTAAATGAGTGCAATTAAAGAAAACACCGATACCGATTTTTGAAATACCACTTCCAATAATAACCTCTTTTAAATCGGTACAATCGCGGAAAAGCCAGTCACCGATTTTAGTAACGTTATCAGGTATAACAATACGTGTGAGACCGCTGCAGCTTTCAAAGGCGTGATGAGCAATTTCTGTAATTGTATCCGGTAATATAAGACTTCCAGTAAGGTAGGCGCTATTTGTTACGCCGATAACTATCCCGTCTGTGATTTCCAGCAACTGTACATTTGATTCTTCTTCAGCAGTAAGCCGTAATGCAGATATCTGTTCCATATTTTCATTATCCTATAAATTCGGATTAACGGTAATTTGTCCGTTCTGTAGATCGCTGCCGCAAGTTTGTAACAGCGCTTTTATCGATTCATTTTTTACGGTAAACCGTGCATCGGGTTTAATATGCGAAAAAGCATCGTATCCGATTTGCGTTAAACACTCGGATTTTATGATTATATTGTCTAACCTTTCACAACTGTCAAATGCACCTTCTCCAATTTCGGTAACCCCATCCGGTATGATAACAGTGGTTACATCAGTACAACCGGCAAGACAATAACCGCCTATTGCGGTAACGTGCTCCGGTATTATGAAAGTCTTTACGGGAGTTGCTTGTATAAGGGTCTTCATATCTTTTGTATAGAGTACATTATCTTTACTACGATAGACCGAATTCGCTTTATCGACGGTAATATCCATTAAGTTTGTGCAATACCAAAAGGTCCCATACCGATATCAGTAACACTGCTTGGTATAATAATATGTGTTAAACTGCTGCAATAGCAAAAAGCTCCCATAGCGATTTTAATAACGCTATCCGGTATGGTAATACTCGTTACGCCTCTACATCGGGAAAAAGCCCCATAGCTGATTTCAGCTACACCATAAGGTATGACCACACATCCTGTTGCAACAGCCCGTAAAAGTGTTTTCATATCTTTTGTATAAAGTATATTTTCTTGACTGCAATAGGCTGGATTATTGGAATGAATGGTAATACTTGTGAGGTTCATGCAGCGGAAAAAAGCGCCGTACCCGATTTGAGTAACGCTGTCCGGTATGGTAATGCTTGTTAAACCCGTACAGCCGCTTAATGCTTTTCTCCCGATTTCGGTAATAGTGTCCGGCAATATAAGACTTCCGGTGAGGTCGTCTCTATTTGTTACTCCGATGAGTATCCCATCCGTTATTCTCAACAATTGTACATTGGCTTTTTCTTCAGCGGTAAGTTGTAATGCAGATCTTTGTTCCATATTGTCCTCCGGTTATGTTCTATACATTACCTATCAGTTATGCATTGATACTAAATCCGATCATTTTTTGTACGCCGTTTTTTTCTTGCTGTATCTGTGCTAATTCAGTAATAATATATTCAGAAGTTATTTTTTCTTGCGGCATAAACCGTGCTTTTCCATAGAGTGCGTTAAAATCTCCCGGAGTAACGGATTGCCATTGGTTGAGCTTTTCTATTTGATCAGCATTAAATGACACATTACGAAAATATTTCATCAACAAAGTTTTTATTCCGTTTGCAGAGAGGGCTTGAAACTCAACCATAATATGAAAGCGGCGCTGCAATGCAGGATCCATGATGCTGCGCATATTGGTAGTGCAAATCAATAAACCGTTAAAGGCTTCTATCTGCATTAAAAATTCATTGACCATTGTCCGCTCCCAAGTATTTTCTGCATTGAAACGGTTAGTAAAAAATGAATCAGCCTCATCAAATAGCAGTATCGCATCCTGTCTTTCCGCTTCTTCAAAAGCCTCTTTAATATTCTGTTCACTTTCGCCAACATATTTTCCTAATATATCAGAGGCTTTTTTTAAAATAAGCTCTTTAGCCAAAGAATTTGCAATATATCGTGCAAATTCTGTTTTTCCGGTACCGCTTAATCCGTAAAACAGCATACGGATTCCGGCGGGAACTTCTGTTTGTGCAGAATCAGCATACGCTGTTGCATTTTTTATCATCGTGAGAATATCATCCGGTTCGATAGAGGTGTTGAGCGCTCCAATATCGTATGTCATCTGTATTTTTCTGCCGGCATGGGAACTACCGTATACAAGCCCGGAATTTGCTTCAAGCGTATTTTTTACATCAATAACGATTTTCTCTTCAGTTTGAGTGCTGCAATGAACACTATTCACCGCTTTTATCATATTATCAATTGAGGCTCCTGTTATACGGTAGTTGTCGCAGAGATCAACAAGTGTATGTAAGACTTTACCGCTTATGTTGCTGTTTTGTAATTTCGACTGTGCAATTTTTTTCAAAAGCGATTTCGGCATTTCATTAAACTTAATTGAATACGTAAAACGCCGCAACGTAGATATGTCAAGAAGATCAGTATAATTAACAATCCACACAACTTTATTAATATTATTATCAAGCATCTTATTTACAATTCCTTTTTGAGTAATGCTTGTGAACATCCTAAAATGCGGCTCTATTGTTTTTAAGATATTTTCAGCTTCGTCAATAACAAGCAGTGTATCTTGTTTAGGAATAGAAAGAATACAATGTAAGCGTTGCAATGCTCTATCTGTATCCAGCTCATTTTTAAATATAAACAGTCGCAGTCCGCTTTCTTTTGCAAGTGTTTTTGCAAATTCCGTTTTACCGGATCCGGGACTTCCATAGAGTAAAATATTTGACGGAAAGTTACTTTTTAGAAATTGTACTGCTAAGTTTGAGTACCCTTTTTTTATAGAGTAGCTATTGAGATTAAAGGCAGCGTTTGTTTTTTCTTCTTTTAATGTTCCGGAAAAAAACGCATCAAAATTTTTATTGTAAATACAATAAATACTTTCGTCTTCGATATACCCGCTATCTTGCATTAACCCGAATGAAATAAGCTTTTTATCATTCTCAAATAAGCTTCTTATTGCTTGTAAAGACGTATTAATACATTTTGCATATAGCGTTATTTTATTTTCTGTATCTTGGAATAATACATCTCCATAAAAATTATAGAGTTCATAGATTGTCTGTGTTCTATATGCTGCCGTAAGCAATACCGCTTCTTGGTGTGAAAGATGTAAGGTATCAAATAGAAATTCAACAGGAGTTATATCATTAAGTATCTTGGTTATCCGTGCTGAAACATTTATTCTCTGAGGAATGCTATACGTATCATTGTTATTTATCTTGGTGGAAAAGAAAATAAGCGCGATAATTTTAGCAAGGTTTTCTTTCTGCATAAAAACACAACGGCAAAGATTTATCGTAAAAATGGAATCGGTCGTAAAATTGTCGATAGCAGCAGCGATTTTCGTATCTTCTTTAAAATTTACATCCAATTTACTCCCGTATTCAAACGGATGATTGTAATTTTTTCCAGGCGTAAATACCGTTAGCTGTTTTTCCTTTATCCCTTTTTGAATAAATGCTTGCACAATTGTTTCAGCTTGTGTTTCTTTTTTTAGACGCACAATAAGTGCCTGTAATAACATCAGTAATGATTTATACTTATCCAGATGTTTGCTATTCGAACATAGATTATAAAGATACCCGGCTACAGCCATACATTCCTGCTTACTTTCATCATCGATAAATCTTATTATATCCGTCTGCATAGTTCCCCTCGCGTTCCCTTCAATAATTGTCCCAACAACTATACTAATAGCATAGTCAGTCTATCAGGCGGTGATAGAGGTGAAAAAATCTTTTTAACAACTGATAGTATTTGAATAGTGTTCGTCTTCTTCATAAATGATATTATTGACGGGAAGCTCAAATTTTTTCTCGATAATTTTTGCATGTTTTATTAAAAAACAATCGCCATGATATACATAATATTTACCAAGTAATATATTATATGAGACTCTGCCTCTTGGTAATTTCCAATACTCATCTCTGTACCTTTTTGGTAAATAGTGCAAATAACCATTTTGTTTTAATTTCTCCCATACATTACTATGGTCTTCTTGAGATAGTAGCCATTCACCATATTTTTGTGCAAATGCAATGTCTGTTTTATCGACATAAAATAAATCAGATAAATCGGGAAGGAGCCAAAATATACCAACCATACTTAATACCAATAGCAGGGCATTTTAGTTGCCTGCTGATTCTCTCCTCTGTTCTAAATTATTTTTTTCGATAGCGTCTTTCAAGAAGTCCGTGAATGTTTTTTTATCATGTTGTTTTTGAAACCAATTCGTATTTTTTTCCGCTCTTTCGAACCGTTTGACCCCAAAAACAGGTTCGATATAATGAGGGCCGCAATTATTAAGCCACTGTTTGCCGCACCAAATAACTTTGTCCATCGATGTTTCTCCTTAAAAATTTAACATACACTAGATTTTCAGTGATTGTCTCAATTAACTAATAGCATAGTCAGTCTATCAGGCGATGATAGGGGGGATAAAAATTTTTAAGCCGGTGTTGTATCTTGATTTTAATGCGGAAAATTGTGAAACAAGAGGTTCTAAATGTTGTGGATGTTGGATGTTTTTTCTAGTTACAAATATCTATAGACAATTTTTCACACACTTTTGCTAAAGCTCCATCATTTCTCTGTCTTTTAGCTCATGTTATTTTGTGCGTTATAGAGGGCAGCATAGACGCCGCCTTTTGCCAGTAGCTCTGTATGCGTTCCTTGCTCGCAAATGCCTTCATCATCAACTACTACAATACGGTCTGCATTGCGGATTGTTGAGAGGCGGTGGGCAATAATCAGCGTTGTACGTCCCTGCGCGAGTTCTTCAAATGATTTTTGAATTTTTATTTCCGTTGCGGTGTCAAGAGCCGAAGTTGCTTCATCAAGTATTAAAATCGGAGGATTTTTTAAAAAGGTTCGTGCAATCGCAACCCGTTGTTTTTGTCCGCCGGAAAGCCGTACCCCCCGCTCTCCGACAAGCGTATTATACCCGTCAGGCATCTGCATAATATCTTCATGGATTTCAGCCCGTTTGGCTGCATGTATTATATCCTGTTCAGAAGCGGCATTGTTTCCGTATGCAATATTTTCCTTAATAGTACCGGCAAATAAGAAAACTTCCTGTTGCACAATACCGATTTGCCGCCGTAAACTGTGCACGGTAATATCCTGTATATTCCGCCCATCGAGGGTAATTGTTCCTGCGGACGGTTCATAAAAACGGGGCAGTAAATTACATAAACTACTTTTTCCTCCACCGGAGGGTCCTACAAAGGCAATGGTTTGCCCTGCTTGTATATCCAGCTCGATGTTTTGTAATACCGTAACCCCATCTTGATACGAAAACGAAACATTATGATAGCGGATATTTCCATGCGCTGAAGTAATTTCTACCGCATTATCATAGTCGATAATACTATCATCTGTTTCCATGAGTTCTTTAAAGCGTTTAAAACCCGCCATACCATTTGCGTATAGTTCAATAAAAGCAGTAAGGCGGCGGATAGGCTGTAAAAATGCACCGGCAAAAAGTGTTGCAGTAATAAGGTCGGTAAGCGTCATCGTCTGCTGCATAATAAAAAAACCGCCGGCGGCAATAATCACCAAATGTAACATTGAAATAAGAAACTCTAAACGACTAAAGAAAAATGCCATATTCCAATAAAAACGTTTTTTTGCCGTATAAAATGCCTGATTGTTTTTTTCAAACCGATCTTGTTCATAGCTTTCATTCGTAAATATTTGTGTTACCCGTATTCCGGAGAGAGCTGATTCAATAGCGGTATTTATGGCAGCCGTTTCTTCCTTTACACGGCGGGATGCTTTCATAATATGTACACGGCAGCGGACAGTGTGAAAAAATGCAATGGGTATAAAGAGCGTCAGGAGTAGTGCGAGTTCCCATCTGATAGAAGCCATAAGAGCCAGCGATCCGGTCAGCGTTAATACAGAAATAAAGATGTCTTCCGGTCCGTGATGCGATAACTCGGTAATTTCAAACAAATCTGTTGTAATGCGGGACATCAGTTGTCCGGTTCTATTGGTATCAAAAAAATGAAACGACTGTTTTTCTATATGGCGAAAAAGATCCCGCCGCATATCCGCTTCAACTTTAACGCCGAAAAGATGCCCGAAATACGTTACAAAATACTGAGCAGCACTGCGGATCAGATATAATCCTATCATTATTACAATAAATGCATAAAAGGCTGCATAGTCAGCCTTGGGTAAAAAATGCTGGATGCTGTATCTGCTTGCCATAGGGAAGATAATATCTACCGCTGCAATAAAAGCTGCACAGCACAGATCGGCAGCAAAGAGTTTCCAATGAGGTTTAAAATATGAAAAGAATAACCGCATACGGCGTATTCTAACAAGCGTTTGAAAAAATGTATAGAAAGTGCATTGGGATTTAGAAAAATCCTCGAGATGTTCGACAACACACATATCGAAGAGGTCTAATACCTCTCCCAAAACCTATCAGCTCGGTCAATGCTCCTTATGAACCGATGCCCGGTATTCCGCCGGCGATTGATGATACCATTTTCGGAATGCACAAGAAAATTTACCGGCATTCGCATAGCCGAGATGTGCTGCAATGCTCCCGATTGACGCTGCCGGTTTAGATAGCAACAAACACGCATGTTGCATCCGTGCTTTTAAAATATACTCACGGGGCGAAAGACCGTAAAGGAGCCGAAATGTCCGGCGGAATTTTGTATGCCCCATAGCTGCTATACTGCATAATTCTTCCGAGCATGGCGGGTTTAGAATGGAGTGTTCAATAGCAAGTCTGACTCGCTCCAATGCCTTGCGTTCAATGGGAGAAAGACAAGCCTTCGTCCGGTTTATAGAAACACTTACTTGTTTCCCATGCCGCTGAACATTTCCTGCAGCAACAGAGAGCAGTTCCCCCACCTTACTTTCATAGTAGAGGCTTGACGTTTCTCCGGAAAGAATCTTGTGCTTAATCTGAAGAAAAATACTGCCGATTTCCGGTGTGTTATAATTACATTCGCACCAAGAAAACAAGGCTGCATACTGTAAGCCGTCAGACGCATATCGGCTTTGCAGGAAAGGAAGAAAGTAATCTTCAAGAAGGAGTACCGATATATAGCGAATGGGAATACCTGCCCGATAGAGCACCCGTCCTTTGGAAGGGCGATTTAGATACAGATTTATTCCTTCTTGGATTACGGCAGTGCGCTTGCCATTTTGAACGAGCCTTACTTCCCCTGATTCCAAATAATACATTTTTATCATTTTATGTTCGATTTGGTATCGGCGTTCCATATCGTGATAGGGAGTCCAGTCGCTGACGGAAAGAAAGATGCCCTCAGCCGGCTGCACCTGATACATGATACCGTGTCCTGCCTTTGCCGGAGGATAGTAGGTATGAATAGTTCCGCATTTTTCATCCGTTTCATTAAAATGGTAGTCTGTCATATAAAAGGAAGCATCTCCCAATTTATGAAATGCCTGCTGCTGATTTTTCTCTGTCACAGATGAGATTCCTCACTTTCAGTAATGTCCCTAAACATCTTTTTTTATGTCCTTAAACGCCGCATATATGGCAATACTAAAAATGATAAATTGATATATAACAATCATTTATCATATATACCAAAAGCTTGTAAGCTTATGAGGGCTGTTTGACAGTGCCTCACCGGATAACTATAGTAGCTCATATTCGTTAGTCGTGTCTAACTAGTAAAACATAGCATATTTTAGTCACGATGCAAACGGGTACGATGGGAAAAGATGAAACATTATTTTTTCCAAATACAAATAGAGTGTGAGGAGGATTTCTCTATGGCAAATGAAATGAGCAAAAAAGGTCTTACAACACGAGACCTGATTACTACCGGAATTTTAGCAGCGCTGTATGTTGTTTGTGCGTTTATCGGCGAGCTGATATTCGGATTTTTCCCCGTGTTGACGTTTCTGTGTCCTTTGTCGATTGCACTGCTTTGCGGACCAGTCTTTATGTTAATTATTGCTAAAGTCCCAAAGCATGGACCTATTTTCATTACCGGCATTTTAGTAGGCGGTGTTTTGTTCGTAACGGGAATGTATTGGCTGATGTGCTTAGCATATATCATTTTAGGAGTAGTAGCCGAATTGGTGGCTGGCTCTACAAATTTCAAAAGCAAGACCAGAAATTTATTTGCGTATATGATTTTTGTTATCAGTCCTATTTTTTCCTATGCAATGCTGTGGATCAATCGTGATGAGTATGTAAACTACCTCGTGAAAAATGGAACGGAACAGGCATATATGGATACGATGATTGCCAACGCGCATCTATGGGTACTGCCTGCTATGATTGCCGGCAATTTGATCTGTTCATGTATCAGCGGAAAATTTGGACAGCACTTACTCAGAAAACATTTTGAAAAAGCCGGGTTGGTGTAATGACTGCACCGTTTTCGGCGGATCTTTTTTGTAAACCACAGCACTTGGATCCCCGAACAAAGTTTTATATGCTGCTCGTCGGTACCGTAGACCTCTTTCTTGCACCGACAGTATATTATGAGGTTGCACTGGTAGCACTCATTACGATAGTCGGATTGAGCTGCGGAGAAAAACGGTTTACTTTGAAAATGACCGGAATATACACATCCCTTATAATCTTATATCATATAGGAATTTATGGGATGACCGGCTGGCTGCAAATCGCCATTGTAACATTTACCTTTTATATTCGGAAGATATTTCCTTGCGCGATGATGGGCGGCATATTAGTTGGAACCACGCAGGTTAATGAATTTATGGCAGCGATGCATCGTATTCATGTCCCTAAGTCTGTCATCATCCCTATGACGGTGATGATTCGATATATCCCGATGGTTCGAGAGGACTGGGGCTTTATTCATGACGCAATGAGAATGAGGGATGTCGCTCCTACCGTGAAAAGTTTGTTGACTCATCCTATTCGTACTGTTGAATGTATTTATGTTCCGATGATGATGTCCGCCCTCAAAGTGGCGGATGAACTTTCCGCAGCCTCTATTACTCGCGGACTGGAAAACCCGAAGCAGAGAAGCTGTATGGCGGATATTCGTTTTACGTGGAAAGATGTTGTGTGTACTTTTGCTTTTACCGTTTTTTTTGTGATTTCTCTCCTATTTATGATAGGCAGGAATCTCGCATAGGATGATTACAGCATGATAGAGATGGAAAAGGTATCTTTCAGTTACCATAGCTCCGCACAAAACGCGAATATATCTGATATTGACGTAACAATTCAAGCTGGAGAATGCGTATTGCTGTGCGGCCGGAGCGGATGCGGAAAAACAACCTTGATTAGATTAATCAATGGTCTTATTCCCTCGTTCTATTCCGGAGACTTATCCGGTTCAGTGTTGATTAACGGAAAGTCTGTGCAGGAAACGCCTCTGTATCAACTTGCGGAACACGTAGGTTCTGTATTTCAAAATCCCCGTTCACAGTTTTTTAACGTAGACACGGACAGTGAAATGGTATTCGGTATGGAAAATCTCGCTTGGACGAGAGAAAAGATGACAGAGCGATTGACCGAAACAATCCGTGATTTGCAAATCGAAGCACTGAGCGGAAGACGGGTTGCAGCGTTATCGGGCGGAGAAAAGCAAAAAGTTGCATTCGCTTCTATCTATGCGCTTTCGCCTGATATTTATTTACTGGATGAACCTTCTTCCAATTTGGATACGGCAGCCATCGAAAGTCTGCGAAAAATAGTGGTATTGTTAAAAAGGCACGGAAAGACTATTGTGATAGCTGAACATCGGATTCATTATCTTAAAGATATCGCAGACCGCATTCTCTATATGGAGCATGGAACGATCCGGCAATCCTTGACATCGGAGCAAGTATGTAGCATTTCAGAAGCTGATCGGTGCACTATGGGATTAAGAACAATGGACTTATCTCACATTTGTATTCCCGATAGAACACGGAACTACGAAAAAAACATATTAGAAATTCAAAATCTCTGTCTTGCACATCATGATCATACCGTACTTGCCGGAGTTAGTCTTTGTGCCGCACCGGGAGAGATTATCGGAATTATCGGACATAATGGTACAGGAAAGTCAACATTTTCCCGTGCCTTGTGCGGCTTACACAGAGAGACTACTGGAACGATTACGTGGAATGGCAAGATACTGAGTGCAAAAGAGCGTTTGCAGCATTGTTATATGGTGATGCAGGAAGTGGGGTATCAACTTTTTGCAGACACCGTGGAAAAGGAGTGCTGTTTCGGTATACAATCTCCGGATTATGAAGCTGCAAAACAGGCGATGGAACAGCTTGGTATTTGGGAGTATCGAGACGCGCATCCCAGCACGCTTTCCGGCGGACAAAAGCAGCGTACAGCAGTCGCGGTAAGCATGGTATGCCGGAGAGACATTTTACTTTTTGATGAACCGACCAGCGGGTTGGATTATGACAGCATGATCAATGTTTCCCGCCTCTTTCAAACCCTCTCTGCTATGGGCAAAGTGCTTTTTGTCGTAACACATGATTATGAATTTTTGATTTCCGCTTGTACCCGTATTTTACACTTGGGGAACGGCGGCATTGTGGGGGATTATGCCATGTCTCCGCAGAACGAAGAAAAACTTAGAGCTTTCTTTTGCTCATCATAGAGCGGTGTATTCGTATCATATCCTAAAAATTGGAAGTATATTTCTATTGCAGAACCGCCAAGGACAGCGGTGATTCCACACAGCTGCGATATTTATCATTTATAATTTGACAAATGGAAAAAAGCAGGTATATAATATTTTCTGTTGTGAATTGACCTGCTTCATGTTAATTGACGGGCAATCACTGTTGTAATTGTAGAGAGGAGGTCTACTATTATGGAAAAACAAAGCGGTAGAAAATTGGGACTGTTACCGCAGCTTGCTTTGGGGATTCTTGCCGGTGTGTTGCTCGGGTTGTTTGTACCCGCTCCGGTGATGGGGATTATTGCGACAATTAAAAAGTTACTCGGTTCGCTGATCTTTTTTGCCGTTCCGCTCGTTATCTTCGGCTTTATTGCTCCGGCTATTTGCGATTTAAAAGCAAATGCGGGGAAAATGCTCGGTGCATTTTTGCTGATGTCATATCTATCTGCGGTCGGCGCATCCTTGTTTTCGACTGTAGCCGGATATATTCTTATTCCGTTCCTGCATATTCCGTCACAGGCTGCCGAATTGGTGGCAGTACCGACGACGGCATTCTCCCTGAATATTCAGCCGATTATGCCGGTTATGACCGCACTGGTATTGGCTATCTTAGCCGGTATTTCGGTTATTTGGACAAAGGCCGCGACGGTTGAAAAACTCTTAAAAGAGATTCAGGCAATGGTGCTCGAAATCGTGAACCGTGTTATCGTACCGGTACTGCCGTTCTTTATTGCGACAACCTTTGCCGAACTTGCATACAGCGGCAGCTTAACCCGCCAGCTTCCGGTATTCTTAAAGGTTATTATCATCGTATTGATCGGGCATTTTATCTGGATGACGCTGCTATATCTTATCGGTGGCGCGGTTTCAAAGCAGAATCCGCTTGAAGTGGTAAAGCACTACGGCCCTGCGTACGCAACCGCTGTCGGTACGATGTCGAGCGCGGCAACCTTGCCGGTTGCATTACGCTGTGCACATAAATCCAGTGCTCTGCCTTCCGATATCGTTGACTTTGCTATCCCGCTGGGAGCGACAACCCATTTGTGCGGTTCAGTTCTAACCGAAACATTCTTTGCGATGACGATATCTCAGCTTCTATACGGCTCGATCCCCCCGGTCGGGACGATGGTTTTGTTCTCGTTCCTGTTCGGCGTATTTGCTGTCGGAGCACCCGGCGTACCCGGCGGAACGGTTATGGCGTCCCTCGGTATCGTTATCAGCGTACTCGGCTTTGATGAAATCGGCACCGGCTTATTGATTGCTATTTTTGCACTGCAGGATAGCTTCGGTACGGCATGTAACGTAACAGGCGACGGTGCGCTTGCACTTATTCTGCGCGGTATTTTTTACAAGCCGGACGGAACGGTAAAACAGGCGTAAGGTATGGAACTTACGGACTTTGACTGTAGTCAGTTCATTGTGATCCTTCAAGAAGAGTTGGTTCCTGCACTCGGCTGTACCGAACCGATTGCCATAGCGTATGCGGGCGCTCACGCCCGCGCTTTGCTCGGTGCCATTCCAGACCGTGTGTGCATCAAAAGCAGCGGTAACATTATTAAGAACGTAAAGAGCGTTACCGTGCCCAATTCGGGTAACATGAAAGGTATTCCGGCGGCGGCGGCAATCGGCATTATCGGCGGCAATCCCGATAAGGGACTTGAGGTTCTCGCCGACATAACCGAATCCGATATCGCGCGCACCAAGGAATTTTTAGAAAAAATTCCTTGTAAGGTTTCCTTGTTGGATACGGTCGCTTCTCTGCATTTTATTGTAGAAGTTTTTGCCGGCGCCGAGAGCGCATCGGTTGAGATTATCCATCAGCATACGAATATCGTGCGTACAACCAAAAACGGAAAAGACGTGTTATCCGTTCCGTTTGATCCTACAAGTGCAAATGCCGCGTTGACCGACCGGTCGGGATTGTCGGTAAAAAAGATCCTTGAGTTTGCCGATACGATAGACCTTGACCGCGTCCGCCCGATACTCGAACGGCAGATCGACTATAATACCCGCATCGCGCAGGAAGGGCTGGAGCACCGCTACGGTATTAACGCGGGTGCGAATCTTCTGAAGGCTGCTGAAGCGGAGCAGGCCGTTACCCTAAAAATCCGTGCGCAAGCCGCCGCTGCCGCAGGTTCCGATGCCCGTATGAGCGGCTGTACATTGCCGGTCGTTACCAATTCGGGCAGCGGTAATCAGGGCTTGACTGCTTCGTTACCGGTCATCGTGTTTGCCGAAGAAAAAAAGCTCCCGCACGACCGGCTGTTACGCGGTCTGTTGGTCAGCAACTTGATTGCGATTCATCAAAAGACGCGGATCGGACGGCTTTCCGCCTATTGCGGAGCTGTCAGTGCTGCGTGCGGAAGCGGAGCTGCTGTTACGTATCTTTCAGGCGGAAGCTATGAACAGGTATGCGAGACAATCACCAATACTCTTGCGGTTGTGTCGGGAATTGTCTGCGACGGCGCCAAGCCCTCGTGCGCTTCGAAGATTGCCTCATCGGTCGATGCGGCATTGAATGCGCATTATCTTGCAATGCAGAACCGAGTGTTTGAACCCGGAGAAGGTATCGTAAAAGGCGATATAGAAAAGACAATCGCCGGTGTAGGCGCCGTTGCTGCCGACGGTATGCGGGAAACCGATAAGGTCATATTAAAAATCATGGTGGAAGACTAGCGCTTACACCGATTATGCGCCGGGGACGTTCCGAAAGCAACCGATTTTCGCGGGACTTTCTAAAATTGCGTTTTTAGAAGATTGCCGTGAATTTCATTTGTGATCGTCTCCCGGCATTTTTACAGGCGATTTGTAAATGGAGGTTTACTATATGAAAAAGACATTGATAACGAGCGGTACGCTCGTAACCGAAAACGATACGTTTAAGGCGGATATTGCGATAACCGGTAGCAAGATAACCGGAATCGGGCATTTTAATCCCGTCGATTTTGATACCGTGTATGAAGTTCCCGGCTGTTATGTCATGCCGGGGCTGATCGATGCGCATACGCATCTTGAGTTGCAGCAGTCTCCGCAATACCGCGCCGTCGATGACTTTTACACCGGTACCGTTGCAGCAGCTTGCGGCGGTACGACCTCCGTTATCGATCATATCGCATTCGGTCCCGCCGGATGTAATCTGCATTATTCCATAGACCGATACCATGAGCTTGCAAAAAAAGCGGTTATCGACTACGGCTTTCACGGTGTTATTCAGCATGTGGATGATGCAATTTTGCAGGAGCTATCCGGCATCATTAAAAATGAAGGTATTACGAGCTTTAAGGCCTATACGACCTACGGATTTAAAATTGATGATACGGGCTTTTACCGCTTGCTGCAAACCGTGAAAGAAGCAGGCGGTATTTTAACCGTGCACTCGGAAAACGATTCACTTATCAACTATCTCCGGTCAAAATTTGTAAAAGAAAATAAAATACTTCCTATCTACCATGCACGCAGCCGCCCTAACGAAACGGAAGCCGAGGCTGTTTCCCGCCTTATTCATTTTTCGGAAATGGTGGAAGATGCGCCGCTGTACATTGTGCACCTTTCTACGGGAGAGGCGCTGATCAGCGTCGTAGAGGGACGGCAACATGTTAATCGGCTGTTTGTAGAAACCTGCACGCAGTATCTGACGCTTTCGGAAGAAAAATACGGAAATGAGGACGGCAGTCCCGATGATCCTGAAAATATCGAAGGGCTGAAATATATTATGGCGCCGCCCTTGCGCAGAAAGCAGGATATAGAAGCGCTCTGGATCGGACTTGCAAACGGCGATATCCAAGTCGTTGCAACCGATCATTGTCCCTTCTTATTAAAAGAAAAGATGGACACCAAGGGCGATTTTACCAAGGGGCCGGGCGGCGCTCCGGGTATCGAAGAGCGGGTGCGGATTATTTTCTCCGAAGGCGTACAAAAAAAGCGGATTTCGTTGGAGCGCTTCGTACAGGTGATGGCGGCAAATCCTGCCCGCATCTTCGGTATGTATCCTCAAAAAGGCTGCCTCCTGCCCGGCGCCGATGCCGACATTACGATTATCAATCCGAATGCGGAAGAAGTGCTGACAAAGAAAAACTTGAAAAGCGCCTGCGATTACTGCACCTATGAAGGAATGAAGGTGCAGTGCGCAATCGATTCTGTATTCAGCCGTGGAGAGTTAATCGTAAAGAATAACGAATTTTTAGGTGAGAAGGGTAGGGGACAATTTATCTTTAGAAAACCGCCGTTTTAAATGCGACAGCTCCTCTCCATCCGTGTCCGTTTTGATACGTCGAGGATTAATTTGTGTGCGGCACGAAGTAGCTGCACACTTTCCGTAAGCCTTTTGAAATAGACTGTTGAGCAGTTGTACCTCCGTGTACAACTGCTCAACGACGAGATTTGTGCGTAGCCCAAATCTCGCTGCTGGTTATCACCCCGGACATCCGTGTCCGTTCTGTAGATGCTAGGAGCCTAGTCGAAATAAAGCGGAGGCGTACTTGTTGTACGTCGAGCAGCGGCACGGACGCCGCTCGTATTAAACAGAAACAAGTTTGACACCGGTCAAACTTGTGTTCAGCGAAGTACATGGACGTACTTCGCTGAACAAGCGACAACCCAGATGCGCCTGACGTAAGCCTTTTGAAATAGACGGTGCAGATACAAGGAGTTAGCTGAAAATAAAGCGCAGGCGTATCTATGATACGTTGAGCATTTATTTTCAGCGTACGACGCAGTAGATGCCCCGTATATTTCAAAAGGGATTAGGATTCTAAAACAATCAGCCCATTAGGCAGCTCATTGAGATTTTCCGCTTTATTGGGAAAGTGCTCTTGCAGAATCCTGCCGCATTCTTTTACGGCAGAGACAAAGGCTTGAGCGGCTTGGTGTTCTTTTAATCCGGTAGTCATAATTTTGCAAATACCGTCCCATTCATTTTGAGCTACTTTCGCGGCAATTCCCGAATCGGCAATAACAAAAAACTTCCGTTCAAGTACGGAGGCAAAGATGAGAACACCGGAATGTTCCGTAGTCTTATACACACCGCTTTCCACAAAGTGTTGGAGTGCACGGGCATAGACGCGGCGGTTTTTTAATGTATTCGGGATAATCAGCCGGTCGATTGCGGGAATATTTACCAATAAATAAACGATAAGCACAACGGTAGCTGCACCGCTGCCGATAACTGCTGTCAACTGGGCAGGAGAAGGAAACCAAACAGTGCGTTCCAACAGGTTCCAGATGGGGGCAGCGCATAAAAACAAGATGAGAAAAGAGAGAAAGGACGCGCAAAATGCAACGAATAGCTCTACAAAGGCATAGGAATCGCTTTGGTACACAACCCCAAGGGCAATTTCTCCGGTTGTCTTTTTCTCAGCCTCCGCAACCGTATCCGCAATTTCTCTCATTTGAGTAGGAGAAATATCCATCAGTTTTAACAGTCTATTCTTTTTCATTGCGTCCATTCCTTAATCGATAATCAGTTAAAATTCAACTTTAGGCGCAGTTGTAGCTTGTTCGTCAGCCTTAAAATACGCCTTTTCTCTAAAGCCGAACATATTGGCGAGAAACGCTTGCGGGAAACGCCTAATCTGTAGATTATATGTCTGTACCGCCTCATTAAAACGCTTCCGTTCTACGGCAATACGGTTTTCGGTTCCTTCAAGCTGACTTTGCAAGTCGCGGAAGTTTTCATTTGCTTTCAATTCAGGGTAATTTTCCGCAACGGCAAGCAGCCGCTGCAGTGCACCGCCTAACTCGCTCTGTGCTTTTTGGAATTTTTCAAACGATTCGGGATTGTTTAATACTTCGTCCGAAACATTGATAACGCCACCCGCTCTGGATCGCATTTCCGCAATTTCGGTAAAGACTTTTTCCTCATGGCTTGCATAGCCTTTTACGGTGTTAACAAGATTGGGGATTAAATCAAAACGGCGCTGGTACACGTTTTCGACCTGACTCCATGCCGCTTTAACATTTTCATCCGCCGCTACCATCGAATTATACGAACCGGTAACACAGCCGTATAGTGAAAAAATAATCAGCACAATAATGCCGAGAACGATAAGACCTGTTTTGAGTCCTTTGCTCATAGCTGAATGCTCCTATCAAAAATTTTAAAGTATTCTTATGCATACTGATGTATGCCGAACTGACTCCAAAGTATAGACCATTTGACGAAAAGAAACAACGTGCCGAAAGTCCATAAGGTAGTTGTAATTGTTATTATGGCACAGAGACCGAGATATTACCCTTTTCCGTACAAAATTACAGTAGAAAAACGGATCGACGTCCTTTTGTCTGTACAAAAAATAGTTTTTTTATAGACATAGTGATTTCCCTATTTTGCATTATAAAAGTAACCCATGCTTGACATTATCAGTTTATTTTAATAACATTGTTATTAATTAATAGAAGAGTTATTATAAATATGAACAACCATGCAGAAAAAATATTAGCCGATAAGGATGAGCTAAACACACGGGCAAAGATTTTGCGCGCTGCAAAACAGGAGTTTTTTACTAATGGCTTTGCAGATACCAATGTGCGCACCATCGCCGAAAAAGCAGGTGTAACGACGGGGGCGCTGTATAACCTTTTTAATAATAAGGATGGTATATTCGAAGCTCTTGTAAGCGGCGTATTCGATGAATTATTGAACACAATGTCACACAGCGAGCTTCTTGAATCGCAGAACTTCGGTATGAAAACGAGCGACCTTTCCTCAATTACGGAACTATCGCAACGCCGGTTTTTACGAATGATAGATTTTTTTTATGATAATTGGGATGCAATGAAATTGATTGTTTGTTGTTCGAAGGGAAGTTCCTACGCGCATATTTTCGATAAGGCAATCGATATAACTGAAAACGACACCTTTCGATTATTGAAACTCGACGGCGTTAAAATGTCGCGCCGCATACGTTTTTTTATTCATGTCATGGTAACGTCCCACTTTGAAAATTTAAAAGAAATTTTTTATCATAATTTAAAAAAATCGGAAGCGGTGGAATATGTGCTCGACTTTAACATATACCATTGTGCCGGATGGAAACAATATTGGATGGAACAAGTAAAAGGCTAAAGAGGTATGGGGAATTCATAATTGGTAATTGGTAATAAGCGTTAGGGATTGGAGGGGCAGCGCAGCTGTTCCGAAGGAATGGAGCGTTAGCGGAACCCCGTAAAGCCCGACGGTTTGCGCAGAATGCGGAAACCGAAACGCCCAAAATAATTACAAATTACGCATTAGCATAGAAGGAGTTTATATGGGCACATATAAAAGGTTGTTTAAATATACGCCGGAGAAAATACATTGTGCGTATATTTCGGTGGTGTGCGCTACGCTGGGAGTTGCTTCTCAGATGGGGGCATTTTGGTTTTTATGGAAGTTTTTGTACGCGCTTTTGGTTACCAAAAACGTTACGGACGGATCGATGTACGCAACGGTGATTGTTTCGCTGTTGGCAGGCTATTCGGTTGTATACTTTTGTGCTTTGTGGGCGTCGCACGTGCTTGGGTTCAGGCTTGAATCGAATTTGCGCAAAACGGCAATCAATCATTTGATGAATGCATCGTTTGCCTTTTTTGATATGAACCCGTCGGGAAAAATCCGGAAGCTCATTGACGACAATGCACAAGAGACGCACATGCTGATTGCTCATTTAATTCCCGATAATATTTCCGCATTGTTTACACCGATTTTTATGTTTATCATTGTATTTGCAGTTGATGTAAAACTCGGTCTTTTGCTGCTTGGCGTTGCTCTTATCGGCGGTGCGCAGATGATGTTTATGATGGGCAATAAAGATTTTATGCGGAAGTATCAAGCGGCGTTGGAACGGATGAATGCCGAAGCAGTTGAATATGTCCGCGGTATGCAGATTGTAAAAATCTTTAGAAGCACGGTTGAATCTTTTAAAGCGTTTTACGAAGCAATTACCGGCTATTCCGATTTAGCATATAAGTACACACTCAGCTGCCGTACGCCATACGTGATGTTTCAAGTGCTGTTTAACCTGTTTGCGGTATTCACCATTCCTGCTGCTATTTATTTTATGAACAAGGGGGCGGACGCTAACCTCATCATTGCAAAGATCGTCTTTTTTGTCTGCATCGCCGGTGTGCTTTTTTCGGCATTTATGCGCGTGATGTATGTCGGTATGTATAACTTTCAGGCAAAAAGCGTTGTAGATAAACTCGAAACTCTTTTTGCAGACATGGAAAAGGATAATCTTGAACACGGTACGGAAGAAACATTTGAGAACTTCGGGATCGAATTTAAAAACGTATCGTTCGGTTACACGGAAGAAAAGATTTTAAATGATGTCAGTTTTACCTTGGAACCGAATAAAACATACGCACTGGTCGGCTCATCGGGCGGAGGAAAAAGTACAATAGCAAAATTGATTTCGGGTTTTTACAAAATAAATTCCGGTGAAATTTTAATCGGCGGAAAAAATATTTCGTCATATTCACGGAATGCGCTGATGCGCAGTATCGCCTTTGTGTTTCAAACCTCGAAGCTCTTTAAAACAAGTATTTTTGAAAACGTCAAAATGGGGAATAAAAATGCAAGCGATGAAGAGGTGATGAATGCGCTTCGGCTTGCCCGCTGCGAAGATATTTTAGCAAAATTCCCCGAACGTGAAAAAACGATTATCGGTTCAAAGGGTGTACACTTATCCGGCGGAGAAATTCAGCGTGTTGCGATTGCCCGCGCTATTTTGAAAAATGCGGATATTATTATTTTAGATGAGGCATCCGCTGCTGCCGACCCTGAAAACGAATACGAAATTCAGCAGGCGTTTTCCAATTTGATGAAAAACAAAACGGTTATTATGATTGCACACCGGTTAAGCTCGATTAAAAATGTCGATGAAATCTTGGTTGTCGAAGACGGAAATATCGTTGAACGCGGCAGCGATGCGGAGCTGATGCAGAATGGCGGAAAATACAGCCGATTGCAGAAGTTGTATTCTAAAGCGAATGAGTGGAGAGTCTAGCCTTTTGCAAATATGCGGGTAATTACTTTGTCGCTGCATAAAAATTAATCCTCAACGTATCAAAGATACGCCTCCGGTTAATTTTTATTCGCTCCGCGTACTTACCTCACCTATTTGCAAAAGCGTTGGAAGGAAAGAGATTTTTTCTTAATTAGGGAGTGATATATGACTAAACTACAAAAATGGTTCGGGGTAACCGAATCGGGGGCAAAAGGGATTGTTACAGCATCGGTATGGTCGATGCTTGCGGATGTTGCATTTATTTTACCGATGTTTTTAATGATGTTCTTTTTGCAAAGCTATTTTGACGGAACGATGCAGTCGGCGGGATTTTATATCGGTATTATTGCCGCCCTTGCGATTGTGATGTATGTGCTTGTGCATATCAATTACAATACGCTCTACACCGCGACATTTAAAGAATGTAAAGAACTGCGTGTGAATATTGCAGACAGGCTCAAGGAGTTGCCGCTTGCGTATTTTTCCAAACACGATGTTTCCGACTTATCGCAAGCGGTGATGACCGATGTCGCTACAATCGAACATGCGCTTAGCCACGCAATTCCGCAAACAATCGGTCTGGTATTCTATTTGATTATAATCGGTGCAGTGATGATTACCGCTCATCCGGGATTAGGCTTATGCGTATTTGTTCCGATTATTATCAGTTTTATTCTCTTAATCCTGTCGAAAAAAATTCAAATACGGGAAACAACGCGGGACTTTCATAAACAGCGTGAACGCACGGAATTTTTTCAAGAAGCGATAGAACTGCAACAGGAAATTAAAAGCTACGGTCTTACGGAAGATACAACGGAAAAATTGAACCGCAATGTTGATGAAGCAGAAAAACTACACTTAGTTGTGGAAGCGCATCAAGCGATCCCTCTCAACATTGCACTGCTGTTTTTAAAGTTTTCCATCGGCGTTACCGTATTTTTCGGACTGAAAATGTATTTGGCGGGCACGGCATCGCTTTTGTATCTTATCGGCTATATTATTGCGGCTTCCCGTGTTGTGGATGCGGTTGCAGGTGTTGAAGCAAACCTTGCAGAGATGATGTATATCGATGCACGGGTTAAGCGCATAAACGAGCTGCGCGAAACAAAAACGCAGGAAGGCGAACCTGCTTCGTTGCAGCATTACGGTATTCAATTTAAAGATGTTGAGTTTTCGTATAACGACGGACAAAAGATTATCGACGGTATTTCATTTACGGCGGAGCAAAATAAAGTTACCGCGCTTGTCGGTCCTTCCGGTTGCGGAAAAACAACCGTACTCCGGCTTGCATCTCGTCTTTATGATTACGGCAAGGGACAAATCCTCATCGACGGCAAAGACATTGCAACAATTGATACCGACAGCCTTTTCGATAAAATTTCGATTGTCTTTCAGGATGTAGGGCTTTTCAATACATCGATTATGGAAAATATCCGCGTCGGAAATAAACACGCAAGCGATAACGACATAAAAGAAGCTGCCCGTCTTGCAAACTGCGCCGAGTTTATCGAAGCGCTGCCGGACGGCTACAATACGGTCATCGGCGAAAACGGCAGCAGGCTTTCCGGCGGAGAGCGTCAGCGTCTTTCCATTGCGCGTGCTCTTCTAAAAAACGCACCGATTATCATTCTTGACGAAATCAGCGCCTCACTCGATGTGGAAAACGAAATGAAAATACAGGAAAGCCTCAACACACTCATAAAAGGCAAAACCGTGATTATCATTTCGCACCGCTTAAAGTCAATTGAGAACGCCGATAAAATCATCGTAATGAATCAGGGCAAAGTTGATGCAGAAGGTACGCACGCAGAGCTGTTACAAAAATCGGCGCTGTACCGAAGTATGATTGAAAAGTCTTCGGTAACGGAGAAATATACCTATTAAAAATAATTTTGCATCTCTAAAAGCTATACTGAGTTTTTAGAGATGCTCTATAGGATGTCTTTATCATTAAATATTTTATTTAGCGTTCTTTTATATGAATTGATCAAATGTTTTCTGATCATTCGTTTTGCTTTATCGGGATCGTTCTTTTTAATTGCTTCTGCAATAGCAAGATGTTCATTAAATACGGTTTGCGCATCGATCGAATTATTGTACACGGATTTATTTTCAAAGCGGAGATAGTTATCCAAGATCAATTCCGTTTCCCGATAAAGCCATTTATTATTTGTTGCTTTTGCTATTGCTCTGTGAAATGTATGATCCAATCGATAGAGTTTTATTCCATCTCTTGTTTCCAGTTGATCTTCAAGATTCTGTAAGCAGTTAAAAATATCTTTTACACTCTGATCATTTGCCCGTGCTGCCGCAAGATAAGCATTATTCTGTTCCGTTAATAACCGTATCTCTAAAATATCTTTGGCGATTTCATCGGTAACCGGAACAACTTTTACGCCTCTACCTCGTGCAAAAGCAACATAGCCTTCTTTTTGTAATTCTAACAAGGCTTCCCGCACAGGCGTTCTGCTGATACCGAGCTCTTCGCATATTTCATCTTGCGAGTATATGGCTCCGACTCTAAACCGGTTAAATAAAACAGCATCTTTTATAAGTTCATAAGCTTGTTCTTTGTATGTCAAAGTTTTTACAACTACACCGCCTATCAAAGACTCTTTTTTATCAGACATATAATCTCCTTCCGGAATTTTTTCACGGTTTCTCTATTTCTCCGTTGAGTTCACTATCTACGTTGAACTTAAATTGACAATCGCAGTACGGAATAACTCTTCTTCTTTTGCAGCAGGATCAATACCTTTCGCACGCATGGATTGCGCAACCGATTCTACCGTTTCTGCAGCACGCTTTCGATCGTATCCCATATTGATAAGAGCCGTGATGATATCCTCAAACTCCGATTTTTTTGCGGTTTCCGCCCGTCCCGTGTCGTGCAATCCGGTGAGTTGTCCTTTCAGAGCAAGCACCATCTTTTGTGCCGTTTTCTTCCCGATACCGGGGATACTTTGCAGCCGTGCAACATCCCCTGCCTCAAGAGCCGCTTCCAGCGCTGCGCTGTCAAGACCGGAAAGAATTTTCAACGCCTGCTTCGGCCCAATCCCGTCAACCTTTGTTAAGTCCAAAAAAAGACTCCGCTCAGCCGGTGTTAAAAAGCCGAAAAGCCTCATCTGATCTTCCCGATGATAGAGCCATGTATAGACCCGTACCGTGCTCCCCGCAGTTCCGAATCGGTCTGCACTCAGGGCTGATACAAAAACTTCCCATTCAATGCCATTGGTTTCTATGTAGATGGACTCCGCCGTTTTACCGGTTAGCGTCCCGCTGATGCTGTTGAACATCTCTTTCTCCTTCTGAAATATATCCGAGAGAACCTCTTTTAGGGTGAGTTGCTATTCTGAAAACCGAACCGAAGACGCTCCCTTGGTGATTTCCGTAACAAGCTGAGCAAGCTCATTGCAATATTCAAGTGGAATTGAGCCGCTCAGCCGGACGGTTTGTGCAAATTCCGTTTGTGCAAAGCTGATCGGCAGGTGTGCGGCGGCGCGGAGCAGCGGGTTGTGATTCTCATAGCTGCATTCGCAGGTGAACTCCGCTTTTTGAATAAGCGGCTCCGTGTGTACTTTAGCGAGCGCCTCTTTTGCCACCGTAGAATAGGCTTTGACTAAGCCGCCTGTTCCCAATAGAGTACCGCCGAACCAACGGGTAACGGTTACAAGAATATTGGTAATTCCGCTTCCTTTTAAGACGGCAAGAATCGGCTGTCCCGCTGTGCCTGCCGGCTCTCCGTCATCGCTGCAGCCGAGTACCGCGCCGCTTTCGCCGATAACAAAGGCGTGTACCACGTGCCGAGCATCGCGGTATTGGTCTTTTTGCAGCTTTACCGTCTCTTTAGCTTCCTGCGCATTGTCCGTATAAAACACCTCGGCGCGGAACACCGATTTTTTTACGGTAAGTTCAGCCGCACCTTCGGGTATGGGCGCCGATGCTTCGGGGATAGATACCAATATGTCCGGTAAAGCAGCTGCTCTATCCGTTACTCCTGCATTCGGCGCTACAGAGTGTTCGTGTCGAGCGGTTTGCTCCCGGCTGCGGCTGAGAACTAGCATCAGGCGAGGCCTGTGTTAAGCCCTGCTCCGGTTTCCATTTCCGGCAAGCAGCCGTGCCGGAGCTGCGCGGCACGTAGGGTATTCCGCAACACCATTGCTACGGTTAACGGACCGACACCGCCGGGAACCGGGGTAATCCAGCCGGCTTGTTCAGCGGCGCTTTCAAAGTCAACATCGCCGGTCAGCCTGCTGCCCTTGGATGCAGTAGGATCGGGGACGCGGTTAATCCCCACGTCGATAACTGCGGCGCCTTTTTTTATCATGCTGCCGGTAATAAGCGCAGGATGTCCCGCAGCCGCAATCAAAATATCAGCCTGCCGTGTCAGTGCGGCAAGGTCTTTCGTTTTACTGTGGCAGAGTGTAACGGTTGCATCCGCCGCAGTGAGCAGAGCGGCAAGTGGTTTCCCGACAATCGCAGAGCGCCCGACAATAACCGCATGAGCGCCGCTGAGCGGTATGCCGTATTGCCGCAATGCATACATAATGCCCTGCGGTGTACAGGGAATAAAGCCTGAACTGCCGGTAAGCAATCGTCCTAAATTCTCCGGTGTAAAGCCATCGACGTCTTTGGCCGGATCAAGCGGCGCCAGTATCCGTCTGTTGTCCAGCGGGTAGGGTAGGGGCAGTTGAATTAAAATGCCGTCAACGGTATTGTCAGCATTCAGGTTTTGTACGCACGCTGTTAATTCCTGTTCGCTTATCGTCTCGGAATATGGAATAATCCGGCTCTGCATTCCCGCTTTCTCCAATGCCCGCACCTTTGTTTTAATGTACACCTGTGAGGCGGGATCGCTCCCCGATGATACAATCACGAGGCAGGGCTGTGGGTGCTCTTTACAATATGCGGCATTTTCTTGTGTTACCGCTTCGGTCAATGCTTCGGCTAATTTTTTGCCGTCTATAATCTGTGCCATAATCAAGTTCTCTATTGTAGTATATTAAAATCGCTTTGGGAATATCCGGCGCATTGTATGACGGTCTTTTTTCTGGTATACTTGCCGAGTTATGAGCTGTGTTATATTTACCGGCGGCGGTACCGGAGGGCATATATTCCCCGGTATTGCCGTTGCAGAAGTGTTTAAAAAAGAAACAGGAATACCGATTGTCTGGATAGGATCCAATAACGGTACCGATCGATCGTATGTGTGCAGTGCGGATATCCCGTTTTACGGAATACCGGCAGGAAAGCTCCGACGATATTTCAGCCTTGAAAACCTCATCGATGTGTTTAAAATTATCGGAGGATTTTTCGCCTCATTGATTATCCTTTTAAGACTGAAGCCTCGCTTCGTGTTTTCTAAGGGGGGCTTTGTATCGGTACCGCCGTGTGCTGCAGCGCGGTGCCTCAAGATTCCGGTTATTACGCATGAGTGTGATTTTTCTCCCGGACTTGCCACAAAAATAAATACCCGATTTGCCGCTCAAATTTTTGTTTCATACACAAAAACGGCAAGTTTTTTTCCAAATGCAGTGCAGCGTAAAATTACCGTTACGGGAAATCCCGTAAGAATGCGTTTTTATGAGGCCAATGCGGATGCAGGAAAAGCATTTATTCAATATACCGGAGATAAGCCGATTCTGTTTATACAGGGGGGGAGCCTCGGCGCACTTCAGATCAATGTACTGGTAGAGCAAACAATCCTCTTTCTTGCCGACTCTTTTTTTGTTGTGCACCAAACCGGCGCTCAACATCGTGCTCAAGGAGAACGGATTAAAAAACGGTTAAAGGAAGAACGGCCTGATTTGAGCGGTCAATATAAACCGTTTCCTTTTATCGTTGAGCAAATGCCGGATGTCCTTGCTGCCTCCGATCTTGTGATGTCGCGCGCAGGTGCCAATACCATCTGGGAAGCTGCGGCGGCAGGGAAACCGATGCTTTTATTGCCGCTTGAAAAAGGCAGCAGCCGCGGCGATCAAATTGAAAATGCGGATTTTTTTACCGAACAAGGGGCGGCAATTACCCTCTCCGGTAAAGATACGACGCCGGATGTACTTTGCAGCGTATTAACTCGGCTCTTAGAAAATCCTCACGAGTTAAAAGCGATGGCTCAAGCATCAGCTGCTCTTGCCGATGAAAAACCCGCAGTTAAAATTGCGCATCTTTTACAACAGTGGATAACGGAAGAATGAGTATAAATATACTTGATATGGTATTATTGATTATCAGCATTATTGTCATCATTAAAGTTACCGTTCGGGGTTTTATCGATGAGTTTTTTTCAATGGCGGCTTTTTTACTTGCAATTGCGGTAGCCTTTTGGTTTTACCGTCCGCTTTCTTTACACACAAAGGTGAGCGGACTTTCCCCGACGGCAATGAAGCTCATTGCTTTTTTTATGATATTTATCGTCGTGTTTATTGCCATTAAACTGCTGCAAATGCTGATCTCCGCAGTGTTCGATAATGAAATATTAAACAGCCTTGACCATGCACTCGGTTTCTTTTTGGGCTTATTTGAAGCATATATTGTACTTATTATTCTAGTAGCTCTTCTGCAGCTGCAGCCGTTTTTTAATATCGATGCGCTTATTGCCCACAGTATGATTATCCGAATGCTGGTACCGCTTCCCGTAGACAGCGATAATGTCCTACAAATAATCAGAAACGGTATCTAAGGTGAGAGGCATATATGTTTGAAAATGTACTCGGACAGCCGGTTATTCAATTGCTCAGTGATGAGCTGGAGCAGAGAAAAGTACCTCCGGCATTGCTCTTTGCCGGGCCGGAATCAAGCGGTAAACTCACCGCCGCATTGGAAACGGCACGCATTCTTTCATGTGCTACAGACGGCAGTTGGACATGCACATGTGAATCCTGCAAACGGCATAAAGACTTATCGGCAAGCGATCTTTTAATCCTTGGAACACGGGATACCGTGCTTGAAACAAAGGCGGCGGCTCATGCACTCTGTACTGCAAAGACTATGGCAGCGCGGTACCTTT
The DNA here is from genome assembly GCF_024181145.1 of Treponema sp. OMZ 855. NCBI lineage: Bacteria > Pseudomonadati > Spirochaetota > Spirochaetia > Treponematales > Treponemataceae > Treponema > Treponema sp. OMZ 855. The sequence goes on along the minus strand of NZ_CP051194.1, from coordinate 1,193,968 downwards.
TTGTTCGCGCCGTACGCAAGCTTACCTCCCGATTTGATTCCCGCCTGTGGGATACGGATGAATCCCGTTTTGTTAAAGCAGCGCCGATTCTTACTGACATAGAAGAAGCTTTATCCGATCTTACGGGTCAATACGGTAATATGGAAACCATATCGGAAGAAGAAGCAAAAAAACTGGAAAAGCAGACTGAAAAAATCACCGATCTTTGCCAAAAGCTGCAAGAAGATTGTATGTATGACACGCTCCCCGTTAATCAAGTACGGAAAGCGTCCGCATGGGTACGGTTAATGCCCGTCGGAAAAAAGAAGGTACTGATTATTGAAAATGCTGATAAAATGCAAGAATCTGCCCGAAACGCATTTTTAAAAATATTGGAAGAGCCTCCCGAATATACTGTTTTTATTTTAACCACAACGCGCCGAGCTGCCGTTATTCCGACTATTTTGTCCCGTGTACGTACTTATCTGTTCATCGAACGGGATACGGAACATCAACAGGCGGTGGTCGAGCGGGTATTCCGCGATCATCATTTTTGTGCGGCTGTATCTCCATCGCAGCCAATCCGCATTGTTTCGTACTTACAGAGTTTTTTGCCGGTTGCTCCCGAACATTTTCGGGAAGCTGCCGCAGTCTTTTGGGAGTATTGCTTAAATAGGGGAGAGCAGCAAAAAAGACAATTCACAGTTCTTATTCAAAAACTTACGGCTTATCGAACCGAACATCCGTCAACCTATGAACCGTCGATTACGGCTGTACTGAAGCTACTGAATAATTGCAAACCGAGACGAATATATATTCTTTTTTTAGAAGCGATTATTGTTTTTTTACAGGAGAGTATTCACACCGGCGTATGTACACCGTACGAATTAGAACGCTATGCTGCCGTTTCTCAGTTTATTCACACAGCCATGCAATCAGTCGATATTTTTAACGGTACACCTCAAGCAGCCTTGGAAACCCTAAGCGAACAAATTGCTTTTGCCTAGAGAATTGTCGGCAAACTGTGCGGAATTTTAGTTAAACTTCCGCACAATGAGGGAACTATAACCCAAAGGTATTTGCCGGATTTACACCTGCATAAAAATACAGAGGCTGCTTATCTTCAGCGAACACACCTTTCAAGCGTTTTGCTTCTTCCACCAATGCAGGGGCATCCTTAATGACTGTTGTAAGTGCATTCAGATTTGCAAGGTTTTTATTGATAATCAATTCCGACTTTCGAGCAAGTCCTTGTAATCGGCACGCAAGGTTGATGCCGTAACCGACATAGTCGCGATATTTTAAGGCAGATGCTTCCGCAGAAATTTCATACTTATATACCTTTTCCATCACTAAAGCACCGCCAAGTCCCAATTCGGGATAGGGGCTGAAAAGCTCCTCACCGAGGAATTCGGTATAGGTTTGAAACACCATAATCGCTTCGCCTAATGTCGTCGGAGTTGTTTCATCCCAGATAACTAAAGCACCGTCGCCCAGGAGCTTATAGTATGAACATCCGTATCCGAATTGGTTTACACAAGATAAAAAGTTTGAAGTAAACGAGGTAATGAGCGAAAACACGGCCTTTTCGTCATGTGAACAAAGGAAATTGCTGAATCCGCGTACATCGACACAAAGGATAAGTGCATGAGGTTTTACATCACCGACATATACGTTATCGAATATATCGACAGGCATCTTTTTTAATCCGGCAAGGGTTGAAGCATCAAGCTCAACGGATCCGTTTTCAGCATTAGGAAATACCAGGTTATTAAGCGATACTGTATCCATTTGCGTACAATTTATCATATTTTATTTAAAAAGGCAAGGCAAAAATTCAGTTGTTTCGCAGCTTGAATATTTTTACTATTCCCCGCATACTAATGGGGTTAGGAGTAATTCATTATGCGCCGATTAGCCGCTTTCATATTTTCTATTCTTTTTTCGTGTTGTGTTATCGCAGCTTCTCTCCAAGTCGATGATAGTCAAACCGATCAAAACGCTCCCGAACTTTCCGTAAATAATAACACTTGTTCATCCCGGAATTCCTCTCATACGCCGTCTCTTGTGATGACCTTTGCCGGCGATCTTATGGCTCATAACGTAAATTTCAATATGAGTATGTATGATTTAATATATAAAGATGTAGAAAAAATACTACATGATGATGATTTAAGTTTTGTAAATATTGAAACACCGGTCTGTGACACACTCCCGCTTTCAACGTATCCTAATTTTAATGTCCATACGTCTTATTTACGCGCTGCTGTTCAAGCAGGTTTTGATGTGCTGAGTTTTGCAAACAACCATACAAACGATCACGGCAGAACCGGTATTGACGGAACGCTTACTGCGGTACGGACAGTGCAAAAGGAACGGCTCACCGCCGGTATGCAGCCCCCATTCTTGATATTTTCCGGCTTAAAGGATTCTGAAAATGACCGTATACAAGTAACCCCATTCTTTTATAAAGGGTGGAATATACTCTTTTGTTCCGTTACGGAGATTTTGAATTCTTATGATTCATCAAAGAATCGACTTTATCACAGTGCACCGACAAAACAGGGAAGGGAAGCACTTCTTTCGGTTATTAAAGAGGCTCGCAACAGATATCCTTGCGATTTATTTATCTTGGGGCTCCATCTCAATGAGCCTGAGTACGGACGGACTGTCTCCGAAGCAAAAAAAGCGTGGTTTAAACAGCTCGGCGAAGCGGGAATTGATATTGTTTGGGCTCATCATCCTCATGTAATGCAATCATGGGAGACTATTACGGTCGAACGGCCTCTCGTTTTACAAGAAGCCGTTATTTCGGAACAGTGTCAAATCTTTTGTATGTATTCGATGGGAAATTTTATTTCCGGGCAGCGTTGGCACACACGGTATGACGACCCTGCATTCTATCGCGAATACACCGGTGATGCTGTGCTGCTGCAGCTAACGTGTACGCGGAACGAAGCGGGTAGGGCGGACTTTTCGGTTTCCCCTCTGCTTATTACCCAATACAATGAACCGACATATCCGGTGGTCAAACGCTTTACGCAGGAGTGGATCGATACGCTCAACGAAAAAGAAAAAAAATATTTTGCAAAAAGACTTGAGCTTATGCAGGGATATCTTCCAATAAATATTTCAAACGAATAAGGTATTAATTTGAGAGGCGTCGTTTTCAGCAGTACTATTCATTTCGTGTCTTAGAGACAAAACGAGTACATTCACTGATAAATTCAAGGTTGACGGTCGCGACCGGGCCGTTACGCTGTTTTGCAACAATCAGTTCGGTATCGGGACTTTCGCGTTTTTCTCGGTGTAAAAACATAACAACGTCGGCATCTTGTTCGATCGCGCCGGATTCCCGCAAATTGGCAAGTGTCGGAGCAGTCCCTTCGGCATCGCGGCCTACCTGCGATAGCGCTACGACGGGAATGTTGAGCTCACGAGCGAGGCTTTTAAGCGATTGAGAAATCTCTGCAAAACGCTCATGACGCGGGATGAGGTTGTTTTCCGAAGAAATTAAGCCGAGGTAATCGATAAAGATAATCTTTACCCCTTCCTGCAAGCAGAGCTGCCGCGCCATCGCCCGTAAATCAAGCAGCTTCATATTGGGCATATCGACGATATAGAGCGGAGCATCATAGAGCCTTCCCGCTGCATCTTGAAGTTTTTGAAAATCAGCAGTTTGTAGATTCCCCGAACGGATTTTTGAAGAAGATACCCGCGATTCGAGAGAAAACAACCGGTGGATCAGCTGCATATTGGACATTTCAAGTGAAAAGAACGCAACCGGTATTTTTTTTGTTACGGAAATATAGTCGGCAATAGTGAGCGCCAGTGCTGTTTTTCCGATTGAGGGACGAGCCCCGATGATAATAAGTTCCGAGTTTTGAAAACCGCTGGTAAGACTGTCTAAAAATTCAAAACCGGAAGGGATACCGGAGAATTCATCACGGTGTTTTGCACGCGCTTCGATAATTTCAATAGCTTCAAGAATAAGATCTTTCGGAGTATGGAAGGTCGCCGATTGCCCAGCATCGGTTAAATCGAAGATATTTTTCTGTGCCTGTTCCAGTACAGAAGAGTAGGCAACGGTTTGGTCAAAGACATCAGCATAAATTTGATGAGAAACTCGTAAAAGTGATCTACGGATAGCTGCATCAAGCACAATTTTGGCATAATAGGTGACATTTGCGGTACTGGGAACAGCATCGGTAAGCGAAGCAATATAAGCAGTACCCCCTACGGAATCAAGAAGACCTTCTTGTCTTAGATGCTCACTAATCACAAGGATATCAACATTCTGTCCTTTATTGTAAAGATCAACAACAGCCTGAAAGATTTTCTGGTGAGCAATCGTATAAAAACTTTCTGCACGGATATACTGTAAAACCGTCCCGATAGCATCCGAATCAAGCAAAATCGCTCCAAGTATGGCTATTTCAGCCTCCGTATTATTCGGCGGTATTTTATCTTTTAATGAAGACAGTTGTTTCATCATATCCGACATTTTATTTTCCTCGATAATTTTTATATATGATTTAGAGATACCCATATCCCCAAAAAAATAAAAGAGAAGCCCTGACAGAACTTCTCTTTTATAATAGGGTGATACACCGTTTTCTCCTATAAGTAAATATAAGAGAAGTCGGCTATTCTTGTGTCTCGGCGGGTTCTTCAGCTTTTACGTTAGCTTGAACTTCTTCCGTTGTTTCCGTTTGAACTTCCGCTTCTTCCTGACGGCGGCGAGAGCGTTTCTCCGGTTTTGCTTCAACCGTTTTTTCAGCCTCAGGCTGAGCTTCTACCACGATAGGAAGTACTGCGACTGCAGCTTCATACAGTTTAAGGGTTGCGTTATAATGTCCCACGCTTTTAAAGGTAAGACCGGGGAGTTCAATGCGCTTCCGTTCGATTTCGAATCCGAGTTTCTGCAACTCGTCGGAAACCGTTTGATTGGTAACTGCACCGTAGAGCTTCCCATTGGGACCTGCGGGCATAACGATTGTCAGAGTCAGTGCCTCAAGCTGCTCTTTTAAACCGGCTGCATTTTGCCGCTTAACAGCCTTCCGCTGTTCTATTTCTTCCTTGCGGCTTTCAAAATGGGCAAGAGTAAAAGAATTGCAGGGAACTGCTAAATCCCGCGGAAACAGATAGTTACGGGCATACCCTTTAGCAACGTCCTTAATATCTCCCTCTTCTCCGAGGTGTTTGACATCTTCATTTAAAATTACTTTCATTTCAAGCTCCTTATAGGCGTACCGTTACAACGGTACATAATGATAAAAAGACAGCCGCCCGGTATTCCAGGAGTTGGAATCCGGCAGCAGACAATTTAAATACTCCTAAAAACACGGTTTTTAGGAGTATCAACTCTTAGTCCACAACGTAAGGGAGTAACGCAAGTGCTCGCGCACGCTTAATTTCGAGTGCAAGCTTACGCTGATGCTTTGCGCAGGTTCCGGTAATACGGCGCGGTAAAATCTTTCCGCGTTCGGTAATAAAGCGCCGCAAAGAATCGGGATCTTTATAATCGATCTTTGCTTTCTGTGCGCAAAAGCGGCAAACTTTCTTACGGAAAAACATTTTTCCTTTTTTATTACCTTGCCGTTCTTCTCCACCGCCTTCGCGGGGATTTTCCTGTGTATTTGTATCTACTTCAGCGGTATTCAGTATTTCATCTGCCATGTTAGATTCTCCTTAAAATGGAATATTGTCATAATTGGCATTATCAAAATCGGCTTCATAACCGTCATTAGACGGCGGTGTATTTTGCCGAGCCTGGTATGCCGAAGGCGCATTTGATCGCTGATATGTCTCCCGATTGCCGTTATTCATCTGCTGGCCACTTCCAGAACCGCCCCCTAAAAGCTGAAGATTATTCGCGATAATTTCTACTTTACTGCGGGCTTGCCCGTCCTGTTCCCATCGGTTTTGCCGAAGTTCGCCGTCAATAGCGACCTGCTTTCCTTTTACAAGGTATTGATTAAGAGCTTCGCCCTGTCTGCCCCAAAGTACGATGTCGAAATAGTTTGCTTCTTCAACCCATTCTTCACCGTTTTTCCGCCGCCGATTAATTGCAATCGAAAACCTGCATACGGCAGCTCCTCCTTGGGTGTATTTTAATTCTGCATCACGGGTAAGTCTACCGACAAGTACGACATGGTTTATATCTGCCATCAATGTCCTCCTGAATTATTCATCAATTTTGATAAATAAAAAAGTCAAAAGGTTTTGATTGAGCTTAAACTTGCGGTCTATTTCGATAATCTTATCCGGTTCGGCATGGATATTGAACAATACATAGCGGCCTTTTGTTCTTTTTTTGATTTCATACGTTAATTCACGGTCTCCGAACGGATCTTCGGAATCAATTTGGACGCTGAAGTCTCCCAAAACGGAGCGGACGTCTTCAATGCCCGGCTTGAACTGCGCTTCCTCAATGGGAAAGACAGTCATCAATTCATACTTTCTCATGTGCCCTCCTAATGGCCATTAGTCCCGCATTTGCTGCGGGATGGAGTATTTATCGGGTTTAACCCCCGAAATAGCATTTACAGCCTTTTAATAGCCAATCCTATAGTAGAAGCTATCATAAAGAGGCGTAAAAGCATATGTTCCAGTATAGTATAAAAAGACTTGTTCAGTCAATGCCGCAATTTATCATTCATGATTGTAAATTATTTGTTCAAGCCTTGTTGTGTCCCGTATGCGCTGCGAGGTATCGTCTAAAATTGTCCCATCAATATTTCAGCCGAAGTTTACAGTATGTAAAATTACACCTTCCATTTTATGCTGTTTTACAGTATATTCATGCTTTATTGTTTTTAGATAGGAGCTGTACGATACAAACTGCCGAATATATCGTCAGCTTGTATCTACTCAAGTTTGCGTTGCAAACTTGTATATCTACTGCACATTCTCATTTCATTGCGAATGTGCGTAAAAAGTCAATCGAAAGTTGATACTTTCTTCTTGACTTTTTATAGGAGAAATATATGAAAAAACCATTAGTACCGATTACCTTGCTCTGCGGATACTTAGGCGCGGGCAAAACAACCTTGATGAATATGATCCTTGCGAACCAAAAGGGTTACAAGGTGGCGGTGATTGTCAACGATATCGGTGAAATCAACGTCGATGCCAGTCTGATAGAAAAAGACGCCAATATCACGGATAAAAGCAGCCTTGTGCCGCTTACCAACGGCTGTATCTGCTGTACGCTTAAAACCGATCTTGTGATGCAGATTGAAAACCTCATCGCGTCGGGAAAGTTCGACTATCTGCTGATTGAATCGAGCGGCGTATGCGAACCGATGCCGATTGCGCAGGCTATTGAAACAATCGAAAACGGCTACTTGGATAATGTCGTCAGCGTTGTCGATGCGAAGCGGCTGGTGGATGAGTTTTCCGAGGGGGCACAGCTGTTAAAAAAGGATATCGGAGAAGAAGATATCGAATCGCTGCTCGTCCAGCAGATTGAGTTTTGCTCCACGCTCATTATCAATAAAAAAGATTTGGTAACGGAAGATCAGATGAAAAAGGTACGGGCGGTTGTTACTAAGCTCCAGCCTAATGTTAAGGTGATAGAGACAACGCGGTGTCAGGTGCCGTTAGAGGATTTGCTTGCGACAAAGCGGTTTGACTTTGAAAAAGTCTTTGAAAGTGCGGGTTGGGTCGCCGAGTTGGAAAAACGTGCGGAAGAATATGACGATGATGATGAAGAGTGTGATCATGACCATGAGCACTGCGATCACGATCATCATGACGAGCATGAACACTGCGACCATGACGAACACGATCACCACGATGACGGGCACGAACATCACGAACATGGTCATCACGGACATGATGAACATGGAGGGCACGGACACGGGCATCACCACCACCATCATCACGAACATAAACATGAAGGCGCGGATGAGGATGAGTACGGTATCGGCTCTTTTGTGTACTACCGCCGCCGTCCGTTTAGCAGGGAAAAGCTTGAAAAATATGCAGGAGTATGGCCGCGTAATATAATCCGCTCCAAGGGCGTCGTCTGGTTCAGCGATGAGCAGGATATGGCCTACGTCTTTGAAACTTCGGGACGGCAAATTCAAGCGGGGGCTTCCGGCAGATGGCTCGCAACCGCCTCTAAGCGAGAGCAGGAAAAAATTCTTGCCCGAGAACCTCGGATGAGGGAAGAATGGGACGAAAAAGTCGGCGACCGGATGATTAAACTCTGCATTATCGGGCAAAAGCTTGATAAAAAGAAGATTTGTGCAGACTTGGATGCCCTACTCGATTAACAAAATGCTGGACAAAAATCGTTTTTAATAGACCAAACCTGTTCGGAAACTTCCGTTTCTGAACAGGTTACTTTGAAATGCGATGTTCTAAATCGTTCTATTTGTGCGATTTAGAACTCGGCGACCTGTTCGACAACGCAGTTATCGAACAGGTCTGTTTTGTAAGGTGAGATAAGATGGAAGAAGTAAAGGCAAGACCTATCGGCCCCGCTGAAAATAAAATGGGCGTCATGCCGATTATGAAGCTCATCCTCAATATGTCGCTGCCGATGATGTTTTCGATGTTCATTATGGCGTTGTATAATATCGTCGACAGTATCTTTGTGGCAAAAATCAACGAGGATGCGTTGACAGCCGTATCGCTTGCCTTTCCCATCCAAAACCTGATGATTTCCTTTGCCGTAGGGACGGGTGTCGGTGTTAATGCGCTGCTGTCCAAACGGCTCGGTCAGCGGAATCAAGAGGATGTCAATAAAACCGCAATGAACGCCGTTTTTTTGGCGGCCTGTAACTTTATCGTCTTTTTTATTGCGGGAATTGTACTGGTACGCCCCTACCTTGCTTCTCAAGGAGTAGACGCCGGAATTGTTACCTACGGGGAAGCGTATTTGGATATTGTACTTCGATGGTCGTTTGCGCTCTTTTTCGGTATTACGTTCGACCGGCTGCTCCAATCGACGGGACTTACGCTGTATACAATGTATTCACAGCTTTCTGGTGCGATTTTCAATGTGATATTCGACCCGCTGTTGATATTCGGGATTGGGCCGTTCCCCAAAATGGGTATTCGGGGCGCGGCACTCGCAACCGTATTGGGGCAGATTCTCGGCCTTTGTGTCTCGGTTTTCTTTAACCTAACAAAAAACCGTGAAATTCAGTTTAAGCTTAAAAACCTTCTTCCCGAACCGCGCATCGTTGCGGAAATTTATAAGGTCGGCGTGCCCTCTATTCTCCTCAGCTCGATAACATCGATTACCACCTACTTTCTCAATATCATCTTGAGCGCTTTTTCGAGCACTGCGATTGCGGTGTACGGCGTGTACTTTAAGCTGAACAGCTTTATCTTTATGCCGGTGTTCGGATTGAATAACGGTATGGTGCCGATTATTGCGTACAATTACGGGGCACGGAACAGAAAGCGGATTACAGCGACAATACGGAACGGTCTTTTGCTTGCGATGGGGGTTATGCTATTCGGGCTGGTGCTTTTTGAATTGTTCCCTGCACAGCTTTTGGGGCTGTTCGATGCATCCCCCGCGATGCTCGCGATCGGTGTTCCTGCAATCCGCATCATCGCATGCAGCTTTCTCGGAGCAGCGCTCGGTATCACCTTTTCTTCGGTATTTCAAGCATTCGGCAACGCAGTCTACAGTATGATTGCGACCTTTGTGCGTCAAATCGTCGCACTCCTTCCGGCAGCGTATCTGCTTTCGCTGTCCGGTGATGTCAATGCCATCTGGTGGTCGTACCTTATTGCCGAAGTTGTCTCCATCATCGCGTGTATCTTTTTTATGCACCGCATTTACAAAGAAAAAATCGAGCCGCTGCCGGCGTAAAGTATCGGATAATGTTTGCCTTGAGCAATTTGACATCATTCTAGACATAACCTCATTTATATAGTAGATTAAGAAAATTTAGTAAAGTGGCTGTACCGGAATACAACAGTCAAGGATTAATTGTGAAAATTAAAAGTATAGCATTCATTCTTATCCTGCTCACGGTGAGTCTTTATACGATTTCTTGTACAAAAGAAGATAGGCTCTATGCTTCAAATGGAATTTATGATATCTCAGATATTGATAAGGATACAGTCTATTCGCTGAAAGGTTCATGGGCTTATGCAGAACAAGAATTTGTTTCTTCGGTTATGCCGCTCGAGGCATATATGCATTTCCAGCCGATTGAATTCGGCTGGACAACATATACGCCTGCACAACCGGTACAAGGATATGCTTCGTATGCGGTCAGAATCCGCGGTTTTGAGCCTCAGAAGATATATGCGATGCATTTTACCCGCACATCCTCGGCCTTCACCGTATATCTAAACGGTAACCTATTCTATACATCGGGAGTTCCCGGAAAGAATTTCAAAGAAGAGGTGTTTGATTGGCATTCCGATACGGTTATCTTACCGCTGAATAATGAAACAGAAGCAACCATTGTCATTCATTTGTCGAATTTTCATGATAGGAATCCGGGGTTGGAAACGCCCTTTCTTTTTGGTCTTTATTCAACATTGCAAACAAAAAAAGTATTGGATAAATTGATTTCATCCGGTATCTTTTCTATTCTCTTCAGTATGGCTACTTTCTTTATTTCGTTATTCCTTTTTTACCGAAAAGAAACGACTGCCGGTATCTTTGGGTTGCTTTGTTACGGTTTTGCCGTCAGAACACTTTGTTATAATGACTTTTTATTAAGAAGTTTCTTCCCCGATGTGTCGACAATTACTATGTACCGGTTGGGGTATTTGACATTTCCGCTTTGTGCTATTTTTACCTTTCTTTTTATTCTTAATTTATTTATCAAAAAACCGTCAAAGGTTTTTTATTTTTTGACTATTCCGCTGTTTTTGTACGGTTTAATGACACTTCTTGCGCCGATGCTGGTATTCGTCGGCATCTTGCTGGGTGTGCAGCTCTATATATTATTTCTTTCTACTATTGTATGCATAGTTGTTGCTTATGCATTAATCAAACGGAAACCGTATGCGTTGACATTTTTAATCTCATTTTTATTGTTTATCAGTGCAGCAATATTTGACGGATTAATTTCCAACGGTATTATCAATGCTCCCTTTATTTCTCATTTTGGCGTATTGCTATTGATGGTTCCGATGGCATTTGTTGTTATTCGGCATTTTTCTGCAGCTTTTAAAACACAAGAGCAGATGATTGAATCGATTCAAAACACCAATATATCTTTTCAACGATTCTTTCCGAATGAGTTCTTGCAATTTTTGAATAAGAAAAACGTTACGGATATTTCGCTTGGTGACAATACTAATAAAAATATGTTTATTGCTTTTATCCACCTCGGTATCAAAGCAAAGCTTTCATCAAGCAGTGCCCGCGAAGAATTATTGATTTTATACAACACTGTTATTCAGGCTGCTAATCCTATTATTAAAAAATATAAAGGATTTATTGATAAATATCTTACAGATGGATTAATGGTTCTATTTTACGGTACCGCAGAAGAAACGGTAGACTGCATTATTGAGATTACTCAACTTATTAAAAAGATCAATATACATAGACAGCAACAAAAACTGTCTTCGATTCATATCTCATCAGGGATTCATTATGGAAAACTGATGATGGGAACTATCGGAGAACCGGAGCGGATGGATACGACGGTTATTTCTGACGTAGTAAATATTTCTTCCCGTATGCACAGTTACGCAACTGAAAAAAAGGTGAATGTCATTATTAGCGAAACGGTTAGGGAGCAGCTTCTTGAAAACTACTGGCGCACCCACACCTGCTTTTATTATGGAAAAATAAAATTCCATGGTAAAAGAAATTTAATAAATGTTTATGAGGTCGATTTACTATGAAAAAGATACTCTTAGGGGCTTTACCCTTTCTTTGTATGTTTTTTATTATAACATTTATTCATAAAGCAAAACCGATACAACACATGAGGGAACATGCAATAACGGCTCAACATGGTCTATTGACATTGCCTGCACATGGCGACCGGGATATATTCAGCATTAAAGGGCAATGGCATTTTACCCCTAATCAGTTCTATTATTTTAGAGATAATACGCGGCCGTTATATGCGCCATTGCCGGGTAGACTCAGTGAAACTTCGCTGAAAACCGAATTCGGCTATGCCTCATACGGATTACGTATTGTCGGACTTAATCCTAATAAAGTATATGTACTTCAATTAAATCATATTCTCTCAAGCTGTACTATTGTTATTAATGGTATTGATAGGGCAGGGCAGGGGCAGCCCGGCGTATCCGCACAAACGGAAATCCCCGGAAAAACAATCAGTATGGCATCTTTTAAGCCGCTAAAAAACGGTACGGCTGATATTGTTGTGAATATATCTAATTTTCATAATCGGTATGGAGGAACAGATCAATCGATTATTCTCGGTTCTGCTGATATTTTAAACGAGTCTTTTGTATTCAATCTTTTATTCTATAATATCACAGCTACAGTATTGCTGCTATTCAGTATGTTTTTTATCATGCTGTACTTAAATTATAAGAAAATGCCCTATATATTATGGTTCGCGTTTGCCGCCATAACAATTAGTATTCGAATTAGTGTATTCTATCCGCATATTCTTGCTTATATTTGGCCGACAATGCCATGGAAGTTTTATTTTATTTTGCGCTATTCCTCTATGCCGTTAGCTGCATTGTTTTTTACGATATTTATTAATAAGATTTTTAATATTCAGTATGTATGGATTTATCGGAGTATTATTGCAATTTGTCTGTCATCAACCGCTTTTATTGCTATCGCACCGACGCTTCTTGTTTCCCGGTATTTATATATGCAGCAAACACTTATATTCATTGCTGCCATTTATGATGCAATAATTATTATCCGTGCATTATTTAAAAGAAAGAAGTCTGCGGTATGGATTGCCATGGTATTAGGTATTCTGGCAGGTTTTGCACTGTATGATACACTGGTCAGCCAATGGGTTATTTCAGGTAAATTACTCTTACAAGAAGGTGCTATAATTTCGATTATCATTGCCGTTATTATGAGTATTGACAACTATGCCACATCAATACATCAAATCGAGCAGCTTGTAGAAGAGCAAAAGAGAATTCAAAATGCATTGCGCCGATTTTTCCCCAATCAATTACTGATGTTTCTGCAAAAAAATAATATTACAGAGATAAATACCGGCGACTCGTCAGAATTGTCTATGACTGTACTTTCAATTGATATTCGATCTTTTACCAGTATGTCGGAACAACTCGAACCTGACGAAGTATTTATATTGCTTAATAAATATTTTGCCTTAGTTGCCCCTATTATTCGAAAATATGGCGGTGTTATTATGAAATTTCTTGGTGACGGTTTTACTGCCTTATTTTCCAAGAATCCTGATGCCGCAGTCGCATGCGGTATTGAAATTCAGAAAAAACTGCAAGAAGAAAATATACGATTAGGAAATCTCCCTGCTATTAGGGCAGGAATAGGGATTGATACCGGAAAGATTCTTTTAGGCGTTATCGGAAATGACAGCCGCTTAGATAGTGTCGTTATTTCAAATACTTGCTATACGGCGGAAGAGTTGCAGGCTGCAACAAAAGTTTATTCCAACACCATTATTATTTCTGAGTCGATTTTTAAATCGCTTCAATATTCCGAAAATTTTCATATACGGTGTATTCAAGAATCGCCGGTTATTGATACGTCAGAACAAACGGTTATTTATGAAGTATATGATTGTGATGCGCCTGATACTCAGGATAAAAAACAAAAAACAGCGTCATATATTGAAAAAGCATTAAAGAAAATCAAAGAAAAAAACTATGCCACGGCTCAAACTTATATTGCAAAATCATTGGAGATATTTCCGGAGGATCCGTTGGCATTGCATTATCAAAAAGTAATACGGGAAACAATATATAACCTTTGATTTATTATCTCAAAAAGGAGAGATGTCTGCGCTCTGCTGTTATGTTTATATATGTGTACGTTACACATTAAATCAGTTAGAATAACATTCTAGTAGACAGAACGCTCATTATTGACAGATTTAACCAGATATTATAGCATATTTCACAGTGGTTTGTCTAGTAACCGTTTTTCGATTGTGTCAATACTGCTGTCAGGGGTTGAGGCGCCTGCGGCAAGACCGATTGTTCCATATCGGTAAATTTCCTGCGGAATGCCGTCGGCGGATTCGGCGAGCCATGCCGGTTTGCCGCTGTCGAGGGCGGTTTGTAACAGGCGGCGTGTATTGGCGGAATTACCTCCGCCGATGACAAGTATCGCCTCAACCTCTTTAACGAGTTCGAGGAGCGCCTCCTGCCGTTCGTCGGTCGCCGGACAAATAGTTTCTAAAACAGTAAGGTCGGGAATTTTATTACGGAGGATTTCGGCAATTGCACGATATTCTTTCCGCTTAATGGTGGTCTGGGCAATAAGAACAGTGGGAGCTCCATCATATAGCACGTTTTCCGCTTCTGCAGCTGTCTGCACGGTAATACACTTACCATTTGGAACCGACAAGACGTATCCCTTAATCCCAATCAGTTCTCCGTGGTTTTTATCTCCGGCAAGAATAACCGTATAACCTTTTTGCGAATACTGTGCAGCCTTGAATTGGCTTGCGATGACGCGCGGACAGGTTGCATCGATAATGATTGCGCCACAGTCTATCAGTTCTTGCCGTTTTTGCGGAGCAATACCGTGTGCTCTGATAATAATCGGCGAATCAGGTGTAATCTGAGATTTAAGCTCTTCGTCGGGGTTTACAATACGTACCCCATTCGCTTCCAAGAGCTGCATTGTTACCGGATTGTGGATAAGCGGACCGTATGTATACACCGTTTTATCAGGATACTTGGTAAGAGCTCGATATACCGCTTCAACCGCCCTCCGTACGCCCATACAGTAACCAAGTACTTTTGCACGCTTTACCTGCCGATGCCGTTCTTGTGGATGATGCGATATATCGAATTTCATTATTCTATACCTTTTTACTGTATTCCAAATTAATTAAAATCTTTGATAATTTCTTTCACTGCGGAAATGAATTGTTCCAAATCACTTTTTTCCGTGCTATGTCCGATGGAAATCCGGATGGCATTTTGTGCAATTTCGGGACTAACGGAAAGAGCAGCCAGTATCGGGCGCACCTTTTTCTTTGATGAACATGCCGAACCGGCCGATACGAAGATTTCGCGATCGGAGAGGCATCGGGTCATAATTTCTGCAGGAACATTTGCAAAGCCCACTTGTATAATCCACGGTGAAAATGCATAGGCGCAGTTAGTCTCATTCGGTACTGATGGAGCCGGTACTCTTGCAGCGGGGATAATCGAACATTCAGGAATTTGAGACAGCGCTTCGAGGAGAAAACGCGATAACTCCCCTGCCCGTTCAAATTTTTGCTGAAAATCCGTATATGTTTTTTCAAGACAGCGGGCAAGCGCACAAGCACCGGCAAGGTTTTCCGTTCCGGGCCGAATATTACGTTCCTGTGAGCCGCCGCGGATACCGGAACTCACGGGCTGTTTTAAGTATAAGAGGCCGATACCGCGCGGTCCACCGATCTTATGAGCGCTCATCGATGCAGAATGTACATCGGCAAGTCCCAGCTCCGCTATCGGTAATTTTCCGATCGATTGCACCATATCAACATGAAAATGGATGGGCCTTTTCCCGGCGGTGTGTGTTTTGAGCGCCTGTGCAATGCTCTTGACAGGCTGAATGGATCCAATCTCATTGTTAACGCCCATAATTGCAACCAGCATAGTATCTTCCCGCAGGGTCTGGAGCACTGCATCGGGGGTAACGCAACCGTTCTTACCGGAAGGTGCGGTTAAAACTGTCCAGCCGCAGTGCTCCAATACGGCAGCTTGCTCCCGCACCGACGGGTGTTCGATGTTGCTGATTACCAGACTACCGGTTACGGGACGGGTTAATAATGACAAGAGAACAAGACTGTTTGATTCTGATGCGCCGGAGGTAAAATAAAGTGTTTCAGCAGGAACTCCGAGTACAGCGGCACAGCGGCTGCGAGCTTTTTCCAGCATCTCCCGCGCCTCTTTTCCGAATCGGTGCTGAGCAGAAGGATTTGCGAATACCGCTGTTGCCTCACGATAAGCAGCTTCAATCTCATCAGTATATGGAATGGCTGATGCTGCCCAATCCAAGTAAATCATATCAGTACCTCCCGTATTATAGACGTATCAACTTCCCGTACCTGTGTTTTCAGTATGTCTTCTTGAAGAACAAGCCGAATAATCCCGCCGCGGTTCTTTTTATCTTTTTTCATACGTACAATAATCTCATCTGCAAAAGAATTGCTGTTACACTGTCTATTAAAGTAGACAGGATTTGTACACCAATTATAACAGTTAAGAATCTTTATAAGAGAAGCAGCGTAGTCTTTATCAGTGAGCTGCATACGAAGACCTACAGCTAAGGCACGGGATATGCCCCAAGCGACAGCATCTCCGTGCGGTATGGAAAAATGAGATAAACTTTCGAGTGCATGGCCAAAAGTATGCCCAAAATTCAAGAAAGCGCGTTCTCCCTGTTCGGTAAAGTCCCGTTCAACAACAAGTGCCTTAGCCTCTGCAGCGCGGCGAATCATCAGTGAAAGGCAAGTGCTATCTCTGCGGATAATCTCATCATGCCGGGTTAGGAACATTTGATACAGTTCGGTATCGTAGAGGACGGCAGTTTTCAGCATTTCAGCAAGCCCTGATCGATATTCGGCTTCGGGTAAGGAACTGATTACCGGAAAACAGAGGATAATCGATGAGGCGGCGTAAAATGTGCCGATAAGATTTTTATAACCGGAAAGATTAACCGCCGTTTTTCCCCCGATGCTTGCATCAGCCATTGCCAATACGGTTGTCGGTACCAGAATACACTGTACACCGCGCATATAAAGGGAAGCGGCAAGAGCGGTTATGTCGCACACTACGCCGCCGCCGAACGCAATAAAACAAGCGTGCCGATCAAGTCCGTATTCGGCAGCTTTTTCGGCAATAAGCGCCAGGGTGTCTAAGTTTTTCGCCTCATCCCCTGCCGGCAGCACTACCAGTGGTACTTGAGCAGAAAAATATTCTGCCTGCCGCAAAAGCGGGAGCGTATGCTCATCGCATACATATAATGCATCTACTCTTCCCTTTTCCGGAAGTTGAGGGAGGCGGACGGTATCCGAATAGCACACGAGCGTGCGTCCATGCGGTGTAGAAAATGAAAACGATTGCGCTAATGGTATCATAAGCAATTTTGTTGTATCAGTAACATTTAATCGGCACGCACGGTGGTTGCTGATACTGCCGTTCGCGATGCCTTTCTATTTTTTATCTTTAAAAAGAGCATTTTTTCAGTTTCGTAATTTGAGTTTAAATCAGCTTTCCAATAAAAAAACATCCGAACACCGTGTATTCTCTGTTCAATCGTTTCCGTTTCTTTTTTGCACATACCGTAAACGGGAACAACGATGAGTCCCGGTACTTCATTTGCTTCCATTGTAAACTGTATCTTTCCTTCGGGATCTTCGAGCAATATCCATGAAACTTTATTGAATACATCAGTAGTTATGCTGCACTCTTTCTTTTGGTTTTCTTCGCAATCATACAGTGATAAGGAAGGCATAACGGAATCGGTTTCTTCCAATGCAATATCGATTTCAACGACAAAATAAGAAGAAAGATTAAAAGGGCTGTCGTTCTTTAATATGTATTGAACCTGTGTTCCCTCAGGGAAAAAGGTATATTGTTTACGCAGTGAAACCGGCTGTTCGATACTGGAATCAAATAAACCGGCAGTAGACAGTTTCAGCTCCGATCGAATAGTATTGATTTCAATTTCTTGATACGTATTATCGGAAAATACGGTTGTAAGCGCTTCCGGATGCCCATCTTTGAGGTGCTGCAAAGCAGCTTCCGATAAGAGATAGTCGATAAACATTCCGGAATGTTCGAGCGGCATATCGGAATAATTTTTATAAGCGGAGAATACGTCGCATTCAAAAATCTTCCCGCCGTGATGATGTACATACATATTTAATGATGAACGTTGAGATAAAAACTCTTTAAAACCGTCCATATCGATATCATATCGGGTAAGACCTTCGGTAAATATACCCGGAAGGCGTGTTTGTTTTTCAGCAACAAGCAGTTTTCGATACGCAATGCGGCGTAATTCGTTATGGTATTCGGGAATACAAGCTTCCAGCGCAAAAAGCTCGGCATTTTGCGCTTTCCATAGCTCTTGCAAGGCATATTTTTTACGCGCCTTATCGCCTTTCATACCGTTTGCCAACATATTCACATACATCATTTTAGAATAAATTTTAAAGGCATCGCGCTGTATCGTAACGGCGTGTTTTGTCGCATGTCCTGTCGGAGCATCACAGAGAACCGTATTCGGAGCAATATACATGGGCGGATGCGGTTGTCTCCGTTTCATCAATTCAGCCGTGTGGGTAAGCCGAACAACCGATTCAGGTTGATTACACAGCTCCACAAAGGAAGAAAACCAATTTGATCCGTCTTTATTCTTTTCAAGGCATTTTATATAGGTTTTAATCGGTAAGAACAGGAGATACATGGATTCTCCTGAAGAAGGGGCTGCGGCCGCTACTTTTTCATAAAATTCTTGCGGTGTACGGGTTGCAAAATCAGGATCATCGGGAATACAGGGAAATACCGTAATTGTTTTTCCTTTATCTTCAACAATCGCAGGAGAGAAACCGATATTTTGATTATTTCGCTTTATATCTGTCGGGAATAAACGGTAGTCGAGAAGGCAATATTCCATACCGCATCGGATAAGCGGGGTAATAAGCGACGGTGTCCATGCGGAAGCGGTTACAAAAAGCCCTCGCGGCCGCTTTCCGAAGTGGGTACGGATAGCAGCGGTCATCATCTCTATTTGACCGATAACATCTGAGGCAGGCAACAGCGATAGATAGGGCTGATGATATCCTCCACCCAGAAGCTCAATCTGTTTGCGGGAAAGCATATTGTTTAACAGCATGGAATAAGCTTGGCGCTTCCCTTTTTGCCATTCTAAAAAGCTGCCCGCCGCAAAAATAGTTAACGGCAGCTTTTCCTCCGCTTGAATACCGGAAAAAAAAGCCCTATACAGCGAAGCATTATCGTTTTTATCAATTTGCTGTAAATAGGAGATAGAAAGCTGTACGCAAAAGCATAAATGCACATTTTTTTTTGAGGTATTCACGGATCATCCTTACTAAAACAATATTTATTGTATACTATTTTCAGTGATTATGGAAGTATAAAATTCCGTTACATTTCTAGATATTAGTATCTCTAAAAACTCACTCGATGAGCTTTTAGAGATACACGATAAGTATTTTGAATGTTTGATTATTGCTGAGGCGCGGATGAATCCGAACTATCGGCAGCGAACGCACCGGCTTTTCCGGATACATCCGATTCATCCGACAGTGCTGCTTCCGGTGATTGAAGGATGGGTTGCCGCGGTAACTGAGACTCCGCCTTGATAATATCTTCAAACTCTTGTTTATCAATCGTTTCTTTCTCAAGCAGGCGCTTTGCAATATACTCCAATAGAGTCTTTTTTTCTTGTAATCGGTTTACGACAACGGCATATCGCTCTTCCATGATACGGGCAATTTCTTCATCGATATACTGCTGTGTTGTTTCGGAATATTCGCGTACCAGCTGAGGATCTCCTGCTCCGTAGCCGCCGCCCCGCTTTGAAAGTGCAACGTTTTTAAACCGATCACTCATACCGTAGTCGGTTATCATGCTGCGGATAATATCGGTAGCGCGTGATAGATCGCTTGAGGCGCCGGTGGAAACAACACCGAACTGCACAAATTCAGCTGCCCGTCCGCCGAGGAGACAGTCAACTTCTGCAAGCAGCTCTTTTTCAGTACTCAAGAATCGGTCTTCTTCGGGGATATTCAAGGTATAACCGAGTGCTGCAATACCGCGCGGTATAATGGAAACTTTATGCACCTTATCCGCTCCTTCGGTAAAGGCGGCTGTTATTGCGTGTCCGGTTTCATGATACGCGACGATTTGACGTTCTTTTTCCTTTATTACCCTACTCTTTTTCTGTAAACCGGCAATCGCTTTTTCTACCGCCTCATTAAGGTCTTCTGCGATAACTTCTTTACGGCCGCCGCGTACTGCAAGCAAAGCAGCCTCGTTAATCACGTTTGCAAGATCAGCGCCGGAAAAACCGCTGGTAATTCGCGCAGTATCGCTGAGATCAATTCCGCTGGAAAGTTTCACATTCTTGGCGTGTATCTTGAGGATTTGCTCCCGTCCTTTCATATCGGGGCGGTCAACCGCTACCTGCCGGTCAAAGCGGCCGGGGCGAAGCAGCGCAGGGTCAAGAACATCGGGGCGGTTGGTTGCCGCAAGCAAAATAAGCCCGGTGCTGTTATCGAATCCATCCATTTCTACGAGCAACTGATTGAGCGTCTGTTCTCGCTCATCGTTTGAATGAATGGAATTTAAACGGGACTTACCGATGGCATCAAGCTCATCGATAAAAATGATACAGGGAGCTTTTTCCCGTGCTTGCTTAAAGAGATCACGTACACGGGAGGCGCCCACGCCAACAAACATCTCTACAAAGTCTGAGCCGCTAATCCGAAAGAACGGAACCCCCGATTCCCCTGCAACGGCACGTGCAAGCAGGGTTTTACCGGTTCCGGGCGGGCCGACCAACAAAACGCCGCGCGGAATCTTACCGCCTATTTCGGTATATTTTTGAGGATATTTTAAAAAGTCTACAACTTCGACCAGTTCTTCTTTTGCCTCGTCAACACCCGCGACATCGCTGAAACGAGTGGTAACTTTTCCTTCCTCGACGGCTGCGGATCGCGCTTGCCCGCCGGAAAAGATACTGCCGCCCAGCCCTCCGAGATTTGAGGTAAAGCGTTTCATGACAAAATGCCAAAGAAGGAAGATAAAACCGAACGGCAGTATCCATTGTACCAAAAAGTCCACGAGAAAGTTGTTTTCTTTAGGACGTACTAAATAAATGACATTGTGCTCATCCAGCAATTGTAAAAAAGATTCCGAATATATTCCGACCGTTTGATAGGCATCCCCCGCATCCGCAGGTAAAAACGGCAACTTGCTTCGTGTTTGTTCGCTGCTCGCTTGCGTTTTCGTTTGTCCGATAAAGTATGTCGGCCCCATAATCACCTTAACGATTTCGCCTGATGCAACACGGTCTTTAAACTCCGAAAAAGGAATAATATTTGCATCTTGCTTCATCAAGAACTGGTTTACAATCAGTAGAATTATAAACACGCCTGCAATAATCGCGATAAAAGGTAATCGAGGTTTCTTTTGATCCTTATTATTATTGTTATTGGACGGTTCGGAGCTTAACTTGAAAAAATTAAAGGGATCTTGTTCGTTCGGATCCTTTTTGTTCTTATCATCATTCTGATTCATAACTGCCATTGCCTCATCTTTTACTCTAGGATTCCGCTCAAAACTCCGGTGAAGGTAGTGGAGGTTCCCTATTTATAAGGCATAACATACTCAAAAAAAACAATATAGACAAGCCGGATATTCAAAATGTCAGAACAAAGGCATCAGGTTCTTCAAAATGTATGTCCGCAGAATAACAGCGCTTGCGGGAATTTTATAATGTAGGAATTTTATAATTGACGATACCGGCAATAGATGATAGAATTGCCTTTATGAAAATGGTTTCTGCCGCAACGGTATTTCTTGCAATAAGCGTAGTATGCTGCTCGTTTTTCGTAATACGGGCTATAAAGGATAGAAAAACTACGCAAACGATGCGGGTATATAATATTGTATTGGCTGTGTTTATGCTTTTGTCTATAGCGGCAGCAGGTTACTTCCGGTATATTTCTTTTCCGTTTGCTTCATTGGCGCTTGGTATCCTCTGTTTTATCCTATTGTCGGTAGTTGCTTCAAACGATATGATGTACCGGCGGGAATATGCAGCATTAAAAGCAGAAATAGAATCGATACAGGAAGAACTGATTAACGCGCAACGTCCTGATGAAACCGCGATACGGGCAAAAGAGCTGCTGCCTATCGGCAACACCTTCTTAATAAAAGCAGCCGAAGCAATACGGCAGCAAAATGATGTATCCGCAATTCTTAGTTTTATCAATAAAATCATGATTGAACAGCTCTTTGCGGATGGAGGTGTTATCCTTACCATCGGTGAATTTGAAGACGTGCTCAGTGTTAAAGCATATAGCGGAAATTATCCGCCGCCGTATAAGCTGCCTAATGATGTGCCGCACCAGCGGGATCGAGTTGCCACTAATTTCAGATATGCGGAATTTCCGCTTAATAATTCATTTTTTGGTGAGGCTGCGCGATCGGCACAATCGATCTTAATTCCGTATGCACAGAAAGATAGCAGAATTGTTGTAAACGGAGAAGAACCGTTTCTTATGCCGGGCTCATTACTTACTCTTCCGATGGTATATCGGGATACGGTAGCCGGTCTTATTTCTTTATCACGAAGCACCGAGCATGCACCGTTTACCGAATCTGATGTGCAAATCGGCGAAATATTAACCAGCTATGCAACGGCAGCACTGAGACTGATATATGATTTGCATGAAGAAACGGAATTAAACACGATTGAAAATGAAACCGATATTGCGAGCCGTATTCAAAAGATACTGCTTCCTAAGAAGCTCGTCGATACAGCGGACTTGAGTTTTTCGGTGCTTTTTAATCAGGCGCGAGGCGTTTGCAGCGACTACTATGATATTATTCAGAATCAGAAAGATAGACTGTTCTGTATTACCGCCGACGTTGCCGGTAAAAGTATTCATGCTTGTATCGTTATGGTAATGATTCGCTCGTTGCTTTATCTTATCACCAATACGGCACAGAATACTCAGAGTATTCTCGATATTTTAAATAAGGGTATTACCGGAAAAATATCGATTGACCACTATGCAAGCATATCGTTATTGGCGTATATTCCTGTAGAGAAAAGCATTGAGTATGTGAATGCCGGAACGCAGTCTCTCCTCTTATGGAAAGCTTCGACAAAGAAATTAGTCCGGCTTGAACAAAAATCGGATCCTATCGGCATAGATAGTAAGTCGGTTTATACCTGCAAAAAGATTCAGGTTGAAACAGGAGATATTGCCGTTTTGTTTACTGACGGTGTTGTTGAAACACTCAATGAACGGGGAGAACCCTTTGGATTAAAAGCTCTTGGGGAGATTTTGGCTGCCAACGCCTCATTACCGGCAAAAGCAATTACCGAGAAAATTAACAAGCAAATAAAAACATTTATCGGGAAAACATCGCCTCATGATGATCAAACGGTGATGATTATTAAAGTGAAATAGGGATAAGGAGGACAGAGTATGGAACTGAAAATCCGAAAAAACAAGGATGTATACATTGTCGATGTAAGCGGAGAAATGGATTTATACAATTCGTATAAACTGAAGGAGTTAATTGCAAAGATGCTTGAGCGTCAGATTCAATGTATTGTACTCAATCTTGAAGAAGTCGAATATATCGATTCTTCCGGTATCGGCGCATTAATTTATATCTGTTCAACCTTAAAAAAGAAAAACTTAAAATTATATATTACTAATATTCATGGTTCGGTAAAAAAAGTTATCGAATTAACAAAGTTGATGGGCTTCTTTCCAATTACTAATAGTCTCGAAGAGGCGCTACAAAAATTAGCCGATAGCCAATAGGAGAATGTTACAATATGATCAAAGAATTACGCGTTGACGGAAAAGATCCGTTGTTTGATAAGACCGGTATGCTGTATAAGGAATTCCCTTCAGATTTCCGGCAAATTCGCTATTTCACCCTTTTGATTGTCCAGTCAGCTCCGTTGGAAATTAAAGGAATCAACCTGCTTGAGCAGCAAATCAGCGAGATCATTAAAAATGCCGTAAAGCATGGAAATAAATGCGATCCTAAAAAGAAAGTAAAGGTCTGGTATGAATTCAGCCCCGAACATGCTCACCTCATCGTAGAAGATGAAGGTCCCGGCTTTAAAGATATAGAAAAATGGAATGAATTTAACCGCAAACGGCTTGAATGTTTGTATAAGCAAGATTTTACCAATCTTGGCGAATATGTTTCCTTTAGAACGGCTCAAAGCGATGATAATGATGGCGGAAATGCGTTATTTGCTGCTCTTGAGTACTGGAATGGCGGTTTTGTATTCGGTGATAAACGTAATTCGATCGCGATGCTGAAGCAGTACCCCAAAAAACGCCACGGTATTGCAATAGAATAATACGGTTCTGCACTACCTGTTTTTCAAAAAATCATCTCCGTACGCCTTTTGAAAATAGCCTGTCCAGAAGTGTACATCCGTGTACACTTCTGGACGCGAGTTTTTGCGCTGCAAAAACATCGCTGCTGCGGGATCCACGGACATCCTTGTCCGTTCTGCAGATACAAGGCGCAAGCACAAATTAACCGCAGGTACGCCCAAGAATGTACGTCCTATACATTCTTGGGCTGCGTGTTTAGTCTTACGCCTAAACACGTTTCTGATTTGCATCACCGCCGTCCATGGCGGTTCTGCTACGTTGAGCACTTTCAAAAGCGGCACGGATGCCGCGCGTATTAAGCAGAAACAAGTTTGACACCGGTCAAACTTGTGTTCAGCGAAGTCACGGATGTACTTCGCTGAACGAGCAACGCAGATGCACCGTCTATTTCAAAAGGTCGAGGGGCTGTATTTCTCATGATACACCCGCTCATATAAAAAACGTTTATCTTCTTCGAAAAGCTCTTCAAACACAAAACCGAGAACAGCACGGTTGCTCTTGGGTAGAAAATGAGAAAATAAGCTGCGTCCCTTGCTATGAATGATACGGTGAGGAAAATGCAGAACAAATCTAAGCGATTGCCGTTTTCCGATTGAAACGGCATAGTCGTCTCTACATCCACAGATGAGTATTTTGCTATCTATAAATAATACATACAACCCGCTTGAAGCATACGGGTTAAACATCATAAATGTTTGCTGTTCAAACTCATGCAGCCGGTAAAGAAAAAGCGGGAAAATATTCTGTGTTACTGTTTTTTCCGCCGTAAATTGCGCGGCAGTTTGATACGCTGAGGGCAAAAAGTCGGTAAAGGGGGGCAGATGCAGATCTGTGTGGATAATCGAATCGAGGGGAAAATGTTCGTGTTCCTGCGCGGTAATCGGAGGATTATCCGGTATATAAATTTCTGCAAAAACATTATTTTGGGGCTGTTTTTCGGGGTCGTATTTATACGCAATATCCGGGAACATTACATAGCAGCTGCCTGCATCTGCATACACAGCCGTATGAAAGACAATACTTCGCTTCTTATGCTCAAAAAAAACGGAAGTTTTCTTCCCAATGAATTCAGAAAGCGGTTGAAAATAGAGCTTACTATTTTTTATCGTATAGGAGCCGGACGGTAACATATAAAAGAGTGCACCCGATTGCAGAAGGAGCGGAGGTAACTCTTGTAAAAATGCTTCAACGATATAGTCATATTCAATCCGTGAGAGCGGAATCTGCATATTCTGCCCCCTTAAAATCAATATAAGAAATTTTCCATACAGTATCTTCTTTTACTGCGCCGAATTCCACCATAATAAACAGCGGCTGTTCGTCTTCTGAAAAAAGGTTGGGGGCATCGGCTATATTATCCGCATCTCCCGTCTGCACAGCGGTATCTTGCTGTATAGCGGCATCTTGATTTGCGTTCGAGACTTCCGGAACAGCCTGTTTTACAGCAAGCCGCATCAGTATTATTGCACTTCCGTCCTGTTTAAAGGATGGGCGTCCGTAAAAAGCAGAAGAAAAATCAGGAAAATGTTCAAACATAAAACGTCCAAGCTGCGGTAAAAAAGCTTTTTGTGTACTAAATAAGGCGGAACCGAGCGATTTTGCTACAACTGCTGCGGCAATGCTATCGCAAAAGCTCAATACATCTTCCGGAATATTTTGATAGTCCAATATGCCGAGCTGCGGCAATGAGGGTAAAATATCTCCATCATCGATGGTATCTGCATACGGAACAGGCCGGTTACCTTCAATACTATACGGTTCGGAAATAGGCGGAATAACTAAATCATCACCTAATGCTTCCCATTGAATAGAGTCAAAATATGCCTTATTTTGATCCCGTAGAGATTCCGAACAGAGCGGCAGCAGTATCAATAAAAAAAGTGCGCCGCACCCTTTTTTCCGCACTATTCTATGCCCCCTACATCTTCCGCTGATAACCCATAACACTCCCCGTCCCTATCGGAATTATAGGGTTCAATGTGGATAACAATATCATAGACATTCCCAAGCGTATTTCTAATAACAAGTGAAGTCTTTTCTGCAATAATATGCGCCTCGCTTACCGGCATGGAACCGTCCACCTCGATATCCAAATCGATATCCCACAAATTCGCCATTTTACGTATCCGTGCCCGGTGAGGGTTTTTAACTTCAGGGATGGAGGCTACAGCGCTAAAAAGCTGTTCATAAAGCTGTTTATTGGTATTGCCGTCCATCAATTCCACATTGAGTTCGATAAAGAGTGTAATAGCCGATTTGATAATAAGACACGAAACAAGCAATGCAACAAGCGGATCAAAATACGGCGCGTGGAATAATAGAGAAATGACAAAACCGATAAGTACCGAAGATGAGATGACAATATCGTTTACCATATTGCGCGCGTTAGCAAGTATCATCAAGCTTTGCGCTTTTTTACCGAGGAGATATTGGTTGAGTGCGAGTAAGAGCTTACCGGCAATAGATACCGCCGTTACGATTATTGCAATGCGTTGCGGCATCGGAAGCAATGCTCCCTTATGAACTTGTATCAGTTTATTGATTGAGGCGATAAAAAGCTGGATACCGGCAAACATAATGATAAATGCCAACACCATAGAAGCGATGGTTTCTGCACGCTGACGTCCCCACGGATAGCGGGAGTCTGACGGCTTATTGATGACAAAGCTGACAAGGACTGCCATTACGGCGATGCCCACATCGGTTGCAGTATCGATACCGTCTCCCAGCACCGATAAACTTCCGGTTATAAGACCGACAGTGAGTTTTAGTACGCAAAGCAGCAAATTACCGCCGAGTGCGACAAAAGAGGCGGTACGTACAATCTTGGTGCGTGTATCCTGTGTAAGCGTATTTTGATTGGTATGCTGCATTTAGGCGTAAAACTCTTTCATTGTGTCCGCAATATATTGGATATGTTCTTTTGTTATCCAATAATGAGTTGCCAAGCGGAAATACCCGTCGCGGTCGCAAGGATTGATTAAAATATTTTTTTCATGCATATATTCGACAAAGGCTTCCGTATCCAATTGCGCATCTGCATTATTTTTGAAAAACACAAAGTTAATGTCCCTGCGGTCATGTGCAATCTCTATTTTATCGACATCGTTTAAGAGCTTTTCCAACATTCCCGCATTTTGGTGGTCGGTATCGAGGCGGTACCGCATCTCTTTTAAAGCAATTAAGCCGGCAGCGGCAAGAACACCTGCCTGACGTAAACCTCCGCCCATAATCTTCCGGTTCCGGCGCGCTTGGTCGATAAATTTACGGCTTCCGGCTAAAATAGAGCCGACCGGTGCGCATAAGCCTTTGGAAAGGCAGAACATAACAGAATCGACATGCTGCGTCAGTTCTTTTGCTTCAACACCTAAAGAAACGGCTGCATTAAACAGGCGCGCACCGTCAAGATGAATGGGAATATGATAGCGATTTGCACATCGCCTCACCTTCTCCATCTGCTCTATCGAAAATACTTTTCCGTTTGAGTGCGCATTTTCCAAACAGATAAGGCTTGTCTTAGGTTCATGGATATCGTCGCCGATACGTACCCGCGGTTCGATTGATTCCGGCAAAAGAATAGAACCGTGCGCATCGATCGTCCGCAATTGTACACCTGCAATAATACTTGCGGCTCCGCTTTCATGCTGCACGATATGACATTGATCGTCTAAAATGACCTCACTGCCGCGCGGACAATGCGTGAAAAGCGCCAACTGATTTCCGAATACACCGGAAGGCACGAAGAGTGCTGCTTCTTTTGCGGTAATACTTGCCGCATATTGTTCCAGTTCCTTAACGGTAGGATCATCTTCGTACACATCATCGCCGACCGGAGCTTTCGCCATAGCTTCCCGCATTGCCTCGGTTGGCCATGTAACGGTATCACTGCGTAAATCAATATAATTCATATATTCAAGTGTATCCCATAACCCCTTCCAATGCAATACAGGCGTTTTCAATATTCAAAATATTTTGTTACTTGAAAGACAGATGCCGAACCATATATTATAGGGCATCTCTCAATGGAGTATCTTGTAAAAAATCGGATTGAATAATGATGGAAGAAAAAACGGACGCATCGGCGGCATTTTCGCGGACACGAGCGGATCACGCAATAGAAATACTGGAAGATTATACGGAAGCTATCGCCCAAATCAGCAAAGAAAACGGGAAATGTCGCGTTATGGATCTTGCACGATATTTCGGCGTAAGTCATGTGTCGGTCATTCAGGTGCTGCAACGGCTAAAAGTCAATCATTTGATTGAAAGCGGTACCCATAAGCCGATATGCCTTACCGAAGAAGGCCGTGCATTGGCGCGCGAATGTGCTGTCCGGCATGGAATCGTACTTCAATTTTTACTGAAACTCGGTGTAAGCGAAAAAAACGCACTCCTCGATTCCGAAGGATTGGAACACCACATCAGTTCCGAAACATTGGAATGTATGAAGCAGTTTATAGAAAACCTCTAAACACCGGACTGCTATTATTACCATTCAAATTATGATAATAGTCTTGACAAAATACTGTAGTATGTACTACATTTATGGCAGAAATACGTAGTCTTAACTACTAAAAACAGATTTTTTTGTTCTTAAATATTTTTTTTCAAAGGAGATTGTATGAAAAATCATACACAATGGTCAACAATTGTACTCATAGTACTAACGTTTATTATCGGTGCAGCCGGTATTACCGGTTGTGCAAAAAAAGATGCGGCTGCAAGTAAAGCGGATGCTGCGCGCCCCAAACGGGTAGTAACAACCTTCACTATTTTGCAGGATATGGCACAGAATATTGCAGGCGATAAGCTTTTGGTAGAATCGATTACCAAGCCGGGGGCGGAAATTCACGAGTATGAGCCGACTCCCCTCGATATTGTGAAGGCGCAGTCTGCGGATTTGGTGCTGCGCAATGGTTTGGGGCTTGAACGCTGGTTTGAAAAATTCATGGGCAATGTAAAAGATGTGCCGAGCGTTACGCTCAGCGATGGGATTGATCCGATGGGGATTGGGGAAGGACCGTACAACGGGATGCCGAACCCGCATTCGTGGATGTCCCCGAAAAATGCGCTCATCTATGTGGAAAATATCAGAAAAGCCTTTGTGAGTTTAGACCCTGCGAATGCGGAAACCTATAATGCTAATGCAGCTGCGTACAGTGAAAGTATCAAAAAAATAGACACCTTCCTCACTGAAAAGCTTTCCGAAATCCCCGAATCGCAGCGCTGGCTCGTAACCTGCGAAGGGGCTTTTTCGTATCTTATCCGCGACTGCAATATGAAAGAATTGTACCTGTGGCCGGTTAACGCCGACGAGGAAGGCAGTCCTCAGCAAATTCAAAAGGTGGTAGATACCATCCGGCAGCATCATATTCCCGTTGCCTTTTCCGAAAGTACTATCAGCAATAAGCCGCAGCTGCAAGTCTGTAAGGAAACCGGAGCCTATTACGGCGGGGTTTTATATGTCGACTCTTTGACGTATGAAGACGGAGATGCCCCGACCTATCTTAAAATGCTGGAATACAATGCGAATGCAATCGTGAAGGGATTCCAGGATAGTCTTTCACGGTAAGCCGCAGAGATTTAGATAAACGGTGATGGCGGATGTACGGAAATATGCCCCCGCAATATCGGGCTAATAATTAAGGAGAGAATTATGGACGGTAAGCAGGAATATCCCGTTGAACTTACAGTAAAGGATGTCAGTGTTGCCTATAACAACGGGCATGTTGCCTTATACAATGCGTCATTTTCCCTGCAAAAGGGGACGATTACCGCATTGGTCGGGGTAAACGGCAGCGGAAAGTCCACGCTTTTTAAGACAATCATGGGCTTTATTAAACCGATGAGCGGATATGTAACAATCTGCGGAAAACCGATTGGTATGGCACAAAAACAGCACTTACTTGCATACGTGCCGCAGTCTGAAGATGTGGACTGGTCGTTTCCGGTTAGTGTGTGGGATGTAGTGATGATGGGGCGGTACGGCTATATGAACTTTCTCCGTATTCCGAGCAAAGAGGATAAAGAAATGGCCGAGCGCAGTTTAGAGCGGGTACAAATGCTCGATTTTAAAGATCGTCAGATCGGCGAACTTTCAGGCGGACAAAAAAAACGAGTATTTCTGGCGCGGGCGCTTGCGCAGCAGGGAAAAATCATATTGCTCGATGAGCCGTTTACCGGAGTCGATGTTAAAACGGAAACAGCAATTATCGAGCTGCTGCGTGAGCTGAAAAACGAAGGGCATCTGATCTTTGTTTCCACACACGATTTAGGTTCCATCCCTGAGTTTTGCGATCATGTTGTAATCATCAATCGGACAGTGATTGCCTCCGGTGCGACGGAAACCACCTTCACCGCCGAAAACCTTATCAAAGCATTTGGCGGAGCGCTGCGGAGTATTAAAATTGATCATACCGATAATCCGGAAGACACTGCTCACGAAATAAGAGTATTCACCGATGACGAGGGGGCTTTGATTACCAAGCAGGAGGGCAAACCGTACCTCAAGGGCATAAGAAATGTTGTTGAGTAGTGGTGGTTTTGAAAAAGCAACCGCGCCCGATATATTTAAAGCGGTTGCGTTCCTTTCTGTGGAAAATTTTATTAAAAATTTTCCACAGTTTATTTTGAAGAGAAAGGCAAACACATTAGACAAATATATAAAAATCGCAGAATAATGGAGGTTGTGAGACCATTTGAACTGCAAAGCAGTTCAACTCTGGTCGAACAGCCGCATTATTCTGCGGGGTGTTAAAAAACTAGTCTGATGCGTTTGCCTTGATGGAGTGATATGTTATTGATTCCTTTTCAGTATGAGTACATGGTGAAAGCAATTTTGGTGAGCGGAGGTGTCGGCGGGGTGTGTGCCTTGCTGTCGTGTTTTGTTGTGCTGAAAGGCTGGTCACTTTTGGGAGATGCGCTATCCCATGCGGTGGTGCCGGGAGTTGCGGTTGCTTATATTATCGGTATTCCGTTTTCTATCGGGGCGTTTATCAGCGGAATGCTTGCCGCGCTTATCATGGGCTTTGTTAAAAATAAGACACGGATTCGCGAAGATGCAGTAATAGGTATTGTCTATACCACGTTTTTTGCGCTCGGTGTGCTGCTGATCTCACTGTACCCAAGTAACATCAGTCTTACGACAATCATTATGGGAAATATTCTCGGTATCGCCGACAGAGATATTGTGCAGACACTGATTATTGCAGGCGGAAGTCTTATCATCATCTTGCTGAAATGGAAGGATTTGCGGCTTTTTTCGTTTGATCCGTCGCACGCCCGCTCGATAGGTCTAAACACCAATGCGCTCTACTTGCTGCTGCTCACTCTGCTTGCCGTTACGGCGATTGCGGCGCTGCAAACGGTAGGTAGTGTGCTGGTTGTAGCAATGCTCGTAACGCCGGGAGCTGCCGCATATCTGCTCACGGATAGATTTCCGATGATGATGGGGCTTGCGGCAGTAATCGGGACACTTACTGCTTCTGCAGGAGCCTATATCAGCTATTATCTGAACGGTTCGGCGGGCGGGTGTATTGTTGCGCTGCAATTCTTTTTATTTTTGGCCATTTTGTTCTTTGCGCCGCATCACGGCATCATCTCCGCGCGGCGGACGGCAGCACGTTCGCTGAAAGCCTTTTTGGGGCAAAACTGAGGAGAAGATTGTATTTTTAAACTGCCCAGCTTTTAATAGCGGCAAGGATTGTAGGGGCGGCGAAGCCGTTCCGAAGGAATGGAGCCGAGAGGCGGAACCCCGAAAAGCCTGATTTTTGCGAAGCAAAAAGCCGCCCAAAAGATTATAAAAAACACAAAAAAGAGGAGGGGTCTATGTGGTTAATGTCGGTTTTAGAGCCGTTTACGTATGGATTTATGATAAAGGCACTCGTAATAGCGGCGTTGGTTGGGGGTGTTTGCGCCCTTATTTCCTGTTATCTGATCTTAAAGGGCTGGTCGCTGATGGGGGATGCGATTTCTCATGCGGTACTGCCGGGAATTGTGGGGGCGTATCTTTTACATATTCCGCTTGGGGTTGGGGCGTTTGCGGCGGGGCTATTGAATGCGGCTGCGACGGGGTGGATAAAAGACCGGAGCCGTATCCATGAAGATTCGGTGATGGGGGTGGTTTTTACGGGGCTGATGGCGATCGGGCTGATTTTGGTGACGAAGGTGAGTTCAAATATTCATTTTATGCATATTTTGTTCGGGAGCCTTTTGGGGATTGAAAGGGGCGATATGATACAGGCGGTTGTATGTTCGGTGGTGACGCTGGTTGTACTGATTGCCAAACGGAAGGATATTCTGCTGTACTTGTTTGATAAAAACCATGCGCAGGCGGTGGGTTTGAACGTGCAGGCTATTCATTACCTGTTTCTTTCGCTGACGGCGCTGACCATTGTTGCGTCGCTGCAGGCGGCGGGGATTTTGCTGACGGTTGCGATGCTGATTATTCCCGGCTGTATTGCATATCTGTTGACGGACAGGCTGAACCGGATGCTCCTTATTTCCGCCTGCTCCGCGGTGATGAGTTCCTTGATTGGTACGTATGTGAGCTATTACCTGAACGGAGCGACCGGCGCGTGTATCATTTTAACGGAGTCGTTCTTTTTTGCCTGCGCGATGGTGTTTGCACCCAAATACGGCATGCTGGCACATCGCCGGGCAGCGCGGAAAGCACGTTTAGCGCTCGCTTAGAACTTGCTTAGTGCTTTAAAAAGCCCAAAGGGAGATCGATATCGCTCCATTCTTCTTCGGTCATTACGGTTATCCCATTCCTCATGAGCAAATCTGCCGTTTTCCCGTTTCCTGCAGTGAGTATTCCGGAAAAAGTCCCGTCATAAACCAAACCTTTTCCGCATGAAGGGGAACGGGCTTTAAGCAGTGCATCCGTACAACCATACTGCTGTGCTATTTCTAAAACTACAGCAGCACCTTTTTCAAATGCTTCGGTTACATCATCGCCGTCGGTGTTGATGACTTTTCCTGCTTTTATTTCTGCTGCCGAACGCGGTGTCGGTAAGCCTCCAAGCTGCTCCGGGCAGACCGGTATTGCTTTTCCTTCTTTTACAAGCTGCTGCACGGCAGGATTTATTGCTTTCTTTCCGTCATACCTACAAGGGAATCCTGCAAGGCAGGCACTTACAATGATCATAAGCGGAACGCTCCTCTTCGCGGATGTATCTCCGGCATTTTCAGCGCTTCCGATAATGCCGGAAGCACTGTTTTAACTACCCTTCCTGCGGTTCCGTGGAGACGGCAGGAAGTAAGGTAATGATTGTTGCCGGAATAGCCGGTATGTCGGTTTGAATGCTTATGGTAAGTGCGTTTCCATCAGTATCGACAACAGCGGTAGTGCCGGGGGTAAAGTCCCCTGTGATGATTTTGACGGCGAGGACATCTTCTATTTCGGTTTGCAACAGCCTGCGCATCGGCCGAGCGCCGAGCAAGGGATCATAGCCGTGCTTTATACAATAGGCGCGGGCATTATCAGTGATTCGAAGCTGTAACTGTTTTGCAGCGAGGCGGCCGGTTAATTTGGAAAGCTCCAACTCGAAAATAGCTTCTATCTCTTTTTCCGAAAGCGGGGTAAAGACAATCAGCGAATCGAGCCGGTTCAAAAATTCCGGACTAAAGATTTTTTTTGCCTCCAGTTCGGCGGACTTTTTCATGCCCTGATAGTCGATGGTGCGGTTTTCTTCCCGTGCAAAGCCGAGCGGTTCGTCCATCAAATTTCGCGTGCCGACATTACCGGTAAGGATGATCACCGTATTCCGGAAGCTCACCGTATGGCCGAGGCTGTCCCGCAGTTCCCCCTCCTCCAGCACCTGCAATAACAGGTTAAAGACATCGGGGTGCGCTTTTTCGATTTCATCAAACAGGATAACCGAATACGGATTCCGTCTGATTTTTTCCGTCAGCATTCCGCCGTTCTCAAAACCGATGTATCCCGGAGGCGCTCCGACCAAGCGTGCAACGGCATGTTTTTCCATGTAATCGCTCATATCGACCCTGATAAGGGATTCCGCAGAGCCGAAGAGGAATTCGGCAAGCGCCTTTGCCAGCAGCGTCTTCCCTACCCCCGTCGGTCCTAAAAAGAGGAACGAGCCGATAGGCCGGTCAGCTGAGGCAATTCCTGCGCGGGAACGGCGCAAAGCATTTGCGATAATACCGATTGCCTCATCCTGTCCGATAATGGTTTTATGCAGCTCTTTTTCGGTTTCGGCAAGGCGCTTTGCCTCGTCGGAGCCGACACTCTTGAGCGGAATATCCGTCATTAAAGAGACGGTTTCGGCAATGTCGGCAGGGTCTACTTCAAGCATTGTTTCGTTTTCTTGGTTCAACCACCGCATTTTGATTTTTTCCAGCTGAACTTTTAAGAGCTTTACTTCGTCGCGCACAACAGCCGCCCGTTCATAATCCTGTACTGCAACCAAGTCCTTCTTTTCGCCGGCAAGCTCCGCAATCCGCTGTTCGATGGTCGTGATATTTTGAGGCAGCTCGGTAGTATCCATTTTCTTCAAAGCGCCCGCCTCGTCCATCACATCGATGGCCTTATCGGGAAAGAAACGGTCGGGAATATAACGGGACGAAAGCTCTACAATCTTTTTAATGGTTTCGTCGGAATAGTGAACATGGTGATGCTGCTCATACTTTGCTTTAAGCCCTCCGAGAATCGCATACGTTTCTTCCTTTGTCGGCTCTTTAATCAGCACGGACTGAAAGCGCCGCTCAAGGGCGGAATCTTTTTCAAAATACTTGCAGTATTCGTCAAGCGTTGTTGCACCGATACACTGTATTTCCCCGCGAGCAAGCGCCGGCTTCAGGATATTAGCCGCATCGAGCGCACCCTGAGAGCCGCCGGTACCGATGAGGGTATGCAGCTCGTCGATAAATAGAATGATATTTTTAGCCTCGCTGACTTCTTTGATGATGCGCTTGATGCGTTCCTCAAACTGCCCGCGGTACTTGGTGCCGGCAATGACGGAGGCAAGGTCAAGCGAGATAACCCGCTTCCCGAACAGCGAGCGAGGTACCTGTTCATTCACAATCGCCGCCGCGAGCCCTTCGACAATCGAGGTTTTTCCAACGCCGGGTTCTCCGATTAAGACGGGATTATTCTTACTGCGGCGGGATAAAATCTGCATCACACGGCGCATTTCCCGCTCTCTACCGATAACCGGATCGAGGAGGCCTTCGCGGGTTATTTGCGTAAGATCTCTACTGAATTCGGATAATACGCTGTGTTTCTTTTTTTCCTGCGGCTGTTTATCACGCCGCGTATCCGTGCCTTGCAATTGATTCAATGTCTGCTGTACGTCATCCAGAAAAATTCCCTGCTGCAAAAAGAAATGTGCAAGAATACTCTCCTGTATCTGAGCAAAGGCCAGAATAAGATGCTCTGTTCCGGCTGCTTCTTGCTGCATAATCCGGGCTTGAGCGGCAGCGGTATCGACAAGCTGTTTGACCCTATTTGATGCAGGAATTTCTCCTCTCACCGGCTCGCCTTCCCGTATCGGCGTACTTTGCTCCAGCCGCAGCTGTAGTGTCAAAAAATTAACATGGAGATTCTCCAATAAGCGGTATCCACGCCCCAGTTTTTTTGTGATGAGCGCAAGCAGTATATGTTCAGGTTCTACCGTGTCGGCATTCACCCGCCGAGCTTCTTGTTGGCTAAAAACCGTTAACAATTCATAAAGATTCTGTGAAAGAGTATGCATCATGTATCTCCCGTTTCTACAGTCCGTTCTTTGCGGAGTTTTGTATCCGCAGCTCAGCCCGTTTTAAGATCTCCTGTACTAAAATCGCACGAATACGCTCAATACGGAGTTCATCCAGCTGAAAGGGTTCTTCAAGATGAAACGTGCCGTTCAACATCAAAAAGGCGATATGGGCGGTTTGAGTTTGATACAGAAGCGCGAGACAGGCTTCCGGACTTAAACCTTCGATAAAGCCGAGATTGATGCCGAGTTTTATCTTGAATACAAGGTCTATCGTATCTTTTACATCGAGCAAGTACGCATTTTTCGCAATACTGAACGCCTTAATGACATCATCTTGAATACGCCACAGTTGCGTTTTTACCAACGAATCCCGCAATTCCCGCTCTTCATTGATGAGTTCCCGAATCGCAGACGTTATCATACTGATTTGCACCTCATCGGTATAGCCCGCGGCGCTTTTAGTAGAAATGAGGTACAAATAACCGAGCAGCCGTTTGGTATTCTGCGCATAATAAGCGTGTACTTCAAAATTTTGCTTTGTCAGCGCCTCTATCTTTCCCTGTATTTTGTTCGTCAGCGAATGACCGGGCAGCGAACACAATACCGAACATTTCATTCCGCTCCCGATATTCATCACATCCGAAGATAAATACCCGAAATCCTGCACGGCACTAAATTCCAGCGTTTCAGCCAATGTATCGATGATATTCTTCCCCAGCGTAAAGCATTTTTGCAGTTCAAAACCTGCATAGAACGCTGAAAGTCTAATATGATCTTTCACATTCACAGTTGCCGAAAGAATACCGTCATCACGGACAATAACCCCCGTACCGAAATTCCGCTCCAGATTGGCAGGAATGATATTCCGCTCTTCAAAAATCTTTTTTGCTATTGCATCCAAGGTATCGAGCCGAATAGGATGGAATCCGTCGGAAGGAGGCAGGTCTTGAAATGCGGATACGACAGTCCGATACACCGTTTCCGCTTCTTCTTTTTCGAGCGTCGGCGGAAAGCGATAGTTCTTTAAATTCCGTACAATACGTACCCGTGAAGAAAGAACCGTATCGTTGTCGTTTCCGGAATAGGTATACCATGCATTCGAAGATGCAAACATACTAGGTTGAAACCTCCTGCTCTTTTATCTTATCGCGGAGGTATGCAGCCAATTCATATTCTTCATTTTCTACCGCCTTTTGCAGTTCCTCTTCAAGATGCTGCAATGAGACCGCCGTATCCGAAAACGTTTCCGTTTTTAAGGGCAGATTTCCTGCGTAAAAAACCTCTCCGGAAGTTTCTTGCATGAGTTTTAGTACGGTATCGCGGAAATAAAAAAAACAGCGGGGACAGCCGAGGATTTTCTTTTCTTTGACACGGCTAAACGGCATCCCGCAATCGGGACACGCCAGAGGGTGGACGCTATCCCTTGCTTCTTCCGAAGTGTCTAATTGAGGTACAAGCCCGTCAAAAATAGCTTTAAGTGAAAGATGCATTTCATTGTTATCAGAGTAAAGATGGTGCTTTTTAGCACATGATCTGCAAATATACAGTTCTTTTGTTTTTCCGTCTATAATTTGCCGCACGAGCATAGAGGCATTATGCTTTCCGCATATCTGACATATCATGCTGCACTCCTCAAGGTTATGGTATTTCCTTGCATATACGCTAGAAGCATACAGACAATGATTGATAAAATCAAGGAGTCGGTAGTATTAAGGTTTTGATTGCTCCGTTATGCTGAGGGTTTTTCGTTTATCTCGCGAGAGGCCGTATGCCGCTGACGCTTGCGGACAAAGGTTGCATGAGACATACCAAGACTCTCGGCGGCAAGCCGCACATTTCCGTATGTTTTATAGGCAAAGTCGATATACTCCGCTTCTATATCCGCAAGGGCGGCTTTTAAATCATGTACGCTGTCAGGCTGCTTTACCGGTATGTACAAAGGTTCCGCCTGCTGTTTACACGGAGTAATGAACGTATTCATTGCAGTAATCTCGTCGCTGTCGGTAACGATAACTGCCCGTTCCACAATATTCCGCAGTTCGCGGATATTTCCGGGCCACTCGTACTCAACCATCAGCCGGAGCGCTGCGTCGGAAAAGTATTTGCGGAATGCATATTTCCGGTTAAGCTGTTCAAGGAACAGTTCCGCCAGTGGGATAATGTCGTTGCGGCGTTCTCGGAGCGGTGGAATGTGCAGGGGAAACACCATCATCCGGTAATACAGGTCTTTGCGGAACTTCTTTTTTTTCACCATTTCTTCTAAGTTACGGTTTGTCGCCGCAATGACGCGTATGTCTACCGGAATGGGTTTTGTGCCACCGATACGCTTTACCTCATGTTCTTGTAAAACCCTCAGCAGCTTTACCTGCATATTCAGCGGCAGCTCTCCGATTTCATCGAGGAAGATAGTTCCTTGGTCGGCAACCTCAAAAAGCCCCGCCTTGCCGTTCTTATCGGCACCGGTAAAAGCGCCCCGTTCATAGCCGAACAGTTCGCTTTCTATCAGATTGGCAGGAATAGCGCCGCAGTTTACACTGATAAACGATTTTTTATTGCGGCGGCTTTGGCTGTGGACATATTGGGCAAATACCTCTTTACCGACACCTGTTTCACCGCTAATCATCACCGTTGTATCAAGCGGGGCAACCTTATCCGCCATACGGATAATCGAAAGCGTTACCTTATCGGCTGCAATAAAATCGGTTTTATCAAGAAATTGAGTCCTTATATGCTCCAATTCCTTATGCAGGCGCAGCCGTTCCTCATTTCGGGATTCTATTTCCTCCCTCAGATGATGGATTTCAGTCATATCCCGGACGTTTGTGATGACCATTTCTATTTTATTGTCGGGTCCGAATACCGGTGTACTGGTAATGAGCGCCTGACGTCCTGTGCTGAATTTTTGCTGCAATGTTACCGGCTTACCCGTTCTGATAGCGATTAAAGACCCCGATTGAGAAATAGTACCGCCCTCTTCAAGCTGCTTCATATTACAACCGATAACATCGTCGCGGGAAATACCGGTAATCACTTCATAGGCTTTATTTGCCCGCAGCGTATTGGCCTCACCATCAGTGATATAAATACCGTCAAACATATTTTCAATGATGGAATCGAGCTGTTTTTCCGCATCCAAGCGGATGGGGCAAGAATCTTTTCGTGAACATTTATACTCAGACATATACAGCCCTCCCTATAACTATTTTTTATGATTTTAACGGAGTTATCTTAATATGCCGGATGAGTTCTCCTTCCATATCATATACTTGGAACATATATTCACCGATTTGAGCTTCACATCCAACTGTCGGCGCTTTTCCTATTGCCTGTAAATAATTGAATAAATATCCTGCAACGGTATGCCCATACGATTCGTCAAAATCGGCATCAAGCCGCTTATTAACTTCTTTCATACTGATACCGCCGTTTACAATATAGTCGCCGCCGGTTTCGTGATTATGCACTTCAGGATCATTGAAATATTTGCGAACCGCAAAAAGAATTGCGATAGCGATAACACCTAACAAAGAACTCACCATACTGCTGTGATCCATAATGAGTGCACGAGCAATCGTATATAAAAGCACCTCGATAGCGCTGCCCGGCGTATGTTTTGTGAGCATCTTTACAAACTCGATACCGATAACCAGTTCAAATACAGTCGAAAGAAATTCCGCAAATGACGGAACCTCCGCACCGGCGAATGTACTGATGATAAAGCCTTTCAGTTGTACAAGAACCCGAATACAGAGGAGCAAAATCCCGATAATAACTACCAGAGCGAGCAGAATTTCCGTATAACTCGCCATTAAACCTAAATAACGCCTGAGATTTTGTTTGTTCAATTTCGCTTTTAATTTATTCATATACCGGATATTATACACTGAAATCCTCAAAAAGAAAGAGTAAATTTTTACTAATTTGCGCTTTTTATCGTTTTGCGCTATACTTGCCGCATGAGAGAGTTTATGAGCCGCGCACTGCGGAAGCTACCGCGCATGAACGATTCGCAACTACGCTCTTTTATCCAATTAATTGCCGATGACTACGCACTCTTTGACGCGATGATGGATTCGCTTGCGAACGGCGTTATCATTCTGGATTCAGATCATACGATTGTAAAAACCAACCGAGCCGCTTCGCGGATTCTCGGCATTCCGCTTACGGAAAGCCCCGACCGGCCGTTGTGGACATCAATTTCCGATGCAAAGTTAGCGGATTTTATCCATACGGTGATACGGAATGAAGAAGTCAGAACGGCAGAGGAATTCGTCATCGTTGCCGACGAGGGAAATCAATACATTGAGCTTTCGGTACTGCCGCTTGTTAAGGAAAAAAGGGTACGGGGAACAATTATCACCGTTGAAGATATTACGCAGCGGAAACGGGAAGAAATCAATAACCGGCGGCTTGAAAACCTGGCGAGCCTTACCAACCTTGCGGCGGCAGTTGCTCACGAAATAAAAAATCCGCTTGCGGCTATCAGTATCCACATGCAGCTGCTGCGGAAAAACTTTAAAGCGTGTAATTTGGAGATTAATGCAAAGGCGCAAAAACACCTTGACGTAGTGGAAGAAGAAATCGAACGGTTAAATAAGATAGTCGTAGATTTTCTCTTTGCCGTTCGGCCGCTCCAGTGCGAATTTGCACCGGTCAATGTTAATGAACTGATTGAAAATCTTTTTACAACCTTTCAGGAAGAATTTTCCGCTGCCGGTATTTCTTTTGTCTCTCAGCTTGACGATGAACTGCCGATTATTCAAGCGGACGAACGCTTTTTACGGCAAGCATTGATGAATATCCTGATGAACGCAAAAGCCGCGATGATGCCTTCGGGCGGAGAACTCGGCATTACAACGCGGTTTGATCAAGAGCGGGTATATATCATCATTACCGATACGGGCAAAGGCATTCCGCCCGACATACTGCATAAAATTTTTGAACCCTATTTTACAACAAAGCCGGATGGCAGCGGGCTCGGACTCACGATGACGTATAAGGTGATGAAAGAGCACGGCGGAGATATTCAGGTACATTCGGAAGTGGGTAAAGGTACTCGCTTTACATTCATGCTGCCCATTACCCGCAGCGAAAAACCGCTTTTATTGGAGGCCCGCACCGCACAAAGCGCCGACAGTACACACAGCACAGGAGTATAAGGCATGAAGTTTAAAATTTTAGTTATCGACGACGAAAAAAATATCCGTGAAGGGCTCCAGATGGCGCTTGAGGATGAAGGGTATGAGGTACTGACTGCGGAAGACGGAACCGACGGCCTGCAAAAAGCGCTGTCTGAGGTAGTAGATCTCGTTATCACCGACTTGCGGATGCCGGGCGTCGGCGGGCAGGAAATCCTCCGCAGGGTAAGTTCGGAAATGCCGGGCGTACCGGTGATTGTCCTGACCGGCCACGGCACCGTCGAAACCGCCGTCGAAGCGATGCGTATGGGCGCTTATGACTTTTTAACCAAGCCGCTCGACCTTGATCGGCTTTCCCTGCTGGTAAAACGCGCACTCCAGAACCGTGAACTGGTATTGCAGCACCGTGAACTTGTCGAGCAGATGCAGTCGGATAAAACATTTGAGCACATCATCGGGAAGAGCGCGGCGATGGAGCACGTGTTTGAGATGATCAGGAAGGTGGCGCCCTCCCGTGCCTCCGTGCTTATCACCGGCGAAAGCGGCGTCGGCAAGGAACTGATCGCAAGTGCGATACACAATCTTTCTCCGCGGAAAAATAACAGCTATGTTAAGGTACACTGCGCCGCGCTTGCGGAAAGCCTGCTGGAAAGCGAACTGTTCGGACATGAGAAGGGCGCATATACCGGCGCGGTCAGTCAAAAGCGGGGGCGCTTTGAACTCGCCGACGGCGGCACAATCTTTTTGGATGAAATCGGAGAAATCAATCAGAGTTTGCAGATAAAAATACTACGCGTACTGCAGGAAAAGCAGTTCGAGCGGGTGGGCGGCGAAAAGTCCATCACCGTCGATACACGTCTTATCACCGCGACTAACCGCGACCTTGAAAAAGAGGTTGCCGCCGGTACGTTCAGGAGCGATCTGTATTATCGCCTGAATGTCGTCCACATCCACGTGCCGCCGCTTCGGGAACGGAAAGAGGATATTCCGCTGCTGATTGCTGCCTTTATCAAGGAATTTACGGAAGAAAATGCAAAACAGATTACCGCCATCGAGCCGAAAGCCCGCGCGGCGCTTTATGCTTATGATTGGCCCGGCAATATCCGGCAGCTGCGGAACTGTCTGGAAAGCGCCGTCGTGATGAGTTCTGACGATACCATCCGCCTCTCCGATTTACCCGAGCCGGTACGCGAAGCGGAGCAAACGTCTTCCATCCGCATCCAAATCGGAACCCCCCTCGCCGAAGCGGAACGGCATATCATCATGGAAACCCTTGCCGCCTATAACGGAAATAAATCGAAAACCGCCGACATACTCGGCATCGGGCGTAAAACCCTTCATAGAAAGCTCGATGAATTTGTGGCACATGCTACCGATGCCGCCGATTCGGGTGCGGAGTAAACCGGGAGCACGGGAATGAATCGGTTAGCAACATTGAAAAAGATTTTGTTACAGGTTTACGCCGACGACAAATCGGAAAACTCCCGGCCGTAAAAACGTTCGAACCGGATGCATATACTCTCCGCCAATCTCCACCGATCTGTTTAATGCCACAAGGCAGTTTACATAGAGGGTATCCAAATAGAGAAAGCCGCCGGTATGCGCTTTTGAAGCGAAATTCCCTGTCAGTATCCATGCATAGCCGGTATGAAAGGATATACGGTTTATAAACAGCGGTAAGAAAGAGCTGCCGTTTTGCACGTCATAGCTGAAAAATGTAAGATCGCATACACCGGATATTCCTCCCGACACTTTACCTGTTCCAAGCGAAGCAAATTTCTGCCGCATTGCATCGGTATTATATGCCGCAAAAGAGGGAAAATAATTGGTTTCCGTAACAGGGTAATGAGCGGCAATATGCGAATAGGTTCCGTTTAAAGGATTAAACTGTGCATTGAATCCAAGATAACCGCTCAAAGTAAAGCGAAGCGGTACTACAGGGATATAGCCGTCAAACGATGCCTGAAAAACGGCAGCATTGGCTTTTTGTTCAACGCAGTATGCGTGAGCAAGAGAGCTTGATATAGTGATACCTTGAAGATCCTTTGCAAAGAAAGGAGACCGTATTATGCGGGAACTGCGGACATTTCGGTAATAAAGCTGCCCTTCATGTGCAAGTACCGTATACTTATATGGGAACGGATAGTAGGTTTTACCGGTATCGGATAAAGGCGCTATCCATGCTGCCGTTGCCAGATAAGAGAGTTTAAACATTTCCCATGAATAGGAAAGGGGAATAACGCTGCTTGCACCGACGCCAAATCCGGTTTTACGGTAGGTAAACGTCTTTGTATCAAGTTGATCAAAGACGTTCATATTTAACGAAATAGGCTTAAAGTGATAGGCTGCATCGGCTTTTATTTGTGTAAAAAAAGGCTTTAGCAGAAATAGCAATGAAGCATTAACTTCTATTGTCTCCGTAGGATCAAGCATAGCCAGTTTGATCCCAAGACCGTATCCCCCGAAACGCCGTATATTGGCAGGAATATTGGCTATCGGCCGTACCTTTGCCCGCCACAGCCATGTGAGCGGCTGATACCTGCTCGGATTGAGAAGCTCAAGGTTAGGAAGCTTGGTCGATGCCGGTATATCCCGTTGAACAGTTATAGCTGCCGGCTGGATAGTTTTTACCGT
This sequence comes from Treponema sp. OMZ 855, assembly GCF_024181145.1. Lineage (NCBI taxonomy): Bacteria > Pseudomonadati > Spirochaetota > Spirochaetia > Treponematales > Treponemataceae > Treponema > Treponema sp. OMZ 855. The sequence goes on along the minus strand of NZ_CP051194.1, from coordinate 1,150,216 downwards.
AAGATCCGCTTCTTGCATAGTATATAAACGGTGATAGGTAGCATGCTGCCCTACGTAAAGGATGGAATGATTACCTGCTTCATTTGATAGCTGCTGTTTCTCCGGCAGTAGAATGGGAAAGAATACACCGCCGGAAATATCGGTTTGCTGTGTTTTTACGATGCCGCTTTTAGGGTAATAAAGACCGAGCCGATAGAGCATATTCATCTCAGCCCAAGAGAAAGCAAGGATATACTCGTTACCGCTTTTTACCGATTGTAAGTAGCGGATTGCATACGGGGTATCTTGTTCGGGCAACACCGAAAGACTGCCTGTTTCGGTATCGATACGTAAAATAGTACGTTTTACCCCATTTGCTGCGATAAGAGCAACCTGCCCTTCTCCGATATAACAAGGACTATATAATGAGGCAAAGGATTGACCGGGACCGGCCGTATATAAAACTTTTTTAACTTCCTGTGTAGTGCGGTCAATCAACACTGCAGAAAACGATTGATTTTTTAACATTATTGAACAGAGTGTCTGATCGTCGACAAAGCACGCCGCCATACTTGATAGTATCGGTTTACCGATAAACCGACGTTGTTTCATGTCAAAAATACGTGAGCGTTTTTGCGATGTTTTACTACTTGTTTCAACAGAATCCGAGACAACGAGAAGAGAGCCGTCCTCCGAAAAAGACAGTTGATTTAACGAAAAATCCGCCGTAAACAGCTTGACAGGTGCGGAAGCTGCAATGGGACTGTCTGTATTATCGATGTTTACGTGCGTAAAATACACAGCTTGACTATCAAAATCATAATAGGCAAAACCGTCATGAGAAGCTGCAAGAGCGCTATATCCAGACTTCTTTGTCTGAGGAGCAAAGGAAACAGGTTTATTCAGTTTTTCCGGCAGCGGAATAGTATTGATAAATTGATTCCATGCAGCGCCTACATCCTTATCATAAATCGACTTAAATTTTCCCGGTATAAAAAGTCTCCAGCTCAGTTTCCATAGCTTTGAATACGCCTCCATCCCGTATGTTTTTTGTAAATAGTCGGCAAAATAACCGCCATAGATATACGGCCATAATCCGGTTGGGTACATATCCCGTGAACTTGCAGCTTCCTGCCACGTTGGAGTTAGACCATCGATTTTATTCTGAATTACATACTGTCTAATCAAGGGATCATTTAAACGACCTTGTCCATGCAAACTCTCAAATGAAACAGCCGCTCCTTCTACAAAAGACATCGGTAAAATATTTAAAAGAGAAAAAGGAACGTCAAGCGTAAGAGCGTGGGTAAGTTCATGGTAAAAAACTTGTAAGAGTGTGTCGGGCAAATTGCCAAGTGTTCCATCCGTAATACCGGTATCATAGATGACAATACGGCGATATGGTTTTCGGGTAAAATATCCGTTCAGTTCTTCCGTGTCGGATACAAGATACACCGGTATGCGTCCTTTAATTTTTTGCTGTAGCGCGGTACATATCTCATCGGCATAACCGTCGGCGTATTCCACCAGCAGCGCTGCAGAAGGCGCCGATGCTTCCCTATAGATAATTTCAAAATATTTGGTTTTAACAGACTGCAGCGATTCTGTAAACGCAGGAGCTGTTACAGAAATGAAAAAACAGAATAGTACTAATAATTTCGATATATTTTTTCTATACTGATTCACGGTTAATCCTCAAAAGTTAATCTTCAAGTTCCGAATAAAACCGGTCAATAAGCTGCTGCTCATACTCGGCATACCGTCCGTTGATAAAAAGCGGTATATAGGTATCTTTCAACTGAATCCAGCTTTCAGCTTCTTTTTCAGGAATAATCGGATAAAAGAATACGGTATTACTTTGCGCAGCCTGTAAATCTCCGGGAGCATCGCCCAGTTTTAACATACAGCCGTCTTTATATCCGCCGCTCTGTTTTAATGAGGCAATCACTTGCTTTTTACTGCCGTTTTCTTGCGTAAAAATACCGTTCACAAATTTTGTTAAACCGGCTTGCTCCCATTCGGCAGTCACGGCAGCATTATTGGCAGAACTGACAACAGCTATATCGGCAACGGCATAAATGGTTTCGATGCTTTCGTAAACATGCGGGAAAGGGATGCGATCTTCCAAAGGTATTGCAGCAATAGTCTTATTTACATTAATCGACCATTGCTCGGCAAGTGCAAAAATAGGATGACCGACAGTTTGATATGCCTGCCTGATGCCTTCGTTCGACAACTTTCCGCCCGAATTAAGAAAATGTTCATAGGCTTCCAATCCGTCAACGGGAATAAAATGCTTGTCGATAAACCGGCATACCTCAAAAAATCCCTTAAAGCGATTGATGGCACGCTTTTTGCTGAATAGATTTACCTTATTCCAATAGTGCAGAATCGGTTCCGCATGATCCTGCAAATTGAATATGTTTACCAGCTCCGGCCCGAAAGCACGGTAGTGCTTGAGGTTCATTGTATCCATAGCACAGCCGTCGCTATCGATACAGACTAAAAAATCTTTTTTCCGTTTGAAGTCCATTCCCACCCCTTATATGCTAGAGCGCCGCTCAAGTCTTGGTTATCGTGAGAGGCAGCCCTGTACCGCGTTGTGTTTTAGTTTAGGGAGCTTTTTTTAAGAACGCATCCTTAAAGCCTAATTTTTGGAAGGTTTCCAATGTTGCGCCCTGTTCATCTTTTTTCAGCGGTCCGACATATACCTTATAGAACACCTCTTGTGCCGTAGAAGATTTTTCTACCGCAATCGGATACTGTTTACCATACCGCTGTACAAAACTTTCCACATTCAGCATATCCTTAAACCGGCCTATCTGTACATAAAATGCTCCCTTTGTAAGGACATTAGCAGTATAGAGTTCTTCGGCAGGCTGTGTAACCACCGGTGCCGCAGCAGGCAAAGCCGGCTTTTCAGGTTCTTTAGGAACAGGGATAAATTCTTTCATCGGTACCCGGGGTTCCGATGGTACAAGCATAACATGATTTTCTGTAATCAAGTCATCTTCCGTAGTGTCATCCTTGGATTCTTTCTCTGCAAGAGCTTCCTCAGCGATAACAACTTCTGGTTCGTCTTGCAACTCCTTCGATTCTTCTACCGGTTCTTCATTAGGTTCAACGGCAGGAAGCTTCGGCTCAACTGTAGGCTCTTCCGTGTCTTTTTCAAGCTCAGCTTCATCGACCGTTACCGGTTCCGGTTCCGGTTCAATCGGAGTTGACACTTCCGGCACCGGTGAAAGTAACGCATCTAGCTCCGAAGCGGTCGCCGGAACGGCTATTTCTGCAACTTGCACTACCGGTTTTGTATACTCTCCGGAAGATTCGCCCCCCGCTTCTATCGGGGGCTTTTGAATGGGGGGAGCATCCAATACCGGTTTTTCAGCCTCTGCGGAATATTCGGATGATGGAACAAGTTCTATGGGTTCGGTTACCTCGGAAACGGCAGCAGGAGCCGGTACGATCTCCGGTTCCGGTAAAACAGGTTCCGATACTTCGGCTACAGGCGCAGTAGGTTCTGCCGGCACCACTTCAGGTTGGGTAGGCTCTTCAACTTCGGCAATCGGAGACACCGGTTCTTCCGGTTCCGGTTGTACCGTTTGCACCGGCGTTTCAATTTCAGCTACCGTTATCGGATCAACTTCTTTTATCGATTCAGCTTTTTCGTTTTTTTCTTCTTTTGGTTCGGCTGCCGGCTTCACCGGTTCGGACACTTCCGGAGGTGCCGGTTCATTCTGAATAGGCACTTCGTTTTGAATAGGTTCTTCATACGAATCTTTCCGGTTATTATCTTCTTGTACCGGCTCCTCTGCAGGTTGTATCGGTTCCTCTGCGGGGACAGCCTCTACAGGGGACACTTGAGGAGTCTCTTCTATCGGTGTTTCAGAAGTCGCCGTTGGGGCAAGTTGTCTCTCTTCAACTTTACCCAACAGTACCGGATCGGCACCTTCCTCGGCTACAAGCGGAGGTATGGAAACACGAACACGCACGGTACGCCCCTCTTTGATTGCCAAAATTTTTGCTAAATCAGGAGACACCTTTACTAATACTCCCTGTGCTCCCTCATTATTGATAACAACTGCACGGGATGTTATATTTTGTTCCAAATTGGTGATTTCGATAAGCGTATATTTAGGGAATAAATCACTGGAAGCAAAAAGCCCTGTAGGGAACTCTTCTTGTGATCCCGCAGCAGCATTACCTTCCCATACTGCCCACGTCAGTGCAGTGCTTAGTAGTAACATACTTAGGACAGTCATTATTTTTTTAATCATCTGTATCCCCTTTTCACCTCTATAAAGTTTCCAACATACTGGTACCGATAGATTGACCGGCGCTTTTTATTTTTTGTTTCAATTCGTTTTCCGACATTGTTTTCGGATCGATCTTTTCTTCAAAAATGATTTTTTGGGAGGAAAAATCAATGAACTTCCATTCAAGGTTCTTCCATTCAACAGCCGGTCTCTGTCTATGGACGGTATTGTTCAATGCCTGTTTATATTCACAATACAACACCGCCACATAGTCTACCGATGAATCGAACCGCTTGAGCAAAGAAGCAGTATCTTTGTACCGTTCATAGTTTTCCGCTGTACATTCGACACTGGTTGTTACCACCCCTCGGTCAAAACAGAATTCAAAAAGCTCGGTTTCGAGCGCTGTCGTCAGTTCAGCTGCTCCGGACGGTGCATCGGAATTATAGATACAAGCAAAACCGATTGTTTTTGCATATACCGCACCACAGAGCATAGTGCAGCATAAAAGCACTATCGGTATCCGCTTTTTCATAGTATATTCCCCGTAATCAATATCGGCAAAATAAAAAAAGGATAAAGAGCAAACGAGACAGCGTTTTAAAGGAAAAGTTATTGATTGATTGGGGTTTGTATCGACCCTATTGCGCGGTAAAAAGGGCAGCTCTAAAAATCTAACCAAGTTTTAGAGCTGCTCATACGTGTCACTGCACCCGGCGTAACCCCGGTCTAACCGGTATGAAAGGTTCGGTATGATATGATGACATTACAAGAAGCGCCCTGCGCCGTTTATACCGTCAAAAAAATAAGCGGCTCGCGCGATTTTAAAAGACGGATGGAAAATATGGGTATTGCAGCCGGCGCGGATGTAGAAGTGATCGAACATACCGAAACCGCTTGCCGGATTAAAACCGTTAAACGGGAAATAGAACTATCCATTGAAGAAGCCGCCTGTGTCGGTGTCGGCGAACAGTTTAAACGGAACGGCGACCCCGTTTTGTTCAGCTGCTGCTCTTACGGACGCGCAGGCGATCTCTGGGATAGGGCAAACGAAATTAATGAAAACGTACAACAAAAAGGAGATGAAAAGCAATGAAACAGCTTGCGGTAAAACCCGAAATTCACAAGTTTGAAACGGCGAAAGAATTTGCGGAAGCGTTCAAGCTCGGAAAAGATGATCTTGTTATCACAAATGAGTATATCTATAAACCGTTTTTCGGAGCATTGAACCTGCCCTGCGCGACGCTTTTTCAGGAAAAATACGGTGCGGGAGAACCTTCCGACGATATGGTCGAAGCAATGTACAAAGATGTACACGGCAGCTATAAGCGTATTATCGCAATCGGCGGCGGCACTGTCATCGACATTTCAAAGTTTTTCTCCTTAAAGCACACCTCACCGGTGTTGGACTTATACGACGGAAAGCAGGAAATCATAAAGAACAAAGAGTTGATTATCGTACCGACTACCTGCGGCACCGGATCGGAGGTAACCAATATCGCCGTCCTTTCGCTGAATGCGCGCGGTACGAAAAAAGGCCTTGCGCACGACGAAATGTACGGAGACTACGCGGTATTGATTCCCGAACTGCTGAAAGACTTGCCGTTCAAATTTTTTGCAACGAGCTCCATCGACGCATTGGTACATGCCGTTGAATCATCGCTTTCGCCCAAGGCGACAGAAAGCACAAAGCTGTTCGGATACAAAGCTATCGAGATGATTTTAAAGGGCTATAAAGAAATTGAGAAAAACGGTCATGACGCACGGCTCCCGCTGTTAAGCGATTTCTTGCTCGCCTCAAACTATGCAGGTATTGCATTCAGCATTGCAGGATGTGCAGCGGTTCACGCAATGAGCTATCCGGTCGGTGCGACCTTCCATGTCGCTCACGGTGAATCAAACTATGCGATGTTTACCGGTGTCTTGAAAAATTACCTTGAAATTAAAAAAGACGGCGAAATTGCAAAGCTTAACCGGTTTATGGCCGATATCCTCGGCTGCGATACGGAACACGTCTATGACGCATTGGAAAAGCTGCTCAACTGCCTGATCGCCAAAAAGCCGCTGCACGAATACGGCATGAAGAAAGAGCAGATTGCAGAATTTGCCGACAGTGTTATTGCGAACCAGCAGCGCCTGATGGCAAACAATTTTGTATTCCTTGACAGAGAACGGCTGATTAAAATCTATACTGAATTATTTTAAAATACAGGGAACCTCTAAAAACCTTGTTCGGTTTTTAGAGGTTTTTACTCTGTGTTTTTCTAACACAATGTCTGAAAGAATTGTACATCCCTTTTCGCCGGTATATAACGCCGAATCGCGTATTCTTATTTTAGGTTCTTTTCCCTCCGCCGCATCCCGTGCGCAGGAATTCTACTACAGTCATCCGCGGAACAGATTTTGGCCGCTTCTTGCCGCTTTGCTGGAAGTACGGGCACCGCAAACAATAGAAGAAAAAATACATATGCTGTTAAACCATCATATTGCGTTGTACGATGCCGTTACCGCCTGTACTATTACCGGATCCGCCGATGCTAGTATGCAGTCCATCATACCGTCGGATTTAAGCAGTATCTTTAAAGAAGCACCGATCCAAGCAGTCTTTGCAAACGGTACGAAAGCATACGAAGTATGCATCAAGCATATTGGAATTTCGGCTATTAAGCTCCCGTCTACCAGCCCTGCAAATGCACGGTTCGGCTTTGCAGAGCTTTTGGACGCATGGAAACAAATATTACCGGAAGCAGGGCTAACACATTAGGCCGTTTTTTAACACTTCCATACCGCCGGAACGAATACTCGCTCAACAGAGATAACACATTCGAAAAAATACCGGCCTATATTCTTCTGCTTATTCGGTTCCAAGATTGTCTACGCTGTAATCGTAAACCGTCCAAATATCATCGCGGGAAGCAAGGTTATAGGTAAAGCGCTTCTTTTCGCGGAAGCTGGTGTAGTCGAACCATTCGATAACCGTAACCTCAGCTTCGGTTGCACTGTAGGTTGTCCGCTCAACGGTAAACTCTACCGGAATCATTGCGATATCTTTATCGGCACGGGATTGCATAAGATCGTGCTTATAAGTGTCAAGCATGCTAATACGCCCCGCTTCGGCTTCCGCCTTATATCTGCGGCTCCGTATCGGATCACGGGCAATCATGCGTTCAATATCAAGATACAGGAAGAATTGATCCCACTGAGATTTTTGACGAGCAGTCAGCATATAGCTGATAACCTTGTCGGGTGAAATCGGCTGAGGTTGAAGTACTTCACGTGATACCGATGCGATGGGAACAGAGCCAAGGGCAGCGGCCGAAGGAGAAGGTTTTATTTCAAGTCCAAGTCTATTGGAAGATACATGCATTTCTGAGGAATCGCTGAGGCGTTTTAATTCGGGATAAAAATTGGCAGAAAGCATATATGCGCCCGGACTTTCAATCGTAATATAATCTTTCACGTTTTCAACAAAGGCATACGTTTCCCCGGTCTCTATCGTAATTTCCCGGAAATAAATCTGCTGATTGGTATTCCGTTTCCGAATCCACGGCTCAGTATGAGCAAGGCTCTTGTTTTTGGTATTCAGTACCGAAAAATCAATGCTAAACATACGATCGTTTGCCAGTTTAAACCGCAATGGTTTGCTCCCTTTATTGGTAATAGAGACCTTCACAAAAATAGGTTCCGTTCCATCGTTCCCGGGATAGTATACACGGCGATCGTAAAATCGGATTGCAACATCCGCATCAAAGGATTTGCTTTCACCGTCCGTTTCGGCGGCAAAACACCATGCTCCAAATAAAACGGCGGCGGCTACGATTAAGACTATTTTCTTTGCTGACATATTCCTCTTCCTTAACGGCATTGCATATCTACGATGCCCTCTTACGTTTATATCGGCAGTTTAGCCCATTCTCTTTATGCCGAATTGCTGTACCTCCGGTATTCTCCCCGCAGCCTACTGTAGGAAGTACCTCATTGCATATTTTACGATTTTATGGCATATACCGATTATGACTTCAATTATTTCGTGGAACGTAAACGGTATCCGCGCCGCCCAAAAAAAAGGTTTTCTGGAATGGCTTTATACCGAAAACCCTGATGTACTTTGTTTACAGGAAACAAAGGCTCGGAAAGAACAGCTGACTTCGGAACTGATCAACCCTGTTTGGAAAGAAGGGGTCTATAAAACATATTGGCAGGCGGCAAAAAAGCCCGGCTATTCGGGAACCGCCGTCTTCTGCAAAAAAGAACCGCTCAATATCCGCACGATGAACACTCCCGCCTTTGACGATGAGGGACGAGTGCTGGTAGCCGATTTTAAGACCGTATCGATTATTTCCGCCTATTTTCCCAATTCCCAAGAAGGAGGAGCTCGGCTCGGCTATAAGCTCAATTTTTGCGCTGCGATGCTTGAGTTTTGTAATGCACTGCAAAAAGAAGGCAGGCATATCGTACTCTGCGGGGACTACAATATTGCGCATAACCCCATAGATCTTGCCAATCCAAAGGCAAACGAGCAAAATCCCGGCTATCTACCCGAAGAGCGGGCATGGATGGATACCTTTACGCAGGCGGGATACACCGACACCTTCCGGCATTTTTGTGCGGAACCTCATCAGTACACGTGGTGGAGCTACCGTTTCCATGCCCGCGAGAAAAACATCGGATGGAGAATAGACTATCACTGTGTAGACAACGCCTTTTTACCGAATATTTGCGAATCATCAATTAAAGCCGATGTATTGGGTTCCGACCATTGCCCCATCAAGTTGGTCTATAAGGAATAATGCGGCAGGTTATGTTTGAGGTCTTGTGTATAACACTTGTAACCGTACCTTGACATTTTTTATGTCATTATTATGATACAACACATGAAAATTTTATTAACTTTTTTTTATTTGACTGCCGCTACTCTTGTATTCAGCGCTGAAAGCACTGTGTTATATCGTCAAATAGTCAATGTTAAGGCTCTTTCCAATGGAGCAGAAAAAACGATTTACAGTACTATAGACAAAGAATCTGTTGAAAACCAAGTAATGCTGATCGTAACTGCACTTCCATCGGGAGATATTGAAATACGGTCGGATAAATTCAAATTGGGAAAAATGCCGTTCTCTTCATCTTTTCAATTTATTATTCCTCAAGAGGAAATAATACAAAATACAGCCGGCGGATATATCATTGACGGTCTCACCGGAATATATAAGGTTGCGATGTCAAAACCTCAGGCTCTATTGACGGGAACGCTCAGCCCCGAATACTGTGACCTTACCTTGGCGGTAGATGGTATGGGAAAAAAGCTCTCTATGCAATTCTATTCCGAATACGAAATCTCATTGAGCGAGGAAGAAACCTCGTCCGGTTCTACCGATCAGAATCAATAAAAATCGCTTCCGTTTCTTTTGTCGGGTCGGGGGCGGTTTTTATCTTAAAGATAAATACATAATATTTTATGCATATCAGCAATATGATGATAATACGGGCATAGATATTCTTTGAAAAATAAAACCCGGCAATCAACATTGAAGAAGCGAACCCTAAAATAACTATTTTACTTTTAAGCGTCATTGAGCGGGTTTCATTAAATCGTTTAACATGATTTTGATAGAGCTTAGTGGAAAGCAGCCATTGATGCAGACGCTTTGAACCTTTTGCAAAACAAAAGACCGACACAATCACAAAGGGGGTTGTCGGCAAAATAGGCAAGGCCACACCGAGTAAGCCGAGTCCCAAAAAGAGGAAACCGGCTATAATCCAAATATATTTCATAGTATCTCCCTACATTCTAAATTCTTCGCCGAGATAGACCTTTCGTGCAATCTCGGATTCCAATATCTTCTGACGCGGCCCTTGTTCGACAATTTCGCCCTTATTGATAATATAGGCGCGGTCGGTAATTTCCAAGGTGTCGCGGACATTGTGATCGGTAATAAGCACTCCGATATTTTGGTGGGCAAGCAATCGGATAATCAGCTTGATATCGTGTACGGCAATCGGATCAATACCGGCAAATGGTTCGTCGAGCAATAAAAACTTCGGTTCGATAGCAAGCGCCCGTGCAATTTCGGTACGCCGGCGCTCTCCTCCCGACAAGGTATATGCAGGTTGTTTCCGATTAGCGGTGATTCCGAATTCTTCCAAGAGCGAATCAAGTTTTTCCTTCCGTTCCGCACGGCTTAAATCTTTTCGTGTTTCCAAAATAGCATCGATATTTTGCTCGACGGAGAGTTTACGGAATACGGAAGCCTCCTGCGGCAAATACGATATACCGATGCGGGCTCGCTTATACATCGGAAGATTGGTAATACAGCGGTCATCGAGGTATATCCCGCCGGAGTTCGGCGTATAAAAGCCGACAATCATATAAAAGCTCGTCGTTTTTCCTGCTCCGTTCGGGCCGAGCAGTCCGACAACTTCTCCCTGTGTCATAGAAAAACTGACATCACGGACAGCTTGTTTTTTATGGAATGACTTATTCAACCCCTCCACACGTAATATGCTCTTAGACATATAAGCATCGGTAAAATACCGAGAGGCATACAAGAAATCGCTTTGTACCGGCTCATCATTACTCTCGACATCTTGAAACGGTTCGGTGTTCAGCAATGCTATTTCCGTATTTTGTTCGGAATGCTCAATATTGTGATGCATTGTATCCTCTTCGGATAAATAGTTCAGGCCGTCACTCATGGCGTTTTTGTTTCTTCCTTTGACGAAATCTCTTCCTTTGGAGGAGTTTCCGTTTTATTTGTTTCTTCTTTTTTTTCTTCGGTAACCGAACCGCTCACCTTTCCTTCAAGTTTAATATCCTCGGTATCCAGATTGACTGAAATTCGAGCAGCCTTAAATTCATCTTTCCCTTTCTTAACCGTTGGCTTCCCCGTTAATTCAAGCATAGAAGTGTTCCGGTTATAAACGGCAAAAAGCGAGTCGCAAGCAATATCTTTACTCTTTAATTTTACCGCCATTTGTAAAAGGATAATTTCATTTTTTTGATTATATTCGATACGTTCAGCAGCTGTTTCTACCTTATTTTTGGTATCCTCAACCTTTGCTTGCCCCATAAACTCAGCTACTTCCGTTTCGCGGTCATAAGATAACGAAGCGGCGGAAAACGTAAAGCCTTTTTCCGCATCTTCTCCGGTTACACTCCCGCTTGCCTTAATATACCGGTAATCTTTACCGTATAGTTCGATACGCTCACCGTAAATAGTGAGAGAATCTACACTTACCTTTGCATTACCGGTCAGTGAGGTTGAGGTTTGTCCTTTTCCCCCCGATCCTTGTAGTTTATCGGCAGAAAAAGTAATTTTAACCGGAGCCGCCGACAGAAGTGAGGCACTCAGAAAAAAAGAAATAAAAACGCAGAGCGGCTGCCGTAATCGATACCTTAATCTATCCATAGTGAAGAGATGAGAGATGATATACACCGTACCTAACGTTTCGATTTTTTAGTGTGAGCCGGTTACTGAATAGCCTGCATCGGTTACGGCAGCTTTGAGCGCATCGATTGTTACGGAATCGGGATAGGTAACGGAGGCGGTTTTTGCACCCAAATCGACTTTTGCCGATACCCCTTCGATAGCGTTCAACGCTTTTTCAACCCGAGCGGAACAATGCCCGCAGGACATTCCTTCAACAGTCAACGTGATATTTTTCATATCGATATTCTCCTTATGCGTTATATTTTCCGGTTTTGTATCATCATGCTTTTCATCGGTAGGAACAGCGGAACAGTATTGCATATTATGAACATCCTGTGCAATGCGTTTCGGGCGGAATCTGTTCAACCGTAATGCATTGGTAACAACCGTCACCGAACTGAAGCTCATTGCAGCGGCGGCAAACATAGGACTAAGCCTAAGCCCGAATACGGTATAAAAGAGACCTGCCGCAAGCGGGATACACAGCGAATTGTAAAAAAGCGCCCAGAACAGGTTTTGTTTAATGGTACGCATCACAGCCTTGCTAAGCTGAATTGCAGTAACCGCCGTTTCGAGACTGTTGTTCATCAGTACGATATCGGCGCTTTCAATAGCGATATCCGTGCCGCCGCCGATCGCAATACCGACATCCGCAGCAGTCAGTGCAGGCGCATCATTAATACCGTCGCCGATAAAAGCCGGTGAAAACCCTTTCGAGCGATAGTATTCAACTTTTGCTTTTTTATCCTGCGGCAATAGCTCTGCTGCGACATCCCCAATCCCGACAATTTTCCGGATAGCCTCCGCCGTCCGCTGATTGTCTCCTGTCAGCATAACCGTATGGATACTCATTTCGTGGAAATCATGAATAGCCCGGATACTGTCTTCTTTTACCGGATCGGAGACGGTGATAAGCCCGACACATTCATTCCCTATTATAACCAGCAACGGAGAAGCGCCTTGTTCGGCAGCTTCTGCGAGCCGCATTTGAATCGCTTCCGATACGGGAATTCCCAATTCGTTGCAGAGTTTCGTATTTCCTGCACCGATCCTTAAATTACTAATCGACGCAGTTCCGTTAAGCTCATCGATTGCAGCCGTTCCGAAAATTCCTTTCCCGTGTACTGCCGCAAAACCGCGCACCTTAAACGGCGACAGTTTTTTTTCTTCTGCCGCCTTGATAATTGCATGAGCAAGAGGATGTTCGGATAAATGCTCAAGACTATAGGCAATCCACAGAATATCATTATCCGTATACTGTTCCGAAAACACTTCAATGTGCTGCAATGTCGGCTTTCCTTCCGTGATTGTTCCTGTCTTATCGAGCAGAACGGCGTTCACGCGGTGAGCGAGTTCGAGTCCTTCCGCGGAACGGATGAGGATACCGAGCTGCGCGCCCTTGCCCGTACCGGCCATAATCGCAGTCGGCGTCGCAAGACCGAGCGCACAGGGACAAGAAATAACCAACACGGAAATAGCGGTCGAAAGCGCGAACTCAAAAGAAGCGCCTGCGATAAGCCAGCCGATAAAGGCAGCGAGCGAAATCAACATAACAATCGGCACAAAATAACCGCTGATAACGTCAGCCAGCTTTGCAACCGGAGCCTTTGATGAGGACGCTTCTTCGACGAGCGCAATAATCCGCGCCAATGTCGTATCATTACCTACTTTATCAGCACGGAAGATAAAGCTGCCCGATATATTATGCGAGGCACTAATCACCGAATCTCCGACCGTTTTTTCGACCGGAAGGCTTTCACCCGTAACGGCAGATTCGTCAAGCGATGTGCTTCCTTCTATGATAGTACCGTCCACGGGCAAGGTTTGTCCCGGCCTAATAATGATTGCATCGCCGACCGCAATATTTTCTACCGGAATTTCAATCTCAATTCCATTCCGCACTATTTGAGCTGTTCGGGGGCGAAGCTGAATCAATTTTTCCAATGCTTCGGAGGTTTTCTTTTTTGCCCGTGCCTCCAAAAATTTTCCCAAAGAAATCAGCGTTAAAATCATCGCCGAAGATTCAAAATAGAGATCCTTTATATAGAGCAGCACGACATCTAATTGACCGTGCCCTAAGCCGTATCCGATCCGGTACAGCGCAAAAATCCCGTAAATAACCGCAGCTCCGGAACCGATGGCGATGAGGCTATTCATATTCGGCGCACGGTGTAATAAGCTCGTAAGTCCGTTAGTGAAAAAATGGCGGTTCAGTATAAGAACCGGCAACGTGAGCAGAAATTGCGTAAAGACAAAGATGAGGGCATTCTCGGTTCCTGCAAAAAAAGACGGAAGCGGCAGCTTGAGCATCCGCCCCATCGACACATACATCAATGGAATAAGAAAGAAAAGGGAGAAGATAAATTGTTTTTTTTCGGCATCGGCGATTTCAGAATCAGTCTGTTGAACAGACGGGCGCGCTGCATTTTCCTCAGACAGCGGAAATGCTCCGTAGCCGATTTTTTCTATCGTTTGTATGATGGTATCGGTATTAAGGGTATCGGGATTATAGGTTACAGTCATCCGCTTTGTTAAAAGATTGACCTGCACCGTCTCTACGCCGGCAAGACGACTTACCGCCTTTTCTACATTTGCGGAGCAGGCGGCACAGCTCATACCGGTAACGGTAAAATAACGTGTTTGCATATCGTTAGTATAATAGAATACGGAGCTAAAGGCAATACGTATTCTTGACCTTTCTCTCACCACCGTGTTACACTTTTTCAATCAGGAAACAACTGAAAGGAGACTTATGCATGAAAAAGCTTAATTTAAAGGGTTTATTACTCTTCCGTTGTGCAGCGCCGACCGTGCTGACTCTTGCCGTAGCGCTTATGCTGCACGGCTGTTTTTTGTTTGACGAAGCTATTGTACCAAGATCATTCGCCGTAGGTGATAGAGTGGGCAACAAGACCATTGTATGGGAAAACACAGGTGCAGGTTCGTGGCGGTTTCTTGCAATGGGCACTCCCTCCGAGCCGATGCCGTGGGATTTGGACAGCTCACGTCATATAAGCACAAAGAATATAGGCTCAAATATCGGGGACGGAAAAGAAAACAGTATTTTCTTAAAGCGCGAATTTGAATCGAACGGTTCTAAATTGCATACTGCGAAGAATTCTGCAGTTATGTACTGCATTGAGCGGGGCGGCTGGCTCCCCTCACGGGATGAAGCCGAAAAAATAGCTCAATTTACGGGCAAAGATTTTTGGACATCTCACTATGAGGCAAGCAGCAAGGCCTTTTATTACAGCCCCCTTCAGAAAGGACTGCAATCAAAATGGCGAAGCGATCGCGACCCGGTTGTTACGATTCCCGTATACTACCTTGATGCACAGGGCAATATAACGGAACCGTAATCCCCTCACCCATGCACAGCGTTGCCGAGAAACGGCAGACATTACGGCCTCCGCACGAATAACTGAGGCCGTCAAGCAGGGCAACCGCATCTTCCGATACGGTTGCCTTTTAATTTCTAAACGCTCAGCTGAACCTACAGTAAATACGCGTACTGCGTCTTTACCGCATTGATAATCTGCAAAAGCTCTTTGGGAAGAGCGGTTTCCGTTGCAAGCGTGATATCGCGGACTTCTCCGGCAAGCCGTACTCTGCATCGGCTGCGTGCATCATCAAGATAGAGGAAACCTTCATTTGTGCTGTCGAGGAAATCTTTTTCCGAGTGGAACAGCGTGAATTTATCCTTGTACGGGGCGCTCTCGTAGGGGCAGAATGTCGCACAGTTGCCGCACTCGTTACACATACCGTCCACGTGAACAATCTGCTTCATACGCATACCGGGTACCGTGAGCGCAAGGTTTGCGCGGTTCGGGCATACATCGACGCAGGATTCGCAGACAGTCGAGCATTCCAAACAGCGGACGCTTTCTTTTGCAACGCCGTCGGAGGCGGCAAGGTTCATCGGCATTAAAATTGCCCGCTTTGAATACGCCGATGCGGTAACAGGGTTGTAGTTCAGTGTTGTAAACTGCGCCGTCCACGCCTGCGCCTTTACCGACTCGATAATCGCCTTTGCCGCTTTGGTTGCATTGGCAATAGCCTGCACCACCGTAGCAGGCCCTGCGGCACAATCCCCGATGACATATACATTTTTCACATTTGTTTCAAACGTAGCGGGATTGTATTGCGCCCTCCCCTTCCCGTCCAGCGCAATGCCGGATTCCGCAAAGAGATCGGTGTCGATTTTTTCACCGATAGATGCGATTACGGTGTCGGCAGGGATCTCTACAAACTCGCCCGACGGTACCGGTTTTTGCCGACCGTCTGTACCCCGTTCACCGAGCTTCATCTTTTCGCAGCGCAAAATTCCGTTTTCATACGAAACAGGCGCAAGCAGTTCTTTAAATTCAACCCCGTCTTCCAAAGCGAGTTCCAATTCTTCCGCATCGGCGGGCATAAACTGCTTGGTTCTGCGGTATACGATAAAGGAATGTTCGACCCCCTTCGTGCGCTTTGCAACGCGGGCGGCATCCATCGCGGTGTTTCCCGCACCGAGGATCACGACGTTTTTCCCCAGCTTGAGCGTTTCGGGCGCTTGCTTCGCCTGTTCAAGGAATTCGATAACATTTGCCGCCGCGCCTTTTTCCAAAGTCAGCGCACTCTGCTTCCACGCACCGATAGCAAACACAACATGGGTAAAGCCCTGTTTTTTCAGCGCTTCAACGGAACGCTGTTCGCTGTTATACACGAAGGAGGCGCCGAAGGAGGATGCAAGCTCAACGTCCTGCCCAATCGACGCGGCAGGGATTCTGAACTCAGGGATGACGTACTGCACGATACCGCCGGCGCGCGCTTTCTTTTCAAATACGGTAACGTCCGCTCCGTCGCGAGTTAAGAAATAAGCGGCTGCAAGACCGGCAGGGCCGGCTCCGATAACGGCAACCTTCGCTCCGTTTTTCTGCGCCGGTTTTTGCGCCTTTAGGTTTTGCTTCAAAGTTTCGATGGCATGGCGCGCCGCTTCGAGTTTAACGGCACGGATATGCACATGATCATCATAGAAATTGCGCGTACAGCCGGTCATACAGCGGTGATTACAGATCGTACCGGTGATGAACGGCAGCGGGTTTTTATCGGTGATAACACGGAGCGCTTCTTCGTATTTTTGCTCGCCGGTCAGCCTGATATAGGCAGGGATGTCCTGATTAATGGGACAGCCGGAAATACAGGGAGCGGCAAAGCAGTCGGCAAGCGGCACCTTTGCAGGAATCTTAAGGAATGCTTCGGGCTTGACCGATTTGCGATGGCGCGGGTTTTCAACAACGGCATTTGAAAGGTGGCGCAGTTTTTCCACGTTGATGGAAAAATCCTTGTTAAACGGCTTGGCTGTCAGCTCGCCAACCAACTGCTGACAACGCGCATATCCGCCCGGCTTCAAAATCGTTGTTGCAATCGTAATGGGGCAAATCCCCGTTTCGTAAATATCGGCAATGTTAAAGTAATCCGCGCCGCCCGAATAAGAAATACGGAGTTTTCCGTTAAAGACTTCCGACAGTTTTAGCGCAACGGCGATAGACAGCGGGAACAGCGACCGCCCCGACATATACATTTCCTGTCCGGGCAGCTCTCCGCGGGCAATGTCTACAGGGAAGGTATTGGTAATCTTAACCCCGAACATCAGCCCGCGCTTATCAGACTCCTTCAGCAAACGCTCAAGCATGGGTACCGCATCGCTGAACTGTAAATCGTCTTTAAAGTGATGATCGTCAAACTGAACATACTCATAGCCCATCTTGTTCATACGGTCGCGGGCAAACTCGTAGCCGAGCAGCGTGGGGTTACACTTGATATAGGTATGGAGATGTTTTTCCGTGATGAGGTACATCGCGATGCGTTCGATTTCGGCAGGCGGACAGCCGTGCAAGGTGGAAAGCGTAATCGATGTACACACCTGCGTCGGCAATCCGCGGAGGAAGGCTTCCGACACGGACGGGAACAAATCGGTATGGCTTAAAAGGTAGTCGGTACATTCCTTCCACACCGGCGTATTCGAGGCGTTCCGCATTCCTTCGATAAAGGCGTCAACTTTCGGGGTCTTAATCCCTTCAAGGTCGTAGCCGACGCTCATGTTAAAGATAAAACCGTCGGGGCTGCCGAGACCATATTCCTGCGAAATCACTTTAAGCGCAAACCACGCCTTTACGTATTCGTCAAAAGCCTGCGGCACGCGCAGCTCGGTAGACCATTCGACATTGTAACATTCGTCCGCCGCATTGATACACGGTTTTGCAACCGGCAGGTCTTCTCCGTCTAACTTTTGCACAGTCTTTAGCTCGAAGAATCGGCAGCCCGCAGCATATGCAGCCACGATATTTTGCGCCAACTGTGTGTGCGGCCCCGCAGCCGGCCCAAGCGGGTTTTCAAACCGTTGCCCGAACAGCTCCAAATAGCGGTTGGAATCGGCGCGGTACAGCTTTTTAACGCCGAAAATCGTCCCTTCGGTTTGATACTCCGTTCTAATCCATTCCATCAAATTCTTGAATGGTATCGGATTCATTCTATCACTCATACTCTATTTTCTCCCTTGTATCATCGTAAATTCGATACAATTGCAGTCCGAATAACTGCTCCGTTTGTATAAACAATCCCGGTATCCGGCAGATGCATACTCTTGTGAATACCGGGGCGATTACTTTCTACAGCCGTTTCCACAGGGCGGCGCTGACTTCCCGCGCTTTGGCAAAGACGGCTTCTTCATCGGCGACGGTAATAACGCGATCCTTCATCAGCACCTTGCCTGCCGCGATAGTGGTTACCACATTACGGCCGTTCATACCGAACAGGATGTGGCCGTTCGCGTTACCGGCTTGGAGAGGTGTCAGCGGGTTATAGTCGGTAACGATTACGTCCGCATTCGCTCCCGCTTTCAAGACGCCGAGTTCACCGTCAAAATACCGCGCGGCAATCTTTGCATTATTGGTAAACAGCATTTCGGGGATTTCCGTCCATGCGGCGGTGGCATCGCAGGTGTTGTGCTTGTGCAGAATATTCGCAACCTTGTACGATTCAATCATATCGCTCGTATATCCGTCCGTACCGAGCCCGATCAAAATGCCGCGTTTAAAGATTTCCAACACCGGCGGACAGCCGACCGCATTACCCATATTCGATTCGGGGTTATGCACGACCATCGTATCGGTTTCTTTCAATAAATCCATTTCCAAAGGATTGATGTGGATACAGTGCACGGCAAAGGTGTGTTTACCGAGTATGTCAAAATCGTAGAGGCGCTGTACAACCCGCTTTCCGTGTTTCTGCACCGAATCGAACACATCGGACATACCCTCCGCAACATGGATGTGGTACCCAGCGCCCGCCGGAAGCTGAGAAGCGCAGTATTCGAGTGTTTTATCTGACAGCGTAAATGCGGCATGAAGTCCCATCATCGCTGCTTGCTTGGGATTTTTCTTCTTTTGACAAGCGCGGATAAATTCGGCATTTTCGGTAACCGCTTTTTTCATCTCAGCCTCGCCGTTCCGGTCGGAAACTTCATAACAAAGGTTCACCCGCAACCCGAGCTCTTCGGCAACATCCGCAAGGGTAAAAAGGCTCCCTGTTGTTTCGCCGTAGCTTGCATGATGGTCAAAAACCGTCGTTACGCCGTTTTTAATACAGTCAATCAGCGTCGTGTAAGCGCTGTATTTCGTATCCTCTAAAAGAAGGTTATTATCAAGATGCCACCACAGCCCTTCCAAAATATCCAAGAAATTCTGCGGATTGTAATTTTTTAACGCAATGCCGCGGGCAAAAGCGCTATAAATATGATGATGCGTGTTAATAAAGGCAGGCATGATGCACCGCTTTTTTGCATCGATATATTCCGCTGCGGGGTACTTTGCCCGCAATTCGGCATCGGCGCCGACTTCTTTGATTGAACTTCCCTCAATGCAAACACAGCCGTTTTCGATAAAAGGCTTGTTCGGATCGCGGGTGATAAGCATACCGTTTCCAACTAATAACATAGAATTAACCCTCCGCTGATGTTTGTACTCTTTTCAGTATCCCATAGAATCGGAGAAAACGCAAGAAAAAAACTAAAAATATTTTGGAAGGCCTAAATTTTTTTATGACTAACTGATTCTCTGCACGAATCAATATCGCTCTACAGCTGCCAGCATTCGGTAAGCCACTGCTGTACTGCCCTGAAGCGTTCAAGCATTTTATCGTGATGCCCGAACGGATCGAACACAACGGTTGTATGTGCTATCTGCGTTCTAAGCGCCTGATGTACTTCTGCTGCGTATTTCGGCGCATTCTCTAACCGGTTGCCGTGTTTTCCACCCTCTCTCTTTCCGTTTAGCAAATAGACAGAGGCATTGCTATGCAAAACTTTGTGTTCACGGCAGTATTCCGGAAATCCGGGATACCAAAACGAACCGCAAAGGGAAAATATGTACGGTATATCGGTATATTCGAATAAACTCCACACGGCAGCTAAGCCACCGAGGGAATGACCCCCATATGCAAGCCTCGAATCGTCAAGGGGATATTTAGTTTTCAGTTCGGGCAGTAGTGTCTTGAACAATAGATGATGATATTCCGCGCCCTTGCCGCCGAAAGGAGGACAATCGGTGCGGAATGACTCGGCAGCCCATGGTGTATAGTCGTCAAATCGGTTGCGTGCGTGCAGCCCGAACAAGAAAATACTCGGTACCAGTGATTCCAGATATTCAATCTGTCCGTCGTTGACAAAAACCGCAGGATAACGGTGCTGCAGGTTATATTCTGCAGGTTCCGACACGGTAATGTCTATACCGGACAGACTGATATGGTTCGTTATATCGCGTTTCGTGCTGAAGCTACTTCCGCAGGAAGGCATCAACAGCTTCCAAGGCATTCAGCACAGCCGTACCATAGTCCATCAGCTCATCATAGGAAATCGTCATAATTTTACGCTGAGCAATAGCGGGTACGTCAACTAGTACTACATTTGCCTGCAAAGACGAAATCGCATTTGTGTCTAATTTTTTATTCCGGTCGCTCGTTACATAGATGATCAGTTCAGGATTCATAGTTATCAGATTTTCTGTCGTAAGCCCTGACGTACCCGTTGCAATATTGGTATAACCGAGTACATTTAGGAGACTTTCTTGCAATGCAGATTTATACGCCCCGAACGTTGTGCCATTATATGCACACATAATAAGCGCCTTCTTTAAAGAAGTCCCCTTTGTTGAAATATGTTGCAGCACAGCATTCAAACGCTGTTCGAGTTGCTTTGCATACGCTTCTGCCTTATCCTGTACATTAAAAATAATGCCAAGATTTCTCACATCTTCGATAATATTTTGAAGGTCTTGCTTGATATTTAAAACCGAAGCTTTTTGTGCATATATCGGGATACCATTTTCGTTCCAAAAGCTCACCGTACCCAAAGATTTTTCGGAAAACATCATGTTTCTACCGAGCACTGCATCCGGTTCATACGAAAATACCACTTCCCGGGAAACAGTTTTCTTATTCCCGATATGAGGGATAGAATCGATCGCTTTCTTATACTTACCGGTCACTGCATTATCCGGATCCAGCATACCGATAATACGATCCTGCAAGCCGAGTTCGATCAGCATTTCCGTCATTGAAAGATTATTGGTAATAACCTTTTTAGGCGCTTGCTTAAAGACCTGTGTTATCGCTTTGCCGTCTTTGTCATAGGTGGTAACACTGACCGGATATGCCGTTTCCGCACTCACTGCGGCAGCAAGAAAAAGAGCCAATGCAATACTAATACATTGCTTCATTTGAATAACCTCCTGAGAGTTGTGTGACTCTCTAAAAACTGAGATATAGATTTTTAGAGATACCGATATCTTTTCTATCTATCAAAGATAGCATAGCCAAAGATATTATAGCGGCCCCCTATAGTGAATCATCGCCTGCGAATCCTCTGTCCAGCTGATATTGCACCGGACACCGTAGATCGTCAGCATGGATTCTTCGGTAATAGTTGTGCGAGGACTTCCTTCATATAAAATATCCCCGTCTTTCATCAAATACAAATAATCCGAATACCGGCATGCCAACTGTATATCGTGCAGCACAGCCAGTACGTTAATCCGTAAATCTTTTACAATCTGCAATATCTCCAGCTGATATTTTATATCCAAATGGTTGGTCGGTTCATCCAGCAATAAGAGAGAAGGTTGCTGAGCGATTGCACGGGCAAGCACAACCCGCTGTTTTTCTCCCCCTGATAGCGATTGATACGGCTGATCTTTTCGAGTCAACATCCCGACCTTTGCCAGTGCATCCTGTATAATGGTAAAATCCTCTTCCCGTTCGGTTTGCATAAAGCGGATATGAGGTGTCCGCCCCAGCATCACAATATCCTGTACCGAACAGTTGAAATTCAGCGTATTAAATTGTGCGACAACCGCCATTTCCTTTGCCGAATCCTTGAGGCGGACAGCACGGATGTCTTTTCCGTCAAGATACACGGCACCCGAGTCCGGTTTGATAATCCGGTAGATATTTTTTAAGAGCGTCGTCTTACCGCACCCGTTTGGGCCAAGTATCGTATAAAATTTATGCCCGTCCGCATGGAGCGATATACCTCGTAAAATTTCTTTATGAGCGATACTGCAGTGGACATCCTTGCACATCAAATCCATATTACTGCCCTGCTCCCCGTTGGTGCTTTGCAACAATAAAGATAAAAAAGGGAGCTCCAACCAATGCGGTGAATATCCCGATCGGCAATTCCGCATTTTGAATCAATATTCGCGCACATACATCCGCCCAGATAATAAAAAGCGCACCCAAGAGTGCTGCGACGGGAAAGAGTCTACGATGGTTTGCTCCCACAAGTGCACGGGCAATATGCGGGGTAATCAGCCCAACAAACCCGATGATGCCACAGACAGACACCAATACACCGGTTATTACCGCAATGACTGCCATAAAAAGATACCGATAGAAGTAGAGCGAAATCCCTAACGTTATCGCGACTTCATCGCCCATCATCATTGCATTAAAAACGCGGTACTGTAAGAAGAAAAAAAAATACGAAAGGCTGACTACGAGCAGCGGTAACGGGAGTGATGACCATGAAGTACCGGCAAGAGAACCCATTGTCCAAAACTTAACCGTCATAATACTGTCAGAATTTGCCCCAATTGAAATGATAAAATTGGCAAACGCCGTAAACAGGGCATTTACCACGGTACCTGATAAGATGAGACTTGTCGTGGTCATCTTTCGCTGTGATGAAGCGATGATCAGCACCAATACGGTCGCGGCAATCGCGCCGAGAAAGGCTCCAAGCCCTACGGCAGAAATAAAGCTGAGAATGATACTGACAACAGCCCCGAATGTCGCACCGGCAGAAATACCCAAAATGTACGGTTCGGAAATCGGGTTGTTGACCGTTGCCTGCATAACGCATCCGCAAACGGCAAGCCCTGTACCGGTAAAAAACCCGAGTAAAACCCGCGGTACACGCATATTCCATACAATCGCAATAGCAGCGTTTGAAAGACCGGTCAGTAAATTGGGGGCAACTGCTTTTCCCAGCATAATCCGGTACGTATTTGCCAATCCGATTTTAACAGGGCCGAGCGAAACAGCAATAAATATAGAAAAAACCGTTATCGCTATCAGGAATAAAAATAAAACAAGATATTTTACTGTTTCAACAGAGAATTTTTTTTGCAGCATCAATGTATTCCTCTTGTTTACCCCGGTTTACAAACTGGTGCTGTTATAGCATATTTTAATACATTCTGCAAGAAGTTTACCTCCCGGCATTCCATGGGACATCATTCGTCGCAAACGTGTATCCCATCCCATCTTTTATTATTGCTTATTTTTTGAGTAGCCTTTTTAAAAACTGAGTTCCATGTTCTACTTATCTCCCCCTCTTTACCGATTCTTCATTTCTATACTAATATAGAGCTTATAAAATAGAGATCTTACAAACAGAGAGGAGTAATACTATGGGATTGATAACAGCGGCGCTTAGCGCGGTAGGCGGCGGTTTAGCGGATCAGTGGCTTGAGGTCGTCGAAGCGGATGATATGGGTGAGGGTATCGTGCTGGCAAAGGGTGTACCGGTGCGCACGGATAAGCGTAACAGGAATACCAAAGGTTCAAGTGATGTAATTTCTAATGGGTCGATTATCCATGTTAATCAAAATCAGTTTATGATGCTGGTAGACGGCGGAAAAATTATCGACTACACGGCGGAACCGGGATATTTTAAAGTTGATAACAGTTCGGCTCCCTCTCTTTTCAGCGGTAGCTTCGGCGATGCTTTAAAAGAAACGTTCAGCCGTTTTAAATTCGGTGGAACGACACCGATGAAGCAGGAAGTTTTCTATATCAATTTGCAGGAAATCAAGGGGATTAAGTTCGGTACGCCCAATCCGCTCCAGTATTTTGATAATTTCTATAATGCAGAACTTTTTTTGCGGGCGTTCGGAAATTACTCCATCAAGATAACCGATCCTATCAAATTCTTTAAAGAAGCTTGTCCCCGAAATGCAACGCATGTACATATCGATGAAATCAACGAGCAGTATTTAACCGAATTTTTAGAGGCATTGCAGGCGGCCATCAGCCAGATGTCGATGGAAGGCGAACGGATTTCGTTTATTCCGTCAAAGGGAACACTCCTCAGTAAGCACATGTCGCAGATTCTCGATGATTCGTGGAAAGATCTGCGCGGTATGGAGGTGCTGGCAGTCGGTATCGCAAGCATCACGTATGACGACAGCTCCAAAGAACTCATCAATATGAGAAACAAAGGCGCAATGCTCGGCGATCCTTCTATCCGTGAAGGGTTTGTGCAGGGTTCTATTGCGCGGGGGCTGGAGGCGGCTGGTTCCAATCAGGCAGGCGCCGGTATGGCATTTATGGGCATGGGAATGGGCATGAACGCAGGCGGAAACTTTATGGGACAGGCAAGCCAAACCAATATGCAGCAGATGCAAATGCAGCAAGCAGCTCAACAACAGGCTGGGCAGCAAACCGCCGCAGCGGGACAAGCTGCTCAAGGAAAAGCGGCAGGGGAATGGTTCTGCACCGAATGCGGACACAAGAATACCGGTAAGTTCTGTGCGGAATGCGGTACACCGAAACCCGCAGGAAATAATTGCCCTTCATGCGGCGCAGAAGTTAAACCCGGAACAAAATTCTGTTCCGAGTGCGGTTCAAAACTCTAGCACGACCGCGAATCTTAGAATTAAGAGGATTTAAGGCAACTGCAACCCAAAATCCCAAGCAGGTGCTTTCCTTATTCTGCGAAATTTTAAAAAAATTTCGCTTTATGTTTCAGAAGAAGGGTAAACACATCAGATGGATAAATCAAATTCCTCAGAATAAGAGGTTGGGCAACCATTTGAGCCGCAAAGCGGCGAAACTCTGGTTGAACAGCCTCTTATTCTGAGGGCGTATTAATTTATAAAAATCTGGTGTGGTTACCCTGACAGAGGAATGATATGAGTGTAATAAACTACAAATGCCCCGCGTGCGGAGCGCCGATTGAGTTTAACCCGCGATTGGGTAAATTTAAATGCGGATACTGTTTTACCGAGCATACGGAAGAAGAACTGACTGCCTATCTCGAAAAACTGCAAGCTAAAACTGCTGCAGCAGACGAAAGCGCCGACGCTTCTTCTGCCGGTAATAACGCCGCACCGGAATCCGATACGGGAAATGACAACAGTAGAAGCACCGATAAAGATACCGCTTCCGGCAACAGCACCGAAACAGGTGGACAGACGGTTAAGGTATACCAATGCGCTAACTGCGGCGCGGAAGTGGTTGCGGGCGACACCTCAACGGCGGCCTTTTGCTACTACTGCCACAGCCCGGTCGTTATAACCGACCGGCTCAAGGGCGATTTTAAACCCGACCGCATTATCCCGTTTAAGGTTGATAAAAAGACCGCTGTGCAGAAATTTCTGGACTGGGCGGGCAAAAAGAAATTTACCCCCAAAGGCTTTACGAGCGAAATGCAGCAGGAAAAAATCACCGGCATTTACCTTCCGTATTGGCAAGCAGACATCGATGCAAAGGTTGACTACCATGCGGTCGGTGTGAACGTTACCCGCTGGTCAAGCGGAGACCGAGACTATGTAAAAACCGACAAATACAAAATCGACCGCACCGGTGATATTGCCGTAAACAACCTGCAAAAGCTTGCGTTTTCAAAAATCGACGAATCGTTACTCAACACCATTACTCCCTACGATGAAGCAGAGATGAAAAATTTTTCCGCAGGGTATTTAGCAGGATTCTTTGCCGAACAATACACCGAAGATAAAGAAGCAATAAAACCTGCATTAATGACACAAGCAAAACAAACCACAACGGCACTTATCAAAGAGTCAACATCGTGTACTCATTTTGAATCGGAAAAAGATTCAACCGCGTATTCCGTCCGCGATCAACGGTATGTGTTACTTCCCTCGTGGATTCTTACCTATATCTATCACGGTAAGCCGTATGTATTTGCTGTAAACGGTCAAACGGGTAAAACCTGCGGTGAACTGCCGTTGGATAAGGCAAAAGCAGCATTGACATCGGGACTTCTCGGCGTCGTATTCGGTGCGCTCATGTTCTTAGGAGGGATGTTTATATGGTAACGATGATAACGCCGGTATGTTCAAAAAAATACGCCTATAAGAAACTGTTCGCTATAACACTTTTTTGCTGTTTTCTCCCCCTTATACTTCTCTATGCAGAGACGAGTACTTCGGACGCGGCTGATTGGAGCAAAATCGAATGGGATGCAGGCGATATGTCTGATGAGACAAGTACTGCTGCAGACGAACTTTTCGCCGCAATTAATCAATATGGAGGAAACCCCGTTGTCGATATGGCGGGCATTCTGACTCTCAGCGAACAACAGGAAATAGCGGCACGCTTTACGGAATTTTCCGAAAGCCTCAAAACGGATGCGTCAGTGGTACTGGTTCCCGACACCGGTGATTTGACGGCGGAAGCATACGCAGATGATTTCTTTGATTACGGCGGCTACGGCTACGGAGAAGACCGCGATGGAATCTTGCTGTTAATCGTAACGGGATACGGCGACGGCAACGGAAGAAAAGCGCATATTTCAACCTCAGGTAAGCGTACTATCAATACCGTTACCGATTCCCGTATTGATGATCTGCTCGATGCTCTCATCGACGGGGGAGCAGCGGATGGAAATTATGCCGCCGGTATCAATGCATATATCGATGAACTGCATACCATAATCCAATCACCTGAACAAGCGGCCGCCGCAAAGCTGAAAAACAGCATCTTATTTGCCATCGGCGCCGGTGTTTTCGTGTTTTTAATCAGCTTCTTGGTTTTATTAAAACGCTATAAAATCGCCGGTGCAAAACCGTACTACGATCGAGCGAAACAAACACAGGTACACTTTGCTTCTACGGACGACCCGCTCATCAGCACCAATACGATAAGCACCGTACGACCTAAAAACAAATCAAGCGGAAGCTCCACCCATACATCTTCGAGCGGGCGCTCACACGGCGGCGGCGGCAGATCGTTTTAAGTTTTAAGCAGGTACCTTTCGGGCATCTTAAAAAACTCAAGGTTAGTTTTTAGAGGTGAGCTTTGCTTACCGGTTTTCCTTAGATTTAATTTGTGATCGGCATTAGGAGCGCACTTTACAATGGATACACAAAACACGGAACTTTTACAAGCGGGATTAGCCGCATTACATATTGAAGACCGGCAAGACAAACTGGCAGAAATGTTAACGCGATACATTCGCGAACTTGAAACGTTTAATGCCGCATTTAATTTGATAAAGGTACAAAACACTCAAGAGCTGATTATCAAGCATATCCTCGACAGTCTTGCGCCGTGGGAAGCATTAGCGCACCGGCTCGATTCATACAAACGCGAAGACACCTGTACTATTGCGGATATCGGTTCCGGGGCGGGGCTGCCGGGAATTCCGCTTGCATGTCTGTTTTTACTTAAAGATCCCAGCATTAAATTTACGTTAATAGAGCGGATGCACAAACGATGCGCTGTTTTGGAAAACGTACAAGCAATGCTGGGGCTGACTAACACCGCCGTGCTGAAATCCGAAGCGGAAAAAGCTCCTGCCGATTATTTTGACATTGCCGTATTCCGAGCGTTTCGCCCGCTTGACCGCGCAATGTTTACGACCCTACAAAAACGAATTCGCAGTACCGGTATCTTAGCTGCCTACAAAGGAAAGCTCACTGCAATTGAAGAAGAGATGCAGGCATTGGGCGCTCATAAACCGGACTATCAGGTGATACCGGTACAAACACCCTTTTATGACGCGGAACGGAATCTCGTTATCATCCCTAAGTGCCGCGAGGATGATTAATAGATCAGTTCTCCCGAATAATACCGATGTTCCTTATCCTCTTCCGTAATGCACAGCGCCCCATCCGGAGCGATACCGGTAAGAATACCTTCGATAATATCGTCTTCCTGTTGCCCGCGCATAAAGCGAACCATAGAGCCTCGCTTCCAAAGCCGGCGGCTGATTTCTTCATTCCAATCGCGGCGACTAAGACATTCCTGTATTTGAGTCAGCAGCGCAGGAATAAACACTTCAAACGTGGGGCATTTATCCGCGCCGATAATCATTGCAAGCGAAGTTGCCGTGTGTTCTATACTCCGCAAAAAAGCCGTTTGAAGCAGGTTGATACCGACACCGGCAAGAACACAGCCGCCCGCGCTTTCGCACAGGATGCCGGCAGTTTTTTTACCGTTGATCAAGATATCATTCGGCCACTTAACGGCAGTCCGTACGCCGGAAGGCAAAAAAGAATCGAGTGTTAGACTAGCGGCTAAGCCTATCCGCAGCGTAAAATCGGTGGATGCGGGCTGCCTCAAAATGAGTGTACCGAGCAGGTTTTCCCCTGCAGGGGAAAACCATTGCCGGCCGGACATGCGGCCGCGACCTTCCGTTTGGTAGCCGGCATAGATGAACGTGCCGTCGGGACAACCGTCGGCAAGGCATTCGCGGGCGGCTTGTAAGGTAGAGTCGGTGCGGGCATAATAATACACGGGCGCCTTAAAAGGATTTTGGATTGTGGTCGTTTCTCGTCTTTGTTGCGGTATCAAAATAAACTCCGTGAATAATCTTTCTCTTTTTGCTCCGTTTCGGGGGCTAACAGGCTTGCAGCATCCGTTTCTGCACGGATTTTTTCTACCAGTTCGGGATTGTTTTTTAAAAATCTGCTTAAAATCTTTTCAAAAAGCTCCATGCAGACGCGGGCATCGTCTTCGGCTCGGTGAGCTTCCAGCGCTGTAATGCCGAACTGCACGGCAAGATCCTGCAATGCATAGCTGGAAAGTCCGGGAAATACTTCCTTTGCAAATATTCGCGTATCGATGGCTTTATTGGTTAAAGGAGATTTTCCGGCGCGCTTTAACTCCGCATTAACATAGTTTATGTCAAACGGAGCATTATGCGCAACTAAAACACCGGTGCCGATAAAATCGAAAAAGTCGGGAAAGACATCGGCTATCAGCGGCTTATCCTTCAGCATCTCATCGGTGATTCCGTTGACCTTGCCTGCTTCTTCCGGCATCGGCATTTTGGGATTGATAAGCACATTGTACCGGGCAATAACACCGCACCGGTCGAACTTTACCGCACCGATTTCGACGATACGCCCCGATGCAGGATCAAGTCCGGTCGTTTCGGTATCAAAAGCGATAAAGGCTGCCGTGTCGTATACGGCAGCCAACCAATCATAACTCGTCATTAGACAAGAGTGTCCAATGCTTGAGCAAAAATTTTAACCTGCTGTTCTGCTTTGGTCTGGGCAGCGGCAACATCCTTACCCTGTACCGGCTGCGGATGGATGATATAAAACTTGATCTTGGGTTCGGTACCGCTCGGACGGACACTGATAATTGTTCCGTCTTCAAGATAATACTGCAGCACATTGCTTACCGGAAGATCTACCGTTTCTTTCTTATCGGGAGTAAGCGGGTTGTAGGAACATGATTGATCGATATCGCGGATGGTGAGAACCTTTACACCGGCAATATCCTTTAACGCGGAAGTGCGAAGCTTTATCATCATATTTTTCATAATTTCTACACCTTCCGCACCGGGGAATACCTTGTTGATGGTTGTTTCGTAGAAACAGCCGTACTGCATAAAGAGTTCGTCTAAACGCTCTAACAAGCTCTTTCCTTGTTTACGCCAATAGAGCGACATTTCGGCACAAAGTGCGGAAGCTGCAATTCCGTCTTTATCGCGGATTTCCATCCCGAAATTATAGCCGTAGCTTTCTTCAAAACCATAAATATAGTGATACCCTTGTTTGGAAATTTCATCAGCCTTATTGCAGATCCATTTAAAACCGGTTAGACATTCAAAGGCTTCAACTCCGTAACCTTTTGCGATGCGATCACACAGATGGGACGTTACAATGGAACGAACAATAGCGGGTTTTGCCGGCATAACGCCGAATTCTTTTGCAGTCAGGCAGAGATAGTCGGTAAAAAGAGCTCCCATCTGGTTACCGGTAATAAGATGCATCTTTCCGTTGGCATCTTTTACCGCTGAGGCAAAACGGTCTGCATCGGGGTCGGTTGCCATTAAAATATCTGCGCCTTCTTTTTCCGCTAATTCAATCGCCATTTTAAGCGCAGCAGGGTCTTCGGGGTTAGGATAGCTCACCGTCGGAAAATTTCCATCCGGCTGGCGCTGTTCGGGTACGGTGATGATGTTAAAGCCCATATCGCCAAGCACTTTCTCGACATGCATCGCACCGGTACCGTGCAGCGGTGTGTAGACAATTTTTACGGACTTGGACATCTCTTTAATAAGATTACCGCGATGCAGCTTGGCCTTAACGCTCGCCCAATATTTTTCGTCTATTTCTTTATCGATGATGATGAGTTTCCCGCTCTTAATCGCTTCGTCACGGTTCATCATGTTCACTTTTTTAACCGTGTTTACCTTGTCGATAATGCCCTTATCGTGGGGCGGAATAACTTGCGCTCCATCATTCCAATAGGCTTTGTATCCGTTATATTGCGGCGGATTGTGCGAAGCGGTAACGACAACGCCGGTATCGCAGCCGAGCTCGCGGATTGCATAGGAAAGCTCCGGTGTCGGGCGTAATGCCGAAAACAAATAGACTGTAAAACCATTCGCTGCAAAGATGAGTGCGGTTGCCTCTGCAAACACATCCGAATAGCGGCGTGAATCATGCGCGATAACCGCTTTTAGTTGACCTTTCTTTGCCTTTTCAGGAAAGGTTTCGATAATATAGTCGGCGAGCCCCTGGGTTGCCTTTTTAATCACCATGGGATTCATCCGGTTTGTTCCGCCGCCGATAATCCCGCGCAAACCGCCGGTTCCGAATTCCAATTGACGGTAGAAGCGGTCAAACAGCTCTTTCTCATCGTTCTTTGTAACGAGTGCTTCCACTTCTTTTATGAATGTCGGATCGGTTTCTTCCGCCATATACTGCTTTGCATAAGCCAGAATGGTACTACTATCCATGATCGAGTCTCCTCTAATAATCAACATACCCCGACGCAGCACATCGGGGTATGTTGTTCTCATAAATCTGAATATTGCTAAGGCATCTTTAAAAACTTGAATCGCTTTCGGATACTGCTATTTATTTAGTGTAACCTTTTTTTATAGATTACGCAAGGTAAAATATCAAGAGCGTCAGGGGGTAATATTAAACTGCACGAATAAATATTATCCGTTTTGAAGTTTTACCGAATCCGCTCTAACCCAGCCTTTTTTTTGCTTGTTTTGGATATAGAGCCATTCAATACCACTCTCGGAATCTCCATCCTGTTTAATATATTTGCGGGTGGCAGTAGCCGATGCTCCTGCTTTCAGCATATTTACCGTTCTTGCAGAGTCTTCATCGGGAATACTTAAAAGATTGATATCGTCGATAGCCGTAACTTTTTCACTGATTTTTTCAGCTGTAAGCTCTTTCATGAAATTCTCTTCTTTTATCATAATTTCGGAAAGCGACTGTAAAACTGCAATGGTATCGCTATAAGGAGAACCCAGTTCAATTGCATTCTGGAACAGCTCCGTCCGTATGGTGTCGTTTTTCGATTCCATCGCAACCTGAGCGAGAATCATAGCCGAAACACTCATTTCATCCATTTCTACCGCATCCCGTTTTACATATTTATCCTTAATACTCCATGAACTAACCAGTTCCGGATTATACGCTGCAATTTTAATAAATTTACTGTCCGGCTTTTCAAGGCTGTCTTTATATACCGCAACAATAGCATAACGAGGGATAAACTCATCCGTCATAGCCGCAAGGGATTCCGATTTATACAGCACGACGTCCTGTCCCGAAATAAAAGCTGCGATGGTATCAGGTTCATAAGAATACTCTTGAATCCAATAACGCTGCCCGTTAAGCTCAACATGAAAAAATGTCCGTTTTTGTCCATCGGTTCTTACGGCTTCTTTCTTTTCTCCCAAATAGAGCGCCTTATCACCCAGTGAAGCTTCAGCAAT
The DNA here is from genome assembly GCF_024181145.1 of Treponema sp. OMZ 855. Classification (NCBI taxonomy): domain Bacteria; kingdom Pseudomonadati; phylum Spirochaetota; class Spirochaetia; order Treponematales; family Treponemataceae; genus Treponema; species Treponema sp. OMZ 855. Next base: position 1,118,069 of record NZ_CP051194.1, on the reverse strand, counting down.
CCACTTCATTTTTCCTTCGTCGTTTTCCGTATAAAGTCCCGCATTGTTCACATAAATAACTCCGCTAATGCCCATAGCATTCCCCATATCGGACGCAGACTCTTGTTTTGTATCCGTATGAACGGCTGCCGCTACTTCACCGGCAGGATTACTCTCATTATTCGTGCTTTGTCTTTCATTTTTGGCACATGATACAAATGATACAATCTGTATAATTCCGAATACGGCAAACAGAACTATCTTATTTAGTCTTTTCATTTTATATGCTCCTTGCAGCTATTATTATTTGATAGCGGTAAAGTGTCAATATTGTACAGACACAGGTATATGCTTGAAAAAAAAATGATTTTATGCTTTTATAGGCACATGCGCGGACGCACCGTCTTTTTATATATTTATCTTATTATTGTTTTTACCGTGCTTGTTGCAGGTTCAGCGATGCTGGGCTACTTACTGGCAGAAACGGCTGCCGTAAAGCAAAGTGAACAATTTACGGCTTTTAATCCCGACTTACCGACCCGGATACTTGATATACGCGGGGATTTGATTACCGAATTCTCTTCCAACGAAAAACGGGAGATTATTAAATTCGAGCAGATACCGCCGGCCTTGATCAATGCGCTCCTTGTACGCGAAGACCGCAGCTTTTATCGGCACCGCGGCTTTACCTTAAAAGCAATTTTCCGTGCCGTTATCGGAAAACTTACCCGTAAGACACTCGGCGGCGGAAGTACTATTACACAGCAAATCGCAGGTCTCTTGTACTGTGACCGTACCGATATGAGTATTTCGCGAAAGATTAAAGAACTGTGGTGGGCGGTTCAAATGGAACGCCGGTACTCGAAAGACGAAATCCTCGAACTCTATTTGAACAAAGTATATTTCGGCGGAGGTACCTACGGCGTAAGCGCTGCCTGCCGTTTTTATTTCGGACATTCCGTCGCGGAAATCACCCCTGCGGAAGCGGCGATACTGGTTATTCAGCTGTCAAACCCCGCCTATTACAATCCTTTTGAATATCCGAACCGTGTGCAGGAACGTCAAGGTTATATTCTCGACGAGATGGTGCGGCTCGGTTATCTCTCCAAAGAGGAACGGGACGAGTCCTACGATGAGTATTGGGCTCATTTCGATTACACCCGCACCGCTTCGTCCGCATGGTTTAACCGTGAAGATAAAGCCCGCTGGTTTTCCGAATATGTACGCCGCCAGCTTGAAACGATGATGTACGGCACAATGGATTTTTATTCCGATGGATATATCGTACATACCACTTGCGACCTGCGGCATCAAGCAGCAGCTGAAAAAGAGATGGGAGACTATATCCGCATTGCCAATAGCCGCGTAAGGAATACCCGTTCGCACCGATTTGCACAGAGCGAACTGTACAGCAACATTACTGCACTGGTTTCGCTTGCCTTTAATATTCCGGCACTCCATATCGATTCCGAACGGGTACAGGCAAAAACCCTTTCCTACTACCGCAGTGATTTAAATCCTATTGTTGACATGGCAGCAATGCTTTTCGGTTTAAACAACCTCAAAATTACCGGCACAAAAAGTACGGCAAAAGTTCAAGATGAGCTCGCAAGAAAAACGGTTGAAGGAACTCTCATCTGTTTGGAAAATAATACCGGATACATTACGGCGCTTGTCGGCGGAAGTAAATTCGATGAATCGAATCAGATAATCAGGGCAACTCAGGGACGTCTGCAACCGGGAAGCTCTTTTAAGCCGCTTTTATATTCTGCAGCCTTCGACACTAAATTGATTACGCCGGCAACCGTGCTGGAAGATACGCCGCAAGTATTCCAAAACCAGAGCGGTGTCCCATATATTCCCAACAACTATGCAGGGCATTGGCAGGGCACTGTTCTCGCATGGCGGGCGCTGGCAAAATCACTGAACATTCCTGCAATTAAGGTACTCGATACAATCGGCTTCGATGCTGCGATTACCCGCTCTGCTGCGCTGCTCGGTATCACCGATCAGGATGAAATAGACCGTACATTCCCGCGGCTGTATCCGCTCGCGCTCGGCGTTATCAGTGTTGCTCCCGTTCAGATGGCAAAGGCGTTTGCTATCTTTGGAAACCAAGGACGAAGGGTTGATCCTATTGCCATCCGTACCGTAGAAAACCGCAATGGTACAATTGTGATGGATCCCGAACGGGATTTACGGCTGGAACAGCGGCGGAGGGGAACTGCGATGCAAGTTATCAGCCCCCAAAATGCCTATCTTATGACATCGGTACTACAGAAAACGATTACCGCAGGAACACTTATGACTGCTTCCGGCAGCGGATCAAAATTCCGCTTTAAGGATAAAAAAACCGGTAAGTATTTTTCCATGCCTATTGCAGGTAAAACCGGTACGACCCAAAACTGGTCGGATGCATGGGCGATCGGTTACTCTCCGTATTATACCGCTGCAGTTTGGTTCGGATATGACAAGGGAGGTCAGTCGTTGGGACTCGACAATACCGGTGCAATGCTTGCAGGGCCCCCGTGGGCAAACTTTATGAAGTCGATTCATGAAGATATGCCGTACCGGGATTTTATCCGGCCTGAAACAGGATTAACCACTGTGTCGGTTTGTTCAAAATCCGGTATGCTGCAAACGCCTTATTGCGATGAGGGTACTGTGCCGCTCTACTTTTTATCCGGCACCGAACCGACGGAGGCTTGTACCTATCATGAAGCTAATAATGTATTGCTGGAAATTGCAAAAGACCGTCTGCGCAAAAGTAATTACAGCACCGGACAAGCGCCCGTTGACATTATTAAAACGGATGTACTCATTGACCCGCGTATTTTTGAAGACCCTGAACCGAGCAAGCAAAGGCGGACAGGAAATACCCCTTATACGGTAGATCCGTTTACAACCGATGAACTTACAGTACCCTCCGGCAATATTTTGGAATCAGATCCGTTGTTGCGTTCAGGTGAAGATAATTCTTCAACGGAGCCGCAGGTGCCTACTCCGCAACAAGAGCAAAATACACAAAATCCGGCAACTCAACCGGGACAGACTCCGGGCACCTCAGGAGCAACTAATACGACTAATCCTCCGATTCCTCAAACGCATTTGGGAACCATTGATGAGGGAACCCCGTTGCCGTCTTTCCCGCCTCTAGAATCTGAACCTGCCGGTACCGAATCCGAAACACAGGAACAGAACAACGGAACGATACAGGGTGAAGGCATCAACCCGTGGCTATAGGGAAATTTTCCAAAAGGATAAAACATGAGTCAAGAACCGTATGTCCGCCCGACATGGGACGAATACTTTATGGAAGTCTGCCGTGCAATTGCAAAGCGTGCAACCTGCGACCGCGGCAGATCCGGCTGCGTTATTGCACGGGATAACCAGCTCTTAGTTACCGGCTATGTCGGTGCCCCGCGCGGATTACCTCATTGCGATGATGTCGGACATCAATTTAAAAAGGTACAGCACGAAGACGGCTCTGTAAGTCAACACTGCGTCCGCACCGTTCATGCAGAGCAAAATGCAATTTGCCAAGCAGCAAAACGGGGTATCAGCATCGACGGTGCAACACTTTACTGCAAAATGACCCCGTGCCGAACGTGCGCAATGCTGATTATCAACTGCGGTATAAAACGGGTGATTGCCGAAAAACGCTACCACGATAGTGCCGACTCAATCGAGATGTTCAAACAGGCGGGAGTTACCCTTGAGCATTTGAGTGATACTATTGAAGAATATCAAGGCCAATAGACCTTTTGAAATATACGGTGCATCTACTGCGTCGCATCATTAAAAGTGTACATCCGTGTACACTTTTAATGGCGAATTTCGGCAAAGCCGAAATATCGCTTCTGTTTAAACCAGCGGCATCCGTGCCACTGCTGAAGATCCTCAACGTATCATAGATACGCCTGCGGTACTTTTTTGTCGTACTCCTTGTATCTGCACCGTCTATTTCAAAAGGCTTACGGTAGGACTATATACGGCGCATTGCGGACAGGGACGTCCGTAGTTCCACGTAGGAGCGGTGTTTTTGCAAAAGGTGATTAGACGAGAGACAAAAGCCACTCTTTTAAATCTTTTGCGGATGAACATTCCAGTGCCGGCTCATCTGTTATTTGGGGATTATATTTTAAGTAAGTAGGTACTGATGGGTATATTCCCGTTGCCGTTCTAACTGCTTCGGAGTGGAACACGGGATGTGTTATTTCCGGGATAATCGTGATACAAGAATGAACAGTGTGTTCATCGGATACCCAACGGGGCAGCGAACCGGTATTCATACAAAGACTTTCAATAGAATTATGTTCATCCGCTATTACCGAACCGTTTCTTACCGCGTTCCACCCCTGCCATACAGTCGCAATATCGGGACTGATAATACAACCTGTTCGATCTTTACAGTCTCGCATTGCCTCTAACACGGAATCTTGATTAAACCGAAATAAGGCAACCTCCGGGGCGCATCTTTCCGGAGCGCTGTGTGCATACAGCATTCTAAAGCGTTTACATTCTTCTTCGTAGTCTTTTTCAGGAATACGGCAAGCAGCATTAACTGTCGTAATACAACCGTTTATGGGCGCGCCCATCTCTTTTGCAAGTACGGCAGCATTGAGAGCATTCGGCTGCTTCAACGGAGTACCGATAATCAACTGCGGCCGTTCAATATTGTTATCATAACCGGCTCGTGAAAGTACCGCTAATGCAGCATACATACAGCAACACACCTGCGATAACAGATAGCCGATATGCACTGCATGAGGAATAAAAAGCTCCATCGAGCCGGCAATATCAGCATCTGCTGCCGTTTCTTGAACCATTGCTTTACAGTCAGCCAGAGAGCCGTTGACACCAAAGATATGTATGTGTTCGGGAAGCAAAAGAAATTGCTGTTTTATCATGGGCTGAAAAGCATCTTTCGGATCTTTAGGATATAAAAAAGTTGCATGAATATCTTCAAACTCGGAAAATGCTTTTGCAAGCGAAAGCGTTTCACACTCCGTCCCTGCAAAAAGAATATGCACCGGCTTCCCGCTGCGCTGATAGAAATAATCGACCAGCTGTGCAGTAAACCGCGCGCCGAAATCGGTATACGATCCGCCGTCTCCATGGGTAAGTTCAATGATATAAGTACGGGGATCAATCGGAAATACCGGAACCCTGAAAGGAAATGCGCGTGCAATAAGGGTGTATAAATCGGATTCGGGAATAACATCCCGAAAAAAGGATCGGAACACTTCAAATGCAACATCGCGAAAGGAAGGCGGCGGGTTTTTATATATCAGCGAATCGGGTAAAATCGGTATCTGCCGGGGAATATAATCTCCCCCTTCTTCATCGTTTATTTTTAACAGCGTCTCTAAAGGAATGCATACGGACGGGTCTTTCACATTATAAAAAGATATAGACGGTTGCATATTTATTTATAGCATAGATATACAGTGATTTCAATCGTAGAGTATATATTTTTCAGATAGACTTTTTTTCTTTTTTCCGCTATTTTTATCCTATGGGGATGTTCAAACTTTACATCGATTATTTTAAAAGTAAGATTAAAAATCTGCGGAAGCCTAAAGAAGAAATTCCGATTGATTACGAAGAAATCGTTGAAGAACAATGGCAGGCAGATTTTTCCAAGCCTGAGAACTGCCGCTTTGCTGCCGAAACGGGTGACGGATATACGGCAGCTTTTACGCCGCCTGAGCCTACCGGAAACAATACGGGCGGCATCACGCTCGAAGCGCAGCGGAAGCATCTCTATGCGTGGACGGTCAATCCGGTATTCCGCTATAAGGATGTGATTATCGAAGCCGATATGCGTTTGCCGGAGCCGGCAAAAAAGCCGGACGGGCAGGACACACCAACCGATAAGGCGGGAGGATTCGCTGCCGGAATCCTGTTCCGTTATATCAGCCAGAGTACCTTTTACGCACTGATGATCTCCGATGCGGGATGGGTACGGCTCGATGCAGTCGTCAACAGCACTCCGATGCCCCTCCTAGGCTGGGTAAAAATCCCCGGCTCCGCTCATCCCGATATCGATCATCATAGTTCAGATCACTCCGATCCAGATCAGTCCTATTCAGACCATTCAAATCATAAAGAAGAGACGGATACAAAACGTGCGTACTCAATCAAACTGATCGCGAATAATACGACTATCACTATTTTGATAAACAGCCATTGGGTTGCCTGCTGCGAGGATGACACCATTCAGGCAGCGGGAAAAATTGCCTTTGCAATTCAAAACTGGGAAACCTACCCGCAGGTTACCGCGCAGCTTTCCCGCTTTTCGTTAAACTCCATCCCGATGACGGTAGAAACGGCATACACGGAAGCAAACGAATTTTCCGCGGTGCCGCCGGATGCCCGCATCAGTCTTGCAAAAACGCTCTACGCGATGGGGCGGTATGTTCCTGCCCTGCTCCAGCTCCGGGCTGCAGCACGGTTAAAGGAACCGGAAGAAGCGGATCGGATACTGGCAGGCCGCATTTATTTTGCACAGCGGATGCTTGACGAAGCCGAGCGGGAATTTCAATCGGTCTTGGAAGCGAATCCTTCCAACGAGGAAGCCTTTGCGGAGCTTGGCGGCATTTACTATCGGGCTGAACGGTATGAAGATTTACAGCATTTACTGCAAAAAGTTCCGAAGCCGATGATGTCGCAATCCTCCTTCCTTTCAAACCTTGAAGGACATTTATTCCATGCCTTGGGCAAGCACGAAGAAGCAGCCGAAGCATACCGGCGGGCGTTTACAATCAATCCCGATCAGGGGCTTTTTGCCTTCCATCAGGCGAATGAACTCTACGATTGCGGGAAAAAGCCGGAAGCGGTAGATGCATATATGCAGGCTGCGCGCGCATTTTTACAGCAGGAAGCCTACGATGACCTTGCGGAAGTTATTACGATATTGGAACGTATAGCGCCGAATGATCCCCGAACGCTTTCGATTGCCGGAAAATATGCTTACGCAGTGGGCAGATACGATGATGCTTTGCTCAAATTAAAAACGGCGTGCAAAAAGGGTTCGGAAGATTCCGCTGACTGGTACCTGTACGGCCTCTTGCTCAAAACCGAAGAACCGAAAGAGGCAGTCAAAGCATTCAAAAAAGCATGTACCCTTGAACCGGAGTACGGATTATATCAGTTCCGATTAGCGGAAGCGCTCTATTTAAGTAACGGAAAATATCAGTCGGCATTAGAACAAGCGCTTGCCGCCGATCCTCAAAACGGTTGGGTGCATAATTTACGCGCATTAGCAGCATTGAGCGAAAACGATATTGAACAAGCGGAAGCGGCGGTCGCGGAAGCGCGCAGGCTGCTGCCCGATGAAGTATCCCTGTTGGTAAACTACCTCGAAGTACAACGCAGGAAGGGACAGCTTGCAAAGTGCCTGCCGCTCTTCGATATTGAAAACGGAACCGCCGACCTTGCCGTGGAGCGAAATCGGGCAGCTGCGTTCCACGCCTTAGCAAATGCATTTGCCGATGATGATTCCCGCGAAGAAGCGCAGCAGTGGTATTATAAGGCATTAAAACTCGATCCGAAAAATCCTGAGCTTCTCACCGATAAGGCTGAAAACGACTATGCGCTCTTCCTCCTCAACGAAGCCGATGACGGTTTGGTTAAGGCGCTCGATATTCAGCCGTCCGTCCGGATATATCAACTGATTGCATCCATATCCGTTCAAAAAGGCGACTATGCCCGTGCGGAGGTAACATTGCGGACAGGACTTGAAGCCTTTGCCGACAGTGCCGACCTGCACTACGACCTTGCCTGTGTATACCGCAACACAAAACGGTTCGAGCAGGCACAAGCACAGGTTGTACAGCTTAAACGGTACGAAACGTCGGAACGTGTCGATGCGCTTGAACGAGCCCTCGTGCAGGATACCGGGGCAACCGCCGCTCAGCCTGCCTCAGAGCAAAACGCTGAACAAAAACCCAAGAAGACATCCTCGGCAAAAAAAACAAGCAGAGCTTCCAAATCCGCCGCGGATGCAGAGGAACCTGTTAGCAGCACCAAGACAACAAAAAAGGCAAGCGCCAAATCTGCTGCAGGCGAAGAAGGAGCGGACGTAACAAAACCCGCTACCGGTACCAAGACAAAAAAAGCTGCACCTACTAAGTCTGCTGCGGACACTAAGGCTCCTGCAAGAACCAAGTCCGCTGTAAGCAAAAAAAGAACGGCAGCGACTGAGTCTACCGCAGAAGAAAAGGCCGATACAAAAACCGAAAAAGCGGCGGTAAAAAAGCCCCGAACAAAAAAAACAGCTGAATAACGGAACGAACTGTATCATAATGAATCTCAGAGTAAGTACGCCGTCTTTTTGCGGAACGATGACGGCGCCGTCTTCCAAAAGCCATACGCTCCGCGCCCTCATCTGCGCCTCTTTAGCAGACGATACTTCGTTTATTACCGCGCCCCTTATCAGCGGGGACATGGAAAGCGCCGTACAGGTACTGCGGAAGCTCGGCGTTACCATTACGGAAGTATCGAATAATCCGCTTGTACTCAAAGTTACGCCACCAGCCGGTGGTCTCCTCTCCTCCGCAGAGCGCGATGCAGCTGGCACAAACACCGGACACAGCGAGCAAAGTGACAAACCAACAGAACTCGTCCTCGACCTCGGCAATTCGGGTTCCCTCCTCTACTTTTTAGGCATGATTCTTGCCGCCGCCGATATCCCGGTGTGTCTCACCGGAGATGAATCCCTTAGGAGCCGCCCTGTAGAGCCGCTCCTTTCGGTATACCGGCAAGCGGGCATCCCGTACTCGGCGGCAAGTATTAAAAACGGTACAGGCAGCATGGAAGTCCCGCCGCTCCGTTTTTGCGGCCCGCTGCCGGCCGGAGCATATCAACTCGACGGCCCCTTTTCTCAGCCCGTAACGGGGCTTCTCCTTGCAGCGCCGCTTTTAAACGGGATAAGCCGCATTACCTTTAACAATGCCGGGGAACGTCCGTATCTCAGAATGACCTGCGCTTGGCTCCGCATTGCCGGTATCGAGGTACTAAACCGCGGCAATTGCTATTTTGAGGTTGCAGGCGGACAGCGCTATCGTGCCTTTACGCAAACAATCCCGGGCGATTGGTCATCCGCCCTCTTTCCCCTGACCGCAGCTGTCATCTGTAATGCGGCGCTTACGCTGACCAACCTCGACCCCGCAGACACGCAGGGAGATTCGCAGGCACTTTCCATCCTTAAAGCGATGGGCGCTGACATCCGCTGCGATACGGAGCACCGCACGGTTTCGGTATTTCCCATATCCAGCACACTAAAAGGCGGACGCTTCGACTGTGCGGATATCCCCGATGCGGTTCCCATCCTCGCCGCTGCCGCCGTGTTTTGTAAGGGAGAAACACTGCTGCTCAACGCCGGTGTGTGCCGTTTTAAAGAATGCGACCGGCTTGCTGCCTCGGCGGAAGAACTCGCAAAATTCGGAGCGGATATCACCCAAGGAGAAGATTTTCTCCGCATCGGCGGCAGCGACGGGAACAGCAGCACCGTAAACGGCAGCGGCGGACAGAAACTCCATCCCGCACGGGTACGGAGCCGCGGCGACCACCGCATCGCGATGATGCTCGCCGTTGCTGCCTGCGGAATTGCCGCACGGTATCACAGCGGACAACAATCGGATACAACGAAGGAAAATACCGAAAATTTTTCCGAACCCTCTTGTATAGAAGATTTTGATTGTGTAAGAATATCATACCCTCAGTTTATCGAGGATATGAATGCGGTAGGCGCCGCTTTTAAAGAAACAAGGTAAACAGTCGCAAAATTATTGAGGTAAAAAATGAAACAAAAACGAGAACTTTTTAAAACAAACATCGGAATGCTCCTTGCCTGCGTAGGCTCGGCAATGGGCTTAGCAAATATTTGGATGTTTCCCGCCCGCTTAGCGGAGTTCGGCGGCATCACATTTCTTATTCCGTACCTCATTTTTTTATTCGGCTTTTCCACCTTCGGACTGATGGGAGAATATGCATTCGGACGAAAGATGCGTAAGGGGCCGGTACTTGCCTTTGAATCGGTTATTGCGCAAAAAACCGCGAATCCCCTACTCCGTGCCGTCGGTTGGTTTCCGGTCGTAGCCCTTATCGGCATTTTATCGTTCTACACCGTTATCATCGGATGGATACTGCGTTATCTTGTATTGGCGATTACCAATACATTTCCAGTGCTGCATCCCGCTTTTTTCGAATCCTTTGCAGGAACGCCCGCCAATATTCCGTGGACGCTCGCCGCCCTTGTTGCAACGGCGCTGATCGTCAGTCTCGGCATTCAAAAAGGCATCGAACGCTTTACCACCGTGATGATGGCAACTTTTTACATCGTTGTTACCGTGATGGTTATCCGTGCGCTCACCCTGCCGGGCGCATTACGCGGAGTTGCCATAATGCTGAGGCCTAAGTGGGAAGTATTCGGTCATTTCAGAATCTGGATATATGCGCTGGGCATGGCATTCTTTACCCTCAGTCTCGGCGGAGCTGCAATGCTTATATACGGAAGCTATATGCCGGAAGGTTCCGATGTTCCTCGTACCGCCCGCCAAACGGCAGGTTTGGACTTTCTTGCTTCGGTGATGTGCGCCCTGTTCACCGTTCCGGTCGCATTCTCTTTGGGCATCAATCCGCAAGCGGGTGCGGCGCTCCTCTTTATTGCCGTACCTAAAATTATCGCACACATGCCGGCGGGCTATATCTTCGGCATCCTCTTTTTTCTCTGTGCACTGTTTGCAGCCCTCACCTCTTCAATTGTTATGCTTGAAGTCCCGGTCGAGTCGCTGATGTCCAAATTCAGAATCGGCAGAAAAAAAGCCGCGATTATTATCACCGTGTTAGCGGCATGTATCGCCGTCCCCCTCAACTTTGACATGAAGGTATTCGGCACCTTCACCGACACTGTCGCTATCATCATTTTTCCGCTCGCAGCAGTTACGGCGGCCTTTGTCATCTTTTGGGTATACGGAGCAAAGCGGATACTTGAGGATATCAACCTTCATGCCAAGCATAAAATCGGCACTTGGTACGCCCCCTATATGCAGTATGTCTTTGTGCCCGTATGCCTAATTTTAGTTATTGCCGGTATCTTCCTCGGCGGACTGTAAATCGGGTACTCCCCGTACTTACAATTAGTTCTTGGGAAAATTGTTTTTATATTGTGTGCTCTGCCTCTGTATGTTGATTTTCTTGCTTGCTTTTACTTATTATTATCTTCTTGGTATCTTTTTTATTAAAATTTATCTCTGCGAATCAAGATCATCAGAATGATTACTAATTGACAAAAAACAATTCTCGCTATATATGTAGAGAGAAGGAGAGATTACATGAAAAAGATTATCGTTATAGGCGCCGGAATGGGCGGTCTTTCAGCGGCTATACGCTTGCAACATGCAGGCTATCAAGTCGAAATTTATGAAAAAGAAAAGGTCAGCGGCGGTAAAATGCATCCCATACATGAGGACGGCTACCGCTTCGATGTAGGACCGACTATTGTGATGATGCCGAGCGTCTACCGCGAGGTTTTTGAACTTGCCGGTAAAGATCCCGATGATTACATACCTATGACGCGGCTTGACCCGATGTACGAAGTGTATTTTAAGGGAGAAAGGCCGCGACATTATAAAGTCAATAACAATCTTGTTGATTTAATGAATATGGCTGAAGCAAAGGGAACCGACAATTCGGCAGGTTTTATTTCTTATTTGAATGAAATATACCGGCGCTACATTGTCGCCGTAAAACATTTTATCACTCGCCCTTTTAGAAAGCCGCTCGATATGTATAATCCCTATACCCTGTATCAGGCGCTGAAATTAAAAACCTTTACCAGTGCGGATAAAATGATGGCCTCGTTTATTCCGGATGCCGACCTACACAGTATGTTCAGCTTTCAAACTCTGTACATAGGCGTATCACCTAAAAAAGGACCTTCCTTATATAACATCATTCCGATGATAGAACTCTTTTACGGTATATGGTTTATAAAAGGTGGTATGTACACCATGGCTGAACAGATGGCAAAGCTGTTTCAGGAATTGGGCGGGAAAATTCATTACGACAGTCCGGTCGAAAAAATCCTCATAGAAAACGCAAAGGTAAAGGGTGTCCTCATCAAAGGCAAAGAGATTGAAGCTCCCTATGTTATTTCGGATGCAGACTTCCCCTATACGATGAAGGAATTGATCGACGACGAAAAAACGCGCGGAAAATATACGGACGAAAAAATCAAAAACATGGATTATTCGTGTTCCTGTTTGGTATTTTACTGGGGAGTCAAAAATCCGCACAAGGATTTGAGCGTTCATAATTTTGTCATTTCCGAAGATTTGGACGACAACCTGGCATCGATTTTTACGGGCGATTTGCTTAAAGATCCGTCGGTATATCTTCATGTGCCTTCAAATGCGGATCCCGATACCGCGCCACAGGGAAAATCGAGCTTTTATCTTTTAATACCGGTATCCGAACTGAAAACCGTAAAGTATGAGTGGGATGCAAAGACTGTTGATTATTATCGCGAAAAAGCCCTCGAATCCCTGAAATCGATTCCCGGACTTGAAAACCTGAAAGAAGAAATCGTTTCGGAACACGTATTTACACCGAATGATTTTAGAAACCGTTTTAATGCACACTACGGGGCAACCTTCGGTCTACAGCCGACCTTACGGCAAAGCAATCACCTTCGCCCTCAATCGAAGGCAAAGCACTGTGAGGGCTTGTATTTTACGGGAAGCAGTACCCATCCGGGGGCGGGTGTTCCAATCGCTATCGAAGGGGGAAAGATATGTGCTTGCGAACTGAGAAAAGACAATCCCGATGATAGCGGCTCAAAATGAGGATAAAACGATAACAGTTCTGGAACAATCCTACCGGGCTACACGGATTCTGATAAAAAACAGGGCAAAAAGTTTTTACCGTGCCTTTTCGCGCTTAAGCGAAGAACGGTTTAATGCCATTGCCGCAGTCTATGCTTTTTGCCGCTATGCTGATGATCTCGTAGACGATATGTTTGCATCTCGTACAGCGGCTCAAACCGAAGCCCTTCTTGAAAATCTTGAAAAAACTGTTTTATCGTTGTACGGCGGTCGCGTGCAGGATGCTTCCCGAACTGCCGATGAGGCTTTAAAAACTTCTATGGAAGAATGGCTCCCCGCACTTACGGATACGGTACAAAGGTTTTCAATCCCGAAAGACGGCTTTTTAGCCCAAATACGGGGACAATACCTTGATCTTCACTTTCAAGATATAAAAACGAGCGACGAACTTATCGAATACTGCCGTCTTGTTGCGGGCTCGGTAGGCTTGATGCTCGCCCCCATATTGGCGGATGAGAAAATCAATCCCTGCGATGAGGATTTTCTTTCAGCCTGTGAAAATCTCGGTATCGGTATGCAGATAACCAATATTTTGCGCGATATAGGAGAAGATATACTGACGCGCAATCGGATCTACCTTCCTCAGGACATGATGATCACGCATAATCTGACAAAGGATGACATTTTACACATGAGCAAAGCGGCAGTACAGGGCAACATTGCGATACCTGCACAGTTCACAGCATTGTGGGAAGAACTTTCAAGGCTTGGAACAGGTTTCTATAACGATTATGTAAGATACCTTATGTATTTTCAAAGCTCATGCCGGCTTTCCGTAGCGGCAGCAGCCCTGATATATCAGGCTATTGAAGATGAGGTGAGAAAAAACGGGTATAACTGCTTTTCAAGACGCTGCTCAACATCAAAGCTCACAAAATTCAAACTCATTTTAAAAGCAACACAACTTATCACAGAATTGCAGTCCCGTAAGGCGACCGCTGTTTCAAAGGAGAGATAATATGCAAAATATGGTCGCCTTGGGCATTTCGATGGCTTATATTTTAGCCGTTATTTTTGTATCGGGAGTTATTGCAAAGTTGAAAAACGGAAGCAGTGAATTTACCCGAAAATTCGTACACATCCTGGTAGGGAACTGGGTGTTTATCGTTCCTTTTTTTACTGACTTATGGGCTGTAGTACTGATACCCTTTATTTTTATAATCGTAAACAGTTTGAGCTTAAAGTATAAGCTTATTTCATCGATGGAGCGGAACGATGACAGTTTGGGAACGGTTTACTATGCGGTTGCCATGTTTTTTCTTTCCGGTATCGGCTTTGTGCTGAATTGGCTGATGCTGCCTCTGATAGGCTTATTGACTATGGCCTACGGCGACGGTCTTGCGGCAATCATCGGAAAAAAATGGGGAAGGAAAAAGCCTTTTCCCTTTGCGCCAGAAAAATCACTTGTCGGCTTTTTTACCGTTGTTATTTCCTGCCTTATCGTTAGTTTGGCGGTGATGTTTTATTTCAATCTCCGTTCCGATTTTCCGCGCCCGTTCCCGATTTTAGCTGTGATAGCTCTGGTAACAGGCTTATTTACGGGTTTCATCGAATTGACCGGAAAGCGCGGTTGCGACAATCTGTCGGTTCCGATAGGGTCGGGACTCTTGGCATCATTTTTATACTATCACTGGAGCCTCGGCTTTGCCCTGTATTTGCTTGCGGCGGGAAGTATCCTCTATATCGCATACAAGAAAAGGTCTATCACTGAAGACGGCATTGTCGCCGCGGTTTTAACAGCGGCAACGCTCTATACCTTCGGCGGAATATGGGTGGCACTAAGCCTACTTTTGTTTTTTATCCTCGGAAGTTTCAGTTCAAAACTTAAAAACAGTACAAAAGCGGAAGCCGAACGCACTCAAGAGCAGGGCGGGAGACGGAATTGGAAGCAGGTTTTGTGCAACTCTCTTCCTGCAACGGTTTCCGTGTGGTTTTCAGCTATGATGAAAACGGATAATCCCGTTTTTACCCTGTTAGCCATGTCTGTGTTTGCCGCCGCCTGTGCAGATACCTTTTCTTCGGAAGTCGGTATGCTGTGTAAGGGACGGGTTTTTAATATTATAAATGGAAAAACTCTTCCGCGGGGCTTATCGGGCGGCGTTTCGTTTTGCGGATTTTTAGCAGGTCTTACAGGCAGCGCCCTTATGTCCCTGCTTGCTCTTCCCGCCTTCGGCGTCAAAGGATTTGTTATAACCCTGTGCCTGGGTTTTTTCGGTTCGGTTATAGACAGTATTTTAGGCTCAACCCTCCAACGAAAGTACGAGGGCTTAAATGGCTTACTACAGGATAAGGCGATTTACATCAACCAATTACCGGCAGCAGGCTTAAACTTTGTAACAAATAACACTGTTAATTTATTGAGCCTGTTTATCGTCGCCCTCACAGGCTCCCTTATTTTTATTGGTATGCCGTTGTAAAAGGCAGCGAGCACAAAGCGTTATAGGGAACCCCTAAAATTTCCTTCGGCCGGATGTTCACAATCTCCCTAAAAAAGTATAGAATATAAGAGATTGCCGATTATCTTGAATGAATGGAAAACGGCAAGTTCTTGAGGAGTTAATAGACAGGGTGTTTCTTAAAAGTCTTGAAATATTCGGATTTAAATCGTTTGCGGATAGGACGCGGATAGAATTTGCGGAAGGTATTACCGCCTTGCTCGGCCCGAACGGCTGCGGTAAAAGCAATGTCGTCGATGCGATGAAGTGGGTACTGGGTGAGCAGGCGTCAAAAACGCTCCGTGCGGAGAAGATGGAAGACGTTATCTTTAACGGTACCGAGTCGCGAAAGGCACTCAATGTGGCGGAAGTTACGCTGACTATCAGCAACGAAAACGGATTATTAAATCTTGAAGTAAGTGAAATTGCCATAAAGCGCAGGCTCTACCGGTCGGGAGAAAGCGAATATTTTATCAATAATACGCCGGTGCGGCTCAAAGAGCTGCGGGAGCTTTTTTGGGATACGGGTGTCGGAAAGGCGGCGTATTCAGTCATGGAGCAGGGAAAGATCGACCAAATTCTTTCCAGCAAGCCGGAAGACCGCCGCTATTTGTTTGAAGAAGCTGCCGGTATTACGCGGTTTAAAGTACGCCGCGCCGAAGCGGAGCGCAAACTGCAAAAGACCGAAGAAAATATGCGTCAAGTGGAAGGCGTATTGGGAGAGGTACGCCGCTCGTATGACGTTCTAAAGGTGCAAGCGGAAAAGACCGTCAAGCACCGGTCGCTGCGAGATGCCATCTTTGAACACGACCTCGATATACAGCTGCTGCGCCTTAAAAAATTCACCGACGACTACGCGCAGCGCGAAGAAAGCATAAAAGAAGCAAAAGCAAAGCGCGACGACGTGCAAGCAAAAATCGATTCCATCCATACGATGCTTTCCGAGAACATGGACGAAGTAAACAGCTTGGAAAAGAAGCTCGACGAGCATCAAAAAGAGATTTACGGGCTCGCCATCGAAAAACGCGGAAAGGAAAATCAGGCGCGCTTACAGGCGGAGCGGCAAACCGAGCTTAAAACCAAACTCGGTCAGCTGGAGTTGCGCAAGACAGGGCTTGAAGAGCGTATCGAAAACCTTGAAGAGGACGCCGACGAGCAGGATGCGAAAGTGCACGACTTCCAAAAGAAGGTGCAGGATATTCAGAAAAACATCGACGACTTTGAAGAAAGCCTCCGGCTCGCCTCGCAGAAGATTACCGACAACGACACCACCCGTATGACGCTGCAGGAACAGATTGAAGAACTCGATAAAAAACGAGCCGGTATGGAAGTCGAACTCCGCGCCATCACCGAAGACATCGTTACGGAGCTGGATAAAAACCTTTCCGCAGCAGGCTATTCGGCGCAGGGACGCAGCAAGCTGGAAAAACAGGTGTTCGACTGCATCAGCCAAATAAAGGTGCTGCTGAACGGCCGTAAGAATATCTTTTCAGACTTTGCCGCGTTAAGCGATCATACCGAAAAAGGGACCGCGCAGTTTGCTCAAAATGCCGTACAGTCGTTTACGGAACTGCTCGGTTTAACGGAATCGTTGGAAACGTATTTACAGGAGTACAAAAAATCGTCCGCAAGTTTTATCGACGATTTTTTAGCGCCGGAAGGTATCATCACTCAAAAGCGCAGTATCGACGCTGCAATCGAAGCCAATCGGAATACGATAGAAGAAAAACGAAAAAACATCGCGGATCTGCACACCGAAAACGAACAGCTCGCGGTCAAAATCAATGAGTACCGGAAAACGCTGGAAGACCTGCGCATCCATAAAACCAAGATGAAGGCGGAATCCGATGCAGCCGAACAGCAAGCGGCGTTTTTGCGGAAGGAATTGACGGTACAGCAGAACGCACTCCGAGACCTTGAAAACGAACTGTATACGGAGCAAAAACGCTTTGACGAGATCAAAGAGCAGCTGCTCGAAATCGAAGGGGAAATCGCCTCGATAGACCGCAAGGGGCGGCAGCTGACCGAAGCGCTTGAGCAGCTGGAAAAAGAAATCGCCTCCCGCAACAACGAGCTTTCGAGCAACGAAGGAACGCTTAAAACGCTCAATGCGGAACTTGCCAAGCATAATTCGCTCATCGAAAAATACTACGTCGATACGGCGACCCTCGAAATCGAGATTAAGAACGTCAAAGATAACTTTAGGGAAACCCATTCGCGCGAATTGATGGAGTTTGAGGAGCGGATGTATAAAATCACCGCTTCTTCCATGGATTTACGAACCGAACTCGCGGAGCTGCGCCGCCAGCTGAAAGAACTCGGCAGCGTCAACCTGATGGCTCCCGAAGAATTTCAAGAAGTAAAAACCCGATTCGATTTTTTGACCGGACAGATCGGCGACCTCGATAAAGCCCGATCTGATTTGCAGCGAATTACCGATGAAATAAAGGCGGAGTCTACCGAACTGTTCCTTGTTACCTACAATAAAATCAAGAAGAACTTCCACAATATGTTTAGGCGGCTCTTCGGCGGCGGCAGGGCGGAAATCAAACTGACCGATCCAAAGCAGGTACTTGAGTCGGGTATCGAGATTTTCGCGCAGCCTCCGGGGAAAAAGCTGGAGAATATCAGCCTCTTGTCGGGCGGTGAAAAATCCATGACGGCGGTGGCGCTCCTTTTTGCGACCTACATGGTTAAGCCTTCCCCGTTCTGCCTCTTGGACGAGATAGATGCAGCGCTGGACGAGCAGAACGTCAGCCGCTTCGTTACGGCTCTATCCGGCTTTGCGAATGTCAGCCAATATATCGTCATCACCCATAACAAAAAAACGGTACTCGGCGCAAACACCATGCTCGGTGTTACGATGGAGGAATCCGGCGTCTCCAAACTCATTGCAATCAAATTGGACAATGATATTGAGTTATTAAAGCAGGAGAAAGCGGAAGAAGATGCCGATACTTTTATAGAAGAGGATGTAGAGCCGGAAGAAGGCATCTACATTCCCTCACGGCCGCCGAAGCGACGACATACAACTCAGGAGGAACAGCCGGATGAACATCATGGAAACGATTCGGACGCATAAGCTCATCGTTCTAGCTTCTGCACTCGGTTTACTGATTATCATGTTGATTATTTCCGTGATTATTTTACTAAGCGGAACAAAAAAGCCGAGTGTCGATCCTGATGAAGTAATGATTTCAATCGATCCGGTGATTTTTATGCTTCCCGACGAGCCGCTTGAGCTTCCGCCGGTACAATATTCGCGCAAACAAAAGAAAATCTGGACTGATTCGGATTTGCAGTATTGGTATACGATTCCCGATGCGGAGCAGATGCAAAAACTGCACGATATAAATGAACGGCAAATGAACAAATTATGGGAGAGTGTTCCGTGAAAAAATCGATCTATCCGCCCTGCCTTATCCTTCTCGTATTACTCCTCGTGCCAGTTACCGCCTGTACGACAAAGACTGCTGCAGAAAAGCCGCAGGATACCCCTTCGTGGCAGGAACAGCCTGCTGTAGAAGCGGATTCTCACACCGGCAATACGATATCTCCGCAGCCGGCAGCGGTAGACCCCCAGCAGTCAAAACAAGCATCGCAGCCCGATGCGGTATCGGGTGCGACAATCGATACCGTGTCCGGTGCAACCATATCCCAACGGCAAAAAAGAACACCTGCATCGGAAGCAGTAGGAACCGACAAAAATATGGCAACCGGCGGCGCAGCCGTATCGAAAAAACAACGTACTCCGGCCGCCCCCGCAGATAAAATAGCCGGTCAAAAGAACACTACCGCAGATAAAACCGCCGCGAAAGTACAGAGCGAACCAACGGTAGCAGCAGTTGCACAGCATTCCAAACAGGACAGCAGCGAGACAGTTGTACAAAACGATGAAGGAAACAGCGGCAAGACAACCGCACAGAATCCGACAGCGGCTGCCTCCCCTGCCCTTGCTGCCGCTGATACGTCTGTCCCTACAAAGACCGCCGGTGAGGCAGAGCCTACTGCAGCAGCCGGTGAGCTGAAATCGGCCGCTTCCGCTTCCAATCCCGACACTGCCGCCGCTGATGAACCGGCACAGCCCGCAGCGGCAGCTATCGCTAAAGCCGTCGAGAGTCCGGCACCGCCCGCAGCGACGGCAGATACAGCCGCCGAGCAGATTCCGACAGCTCCGTCCACCGGCGAACCGGTACCGCTTGCAGCCGCAGCAGATACTTCCGATACGCCCGCCCCTTCTGCAAAGCAGAACGTACCGGCGTACGAAACAACGCTTGCGGATCTCATCACAGCTTTTGAAAAACAGGGCGGTACACACGGCTACGAACCTCCGCCTACCTTTCAGGAAGAGATGCGCGACTTTTTTTCTCCGCAGATATTCACCGTTGCGCTTTCAAAAGAACCGGAAACCGAACAAAAACCCAAAGTATCCCGCATGGTAGCAGTCGAAGAAAAGCAGCGGCTGGAACTCA
Organism: Treponema sp. OMZ 855; assembly: GCF_024181145.1. Lineage (NCBI taxonomy): Bacteria > Pseudomonadati > Spirochaetota > Spirochaetia > Treponematales > Treponemataceae > Treponema > Treponema sp. OMZ 855. The sequence continues at coordinate 1,098,293 of NZ_CP051194.1, read as the reverse complement.
CCTATCCGGGGCACGGATGGGTCTATGTCGGTGAGCAGACATCCCAACCGGGATTAAAATATGAGCAGCGTAAACTGCAAGACAACACTTCGATTTTTATGTTTACGGCGGAGAAAAAAGGCGATTATGTACTGCATTTCTCCTATTTTGATGTATTTACCAACGATTTTGTCACTGATGCGGTAGCCGTATCCGTCAGCGCCGCCCGTTCAACCGCAGCGAAATCAACGGTAAAAGCACCGGACTACCAAAACGAAGCGGATGCGGCAGAAACACAAGCCCAAAAAAATACGAAAGAAACCGCTTCCCAACCGTCAAGCAATTCGACCGCAAACACCGGAACCGGCACGACAACACACACGGCACAAGCTGCCTCTGAAGCTCCGCAAACAGCAGGCAGCGGTTCTCAAAGCAAAAATTCGGAGCAGGTCATAGCTGCCGGAACACCGGAAGCCGCATCCCCGGTTATGGGGAATACCGGCAGTATAACCGCACAGAACTCCGCAGCAGCGGACGCAGAAGCACCGCTCAGTTCCGATCAATTGCTCGAAAAGGCGCGTACGGCAATCGCAGAAGCGGATGCAGGCACCGCCTTAACATATCTGGATAATTTCTTTACCACCGCGGAAGAGAAATTGGATGAAGGCTGGTTTTTAAAAGGACGCGCGTATGAATTAAACGGTTCCATGCGCAATATCAGACTCGCCCTCGACGCATACAGAACGCTCACAGAGAGCTTTCCGCAGAGTAAGTATTGGGCGGAAGCGGATGCACGGATACGGTATATCACCGGTTTTTATATCAATATCCGATAAGGCAGATGGCGAAAAGTAACCACTTTTCAGATATTCCCATCGGACATATCACGGTAAAATGCATGGAGAAATGAATGAACATATCGTTTTATATTAAAAACAAAAATTAAACCTACCCTTGAGTAAATTATCTATCTATGGCAGTATTGTCGCATTCCAGTGTCGGCTAATCCGGCGCACGATGAATGATTTTCAGTTATGTTATGCTCCGATGAGGCGGAGCTAAGTTGAAGAGGAGAATATTGTGGTAAAACAGACACCCGCATTAAATGAAGAACAAATCACCGCATTTCTTAAAGAAGTAGTAGAAACCGTTAAGACGGAAGAAGATCCCGATGTTCTTAACGCTTATCGTAAGATTTTTAGAAAGAACGTACCCTTTACACTGCGTTCTTACATTGCCGCCTATCTAATCAAAGAATTTGAAGGTTCATCCTTCCCCCGCTCGAAACCGTATAGCCGGCGTCCGAATCCCCGCTTCGGCGATCGTTCACGGGGATATGTTTCCGACCGCCCGCCGGTAGAACGCCCGATGCTCGATCCGTCTGAATCGGTAAGTATCTTTATGAGCATCGGTAGAAGCCGCCGTGTGTTTCCCCGTGATATTATTACGCTGCTCATCCAAAATGCGGATATAAGCCGCGAACGAATCGGCGATATCCGTATTCTCGACAATTACTCATTCGTGCAGGTTATGAATGAAGATGCGGATAAGATAATCGAGAAGCTCAATGATTTTCCGTACCGCGGTAAAAATATTTCCGTAAGCTATTCCCGTAAACCGGAAGCGGAAGAGATCATTACCGAAACCGTTATCGAAACAACCGGAAGCGATGCGGAATAAATGAAGCTGTGGCCTGTCCTTATTATCTTTATCTACACAGCGTGCTCGTTTAATTATCAGGAACTGCCTGAACAAACGGCGCCTCAACCTGATATGATATTTACAAACGTTACATTAAAACGATACGAGAATGCGATCGTCGATTTAAGCGTGTATGCGCAAGAGCTCGAAATGTATGATGAGGAAAAAATTTGGGCGGGCAAGCATATCAGTTTTGTCCAGTATGATAACAAAACACAAAAAGAGTCTATGAAGGGGCAAACCGGTATTTTATACATCGATGAAAAAGCTGAAGAGTACTCGCTTGGCGAAACGGTATCCTTTCAGCTGATTGAAGATGATTTTTCTATCCGAAGCCCCGCCCTTATATGGAAAAAAAAAGAAAACCTCTTATCGGCGCCTGCTGATGAAACGGTAACGATTACTCAAAAAGAGGAAGTTACCGTCGAAGGCAAAAGCTTTGTCGCAAATACCGCTGCAAAAGAATTTGCCTTTAACGAAGGCACTACAGGAACCATCTTGATAAAAGAAAAAGTACATACACAGGTGTCCGATTGATATGGAGTATCCTGTCTTAAAGATTTATTTCCATCGTTTTTAATCCCCACAATACTAAAACAGTACATTTTTTCTTAACATTTTCATAAAAACAGCAATTTTTTCCTCAAATCTTTAGCCGAATTGCTGCTTATGCCCTATATATCCTTTAAGAAACTGCAACCATCGTGTTTTTTATGAGACGGTCGCAGGATGAGGAGCTGAGCATGACTATTATGAGTTTTGCCTCCTTCGGCTATGAAGGGGAGATTATCAAGGTTGAAGCGGATTTGCGGCGCGGACTGCCGATTATCGATATTGTCGGACTGCCGGGTTCCGCAGTGAAGGAGGCGCGGGAACGGATGCGCGCTGCTATCGGTAATTCTGATTTGCCTTTCCCGCAAGAACGGATACTGATTAATTTAAGCCCTGCCGACCAGAAAAAAGAAGGCAGCGGGTTTGACCTACCGATTGCCCTTGCCGTATTGCAGGCAGAGTGTGCGCTCGATATGCCGGTTATGGTCATCGGAGAGCTGGAACTATCGGGGAGGGTACGGCCGGTTCGGGGTGTATTAGGAGCTTTGATTTCGGGATCTGCCGCCGGAATCGGGTACTTTATCGTACCGAAAGAAAATGAAGCGGAAGCCCGTATCCAGCAAGGCGTACGCATATTCGGTGTTGAAACGTTGCGGGAAGCTTTGGAATGCCTCTATGCGATTGAAGCGGAGCTGCGTGTGGAAAACAATAGCGAATCAAACGGCGGCGACAAAAACAGCGGCGCACCGGCACGGGAAGCTATCGGACACACAGGCAACTCGATTTCCACAGCCGCTTCATGGTCGGAACCGAGTCAAGCGGATGCCGCGGCAAATACGGGTACGGGCGGCTTTTTTGAGGAGGTGTACGGGCAAGGCGAGCTGATACGGGCATTGCATATTGCGGCGGCAGGCGGGCACAGCGTGCTCGCCTACGGGCCGCCCGGCTGCGGTAAAACGCTTTCAATGCAGCGCTTTGCCAGCTTACTACCCGACCTAGACCCGAAAACAGCGGAAGAAGTTACCCATATCTATAGCATCGCAGGTCTTTTACCGAGTATGCGCGGTCATGATGTGCGGATTAAACGCCCGCCGTTTAGAATGCCGCATCCGAATGCCAGCCTTGAAGGAATGATCGGAGGCGCGGGAAAGTGTATGCCCGGCGAAATCTCCCTTGCGCACGGCGGAACCCTTTTTTTGGACGAAGCCGTACAATTTAAACAAACGGTACTGCAAACGCTCCGTGCGCCGCTGGAGACGGGAACCGTCACTTTGAGCCGTGCCGGCAGGGCAACTACCTTCCCTGCCCGCTTCCAGCTGCTTATGGCGCTCAACTCATGCCCATGCGGAAATCTCGGCGCAGACGGTAAGGTATGCACGTGTATGCCCGCCGTGGTTGAACAATACTGGAAAAAACTGACAGCACCGTTGATTGACCGCATCGACTTGCGGATTCCGGTGTTTCCGACTCAAGCATACGGGCTGCCGGAAAAGCCGTGTTACAATACCGCCGATATGCGCAAAAAAATCGCGGCTTCGGATAACATACAAAGAGAACGGTATGCCGCATATATGCGTAAAGGATTAAGCGGCGGAGCGGCGGCGGGAACACCTGTACACAACAAGACGGTAGACTCCAACCTCGCCGGTACTGCGCAATCGGCAGCACAGCTATCCTACAAAAACGTACATCTAACTCCGTCAGCCCTGTCGGCATTGTGTCCGCTGACCGGCGAGGCGGAGCGTATTTTTACCCATAATGCCGAAAAAAGAGAACTTTCGGGAAGGGGCAGCCATGCCATTTTAAAGATTGCACGTACCATTGCCGACCTCGCACAGGAAGAAGTCATTGCGGCACCGCACATCGAAGAAGCAATCCGTCTCCGCGAATGGAGCTCCTTTTTACCGTTTTTTATGCACTGAAAGGGTGATGAACTTATCCCGCGTCGAGGATTTCGAAGGTGCGGACACGGCGGGCGCCGAGCGAATCGGTTACGGTAAGAACATGGGTACCGATCTTAGGCCGAACGGTCATTGTGTGCGTTCCCTGCGTGCTGCCAAGATATACGCCATCGATATCCCAATAGATAACCGTGCCGATATCACGCGCAGCAGCCTGCATAATCATGGCGCCCGCACTGCCGTCGATTTCTATCGGAATAACGATACGCGCCCCTTGCTCGGGAAATAAAATTGCCAACTGCGAAGGATGAGCGCCTTGGTGCCCCGCAACGAAGGGCGGCAGTTTTTTATACGTCGCTGCAAACCGGGTATAATAATACTCTACTGCCGGCGGCAATACAAAGCGGTTTTGAATGAGCGGAAACCGGCCTTCGTATACCCCCGTCATGTCCGACATATCAGCCTGAAATCTTCCGTCTGGGGTAAACGATACGGCGGTGCAATACGGGCAAAGCGTACCCTGCGGCGCTTGAGCGGGACGAAAACCCTTTACGATACGGCTGCAGTACCGTCCCGCCATATATCCGGAATCGGCACAGAAAGTTTCTTCCTTTACATTCTCGGATGGTGCCGCAGGCCAATGGGCTGCGGGAAGGGAAGCAAAAATTTCAAACAACACCGGCGCTGCCGTGCGGATACTTTGGAGGTCTTGCCTCCCCTGTCCTTCCGCATTGCCGAACCACACACCGACCGTATATGCTTCTGTGGTTCCGATTGCCCAGCCGTCGCGGTTTCCGTTGCTGGTACCGGTTTTCCATGCGATTCTTTTGGAACCGGCAAAAACGCGCCAGAGCGATTCATCATCGGGACGCACCCCCTCGGCCAATGCCTTGAGCGTCAACCATGCAGCGCCAGCTGATACGGGAAAGACGTGTTCACCGGAGTACCCGCTCCGGCCGCATGCAGCGTTCATAAGCTGTGCATAGGCATATACCGCTTCGTAGAGCGTAATCTCACCGCCGCCGAGGATGAGCGGCAGGCCGTATTCGTCGGCCGACCGCGTAAAGGTGGTAAAACCGCACCGCTTCAGATAGTCGAGAAAATGACTGATCCCATATTCACGAAGCATTCTAACGGCGGGGATATTTAACGAGCGTGAAAGCGCTTCGGAAGCAGGAACTGCCCCGCGGTAGAGCGGCACATTGTTATCGGGTTTATAGCTGCCGATACGGGTCGGAATATCAATGACGAGTTGATCCGGCAATAACCGGCCGCTGTCCAGCATCGCCGCATAAAGGAACGGCTTTAACAAGCTGCCGGAACTTCTCCGCGCCTGCACAATATCTACTGCCGATGTAGTTCCATTCCGGCCGTCAAGCCCCGTGTTGCCGCAGTATGCGAGCACTTTTCCGGTAGCGGTTTCGATAATCAGCGCTGCAGCATTATCGATCCCTTTTCTGGAAAGTTCACGCGAATGCCGTTCCAGAATCCGGTAGAGATTTTTTTGCAGACCGGAATCCAAATCAGTGTAAAACCGCGCCGCTGACTGGTTCGTTTTCTTTAACAATTCCAAATAATGAGGGGCGCCTGAAGGCAGCGGGTACGGCTTTGCCGGCAGCGGTTCCGCAAGCGAAAGCTCCAGCGTTTGTGCATCGATACGCCCTCTCGCATAAAGCTCTTGCAGCAATGTATTACGCTTTTTGAGCAAAACAGCTCTGTTTGCTCCCGGATGCACCAGCGAAGGTTGATTCGGCAGTACGGCAAGTGTTGCCGCCTCCGCCCACGTCAGCGAAGCCGGCGAACGGTTAAAATACCGCCAAGAAGCAGCCTCAATGCCGATGACATTTCCCCCGAACGGCGTATGAGCGGCATACAGCGACAAGATTTTCGCCTTGCCCAACCGGATTTCCGCCATAACTGCAAGTAACGATTCTTTACATTTTTGCCCGAATGTACGCGGCTTATTCCCTGCAAGCAGCCGCATAGTTTGCATCGTAAGCGTCGAAGCTCCCGAAACAATCCGTCCCGCCCGTATATTGGACACAACCGCACGCACTACAGCAATCGGATCAACACCGAGATGATAATAAAAACGTTTATCCTCAAAAACGATAACCGCTTGAGCAAATTTATCGGGAACCTCGCCGGGCGAAAAACGCCACTGGCCGTCCGAAGCAACCGATGCACCGAGCAGGACACCCGTTTTATCATAAAGCGCATACGAATAGGGCACATTTTTCGGCACAATTTTCAACGGAAATAAAAAAAGCGCGGCATAGGTAAAAAAGAGTACCGTCAAAAATTTACCATATCGTATTTTTGTTTTATCCGGTAAAGCCGATATTCTGCCGTTCATACCTTATTTTATCTTTTTTCTTGATCCTTTTTAAGAGGTCTTTAGCGATACCTTCAATAGATTGTATATATTATTTCGACTATAATCGAAATACATATTGATTACAGCGAATGTTTCGATTATAATCGAAGTTAATAGGGGTAATTTCATGAATCAGATTATCAGACCGAAATACATACAACAGATTGCGCAATTTGTAGACAAGCCGGTTATTAAAGTATTAACCGGTATGAGAAGAGTCGGAAAATCAACGCTTTTAATGATGATAAAAGACGAAATTCTAAAAAACATACCCGCTGAAAACAAACTCTATCTCAATTTTGAATCGGCAGATTTTTTTGATATAACGACTGCAAAGGCTTTGCATGCCTATTTACAGCCGCGCATACAAAACATACATACCAAAATCTATTTTTTCTTTGACGAAATACAAATGGTGACAGGCTGGGAAAAGGTTATCAACAGCCTCAGCGTGGATAAAAACTGTGATATTTATATAACCGGTTCAAATTCAACGCTTATTTCGGGAGACCTTGCTACCCTGCTTTCGGGGCGATATACGGCATTTGAAATTTATCCGTTTACCTTCGACGAATTCACACAAGCGTTTAAAGATACGCAGCTTTCAAATGAAGCGCTATTCGATACATATGTGCAGATTGGCGGAATGCCTTTTTTACGGTATTTTAATTTGGAGGAAACTCCGTGTTTTAAATATTTAAGCGATGTGTATAACACCGTATTGGTCAAAGACGTATTACAGTACAATAACATTCGAGATGTCGATATTTTTAATCGTATCTTATCGTATGTGCTCGAAAATATCGGGCATACTTTTTCGGCGAACAGCATCAAAAACTATTTTAAAAATGAGAAAAGGACTGTTTCAATCGATACCGTTTTAAATTATTTGGAATATTGCCGAAACGCATTTATCATTAAAAAAGTACCCCGCTATGATATGGCAGGTAAAAAGATCCTGAAAGTAGACGAAAAATATTATGTAACCGATCACGGCTTCCGGCAAGCACAGGGATTTTCCAATACAAAAGATATTGAAAGAATACTGGAAAACATTGTATTTGTAGAACTTGCCTCAAGAGGATACGAAGTAAAAATCGGAAAATTAAAAGACAGAGAAATCGATTTTATCGCACAAAAGAATAATCAGCTCTCTTATTATCAAGTTGCCTATATGTTAAGCGATGAACAAACACGAGAACGGGAATTCGGAGTATATAAAACAATTGAAGATAATTTCCCCAAATACGTGCTATCATTAGATCGTTTTGATTTCAGCAGGGACGGCATTATCCACAAAAATATTATCGATTTTTTGTTAGAAAGTACCATGCCGTAGTGATATGGCGATTATAAACCGATAAAGAAAATATTGTCAAGAAATTTTTTTTGTTTGCCAAAAAGAACGTTAGTTACCCCAATAATCCGTTCATCGTAATCCTACTCCAGGGCGGATTATCCCTTATCGACCGATTATATAAGGCTGTATACGGCTTTTTACTTTTTGTAAGCTGAGAGTTCCTGCATTGCAACATCCAAAGAAGGTCGCCCTCTTCTCTTTTCTTTTGTTTCCTTTATAGAGCCAACCAAAACAACTCTGTGTCTCGGTATTTTTAATACGTAAGTTTTATACCAATAAGGTTGTGGTTTGGGAATCTTAATATTTACCGCTCCCCTTTTGATGAGGAATTCTTTATTTTTCCAATATAAAACGGCATGATCTTCATATAGTTCAAGCTGTGCTTCTTCCTCCTTGCTGCTCCAACATTTTGCAGCAATCCATGCCGGCAGCGACATAGTAATAGGAATTAAACCGAATATCATATAAACAGCATGCATGGGATGTTCTCTGAAATATACCGGTCCATGTTCCGGTCCTTTCTCAATACCGGAGAACACAAGAAATGCATAAAAAGTCAAAAGTCCAACTATTACTCCGAATAACACCATAATATACAATACACCGGTTGAATATTTATTGCATTGAAATGTTATTCTTCTCATCATTTACAAATCCTTTTTTAACGCTTTATTCCGTATACATTATCCGCTTTTCAGTGATAAAATTCATTTGAATAAAACTGCATCATATTTCGGTCTATTTACCAAGTCAAATGTGCTAAGCTAACAGTATACCATGTTTAAGGTGTTTTCCTAGCAGTTATCAATAATTTCGGTTTTTGATATAATGGCAGCGTAAACAAGAAACAGGAGCATTATTATGTACATAAAACCTGAAGATCGGCGTGAAAAATCGAATGCAAAAATAAAGGAAATGGGCATTGCCTGTATGGAAGAACTGCCCTTGGTGGAATCATCAAAAGAGGCGAAGCTTAAAAGCCTTGAAGAAATCTGCGACAGAGCCATCGCATGTCTTTTGTCGATTCAATTGGCTGAAGACATTCATAATGAGCAAGGGGATGAAGAATCGAGGGAACTGTTTTTACGTTTGCTTGAAAACTACGAAGTATCGGACTGCCTTTTGGAAAAAGAAAAACGACTTTTTGACGGAACATACAGCGAACAGGATGTCATCGATGTCTGTTGGACTTATGAAGCTTATTGGTCGCTTGTGTGGGCTTTGGGCTTGGTCGAGGATATTTCGTATCCGAATGACATCTGTGATGTGGAGAGAGCGATAAAACTGGTCGGCGACACCGATGGGAAAGCTGCGTTTAAAGCACAATGTAAGTTACGCGGAATAGAAGAAATACTGGATATGCTCGATCTGCACTACCGTTACCACTGGGCAACGGAAGAAAAACGGCTCCGCCCCGAAACGGAAATCAAGGACTTAAATCCCGATGTTTTGATGGAACGGCGGCGCGGACTTGAGTGGCTTATTTCCGAAGAATCCGATTGGTTCGATATTTCGATGGATACGTAGTCCTTTTTACTGCATTATCATTTTTATCCGGCGAAAATATATTCGATGACAAGTTCACAAATGGCATCGTTTTTATCGTAGCCGAAATATACCGGATATTTTCCATCACCGAAACCGCTTTGTATCATGGGAACGGTCAAGTCCGTTCCTTCTAAAGGATAGTTAATCCAGTCCCCGCCGTCGCGTTGAAAGCGCGGATTTGCTACATAACTCTTTTTGAACTCTTTTGCAAAATAATCGTCGTATATATTTTTGTCGGGATTTTCGTTTGCCCAACGACTTTCAAAATTGCAATAGGCATCCCGTGTTTTTACATCGACAACTGTTGCAAGCCCTGCATCGACATTAAACCCGAAAAAACTTTCTCCATCGACATTGTCCAAATCTTCATTGCCTATCAAGGCTTCACGATATACGGCAGCCTTTTCATTGGAAAATTTTACCCGTGTTGCAACATATCGGTAATGGTCTTCTTCTATTTCAACAACCAAAGTTTCTAATGGAAAAATTCCTGTAGGTACTTTTTGCAGATACGGTTCCGCGTTTCTGTTAAGGTAGACGAGCGGATCACGCACCAGAACATTTCCCGTCGGAAAATGCACGGTTCCCATCGGCAATATAAATAACTTTTTCCCCTGTACTTCATTTTGAGAAAACAAGTTACCGTAATGCACAGGAGATACAAGCAGCTCCTTCACTTTTTCATATTTTTCAATCCATTCTTTTGTCGGTATCATATAAACCTCCACATAAAGATTAAATAATATAGTATTTATCAGTACATGTGTCCACAGACAAAAGTTTCATTTTTTGATATACTTACAAAAAGTTTTTATCGGAGTCATGATAAACAGTTCGGCAGGAATTCAGCCTCACTGTTTATCTGCCGAGTTTGTCTTTCGACAAACGTCGCATTATTATATGTGCTTTTTAACTTCGTTGCAAAAGCACGGAAAAAACTTTTTTTGCAAATTGATATTTACTGCAAAAAGTTTTTATCGGAGATTAAGTTATGAAAAAAATCGAGCATCAATATTTCGATCAGTTGAATCTTGCGACAACAGATGATGTAGAAGTAATTTGGGAAAAAGAGATTCAGGGGATAGACACGTGGCTTTGGCTCGGCAAAAATGTAGAACCGTCTACCGGCATACTCGACCTTTATGCACGCTTTCTTGAAGAAATAGATGAAAAAATAAAAGAAGCAAGAAAATCGCTGATAACATATTTAAAAGATGACAGCTACTATATTGACTTTCATATTGAAGAATGCGGACTGGAAGATTTGCCAAGTGATATTACCGAGTTTGTAAGTAAAATGAAGATAACGAATGTAGGCTTATGGATTGACAGTGAAAAGCCGCACATCACAATGGATTTTATGATTGCACCTGATGAAAGCGATGAAATACTCTGCGTAAAATTCGGTGAAGATGCAAAAATCATATCCATCGATTGGGAAAGTTAGCGGTTAGAAATGTTACAATTCTTCTATGAAAACGAAGACATTGACGATAAACTGATAGATTACATTAAGAATAATCCCGAGAAATTTGTCTTCATCGGCACTTACAAAACAGATGAGGATTAGAGAGAAAGCAACAAACTATGATTTATGCTAAATTTTATACTAAAAGCAAAGGTTGTTTAGAGGGCATTAACAGGAAAACAAGTGCCGAGATTAAAAAAATAATAAGCTGCGAAGCTGACATTATCTATCAGTCGCCTCATACAAATAAGATTATTTGGGCCGCAAAACGGCTAGACGAAAATTGTGTACGCATAATGGTATTCGATAAAGCTGCAAACAAAATTGCTTCTATAAAAATGGAAGATGAATTGAGCGATTCAGATATAGCTTTTACAAGTTTAAATAAAGAAAATCGCATAGTAGTATCTTTTGCAGCAGGACAGGACGGCTCTCAAGATTATTGCATAGAATTAACTCAAAATGAGCTGAAAATAATATATAAGTTTCCGGAGAATTTATCTTATATGTTTAGCTTCGATAAGTATGCTTTGCTTGCAGATTTTTATAGCTCAAACTTTTTTAAAATTTCCTCCTCCGATTTTACGCCGATTGCTGAAAATACATATGCTTTGTTTAAAGAAGATTCATTATCCAATGTACAGAAAATCAATGATAGTTTCGGAATAGTTTGTACTACTGAAGGAAGATGCTATGCATTTGATTTATCCGCACTTGAATTAATTGATGAACTGATTATTGATTGCAAAACAGGGGCTTTAGAAAAAAATTGGGCTGTGAATGCATTATTTCAAAAAAGAGATGAAATGATATTCGAATATCGCAATTATAAAAACGGAAAAGAAAACATTGAATGGATTAGCGTAGATAAATTATATTTGGATAAACTTATCAAAGAACGGAAACCGTGATATAATTAAAAAATGGATAAATATTATAAAATTAATAGAAGCACTAAAAAAATGTCCTATACGACGGTTATGGCAAGGATGTAAACTTAAAAGAAATAGGATTGAGCGAATATGGTTTGTCGCAAAATTAAAATTTTGAAATGTAATAATATATAAGAAGAAGAGGCATAATTATGCGAGCGAAAACCGGCGATGTATACTGTGTGTATAATTCATATTTAAAAAAATATACTGCGTGCCAAATAACCAAGATAGAGGAAGGTGAGAAAAAACCGAAAGCAGTGCTGCTCTGGTTAGATTGGTCGGGTGAACAGCCTGTCAAGGAGGAAGAGTTACCTTTACTAAAGCCGCTTTATCAGGACTTTATGTACTGGAAACGTGGTCTGCATCTTTGTAATGTTGATGTCATGGTACCTGCGAACCATATGTTAATCGGTAATATGCAGCCATTAACCGATGAAAGCACAAATACCTATGCAATGTCTTGGGGAAACGGATATGAAGTATATCGTCAACTTAAATGGCAGGAGATTCCTAAAGAGCAAAGAGATGCTTTTAAAAAAGCGGAGAGCAGTAAGGAAAAAATTATATTTGCCGGAAAAGAAATGGCGATTTCCAGACATCGCATACATGATGATGTTCCTTTTGAAAATGTGCTGGAATTAAAAGCCTTTCCATGCTTATCCTATTTGGCATGTAAAAAATGGCATATCGGTTTATATGAATATTTACAATCATGTCCGTTTTTAGATGAGCTGGTACTTGAAAATCATCAGCAAAAAATATTGGATTTTTCCAATGCGCATTTGCACAAACTTTCTATTGATATGAACGGCGTGGAAGAACTGTATCTGAATAACGAATTGGAAGAACTTATTCTGTTAGGTGAAGTAACAAATAACTGTAAAATACATGCTGTTGAAAACGGAGCTTTATTACTTTTAACAGCAACTGAAATAGTGCCTAAAATACAGGGTCTAAAAGACTTGGGCAAACTGCATTGCTCAGAGATTACAGAACTTGATATGGCCGAGATTCTAGAAGCATACCCGATGCTGAAGGAATTGCGGCTATGGGGAAAACCCGGTATTCTTTCTAACCTTTCTATGCTATTCCGATTTACAAAATTGGAGGGCTTTACCACGGTTGATTTATTCGGTTTTTCTGCCGAAGACATTCCGGAGCCGGAATGTTTACCTAACTTACATTGGTTTTGGATGAGCAGCCTGCCGGAAAATGCAGCCAAAAAAGCTAAACAGCTTTATAAAAAGAGAAAAGAAGAAGGGCTTGATCTTTGGATACAAAAGCCGCGAAAGCCGGAATGGTTGGCGCAGAACCTTGACAATCCGTTCCGCTCATGGGACGGACAAGAAAATATTTCTGCAGCGAATGCCAAGAAAGCAGCAGATGTATATAAAAAAACAAGAGCCGAAATTCTCAAATTGGAACAAAGCTCGCCGATCGAAGCTGCTCGGACTGCCGAAGCTTTGGTGAGGGCATACACTGAAGCCTTTAATAAGATGGACAAACGCAAATATTTTATTGAAACAGTAGAAAGAGAGGATATCTATTGTGCTCTTACAGAACTTTTAGATTTAATACCGCCTTCTCTATCTATCAATAAAGAAAAACTCTTGGAAATTTTTGATACAACACGGGATTTTTAGGATTAAAAGATGTTTCCGAATTATTTGGAAGGCACAATTATTTTAACGATTACTCACTTAGCCGAGGATTCTAAAAATGAACTTGCAAAAAAGATATTTGCAAGGATAAATCAACAACCCCGACGCAAGCGTCGGGGCACAGTGCTCAACGTTTCGCACTGTGTGTTCTATAAGGTGGTTGCAGTCGGCTTTAATACCCTTTATTACGACGCAAGCGTCGGGGTATTAAACCCTCCGCATGAATAAAGACTTCGAGAATCTTTCTCCCAAAGAACAGGAAGTGTTCACAGTAAATTTTCCGCATATCTTTAGAAATTAATATGAATAAAATTGTAACTACAACAGTAATAGTAATTTTTACTTTTTTAATTTTTACAGCCGATGTAGTGTTAATCACAAGATTTTTCACACTGATAAAACAAAGAAGATATAATGATTCAGCTCCTCTTTGGGGCGGACTTCCCGATTTATTTCCGAAAATTAAAAATAAATATCTTAAAACTTTTTTGAACTACATCATGCTAAATATTGCGGTGTATATCATCGGGTACTATTTCCCAAAGACAGGAGTTTTTACCGGAACTCTTACATTTTCTTTTGATATTGTTATCGAGAGTTATAGATTTTTAGTATCGTTTATAATAACGAATTTATTTTTAGCTATTAGTCAGCTTACAAGAAAAATAAAAATTTTTCAACAAAATACAATTTCGGCTAAACTATACTACATTGAACTTATCATCATTCCCATTATTGTTATTTTTTCTCTTTATTTTTTTGACAGCGTTTTTGATAATCTTGCAAGGAAGGTAACAATATAAAAGAATAGTACACTTACAAAATTGCTAAAAGATGATAGAATAAAATATGAGGAGACAGCAATATGGAAGTTATTTTGAGTACGGTAATCGGCGGTGAAATTACGGTTGAGGTTGATGGTGGGAAAATTGTTCATTCATTGATAATAAAAATGAGAAACTCCTTGAAAGAGCATTTTAAAAAAATATTTTTTGAAGGGCTAGATAGAATAAAAATCAACGTATATATCAGCGGAGATGTTTCTTCTTATTGCGATAAAATGGGTATTACTGCAACCCGATATTTCCGTGCAAAGACAGAATATACGACAGAGTTTTGTATCGATAAAAACTATTGGTCGTTAGAACCTGTTCTTCCAGTGGATAGAAAGTTTATTCTATTCATGGAAAACTCGTTGATACAGTTAGGCGGAATTATTGAAAAAAAGCTTAAAGCAGCCGGATATAATTTTGATGGCGAGCTGTTTAAAGAAATTGTTCTTAAAAGTTTAAGAGGGATTAGTTAAGAATATGGCAAAGTATTCAAAAGAAGCATTAGATGAAGCATTGCTGCAAGCGCAAAGCAGCGATATTAGTATGAGAAGAAAAGGGATAAAGTTTTTAAGACAAGCTTCTTGTTTGGAAACGGGTACGAAAAATACCTATCCGATAAGAGATTGGTTTTCTGAAACTAAAAATTACACAAAACTTTTTAAAATAGTAAAATCCGAAAAAGATTCGAAACTGTTATGGGAATATTTATTTTTGATTAAAACATATTGTGAACGTTATATTGATTTAGCTTATTTGGTAAAAGATTCTCAAAACTTTATCGCAAAAAAAGGAAACACAGAATTCAAAATAAAGGCTCGTGAGCTCGGAGGATTATTTTTAGGGCATCAAGATGCCTCTGTACGGCAAGCTGCAGCAAGCCTGCTTTGGTATTTAAAGAAAACTTCCGAAGTTTTGCCTGTAATCATAGAGCTTATGCAGAAAAAACGGGATTATATAACACTTTCTCATATCGGCATAATGATTCGCAATTGTTATTCACTTTTGAATGATGATAAAATTATTACAGACTCTTTTGGGAATGCTGTGGCGAAGGAAAATCTTATTTCACTAAAAGATGTAGAAGCTTTAAAAGAAGCCGTATCATTTTCATTGAAAAAAACTCCTAAGGCTGCAAAAAAAGCCGGCTTTAATTCCATATCTGAAACACTGGACGATATAATTACAACACTTACAAAAACGGTTGAAAGATGATAGAATAAATATAAGTGGATAAAATATGAACGGAGAATTATATCTAAAAAAGGGCATACTGCAACTAAATAAAAAATTATATGATGAAGCCTTGGAGACTTTAAATAAGGTAATCGAACTCGATGATGATCTTGCCAGTGTTACATCTGCAAAATGTATTTTAGGTGAATATTATTTTATTCATCAAAACTATGAAAAATCAAAAGAATTTTTATCATGGATTTGCGACAGACAAGATGAACTTGAAGAAGAGTTTGACGATTTACTTTTAGAAGAAATTAATACCGTGTCTGTGCTGATGGAGCTGATTGAAAAATATAAGCTGTAAAACCAATTTACCATAAATACACAGGGAGTGATATTGTATGCAAAACAATTCTTATATTCATAATTTAAAAATGGAAGATGTTCCTTGGCATCGGCTTCCTACAACTTATGGAAGAACAAAAATACTTTCTTCATGGTTTTAAAAAGGGAATAAAGTAATGTCGAATTCAACGGAAAAGATTTTACAAGAACTCGAAGCGGAACGGTTACGCCGTCAAAATCTTACAAAAGAAGATTTACAAAAAAAGTATACCGAATTACAAAGAGCCGGTTTTCCTCTTAGCGAATGTATCGGTTTTATAGCCGATTTAGGCGGCAGTAATCAGCTCGCTTATCATTACGAATTGATTTGCGAAGACTGGGAGCGAGATGATCCGTTGTATTTGGGTAACAGTTTCGATAAACACGATTTAGCGGGAATTGATTTTCTTTTTGCAGCTATAAACAAAGCTTCAACCGAAAAAATACGGGTGTTCACTGCCTATCTCATTGCCGAAATTCTTGTAAGGTCGAAACATCGCGATTTTTATACGGCTGCATGCAATTGTCTTGTACCGATACTTGTTTCGTATTTAAATACGAAGGACTGTGTTCTGAGGCGAAAAGTGCTGATAGCTGTCGGGTGGGTTGGGACAGCGCAAGAGATTGGTATTTTTAATGACAGAATGCTTCACGACGAAGATAGTCTTTGCCGTGCATGGTCAGCTTCTGGGCTATGGCAATTATCATGTAATAGACTGCATAGTCAAACAATACTCCCGGATGTAAAAGATGTTTTTAGATAGGCAATCGCTGCGGAAAAAGACCTTTTTGCATGCGGCGTAATGATAGAGTCGGCACAGAGTTTATTCGGCAAAAAATGGATATCGTCTATCGCTGTTGAAAATGAAGATGCAGTAAAAATAGAAAAGGCTCGCAAATCGGCTGTCAGATTTCTAAGTAAGGATTAAATATAAGGAATATAATCATGAAACAAATTCCCGATTTTCTGAAAGAATACGAAACCGCTTTACAAAAATACAGGCAGAGTTCTGTCGAAATTCTTGCGACAGCCCTAAACGACAGTGAAACAACGGATATAAAAAGTTCCAAGTTTTTAGGAACCCCTTATTTGCCTGTCGGTATGGACTATCCGAAAGACAAGGATGGCAAATATGAACAAAATTTATGCAATTAACGACTTATCGGAGCTGGAAGATTTTTTATATTCTCAAAACTCTATTGAAAACATACGTGAAAAACTTTTTGCCGAGTTTTTAAAATATGCGGATTATAAAAGCGTCTCGGAGTGGAACAAGGCGGTGCGGCTTTGTGAATGTCTTGCCGTAATCGGCTGGGGAAACCATGAACCTGTGGAAGCGTCAAGAGGTGTGTTTTTTAACGGTAATCCCCGTACCTTTTTTTGCAACAGATTTGGAGAGCTCCGGTTTGTCGAGGCAATATGGTCAAAAAGAAAAACGGGATTTACGATGAAACAGGGTAGAACTTCCTATTACCCCTCTCCCGACGGCAAAGACAAAAAACAACCGATGTATTGGGATTACCCCGTAACTGAAAATATAGAAGACATAAAAATTGAAAGTCAACGTAATTGGATTCCTAAAAATCCTGTTTGGATTGTGCATACAATATCAAACTGTTATGAAAATTCAAAACCGGTTATAGAAAGCATTAAAGAAAAACTTCAGGACGAATTAAATAAAAAGATGCGTCCCGAAAAATACGGCAAAGCCGTAAATTGTATTTTATTGAAATGTGCTTTCAGCTATTATGATAATGCGCATTGCAAAACAAACTATATCATCGATGAATCGGGACGCAAATTATCAAGTCAAGAAGCCGCAAAAGAATTGCAGAAATTATACACAAAAGAAGAGATTTCCGAAAACGGATATTACTTGCGTCCCCGATTTCAATACGGGTCATTTAGAGCAGATACAGGCAAGATAAATGTAGTTATACATTTTGAAAAAGAATTCAGCCGATTAACACATCGTCAGCAAAAAGAAAAACTGGCAGAGTATTTTTTAATTGCACTTAAAACTATTGCAGAAAAACAAAAAAAGAAAATACTGAATTATGATTTTAATTTAATGATTTCCGATTTTACTGAAATAATGGAAAAAATGGATGAATTAGGGAGATGTAAACATGCGCTATTCATTTCTGCCAGTCAATCTAATTTTCCTCTTGTTTTTCAATAAGATCTTGTACCACCTTTTCCAAAGTCAATAATTGAGCCATGTCTGATATATCGCTTATCCCGAAAGGATTGAAGGATGTAGCGCCTATAATTGTTTTGTATTCTTTCGGTCTTGATATAAATGATATTTTCCGGTTATCAATTCCTATATCAACCTTTAGCAATTTATCATGATTCGATTTGATTTTACAAAATGAGATTTTACCGGCTATAATTTCTTTTTCATTTTCTAAAATTCTTATATTAAGCTTATCGATATAAACAATAAATTTTTTTGCTACACTTTTACGAATTTTTTTTATAATAAGATATGATATAACAAATGCAGGTAAAAACACTAAAAATTTAAATAGCGGATGAATTTTGTAAGTAATCATTCCAGAATAAAATAACAGCAGGTAGGTTAGTAATATAGGAAACATAACGCTTATCGGAAAGCATAATCCCATAATCATTTCGCTTTTTGGTGTTCCTGCCACAAATTCAAATTTTCTCATCATGTATGTATCTACTATATTATGTTAATTTCTTTTATCAAATGATAGGTTTCTATAAAGCGAAGTTGCCAAATCTTCTTGTCGGCGGTAATTTCTTCGTATATATTCTCCAATGTATGCGCAGGCGCTAATAGTCCTAAAGAATAATCTTCAAAAACGACTTCACCTATCTTTTCAAGTTTATCTAATAGAAGTCCTAAATCTTTGTGATTAAACCAGCAATCCGTATCCAGAGCATATTTCGTATTTTGTTTCTTGCAGGCAATTTCGCTATTCAAAAAATCATCCATAGTCGGCTCATCTTTTTGCAGCAAGCGCGTACAAGCTAAATGATATTCTATTTTTCTTGGTGTCTGGTCAACATCTGAAACAAAAACGACGCCGTACTCATTCTCAAATTTAACTGCAAGCACTTCTCCCACGTTAAAATACGGATTTCGTTTAATTTTTGCCTTCGGTACCTTAATCGGTTTCTGATTTTCACTTTGCAGCTGTACTGCCAGTTTATCAAGAGCCTTCTGTCTTTGCTTTAAAGCTTTGCCGTCAATTTCAAGCCAGAAATCATCAGCACCTTTTGCAATTATTGTTAATGCCTTATTCTTTATCTTCTCAGACAAATGTCCGACCTTCCACAAAGAATAAGCGAATGCAGTCCAGTAAATCTCCGTGTAAAATGAATCTATACAAAAATTATTCTCGTCATTTAAAATATCTTCAATTATTGTGTCGATATTTTCACCGTCTTTATATCGTTCTACTATAGTATTGTAAATGTCATACCCATCGTCACTGTCTATAATTTTTACACCGTCTATTGCCATTTCTCATAATCTCCTTTAATTATATATTATCCGCTTTTCAGTGATAAAATTCCCTGTATAAATTAGGATACTCATATCCTACAGGATATTTTCTAAAAATAAGATAGACGAATACAGCCGCAAGCAAGCAGAAGAAGTTGAGGATGTATAAGTATTTAAGCGTATGGTGCCTGTGAAAAAACAACATAACGATTAAGAGGGTCATTATACCGATCGGCACATAGAGTCTGAACGTAATATAGTTATCTGTCATAGGTTTCTTTCCTATCTTTACTAACCCGTAATTCAGGTATTCCTTATTTTCTTTACATTGCAGTTCATCAAATACCTTCCTAAATGTTTGTAAGCAAAGGCTTTTATTCCTGACACTTCCTGATGATGATGTTTCAACAATTCATCAGGAGAATTCCATACTCCAAAATCTTGAACAATTCCTTCGCTTTGTATGTACGTGTTGTTCCTGTCAAAATCAATTATTGGATGCCGGAAATCTTTTACCGCAACACCATAACCGCAGAAAAAACCGGTGCAGTTTGCAAATTGTTTTTGCAGTTTTGATAAATACTTTTGATCCAGTATAAAGGCTTCAAGTTCATACCACTTATCCTCAAAATATACTTCAACCCAACTGTGAAATATATTCTTCGGCGCATTTTTATAAACAAATCCGCCCATTACTCCTTTCTGTAATTGTTTGTCTATGGTAAAACCATGAACTCGACAAGGAATTTCGCAGGCACGCAACAAAGCCATGAAGAGTGTTCCTTTTGTATTGCATTGACCGTATCCGTCCTTAAGAACTTTAGATGCGCTGATACCATCATCTGTATTATACCCGAATGCGATATCATCTCTTACAAAGTTATAAATAGCTTTAAGGCAGTCAAATTTATTTTGTTCCTTCCAATGTTTTACTTCTATTAATTTTTGAATGTCCGGATTTGAAAAATCCAGCATTGTAGTCTCTTGCAAGTATTGATTCATATCCATTTTATTTTTCCAATGCTTTCAGAAAATCGTCTATAGCAAAACATCCTTTTGCGGTATCATCACGAACCATTTTCTTACCTCCTTTTATTTCAGTTATCTTTTTCATTATTTTATGCACAAACATTAAATTAAGTAACATTGTAATAACACATAATACAGATGAAATTACTATGCTAAAGAATGTATATTCAAAAGTATAAATTGCTTTATTTAGTAGAAATACACTTATCGGTAAAAGAATTATACTTGATGCTAATGCCGGAATATATCTTTTAATAATAATACTTTGGATTATATGAACAAGCAAATGCAATGAAAAAGCAATAAATGCCCCAATCCAAACGATATATATTCTGAAAAAAATGCTTACACCGGTTATGATTATACAGAGCAAATATTCTTCTAAAACAGCTATCGAAAAACCTTCATTGCTAAAATTTTGATATAGCACATAAAGTTTATTATATTTTCTGACTATATCTATATTTTTATTTAACCATATTCCAAATCCTATTATTTCTTCCATCTCATGAAGTATAAAAATAATAGGGAATAGCCAAAATATATTTTGCAATTTTTTTTATCTCCTGTCATATTAATTAAATTGTTTTCCAGCAGCGTTCTTTCATGAAACCGGTAATATTGGATATGTCTTCTCCTTCGTAATATTTTACTAATAACTTCTTAAACTCAGGAACTTCCTTTTCCGGAATTACAATAAAACCGCCGCCATGAGAAATCAAATAATGATTTGCAAAAATAACAGAGGCTCTTTTATTACCATCAAGAAATATCTGCGTCTTCATACAATAAAGACATAATTTGATAGCAATATTAATCACATCATCATTCTCCTCGGTAATCTTTTGAATTCTATCTTTAACATCTGCTTCATTCGGTAAAGACGGAACATAAGATGAGCCTCCAATGGTTACCGGAACACCACGAATGCGGCCCCCTTCTGCAAAAAAACCTTCATTTACAAGTTTTGCAATATGACTCAGCATATAATAGTCTGATCTACTTGCAATAACATCTTTATCTAGAATAAACTCCCAAGCATGTTTCAAGTTCAAAATCTTTTGCACATCAGTTGCTATCATGCCGGAAACCCTTCCGTTTTCTATAATTTCTTCTGTTTGTGGAAAAGATGTTACAATTCCCTCCAAGACAGCTTGATCATAGATATTTATTTTTATATTAGCCCTTGCAAATGCAATATTTGCCATAACATTGGAAGATAGTTCATCTTCCGAATATCCGGCAATAGCAAGTTTTGTTTCTACATATCTAAGTTCTTTTCTTATTTTTCGTACTTCTTTTGCATTACGGAGAAGCAGGTTATATAACTCCTCTGTATAGACTCCTACATATGTCGATGTCTGTTTACCGGCTACACGCTTTCTAACATATAAATATTTTCCATCGCCGCGTTCTTTAATTTCAGGTGTACCGTCATACGGCAATAAACTTAATCTGGCATGAAGATCGGCGCGAACCTTAAGGAATTCCTGTATTTCATTATAGTTTGTTGGCATTATCTATTTCTCCATTGGGGAGCATTTATTGTAATTATTATACTATTATGCTCCCCAAAACTCAATATGAAGGGCGCTTCATTATTTTTGCCGCCTCAAAGAACTATTTTTATAAGTTTATATTCTCAATCATCTGTTATAATTTGTTTTTCCTAAAGGAATAGGTGTCGGATTTGAAAGCACCCAGAGAACTGAAAGTTCACACAAACGCTCCGTTATAGCGTCTTCATCACCACCGTTTGCACGTATGCTTGAAATAAGCTCTTTGGTCTCTTCCAGTTCTTCCTCAGAAAGCGGTGTGCCTGAAGCAAAATGATTTGGCAGGGTATTAAGCATATTTCTATAATCTTTATCCCAGTTTACTCCGCCGTTTCTATATAGCTCATCCTGCACCCTGCCTGTTATACGGATGACTTCTCCCTGTACTGTTTTTGCAGCTCCGCTTGAAGGAATCAGCATCTCCCAAAGTTCATCGTATTGTTCCCTCCAAGAACCCGTCTTTACAATAATAGGAGAAACGCCGTCATGTATTTTACGTTTTGGAGCAGGCTTTACATCAAATAGTGTATAGAGTTTCTCAAGCCCTGCTTCTGTTTCAGCCAGATAATCTTTATTAAAGTTTTCTCTGTGAAATTCAAAATCCTTACCGATTATTTCGACTCTTTCCGTCATTTCAGGTACTACCTCAGCACCTGCCTTTATCAGCATTTCTGCAATTTCCGCTGCCTGTACAATATTACTATTTCTGCAAGTAGCAAGGGCTTCGGCTAGCGGAGTTCGTCCCATATCATTTTTTGCATTAACATCTGCACCTTTTTCAATCAAAAAACTTACTATCTTAGGTTGGAAAAATCCTGCTGCCGTATGCAGAGGTGTATTCCCATATGTATCAGGTTTTTGTATATCTCCTCCTAATTCATACAGCAGTTTTACAGTATCTCTGCCCAGAGTGGCATGTTTATATAATGGTGTACGCCCATAATAATCGAGTGTATTTACATCTAAGCCCTGTTCTACGAGCCAGATAACAAGTTCATCAGGAACATCGCCAAAATGAAGTGCCGTATCGAGGCTGTATCTACCGTTATGAGCGGTAAGCTCACATTTATCATAGACGGCTTTAAGAGCTTCAACATCTCCTGCTGTAATCAGTTCATCAAAATTTTTAGGTAAGGTAATTCTTTTCTTTGCCATTATTCTTCTCCTTAGTTATAATCCCAAATTATTAAGTTTCCATTGTACTATGTGGGTATCAAAAGTATTTGACACTTGTATCATTAAATAATTTCATCTATAGTTCCTTCTCCAACTTTATTTTGCCCTTCCATTATATAAAAATCAGTTCCGCAGACTAATCCGGAATAATCAACCTCTTCATACAATGGTACAACATGGCTTTTTACTAAAGTCTCAAAGTCCGCTTTCTGCCCTTCAATAAAACAAATACCCAAATATCTTGTATCTGTTTTTATCATAAAATGAGGACAATATTTTCCATTACTCAAATCAGGCGGTAAGCTTCTCTTTCTTCTATAAAATTTTACAGTGCAGACCAAAGTGAAATCAAAATTATCATGCCGATTCATATTAATCTCCTATAGCTTACTGTTTTACTCAAAAACAAACTAAAATTTATTATTTCTTTTTAGCCACAAAATAATATCTATGAATTTTCCCCTTAATTACACCTTCTTTATCAAGAATTTCCTGTGCTTTAAAAAGGTTGTTTTGATATTTCTCCACTTCAAAACTGGGAAATTCCCAATCAATAATTCTGGCAAACCAAACCAGTGCACCTACATCATAAAATTCTATCGGTCTGTAGACTTCATCTTCTTCCACAATGTCAAATCCGTTATCAGCAAATTCCTGTCTTGCAATATTTAAATAAGCTTCCGGAAACGGAATTCCAACATCACCTATCAAAAGCTCTACAAGTTCCCTGTCATTTTCTGCACCGACTTGCTGCGTAAGAAATACTCCTCCGCTTTTAAGAGTTCTTTTAATCTCTTTTATATTATATTTACCATGTCTGTTAGTAATAATGTCAAAGTAGTTATCTTCAAAAGGAAGAATATCTCCACCGTCACATGCTTTAAAATCTATTCCTAACGGAAGAAGTCTGTCCTCACATATTTTGATGTTTGGTTCATATCCTTCAATCGCAGCAGTATGTTTAGCGTTTGCCATAAAAGACAAAAGAAATTCGCCGCCTCCTGTTTCCATGTCCAATAAATAATCTGTATCATTTAAATAGGATTTTATAATGTTTTCGAAATCCCATGGAAGATCATCCTCTTCTTTATATCTTCCTCTAATGTGTGAGAAATCCCAACCTTTAATATGAGCTATTTCCTGCTCATGCAACCATTGATTAATAACAGCTTGTTTTTCCATTTTTTCCTTTCATTACCATAAATATCAGTATATGTTTTATCCCTCAATATCAGCCGACACAATCCCCTTCTTTAAGCTTCCGCATACTGTTATACAATGCCCAAAGAAAAGGTCGTCATCATCAAAATAAGCAGAAAATGAACCTCCCGATGTCATCCAAATCAAACTTAGACTAATTCTTTTTGCAAAACTTTCTTCTGTAATTTCAGAAGTTTCATTATCAGATTCTGCCCATTCGTAGGCAAGTTTTGTAAGCTTTTGGGCAGCAAAACTACGCAGGTCCACGTCCCATTTTTCCTGTTCTGACACCATTGTTTTCAGAGCTTTTTTTGCCTTTGTTATTCCTGATTTATTATCCTTATCTACATCTAATATAATATTTATTTTTCTATCCTGCCAAATAATACTTCCTTGAAAACTTTTAAGAGGCTTATCATAAATCAGTTCACCTAATATATCATCTTGTAAAATTATAGGTTTTCTATACTCTGCAAGTATTTCTTCCAATTCCTTACAAGCCGCATTTTTTTCAAGAACTTCCACAACTAAAAAATGTTTTTTTGTCGGTAGTACACCGTTTGGAACTTCCTCAGGAAGCTTTGCCCGCACCTTTAATTTGTAAATGGTTTCGTCTTCAAATTGATATGGCAAATTTTCTTTATCTGTGACAGGAAATACTATACGCCCTTCTTCTTTATGCAGTTCACCTGTTTCACAGTCCACATAAGCTAAGAAATAAGCAGCCCAGTCCCAAAAACCGTTTCTCAAACTTCCGCCGCCGCCTTCGTGTCTTAGAACAATAATCTCTTTTTCCGTTTTCTCAAAAGAGTCTTCCCATTCTTTTTGTGTCATTTTATTTCTTAGCCGCATGTATTCAATTAATTCCATTAAGTCCTCCAATCAATCTGTCTTAATATTTTTATACTTCTTCTTCGCTTAATTCTCTAAAATTTGAAATATGATATCCAAAATAGCATTTTCCGGATTTGCCTATAAAAATTCCATGTTCCGGCATATTAGCTATCTCGCCTAAGTAAATCATAGGCATGTCATCAGAAAACGGATATTCAAAAGATATTTCATCTTTAAGAGTAACCAAAGTTTTTTCTTTCATTGTGTAAGTGCTCAATTTATTACTCCATTTGAAATGCGATTTTGTATTTTGAGTTCTTTAAATTTGGAAAGCCATATTCCTCTAATCGATTTAATGTTTTTTGAATAGATTCGGTTATATTGTTTTTACTAATAGGTAAATTGCTTACAATATATATAATACCATTCATTTTTGCCGGATAAATAACACCGCACTTAGATTCATTATTTATAATACGGAGCAGGTAAATATCATATTTTGTTTTAACATAGAAATCAAACTCTTGATTATCATAAATCTCCTCCGTGATCAGGTGGACTGGAGCTACGATACAGTCTTTCATTTGAAAACTATCATTTCCAAAATGTGCTTTACAATTGTGTTTTCGCTTTATTCTTTCTATCCATTCAGTAATCATTATCATCTCGGTTTTAAAATTATATAAATACAAACTAACGAACATGGTCATTTTGTGGAATATCTTTAAACTTTTCTGCAAACCTATCATTCCATATTTTATAGTCATAAGCAGGCATATTAACAGATAGGAATTCTAATTTTTCAAGTTCTAAAACAGGCGAATAATCTCCATTCAATAGCCTAAATCCCGTTGTATGAAGATTTTTAATATTCTTCAAACTTTTTAAAAAATCAAAAGAATCTACTTTAATTATATTTCCCATAGAACTATGAATTCCCAGTTGTTTAAGATTTTTTAATTTGCCCAACGGCGAATAATCCGTTATGCCGGTGAAGTTAGATAATATAAGCACTTCTAAATTTTGTATTTCGCCTATGGAATACAAACTTTTTACTCTTGATGAAGCATATATTGAAAGAGCCTTTAAGTTTTTTAATTTTGTAATACACTGTATGTCCGAGAAATCGCCCTGAAATATAACGAGTTCTTCAAGTGACGTTTGATTACATATCGCTTCCAATAACTTCTGATTTACAATACCTGTTACTAAAAGCTTTTTAATGTTTGTTTTTGTATTGTTAAAATAATCTATCCAGCTTTTTAAAATGCTGTCTCTGTCTTTTTTTAAAGGATATTTTTCTTCAGATAATCCGTAGCAATATAACTTTAAAATTTCTTCTCCTGTATACTCTTTTAACTCTGTAATAGAGTTTCCTGCCCATTTTGCATTCCAATTATAGTAATTCATAATTATTCTCCCATATTCACATAACAGTCAGTTCACTACTATAAATGCGACTAATCCATCATTCATCAAATTCGTTTTTTAGTTCAAATTGTTTTAAACTCGATAAAGGACTGTTTTATTTCAGACAGTTCTTTTAACTTTCTTTCCAAAATCACTGCATTCATTCCGTTTTTGATTGCAATTTCATAATACTTATCAAATTCGGGATGATTATTTTGTTTCACAACCGCTAAAAGTTCTGCAAAATATCCCCAAACGTTATTATAGCTTTTTGTTGAAGTATAATCTTCTCTTTTCGGCATCCACTTGAGTTTTACAAAGAATTTGTAAAGTATCTTACTCCAAGTTTCTACATCATCATCATAGCAAAAAAACTTGGTCTCAAACAGACTGCCGAAACGCCTGTCCCAAAATTTTACATTGTCAGGCAAATACCATGTATCACGGCTATCGCGGCATATCAATTCTGTTATTATTCTTTCAAGTATTTCGGATGGAAAACCTCCGGTACAACTATAACTTCCGGCAACTGAAGTTTGTGCCGCTTCCTCTTTAAGTTCTTCATAGGCTGTGCGGCTATCAAGCAACAACAAAGCAATTTGGGCACGGTGACCAAAGGCTTTTCCTGCACTCAATATTCTATATTTCTCAATCTCGTTCATAGTTCCTCTGCTCGCCTAACTTTTCCTATAATCCAAATTTTTCCCAGTCCTTAACCGATTCAATAACAGGTATCCAACTATCGATTTCAAATTTTTCCTGTTCATAGGGTTCAGTATATCCATCCACTATTAATATTCCGCTGCATTGGATATGAGCCTTGCTATTCCTTATTTCAAGAATTTTTAATTTGTATGAAACCATCGGTTCGTGTTCATAAATGTAAAATGAATCTTCTCTGTCATCGCTTTCTTCTATTGTCATTACAGAAAAGGATTCTCCAATTAATTCTGCTGCTGAGTTTTTGTTTGTACCTATCCGATTTATGCAAATAGAAGGTGCTATTGTTTCGCCCCTAAAATTACCTTTAGCAAATCCGACATCCACTGACCATGATGCAGATTCATCTTCTTTTAAATACATCAGACAGCTCTGTCTTCCGTTCCAGTCATCTTCAAACGTATGATTTTCTCCGATCTTTAGCATTTGTTATCTCCCTTTCACTGATAGTATATGTCATTCAATGCTGATTTATTTGAAAATTCCTTGTAACCATTTCACAATATCATCCGTCGTTTTATCACACGATAATACCAATTGATTACAGACATTTTCAGCTCCTCCTCTCATTTCTCTGAACGATTTGTAAAATACATCTATTCATCCTGCAATCAATTCCGATAATTCAAAATCTGATAAAACGGAATCCGTATATAGTTTTCTCAACAAATTATCATCGAATTTCATAGAGTAATATTCTGTAACAAATTCTCGAAATCTTTCATACGAATCGAAAGCATATCCCAATAGCCAATAACCTCCATCATGTTCATCCGTTTGATTTTGGTGAACTTCCCCATCATACCAAATGAAAAATGTCGTTTCCGCCCTTTCGTCTACTGAAAAAAGATTCATCAATTTCTCGTCAAGCCCTTCGTACATCTTGTCTATAATACTTTGATTCCATTCGTCGGCAGCAAATTGGTTCAGACTGTTTTCATGCGCAAAGCCTTTTACCAACACCACTGTTTCCGTAAAGATTACAGATAACGAATCTCCTGCTCCGTTATCAATAACATATTTGAGATTCGAGTCGAGTTTCTTCTTTCTTACCAATCGCAAGTCGTCTTCCGACGGGTCAGTCAAAGCATTATCCAAAATATATAGCGCCTCCAATCTTGTATGCATATTATCCCAATCCATATGCTTCATATCGTTTCTCTTCCGTATTTCTTTGTTGTATCTCTTTTGTGAAAATAATGCACTGGCAGAACGTTCCGGCTTATCGATTGATAAGTCATTCCTTAAATATCGATAATCAACATTTCCATAACTACATTCCATGCACAATTCTCATTTCATTACATATTTGACACTATTCTATCCTTTTTAAGGTGTTTTTTCTACTGTCAGATTTTCATCGCCCCTCTTAAAAACGATAAGGAAAAATGATACAATAGAATATGAAAGGAAGAGGATTAGTTGATGAAGAAGCTCGGTTGAAAGGATTAAGTATATTGAAACAAATAAGGAAGATAAAAATATGAAGAACCTAAAATTAAGTTTATTGAAAAAATGGGAATTGGATAGTGAGCTTTCGTTTGTGCATGGCTCTGTTTTGTTGCCGGATGGAACTGCTATAATTCTGACTACAGGCGTGAAAAGCGATTGGGATAAATTTTACCTCCTTGCGCTTTCTGTCGATGGCATAAAAAAGATTCCGATTGAATATCCCCCAATGTCAAACAGAGATTATTCTGTCCTTTTCAGATATACAGAAGGGTTCGGACTCATCATTTCGGCAAAAGAAGTGCGGTATTACTCCGGCATTCATTCCTCTCCGGAAATAATTCCGATAAAAAATAAATCATTACTAAGGTATAACATTGTACCGGAGAAGGCTGAACAGAGGTATTTTCAAAATATATCCGACAGCAAGACAATTCCCGTTTGCTTTGAAAATGAATTTTATTGCGGGGATGCAAGATATTTTGCTCTTTTGGAATTTGATGCTGCTGCAAAATCTGCCGAATGGAAATGTTTTTCTACAATAGATAAAAAGGTATTTACACATCAAGATGACAGATGCGGCGAGGCACCTAAAATAGACAGCATTAAAATATCGGATAAAGAAATCTATGCCTTTATTCCGGGCGACAGCCAAACATCGGTTAATAAGTGGGGAATGAATTATTATGCTCTTGCAAGTATTTCCGAAGATGGGAAAGTAATCAAAAAATTTATCGAATCAGATGACTTAAAAAAAGGCGGTAAAAAAGGCGGCATCAACGGATGCTTTACTGATTCTCAATATGTGATAATGACTCCTCTTTTTAAAACCGATGATTGGAAAGGCAAGCAAAAAATTTTTTCACTCAGCACACGTGAATATTCCGATATTACCTTTCCAAGAGGAATGTCCAAACACAGGCTCGAAAACATCTCAGGCGAAATATGCCTTACCTCGTTTTATGATAGAGGACTAAAAGAAATAGCATTATGCAATGTGAATTCATAAATAAAAAAAGGAATGGAATATGAACGGAAAAAATATCGGCCGAACTGTGTCGTGGGTGTACTACAAAGATGAAAAACTCATAGGTGGGTCGGCATTTGATATACAACTCTTTCGGCAGATATTGGAAAACAACGCAAAGTTTTCGAGTCAGGCTCAAGAAATGATAGAGACACAAATTAAAGAACAAAATATTTTTGATTGTATTTCACTCAAAAGCTCAAAATACACCAATCGCTTTTACGAGAATGGCGGCCATAGAGCATTTATACCCGAAAGTATCTGTATGGTTGATTATTGTGAAGATGAAATCTTTGCCGTTGTGAGAATCGGAGATCGGTGTGAAATTGTTTCTTATGATTATGACATCACAGGCAAGAAGGGACAAGAGTGGTTCAATTTTATAGGAAAGAACAACCCTGTTTTTGATAAAAAAATCATTGAGAATATAAAAACGGCTTTAACACGATACGGACAACTGCAAATAAAAATACTTGAAGAAGAAGACAGACGTATTTTTGAGGAAAAAGAAAAACTTGCTTGCCGGAACAAAAGCTTACCTGCCGATACGGAACAAACTTTTTTATCGCTTTGCAAATTACTCGGCATATCTCCGCAAAAAGCCAAGAAAATATACCATACAGCATCGGAGCAAGAAGATATTTGTGTCTCTTTGATAAACGATTTTATAGATTTGAACTATTTGGCAATGTTCGATTGGAAGGCGGATGTGGGAGATATTGTATACGGTTACAATCTATTAGCAAAAAAGATAAAAGCGAATATGCTTCACTTGGATAAAGATATGGAATTTGAACCGCCGGAAGTTTTCCGTAGGCTTGCTGCGATGAGTGACAAGGTATTATATCTTATCGATATAAATAGCGATTGCTATATTTTAGGTTTGTCAGATAAAGAAAATAGAGAAAAAATCATAAGTGCTTATAAACAACTGTTCAGCCTGCTTCAATCTGAAAATACGATTAAAATTGTGAACACACTGTAATCAATAACCCCGACGCAGAGCGTTGCCAAGGACGGCGGGTATTAAACCCTCCGCACGAATAAAGGAAAGAATGAAACAAGTAATTGCATTTTGTATATTTATATTCATTACTTTTACAGTATCTGCTGATGGAAA
Source organism: Treponema sp. OMZ 855 (assembly GCF_024181145.1). NCBI lineage: Bacteria > Pseudomonadati > Spirochaetota > Spirochaetia > Treponematales > Treponemataceae > Treponema > Treponema sp. OMZ 855. Next base: position 1,067,415 of record NZ_CP051194.1, on the reverse strand, counting down.
GGACAGCTTTATGACTATTTTAAAACAATGTATTATAAGCCCTGATGAAATTGTATCAATGCAGTTTTCCGATAATACGAATACAGCCTTACGAAGAATTAAACATGATGATATAAAAATAATAACTGATATTTTAAATACTGCAAAATATGATGATGAGAGTAATGACGGAAAGATGTTTAAAATGACTGCACCTCATTTAAGAATAGTAATACGATATAGTGATGGCAGTGAAGTAAAAATCCAATTATGGTATGTGCTTATGTATGTTAACAAAACATGGTATAAAATTGACATAAGAGCTATTAAAGAAATATTATATGGTAAGGAGTTATAAAATGAGTATTATAAAAAGCAGGGAATCAAATAAACAGGATAAACAGCCGGCTATGCCGCAACAGAAACTTCATATCAATTTAACTAAAAACGGTTTGTATATTAATGATGAGTTTATTGGAAACCTATCAATAGATATTCTTGCGGAGAAATTCGGTGAATATAGAAAAGTATTGCGTAAGCCGCCTGATGGAACAGTAAGTAAAGATGATTTAGAGGAAATATATATCTGGGATAATATAGGAATAAAGAGTTTTGTTTCCAAAGGACGTATCAGCGAACTAGACATAAGAATATGTGAAGATAAGGAATGGGAGAAAAAAGTAAATTTTTCGTTTTTCGATGTAAATCCCAAGCAGGTGTTTCCCGGCATTTTTACGATAAACGGTAAAACTATTTTGGAAGCTATACCTCAAAAAACATTGAGAGATGCTTATATATTTTTAGAAATGAAAGTGGAAAATTGGAAAATAAATTGCTCATTGTCGAGCAAATTAAACTCGGTTCTGGACGCAATATCTTTTCAGGAGCGTTTAAGAAAATCAAAAACCGATGAGATAGCCGATTTGGTATGTGCCGAACCTGAACCTATACGGGATATAAGTTTTTGGTATAAACCGCCGAGGGCGTCAAGCGGTAAATGGGCGCTGCCAAAGGCGGAAGGTGAAATGTTAACATTTACAAACTTCAATTTTAAACTTGCTGTTATCCAAGAGCTGATGTACAAACAAGAACTGCTTAAACCGAAATTTGATGTATATGATTTTTGCAATGATTATGCAAAAAAAGAAATAGATCCCGATGATTACTACGATAAAATGATACCTGAAGTAAAAAGCTGGTTTCAGCAATTGGAAATTCCTGCTGAATTGGCCCCAAAGGTAACACAGCTGTTTCTTGATGGCGGAAATGAAATTAATATGCAGCTTATTCCGCAATGGGATGGCGAGGGTAGTTTATTTGATATTAAGTCTATTTCCGATGAAGAGTTGGCACAGTTTCCAAACTTAAAACTTATTGACGGTACTGCTATTTATATTTCCGAAAAAGCAAAGAAAAAACTTATCAAGAAAGGAATTAATATTGCAGAATAAATTTAAGTCATAAAGGATATAGTATGCTTCATTTGGAAAAAGTAAACGGGAAAAACATTTGGGATATTCTGAAACTGCAGGTATCGGAAACACAGAAAAGCTTTGTTGCTGCCAACGATATAAGCATCATTGAAGCCTACATTGCAATCACCACAAATGGTTATGCATTTCCATTCGGGATATATACCAATGAAACACCGGTCGGATTTTTGATGATCGGTTTTGATGTTCATGACTATTGGATTGATGCACCTGAAATAGCAAAAGGGAATTATAATCTTTGGCGTCTGATGATTGATAAAGCGTATCAAAACAATGGATTTGGAAAAGAATCAGTTAAATTGGCTCTAGATTTTGTTAAGACTTTTCCTTGCGGAAAAGCTGAATATTGTTGGTTGTCTTATGAACCTGAAAATCAAGTTGCACGTAAACTTTATAGCTCATTCGGTTTTGTTGAAACAGGAGATATGGATGGAGAAGAACTTATCGCAGTGTTAAAGCTATGATATAAAATAGAAGATAGATTATAAAATGCAGAATATTCTACAAAAATGTAGAAGGCAATTTTTGGTACTTTTAAAAATCAAACCGAGTATTTTTAAGATATCTGTTGATTAACTAATCATCAACACTTTAAAAAAAGGAGCTGTTTATGCCAAATGCAGTGAATACGAATATATATCAAAATCGTGTAAAAGAAGCAATGCCGCTATTTACACAAGAAAATTATGATGAAAAAGAGGTTATGGAGTTCGTAGGGAGAACAGGGAAATATCGTATCGATATAAACCGATATGTTGGAAGTACGGGTAAATACAATTTGAAAGGAAGCGCATGCTCCTTTTTTAATAATAACATATTATTGAAAACGTGGTATTGTATTGATAATTCTGCTGAGTTTTACCGGCTCATAACACATAAAAACGGTAAAGACTACTTACTTTTTAGGCAGGATTTGTACGGATATAGTGTATTGGACATTGAAACTACGCAAATAATGCACTTTTTTCCGGACTATTCTCTTAATACGGGAGAAACATTTATTTGGACGGATGTATATTATAATCCCATAAACAATATACTGGCTGTATGCGGATGCTATTGGGCTTGTCCTAATAGTGTGCAGCTCTTTACGTTTGATGATCCGATCAGTGAAGTTCCCACGTTTATTGATATAATTTCTTGTCTTGACGGAGATTATGATGTATATGACGAGATAGACTTTATAAAATGGAAAGACGGCGACTTACATATAAGACTAACATTAGTAGAAAACGGAGGCATCGAATCACTTATCATACCACAAGAAAAATATACGGCGTGGCTTTGTGATAAAACTGTCGCCAAGAATTTATAAAAAGGATAATGCTACGGCTAAAGATGTTGATAGGAGGTAAGCTATAAACTATTCCAGCATATATGGCGACAGTGACGAGCGTAATCTGTATTTCGACATGGGCGATAAAATAAAAATAGACTATTGTGAAGGATGTAAGATGGTATTAAACCGTGATGAAGCAATTTTACAAGCGGCAAAGATAGTTAAAATTAAAGCAGTATTATAAAACCGAAATATAAATTATAGATATGTTCAGAGGCAAGAAAATTGAATAAAACATTATTTTTAGGAGCGGCACTTATTGTAATGACAGGCGGCAGTGCCGGTGTAAATGCCGAAAATGCAGACATACTGCTTGCCGGTAAGACTTATAGGGTAAACGGAGTATCGTTTACGATGATAACCATTCCTGCCGTAACGGACGATACCCTCGGATACGGAGAATACGACGTAAACCCTGCACATACGGTTAGCTTACCGGCCTACCGGATCGGCGGTATAGATACCGATATATATACCGCAGTGCTGCCGATCAGGCTCTTTTATACTCCCGATTTTCATGCAGGTAGTCTCGGATTACGCTTGGCATGCAGGTTGTAATTTTTGCATCTTTCGAATCGCTTATCATACTGCAAGAAAAAAATACGGCACGGCGTTGTGTATGGGGGATTATAACGACTGAGCACTCTCTCATTCATTCCAATCACGTGCTATTTCGGTTGAAATCTCAAAACCGGTCATGTCATTGCTTTCATTAAAATGAATATAAGCAAAGTATTCATTCCAAAAGAGATGATCGCTTCCAGTTGACCATTTAATGCCGTAGTGCAGCTGAGTTATGTCTCTCGTATTTCTTGGCGGTACTAACCACAGTTTTTTATCGAATATTTTTTGCAATGTTTCTCGCTGCAATGGAACGAGCAGCTCAACATCATCAAGCCAATAACGACTTGAAGTTGCTCTTGCATTGGAAATGCAGTATTCATCAAGTTTTAAATGAATGATTTTACAGTCTTCTAATACCGTATCCTTTTTTTTATGACCGTAAAGACCGATGCTCCCGATCACAAGGCCATCTTTTACAAGAAGATAATGAGCATAAGGTATAGCAGTATTATTTCTTTGGAATCCTTTTTCAACGAGAATACTCCGATCAACGGGATATTTTTTAAAAGCAGCACCGGAAAGTAGATTCTTATAATCTCTGCCGGAAGGATTAGTCTGTTTTACATAAATATCGAATCCGTCTGCAACTATATCGGCAACAGTTGTATGTGCCATCTTAATCTTTGTGCTGTTAATCGTAAAAACCGGAGCCTTCACCGGAACACTGATTATGATATATACCATAAATATATAAAGTGAAAATATTGCGATGGCCACAAATATAAAAATGCTTCTTCCGGTACGCTTTCGTGCGTTAAAGAGAGCCATAACCGGAGGCAAAATGATATATGTTGCCAAATTGGAGAATCCTGAACCGCCCTTTTTTATCACCTGTAAGGCAAATGATACCGCCCCAAGTATCGAAGAGGCATATACTAAAAACTCACTGAGCTCCATTTTTGTAGTATCTGTCTGTTCGTTTACTGCTTCTTCCATCAATGATTTTCCACCGGAAACAGTCCGTTTCATATAAATATACATTCCAAAGATAATTGCTAAAAAAATCAGTCCTGAAACGGAAAGCAGCAAAATAAAAATTAATCTCCCCAATCTATCGTCTCCTCATCTATATTATAGAAATATCTGTCTATGCGTTTTATATTCATTAAGCTTTTTTCTCATTATCAGCTATTATTCAAAAATTAGGCTCATATACTTTGTCATATCTTCTATAAAATCATCAAAGACTGCCAAATCGATGAGCTCTTCATGCTCCATATCATAGCTTGCAATCTTTTTTGTTTTAGGATTCCATACAATATAAATATCATTGTAATCTCCGAGAGATCGGGAGAGTCTTAATAATTTTTGTCTGCCGAATTTAAACGGAATAGTATCAATCAGTTTGAAGAAGTCAATATATCCAAAGTCGGAATCCGCTAAATCAAAGTGTAGGTTTTCACCGGTTAAAAATTCAATTATTGTTTTTGGCAATTTATACGGTTTTAATTCATCTAATTTATTTTGTGTTTGATGAAACTCGGACGGCTCTAATGATTTAAAATATTCCGCCATTTCCTCATCGCCTTTTTCCAAGGCTATGCTATATGGACGCATCCCGTCTTTTTCGGCAATCGTAATGTCCGCTCCATGCTTCACTAAAAATGTACACATTTCCAAATCAACATATCTTGCAGCTACACACAATGGAGTCGATTTATTGGAATATACCATGTCGGACTTATTGTAATTAATATCTGCTCCATGTTCAATTAGAAATTCTAAAACTTTATAATTACGGTCAGAAACCGCGTGGCGCAAGAGCTGTCCGCCGTATTGAGCTGCGGTATGCCCAAGTTCTTGTATAATAGAAAAGTTATCAAAGCATTCACCATAGTACGCTTCCAAAAAAGCTTCCGAACCTACGTTGTTTACTACATCTATCTTTGCACCATGGGAAACAAGAAACCTTATTACCTCTTCATTACAATATCTCACTGCGAGAAGAAAACTTGGATGCTCCTTTGCATTAAGGCTTGCTCCTTTTTCCGTCAGCCATTTTATAGATTGAAATTTTTCCATTATCAATGCAAAATCCAAAGGAGAGAGTTCGGTGTATTTGCCTACTCTTATTGCTTTATTAAGCTTCCATCCCTTTATTAGATGTTCTTCCAATGCAGAAATATTTTCATTTAGTACATCATTTAAAATTTGCGGTATAGATTCAAATCTTCCGATGTTTCCGATTGTTATCATAACTAACTCCCTGTTTACCTATTTCTCGAAGTGCTAAGTACTTCTCTTTTAATCTTTAAATAATTCATGTATTTTTTCGGTACATTAAATTTATAAGTATCGTCTTCATTATCACATTTTGTCAAATTATTATTTATGTTGTTAATTCTCCGATATAGTGCATTATCATTTTCTCCGTTATTTCTTTTCTTCGATAAAATTAATTACGTCTAACCAACCGTCATCTTTTGCATCATAAGCCCAGCGTTTATTCGTCAAGGATTCAAGAGCATCAATGCTTTTATGTAAAGCCTCGGACATTTCTTTTCTCTTATCTGCAGGAATCGAATTTAAATATGTATCGCTTATTTTGAATCTGACATTTTGAAGAAAATTGACCGTATCTACATAGGTACTCGAATCTTCAAAAACCGTATTTTCAGGGAAACATTTTATTACGATTTCAAAGGCCGCTTTCATATCGGATAATTTTAATGCTGCCAATGTGTCGGGAACATACCGGATAAGCTGCGGATAATTACAGATAAATTCCCACCAACCGTCACCCTTCCAATTTCCTATGATGTTAACGGCAATATGGAAAAGAAATAAGTCTTCATCGGTTTGATTTTTAATTTCTTCTATTTCTCCGATTTCCCATAGTTTATCCGACACTTCCGCCAAGAATCTTTCATTAAATTTTTTTTGATTTTTAATTAATTCTTTCAGTGTCAGCATTTTATTTCTCCTATTTTAATATTTCGAAACATCACATCCCAGTCTCTTTAAATTGTTCATTTGTTTTTGTTGATGTTCTGGCGTGCCGGTGCCGATTAGAACGTCGCTGTAAATTTCACTTGCGGGCCAATCATCGTAATAATTATTGAGGAACTGAGGGACTTTTTCATACATAGGTTGAATGATTGAAATAAATCCCTGTTTAAGGCATTGAACATATGTTTTTTCATCAAGTATTTCAGTATGGCCGTATTTGTCAAATGAAGTTCGGCGGTTGAGGGCTCCTTCAATGTCCCAAGGTGTAAATACAACTAAATGCAGAGGATGGCTCCAGCGTTCAACATCCGTTTTATCGGGCGAAGGAAAAAGTTTTCTCCAAATGCCTCTTTTTACTGCATAACTACCGGTAGAAATATACAGGCGATACGGTGTATTTTCAAATGCTTCTTCGGATATTTCACCGGAAACGGGTTCGAATACTCCATACAAATCACAATTTAAAAGGCGGGCATAATAGGATTTTTCGCCTGCATCTATTTCGTAAATTGCGCCAAGTTCGTATCGTGCCATTTTATGCCTTCCTTAAAATGCAACAGTTGAACAAAGTATCAACTTTGGAAACTGTTGCATTCGTACGCGATAGCGCATATACAATCTGCGATGTTTGCGATAAGCAAACTCGACGTGTTTTTCAGCGGCGCTATTTGCAGCGCTGAAAATAAACGTTCTTTTAAAGTATTTGTTTCTTTTGCCATGTAAAAGCCCTTCACCAATTAAATATTGTTTATATTATATCATTTTTAAGCTGGTTTTTCTATAACAAGACTAGCTGTTCTTATACTCTTTAAACGATGGAAAAACACCGTAAAATCATGTATAATTTGATAAACTAAAAACGGATATGACTTATATTCGGATTAGGGGAGAGAAAATAAATGACCACTAAAAAATTTGCTCAGTATATGGAAAAACAATGCAAAGGAATAAATAATTTTTCACTGGAAGCCATTTTTGAAGAGTATATTGTACTTGTGTCAGGGAAACGAATCGGAGTGCTGTATCAGGAAAAGTTTTATGTCCTTTATGCACCAACTTTTGAAAAAACAGAAAATATACAGCCTTGTTTTAAACCGGTAAATTTATTTAATTGGAAGTATTATCAATTTATTGAAGTTACAAATCTTGAAGATAAGGAGAATCTTGAAAAAATCATACATTATGTCTATCATGAATTATATTTTCTAAAAGAAGTTGTCCTTGATATAGGATTTTTATTTCAAAGTTATAGAGGTTATCCCGAAACTATTTATACTCTATATGAAGAAAATATTACATTCCTTAATTTTGCCTATGAAAAAAAGCTGATAAAGGAAAATCCTGTAGACAGAGAAGGCAGAATTGTAAAACTTTTATATACGAATCTCGATTTAACCGAAACCGGACAGAAAATTTTATATGACTTATATAATAAATGGCTGACCTATACGGATAAAAATGATGCCGATTCTTTAAAAAGAGCACGGAATATAAAACAATTGGAGAAGTATTATCAAAAACTGGTTGGATAAAAATAGATAGATGGACACGAGAATGGATAACCCAAATTTTAATATTCAAGAATGGGTAAATTTGAATTCTTATACCGACAGTAAAGGCTGGAAAGGATATTGCAGAAGAAATAAGCCTTTTACTATTTTTCGCGCAAATAAAATAGTCGGTTATTTTATGCATTTTTTTAAAAAACATACAAATAATATAATCATAGTTTCTAATATTTTCAAAGTAAAAGAATATAATCTAAATAAGAGCAATATAAACAATTACATAAAATACATAGAAAAGTATCTGATTGATTTTGGATATATAAAAACAATTAGCGCTTCTATTTACGATAATGATAATTGTTTATCTTTGGGATTCAAAAAATTTCTCACTACGGATTATGATGTTATATCTATGTTCTCTTTGTTAATGATGATGGATGAAGGAATTGACGGGCATTGTTTTTTTGTTTTTGATGAATTAGGACTTATTGCTTATCCTCATGATGATACAGGTTTTGGATTTATACGCATCAAAAATACGAAAGTTCACTATGAGGATTTGTTTCTTAAAAATGTATCTCAATTTTCAGATTTTACGAGCGTTTGGTAATAAAAAAGCCTTGCAAATCGGCTGTCAGATTTTTAAGCAAGGATTAAAGATAAAGAAATTATTTTCGATTATCCGCGTCAATTTATTAATGTTGATAGTAAAGATATGAAGCTGAGATTTGATCATTTTTATACTAATGAAGAAGGGAACTTCTTAAGTACCTTTTCTATTATGTGTTACAACAGAAGCTCCCCACGTATTTCTTACTTACAGCGATAGCTGTTCAAGATATTTCATAATGTTTAATACGGCGTTCCGGTTCTTTGCACTGCTGTCGATAACCTCTCCGATGATCGTTTTTATTTGTTTTGTGCCGTCATTGACGATATTCATCGTACTGTCGATATTTTGAGAAATTTCAACTAGCCTTGTCATTTCTTTACCCACTTCCGTATTACCTGAGCGTATTTGTAAAGAACTTTGCTTAACCTTTGCCGTTATGACATTGATTTCTTTGACAGCTTCGAGCACTTGTGCATTACCGTCATTTTGTTTCGTCACCGATTCCATAATAGTATTACTACCGCTATTAACCGTCGAGAGTTGCCGCATAATTTCTGCAAACTGAATAGCAGTTTCTTCCGCAACCGAATTCAATGCTTCAATTTTTTCTTTCAGTGTTTTCAACACTGTCGTAATGGTCTTGCCTTGCGTGCTTGATTCTTCTGCAAGTTTCCTAATTTCATCAGCGACAACCGCGAACCCCTTGCCGATATCCCCTGCATGAGCTGCCTCGATTGCGGCATTCATTGCAAGCAAGTTGGTTTGACTTGCAATATGTTGAATGACATTGCTTGCTTCCAGCAAGCCTTCAGATTCTTCACTGATATTTTTTACAATGGTATGAGCATTCGATACTGCGGTATTACCGGCATCGGCAGCACTATTTAAAAGTTTAATCGAATCAACGGTATTTTCTATCGTGTGAGTAACCGATTGAATATCGGCAACCATCCGTTCAATAACGAAAACAGCTTGGCCGATAGAAGTCGATTGTGTTTCAATACTATTATCAAGGTCTTTGATATTCTCTATAGCTTGATGGATGTTTTCCTGCATTTCTAAAACACCACTCGACTGCTCTTTAATATGGTCCCGCACAAAAGATACACTCTCACCAATCTTCTCGGCAGCCGTAGAAGTTATCTTCATACTGGAAGACAACGCCTCTGCCGTATGAGTTGAAACAGTAACACTTTCATTCAGTTCTGTTAAGAAGTTTTTATTAAATGTAAGTAATTTATTAAAGTCTAATAATAACAGAGCTATATCGTCTCGTGTCCATGCACTAAGCATTTCTTGCCGATAATCTCCGTTTGCTAATTTCCTAACAATTTGCTGTATCAACGCTATTCTTCTTTCAAATGAACGTATGATGGCCAATAAATTAAATACTGAAAAAACTAAACCATATATAAAAAGCGGCAAAACTACTGTAATCAGCTTGGTATGGGTATCATGTTGCTGGTACCGTACAATCGGTGCAAGCACTAAAAGAACAACTGCAAAAATACAGGTAACGGACATAAACGCCACGCGCTTTAACATAGAAAGAGAGAGCGTACCTTCTTCGATTGGAACGAATGATGCCCATTTTTCAAAACTTCTAATCGTACTTGAAGCAAACAAACTTCCGATTAAAAAGATATTTCCAATCGTACTAAAGACTGCAGATAAGAAGATGCCGACATTTCCTATTAACCCCATTTCTATAGAAATAAAAAAAGGAATGGTAAAGGCTATTACAAGCGGGATAATCATAACAAGTCTTTCATATAGTACGATATACTTTTTTGCTTTGTCCGGATTCCGTTTCCAGTCTATGATTGCAGGAATCATAATTTTGTAACGTATGATAGGATTGATCGCTGCCAACAGGATGCCGATAATAAAAGCTTTTGTTCTGACAACCTCGCTTAAACTACCGGTACCCCCAACGAAAGGTGAGGTAACAAAATTCGCCGCTATCCATCCGAGATTTGTACATAAATCAAAAATAAGAATGCTTTTAGGAGGATTTTGATATTCCTGCATTGCTGTTGTTTCTGCCATAATACTCTCCTCTCTGTGTATATGTGCCAACTTTTCTATATGGTGAAAACGGGAATGTCCCAAAAGTTTCTGTCTTTCGGGACATCCTCAACAAACTTAAAATTAAATTTTTATATATCAATGACTTAATTTTAAGTATTGCAGCTAAAGATATTACTCCTCTTGTTCTTCGATAAATGCCTTGGCCGCGGCAACTACCTCGTCGGCAATTTTACCGGATATCGGATCGTAGTGATCAAACGACATCTCGAAAGAGCCGGTACCGCTGGTCATCGACCGTAAATCGATAGCGTAGCGGAGCAGTTCTTTGTGCGGTACTTGTGCACGGATTTCTTCGATGCCGTTTGCAAGCTGGGACTGTCCGAGGATGCGGCCGCGGCGTGAAGACAGGTCGCTCATAATATCGCCGAGGTAGGCTGTTTCCACATAGACCGTTAAATTCATAATCGGTTCCAGAAGGATAGGGCCTGCGTTACGCATTGCATTTTTGAATGCGTTTCGGGCGGCGATCTTAAAGGCCATTTCCGATGAGTCTACCGGATGCTCTTTACCGTCCAACACCGTCGTACCGACATCGACAACGGGATAGCCCGCCATGACGCCGTTTTCCATGGCTTCTTTTACGCCCTTTTCAACACCGGGAATATAGCCCTTGGAAATCGCACCACCGAATACCGCATTGGTAAAGCTGTATTTTGCACCGCGTTCCAGCGGTTCAATCGCCAGTACGACTCGTCCGAACTGTCCGTGTCCGCCCGACTGTTTCTTATGCGTATATTCTGCCTGCGCTTTTTGGCGGATAGTTTCGCGGTAGGCGATGCGGGGAATAGAAGTTTGTACTTCAATCTTTGTCTGCTTTTTAATGCGGTCAAGCACGATAGAGGTATGCAAGTCTCCCATGCCGGAAAATACGTTTTGCTTTGTTTCGGGGTTGTAGACAAAAGAAAGCGTCATGTCTTCTTCGCAGGCGCGAAGCAGCTGTTCCCCGAGCTTGTCGTCGTTTTTCTTATCGACGGCGGCTACCGCAAGCGAATAGATAGGATCGGGATTACGCAGTTTCACAAACGGCGGGCAATCTTGAGAGGCGGCAAGGGTATCGTTGGTTTTTGCTGCCGCGAGTTTAACCGCAACGCCGACATCTCCGGCTACAAGTTCCTTTACTTCGGTCAGTTTCTTTCCCGCAGCACGGTATAACTTACCGACGCGTTCTTTCTTTTGTTCGTTAATGTTATATACTTCTGCGTCCGATAGGAGCGTACCGGTAATAACTTTGATGTACGAAAGCCGCCCGGAAAACTGATCATTTGCGGTTTTAACGATAAAGCCGGAGAATGCAGGCTCAGGATCGATTTTGATGGTACACTCTTCTTCGCCTTTTACTGCACGTTCCAAACAGCCTACAGGAGAGGGCAAAATCTCGGTGATAAAGCGTAAAAGAGCCGTTAAGCCGAGCCCCATCTGCGCGGCTCCGGCAAAGATCGGCACAATTCTATTGTTTTTCATCGCGAGTGTGAGTCCCTTCGCAATCTCATCACTGTTGAGTTCGCCTTCGTCGATGAACTTTACCAATAAGTCTTCGTCACCCTCCGCTGCAGCTCCTGCAAGAACCTCGCGCATTTCTTCATATCGCTTTTTTTCCGAATCGGGAATAGGTATTTCGTTTTCTTTTCCATTTGAATCTATTTGATATGCCGTACCGTGGAGTACGTCAACAATACCGGTAAACTCGGCGCCTTTCCCGATTGGGAAGGTAACCGCAAAGACATCCGCCTTGAACTGTGTTTTTACATCCTGCATTGCGTGATTAAAGTCAGCGCGGTCTTCATCCATCTTATTAACAAAAACCAAACGGGGCTTATTCCGGCGGTCAAGGTCTCTCCAATATTTAATGGTTTCAATCTGTACTCCCGATTTTGCATCGAGTACCATCAATCCCGTTTCCGCCGACCGGAAAGCCGCGATAACTTCGCCCATAAAGTCAGAAGAACCGGGAGTATCCCAGAAATTGATTACCGTATCGTTCCAATTTGTTGACACTAATGCCGAATATATCGAAATTTTCCGCTCTATTTCTTCGGGTGTATAGTCGCTGACCGTTTTACCGCCTGCAACCGATTCTGCCCGTGCAATTGTACCCGTTACTGCCGCAAGATTTTCAATAAGTGTTGTTTTGCCGGACTGTCCGTGCCCTGCAATCGCAATCGTTCTTATGTTCTCTGTTCCAATTCCCATCACGAAGCTCCTCATACGATGTTAAAATTATCTATACTATATATTGTAAGGGCTAGTGATAGGAGTTGTCAAGGAAATAATCGAGAACTTCAAAGTTAAACGCATCAGGCCGTTTTTTAACATCCCTGCGGAAAAATTGAAACTATTCGACCAGAACTGTCAAGGATGGCAGTAGTTCCATACAGCAGCGATGTTTTGTGCGTGCACAAAACTCGCCTTCAACTGTTGTACACGGATGTACAACAGTTGAAGATGGTTCAAATGGTCTCATCGTTTCAATTTTTCCGCAGTTTTTATCTACTCTGCCTGATGCGTTTACCCATCTGCCAAAAAAAAGATGTACGAAATTTTAAAAAATTTCGTACAGGAGGAAGACAACCGCTTAAAATACTTGTACTGCGGTTGTCCTACGAGAGCTTACACACGGCTTTTAAAGTCTAGGCCGAGTAGGTAGGTTTCGAAGCTGCTGCGGCGGCATGCTTCGGGCTTAAAGGCGCGGGCGGTTTTGAACAGCTTTCGTATCTGCTGGAGGTACTGCTGCTCGCTGCCGCCTTGAAAGATTTTAACAACAAAGCTGCCGTGAGCTTCAAGTTGTGTTTCGGCATAGTAAAGCGCCATATCGACAAGGGCGGCGGAGCGGGCGGTATCGACGGTTTTATTGCCGGTGGTGGCGGGCGCGGCGTCGCAGATAACGGAACGGTAGGGGCCGCAGTTTTTTACTGCAGCCGCCATAGCCGCCGCGGTCAGATCCCCTTGGAAAAACGAAAGCCGCGGATCCCGTATCGATTCCGAAAGGGGCTGCAAATCCACTGCACAGACGCGCCCTTCCGGAGAAAGAAACCTAAGCAAAAACGTTGTCCAGCTCCCCGGTGCGGCGCCGAGATCAAGCACGCTGTCATTTTTCCCGAATAGATTAAATTTTTTTTGCATTTCTTCTAATTTATAGACCGACCGCGCAGGATAACCTTCCGCAAAAGCCTTCCGCGACCAATAGTCCGGTTCCCGATACTGATTTCCCATCTGTTCCTTTTTTTACCCCAAAAGAGTAGTTCTCTATCAATAAAATATGAAGTATAATAGTAGTATGAATGATGAATTTAAGCAACGGCTTGAAAAGATTGAAGGCGCACTGCGCACTGCATTTTTACCCGATGTATCGGAGACCGCTGCAGAACAAAGTCCTATAGCACTTTTATCCGCTCCGTGCGCCTCGTTGGTGTCCGGCGGCGGAAAACGCTGGAGACCGCTGCTTGCTGTTCTTGCCTATCAGCTTGCCGGGGGCGATAGCGAAGACATTTACACGCTTACGCCGCTCATAGAAGGAATCCACACGGCAAGTCTTATTCATGACGATATAGAAGACAATTCCGAGCTACGCCGCGGACAGCCTGCCGCACACGTGGCCTACGGACTCGATTCGGCGCTCAATTCAGGCAGCTGGCTTTACTTTCGGGCATTGCAAGCACTCGAAGACTATCAGGCTCCTGCCGGCATAAAGCTCGATTTATATGCCGCGGCGCTTACGCATATTCGCAACCTGCATGAAGGACAGGCGCTCGATATCCACTGGCATCGGACTGCCGGCTTTTTTCCCTCACGGCAGGATTATGAACTGATGATCAGTTTAAAGACCGGGGCGCTCGCCGCGCTTGCCGCCTATACCGGTATGCGTGCTGCGGGAAAAGAACATGAAGAAAGCAATGTTTTTGCATCGCTTTTTGCAGGAGCCGGCATCGGTTTCCAGATACTCGATGATGTAAAAAATATCAGCACGGGAAATGCCGGTAAAAAACGCGGCGACGATATTGTGGAAGGGAAAAAGAGTTTACCTGTAATCCTGCATATCGAAAAACATCCGGAAGATGCTGCGGCGCTTACCGCTTATTTTGAACAAGCGCGGCAAGAGGGCATTGATTCCCCTGCGGTAGAAAAAGCGATAGCATTGCTGGGCTCAAGCGGTTCGATTACCGAAGCAGAAAAGCAAGGAAAAAAAAAGATCGATTCCGTACTGGATCAGCTTGATGCACGGTACGGTAGCACGGTAAAAAAGATATTCGAATCGCTCTTTAACCTTATGCAGGGGCGGAGAACCTTTTAAAAATCGACAACTGCTTGAAGACTATAGGGCACCTCTATTCCGAAGGATGCGAAGCAAAGATAACCGAGGTTTTAGAGGTGTCCTATACTTTCCGCATACTGTCCAAGGGTTTTTCTTTACCTGCATACACGGCAGGCAGCAAGCAGACAATCACCGACAGAATGAGCGTTCCGGCAGCAATTATATACAGTTCAGCCGCATTTAAGGAAATGGGAATATATTCCAAATAGTATTCGGGCGCTAAGAGACGGATAGTTTCGGGGCTGCCCGTTTTTCCCAGCATATAATAAAGTGCGCTCTGCCCCGCATTGATTACATATTCAAAAGCAACAAACAATTCGTTGATGTGTAAGGCCGCAAGGATACCGCCGGTTAAGCCGATACAGAGCCCTGCCGCTCCCGTAAAGAGACCTGCAATTAAAAACGACAGGGTAATAAAAAACGGATGTGCGCCGGTCGCTTTAAGAATTGCAATTTCCTTCCGCCGCTCCATGATGAGCATCACCATTGCCGACGAAACATTGACCGAGGCAGCAAGAAGAATCAAAAACATGATGAACATCAAAAGATTCTTTGAAGTCTGAAATGAATAAAATTGAGAGCGGTTTAGATCCTGCCACGTATATACCGAAAATCCCGCCGGTAACAGTTGCTGGATGGTATCTTTTGCGTCCATAAGCAAAGTATCATTAAAAGGATCTGCAATGCTGACTGTAAGAGCGCTCAACGAGGACTGAGGCGACAACACTGCATCGGCAGATGCTAACGGGATAAAAATCCATAATGCATCCAATTCCTGATAACCGGAGGAAAGAATACCGCCAACCTTAAAACGGGTGAGCTTCGGTTTTGTCTGATTACCTGAATACTGCGGAAGTAGCGTGAGCAGCGAGCAACTGTCCCCGACTTTAAGACCGGTTTGCTCCGCAATCTTTTTGCCGAGCAAGATAGAACGGGTACCGTCGAACTCAAGACTGCCGTCTACCACCGTTAACAGGTTCCGTGCAGCGGGATTTTCAGTAAAATAGCCCGCATCTATCGCCCGTATTGTGCCTCCGCTACGGCCGGTCTTGCCGATAAGTAAACCGGTACCTTCCTGCTGCCGCCGAGAACCGGTGAGCACCGGATGTGCGTTCATGCGGATTGAATCAAAAACCTCTTGAGCGCTCTGCTTCCGGTCATCGGCGGTTTGTGCGCTGCGGGGTGCAGGACGCAGATCGAGTACCTGCAAATGCCCGCTGCCGAGTTCAATCATGCGGGAGGTAATACCCTTGATCATCCCGTCTGACACCACAAGCACGATAACCAAGGGGATAATACTGATACCGATTCCCCAGACAGCGCCGATTAAACTCTTCCGCGCGTTTGAAACTGCCTTTCCCGCATTCAGCCCCAGATACCGCAGCGCCAGCTTCCATGCCAATAAAAAGTTCATAAGAGCTGCAGCTTCCCTTGCTCAAGCCGGTAGCACAGGTCAGTGTCGGCGGCAATCCCTTGATCATGCGTTACGATGATAAGCGTTTTACGGTGCTTATCCGCTATTGAAAAGAGCAGTTCCTGTACCCCGCGCGCATTTGCAGGATCGAGATTGCCGGTCGGCTCATCGGCTAAAATGAGCGAAGGGTCATTGATAAGCGCACGGGCAACGGCTGCCCGCTGCCGCTCTCCCCCCGACAGCTGAGCGGGAAAGTGATTGAGCCGCATTTCCAACTTGACATCCTGCAAAAGGGCAGCCGCCTTCTCTTTTACCTCTTTTTTCGGCATACCTGCGATAAGTGCGGGCAGCATCACATTTTCGATGGCGGTAAAATCTTTGAGCAAGTAATGAAACTGAAAGATAAAGCCGAGGTAAAAGCGGCGGTAGTCCGTCAATCCGCTTTCATTGAGCCGGTGCAGTTCATATCCGCCCGCAATAATCTCTCCCGAATCAGCCTGTTCCAAGCCGCCGACAATATTCAAAAAAGTGCTTTTTCCGCAACCGGACTCCCCTACTACGGCGATTTTTGCCGGTTGTTCGATTATCAGGTCTAAGTTATGTAAAATACGGATTGAATCCGCCTCAGACTGAAAAGTTTTTGAAACATTTGTCAGCGCTAAAATCGGTTTATTCATAGCGCAGCACCTCCGCAGGTTTAAGGGTTAGAATTTTTCGAGCTGCAATTGAAGCGGCAAAACTCGCAGAAAAGACGCCGAATAAGAACACCAAAAAAACTTCGCCGAAGAAAATACGCACGGGTATCGAATCGATGTAAAAGTATTGAGGACTGAAAATACTAAAGCCCGTAAAAAATGTGTGCTCCAACAAAATATTTGCCGCTTCAATGACGGCATTTACCAAATATTCAGCCAATAAAAAGACCCGATTGATATCCGCTGAAAGCAGCAGGCCTAAAAGCAAGCCGATGGAAGCGCCCAAAAGCCCGATTGTAAAGCCGTTAGCGATAAAGAGGGCTTGGATATGTTCTTTTTTAGCACCCAGCGAAGCGAGTACCGAAATTTCCTCCCGCCGCTCATAGATGGAACGGCGCATTCCGTTGTAAATATTCACCGTAACCACCACAAAGATCAAAAAAACGAGCATAAACATCGTATTTTTTTCGATACGCAAGGCTCCGAAAAACGCTTGATTATAGGTGCGCCATGATTCTGCCTTCAATTCGGGCACGGCGGCAGAAATGCGGGCGATATATATCCCGTCAGCCTCCGAATTTTGAAGCTTTACTGCGGCTGACAGCTCCTGCTGAGTGCCGCACAGCAACGCGCCGGTCTCCGTTGACATAAAAGCAAAGCCTGCATCGATTGCATAATAGCCGGTCTTCATTAAACCGGCGACCGTGCATTCAGCATCCTCCGGAAAAATATCGGTATCCGCGGTGCCCGAAAGCGCGAGGAGCGAAATCTTATCTCCGGCAGAAACCGAAAGCATACGGGCAAGCTCGTATCCGAGCACAACGGAATGCGGCGCACTAAGGTTAAAGTCACCTTCCATCATTGTTACAGCGCCGGCAAAGCCGCGGTCATCGCTTAATATCGTTTCAGGTACGGCGCGGAGTATTGCCGGCTGCTGCCTGCCGTAGTTGCCCTGCATTATTGTTTGCGTCTCTGAAAATACATAAAAGGATTGGAACCCGCCTACGGCCTTCGCCTGTTCCAGAGCCGCTTCGGATCCGTACAACTGTACGTGCGCCGAGCTTACCTGCAAAATGGTATCGATAAAGCTGCGCTGAAAACCATTCATCACAGCAAGGATAACAATCAAGACCGTAACCCCGAAGGCAATCCCCAGTACGGAAAGGATTCCGGTAATCGCCGAACGCCCCTTGGTATCTGCGGCATTAAACCGCCGCAATACGAACAAAATCCATGCAAGATCAGTACGCTTCACGGTTCCTCTCCTACATATACTTCTTTATCATCAATATACAGGTGTATAATATGGGGAGTATTGTCCAACTCGATAAAGGCGGTTTTCTTTCCGTTCCGATATTTGGTTTGGGAAATAGCCTTATCCCCGTCAAACTCCCATACCGATTTGTCGATATTTTTCCTCGCGGTGATCGTCTGTTCAATCAGCTTACCGCCGCCGTTATAGATATTTTCCGTCTTTGATGTTAATGTTTTTTGTTCGTATTGCTCGATACTCAGCTCCCGTCCGTCATCATCATAGCAAAATATTTCCGAACTATCTGTGCGGAGTATCTTCTTTTTTGTAGGATGGCGGGTACGACCTTTATATGCCCACTCCGTTTTTTCAACTGCCGTACCGTCATTATAAAGCACTGCGAAGGAGGAGCGTCCCTGCCGGTCAAAACTTTCGTAATACCATTTATTACCGTCTGCAACGGTTAATCCTTTGCTATGAATTGAGGCGAAAGTCAAATCGGCCTGCTTATCGTTTTCGGCTTCTTTCCTATCAGCGCCTGCCGTTGAGGAAGCCGCTTCGCCGCTTTCAGTCTCTTTTCCGTCCGTGCCTATTGCCGGCGAGACGGAGCCGCTATCCTTTACGGCCTCAGTAGAAACCTTTTCTGTTTGGGGAGTATCTGCCGGCACTGTGTCTGCCGGAACATCCGAAGCAATATCTACCGGAATCTCCGGTGTTGTACCGGCCGGAACATCCGTTGATTCAATTCCGTCAGCAGCACCGAACGGCGATTGGCAAAGTACAACCGCTAAAATGAAAAAACAGAAAGCAACCCGTTTCATACCGGCATACCGATAAATTCGCGTAGATAGGTATCGGCATTGAAGGGCGCAAAGTCCCCGTATTTTTCGCCGGTACCGGTAAAAATGACCGGTAGATTCAGCTGCCGTCCCACACTGAGCGCGATACCGCCTTTTGCCGTTGAATCATATTTTGTCAGAATGACCGCATCGACTCCGACCGCCTCGTGGAAAACCTCTGCCTGCCTAAAGCCGCTCTGCCCTGCCGTTACATCCAGCACGAGTATTTTCTTGTAACACCCCTCATCGGTTTTCGATTCGGCGATCCTATTGATTTTTTGCAGTTCCCGCACGAGGTTTTCCTTATTATGGAGCCGCCCGGCGGTATCGGCAATAACGAGACCGCCTCCCTGTGCCCGCACTGCCTGTGCAGCATCAAAGATAACCGCTCCCGGATCCCCGCCGTACTGATGCGCAATAACCCGCACATCGAGCTGTTTTCCGTGATATTCAAGCTGCTCTATCGCGGCTGCCCTAAAGGTATCCGCAGCGGCAAGTATAATCGGCGATTCAAAGCGGGATTTAAAATACTGAGTAAGCTTAGCCGCAGTTGTCGTCTTCCCCACGCCGTTTACCCCCAGCAGCAAATACACGGAGGTTTTATCTTTTTCCGGCGTAAAAGAAGCAACCGGCAAAAAGGGAAGTAAAATATCATATAAAATCTGCAATACCTGTTCTTGTTGTTCAACCTTCCGTTTTTTACATTCCGCACGAAGTAGGTCTTCAATCTCGAATGCAAATTGAGCGCCGATATCGCCTTCTACCAATGTATCGGTGACGCTTTCAAAAAAAGAATCATCCAATCGGGAATGAATGCCGAACAGTTTCTTTAAACCTTCGGAAAAACTTCTTTTAGCCATATTTTTCTCCAGTATATCCGATATTTCTGTTGGGAACTTCCAAAAACCGAAATTTTTTAGAGGTTCGCCTTAAACCTGCTATAACTTACGAGCCTCTTTTGGAATACTCTGATCGGCAGCATATAGATACAGCCCAAGCTGTACCACATAGTTAATACCTAAACCGATTGTTATTCCCTGCATCACCGCAGAACTGATAAACAGTGCACGATATTTACTCTGCACTGCCGCATCACTCCCCAAACGGGAATCCGCGGCGGCTGAAGCCATATCTGCAGTAAGTCCCTGTAAAATCATAAAGATAGGGAGCGACACATAAAAGGCGCCGAGCGACCAGTACAGAACATTCCGCCGCCGGTCAATCAAGGTCTTGGTCTTTTCTTTATTGAGCATCGCTTGCAACTGATAGGTTGTCTGCCCTGGCTGCATAAAATCATGAGGTCGAAGTACAATGTAGGTTTTTACATCTTTATATGAAAAACTGATAGCTGTATTTTTACCTGCCGGAACATCGGTCTGAAACGGCGTACCGGCAAAATACTGCGTATGCAAAAAGACATCCGCATCGGGTTTTATAAACTGAAACCCGACGGAAATAAGGTTTTCTTTTTTTAATTTTATGTTCAGCAAATAATTTTGCCCTGCTTGAACCTCGATAGTCTTACCGGCTGAATCGTAACCGGCAGCAAGCACTTCAAGCCGATGACTGCCTTCATACATATAAAGAGACTTTTTTCCTGCTTCGAGCGGTTCGCTGTCCACATACACTTCCGCATCTTCCGGTTCGACTGTCAGCAAAACCTTTGCAGGCTGAGAATTTTTTACCGCCGTCATAATTTGCGCCGCTAATGAACGGGCAATTGTTTCGATTGATTGATACGGTCCCGCTTCGCTGAACCGGTAATCGGGCATACCCGGCAAACCGGTTGTCAATACAACAGACACATACATATACCCCGACAAATCCTGTATCGACCCGTCAATAACTGCGGAGATATTTTCGCTCTTCAACGCTTGCGAAATATTCGTATATTCGGGGAGCTCAAATACCTGTTGACCATCCTTCCATATCATAACAGGGAGTGTTTCCGCGGTAAAAGAAGTATCATTCAGTAATTTGTCGATTTTCTCTTGAGCTTTTTGAATATCCGCTTCCTTTGCGGTTATTTTCTTGTTGAACGCAGCGGTCTGCTTCAGCTTCTCTTTTTCGGACATTACCGCAAGATACAGCGAATCACGTTCTGCAATTAATGATGCCCGTTCGCGGATAAGTGCAAGTTTTTTCGCAGCATAATCTATGAGCTGCCGCGCTCTTTTTTCTTCGGGGGTTACAAGTCTGCTTGCAGGTACAGCGCAAAAAAGGTTGAGCATGGCGGGTAATGCGGTCGAGTACGATGCATATAATTCAGGCACATCGGTAAGTGTAAACTTTGATGCCGTAATTGACCATGTAGGAATCTCACCTTTTGTTTGAGCAATACCGCATAATGCAGTTACCGCCGCAATCAGAGCAACGAACAGCCGTTTTATTTTCATTCAGGACTGTCCTCATACATCAGCTGATTTGCCCATTGTTTTTTCAAAAAGTCTTCGATAAAGCCGTCTATATCACCGTCCATAACGGCTTGAATATTGCCTGTTTCATGTTTGGTACGGTGATCTTTTACCATTGTATAGGGCTGAAAGATATACGATCTGATTTGATTTCCCCACGAAATGCCTTTTTTTTCAGCAGCGAATTTCGCGTTCTCTTTTTCTTTTTCGTTGCGGTAGTATTCGTACAGCCGCGCTTTAAGCATACTCATCGCCGTTGCCCGATTGGAGATTTGGCTTCGCTCGTTTTGGCACGCTACGACAATGCCGGTAGGCAGGTGCGTCAACCGTACTGCCGAGTCGGTTTTATTGACGTGCTGTCCTCCGGCCCCTCCTGCACGATAGGTATCTACCCGTAAATCTTCCGGTCTGATATTTACCTCGATGGTATCATCCAACACAGGGAATACATACACGGAAGAAAAAGAGGTATGCCTGCGGGCGTTCGCATCAAACGGGCTAATCCGGATAAGCCGGTGTACGCCGGTTTCCGCCTTTAAGAAACCGTAAACATAGTCGCCGCTTATCTGTAGGGTGATAGACTTTAAGCCCTCATCGGCTTCCAGCTCATCAAGTGTTTCAACGGTAAAGCCGCGGCGCTCCGCCCAGCGGAGATACATACGGGTTAACATCCGTGCCCAATCGCATGCCTCGGTACCGCCTGCTCCTGCATGAACAGTCAAAAAGGCATCGCTGCCGTCAACCTCGTCGGAAAGAAGTGCCAGTGTATTGAGCTTTTCAAACCGTTCTTGAAGGTTTGTGAGCGACATATCGATTTCTTGAATGGAATCTGCATTATCATCCTCTCCGGCTTCTTGGGTGAGTTCATAGAGTGTTTGCAGATCTTCGATATCGGCAATGAGCTTTTCCCACGGCTCGATACGGTTTTTCAGTTTTTTAATTTCCGACAAGAGTTTTTCGGCACTTTTAGGATCGTTCCAAAAACCTTCTTGCCCCGCGACAACTTCTTTTTCCGCAATCCGTTTTTTTACCGCTTCGGAGTCAAAGACGCCTCCAGATTTCATCGACATCGGCCTTAAGTGCTGCAATCTGCGGTTTATATTCTTCCAATAACATGATCATCTCCTATCATATCCTATCATATCCTATAAAAACTTTTAGACTTTCTTAGGCGGACGGATTAAGAGTTTCCGCCACTTCTTTTTAGCAAGCGTGGAAATCGCCAATACCCCTTCGACAGGATACTGATATATGCGAATAACATCATAATAATCGGTTACCCGATCAATTTCGCGTTTAAGAGCAACCAATTGTTTCTCATTAACCGTAGAGGACTCCCAACACGCCCGCTGCATCCGTTCAAATCCATAAAAAGTTAACAATTCCGAAAGATGGGCAGCAGATTCCTCTCCGCCCGGATCTATCATTACCGATACAAACATATTAACGTATAGAATATAACAAACCGGCTTCTATTGTCAAAGGGCTTGCACCAAGAAGTCAGGGTAAACACATCAGGTCGGATGTTTAACACCCCGCGGAAAAATTGAGACTATTCGACCAGAACTGCCAAGGATGGCAATGGTTCCATATAGTAGCGATGTTTTGTGCACGCACAAAACTCGCCTTCAACTGATGTACATGGATGTACAACAGTTGAAGATGGTTCAAATGGTCTCACAGTCTCAATTTTTCCGCGGTTTTTATCTACTCTACCTGATGTGTTTACCCATTTACTGGAAAAATGTGCGAAATTTTAAACAAAATTTCGCACAGAAGGAAGGCAACCGCTAAAAATATTTTTAATACGGTTGCCCTGCACACCCCCGCAGTCGGCGGTTTTTGAGGGCTTTTTCGGCGGTAACGGCAAAGCGTAAGAGATTTTCAATAAGTGCAGGTAATAGAGAAGCAAACCGGCGGCAGGCACTGACAATATCGCGCCGCCGGCGGGTACGTGCATCGTAAGCATAGTTCAGTTGAGCCCACACCTCAAACACACGGGGAACGCACATCAATGTGATGGTAAAGAGCGTCGAAAAAGCACCGGTGTATTTCTTTCTGCAAAAGAAGCGTTCGATTTTTTCGCAGAGTACAAAAAACTCCAGCTTTGAAGTAGTTTCGTAAAATATCGAGGCGGTAAATAAGATAAGCACGAGCTTTTGCATAAACAACAGCGTTTCCGCCGTCATGGTTTTAAGCATATCTGCCGTCAGCGGCACACCGATTATCTTGATAAAAAAAATACAAAGTGCATAGATACCTAAAAACCGGCAATTTCTTTTTACCGTTAACCATGAAAGCTTTGCAGCAACGCTGACCAATACAAGAAAGAGTGCATAGACCGCCAGCAGCATTTGAGGTGCGCCGTATAAGACGAAGGAAGAAAGGCATAATACGCAGAATTTTATCCCTGCCGGCAGGCGGTGAATCATCGTATTTCGAGCCGTATATTGAAATAAAAAGTTATTTTTATCGACGGTCATCGGCCTTCCATACAAGGTCGGAAAATACACGGTATGAGCAGAGCGGATTCCGTATGCCGTATTGTTCAAGAATACCGCTCTGGAGTGCAGGCTCAGGTTCCGCGTTATAAACAAGATATCCCTTGTACAAGATGATAAGCCGGTTCGCAAGTGCAAGCACTTTTTCCAGCTCATGGGTAAGTACCATAACCGTTTTCCCGTCACGCTGCAGCTGCTCTATCATTGCCGTTACCTGCACCACTCCTGCAAAATCGAGATTGGCAAAAGGTTCGTCAAAGATGATAACATCGGCTTCCATCATCAGGATACCGGCAACTGCAAGCCGCCGCTTCTCGCCCCCTGACAAACTGCGTGCGGGCGAGCGGCGCTTTTCGTACAAGCCCATCTGCCTCAGAACCGCTTCCAACCGCTGTGCAATGACCTCTTTCGGCAGCTTACTGTCCCGCATACCGAAAAGCGCATCTTCCTCGACGGTATCGCCGAGGATTTGAGCGTCGGCTTCCTGAAACACCAGTCCGATACGCAACTCACCGCCGTCTTTCCTGCTGCTGACTATCGAACCGGAGGAAGGAGTTTCCAATCCGGCAATAAGCGTCATCAGTACGGTTTTACCGGATCCGTTCGGCCCCGATACGACAACACAATCACCGTCATATACCGAGAAAGATATACCGTTCAGCACCGGACGTTCGGCACCGGTAAAAGATTTAGCTACATCGGTGAGCTTGAATAATTCATAGCGTTCTGAGGAAGACATCATCAGTATAATAGTCGGAGCATTGATAGAGGCTGGGTTATTCCGTATAGCGCCGTATAATCGGACGCAATTTGAGCGTAATCGGAACGGCAACAACCAGCTTAATCAGATCGGGCAGGATAAACGGCACAAACCCTTTCAGAAACGTATGCTGCCAGCTGAGATTCAGAACGTGCTTAAACCACAGAAGACCGAATACGTAGATAGACAAAAAGCTTAAAAGCCCTGCAACCGCAATGATACCGCAGGCGAGCGGCCACCGCTGTTCTTCCCGATAGAGCTTCATAATAAAACCGCCGACAACAGCCGCGGCAAGGTACCCGACTAAAAAGCCGCCGGTCGGACCCGCAAATACGGCAAAGCCTCCGTTGCCGCCCGAAAAAACAGGCAGACCGACGGCTCCGGCAACCAGAAAGAGCAGCACCGAAAGACTGCCGAACAGCGGCCCCAACAGCAAGCCGGCAAGCACTGCAAGCGCATTTTGCAGCACAATGGGAATCGGCCCGACGGGAATGGACATCATCCATCCCGCACAAATCAACGCGGCAAAAACCGCAGAAATAATACTTTTACGCATAGCGTATAACTCCTACTCAAAGATTACTTACAGTTTCGGCGGAATCAGTTTCCAGCTGCCGTTAATATTTTCCAAACCGTAGACAAGCAGCGAAACATTTGCCTGTTTCATAATAACATCGACCCGTGTCGGGGAAACGAACTTGATATCGTCTACCCGTACATTCTGACGAGAAGGTACAAAAACATACATAAAGTAATCACGCAGCGATTTAAGCTTGATCCCTTTAACCGGTAAGGCCTCGGAAACTTTTCTAAGCGTCAAGGGTTGAGAATATTGTTGTTTATACTCTTCCGATAAGAACGTAGTCCATTGAGCATAGTCCTTTGTCGCTGTAATACGATTAAGCTTCTCGACAATCTTTTCCATCTCCGTTTTTGTTTGATCATAGGTTTCTTTTGTAATGGTAACCCCTTCAAACTCAGCAATAACGGTATTTTTTTCTTCGACAGGTTCAGGCTTCGCTTCAACAACCGGTTCTTTTTTCTCAATAACCGGTTCAGGCTTCGCAGGAGTCTCCTCCACCTTCGCAGGAGGTTCTTCCGCCTTTACCGGCGGTTCTTCTACCTTCGCAGGAGGCTCCTTCGTCTTAACAGGAGGCTTCGGCTTGACCGGAACCGCGGGTTTTACGGGTTCCCATTTTACCGGCGCTTCCGGTTCTTTGATCGGTTCAGGCTGAGGAGCCGGAACGGCAATCTCTTCGGACGGTGCAGGTTCCTTTTTTACATCAGGAGAAACAGATGCACACCCTGCCGCTATGCTTATGAAAAAGCTTAGCAATAAATATCTATAGATTATTTTCATGTCGCTATCCTATAGGTAAAAACGGTTTTGGTCAAATCATTACGCGATTACAATCATGACAAATGAGCCAATTCGTTATGGACTGCATTATACGTCATAAAACCGCCCGAAAGGTTCACCGTATGTTTATATCCGTTTTGCCGCAAAATCCGTTCCGCTATATATCCTCGCAACCCCATCCCACAGTTAATAACAACCGGCCGATCTTTCGGCACCTCATTCAGTCTACTTCGCAATGCAGTATGCGGTATGTTGACTGCTCCCGGAAGGGCGCCGCAGCTGAATTCTTCCGGTGTCCGTACATCAAGGAAGAATGCTCCCTGTTCCGCATATCGGGGAATATCCCGCCACGAGATAATCGTTGTTAAACCGTCGCGGTCGTTTTCCGCAATAAATCCGAGCATATTGACGGGATCCTTCGCAGAGTCAAACGGCGGCGCATAGGCATGCTCAAATTCGGCAAGATCGGAAATCGTACCGTTCTTTTTAATGTATGCGGCAATAACGTCGATTCTCTTGTCAACACCTTCTACACCGACCGCTTGTGCACCCCAGAGCCGGCCGTTTTCAGGATTATAGAGAATTTTAATCGACAACATAGAGGCATGGGGGTAATAACTTGCATGATGAGCAGCATGGGTTACCACCTGCTTATAGGGAAGCCCTGCCCTATCCAATGCCTTTTCGCCCAATCCCGTTGCAGCGGCGGTATAATCGAATATCCGGGCAATACTGGTACCGATTGTCCCGCAGTATGTTTTTTTATTGCCGTACACGATATTATCCGCGCAGATACGAGCCTGTTTATTCGCAGGTCCTGCGAGCGGAATTGTCGTATCGGTACCGAGCAGCGGACTTTTAAACGAAATCGCATCGCCGATAGCGTAAATATCCTTTTGAGAGGTTTCAAAATATTCGTTGACTTTTATCGCCCCATTCTGCGCAAGCTCGATATTGCAATCCTTTGCCAATTTGGTATCGGGGCGCACGCCGATCGAAAGAAGAACAGCATCGCATACAACCTCTTTACCCGACTGCAAACATACCGCTAAACCGGCGCTGCGCCGTTCAAACGCTTTTACCCCATCTTTTAGGTATAAACCGACACCCTTACTGCGGATATTCTCCTGCACGATGGCTGCCATATCGTAATCGATAACGTTCATCACTTGATCAACTGCTTCGATAATGGAAACATCCATACCTCGGCGGTGAAGATTCTCAGCCATTTCCAAGCCGATAAAACCGCCGCCGATTACAGCGACACGTTTGGTTGCAGGGTTATCTATTTTCTGCTTAATCGCATCGATATCGCTGACCGAACGCAGTGTGTAAATGGCATCATCGTTAATCCCGGGTATCGGCGGTTTAATGGGAGATGCCCCCGGGCTTAAAATCAGCGTGTCATAACTTTCGGCACCTTCCGCCCCGGTATCCAAATTTTTGACCGTTACCGTTTTGGAAGCGGGATTAATCGCCGTTACCTCATGCCGTACCTTTGCGGTAACGTTCAGCGATGCCTTAAACTTTTCGGGCGTCATCACAAAAAGAGCTTCGCGGTTTTCGATAACACCGCCGGCATAATAGGGAAGCCCGCAGTTTGCAAAACTGATATGAGATCCCCGCTCAAAGATAATAATCTCCGCTGATTCATCCAACCGGCGTAACCGCGCAGCAACACCTGCACCTCCGGCAACGCCGCCTACTATAAGATATTTCTTCATTTTTCCTCCATAAGTTTATTCCATGATGACCCAACATACAATCAGTTTTAGAGGCATCGTCTTATTTCGTTTGTTTTTTCCAAGTGTCAATAAATTCAAGCATATACTGCTGAATACCGCCGAACCATTTTTGCTGAAAAGCACAGGCTTCCGCACCGATATAGCGGTAATGCCACGATTCCCACACATAGCCGGTTACCGCTTCGTATCCCTTGGGAAAAGAAAGCGACCAGCCGTATTTTGCAGCATTCTGCAATACCCATTTACCGGCGCGCGTTTGCGCAAACTCATCCGAAATGGAACCGAAATCTACGACCGTACCAAGCTGGTGTTGGCTTGTTCCCGCACGGGCGGAAAACCGTTCGGCTTCTTTTTCGCCGGATTCCCGTACATAGCGGTCAAATAAATTTTTCTGATATGTATATGAACGATACGAGGAACTGACAACCAGCCTAACGCCATCCTGTTGTGCTGCAAGCGCCATTTCCTGCAACGCTTGTTCCGCCGTTTTTGTCAGGGATAAATCCTTTCGGTTAATTATGTATGCGCGGCCGGTACTGAGCGTTACAAGGTTTTGCGGCGTATATCCATCAGGCAATAAATGCCGCTTATCAACCAAGATCAAGAGGTTCTCTTGGTCGGCGGCTAAGATATTCTGCAAGTCAGCTAAGAAGGAAGCTGCATTGTTACGAATATGACGCTGCATCTCTACCGGAATAGCAGCAGGATATACAAAATTGCGAAGCTGTATTTCCATATTCGCATCAGCTGCCGTTACACAAAAAAACGATAGCAGACACATTATTGTACAAAGTATTTTTTTCATACCACTTACTTTTTGGCGCCGTGTTTATAAGTACACAATAATACAGGAGCGTGAATGTTCTTGCCGGTAACAGACTTTACGGGCAAGATTTTTTGTCATCAATAAACCGAATCCTCGGTACCGCTTTGCTTTAGGATCAAAATGGGGTTTAGTTCTCTTGAGCGCATCCAATAAATTGTCAAAATTCGTGCTGTGATAGGAGAAACAAAGACGCGGAAAGAACATATTGGATATACTCAATCGAAGCTCTTTACTTTCTGGAAAGACAGCATGCTCGGCAATATTATCAAACACTTCTGTTGCGATAATAAGTGCTGTTGCCCGTTTACTCTCAGGAATATCTTTAGAGGTAGCGATAAAATCTTCGATAAAGCCAATATTTTTTAAATCGGCTTCTACCTGTAAATGGTTCACGCCCTTATACCGTATCAGCCTATTTTACTTCATCAAGTGAGTGAATAATCGGAAATACTTCTGAAAAACCGGTGGAGGCAATCGCAAGCTTTACAACCTCTGAAGGATTCATAATATAAATTTTATGACCAAGCTCGGCTCCGTCTTCGGAAGCAGCCATGAGGATACCCAATCCTGATGAAGACAAGTTGGTAACACGGGATACATCCAATACGATTGAGCGCTCCTTAATAAGGTTGTAAACCTTCGTCTCAAATTCATGGTATGTGTATGAATTTATTGAACCGGCTACTGTCAGTAATACAAACGTATCATTCATTTTTTCCGTAATCGTTAAATTATCCATCATAATACTCCTATGTTAATTATTGATTATATTTCAATACCAATATGGTAACATCATCATCGATTTTACGCAAAATAAAATCCAGAAGGTTATTATAAATCGTGCGAGCAATCTGAGAGGGTTTAGCACCGTTATTTTCCTGCAGTATCCGTCCAACACGATCGCTGCCGAACCGGTCGCCTTTTAGGTTCGTTGCTTCAAGCAAACCGTCAGTCGTAAAGACAATTGCATCTCCCTTGTGCATCGTGATTTTTCGTACCTTTAAGAAAGGTTCAATATTCTTTACAAAGCCGAGAACCCTGCCCTCACCTTGAATTTCAATTGCATTTTTATATGAGCTGATATACATCGACATCAACGGAATACCGCAGTTCAAGTAGTAAATTGTATTAGTCGGAAAGTCGATAATACCGAACAACCCGGCAAAGAATGTTCCGCGCGGTAGATTATCCTTTATAAACCGGTTTACCTTTGTTACCAATTCCTTAAAATCGGAGATTGTCTGTAGATAGGTATGAATAATCGACTTTAAAATGACCATCGACATACTTGCACTTAACCCCTTACCGGAAACATCCCCAATAAGGAACATTGCCCGTTTTTCGTTCAGCGTAATATAGTCGATAAAATCGCCGCCGAGCTGATGCGCTGAGTATGCAATAGAATCCATTGAAAAGCCATGCGATTCAAGGGTATCCTTATAGTTCTGAATGGATCCGATAATTTGGTCGGACATTTCAACTTCACGGTCAATCGTAACGGTAATATCCTGTTTGGAAATATTCCTAAGGTAATAGATTACCAAAAAGAAATACGAATACATATTGGACAAAACGCGTATGTCATACAGATTGTATTCCGCACTGTGTGTCTTAGGAGCTAACAGGATACAGCCGATGAGCTTTTGCCCCTCTCTCATACTGATAAGTATCTCGGTCTGTGTTGTTTCAAAGATATCAAGCAGCTCATCACGTATCGATTCATACACATAATTGGCAATAAGTTCTGTTTTTGTAAGAACAATATTATTTTGACTGAGCAGATACTCAAAACAGGCAAGGTTTGCGCTTAATGTATTATGATGATCAAAATCCGAATAGACCGTTTGCAAATTCATGTTTTCATCACTGACAAGAATATCGAGCCCTTTACACGTGATATACTGCTTCATAATTCTCGGAAAAGTCTCCAACACCGTATCGTGGCCTTTTCCAAAATCGAGTTTTTGCAGTTCGGCATCCAACCTCACTTCATAATCTGCCGTCCTACCTAAGGCATATCTAAGCTTACGGGCAACAAAGCTTCGAATAAAGAAAAGAATAATACACGAAACTGTAATCGAAGACATCCAACCCCCGACCGAAGGGATAAACTGCATAATAAGTGCTGTTGTCAAACCTGCAGCTCCTGCAAAGATCGCAGTAAAAAGGATAAACCGGAGAAACCCGAAGAAAATTTGCTTAATATCAAAAGCACGCGTCAGCGAAAATACGGCATTATCAAGCATCAGCATAGCGGCATACCCGAACGGTATAAAGGCAAACGCCCAGGAAAATACCTGAAAAAAATAACTTTCGGTAATCCATATTGCAAGAGCAAGTCCGATGGAAAATCCATGCAAAAGCAGCTGCTGCCGGTGAATATTGCTTTTGACAAAAAACATTTTGACAAAGCATATCGTAATTGAAAGCACCGGAACAAAGAATATGTAAATATACATAAAGAGTTTAATACCGGCCAATCCAGGAACAACATCACGCTGTGAAAAGTAAAAGCCTCTCAGCGGGTTCCACTGGAATCTCCCGACGAAGAATATGATAAGACCGATACCCGCGATATGGAATACTGTGTTAATCTTTTGGAGCACTTTATATATTTTAAAATTAGAAATAACAAGAACCATATCAAGGATGTGGTAAGAGGCAAGCAGCATAAAGAAGATGCCGCACATCGTTACGACGCGTTGTATACCGGCTTGACCGTAAAAAACCAGATGAACGGAAGCAGCTATACAAAGCGCAAAAGCGGCAGCGGGTACCGTAATCTTATTTAACAGAACATTAATACGATTCGATTGATGAAACGAAAGATACGATGAGTTTACAAGGAGTAACACAGCGCCAAAATACGTAAAGAAAATTAAACCCATACATTATCCCTTTAATTTTACTGCTAAAATAGTAGTATCATCCCGGAAGGCTTTTGCAGCACTATAATTAAGCCCCAATTCGGCTACCTTTGAGGTAATTGATGATGCATCCGACGAAGCAAAAGATTTAATCGATTCAATGTAAAGATCATTACTACCGAGTTCCACGCCTTCTTCATTGGTAATTTCGGGAATGCCGTCCGTCGTAATAACAAGCAAATCATTACGGTACAGAGGCTTTTCAGCAACGGTTACCGAATCGATATCGATGATTCCGATAACGGAACAATTTGAATCAAGCATCTTTACTTTATACCCTTCCGCTGCTCTGGTAAAGATCATCGGCGCTTCCATTGACGCATTTACATAGCGTATTTTCATCGCCTTAGTATCGATAATTCCTAAAAACACAACGGTATATTTATCAAGCAGATTCATACGCTTAATAGCGCTGTCTACCGCAAAGATCAAACCGGCAAGATCTTCTTTATTTTCCATAATCCGTATTGTATTTACAACAACGCCCATAACAAGCGCTGCGGCAAGTCCCTTTCCGGAAACGTCCCCCGTAATAATCAGAGTTTTATCTTCATCGATGGGGATAATATCATAATAGTCTCCCGATACGTTCACTAAAGGCCGGAAGTAAACACCTATATCCAATTGATCGAGCGCCGGTATTTTTTGCGGCAGGAATGCACGCTGAGTATTTGCAACCATCTGCCATTCCTGTGCAAGCTCCGAATAATAGAGGAGCTGTGACAGTGTTTTTTCACGTCCGAAATAGTTTTTAAACTCCGCAAACAACTGAGGGAATATTTCAGGCTCAAGCGCGCGGATATAGCGACAAATAATAAAAAAACGTGCGGAACTGTATGCAATAACAAGTCCCCGGGCTTGTTTCCTGTCGGAAGTCATTTGCATAGCAGCATCCAATAAATAAATATTTTCTCCCCAGTGATCAAGCCATTCGGCAGAAAAACGGTGTGCCAACTTTTCATACACATCGGGATCCGAAACATACGCCGACGTACTGCTGTATACAACTAAATCGGTGTCGGTATTCGTAAGCAAAACGGAGCAATCAGCCTTATATTCAAGCTCCTGCTGAATAGCTTCAATCAGGTTTTCACGTGTATAGCAAAAACGCAATCTGTTGATAAAAGCCGCAAAAAGGGCGGTCTCAGTTTCTTTATATATCCTTTCCTGTACCCTACGGGATAAAAAAACTGTTCCAATTGAGGCCATAATGGAAGCAATAGCAAAGATCGCAAAAGCAAAACCGAAACGGGTAAGAAAGCTGAAATTTGGAAGCATCCGGTATTGTGTTACCATCAATGTAAGGTCTTTTGCCGAAATCAGCCGTCCCAAAAACGAAAAACGGGGGCTCAAAGCGAGCATAAAAGCTGAGAAAACCAAGCTGATGCCGGTAAAAATAACTAATTTTCCCCAAAATTCCTGTTGTTTTCGTATCATGCGCTACAACCTCGTAACCATTTTAATTTACTTGAAATGCAAATAACACCGACCTGCCGCTATCGAACAGATCAGTGTTATTTCATATCATTATTTTTATTTAATTTCTATCCGTTATTTCATGGTATTAACGGCAGGTTTGTCGCTAACAAGCGCCGCATCGCACCAGTCCCAGTCCTTAACAAACCGTATATCCCAATTCTTAACCCGCTTGTTAACAGCACAAAGTCTTATGCGATATGCGGTTGGAACTGCAGGAGCTTCTTCCAGTATATTTTCGTCCCATTCCTTATAAGCCTGAGCGCGGAATACCTCGTCAAAGGAATCTTCCGAAGAAATCTTAGCAAGCAGTTCATCATTTTTCTCATTAACCCAGCGGAGCCGGTTAAATTGAGCCTCTCTGCCGTAAAGACCGTTTGGACGGGGATTTGAACCTACCCCCCATGCAGCCATATACATTTCCACGGCAGGGTCATCGTTTCTCAGTCTATCATAAAAGGCATTGAATTCGATCAGCCGACCATCGTTCAGCGCAACATTTAATCCGACATCTTTCCAGTTTTGGATATAGTAATTTGCAATCGGAGCTGCTACATCGCTGCCGCTCATATACAAGAAATTGATCTTGAGCGGTTTTCCATCCGGCGTTTCACGATAGCCGTCTCCGTCAACATCCTTATAGCCTGCTTCATCGAGTAGCTGTTTCGCCTTTTCGGGATTATAGGAGTATCCTTTCCGATTTATATCGTAAAATCCGGGGTGATACGGCGTAATAAAGGAGTTGGCAGTAAACCGTAAGCCATGGTAGTAGATATCGTTTATTCCATCGTTATCCATCGCATAACCGAGCGCCTGACGCAACGCCTTGTCTTTAAATTTACCGCCGTCGGGGAACATTTCGCATTCGCCTTTTTCTTTATTCCATACACCGAACTTGAAGCCTAAATACCCATAGGCATTATCTACATTACAGATGAAATCAAGATTATCAACCTTCAACTTCGGCTTTCCGTTTTCGTCAAATACCGTTCTTCCTTCGTCATCAAGCACAACAAATTGGTCATATAAATCAGCTCTAAAATAATCGACAATATCAACTTCACCGGCTTTCAAAGCTGCGGCAAGAGATGTCGGCGCAATCCGTTTCATAATCAGCTTATCGAGTGCGATTTTTTTGCCATACCAATAAGGATTAGGTACATACTCGATAATATCACCTTCTACCATAGAATTGATCACAAAGGGACCGCAGGAAAGCGGTGTTTTCCGTACACGGTCATGAGAAGCCATTTCCGTCAATGGAATATCTTTAAGATAATGATACGGTTCCGCATTATAGGTGATACCGGATCCCCACAGAATACCGGGTTCATACTCTATAAAAGCTACTTCTACCGTTTTATCGTCTATTTTTTTAACACCGGAAATATTTTTAGCCTTGCCTTCATGGTAGTCAACCATACCGACAACATTCGCATAACGGCTATCATAACGAACACCGGTATAATCGGGATGTCCGATACACTCATAGCAGAAAATAATATCTTCAGCAGTTACCGGTACGCCGTCCGACCATGTGAGCCCCGGATTAATATGATAGGTAGCTGTTTTCTTTTCACGGTCGAATGTCATAGCACAATAACCCTCCCGAATTTCGTGATTGGGACCATCAACCATGAAGTTAGCCAACATCGGCAGCATTGCCTCATACGTCGGATTATCTTCATATAAGAACGTATTGAATATTCCTTTCCACGGTGTATCACCGACAAGACCGCAGACCAGAGTACCGCCGGCAAGTATTTCCCCTTCCCGTTCGATCATTTGTGGAAACAACAATTTTAATTCTTTATTTGCTTCCTTCCCCTCGCCGCTTTGTGCAGTTTGCGTTTGTTCCGTCTTACCGCCGCAGCTTGCAAGTACCATCATTACCGCGCATAAAAACGCAGCAATTTTTAAACTCTTTGACATTGTCTTCCTCCTCATTTATTTATAACGCTGCTTTGCATCGGAGGCGCGTTTTATCGTTTGTCCGACGTAGTTGATACACAGCATTAATACCATAATAAGAATAGATGCAGGCAGCCATACCCATAGCTTACCGGAAATAGTTCCCGGATCGCGCGCATAGCCAATCAGCGTACCAAGCGACGGCGATGTCGGCGGGAGACCGAAGCCTAAAAAGCTCATTCCCGTTTCGATACCGATATTACCTGCCATACCGAGCGTAAAGTCAACGATAATAATCGAAGCGATATTCGGCAAAATGCCGCCGTACATAATCTTAAAGTCACTTGTTCCCATAATGCGCGATGCATTCACATAATCGCGGCGGTTTTCGGACAAGGCCTTACTGCGTACAAGCCGGGTAATATGCACCCAATAAAAAAAGGACATTATACAGATAAACGTCCAAATATTATAAGAGGGAACAATCGTTACAAATACGATAATCAGCATAACGACCGGCAAAATCATAATAAAGTCGCAGATACGCATGATGACAT
Organism: Treponema sp. OMZ 855; assembly: GCF_024181145.1. Lineage (NCBI taxonomy): Bacteria > Pseudomonadati > Spirochaetota > Spirochaetia > Treponematales > Treponemataceae > Treponema > Treponema sp. OMZ 855. The sequence continues at coordinate 1,031,833 of NZ_CP051194.1, read as the reverse complement.
TGTCGACCCTTCCCCCGTAAAAACCGGTAATCAGGCCGAAAAAGACGCCAACGATTTCGGTAATAATGGTTACGCTGAATGCAATAAGGATGGAATTACGCGCCCCGATAATCAGCTGAGGCAAAATCGGCCGACCGCCAAGATCTGCTCCGAGCAGAAACTTTTTACCGGGCACCGAAAACTTATCCCGTAAGCTTACCTTCATAACCGTTTCCGTATCCAGTACAAAACCGCCGATGATAATCAATGCAAAAATAATCACCAATATACCGAGTGCAAGGATTGCGGCTTTATCATGTTTAAATTCCGTCTTTACGATCTTCCAAAACGACGGCACGGAAGTCATCTCTTTCAATGTCGCTTCGTCTATACTATCAATATCAAATGCCGTTTTTTCCATAATATCCTCTCAAAATCAACTGATGTACAAGGAGATACATCAGTTGATGATTTTATTCAATTCTGATCCGCGGATCAACGATTATCATAATAATGTCGGAAATCAAGCTGCCGAACAGAGCAAGCGTTCCGTACAATAAGGTGAGTGCATTGATAACCGAATAATCGCGCGACATAATCGATTCGATGAACAACATGCCCATTCCCTGGTACATAAAAATCGTTTCGACGAATATTGAACCGGCAAGCAAACCCGTTACCGTAAAGCCGAAGAAAGCCGCTATCGGCAATAAGGAATTTCGGAAAATATGGTGTGTATACACCTTGTCGATCGGTACGCCCTTGCTCCGCGCCGTTTTAACGTAATCTTGACTTTTTGCATCGATAATCTCGTTGCGAAGATATTGCACGATACTTGTTGTACGCAGTACCGCCGCCGTAATTGCAGGAAGCAGCATATGATACAGGCGGCTTAGGATAAAGCGCCCTCTGTGTCCCATCGCACCCAGCCCGACAAAACCCGACGTCGGAAAAATTTTGAGCCGATAGCCGAATAATAAAAGACTCAAAAGTGCAAGGATAAACGTCGGAATTGCATACGTGATAAAATTATAAACCAACACCGCCTTATCGAATTTCGAGCCGTTATAACGCCCTGCGCGGATACCAAGAGGCACGGCAATTGCATACGTCAAAATAACGGTTAAAAGTGAAAGCCACAGGGTGTTTTGCGCCGGTAATAGAATTTTATCTTTTACCGGAATTTTATACGTATAAGAGACACCGAAATCACCGTGCAGCAGAATACGCCCCATCCAATTCTTATACTGAACCGGCCACGGGTCGTTTAAACCTGCTTTTTCCCGTAGTTCTTCAATACGGCTCGCATCGACATTCGGATTATTTATCAGGCCGGTAAAGGGATCACCGGGCATCATTTTTCCGATTAAGAACACCAAAACACTCAATACAAACAGCTGCGGTATCATAATAAGGATACGGCGTACTATCGTCTTCCACATACTCTTCCCCCTAATCCTTCAATGCAGCGTAATGAGTGTCGCTTATTTTCTTTAAATCGTACACTCGCCCTTCGGGACTAAAGTAACGCTCCGATTCATGCTTGTATATTTCTTCAATTTCGGCACGGCGTTTTTTATATTCTTCGCGTATTTCGACATTCATTTCAGGGATAGCTGCGATAAGCCGCTTGGTGTAAATATGCATCGGGTTACGGTAAATATCTTCCCGCGTTCCCGCTTCTACGAATCGGCCGCGGTACATAATGTAGATGTAATCGCACATATGTTTGACAACGCCTAAGTCGTGCGAAATAAACAGATAGCTCAACATAAATTCGCGCTGAATTTCTTTAAGAAAGTTAAGAATTTGCGCCTGCACCGAAAGGTCAAGCGCGGAAACCGGTTCGTCCGCCACAATGAGTCGCGGATTAACGGCAATTGAACGCGCAACACCGATACGCTGCCGCTGCCCACCCGAAAACTCATACGGGTACTTATATAAACCGTCGGGCGGTATCCCGACAATCTGCAAGAGCGAAAGTATTTTTTTTAATTCTTCATGCTTTGAAAGCCGTTCAAAATTCCTAATGGGTTCTGCGATGATGTCGCGGATACGTTTTTTAGGGTCGAGGCTCGACATGACGTCTTGAAACACCATTTGGACGTTTTCGTTATATTTAATCTTTTTCCGCTGTGCCTTGGTATTTACAAGACTTCCTTCGTAGCGGATTTCTCCGCCGGTAGGCTGTTCCAATCCGACAATCGCTTTACCGATGGTGGTTTTTCCGGAACCGGACTCCCCGATAAGACCGTAGGTTTTTCCTTCTTCAATTTGAAAAGAAACACCGTCTACCGCTCGTACGTGATCCTGTATCGTGTTAAAAAAGCCGCCGCGGATAGGGAAATGTACTTTTAAATCTTTTACTTCCAATAATGCCATATCCGCCTCCTCTAAACCTCACCCTCGAACCGGAAATTTTTCCAGCAGGAGCAGCGGACAAAATGTCCGGGACTTACTTCGTGCAAGACCGGAGACTCTTCGTGTTCCTCAGCCGGAATCCACGGTATACGGTCGGCAAACCGACAGCCCGTATGCTTGAGTTTTTTAAGCGACGGCACCATACCTTTAATAACGTGCAGCATATCATCGTCTTTATCCGCCTGCGGAATCGATTTAAGCAAAGAACGGGTATACGGGTGCAAGGGATGAGTAAACAATTCCTGCACAGTAGTCAGTTCGACGATCTGCCCCGCATACATAACCGCGACACGGTCGGCAACCTGTGCGACGACGCCGAGGTCATGGGTGATAAGGATGATACCCGCCTTATGTTCTTCCTGTAGGTCTTTAATAAGATCGAGAATCTGCGCTTGGATTGTTACGTCGAGCGCGGTTGTCGGCTCATCGGCAATGATAAGCGACGGATTACAAGACAGTGCAGTTGCGATAAGTACCCGCTGCCTCATTCCGCCGGAAAGCTCATGCGGGAACCGCTGCGCCGTCCGCTTGGGGTTCTGAATACCGACATCATTTAAAAGCTGTAAAACCCGCTCCTGTCGCTCTTTTTCGTTGAGGCTGGTGTGGTACAGCAGGGCTTCTTCAATCTGCTTCCCTACCCGCTGCAACGGATTAAGTGAAGCAAGTGGATCCTGAAAGATAAATCCGATATCCTTTCCGCGGATTTTGTTCATCTCGTCTTCGGGTAGTGTCAGCAAATCCCTGCCGTTCAGGAGAATTTCGCCCGAAACCCGGGTAAAACGCATATCGTGCAGTCCCATAACGGACATTGCGATAGTGCTTTTTCCACAGCCGGATTCCCCAACAATAGCAAGCATCTCGTTGGGATGAACGTCAAACGATACCCCATCAACGGCATCATAGTAGTTGCCGTCGATACGGAAAGCCGTGTGCAAATTTTTAACGGTCAATAAATTGTTTTGTTCCATGATAGTTTACTGTATTTATAACCTTTTTTAATAGCTGTATAACACGGTATCACGGATACGCAAATTTTGCAACCGTACACCTATAAAAAAAAATCCGGGTAACTGCATCAGGCTTTTTTGTTATCCCCGCAGAATAATTGAGGCCGTTCAACCAGAGTTGAACCGTTGGTTCAAATGGTCTCTCGACCTCAATTATTCTGCGATGTTTATCAATTTTTCCTGATGCGGTTACCCATCTGCTAGAAAAAATGTGCGAAATTTTATCCAAAATTTCGCACAGAAAGAAGGTACCGCATCCTTATACTCTACAGCACGTACTTCTCTAAAAAGCGGGCGATGCCGTCTTCGTTATTGGTGTAGTCTGTTACTGCGTACGCAATATCTTTGATAGCGTCGAGGCCGTTTTTCATGGCGATGCCGTATCCCGCAAGGCGGATCATCGTTTCGTCATTCATGCTGTCGCCGAATGCCATCACAGCCTTATCTCTGACACCGAGCAGCCATGCCAGCTCTTGCAGGAATTCCCCCTTGCCGGTATCCAACGGAATAATTTCCAAAAAATACGGCTTACTGGTAAACAGGACAGCCCGCGTACCGAACCGCTTTCTAAACTCAGGCTCGACGGCAGCGATAATATCCGGCTCCGCAGGGATGAGCAGCTTATACACCGGCTTGGTGCGCAAAATTTCCCGATAGTCCTTCGGCACGACAATCTTCATTTTTGTCAGATGCGCGTCCCTATCCGAAAAAACCGTCCGTTTAACGATATAAATGGTATCGTCAAAATAGAGATGACAGGAAAGATTTTGCGACTCTATATAATCGTAAATCTCAAGCGCAAGATCGGCGCCGAGGCAGCGGCTGATAATTTCCAGCTTCATATCGGAGGTCAATATCTGTGTTCCATTGTTGCACAGGATATAGCTTTCCGTTTTATCCGAACCGATCCGCTGCGCATACGAATGCACCGAGCGGGGACTTCTCCCCGAAGCGAGCAATGTCAGTACGCCCTTTTTCATCAAGGCCTGCAACACCGATACCGTATAATCGGAGATGGTTAGATCATCCCGCAAAAGGGTATCGTCCAAGTCCATTGCGATAATTTCTATGTTTTTTAGCTTTTCCATTACAGCGGCTCGCCTTTCAGCAATTTACCGATACGCTCAAGCGCAATCCGTATCTTGCTTATGTCGGTAGCGTAGCAGCAGCGGACAAAGCCTTCGCCGCACTGTCCGAATACCTGGCCGGGCACAACCGCAACTTTGTAGTCGGTAATCAGCTTAACCGCAAAATCTTCCGAACTTAAACCGGTACTGCGGATATCGACAAAGAGGTAAAATGCGCCGTCGGGCGTTATATATGGGAGATTCATCGAGTCAAAGCTCTTCATCATCAAGTTGCGCCGCTGCCGGTAGGAAACCCGCATCCGTTCAACCTCGTCCCAGCCGCGTTCCAATCCTTCCAGCGCCGCATATTGACTCATAATGGGAGCGCAGATTGCCCCATACTGGTGAATTTTATGAACTTGAGCCATCAGCTCCTGCGGGCAGGCGATAAACCCGATACGCCAGCCGGTCATCGCAAAGGACTTTGAAAATCCGTTGAGGATAATACAGTAATCCTTCATTCCGGGGAAAGAACCGATAGACACATGCGGCGCTTCATACCTAAGTTCGCAATACACCTCGTCGGAGAGCACCCAAATCTTGTGCTTTTTAACGACGGCGGCGATCTTTTCCATCTCATCAGCAGGAATCATCGTACCGGTGGGATTGTTCGGGCTGCAGATAATCAGCGCCTTGGTTTTCGGCGTAATGAGCGATTCGATGGCTGCCGCCGTCGGGATAAAGTTATCCGCCGAGGTATTCAGTCCGACCGGTTTCGCTCCGCAGAGCGCAACCAAGGGCTGATACGAAACATAGCACGGTTCCGCAACAATCACCTCATCCCCCGGATTTAAAATAGAACGGAACACAATATCGATTGCTTCCGAAACGCCGAAGGTAATCAGCACCTCATTTTTAGGAGAATACGACATGCCATAGCGGTTTAGATAGCTTGCAATCGCCTTGCGGAGCGGTTCAAGCCCCCAGTTTGAAGTATAAGAGGTATGCCCGCATTCGAGGTGATACCACGCCTCCTCGCGCATACCCCACGGCGTTGCAAAGTCAGGCTCCCCTACCCCCAGCGAAATAATATCGCTCTGTCCGGCGGCAAGCTCAAAAAAGCGGCGGATACCGGAAGGAGCAACGCTCACAATCCGGTTGGAAAATTTATCGGGTCTATCCATCATGCGGTAATCTCTTCGCGGGGATCTTTTTTCGGGTCGATATAATAGGTTCCGTTTTCCTTGTAGGTCTTGAGCACAAAATGCGTACGCGTACTGATAACCCCTTCCAGCGACGCGAGCTTTTCCGACACGAAAAAGGCAACCTCTTTTAAGTCTTTTCCTTCAACCAGCACATGCAGATCATATCCGCCGGACATCAACTGTACCGTCTTTACCTGCGGATACCGGTATATCCGCTCCGCGATGCGGTCAAATCCATGTTCCCGCGCCGGCGCAACCTGAATTTCGATCATTGCGGATACCGTATCGCTGCTCGTCAACCGTTCACGGTTGATAACCGCAGCATATTTTAAGATGATCCCCTCATCCTCTAATTTTTTAATGGCAGCACGTACTTCTTCCTCAGACTTACCCGTCATTGCGGCAATATCCTGCGGGCTCAGCCGCGCATCGTTTTCCAGTAAATCGATGATTTCCTGCATATCAACGTCCTTCCTTTTGTGCGAAATTTTCTTCAAACTTTCACACTATAGGGGTGGAATATAGCACAAAATACGGAGAAGCTAAAGGGTGTTTCAGTGTGCTGCATCATAATTGCAAATACCAGCTAAACAAAATGCGGGTTATATGATATACTCTCGTTGCTGTGAACTATATTAAGCACTTTTATATCATTTTATCTTTGTCGTTTATTTTGCCGCTTCCCTGCCTTAGTCAATCTCTTGCCGGTATTTGGGAAAATTCGGAACGCTTTATTGAATATACCGGAAAGGCGGACGGCACTACGGAAGATACACTGCGGATAGTCCTCAAGACATATTATCGCTTTGTGTATGAGGATATGGGTACCTACCCCGTCAAAGTAGTAAAACAAGAAGATACGGGAAATATTTATTCGTTGAATATCCGCTATCAGGGATTTAGAACACCGATAAAAACAAGCGTATGGGTGCACGGCAACGGATTCTTTTCCTCATTTTATAAAAAAACACCCCATAATCTTATTGCCGATAGACGGCAAAGTCTCTCATCTTCGGGGTCTGCAGAGACGAATACTTATTCGCAGCCGGTACTTTCCCCATCGACGGCGCTTTTGGACGGCTTTTGGGTTGAACAAGGTTTTCGTAACGGTATCTTGATATATCAGCAGGAGGCTCCCGCTTTTTTTGATGCCTTTTTCTTTAATGGAACACAGTACATCAAATTCCGCTATTGGACAGGCGATTTTGAATACAAAGAAAAATATGCAGGGTTTGCATTCGATGACGGATTACAAGTATCCGTACCGAAGTTTATCAGGCAATACGGCACGATATACAGCTGCATAACCGATAACGGATCAAAGCTCAAAAACTATGAACAAGGCAGCGTATCGATCAGCACCGGCGATAATGGTATGCGGCAGCTGACCCTTACACCACAAGGCGGCGGCCCGGGAACTCATGCAATCGGTGATGTGTATCCGAATCAAAAATATCCAAAGATACAATCGCTCCCGTTATATTATAGTGAAACGGATGCGGCTTTTGCATTCGGTGAGCCGTTTTTAACCCGATCATCAATTTCGGACTTACAGGAAGAAATAAAACGGCATAACAGTCTCAAACGTCCGCCGCCCGAACCGCTCTTTAAAGCCGATGAACTTGATTTCTATTGGGATCGGATTAAAGAAATACGCAAGCAAGACTAAATGATGAACAAATGCATCGAACTGTTTTAGGCTTTCATTATGAGGTACAAAAAGAGTTCGTTTCGTTTGCCTTGAGCAACTGCTGAGGATAATCAATCGACCATAAAAAGAGCCCCTGCGGAGGAGCGGTTTCTCCTGCATTCCGGCGGTCTTTTGAGCGGAGGACAGCCTCAAAATCCTCTTTTGTGCCGTTCTGCTGTTCATAACGCAGCAAAGTTCCGGTTATCGAGCGTACCATACGCCACAAAAAGGCATTGGCGGAAATTTCAAACACGAGAAATTCCCTGTCGGTAAAAAATCGAGCGGTATAGATATAGCGCGATTTGCTTTTACTCTGGTCACCGGCAGCAGAGAACGTTGTACAGTCCAATTCACCCGACAAGACGCTTGCCATCTTGTTAAGCAGGTTAATATCCGGTTCGCGCCGTATATGCCAGCAATAGGGTAATTGGTGTGCAAAGGCGGTTTTCCCGCAGTGAATAAAATACCGGTATGTGCGCGAGCGGGCACTAAAACGGGCGTGCAGATTATCGGAAACATGAGACGCTTCCATAATCCGTACATCCTTGGGTAACGCAGAATTGAGTGCAGGAATAAAACTTTCCGGCTTTATCCGCGCTATATCGGTAAAAAAGTGAGCTGCCTGTCCGCACGCGTGGACACCGGCATCGGTTCTTCCCGAACCGAAAAGTTCCACAGGGTGTTTATGCAACAGTGCCAGCGCCCGCTCAATTTCTCCCTGTACGGTACGGAACGATTCTTTTCCGTGATGCAGTTGTTTTTGCCATCCATGGAAGTGTGTGCCGTCGTATGAGATACGGAGCAGAATATTACGCTGGAGAAGAACCGAATCAGTCGTTGTCATCCGTTTCGTTCAATTCAAGTTTCAAAGCATCATAGAGCGTCCGGGCATGCTCCAAAATCGGACCGGGCTTGCTTTTTGAGGATTTTCCGAGGCCGAACATTTTTGCCAATGCAATTTTATGCATTTCAAGCCGCTTCAACCGTGTCGCGGAATCCTGCCGCTGCCCGTACCGATATTCCAATAAGGCTCCCAAATAAATAACACCATCGTACCCATAGTTTTTGTCCACATCAGGGCCGAAAGATTTTAAGCCTGCAATCATCTCTTTACCGGTAGTTTCAAGTTCAAGCGCACGCCGGTACAAGAACAGTGCCTTTTGATAAAAAAGCTTGGAAATATACGTATAGTTTTCTTCCGGCTCTTTTTCTCCAAGTGTTGAAAAGAGCCATGCGGCGCGGAGTGCGCATATTGCCTGTTTAATAGTAGGAGAATACTTTGACTCGAAATGATCGTAGCAGAGTAAGGCCAGATAATAGGATGCTGCTCCTTCGTGGAGTGTTCTGGCAGTAGTAAAATCAACATGTCCAAAAAGACCTTTTACCGCACTATAGCGTTCGTTCATCGCTTCAAGCAGTTTTTCGGCAATCGGTTTTTCGATAACTCTAAAATCTTGCGTAAAGCCCGCGTACAAACATTGCGGACAAACAGTCATGCTGTAGATAAGCGGATATACCTCCCCATATCGTGCTGACGGTTCATATAAGCGGCGCAATTCTTCCGTTAAATCACCGGCAATAACGCGGCCGCCGCCGGAATACATTTCTTCCCGTTTAAACTTTGCCCCGCATACAGGGCATTCAATCTGATCCTTGGAATAATAAGAAATAGCTGCTTCTTTTTTAGTTTGCTGATCTTCTTCACGTTTCATACTACGGATCTCCTCTTAAACGTACCGTGTATTGGGCATCGCTAAAAAGCCTTCGCTTTTACCGAACACGGCTCACTTTCCAATATAACACCTGCAATAGCCATATTGCTTTCATGGGTCAGCGAAAGATAAATATGGGTACCGCGGATACGCTCAAACGGTATAGCTGCATCGCCAAAGAGCGTTAACTCAGGTTTTCCGTTCGGGTTATTGGTAACAAGGATATTTTTCAATGTTATCCCCTTTAATCCGGTACCGAGTGCTTTTCCGTACGCTTCTTTTGCGGCAAAACGGGCTGCCAAAGAATAGGCCGCGGTCAATCCTCTGCTTTTGGTTTCCGCCAATTCTTGCGGATGAAAAAAACGGGCAAGCAGCCCCTCATGTTTCATCCACCGCTGTATTCGGCTGATATCAACGGCATCTATTCCAAACCCGATAATCATCTATGTATTTCATCCTCTGCCGATACTTCCGGAAATTCCGCCGTTACCTGTACCGATTTAGGACTCACTTGCAGTATTTGCAGTTTTGAATACTCTGCCGATAATACCGGAACAACAGGCAGCGTATACACACCTCGTTCGGTAATGCTTTCACATGATACCGTCAATATATTTTCGGAAGGACTCCATGTTTCCAGCAGTTTTTTGGAACCTTGTATCTCCAAGCTGCCGGTTTTTGTATCGGCAGTTATCGAAAGCTCTTTATTCTGCTTTTCAAAATAGATAGGGATATTATCAAACTTTTTCTTGATGGTTGTTTCATTGATTTTAACGGTGGTCTGTACTTGTGCCTTGCCGGCAATAGAAATCAGCGGATCGTTGTTGATGATGGAAGCTGTTCCGGAAAAGCCGTTTGTACGAGCTTCTATCGAAAGCGGCTCGGTCGCAAGTTCTGTAATTTTTTCAACGAGTTCGGCAGGCCCCTCAATTTCAATAGCCGCGGGTTCCAGCGAACTTTCGGTTACTTCGTAGCCGTCGGCGGGAATTCCTTTTAAAGAAAGCGTAACGGGCACCTGTTTGCGTATACTTGTTGCCAATCGAAGCGTTAAAATTGCCGGTTCCGTACTAATTTCCATATTGCCGAGCGGTGTTACCGTTCCTGCAAGCCGAGTTTCGATCGGTATCCGGTAGGTTCCTTCCGTTTTAAAATCCGATATATTGATAAAAGCGGTAATATCATTTTCGCCGATAGAGCCGATACCGGTGGCATCACCCCAAAGCGTAATTTTTATTTTAGCGGGATATTGCTCTGCAGGTGTGAGCGAGCCGTTGTTTTCAATGGTAAGCGGTACAATGAGGTATCGTTTATCTAAAAGAGTGCCGCGATAAAACTCCGACAGAAAAACGGCAAAGACAAGACAGATAATTTTAACCGGCCAATTTTCGGTAAGCCGAAGCAGTATTTGTTTTATGTTCATGAAGCGCTTCCTTCGGGTGTCTCAGCGGTTTGAGTTTTTGCCTTGACTTTGAGCAGATACGTCAGTTCCGATTCGATATTGTCCGTTGTAAGATCGTAATACAACTTTGAATCATAGGCAAGGCTTATTGCTCCCGACTCTTCGGAAACAATAAGTACGACCGCATCCGTTTCTTCCGCAATACCGAGCGCGGCACGGTGCCGTGTTCCGAAACTCTTGTTAATGTCATCCTGCTTGGTAAGCGGCAGATAGCAGCCTGCCGCGATAACCCGCCCGTTATCGATAACAACCGCACCGTCATGCAGCGGGGTGTCAAATTCAAAAATAGTTACCAGAAGATTCGAGCTGATTTCCGCATTGATTCGGGTTGCAGACGGATTTTCGATAATCTCTTTTAAATTGTTCTGTCTTAAAAATATGACCAACATACCGCGGCGTTCTGCAGAAAGGCGCTCGGCAGCAGTTAATACATAATCGATATGGCTATGCTGGGAGCGGGAACGTCTGAACCAATCGTTCTGCCCCATCGTTAGGAACATTCTCCGCAGTTCAGGCTGAAAAATAATTGCCGCACCGATAACAACCCCAGTCGCAAGCGTATTCAATATCCAAAGCAGCGTCGTAAGGTGCAGTAAGAATGCAACCGCATAGATGAGGAGCATCAACAACGCTCCTTTTCCGAGCTGCGCCGCCTGTGTTTTAATCAATATCTGATATGACTTATACATCAGAAACGCAAGGAGCAGTACATCCAGCACCGGTCCGATATAGGAGAGGTAGAACGACAGCATATCCCTAAGTAGTTCCATATTTTTGCAATTCCTTTAACACCAGTAATAGTTCCCGCGTTTCCGCAACATCGTGAACCCGCACAATCGACGCGCCTTGCTGCACCGCATACATCGTTGCGGCAAGTGTTCCGGCAAGCCGTTTTTCAGGAACTTCTCCGGTAACGACGCCAATAAACGACTTCCGCGAAAGTCCAACCAATAACGGATACCCCAAGCCGGTAAAATAGGCACTTGCCGTAATCAACCGGTAATTATCTTCAACCGTCTTCCCAAAACCGATACCGTAGTCGATAATGATACGCTCATGCGCTATTCCGCAGTTTAAAGCGTATGCCACCCGTTCTTCAAGGTAATCCCGTACTTCCGTTACTACATTTCCATACTGCGGGACATTTTGCTGCATTGTCGGCGGCGTTCCCTGTTTATGCATAAGGACGACAGCGCCGCTTTCTTCCGCAATCAGCGTACCGAGAGCCGGATCATCGGTTAAAGCCGAAATATCGTTACACAGCGTTGCGCCTGCCTTAAAAGCAGCCTTCATAACCGCCGCTTTCCGTGTATCTACGGATATGGGAATAGCGCTGTGCCTCCGGACAGCCTCGATTAAGGGGATAACCCGCTCGAGTTCTTCTTCCTCGCTGATATAGGAAGACCCGGGACGGGAAGATTCCCCTCCGATGTCAATAATATCGGTGCCTTCCGCTTCCAATGCCAATACTCGCTCCAAGCCTTTTTCCACGCTTACCGAACGGCTCGGTTCATAAAACGAATCGGGCGTTGCGTTAACAATTCCCATGATAAAAGCCGGTAAATCGGTTTTTATTATCTGCCCTTTTCCGCAATCAAGATGCAACCGCATAGCAGATTATAACAGATTTTCCTGCTCTTGTCCTAGAGTTCGCACACAGGGTAAACGCATTAGGCCGTTTTTTTAGTAACCCCGCAGAATAATAGCGGCTATTCAACCTTTCCTTTTGGAAACAGGAGGGCATCTACTTCGTTATTCCACAAAAATTAGTCCTCGACGTGCAAAAAGCACGCCTGTGGGTAATTTTTGTTCATGCCTCGTATCTGCCTCACCTCTTTTCAAAAGGCTAACACAAAAATTATTTTTAACTATATAGCCCTCAATGCTTCTGCGCTTTTTATCTACTCTGCCTGATGCGTTTACCCGTCTGCCAAAAAAATGTGCGAAAATTTATCCAAAATTTCGCACAAAAGGGTATGGTAAACGCATCAATGTGTGTGTCCTTTGCTCGATTTGTTGTTTTACTCCATATTTTTTGATACAATGCCTCACCATCTATGAGTACCATCTACACACCCGATCAGGCGGCGCAAGAATGCCTGAATGCTTCTATTATACAGCTTTCGTTTTCCCGCCCGCGTAAGGGAATCGACGAAGCAAAGGCACGGCTTCGGCATATCACGATACAAGGGAAAGCCGCGTATCAGCTGGCAACCGTTAAAAACAAGCAAGCATTTCAGAAAACAATTGAACCGGAGGCGGTATCCGGCGCAATAGCGGAATGTTTTACCCGCTTTAAGGCTGCGGAATGCCGCGGTCAAAAGGAACTGCTCTTTTTTTTACAGAACAACAAGGGAACCATCGCCCTTACCAAGCGGCTCCCCTGCTCCGCTCCGCTCACGGAAAACAACTGCGGCGGGCACAACAAGATAAAGAACTATCTTATTCCCGAAGGAATACCGCTTGCGTTCTTAGTCGAACAGGGGGTGATGAATGCGGAGGGCTCCGTCTTAAAGCAAAAATACCATAAGTTCCGGCAGATCAATAAATTCCTCGAATTTATCGCCGGGGTTGAACCGTTTATACGGGATACGGTTGCCCGTTCCGGCAAGCCTTTTTCCATCACCGATTTCGGCTGCGGTAAGGCCTATTTGAGTTTTGCGCTCTACTATTATCTGCATGAACGGCAGCAGATTCCGGTGCGGATTCACGGGCTGGATTTAAAAACCGAGGTTATCGAACACTGCTCCGCGCTGGCAAAACGGTGCGGCTACACGGATTTGGACTTTGCCGAAGGGAACATAGGCGACCATCCGCTGCCGGACGATACCGGAATGATGGTATGCCTCCACGCTTGCAATACGGCAACCGATTTGGCGCTTGCTCAAGCTGTCCGCGCGCAGGTACCGATTATCTTTGCCGTTCCGTGCTGCCAGCATGAACTGTATGCCCAGCTTAAAACCCGAAAAGAAACATTCCGCACGGAAGATCACTTGATGCTTCCCTTTATGGAGCACGGCATTATCACCGAGCGGTTTGCTTCGCTCTTAACCGACACCGTGCGGGCGCTCCTTTTACAAGCCTGCGGGTACACCGTGCAGATTATGGAATTTATCGAAACGGAACATACCCCTAAAAACATCCTGATCCATGCGGTAAAAAAAACACAAAGCGCCGGCCAAGCGGAACGGCTGAAAGAAACAGCGCTCCGGCAATACCGCCGCATCAAAGACAGCTTTTGTATCGAACCGACATTGGAACAGCTATTGAAGGATATGCTTCCGGCACAACAACAGGAGAACTTATGACACAACCCAACAATACCGACAAAAACGAACAAGACTCAGCCGTTCATCCCCATACTGCGGCGATAGCGGCGCAGCCGGAAACAGCAGCCGCTGCAGAAGCATTTGCAGCGCTCTTTACCACGATTAAACGGCTACGGGCGCCGGGCGGCTGTCCGTGGGACATCGAGCAAACTCCGATGACGCTGCGGTCAACGCTCCTTGAAGAAACGTATGAAACAATTGAGGCGCTGGAAGAAGCCTTCGCGGACAGCGCGAAAGCCACCCATGCGGCGGAAGAACTCGGCGACGTGCTTTTAAACATCGTGATGATTGCGTATATGTTTGAACAGAAGGGCGCCTTTTCCGTCGCGAAGATGATCGGCGAGCTCAACGAAAAACTGATCAGGCGGCATCCCCACGTATTCGGACAAACGGCAGGTTTCCCCGACCCCGACGATACAAAAAAGCCGGTTACGGCGGAAAAAGTGCTTGCGCAATGGGATACCATCAAAGATACCGTAGAGGGCCGTGCAAGCGCCTCCGCATTGGATTCCATTCCCAAAACCTTTCCGCCGCTCACCCGCGCATACAAACTGCAAAAGCGGGCGGCGAAAAAAGGCTTTGACTGGGATACGGCAGACGGGCCGCAGAAAAAAACGGAAGAAGAACTTGCGGAATTTACGGAAGCGCTTGCGCACGGCACGCATGAAGAAGCGGAAGCGGAATTCGGAGACTTACTGTTCAGCTTGGTGAACACCGCGCGGCATTTACATATCGACCCCGCAATTGCGCTCAGCCGTACCAATGCAAAGTTTGAACGCCGCTTCCGCTTTGTCGAAAAACGCATGGCAGAATCCGGTATCCCCTGCTCCCACGACACTTTAGCCCAGATGGACAGCTTTTGGGAAGAAGCCAAGCGCATGGAAGCTCAAACTTCTGCCGCCCCATGCAGCAACGATAATGCCGCACTATAATTGCGCCGTAGTATTAGGCGCTACGGCAACAGGAAAAACGGCGCTTGCCGTCAAACTTGCGCACGCAAAATACGGTGAAATCATCTCCGCCGATTCCCGGCAAGTATACCGCGGACTCGATTTGGGTACGGGAAAGGATTTGCAGGAATACGGCAGCATTCCCTACCACCTTATCGACGTCTGCGATTTAAGCCGCGAGTTTACGGTCTTCCATTTTCAGCAGGAGGTGTACCGCATCTTTCCGCAGCTTGTTGACAAAGGCGCATTGCCGATTATCGCAGGAGGCACCGGACTGTACCTCGATGCCATCCTCCGCGGCTATGAGCTGATTCCCGTCCCCGAAGACCCCGCATTGCGCGAAGCGCTGGCAACAAAAACACTGCCGGAGCTGCAAGATATGCTCATAGCGCTAAAGCCGGATATTCACAATAAAACCGACTTGGAACAGCCCGACCGCCTTGTCCGCGCTATCGAAATTGCCCGTTACCGGCAGGAACATCCCGAATCTGCCGCCGCGCATCTGCATGCTGTGCCGTCCATCAAGCCGAAGATCTACGGTATCTCTTTTGAGCGCAGCGTGTTACGCGAACGCATCCGCCGCCGCCTCATTGCCCGCATCGATGCCGGTATGATAGAAGAAACCGAACAAATCCATGCGCAGGGCTATTCGTGGGAGCGGCTCGAAAGCCTCGGTTTGGAATACCGCTTTACGGCGCAGTATCTGCAGGGGAAAATCGAAAGTAAAGAAGCCTATATTGAGCAGCTCTATCGGGCAATCGGACAATTTGCAAAACGGCAGGAAACATGGTTCCGGCGCATGGAACGGAACGGCATCGAAATAGAATGGATTGACGGCAATGAGGCCGCACAGCTGACGGCAGCGGCTCTTTCGGAAATGGAACCTCTGTATATGATTGAAAATGAGGGCAGATAATAACAAATTTCTCAAAACGGGTCAATTGACTAAAGCACGATTATCAGTATAATAATACGGAACTATGATAGATCGTTCTGTTCAAACTTTATTGCAGCCCGCTCTTGTCTTTCTTAAGCAAGGGGACCTTGAGCAAGCGCATCTTAGTCTGGGGCGGCTGCTTGAACAGGATTTGGAAAACCCTCAAGTGATGTACACACTGAAGGGTGTTAGTTTCTGGCTTGATCGGGTGCGTTATTCACAAGCACTAGCCGATGATTTCTTGCGTGGTGAGTATATTATTTCTCAATGGAAGCCCTTTCTTGATTATATAAAAAAGAAAGGAGACTTTAACGAGCCGATTATCTATGCTCTTAAGTGCAGTGTGTTTACCATTGCGTTACGGTTATACCGATCGCTCTTAAACGGAACTGAGCCCATGCATAATACGGCAGAAATATATCGGAAAACAGGGCTTTGCTATAAAGCGCTCGGGGATTATGAAACAGCGATCAGCTGTTTACGATATGCGGCTGATCTGAATACGGCTTCATCGGCCATTCCGGCGGAACTTGCTGATGCCTATGCTTTGAGCGGCGAAGTACGACTTGCGAAGATTTTTTTTCGAGAAGCACTCTTTAAAAACGCTTCAGAAATAGAGATATGTTTTCTTGAATCTGAAATTATCAGTGCACTCGTTACTAAAGTCGCGAATATAGGTTTTACAGGAGAGGAGTTGTTGGAGTGGCTTCCGGTTTACGGCGCCCTTGACGGCGTACTGAATGTAAAACGTGAGCTGAAAGCCTTGGAACTAGGGAAGCTGAAGCAGTCTATCTATATGCTTGAAAATGAGCTGAGGGAGAAGGATGTAAAAAATAAAAAAATCCTTGTGCCCCGTTTAATTAATTATTATTTTTGGCTTATAGACCATTATATGAGTGGTACTGTTGAAAAGCCGAAAATCGATGAGATTCTTCTAAGAATTAAACTGCTCGACGAGAAAATCTATAACCGCTATATACGGTAATGACACAGTGAGGTGAATATGTCAGATGTATTAGAAAAGAATGTCCGCGATATATTTAATGAGGAAAAATGGACACGTGCTGCCATTACAAATTATTCCATTAACAATTTTAAAGAACTCGATACACTTATTGAAGAAGCAAAAAAGAACCGTCATCTGGATGAATTGAAAGCATTGTCCGATGAACATCTTTCTCATAATAAAACAAGTATTACGGCATTATATATTTCAAGTATTATTGCGCTTTCCAAGCAGCTCCTCGATGACTCTTCGCTCATAACGCTGGTAACCATTTTTATCGATAACCATCGGATGCAGATCGTTGAATATCTTTGTCAGCGGGTACTTGAATTCGGAGACTCAAAATTTGCGCTTAGGACTTTAGCCAACTGCTACAAAGAATCCGGTAATGGCGATATTTATGACATCTGGGAACGGCTTACCCGTATCGACTATGAAGAAGCTGATATTCCGAAGCAGCTTGCCGAACGGTATCAGCAAATGGGCGATATGGAAAAAGCGGTTGAGTATTATAAAAAGGCCTTATATCGTTATATCAACCGCCATTCTTATACTGCCGTAAAAGAGGTATGGGCACGGTTGGTGGAGTTAGTCCCGCAAGAAATCGACTTTTTTTATCACGTACAACGGAAGATAGCGGATCATCTCGGTGCAGAACGGGGCGCCGCGCTCATGCAGGACTTGTACGATTATTATAAAAAAGAAAAAGATTGGAATACCGCTATCGATATTTTAAAACTGGTGCTCACCAGCGATGATAAAGATAACTGGGCGCGGAAGGAAATTGTCGAATGCTTTAGAGAAAAGTATGCATCGCACAGTCAGCTTGAAGAATACATAAAAGTATCCAATTTGACACAAAGCTGGCGAAACGTTTTTGAAGCTATCGACGATTTTGAAAAGCATATTTCTTTCGATGAAGGTTGCTTTGTATTCCACCGGACATGGGGCGTCGGACGCATCGCAAAAGTAAACAATGATGAATTGGTTATCGACTTTGCAAAGAAACGCGGTCATACGATGAGTCTTAAGATGGGGATTACGGCTCTCCAGACGCTGGATAAAGATCATATCTGGGTATTAAAATCGATTATGAAGCGCGATGAACTGGCCGCAAAGGTGAAAACAAATCCCGAATGGGCGTTGAAAAACATCATCCGCAGCTTTGATAACAACTGTGATTTTAAGCGGATTAAGCATGAGCTGGTTCCCTCACTGTTGACCGATAAAGAATGGACAACATGGAGTACCAAGGCACGGAAAGTCGTCAAAGAAAACCCCGAATTCGGTATTAATCCTACCAATATCGATTTCTACACGGTACATACTCGTCCGATTTCACTGGAAGAAAAACTGTCGAACGAATTTAAAGCACAGAAAAATTTCTTTGAGCGGGTTGAAATCATCTTTAATGTGATGGAAAGCGGTGATACGGACTCAGACAGCTTTCAAGATATGATTAATTACTTTGATGCCTTCCTCAAAGCATTTAGTCAAGTGAATGAACAAGTGATTGCGGCCTATTTAGTCATGTCAAAACTGACCGCAGCGCTGCCGCACCTGAGTGTAACGCAACACCATAATTTTGCGGAATTATTCGCGCAGATAGAGAACCCTGCAGCCATATATCGTGACATAGAAAATAAAGAGCTTCGGAGCGCATATCTCCGCAACATTAAAAACCTTGTTCCGGATTGGAGCGATCAATATATCCGCCTATTCCCCGTAGTACTCTCTGCAGAAATACTTAATCCGCTGCTTGAAGAATACCCTGAAAAGGTAAAAGACCTCGTACTGACCTGCTTCAAAGACTATAAAGAATACCGTGAAGCGGTTATTTGGTTCTTCAAAAATGCTCAGGAAGAGCAATGGTTTAAAGATCTGAATATCGATTATGAACATGAGATTATTGTTCTTATTCATATCCTCGATATAACATACCGAGAAATTGCAAGCCGGCGGAATACCACCGAGAACCGGAAAATCAACAAGCAGATCCATACCATTCTCTTCGGTAAGGAAGCCTTGCTCGAAAACTTTATTCTCGACCATGATGAAGATGCCGTTACAAGACTCTATACGCTGGTCAGCGATATTAAGGACTTGGATCCGCCGATTAAGATGCAGCTGCGTAACCGTATTCTTGAAAAGTATAAAAATTTTAAATTCTTTGACGAAGTTGAAAAAACGGTTACGGGACGCGGCTTAATCGTAACGTCGAAAATGCTTGAAGAAAAGAAAAAAGAGCTTCAGCGGCTTATTGAAGTTGAAATACCGCGTAACTCGAAAGAAGTCGGTTTTGCACTCTCCTTGGGCGACTTGCGTGAAAACTCCGAATATAAAGCTGCAAAAGAAGAGCAGAATAGGCTTAACAACACGGTAAGCCGCTTGCAGGAAGAACTGGAACGGGCTCAAGTATTTGATCCTACGACCATTACAACAACGCGTGTCGGTTTTGGGACTATTGTCGTACTGGAAAAACCCGGCAACAGCGAAAAAGAAACCTATACTATCCTGGGCCCGTGGGAGTCGGATCCTGAAAACGGTGTCATATCGTATATGTCGCCTCTGGGTACGAATCTCTTAAACCACAAGGTAGGAGAAACGCTTTCGTTCATGGTAAACGAAGAAGAAAAGACGTATAAACTCCTCGATATTTCTGCCGCTGTAATCGATTGATACGAAAGGAGACCGTAAAATTAACCAAGTTTTTAAAGGTGTCCGATAATATAAAAAGAGCCTCTGCAACTACTCATTTGTAGGGGCTCTTTTTAGATAACTGTAAAGGGGAGTATATAATGAAAAAAATAAGGATTTTTGCCGTTGTAGCAATCTTCTGTTTAATTACATCTGCATTGAGTGCTCAGACAACTCGGCAAGAGACTGCTGATGTAATCGTCCTTATGGATACTTCCGGTACCGTGTTACCCTATTACGAGGTTATCAATAAGCGTGTACTACAATCCATCATTTCAAAATTTGTTCGCATAGGGGACTCATTTCATCTTATTTCATTTAGTGCAGTTCCTCATTATGAAATGTCTCAAAAAATTACTACCGAAGCGGATTTATCCCGCGTTGTTTCCCGTTTTATGCTTCTGTATCAGCTTGGGCAAAGTGCCGATTTTTTGTCCGGTATCAATTTTGCCGGTCAATATATGACGCAACTACCTTCTCAGCAGGCAAAGATACTGATTGTTATTTCGGACGGTATTTTTAATCCGCCCGCATCAAGCCCATATCGAAATTATACCGGTGAACAGGTAAAGACCGAATTAGCCAAGATTTCCGCTTCCATCCGTGCACATGGTTGGAAGGTATACTATGTAAAACTTCCCTTCCCCTCCGATGCAGTCATTAAAGATTTGGACGGAGCATTTTATGCCGGCAAGCTTGATGCTACAGGCTCGCTTGATCGATCAGGTGTCGATAGTGCAGTAACTTCTTCGGGTACAGCTTCCGCCGGTACAGGCAGTGCTTCGAGCGGGCAGAAAGGATACGCAGCCGATACCGGCACGAATGCACAAAACAAAGCAGCAGGATCCGCCGGACAGACTGCCGGTAATAGTGCTCAAACACCGAATACCGCAACAGGACGCGTTAATACTGAAACAGGACGAACCGATAGTCCGGCTGCTGCTTTTTCCGGATCAAATACCGCGCAAGGTAGTGGAACCGATGCTTTTACAACAGCGAATTCCAATTCCGCTACCGGCAATGACGGATACACTCAAAATCAAGCGGGTACAACAGATAGTTCGGGTATGACAGGACAAAATACCGAACATACTGCCGCATCGGCGGCCGGCGGACAGGGAACCGGTACAGGTACCGATTCAGCCGGACAAGGACTGAAAGAATACACTGATGTTTCTCAGGCCTTTACCGAAAACCTCGGTATTGAACCGAGCAACTTACCGGAAGAAGGCGGCGTGGAATTCAATGACACGGCATTCCCTATTCCACACATTATCTTTCCCGAACGTATAGAAACCTCAGGTAATACTGCCGAACTTCCGCTCACTATTATTAATGAAGCGGCAGAACCCGCTGAAGTACAATTACAAAGTGTGTCTTTGACAGCCGGCAGTGGAACTCAAAAGCAGCGGCTGGAAAATATCATTGTCCGTATTCCTCCCGAAGGAAAAAGCGAACTTACCATTCGGGTGTCACTGCCGGACAGTTTACGCAGCGAAGGTCAACACCGTACCGATATACGGCTTGACCTTGCACAGCAAGATAAAACATTTTCCCAAGCAGCAGCCGTATTGCTCACCGTGAAACCGACATTCATTCAGTCACTGCTGCAGGGTAATCTTCTATGGATTCTGCTCGCCGCGCTGGTATTTATCCTTATTCTGCTGTTAATCATCTTTATACTCCGCCGCCGAGCTTCCGAACCTGTTAAATATGCTGCACGGATGGTCGGACAACAGTCGGATTTAAGACAGCAAAACAATGCTGTTCGGCAAACCGATCTTAATAGAAATCAGCGAGAAGCGCTTACTGCTTCCCAAACGAAATATTATCCGGAGCAGTTGGCAAATAAAACAGATCCGCGTGACACCCTGAATAGCTTCGGTTCCCAAACGGCGGCGGCAGCATCGGCAACTAAAACCGAAACAGCAGCACAGTTTGATCACCTTGCACAAGAACGATCCCGTGCTGCCGAAGGGCGTTTTGCTTTGTTAAATAGTGCAGAGAGCCATATCAACCACCGTCCGGGATTGAATCACAGCTATTATAGCGGCCGGCTCA
The DNA here is from genome assembly GCF_024181145.1 of Treponema sp. OMZ 855. NCBI lineage: Bacteria > Pseudomonadati > Spirochaetota > Spirochaetia > Treponematales > Treponemataceae > Treponema > Treponema sp. OMZ 855. The sequence goes on along the minus strand of NZ_CP051194.1, from coordinate 1,010,313 downwards.
ATACAAAGCCTTCACAGTCGGGAATGACAGAACTTTTTGTCTATAACCAAACCACACTAATTGGAAAACGGAATATTCACGTGATGAAGTCAGGAACCCGACTTAGTATCGGCGGCAGCAAAAGCGATGATTTTTTAATCTTCCTGGTTCCCTTCCCTGCCAATCTTGCGCAAGTACAGTATGACGGTAGCGATTATCGTGTTTCGATTTTAAAACCCGAATATTTCCCCTACGAAACATCGAATACAATCTATCCCTGTATTGGACGAGACATAACGGCTGTTTCAAAGAAAGGCTATCATGTTACGTTTACATTTAGAGGCTATGAAGATCCGATGGTTAGACTGAATACGCTTCTTACGTCAATTAATTACACTGAAGATCGCTAAAAAACAAAAAGCGGGGCGTATAGCCCCGCAATCATCCTATATTGTTGAGAGCAGCTTCTGCTCTGTTTTTTTATAAAATAAGCAACAAGTGCCTTTATTCGTGCAATACAGCCTTTAATGCCGCTATCAGCATATCATTATCGGTTTGATCTCGTACGGCAAGGCGAATATAATTGCCGCCTTCAAAGCATTTCTTCGACGATAAATCTTTGATAAAGATATTATAGTTTTCAAGCAGCTTAACGGCGAGTTCTTCGGCTTTGACTGCTCCGGTCAACCGGCACAGGATATAATTGGCTTGGCTTGGGAAAACCGTAAGATCTTTAATTTCCGCCAGTTTTTCAGAAAAATGGCTGCGTTCGGCGGCGATTGAATCGCAGGCGGCCGCATAGGTCTTATTATATTTGTCGTAAATTTGCAAAAAGTATTCGCCGAATGAGTTAATATTCCAAATAGCATTGGCTTTTTTAATATGGGCAATATATTGTGCATCGGCGCAGGCAAGAACACCGAGCCGCAATCCCGGCACTCCATAGCTCTTACTAATCGACTTTACAACAACGAGATTGGGGTATTCCGCGAGAATATTCTCGTCAAGCAGTGTATAGCGCTTTGATTTTTCTGCAAAATCGATAAACGATTCGTCAAAAAAGAGAACGGTTCCGGTTTGCTTCAATTCCCCACAGAGCCGCAATACATCATCTTTTTCTAGAAAATTTCCCGTCGGATTATCAGGATTGATTAAAACAACGGCCTTTGCATGCTCTTTTTTCACCGTCCCGATAATATCGTCCACTGAATATGAAAAGGTTTGCATATCGGTCGGCACGGGCACAACCTTGGCGAGCGAGAATCGTTCAGGGTATTCGTTAAATGTAGGGAATGGAATAGCGACGGTACATTCGGTAAATTTTGCGAGCGAAGAAATCAATTCCGCAGCGCCGTTACCTACGACGATATGTTCCGGCATTACATTGAATATTTTGGAAGCGAGGAGACTTTGCTGTGCTGCCCCACTGGGATATTGCGTTAACAGCGTTCCGAAACTGGCCGTCATTTCGCTGACAAGTTTTTCCGGTGGAAAATACGGATTAACCAGATAGCAAAAATCCTTGAGCTGAGGGAATCGCCAATAACCGCCGTACCGTTTTTCAAGGCTGTGTAGTTTTTCGCGCCCCGTCTTGAATCGGTCTTCTGCAATAGCAAGATCGGCAGGATCGTCAATTTCATACCAATCCTTTCCACTTACCACCAATCCTTTTAAGGTCGATGACGATAAGAAAGAGATAACTTTTAAAACCTGCTCGTAGTATTCATTTTTGCCAAAGGCTTTTTGATAGGCATCGAGGAACGGCAAGTAGTATTGCTGTGAAAACTCTTTAGAAAATTTATAGATATTGACGGTCTTATAGTAATATTCGGTATCCGACCAATTAAAACGGACTTTATCAAGAAGGGCGGTAATACAGTTATTTTCATCCAACAAGGTACAAGTACCGTCCATCCACGATTCAAACGGCGAAACAACCGCAAGGTTCTTATCGGGACTGGTAATCAGGCGGGTTAGAATTTCAGGTTTAAAAATCAAGTCGCTTTCGAGCAGGATGGTATCATCCTTTGCCATTTCATTTCCGGCAAGATATAACGAATAGATATTATTTGTCGTATCATACACAGGGTTTTCAATGTATTCAATTTTCATGCCGTGCAGATTAACCGCATTAAACTTTGAGGCGATAAAATCTTTTAAAAGCTGCCCCTTATATCCGACTACAACCACAAGCCTATCTATCTTATTTGCCACAAGCGCTTCTATCGTATATTCAATTAATGTTTTCCCATTGACCTTGACCATACATTTTGTCGCATCCTTCGTGTACGATCGGAGTCGCTTTCCCATTCCCGCCGCTAAAATAATTGCCTGCATTATATTCCTCCACAAAAATAATTAAAACAGTATTTTATTATTATAGGGCATATATACGTTTTTAGCAACTCACAGATACTGTAATGCTCATAGATACCCTAACTCTGTGTCTGGAATTTATTTTTATTATCTTTTATACTGTTGGTATGAATATTTTTGAAAAATGTGCGCTTAGGACGCCCGATATTTTACTACCTCATAAAAGTGTTAACCTCACCGCATGGTCTGTGATCGCTTGCGACCAATATACGCAGGATACCGATTATTGGAGCAAAGCTGCCGCGGTTGCAAAAAACTGTTATTCAACATTGCACATGATTTTGCCGGAAGTCTATTTAAATACCTTTTCCGATGAACAACGGAAGCAAGAAATTATCAATATCCAAAAAACAATGAAAGACTACCTTGCAGCAGGTGTTTTTGCAAATCCCGTGCATTCCATGCTTTATATCGAGCGAAAAACAGCCTATAATCGCTTGCGGAAAGGGATTGTTACCTGTATCGATTTGGAAAAATACGATTGGCGGCCGGACTCAAAAGCGGAAATACGCGCAACCGAAGCTACGATTGTGGAACGGCTGCCCCCGCGGATGGAGATTAGGCAAGGAGCGGCGTTGGAAATGCCGCATATTATGCTGCTGGTCGATGATCCTGAACGAATTTTAATAGAAAAAATCGGCGATTCCATCCATAACGCTCAAGCTACACCGATCTATACCGCACAGCTTATGCTGAATTCCGGCAGTATTTCAGGCTGGGCTCTTCCTGCCGACTGTTCTGCATATATGGAAAAAGCGCTTGAAAAACTGTACCGAGCCAATACCGGCGCTGACGGTTCGGTGTTTATGTTTGCCGTAGGCGATGGGAATCATTCACTTGCAACGGCCAAAGCCGTATGGGATGCACACAAGCGGCACCATGGAGGTATTGAGCAACCAAATGGATCTATCTCACTTCCGGACAGCCTTAAAGATAATCCATTGCGCTATGCCCTTGTCGAAATTGTGAACCTGTACGATTCAGGCCTTACCTTCGAACCCATTCACCGTGTTATATTCGGTGCAGACAGTAAACAATTAATCGCTTTCTTGCAATCAAAACTAGGGGGTAAGGTTATAGCTTGTTCCGATAAGCCAGAATTAGTGCACAAAGTAGAACATTCCTCCGCTTCGTTCGGTTTTATCGCTGCAACCGGCGAGCTCACTTGTCTCGAAACCGATATGACCTGCCTCGCAGTAAGCGCTCTGCAGCCGCTTTTGGATGACTTTATCAGAACGCACAACCTTCAGATAGATTATATTCACGGTTCCGAAGAGGCTTTCCGTATTCCGCAGAATTCCGATGCAGTTTCCCTCTTATTACCGCCTATTTCTAAAGAGAGCTTTTTTTCGACCATCGCCGAAAACGGCTCGCTACCGAGAAAAAGTTTTTCGATGGGAGAGGCTAGTGAAAAGCGGTTTTATCTTGAATGCCGGAAGTTGATATAAAAAACAAGTACCTCTAAAAAAACTAAAACTTTTTGGAGGTACAGCTCTGTCCACTTCTTACTGATTTTTCGATTAAACACCCATCATTGACATTTCAAGCGGAATCATCGAAAATATCTTCACGAGGTATTATGATACTACAAAAAAATACTGAACAGCACCGCTGGAATTTTTCACGCTTCGGCGGTGTTACACAGGTCATTTTGAAAAGTGCAGATGATCTTACCCATTTGCACGAACTTGACCAGAAATTATGGACGGTATTGGCAATGCCGACTCAGGGGATATTTTTTGATCCTAGAACAATTGCACTGCTCGACTATGACGGCGACGGCTTCATTCGTCCGCCTGAAATTCTCTCTGCCGTCGATTGGATTGGTACTCAGCTTTCCGATATTTCTTTATTGCTGGAAGAAGGAGATTCAGTACCGCTGGCATTGATTAAGGATGAAACGCTTCGCGCCAGTGCCCGTTGGTTACTGGATCATATCAAAAAGACTGATGCACAGGAAATTTCGATAGCAGATATAGAAACGCAAAAAAAATTCTTTGATGCACATACACCTGATTGTGATGCACCGATACCGGCTGACGGTTCCGATGATGATAAACTAAAACAGCTCATCAATATTGCCGTTGCCTCTTGTGTTACAAACGGCACGCTTGCAGACGGAGTTCAACAGCGTATTCAGCAGGATTTAATAAGCAGTGCGCAAGCATTTTTAATGTGGCAAGCATCTCTCGCAGAAGAAGGAATCTTACCGCTCGATCTGGAACATACTCAAAAAGCAACAGCAGCACTTTCCGCTATAAAAGAAAAGGCGGATGATTATTTTTTACGCTGTACATTAACTGAATATGCACCGGATAAGGCCACCGCCTTATCCGCCGATGAACAGGTATTCCAACAACTTGCAGCAGAAAGTATTCATTACGATAATGAAGCACTGAATGCACTACCGCTTGCTTCAGCAGCCGTTGATAAGCCGTTGCCCCTAACAAAAGGAGTCAATCCTGCATGGAAAGCAAAGCTGCAAACCTTTGCAGAAGATGCTGTCCTACCGCTGCTCGGGCACAAGGAATGCATTACACAGGATGAGTTCGCCCTCATAGTACAGAAACTGACACCGTATCAAGAACGCTTGAACGGCAAACCTACGACACCGGCAGCTTTGCTCAGTGTTCCATTCTTACAAGCACTCACAAACGGCGAAAAACAAGGAGAAGTTTCCTCGTTAATTCGATATGCATTAACAATCGAAAAAGAACGCGGAAATGTATCCAATTTGGAAAAACTCGTACTCCTACGCCGCGATTTTGTTACATTATTGAAAAACTATATCAGCTTCAGCGACTTTTATGAGGGCAAAGGTTCGGTTTTTCAAGCCGGTGTATTGTATTTTGATACACGCGCAGCGGACTTATGCTTTGAACTTAACGGAGACGCCCGCCATGCAACCTTGGATACGCTTTCCGGAGCCTATTTGGTATACTGCGATATCAGCCGCAAGGGAGAAACAACTAAAAAAATCGTTGCCTTGTTTACAAACGGTGATAGCGACAATATCGTAATCGGTCGAAACGGTATTTTCTACGACCGCATCGGCAAGGATTGGAATGCAGTTGTTACAAAAGTTATTGCCAACCCGATCAGTGTCCGACAGGCGTTCTTCATGCCATATAAGCAACTCGCTGCAATGATTGAAACTCAAATTGCGGCACGAGCTGCAGCGGGCGAAGCGAAATCAGCCGATTTGCTTTCCAAGACGGCAGCCACCGTCACAACCGCTGACAAACAAGCCGCAGCAGGTACAGCCCCAGCACCTACCGCACCTGTAGCCGCCAAAAAACTCGACTTAGGAACTATTGCCTTGATCGGTACTGCATTAGGCGGTATTTCAGCCTTAATCGGCAGTATTCTGCAAGCATTATTCGGATTAGGTTTTTGGGTTCCGCTCGGACTTATCGGTATTTTACTCTGTATTTCCGGCCCGTCGATGATTTTAGCTTCGATGAAGCTGCGTAAACGCAGTATTGCTCCGATTCTTGAAGCAAACGGCTGGGCAGTAAATATCCGCACAAGGATCAATATTCCGTTCGGAACTCAGCTTACAAAACTTGCCGCTATTCCATTCGGCAGTATCGTGGTTCCCATCGACCCCTTTGCCGATAAGAAAAACGGACGGAAAGCTCTGTTTATCATACTCGGCATACTCATCGCCGGGACTGCCGCTTTCTGCTACTTAAAATTCGGTTTACATTTCCGTTTTTCTGAAATACCGACGTATTTAAAAAATCTATGGAATAAATAAAGGTTCAGAGTATGGGGATGTTCCAAAAGTTGGTTACTTTTGGAACATCCCCGTCGAGTTTGAAATTAAGTCTTTATACAGCAATGACTTAATCTTAAACGTCGCATCTAAATCTAAGGAAACTCTCTCAAAACTAAAAAGAGAGGTAAAAAAGATGAAAAGAGAAAATAAATACCGAATGATATTCGGCGTCATCACATTTTTTTTATTTTGTGCGTGTACATCAAATAACCGGTCAACTGCAAATAATCCGTCAATTGAAAATCAGAGCAACAACCTACATGAATTGGAACGTCAAGCTGCGGAGCTTGACGGAATGTTCAATGTTTCTGCCCGGAAATATGTCGATGTCTATTTTACATTATCCGACATATATGCTGAAAAACAAGAATATGAAAAAGCCTATCAAACCGTTATCAAAGGATTACAGCTCGATTCATCAAACTACCTCTATCAATATAGAGCTGCTTATTTTGAATTTTGTCTTAAAAAATATAGAGAATCTTTTGAACGTCTCCAATATATATTGACAGCCTGTAATGATTCATCAATCATACAGTGCTGTACTGAGCTATCGGCAAAGTTTCCGAATATGCCTCTTGAAAAAGAGACCGTCCAACCAATGTATGCAAAATCAATACTTGTTCTCGTATTTCCCAATACACACACATTGGCAGCCGATGCCGTCGCAGAACGAATACGGCAAGATTTTAAACTATCAGTCATCAAGGAGTATATCGATGTTCCTGAAAGCACTGAGCATACCAGAGACACCCTTGATGCATATATACACGAGTACATCACCCAATTATACGAGAAGCACAGCGAAACAGAACTTGCACCTATTTTGGAAGAAATAGGATTGACAAAAGATGATTTAAAAGAAAAACAGAACAGATTATTATTTATGAAATATGCCTTTATCCAATCGGGATATGACCGGAAAGATTGGGAAGATTTTAATCGAGAATATACGATGCAATATGATGCAAATACTCTTATACGACAAATAAGACAATATACAAAGCAAAAACTTACCAACCCCAATATTATCGGAGTGTTGGCTATTACATCAAAGGATATTTACTCCGGTGAAGATAATAATAACTTTCTGTTCGGGTTATATGACCGGCATATCGCGATTATGAGTTTGCACCGCTTTATCACCCCCGAAGCAAAAAACAGCGTTATTATAAACCGTGCTGTGATGCAGGGACTGGCCTCTGCCGGACACCTCATCGGTATTCCACGCTGTTCAATAAAAGGCTGCGCACGAGCTTATGCACATTCGCTTGCGGAACAAGATACAAAACAGACGTCACTTTGTTCGGAATGTATTAGGAATATTAATACGGTATACCAATCGTTCGATTAGACATTATGCGGAGGGATGGGCAATGCTGGAATCGAACCAGCGACCCCAAGCGTGTCATGCTTGTACTCTAACCAACTGAGCTAATTGCCCGCATTCGAATAAATAACAAAAAAGAGTTTATCCTATTTTACTATTTACGTCAAGCCCTAAAATAGGTATACTTCTTCCATCTATGAATCTTGAAGCGTTTATCTTGGGCTGCGGGGGCATGATGCCTTTACCGTATCGCCATCTTACTTCGGTACTACTTCGCCGTGAAGGCGATTTATTTCTTTTTGATGCAGGCGAAGGCACACAGGTTTCCCTACGCCGCCTAAACCTCCGATGGAAAAAAATCAATACCATCTTTATCAGTCATACCCATGCGGATCATGTAACGGGATTACCGGGAATTTTGATGCTATCGGCGCAGGTTGACCGCGATGAGCCGCTCTACATTATCGGCCCTCCGAAAATCAAAGAATATGTCGAAACAAGTAGGCAAGTTCTCGATATGTATATCAATTACGAAATTATCATTCAAGAAGTTTCCGAACCGGGCATTGTATATAAAACCGATGAATTTCAAGTACGGGCGTTCCGGCTTGAACATACCAAGCCTTGTCTCGGCTACGTATTTGAGGAATTTCCCCGTCCGGGAGCATTCGATCCGGAGGCGGCACGCAGACTTAATATCCCATGCGGACCGCTCTGGTCAAAGCTGCAGGCAGGAGTGGCAGTAGAGGCAGTGGATGGTACTATTGTAGAAAGCAGCCAAGTCCTTGGCCCGCCTCGAAGCGGCAGAAAATTCAGCTTTGTAACCGATACAAAATATTTGCCAACCATTGCGCTGGAGGTTGCAGGATCCGACTTCTTAGTCTGCGAATCCATGTTTGCAAAAGGTATGGAACAGGATGCCGCCGAAAAAAAACACATGACTTGTACGCAGGCAGCACAAATCGCACGAGATGCTGCAGTAAAAAAAATGGCACTCATTCACTACAGTCCCCGTTATACGGATTACGACTTAAAACAGCTGCTCAAAGATGCACAAGAGATATTCCCCAATACGGTTTTATCAAAGGATCGGATGGTGGAAACTATCGAATATCAGGATTAAGTATGTGAAACCTCTAAAAGCCACCTCGGTTTTTAGAGATTTCCCAACTCTTTAGAATTCCCACCCGATGCCCAACTGCGGTTGGATAATATATTTCGGGAATCCCTTTCCTTTCCGAATAGGAATTATATGGTCAAGATTAACTTCGATATATAGTCTTTTATACACATATACATATAATGCCGTGCCGACATTAACAGTTAATCCCCAATACCATGCTTTATCGCTTGTTATCTTTTGTGTCGCATTGTAGGTAAACTGGGTGTTCACGAGAAACATAGTACCTAATCCGGCATGCGCATCGAATACCAACCGATGTTTAATAATGGGGTAAAAATAAGCGGCATTCAATTGAGCAAACAATACCCCCGCACTCAGCGTATACCCATCGGTTTTATTTTTTAAATAGGCTCCCGAACCGGTAAAATTAAAACCGAAATTCCCATAAAATCGCTTTATCGGAACAACGGTAAACCGCAGACCTCCCCCCAAAGCGGCAAAATTTGCACCGAAATATTCTTTTTTAGCCAATATATCATTCCCGATAAAACCGTTAAAAACATAGTTACCCGAAATAAATATATCAAGCGGCTTTTGGAAGCGGAATACAATATCGTCTTTTTCTGCCGAAAGATCACTCGGATCAACCGCAGCAAATGTATACGTTCCCGGATTCGCCTTCGTAAACTCAAAAGAGACAACTGCATGAGTTCCGTTATCTTTTAGCTCACTCACAGTCCCGCGTAAAACCGCTCCGCTGAAATTGTTTGTAAGAATAAAAGACGTTTCTTCATGAAAATTCTTACCGGTTATGGTAAGGGTTTGACCTTCCAACTCATCAAAATTGATAACTTGCGGAGAGACGGAAGTAACTTCCGGTTGATACGCAATACGGATGGCAAAGTTACGGTATGGAGTCGCATCTTCTTTTTGCCCTAAAAGGTTGATAACCCGTACACGGAAACGGTAATCTCCCGGCGGCAAAGAAACGTCTGCATAATTCGTTTTTACGGTACGTTTATCTATCACGCGCCATACTTTTGTTTTTCTATCCTGCTGTTCAAGGTCAAATTCAAACCCCAAAATATCATCCAACGCTTCCCACGATAGACGCTGCACAAGCATAACACCTTTATCAGTTTCCTTAAGAAAATAATTTTTCTTTTCAGTCCCCGCTTTTTTTGAATCCTCTACAGGGGAAGAAAGCTCTTGCGCCGATAACGGAATAAAACAAAAAAAGAGGATACCGGCAAGCAACAAACCGTACTTATTTTCCATATAAAACTCCTGTTTCATCCGTCGATACCGTTCGTCCCTTAGGTATATCTATTTTGAAACGTACACGCGACACAGTACCGTCTTGGAATACTTTTCCATTACTTAATCGCCGTTGCGCTTTCACTTCTGCAGAGAAAGTGCCGGGGGATAAACGCGCAATGTCTTTAAAGCTGACCGCCGGCTCTGTTGCACCATCTGCACGGATATCGGTTGTAAATATCGAACGCCCGGCAGAATCGGAAAGTTTAAACCAATAATGAGTCGCATCCGGGACCTTGCTCCACCTAAAATCAATACTCCTGTTTGACTTAAAGAAAGCGGCATCCAACACAGTATCGGTTTTAGGGAAACCGAATACAGCTTGCGGCAATGGAGGTATCGGTAAAACGGTAAACGTAAACCGCTTTCTCGATGAAATATCAAAACCTTCCGGAACGGTAGCCTTTACTTCCCAGGTATATTTTCCCGATTCAAGCGCAGGTGCCTGTATTGCTGTAGGCGGATCCGATACTTCAAAAACCGGATTCGCCATACCGGACTTTCTCAATATGAGTTTTGACGAAGCAGGAGGAACAATCGATTCCCACTTAAAGGTAAAGGGATCAAGCGCTGCCTCAAGCCCGCCTATTTTTATCCCGTCAGCAGGATACAATAGTTCCACAGGCTTTAGATGCTTGAGCGCAAAGTTATGATCAACAGCCAAGCCGTACCGCCGTGTAGACGTTACAGAAGCGGAAGCAAAACCTTGAATACTGATGCGGTAGCCCCCTTCTAAAACATGTTGCAGAGCAATTTCAACTTGAGTCTCCGTAATAAATAAATTTTCATATAACGGAGAATCTTCATTACCGATTTTTGTAATACGTACCTGATAATAATCAGCCCCTTTAACAGGAGACCACGCGAACTTTGTTTTCCCTGAAGGAAAAACGATAACCGTACCGCCGATACCAAATAGGTTCGGCTTATCCAACGGCGGCGTAATAGTAAAATGCTTTGTTTCGGTTTTTATGAGACCGATTTCACTGTCGGCGATAACTCGCCAGTACCATTGACCGTGCGGTAGAGAAATCCCCTCAATACCGTTACCGGATGTTTTTACATCAACGGCAAGCGTCGAGAAATCTTTAGACGCAGATACTTGGAAATGTTTTTCCGTTTCGACATTTGTTTTCCATGTAAATCGGGTATCAGGACACAGAGTATCCGCAAGCACATATCCATTCGGCGGGAAAATACCGCGCAGTGCATAATCGGTATTAACGGTTTGAAATTTAACGGGAGTTGAGGCAGCCATTTCGGAACCCTTTGAATCGATCCCTGATACCGTCCAATAATAATCGCCATTCGGCAGAACCGCTGCCGCATCATCAAGTTTAAAAGAATTCGTTTCTACGATTGTATCGACTACAACCGTCTTCATTTCAGCATCTTTTGCCACTTTAAGCCGATAAGACTTTGTTTCGGAGATATTTTTCCATGCAAAAGACATTCCTTTTCCACTTGAGGTTTCCGCCGTTGCTTGAGGAAACAATACCTGCGGAGCTTCTTCAGCCGCAGTAGATTGTTTTTCTATATGAAAGAATGCCGTCTTCGATGACTCAGGTACATTTTCAACATTGATAAGATAGCGGGGAGTAACACGCCAATACCACGTTCCTTCAGCAAAATCAGACAACGTAAGCGACTGAGTATTAACGAACCGGCTTAACTGAGGATTTTTCAGTTCAGGATTGTCGGCAACTTCCAATAAATAAGAAGCAACGAGGGAATTTCCCTCCCATAAGAAACGGATAGCAGGGGGTGCCGCCGTATATGCATACTGCGCTTCGACTGCCGGTTCCAACAACACCGGAGCTGGGGCGGCAATAATATTCACCTTACCGGATTGAGCATTAACAGCAGACTCAGCACCTGCTGCAGCAGAATACAACCGCCAATAAAACGATCGGTTTTGCTTTGCAAGCGTATATTCCGTTAAGCCGGTAAGCGTATATTTTTGAACTTCATCGGAAAAATTACTGAGCGGCGAAGTCTCCAGTATTAATTCTTCGGCAGCAGGTAAAGAACTTTGCCATTGGAATGCTACATCAGTGCCGTTTCCGCTTTGATTGAGCAATCTTACATTTTTACCCGGGCTAACCACCACTAAAGGTGTTTGTATACCTGTCTGTATAACCGCGCCTTGTGTCAGCAGTTCCGTTTTCTCCACCCCATCTTGTCCGGTAACGGCAGCTTCTCCCCTTTCCACGACAAGCTGAAGATTTCCTTCGCCGCTTTTATCGGCGCGGAACGAAGATCCTTTTGAAATCTTTGCCGTGGTATTTTCCGAACTAATCAGCATATTGGAAGAGTCAGAGGTTTCAACCGATACAAGGCCGTTCGTCAGATCGATTCGGGATTCTTCGTTGTTGACAAATACCTGGATCATCGTACTCGAACCGAGTTCAACGACATTGCGGTCAACAAAATACAATGTCGCCTCTGCTTCGGGTGAAGTACGTATAGTATCGCCGTTGTACACAGGAGAATTCTGCTGTGGGCGATCCCAAACGGCACGATCAAGAAACTTGCGCTGAACCGATTTATACTTAAAAGTTACGGTCGCAACCGGTGTTTTGTCATTGCGTGAAAACGTTCTGTTTAAGTTTTTAACAAATAAAAAAGAAGACGCAAAAATCACCAACAGCGACAAGACAACCACGGTAATGTCCGTGCCGACATTTGTAAAGCTAGGGTTGGATTTTGTATTTTTTCTCGTCTTCATTAAGATTCACCTTTGCAAAATCGGGAATGGGAATCCCCAATACCTTTCTAATCTGATTAAGACTCGTCGGGCCTTTTTCACCGGCACCCGGGATACCTTTTTCGTTAGGCATATTAATAACCGCAAACATACGGAGCGGCTTTTCTTTTCCTTTAACGGTAACCGACGGCATCTCTTCTACGAGAACTTGATCATGTACAAGTTTGTAAGTGTATTCAGTGATAAGGATATCGGTACCCATCGGTTTATTCAAAGCTTCCGTTCGGGATGCAAGGTTTACCGCATCACCGATAACCGTATACTCCATACGCTTTTGAGAACCGATTTGCCCCGCAACAACATGCCCCGAGTTAATACCGCAACCGATGCGGATAATCGGCTTTTTATCGCCGCCGCGTCCGCGGTTAAAGTGCATAAGAGCTGCCCGCATACGAAGCGCTGCGCGGATACAATTCAACGCATCTTCACGCGGAGAACCGGAACTTGTCGGCGCTCCCCACACTGCCATAATCGCATCACCGATAAATTTATCAACAACACCGTGGGTATCGGTGACGCATTCAACCATCTGAGTCATATACTCGTTTAAGAAACCGACAACTTCAAACGGTTCGAGCTTTTCAGAAATAGCAGTAAAAGAACGAATATCGGAAAAGAATATGGTCGTTTCTTTAGTTTCACCACCGAGAGCCAACCGCCCCTGAGCGGCAAGCTCTGCGATCTCTTTATTGATAAACCTGCCGAAAGAATCCTTGAGGCGTTCCCGCTCCGCGAGTCCTTTTCCCATCTGCACGAAGCTTGACGTTAAGAGACCGACTTCATCACGTGTTTTCGGCTTTAAGTCCAGCTCATATTCACCCGCTTCAATTTGATGAGCCGCAACGGTCAGCAACTTAATCGGGGTACTGATACTCTTTGATAAAAACCATACAAACATTGCGGAAAGGGCAAGTACCGCTACGCTCAAATAGAGATTCCGCTTTGCCGTATCGTTGACGGGCTCAAGCACTTGGGCAGCTTCTGCGGTGGTAAGAACCGCGGCATCTCCAAGCGAAAGCCGCGTATAGGAACCGAAGTATTTTTTGCCGGTCTCATCTTGAAACAGCATCTGCCGGTTGGTATCTCCATTTTCTCTCATTTGAGTAAAAAGCGGGAAAGAGGCCACATTCGTACCCCGGCGGATAAGATCAAAATCGGGATGAATAAGCACATCACCCGTATCGTTCACAAGATACGTTGTTTGTAATGTTCCTTGACCGACCACATCGGAAAGTTTTTCTGCAGAAAAGAATACCGCAAGTCCTTGGGCAAGCCCTTTTTCTCTATACGGATAAAATAAGACCAGCATCGGTTGATTAAAAAGAGGAGTGGCATTGAGGATTTTCATAATTCCCTGCTCTACTTGAACCGACGCCTCTCGTTCTTGCTTTAAAAATGCTTCGACCAGCGAAGGGTCAAGCTCATGGGATAAAAAGAATGTCGTATTCAGCAGCGTACGGTCGATACCATCGGGACGCCGCGAATCGGTAACCAGAACAGCGGCAACCGAAGGATTTCGTTCAAAATAAAACGCAGCAGCTTGTTTTGCAAAACTGCTTGAACTCTCGGCCGTATTAATAAGATCCAACAACAGAAAAGCATTCGCCCTAATAGAAGAAAGTTCATTTTCAACAGAATTTGCAGCCTGTGCGTTTACCGTTCGGTTGTTTTCTTCAGCAGTTATTTGGACATCTTCGCTGCCGAATAATGTTACCAAAAGAGTAATCGTACCGAGTGCAATAATGAGTAAAATGGAAATCATTATAACCAATTTTGCACCGATAGGAAAACGTACTTTCTCCTGCTTCATTTTTTCATTTTGCCCTAACATTTTTTTCTCCGTATTCGGAATGATCATAGTTTTCGCGAGAAAATACATACAATGAGCTAGTTTATACATTTAACACATTATATCCTATGACTATTATTGTGTAATTGTACTACAACTTTCTATTTACCACAAGGATAGATATACCCAAGAAATATAAAAGTTAAAAAAATAACCGTGGTTATCGTATTTTACTATACGCAACACCGCCGGTATGGTAGCGTAAGCCCTCTAAAAACACGATTATTAGGGGGCTTTTTACCTCATTTTATCATGCAGTTATAATGCAGCGAGTTTGTTTCGTACCAGTTCCGTCGTCTGATTGGGATTCGCCTTGCCTTGGGACTTCTTCATCACCTGCCCCATCAGCCATCCGGCAACATTGGTTTTGCCTTTTTTCCAGTCGGCGATAGCTTGAGGATTGGCCGCAAAGACCTCATCCACCAATTTTTCAATAGCACCGGTATCGCTTACCTGCGTCATTCCCCTCTTTTTGATGATCTGCTGGGGATGCTCACCGCTTTCCAACATCTCAACAAAAACATCTTTTGCCTGCTTGCTGGTAATAGTCTGTGCATCAAGCGCATTGACCAATTCGGCAATATGATCGGGTCCGAAGGGTAACTGATCAAGCCCAATATGCTGTTCGTTTAATACCGCAAGTACTTCCGCAAGTACCCAGTTGGCAACTTTTTTAGGATCTCTTGTTTTAACGGCGGCAGCTTCAAACCAGTCAGCCAAGTTCCGTTCTGTTGTCAGCGTTTCCACATCAAATTGAGAAAGACCGTATTCTTTCTTAAACCGTTCCCGTTTTGCAGCCGGTAATTCTCCGACTGTTTTACATACCGAATCGATGTATTCGCGGCTCAGCATCAACGGAGGAATATCGGGTTCACGCATAAAACGGTAGTCAAGCGCAGAATTTTTTGTACGCTGGATAACGGTCTTTCCACTCGGTTCATCCCAGCCCATGGTACGCTTAAAATCAGGGGAATACTCCTGCCGATCCGTTTTAAATTCCTCAAGCTGCCGCTGTACTTCATATGCACAGGCATCGCGTACCGTTCTAAAGGAGTTCATATTCTTAACTTCGGAAATCGGTGTCCGGTATTCTTTGCCGTTTTCAAATACTTTCAGGTTGATGTTTGCATCGCAGCGCATCGCCCCTTCTTCCAAATTACCGTCGGTAACACCGATGAACTTTAAAATTTCCCGAATTGTCTGCATATATTGCGCCGCTTCTTCGGGGCTTTTCATATCCGGCTTGGACACAATTTCGATAAGCGGAACCCCGCAGCGGTTATAGTCTACATAGCTGTGAGCTCCTTCTATATGAAGACTTTTACCGGCATCCTCTTCAAGGTGAATGCGCTCAATTCCGATTGTTCGCAGCTGCGGCGCTTCGTTGGGAGCTGCCATATTGATTTCAACTTTGCCGTTTTCGCAAATCGGTTTATCGAATTGGGTAATCTGATAGCCTTTAACCAAGTCGGGATAAAAATAGTGTTTGCGGTCGAACTTGCTGAATTCGTTAATGGTACAGCCAAGCGCGAAGCCGGCCTTAATACCGAGTTTTACATATTCGTCGCCGATAACGGGCAAGGCGCCGGGAAGTCCCAAGCAAGCCGGACAGACACGGGAATTCGGCATTCCGCCGTAACGGTTTTCGCAAGAGCAAAAAGCCTTTGTCTTTGTTAACAGTTGACAGTGAATTTCACAGCCGATAATTACTTCGTAAGATAATTCCGAACTCATACCCGTGCCGCCTCCAACGTTTTTGCCAATCGCAAGATTTTTTCTTCAGATAACTTTGCACCGGCAATTTGCATACCGATCGGACGGCCGTCCTGTGCTTCGCCCGCAGGCAGCGATAGCGCCGGAATATGGGATAAATTAACAAATGTCGTAAATAAATCCGAAAGGTACATCGCAAGTGGATCGTTTACACGCTCCCCGAGCTTAAATGCCGGTGTCGGCGCAGTCGGACAGAAAATAAAGTCATACTGCTGCAAGACCGTCCCGACCTCTTTTTCCATACGGGCGCGAACACGAAGCGCATTTTCGTAACAGTCACCCGACAGATGATGGGATAATACATAGTTTCCGGTGATAATACGCCGTTTTACCTCACGCCCGAACCCCGCAGAACGGGTGGCGCAGTATAATTCGTCGTATCCCTTTCCCGGATCCTCACGTAAGCCGTAGCGGATTCCGTCAAAGCGGGCAAGATTGCTCGATGCCTCGGAAAGAGCAATAACATAATACATTGCAATAGAGGATTCCAGCACCGGAATGGAAACAGTATCGACTTGCACACCTTTTGAAGTAAACCATTCACGGTATTTTTCAAATATTGCTGCAACATCCGTATCCAAACCTTTCGCTTGGGTAAATTCTACCGGTAAGGCAATCCGAAGTTTTTTCAGTTCGCTGTCCGTATACGGTTCTAAATGCGCACAAGCGGAAAAATCATGCTGAACGCTTGTTTCATCATGCGGATCGGAACCTCCCGCAACGGAAAGGCCTAAACCGATATCGTCTATGCAGCGGGCAAAAAGACCGACTTGGTCAAGCGAAGAGCCGAATGCAACCACACCGTAACGGCTGATAGCACCGTAAGTCGGTTTTAATCCGTATATTCCGCAATACGAAGCGGGAAGCCGCACGGAACCGCCTGTTTCGGTACCGAGCGAAAACGGAACTTGAAACCCGGCAACCACCGCTGCGGAACCGCCCGAACTGCCGCCGGGCGTCAATGTGCGGTCTACGGGATTATGCGACGGTCCATATACCGAATATTCAGTGGAAGAACCCATTGCAAATTCATCCATATTTGCCCTACCAATCGGTATTGCGCCGGCTTCCATTAAGCGGGTAATCACCGTTGCGTTATACGGAGCCTTATAACCTTCCAATATTTTACTGCAACAGGTACAGAGTCTTCCGCGTATTGAAATATTATCTTTTACAGCAAAGGGCAACCCTAAAAGCGGCTTACCGGTAACCTTTCCTTCTTTCCGCAGCGCATCGGCTTTTTCTGCTTGCGCTTCCGCATCGTCAAAAAATTCAATAAACCCATGTAGCGGTGTCGATTGCTTTTCATCCGCCTGATATGCTGCCTTTAATGCACGGACTATGTCAACGGAAGTTACCGCCCCTTTTTCCAAGTACGTTTTTAATTCGGCTAAACTTGCCGTACAAAGATCCTTCATTATTACACCCCGCTCCCGAGAACTTTAGGTACACGAAAATAGCCGTCCATATATTCACTCGACATCTTCTTCAAATCCGACTGTGTTACGCCTGCTGCAATAACATCACTGCGGAGTAATCCTTCCGAAAGCATTGCCGTGTTGTCCGCCTCGGCAGGCACATCATACTTTTTAAGAATATCAAAATATTCAACAATTTGACCAACCTGTCCGGCAATAGACTCCATGTCGCTATCGTTGGAAGAAAGGCGAGAAAGATAGAGTAAATTGTCAAATACTTCAGGAGTAATTTTACTGTTTTGAGCCATCATTTTTCCTTAATCCATAAATATTTAAGGGGAATCTCAAAACACCGAAGTTTTAGAGATTCCCATTATTTTTAAGAAATACCGAAAATGAGATTATATTTCAGGAACTTCATTTTCATCAGGGACCGCTTCCCGATTCTGAAAAGATAAACGATTTAAGCGGCCGATAATTTCCCGTGTTTGTTCCTGCGATTCCGCCGTTTTTGAAAAAATACGTATTAAGTTGGTAATATTGTCAAGCATTGAATCGATTTCTGCATTAACTCTTTCCGTTGCCTTTGTTAAGCGGCCAAAGCTGGAAACCGTATTTTCACGTGTTTCAATTATGCGGCTATTTTCGTTCTTTAACGCCGTCATTTCTTCCAATACTTCCTTCAGCGTTTGCTCCATACGGGTAGTATGAGCATCCGTATGTCCGATAAAGGTTGCGATTTCCGCGAGCATGTGTTCAAAGTCCGTCACCTTATCGCTAATATCGGCAAAACTCTGAGCTAAAATATCCGTAGCAGAAGCGGTTTCGTCGATGGAAGCAGTAATCTGCTTAATAATTTTTCCGGTTGAATCCGATTCCGCAGATGCCCTCTCAGCCAAATTCCGGATTTCTTCGGCAACAACGGCAAATCCCTTTCCCGCATCTCCGGCATGCGCTGCTTCGATAGCAGCATTCATTGCGAGCATATCCGTCTGCTCGGCGACCTGTGTTATCAACTGGTTGGTTTCAAGCAAAACAGCGGAACGGGTAGTAATATCGGATATTGTCTTGGTCATCTTTGAAAAGTTCGTCTTACCGACTTCATTCGCTTGGAAGATATTCATAAAGTTATCTTGAATAACCTTGAATTTTTCCGTCAGCAGCTTCGTGTTTTGGATTAAGTCCATAAGCTTATCCATTGCATCCTTTGATTTTTCACTTTGCTGCGTAATTTGAGTATCCAAGCCTTCAAGGAAAGTATTTAAATGATTAGTATTGGTTTCCGTATCGATCAAACTCGTTTTCTGTGAGGATACCTCTTCGAGTACCAACTTAATATAGCTTGAAATTTTATCTACATAGGACTGAGCGCTATGCATATTCGAAGTCAGTACGGTATCTTCGTTTGCCAAATCTTCAATAACTTTTTTGATTTCAGCAATAAACATATTCAATTGACCGGAAGAAGCAATGACTTTATCACGCATCAATTCGCTCTCTCGCTTTTCAAAATAAAATATTCTTGCGAATGAGACAGCTTGAATCAGCAGGAAAAAGAGAAGCCCAAAGGGAAGCATTGCCGGCGTTTGAATAATATCCATTCCCTCAAGGATATCGATCAAGGCGGTAATTGTCAGTACGGCAAAGCCGGTTGCAATGAAAGATGCCTCTTTTTCTTTTTTATATATCAGCCGGACGATAAGATAGAGAAGGTATATAACCTCCAAAAGACAAATCAGTTGGTGTATAGAGAGAAACGATGTAAAAAAAGTACCTTTTGTAACAAGCGTTAAAATCCCGTACAACACCCCTTCTGCTACCCAAACGATAACGATAATCTTATTAATATATTTCTTATAAAGCGCATAAAAGTACAGGATGACAGGAATTGAGACCGTTGCAAAGCTGAAATAGTCCATACGAAGCGCTGTCATCCAAGAAAAACCGAATAAATCGCATCCGATCATCGTCCCTGTTGAAAGTATTCGTATCATAACGATAAACACGAGCAGGGTAAAATATAAAATACTGATTTCTTTTGATCTGAAAATAAACAATATCAAATGGTAAAGACCGAGCGCTAATGCAAAGCTGAAAATCATTGCTTCGATAAGCTTACGCTGATATATCGACGATTCGATGACGGATGTTTTATTAAGAATAACAGGATTGTATATACCTTGTTTTTTGTGATCAATACTCTTTATTTGAATCAAAAGATCGATCTGCGTTTCGCCTGAGGGTAAGACAAAACAAGAAGATTGCGCATCTGTAAGTTTTCTCCCGGAGATATTATATGCGTCAAGTTGCACACTGTTTGCAAATACGGTCAGCGAAGGGAATCTGTTTTTCAGATACAGCGAAAGAGAAGGCGCTCCTTTAGGCAACAGCAGTCTTATCGCATATGTCGCATAGCCGTTTGAAGGATATGCTTTCCCCTGTCCCGCTGCTTTAGCAGTCCAAGAGGACGGTACCGCTATATAGTCTGACGGTTCTTTCCAATCTTCCAGAAATTCATTCCAGAAAAAGCCGTAAGTACCGTTAAGCGACACTTTTCCCTTGGTATCAAAATTCCAGTTTCGTAAATCGATTACGCCGCCTTGTACCGTCGGTGCAGTTTCTGCATAGACAGCCATGCTGCTTCCCAAAAAAACAAACGCCGCTAATACGGCGGAAAAAAGACATTTTTTATGATGGACAGCTTTTTTAAACAGTGAACCGAGACGAACCGCTTCGGTATATTTTTCACCGGGATGAGAAATTAATTCTTTCATGCTGTAATTCTCCATACTGTATGCCGTTATCACAAGGGCATGACAAACCATCCCTGTTATAAACCGGCTATTTTTAATACTATCATTATAAACTAAAAGTATGAATTATGCTAGCGCCTTTCTTTTTTTATCGATAGGATAAAAATGAATAAGTATAAAACCCGATAGACACACGGCAGCAGCAATCGGTCCGGCAATAAGTCTAATGGCAAATATCGTGTTGGGAGACTGGAGTGTATCGGCACGGTAACCGGCAGCACTGAGGATTAAACCTGAAACACCGGTCGAAACAGCCTGTCCGAGCTTACTGGCAAAGGTCCACACTCCGTAATAACAGCCCTCGTTGCGTACCGTATCGGGCTGCCATGCAATCGCATCAGGCAGCATTGCCCACGGCGTAGCAAAAGCAAAACCCACCCCGACCCCCGCACAGACAAACAAGAGCGCCAAACCGGTTAATCCGATACGGTGTCCCGTAAAAAAGATAACCATCGTAGAAACGCACAATACGGCAAGACCGACTCGGTACGAAACATTTTTTCCCAACATATTTGAGCATTTTGCCGCAACAGGAATCGAAATAATAGCCGTTATCAGCAACAACCCCATAGTCGTACTTGAAAACGATTCTGCTTGGTAAATGTACTTTAGATAATACACCACCATTCCCTGCAAAAAATTGAGTGCTGTAATATGCAGCACAAAAATAGCCAGCAGCACCGTGTATGCGGAATTTTTAAATACGGAGCGGTAGGCGGATAAGAACGCTTCCGTTTTTTTCTTACCGTGTTTTTGCGGTACAGCAGACTCCCGCACTGCAAAAAAGGTGATAAGCGTTGTTATTATGATAATACCGCCGATAACGCCCCCTGCCGCCGAAAATCCTGAGGCTTTGGACGAAAACATATTGACAATCGGCATCACAATCACGGCGCCCATTATCGTACCGATTCCGGCACATAAAAAGCGGTAAGCATTTAATGAGGTTTGCTCGTTATAATCCGAGGTTAATTCGGGAGTTAGTGCAGAATACGGAATATTCACGAGGGTCATCGCCGTATTGACCAAACAAAGCATCAGCAATGCCCACCAAAAAAGCGTTGTTTGACCGGTAAGTGAAGGCTTGGTAAAAAACAGCCACACCGAAAGACCGAAGGGCAGTGCTCCAAACAAAAGATACGGACGGCGTCTGCCGAAACGTGTACGGGTATTGTCGGAAAAAAAGCCGACAATAGGGTCGGTTACGGCATCCCATATTTTTGCCGCCATAATAGCGATACCGGCAAGGGCGGGCGCCAGATACACCGTATCGGTAAGATAGGTCAATGTCCAAAAACCCATAGCTGTAAAAAATAAATTCCCGCCGATATCGGCAATGCCGAATCCGATTTTTTTCCGTACCGGCAGCCGTGTTTCGGCTAATTTCACTTCCGTAATCGGCACTTCCGCACTCTCGGCAATGTTTTTTTCATTCATAGTTTTTTTACTCATAGACGGTAATAATCTGCGGGAGTGCACGCTCTTTTAAGATACGGTTTATGCCAAAAGCGATAGCCGCCCCTACGGCAAGGCCGGCGGCGATACCGGCAAGCGCAAGCCCTTCGCTTTGCGTCCGTAAAAAGATTGCGGTAAAAGCACCTGCCGAAAGGATAAGCGGAATCCCCACTGCACATAGTCCCTGAAAACGGGCTGCCTTCTCGGAAATAAAGACGCCGACCTTGTTCCCAATCCATAAATCTTTTCCCGAAACGTTCAGCGCATCGACAACATTTCCCTGCACCACCAGCAAGCCGTCTTTACTGCCTCCTCCGCAGCCATGACAACCGCCGCCGCATGATGCGCATCCGCTGCGGCTATCGGTAGATTTAATGGAACAAAGATCCGCTTCGGGGGTATCGTATTCAATAGTTGCAATCTGCATACCGTTCCGTTTTGTTATCGGCATACGTATCACTCTTCCTGTTTTTTCCATTAAAAGCCCTCCAAAATTACATACGGATATATGTTATGATGACTGCGGCACCGCAGCGGCAGGCATTTCGATACGGACTCGTTCTATCGACAAGGCGCCGCCCGCCCCGTCCAGCTCAATATCCAGCCCTTGCACACAGACCCGCTGCCATGTTTCTTGCGGATACTCAAAAAGGCCGGTACGGTATTCCCGTATCTTACCGGACGGGGCATGTCCGCCGACGGAGTCAAAGCTGCCGGTTCGTCCCGCATCCGTGATATAGGCGGTTTTTCTGCCATGCTGCCCGCAGTATGCTTCTACCGCTCCCGTCTGTGCGTTAATAAGCGCATCTGCGGCATCGGTACCGGAGAAACCGGATTCGGCGGACATCAGCCGCTCATCGGCTGCGGCGGCGCCCGTACCCGACCCGATCAACGCGGAGAGCCTCCCTGCAAGAAAGAATGCCATAGTCTGCTTTTCGGCAGTTGCGGTTGAAGAAAAATCGGCCACGATAAACGGCGTTTCCCTTTCTATCTTCGGAAGCAGCGCCTGCATCAACGCAAACGGATTATCCGCTAAAAGCCGATGATGCCCTACCCGCCCCAAAATCGAAATAACTGCAAGTTTTTCCCCGTTCCGTGCTGTAAAATAGCGGTAACCGGCTCCCGAACTGTACTCCGGTAGATTACAAGGACGCAGGACAAACGGCATATTCGGGAGGTTCTCGACTAAATCTTTTTTTTGAAAGATACAATCCCCGCCGGTGATACAATCGATCCCCATTTTTCTTAAATAACCGGCATGTTGCTTACCGAGCCCGCCTGCACCTGTCGCCATACCGGCATTTGCGATAATAAAGTCAGGCTGATAGCGGCGCTTAATTTCCGCAATATTTTTTCTAACCACCCACACGCCTGCTTTACCGGTAATTTCGGCGATATAAAAAATTCTCACGGCTCGTTCCGCTTTTGTACGAATGTGTCCGGATTTTTTAATGCCAGTCTATCGATTATTTTAGTACATTTTTTTGCAAGTTTTTTGTTTCCCAGCATCGTATAGGTATCGCGTAAATTAAAAAGTGTATCCTCAGAATCGGGAGCAAGTGTCAAAGCCGATTCAAAGGCACGGCGGGCTTGTTCGTATTTTTCTTCATTAAAAAGGAGCGTACCGTAGTTATTCCAAATGCGGCCGTTTTCGGTCTCAAGCTCAAGTGCTTTCGTATATGCAAGCCGAGAAGCCTCCATCTCGCCGGTTTCATGGAGAACAACTCCCAACGTATCCCAAATATCTGCATCAAAGGGATTACAGCGCGCTGCCTCATAGAGCGCATAGCGGGAGTTATCTTTATCATCAAGCGCATAGTAACTGAGCCCGAGGTTAAACCACATCAAACTGCTGAACGGTTCAAGCTGCAAACCGCGGCGGAGACACGCGATCGCTTCGCTATGACATCCCTCGGCGGCGAGCATCACTGCACTGTCATTAAAAAAATCGGCTGTTTCTTGCATATTTTAAATATATACTATTTTATGAAAAACCTCAATCGATGCAATCAATACCGCCGATGTATTTGCCGGTATTGAAACGGCCGTTCCATACTCTCCTTGACGCCTTTCACCTTTCCCATTAGAATTTCAAAGATAAGGAAATTAGGAATGGATATTATTAAACGGAACGGAGAAAAGGAAGCCTACAATGCCGAAAAAATTACACTGGCGATGCAGGCAGCATTTAACAGCGTAACAGGTACGGCAGCGCAGCGCAATAATGGAAACAGCGCGGTGCTTTTGCAGCAGATGACAGCAGAAATCGAAGCTGATATACATGAACTGAGTAAAAACGGCAGTCCGGTGCAGGTTGAAACCATTCAAGATTTGGTTGAAAAAACAATGATCGAGCATAATTGCTATGCCGAGGTTAAAAATTTTATTCTTTACCGTGTTGAGCAGACAAAAAAACGGGATGCACGGCATGCTATCGCCGCTCATTTTACCGCGATTGATATTTTGCCGGTGCTAACCCGCATTCAACAGGATTTTTCTGAAGAGCAATACAGCTTAACCCTGCTCTTTCACAAGTTTGAATCCTTCCGTAAGCAGGATATGACAGAATCGGAATTACTCGCCTTGCTGATAAAGGCTGCTGTTGAGCTCACTGCACAGGAGGCTCCCCGTTGGGAGTTTATTGCCGCCCGCTTTTTAATGCTCGACTTTTCCGAAAAGCTGAAAGCCGAACTTGCCAAGCGGAACATCCGATCATTCTACGAAAAGCTCACCTATCTGGAAGAAAAAGGGCTCTACGGCGCGTATATCCGTGCAGGGTATTCAAAAGAAGAGCTGGAAAAAGCCTATTCATATATTGATAACGGTAAAAACGACCTTTTTACCTATAGCGGCTTGGATTTGCTTTTGCGCCGGTATGTTATTTCCACACGAGGACATATTCCGCTCGAAACACCGCAGGAGATGTTCTTGGGGATCGCCTTACACCTCGCGTTGCATGAAAAAAATGACCGGATGGAATGGGTACGCCGATTTTACCTCATGCTGAGCAGCTTGCAGGTTACCATGGCGACGCCGACTCTTTCCAATGCCCGCAAGCCCTATCATCAACTTTCGTCCTGTTTTATCGACACCGTTCCCGACTCCCTCGACGGGATTTACCGCAGCATCGATAACTTCGCAAAGATTTCCAAATTCGGCGGCGGCATGGGACTGTACTTCGGCAAGGTGCGGGCAGTCGGCGCCCCCATCCGCGGGTTCCAAGGGGCGGCAGGAGGGGTCATCCGCTGGATAAAACTTGCAAACGATACCGCTGTCGCCGTCGATCAGCTGGGGGTGCGACAGGGTTCGGTAGCGGTGTACTTGGACGTATGGCACAAGGATATCCCGGAGTTTTTGCAGCTCCGAACCAATAACGGCGACGACCGGATGAAGGCGCACGATGTATTCCCTGCAGTGTGCTGCCCCGACCTCTTCTGGCGCACCGTCGATGAGGACATCAATGCCCCGTGGTACCTGATGTGCCCGCACGAAGTCCTCACGGTAAAAGGCTATGCGCTGGAAGACTTCTACGGCGAAGAATGGGAAAAACACTACAAGGATTGTATCAACGATAACAGGATTTCAAAACGGGAAATCCCGATAAAAGAGCTGGTGCGCCTCATCCTAAAATCAGCGGTAGAAACCGGTACGCCGTTCATCTTTAACCGCGACCATGCGAACCGCGCTAACCCGAACGGACATAAGGGCATGATCTATAGCTCCAACCTCTGTACCGAAATTGCACAGAATATGAGCCCGATCGAAACGGTGAACACCGAAATTAAAACACAGGATGGGGAGACCGTAGTTGTAACCGTTACAAAGCCCGGCAATTTCGTCGTCTGTAATCTTGCTTCACTTGTACTCGGCAATATCGACACCGATAACGAAGCCGAGCTGGAAGGTGTCATAGAAGCGGCGGTGCGTGCTTTAGACAATGTAATCGATCTCAATTTTTATCCCGTACCGTATGCAAAGATCACCAACGAGCAGTACCGCGCTATCGGCTTAGGCGTTTCGGGCTATCATCATTTACTGGCGAAAAAACACATTGCGTGGGAAAGCGAGGCGCATCTCCGCCTTGCCGATGAGTTGTTTGAAAAAATCAATTACTACGCAGTGCAGGCGAGTATGCGGATTGCTGAAGAGAAAGGTTCGTACCGCCTCTTTGAAGGCAGCGATTGGCAAACCGGCGCGTATTTTGACAAACGCGGCTATCATTCCGAACAATGGAACACGCTGCGGGATGCAGTTGCCCGACACGGTATGCGGAACGGCTATCTTTTAGCGGTCGCTCCGACCAGTTCCACCTCGATTGTCGCAGGCACTACCGCCGGCATCGATCCCATTATGAAGCGCTATTTTTTGGAGGAAAAGAAAGGCTCATTGGTACCCCGTGTTGCCCCTGCCCTCTCGCTCGAAACCTATTGGCTGTATAAAAACGCCCACACCATCGATCAGCTCTGGAGCATCCGCGCCTGCGGTCTCCGCCAGCGTCATATCGATCAGGGGCAATCCATGAACTTCTATATTACCAACGAGTACAGCTTCCGACAAGTGCTCAACCTGTATGTTGAAGCATGGAAAAACGGCATAAAATCTGTCTATTATGTCCGCAGCCGCTCCCTCGAAGTGGAAGAATGCGAAAGCTGCAGCTCGTAGCGAAAACATATTCAACGATTGCTCATCTTTCTCATAATTGGCAAGCTAATCGGTTGCAGTAAATACTAAAACTCGCTATAATACGCACTATGATTTTTCCGTTAAAAGAATTGATTGAATTCAAAGGCAATATTTACGAAATTACCTGTGCTGCAACACGGCGCGCTTTTCAGCTGGTAACTATTCAAGATCCGATACTCGAAGAAAACAACGATAAGGTTGTGTGCACTGCAGCGTCGCAAGTGTTTACCGGTGCTATCGACTATAAAATAGAATACCGCCCCGATCATTCCTAATTCTTGATATCGACACATACCATTCCGGTCGCGGTTATTTTCGGGGCTACCGCCTGCGGGAAAACCGCGCTTGCCGCTCATCTTTTTACTTCTCCTGTTAACTCCATTAAAGCGGAGATTATATCTGCCGATTCGGTGCAGGTATATCGCGGTATGCCGATCGGTTCGGCTCAGCCTCCGCAAGAGCTTCTCGATACGCTCCCCCATCACCTCATCGGGATATGTAACCCTTCCGAAGAATTTTCCGTAGCGGACTTTGTACGCAGCGCGGATGCACTCTGCCAGGACATTGCAAGCCGCGGCAAACTGCCGGTTGTGCTTGGCGGGACGGCTTTTTACATTAAACATTTTATGTACGGTATGCCGGTTACCCCGCAGGCGGATCCGGTTTTACGTGCACAATTGCAGGAACGGATGCAGCGTGTCGGCGCCGCGGCAATGCACGCGGAACTTGCGTCTTTTGACCCCACATCGGCAGCCAAGATCCACATCCATGACGAATACCGTATCATCCGCGCGCACGAGGTGTATTGCGCCTCAGGGCGGCCGCTCAGCTCATTCGAGCTGTCGTACCGTTATCGCGAGGGTTTCCGCTTTTGTCCGATATGTTTAGACCGCCCTCGCGATGAACTGTACCGGCGCATCGAAATCCGTGTCGATGAGATGTTTGCGCAAGGATTGCAACAGGAAATTGCGCAGCTCGTTTCCGAAGGGTGTACAGCCGAATATCCTGCAATGAAAGCAATCGGTTACCGAGAGTTTTTTGAGCTTTCCCCCGATGCGCCGGCGGCCGCCCCACTCGATGCGGTGAAAGACCTCATTAAGCGCAACAGCAAACGGTACGCCAAACGGCAGCAAACCTTTTTCCAATCCTTTCCGAATATTCACCGCATCGATATGACCGACTCGAAAAGCGAACAGCAAGTCGTAGAGATACTTCAGCAACTCTGTTATAGAGGATCTCTAGGAATACCAAGGTCTCTCTAAAAACTTGGTTAGATTTTTTGCCGTCCTTATCGGTTTTCGGCGTCAATTTTCAACATTCGTTTTCGATTGCCTTGACTAAAGCCGCAAAATAAATTACTATAGTGCTTTCTTGGGCCTATAGCTCAGTTGGTTAGAGCAGCGGACTCATAATCCGCGGGTCGCCGGTTCAAGTCCAGCTGGGCCCATTCTCCCCTCACAACAATTTCTACAAGTAACACCGGAGCGGAACCTACAGCATTGCGCTGTAGAGAACTCACGATTTTCTATCCATTTTTATAAATTGCAAATCGATTAACGTAATCTACTATTGGGAATCTTTGTCCCGGCAAGACGGATGAGTTCTTCTGTTTCAGCCTGTGTATATGGACGGATTGTATTCCATGCGGGATTAAGACAGTTCCCCGGTAAAAAGGGAGCAAAAAACCATGCGGCATCGGAGGGGAGCAATGCTGAAATAGCGCGTATATCCTCGGCGGCTACAAGCGGCGGTACAAGAACAGTTCTATATTCGATTTCTACCGGCCGTCGGAACGTGTGCTTTTCCTGCAAAATCATCAGTGTCCGTTTCAGTGCAGCTTCAGGCTGTTCAGCCGACGGCTCAGTCCCTGCCGGGCAACAAAATTTGAGTTCATGATAACGGGCGGGAGCAGTCTTGATATCAACGGCTATCATATCCGGACAGAGTGCGTCGTCATGCAGGAGGGAATACATCTTATCCGGCAGTAAACCGTTTGTATCAAGCTTAACGGCAAGCCCTGCCTTTCGTGCCCGTAGAATAAGTTCCGGTAAAACCGGAGACAAGAGTGCTTCACCGCCCGAAATAACAAGTCCATGCAATACCGGCTTCCGCTTTTCGATATGTTCATAAACCGCTTCGATCGGTACGTAATCATTCATACCGCCCTGCAATGACTTACCGGCAGGACCTTCCGAAACGGACGCACATACAAGCTCACCGTTATAGCAATACGGGCAGCGCAAGTTACAGCCGGGCAGAAAAACCGCAGCAGCAACCTTGCGCGGATAGTTGACAAGTGTGGTTTTCTGCAGACCGACATTCATAGCTTACGCGATAACCGCTTCAACCGTATATGGAGTTAAGTGATACGCTTTAAGATCGGCAACCGAATATGCACGGGAAAGTTCTTTTTCCGATTCATTATACATGATAACGGTAGGACAGGATCGGACGCCGTGCTTTGCAGCTGCTTTAATACCTTCTTCGGTGTCGGCATCGATATAATGGATGTCAATACCGAGATTATTGCAGTAATCCTTAACAGGTGGACAGTTGGGACACGTCTTCCGCGTATATACCTCAAAAAAGGCAGGATATTGAATTGATGTTGTTCCCGTATCAACTACGGTACTTTTCCCTGCATAGAGGGGCGTTTTAGGATTTTCGTGTTCGAACATTTTCCGCTCTGAAAACTCTTCACGCTTGCCCTTATTCCAGTTACGGACGGAACGGTAATAACCGACTATGCGTGCATATACTTCCGTTGTAGAACCGTGTACATTTTGCAGCTCAGACTGTGCAGCTGCAATATCAGCATCGATTGCTTCTCTTGTTCTCATGGTATCTTACCCACCTTTATAAAGATATATTTCACTATATGAGTTTATCCATATAGTGTTAATTATGCTTACATTTATGATAATACCACCATATATAGTGTATGTCAAGTAGTCAAATAAAATCCCTCTTTGCCGTAAAACTCGATGTCCTATAGTTGACCAAGTATCGGTTTTCATGTACTATAGCCTGTATTTTATTCTTGTAGGAACATCCCTAAAAGCTGCCGTTTTTAGTAGTTCCCACCATAAATAATTAATTTCAGGGAGGATTAACGTGAGCGTAAAAATCAGACTCAAGAAATTCGGAACAAAAAAGCGTCCGTATTACCGCATCGTGGTACAGGATGTCCGCGAACCCCGTGATGGTAAAACCATCGACGAAGTAGGCATCTATCATCCTATTGAAGCGGAAGACCAGCAGATTGCTTTTGATGCCGATAAAGTACGCGGTTGGCTTAATAAAGGCGCTCAGCCCACCGACACGGTTCGTCACTTGCTCAACAAAAAACAATTCACGTTATAGGTCGGCTATCGAACATGGAACGTGATTTAGTCGAGTACATTGCAAAGTCGCTTGTTGATGATCCCAGTGCCGTTTCCGTATCGGAAAAAGAGACTGACCGCGGTATTGTGCTGGAATTGCGCGTTGCAAGCGGTGATGTAGGAAAGGTAATCGGAAAATTCGGAAGGGTTGCTCAGGCAATTCGGACATTGCTTATGGCATCAGCCGGCCGGAGCGGAACCCGTTATTTGCTGGAAATTCTTGATTAATGGACTGGCTCATAACCGGTAGGATTCGGGGTACATTCGGTCTTGAAGGCTTCCTTAAAATTGAAAGCTGTTCGGGCGAATATGAACATTTTCTAAACTTTAAAGAGATAAAACTGCAGCTTCCATCCAAGGGGACGGAAACACAGCCTCCCGAACTATTCTATCAGGTTGAAGAGTGCGTTGTCCGCGATACGGACGCGTTATTAAAACTACGAGGTATCGATTCGCCCGAAGCGGCAAAGAAGCTGCACGGAGCGGATATATTGGTTCCTCGCGATATGGCTTGCCCGCTCGAACGCGGCGAGTTTTATATCAATGATCTTTGTAATTCTGACCTTGTGTACAAAGGAAATTCTGTGGGTACAATTGCAGATGTAGTGGAAGGCGGAGGCGGATTGTTATTGGAAGTCTCCGAGGCTGCAACAGGCAGAACCGTGTATATTCCGTTTCGTTCCCAATTTATTGGAAAGATAAATATACCGGCAAAGCAGGTTGAGCTTATGCACCGCTGGATTCTCGAATGAGATTCAATGTGCTGACCTTGTTTCCCGAAATACCCGCCGCCTTTTTCGAATCGTCGATCATGGCGAAGGCGGTTGAGCGGGGGCTTATTACCTACAATCTGGTGAATATCCGCGACTTTGCTTACGACAAGCATCGAACCTGTGATGATCTAACCTACGGCGGCGGGGCGGGAATGCTCCTATTGCCGCAGCCGCTTTCGCTCTCGCTCGATTCCGTACAGGCTGCCGAAAAGCGGGTTATCTATGTAACCCCTTCCGGTAAACCCTTGACGCAATCACGTGCAGCGGAGCTTGCACGAGAACAAGAGCTCGTGTTTATCTGCGGCCGCTACGAAGGAATTGATCAGCGAATCATCGACGAATACGTTGACGATGAAATTTCGCTCGGCGACTACGTCATGTCCTCAGGTGAACTTGCTGCACTCGTAATAATAGACGCGGTGTACCGCTTGATCGACGGCGTTATTTCCCGCGAATCCCTTGAAGAGGAGAGCTTTTCCGACGGTTTGTTGGAATACCCCCAGTACACACGGCCGCAGATATTCAGGAACAGAGCAGTTCCTGAAGTGCTTCTGTCCGGCCACCACGAACACATTCGTAAATGGCGGCTTGAACAGCGGATTAGAAAGACGCTTGCCATGCGTCCCGACTTGCTGACAGCAATCCGCAGTTCGCCTGAATGGACAAAAGAAGCGGAACTTATTTTACAGGAGATAACAAATGGCAGAGAATTTAATTCGTAAGATTGAAGAAAAACAAAAGATTGTCGAAAAACCTTCTTTTAGAGTAGGCGATACCGTAAAGGTGCACTTCAAAATTATTGAAGGGAAAACCGAACGTATTCAGATATATGAAGGCTTGGTGCTGTGCTTTAAAAATGCCGGTATCGGCCGGACATTCACGGTAAGAAAGAACTCTTACGGCGTTGGTGTTGAACGCGTATTCCCGCTTCACTCACCGCGTATCGCAAAGGTGGAAGTTGTACATGCCGGTAAGGTACGCCGCGCCAAGCTGTATTACATCCGCGAGAAGATCGGTAAGGCGGCAAAGATTAAGACACTGCTGCAGAAAAAGAACTAGCGGATATGCAAACCGTAGCGGAACGGCCGGCACTCATTATCCCGTTAAGCTGGAACACTGCGCTTAACAAGGCCGTTCTTTTACACGGGAATACCGCTGCAGGTTTTTCCGAAAACGAACCGGTAACGGTTCGGATACTGTCTATCCTTAAAAACAATATGATACGGATTGCCGTCAAGGGAACCGTATTGCAAGCACAGACGAAAGCTCTTTCTCAAGACATTCGAGAAGGAGCTTTTTTATTGATGCGCGTTCATATTGCCGAAAATACGGTGGTACTAATACCGTACCAAAAACATATACTTCCACAAACTCCTCATAACGATGTATTTACTCAACTCGGCATACCGCAGTCAGATCTTACGGCAGCACTCATTGCTTTTTTTCGCGAAAACGAACAGCCGCTTCAATCCCGACAACTGTTAAAAATTCTTTCATCGCTTCATGCTTTTGCCCCGCACGAAAAAAAAGCCGCTTTCGCTGCTGCTCTCCTCTACTCCCGCGGACTAGAACCTTCACCGCAGCTGATTGCACAATGCCTTGCAGCGCTTTTCGGACTTTCAGACACACACCTTGAAAAACCGATCGATGCTCCGGAAGATGACGATCTTTTCCGTTTTCTCAATCATGTAAAAGCCGGTAAAAACCATTGGGTCGTATTCCCGTTTGAAAAACAACTCGACACACTCTGGAAGGGATCGGCCGCTTTTCTACTTAACCTGCAGGATACCGTGTGCCGTGAATGCTGCCTGAGAGTACGAAACGAAGAAAAGCAGGAATCATGGACGTTTACACTCAAAAACAATACCTGCCTTTTTTCCTATCAGGGAACAGCAGCACTTCCAGCACAGAAACGAGAAGCACTCACGGCATTGCTGCAGGATTGTCTGGAATCCGCAGGAGTTACGTCATATACCGTACACTATGCCGATGGTAATATAGAAGAAAATCATGCTCTTGCATCAATTGATATATCAGTGTAGAATGAGCTAGGAGTGGGTATGACTTTTTTATATTACCGTAAAGATGAAAAGCGATAATATGAGCAAAGTACGGGATTGTTCGGTAGCATTGTCATATACATTCGGAGAGAGTGTTCCGCTGATCACCGCCTCAGGACGCGGTGCGGTTGCTCAAAAGATACGGGAAATTGCAGATAAATGTCATATTCCCCTTATCAATAACCCTCTGTTGGCGGAAGTGTTGGTTGAAGCTGAAATAGGCTCTTGTATTCCAGAAGAAACGTATCAAGCGGTTGCCGCTCTTTTTGCATTTCTTCAAAAAAAGGATGGGATAATCGGTGCTTAGGCGAATTAAGGTAGAAGATTTAAAAGAGGGCATGATATTTTCAGAGCCGCTTTTCTTTGATGACGGTAAGAACAAAGTCCTCGGCAAAGGATATCCGGTTTCTGAACGTGAACTATCGGTATTAAAGCAATGGAAAGTGCCTTTTGTTATGACAGCCGGTAAAAGCATAAAAAAAAGAGCAGAAGTAGCTGAATTGGTTGAAGAATTAGATGCACTACCTGATGAAGGAGCTCCTACTACCGCTAAGTCTGCCGGTAAAAATGCTCAAAAGAAAACAGCAGAAGAAAATACCATTTTACAGTTACCGGATATT
This sequence comes from Treponema sp. OMZ 855, assembly GCF_024181145.1. Lineage (NCBI taxonomy): Bacteria > Pseudomonadati > Spirochaetota > Spirochaetia > Treponematales > Treponemataceae > Treponema > Treponema sp. OMZ 855. The sequence continues at coordinate 976,813 of NZ_CP051194.1, read as the reverse complement.
TTAACGCACAGCGAACTGTATACCGAATATTTGGCAATTATCCTCACATTGGATATTTTTTTAACCGAGGTAAAAAAAAGAAAACCCTTATCCCCCCGGCCAATAGATGGAATAGCCCTGAGGCTCCGTAATTTACTTGCAGCCGATAGATCGCTCACTGTTTCATTTATCCTATCAGCCCAAATTCCTGAACGAGATATGGCAAAAGCCCTCGTTGATACTGCTATTTTGGCCGAAACCATTGCAAAATTTATGAATCTGCCCGAAGATTATATTGATGATATAGTACTCGGCTCTCTATTGCACGATTGCGGTATGCTCAAAATTCCCGACACCATTTTAAATAAGAAGACTGCGCTTTCCGATACCGAAATGCAGACTGTTGCAGCCCATACCGTCTATGGCTATAAAGCTGTATTATCGGAGTTTGTGTATACCGAACGAGTCGCAATGCTTGTTCTTGAGCACCATGAACGCTGGGACGGCAAAGGATATCCTAATGGACTTGATAAAGATTCCATCGAAATAGGTGCCCGTATTATTGCTGTTGTAGATGCCTTTGTCGCAATGACCGCACGGAAGGCGTATCGCAGTGCATTACTCGGTTACGATGCAATGAAAACCCTCCTTGCAGATAAAGGCCGCCGCTTTGATTATGAAGTTATCAAAGCGATGATTCAGAGTATCGGCGTATATCCTATCGGCTCAATAGTATTAATGAACGACACCTCCATCGCACGTGTAGTCGGTATAGACCCCGAAGCCCCCTTACGGCCGCTGATTAGAATCCTCATCGATGAAAGCGGACATCTGTATCCTAACAATAAGGGCAAACTCATCGATTTAAAAGAATACAAAAATACTTTTATTGTCAAAGCTATCGATCCGTTGCAGTATCAGCAAAAAAAATGATGGAAGAACGGCTGGGGCCGGCAGGTGAGACATTCGCAGCAAAATGGCTTGAACGGCAAGGGTATTCCATCATTGCCCGAAACTGGCGAACAAGAACAGGGGAAATTGACATCATAGCAGAAAAGGACGAAACGCTTATCTTCTTTGAAGTAAAAACATTACCCCATACGCAGCTTACGGACTTGGATATCATTGTCGGAAATAGAAAACAGGAAAGGATTTGTAAAACCGCTAAATATTTTCTCTTAACTCATCGAAAATATAACAAGATGCATATACGGTTTGATGTTCTTGTGTTGCCGTTTGATCCGCGAACGATAGACACAGCTGAGCCTTTGCATCTAGAGAATGCTTTTGAGGATTATGTATGAATGTTGGCGTGTTTCCAAAGAAAGAGCGGTATACCCCCCGCAAATACTTTACCGAATCCGATTTTCGCGAAATGGAAACAAAACTCAATGATAAGGCATATATTCAAGCTGCGATATACCGATTAGCATCGATATTGACCGAACAGATGATGTATATGAAGGATGAAGAATAATATGAATAATAGGCGGGGACATAGAAAAGAAAACCGTTATACAGAAAATACCACGGTGAATAATAAACCGTATATCAACACACAACATGAGGAACCTACCGAACTTTTTATCTGTACACGGTGCGGCAAACCGATCAAAGATTTAAGCGCCGCATTAGCGGATAAAACAGACGGCAAGCCTGTGCATTTCGATTGCGTATTGAATTTTTTAAAGCAAAACGAAGTCTTACACGAAAATGAAGCGATTTCGTATATCGGTCAAGGCAGATTTGCCGTTATCAAATACGCCTCAATGGTAACGATGAAAGAATTCACTATCGTTAGAATCATCGAGTGGGAAGATAAAAACCAGCGCGCAGAATGGCGCGGCACCATTGCCGACCGTTTCAGCTTAATCGATTAACCTTGTTGAGCAGTTGTACATCCTTGTACAACTGCTCAACGACGCTTCACCGAATTTGTTGCACTTTCCTTGCCCAACGAATTAATGCATTGCCAATTAAATCAGTGTTTCTACATCTTCCTTATTTAGGCCTGTTGCTTTTGTGATATTTTCCACAGATAAGCCGAATTGCAAAAGATTTTTTGCCGTTTCAATCTTTGCTTGATGGGAACCTTTTGCTTCCCCTTCATCAAAGGCATCCATAAGAGCTGCCGGTAAAATATGGTATTCTCTCCGTGCTAATTCGTTCTGTTTTACCGTCTGTATCATCTGTTCTATCCTCCCTGTATATTCAGTCGTCACCTTACCGGTTTTGACGTACTGTAAAAAACCTTGTAAGTCTTTATTATCTGCTGTGTTAAACGCATTTGCATTCAGTATAATCTTTTTTGTTCCATCCTGTAAGAGGATAGTTTTATCTTCTATGCAAACGTTCTCAAACGTGTAGATAGCTCGATTCTTTCCTACAGGATCAAACAAACAAATAAAGATAATAAAACTATCATTTAGCGCCTTATAAGAATATCCCTGATCAAGAAATGCAACGTCAAGAGCGGCTTGATAGTATCTCATCCGTTTCGGAATGTTATATTGGTTAGCAACTTGTATATTCCTTTCGGTTTGAACAAAAAGCCCAGAAACGGAACACCGCTTGCGGTTTTGCCGCAAGTTTCTTCCTTTAGGATTAAAAGTAACTCCTCTCCCAAATCTCCCCTAAGAACCCGCCTTGGTTCCAAGACATAGTTCTGAATAAAAACTGTTTTCTCCTGCTGCAACAAATTCTTTGGTAACGGCGATAATTTTATGACCGCGTAAAAAAGCATTCTTATAAATTCGGCAACACAGAAATTTTCACATTTCGAGGCTGCCGAATTGTTGCGTTTTCGTAAAGCAATGCTTAACGAAAACGTTCTGAATAAGTAATATTGACCTGTCTGATTTGTGCACAACGCAATTGGTTTTTCAGCAGCGGCACGGATGCCGCTGATTCCATGCAGCAGCGACGTTTGAGGCGAAGTCTCAAACTCGTCGATGAAAAATGTACACGGATGTACATTTTTCATCAGGGGCGCGAGACCACACGAACCCCCAGATCGGTGTAGCTGTCGCCCGGGTCGATGCCATACCGATCAGCTCGAGTGGCGTTGCTCGCACCATCGCCCCAGCCACCACCGCGTTCGACGCGGGCATCACCGGAAGCAGCGCCCGTAGGATCCTGCCCGCCTGTAGGCGTACTATCCTTATACTGGTCCCAGCACCATTCCCATACGTTCCCGCTCATATCATACAGCCCGTACCCGTTCGGTGATTTCAGCTTTACTTCGTGCGTTTTACTATCATTGTACCACGCATAATTTACAAGTTTGCTTTCGGTATTCGTTCCCGCCCATTTGTTCTCAGTTCCGCCTTTTGCTGCCCATTCCCATTCAGCTTCAGTCGGCAACCGGAACCCTTTTGCACTCCACTTCACCTGCGGAACCGTTCCGCTATTGGCATCAGACGTCGTATATACGGTACCAAAACCACTGTCGGTGTAATACACGCACTCCCTATCTCCCAGTCCAGCCTTTTTAGTAAGCTCATTGCAAAACGCTATACAAGCATACCAGTTTACCAACTCTACAGGATTTTTAAGACTATCTGTAAAATAACTCGGGTTACCACCCATCACCGCTTGCCACAGCTCCTGCGTTACTTCACTCTCTCCTATCCGGTATGCAGTAAGGCTTACCGTGTGCGGTTGGTTATTGTCTTCATTGGTGTGCCCCACGCTTCCGTCAGTTACGTCTTCAACCTTTTTCATTGTAAACTTTACGCCACCTACAATACCCTCACCGGTTGCAGCATTATAACTACCAGCAGGAGTACTGATTCCTCCGCCTCCCGAGCCTGAACCGGCAGTATGCGGACAACCGGTAAAGACCAGCGATACGGCAAGCATCACCATCGCTGCCCATTTAAAGACTTTTGTCTTTCTGTTCTTCCCTTCCATAAAATTTCTCCTTCAATGTCGTTTTAATTCATAATTTTTAATTACACTTTGCTTATCCCGTATCAAACCACACCGCCTGACGGCTGCTGCGATAGAACGCTCTATTCATAATGTATTTACAATTGAGGTGTCTTTGCATATCTAACGCACAAGATATGCCCAACGCTGCAAAACGCAGGGCTTCTCTAACATGAGAAAACAACACCCCTCTTTTGCTGCCTACAAAAAATGATGAGAGAAAATGATTATATCTGTGAAAAATAGCTGCCCGCTTATCAGGGCGCGGGCAATGCTTACGCCTTGAGTTGCTGAGTTGCTGAGTTGCTGAGTTGCTGAGTTGCTGAGTTGCTGAGTTGCTGAGTTGCTGAGTTGCTGAGTTGCTGAGTTGCTGAGTTGCTGAGTTGCTGAGTTGCTGAGTTGCTGAGTAATTGTCTCCGCAGGTTATATACGTGTCAAGTATCTTTTGCGAACCTTTTTGCACGTTGTGAGAAGATAATTGATATTGTGGTAATACTATGCGTTGATTCAGCATGAAAATATTGTACAAGCAAACAGAAGAGAATGCAATATCTTTTGCAAATATACGACGCATCTGCGTTGTCGCTTAGCAAAAAACAGTCCTCGACGTACAACAAGTACGCCTGCGGGTGTTTTTTGTACGCTCCTAGCATCTACATCGTCTATTTGCAAAATCGCTGGAGGTAGGTATTTTAGAACCGCCAAGGATAGCGGAGGTTCTTTAAAGATGTGAGTTTTTGTATTTTCTATTTGCTGGAGTGATACAATAAAAGTACAGTGCCAAAGTTGTCGAACAAGAGAGGACGAAGGGCAATGAAACGGTACGATGAGAACTTTAAAATCGAGACATTGAAGCTGTCGGACGAGATCGGAGTGAAGAAAGCGTGCGAACAGCTTAACGTAAACTATGGAACATTGGCAGGCTGGATAAAGCAGCGGGTAAAGAAAAACAAAGAAGGAAAAAGTACAGAAGCTGACATTCACAAAGAGAACAGCAGACTCAAAAAAGAGATGGCCGAGCTTAAAAATGCGAATGAGATACAAGACCAGTTCGGTACCTTCGTAGCCGAACTGGTCAACGAGTTCTCAATCGTACAGATAGTACGATTGAGAACATCGCATTTCAAGGTACCCTGTTTCAGAAACTGAAGTTTCTAAAACAGGGTCAATGAAGGATGCACTCGTTTTTTTCGTTCAAGACCGGAAGAAATAGAAAAGGATGGGCTTTTCGCTTACATCCACCACCGTACTGCTGAGAAGCTGTTTTCAGCACGGATGCTGTGCGCGACTCTTCCGGTCAGCGAAAGCGGTTTTTATAAATGGAAGCGAAACAGGAAAAAGGTGAAAGCATGGCAGAAACTGCTCGCTCAAATGCATAAAATTCTTGAAGAGGATGAAGAAAATAAAAACTACGGTGTGAGGCGTATGCAGATGGCACTTGAACAACGGGGTATTAAGCGCTCATTGTCAACGATAAGACGGGCAATGGCACGAGGAAATCTGCTGCATGAAGACAGAAGGAGCCCTGACGGTCTTACAAAAGCCGACAAAAAGGCTCTGAGACCACAGAATATCATCAAGCAAGACTTTAGTACACAAGCGCCTTTGAGAAAATTGCTGACGGATATAACTCAGATACTGTGCAAGGACGGAAAACTGTATGTGTCGCCGCTTTTGGACTGTTATAATGGAGAGATCATTGCTCTTGCAATGGACACGAACATGAAAAAGGAACTATGCATAAAAACGATAACGGAGGCATACAAGAATTTTGATATAAAAAGCGGAGCGATAATTCACAGCGATTGCGGAAGCCAGTATACAAGCGGCGAGTACAAAAAGACGCTCGGACAACTGCATGCTGTCCAGAGTATGAGCGGAGTTGGAAAATACTGGGATAATGCCCGGATGGAAAGCTGGTTTGCGACGCTGAAAAAGGAAAAGATATATCAGCTTGATACGACAAAACTGACTGTGGAGGAAGTCAAGACAATCGTCTGGAGATACACGTTTGCTTATTACAACACCAAGCGTGTAACGACGGTAAATCCCGATGGCTTACCTCCACTGGTATACAGAAAAATAGCAGCTAAAAAAAGTGCTGCTTAAATACATTTGGGGTATTTAGGCACTGCACTAATATTGACTATTCCACGTGCGGGAGTTTAATACCCGCCGTTCATCTAGCGCCGCGGACGCCATCGTTCAAGAATGTGCATCCTTGCACATTTTATACCTACGTGTTTGCAGGGCAAACACACTAATGACTAAACCCACCGCCGTCCTTGGCAGTTCTGAAACGTCGAGGATTTTTCAGAAGCGGTATACACCCCTTCCGTAAGCCTTTTGAAATAGACGGCGCAGATACGAGGCGCGAACAAAAATAAAGCGGAGACGTACTTGGTGTACGTTGAGCATTTATTTTTGCGCAGCAACGAAGTAGATGCTCCGTATATTTCAAAAGGTTATTAGATGACGATATTTACCAACTTATTCGGCACCGTGATAACCTTTTTAGGCTGTTTATCGCTGAGGAAGCGCTGCGCACCATCTGTTTTTAGAGCGAGTGCTTCAAGCTCTTCCTTAGGCAAATCGACGGCAGCTTGAAATTTATCGCGCACCTTTCCGTTGATTTGCACGACAATCGTGCACTCGGAATCGATGCAAAACTTTTCGACAAACATCGGCCACTGCGTATATGCAATTGTTTCCGTATGCCCTAACTTCTCCCACAGCTCTTCGGCAAGGTGCGGTGCGTAGGGCGCAAGCAGCTTGACAAATGCCTCCCATGCAAAGCGGGGCACGGTCTGATATTTTCCGAGCGTATTGACAAAAATCATCATCTGGCTAATTGCCGTGTTGAAGTTGAGCGATGCAGTATCTTCGGTTATCTTTTTAATGGACTTATTGAGGAGCTTGGTAATTTCCGCATGTTCCGGCATACTCATGTCGTTCACCGGACAGGAAATCAGCTCTTTTTCGGAAATAGCCCAGATTTTCTCTAAAAAGCGGAAAATACCGATCAACCCCTGCGTGTTCCACGGTTTGGACATATCGAGCGGCCCCATGAACATCTCATACATGCGGCACGAATCGGCGCCATATTGAGCGATCATCTCATCAGGATTGATGACATTTTTTAGACTCTTCGACATCTTTGCGATAACCCGCTTCAACTTTTCGCCGGTACTCTTTTCTTCAAAAGCATCATCACCGGTCTGCACAACCTCATCGACCGGCACGAGCGATCCGTTTGAACGCTGATATGCAAAGGAGGTAATCATCCCCTGATTCACCAACCGCATGAACGGTTCTTTGGTATGCACCACGCCTAAATCGTACAGTACCTTGTGCCAAAAGCGGGCATAGAGGAGGTGGAGTACCGCATGTTCCGCACCGCCGACGTAGAGATTAACAGGCATCCAATACGCTTCTTTTTCCTTGGCACAAAAACTGTGTGCATTATGAGGATCGAGATAGCGGAGATAGTACCAGCAGGAACCCGCCCATTGAGGCATGGTGTTTGTTTCGCGGCGGGCAGGGGCTCCGCAGTGCGGACACACGGTATTCACCCATTCGGTGATTTTAGCAAGCGGGCTTTCTCCCGTGTCGGAAGGGGTGTAGCTATCCGTTTCAGGCAAGGCAAGCGGCAAATCCTTTTCGTCCAGCGGAACGACGCCGCATTTTGAGCAATGCACCAACGGAATGGGTTCTCCCCAGTACCGCTGCCTGCTGAAGACCCAGTCGCGGAGCTTATAATTAACGGCCTTTTTTCCGAAGCCGTTAGCGGCGGCGTAGTCGGTAACACGCTCTATTGCTTCCCGCGTCGGCAGTCCGGTAAATTCGCCCGAATTTACCGCATACCCGTCGGCTGCGGTACATGCTTGCGGTACTGCGCGGTAATCGCCCGCCGCTCCCTTTTCCTTCCATTCAGCCTCTGAGGCAACCGTTTGAATAATCGGCAGTGCGAAAACTTGAGCAAACTCCCAGTCGCGCTCATCATGCGCCGGAACTGCCATAATGGCGCCGGTTCCGTACGAAACCAAAATATAATCGGAGATCCAAATCGGAATAGGTTCTTTTGTCAGCGGGTTTACCGCGTATGCGCCGGTAAAGACGCCGGTTTTCTTTTTTGCAAGTTCAGTCCGTTCAAGGTCGGTTTTCTTTGCCGTCTCGTCAATATACTGCTGCACGGCGTCTTTTTGCGCCCCGCTGACAATGCGCATGACGAGCGGGTGTTCCGGAGCAAGCACGAGGTAGGTTGCCCCGAAAATAGTATCCGGCCGAGTGGTATATACAGTAATCTTTTCGCTTTCGTGCGGAGCGGCAAGGTGAAAGTCTATTTCCGCTCCGGTGCTTTTGCCGATCCAATTCCGCTGCATCATCTTAACGGACTGAGGCCAATCCAGCTCTTCCAAGTCTTCAAGGAGCCGCTCCGCATACGCAGTAATCTTGAGCATCCACTGTCGGACATTCTTGCGGACAACCTGTGCGCCGCACCGTTCGCAGCAGCCTTCTTTTACTTCCTCATTCGCAAGACCGGTTAAACAGCTCGGGCACCAGTTAATCGGCGCTTCCGTTTCGTAGGCCAAACCTTTTTTATACAGCTGTAAAAATATCCACTGTGTCCAGCGGTAATAGTCCACATCCGAAGTTGCAAGTTCGCGATCCCAGTCGTAGGAAAAACCGAACGCTTGTATTTGCCTCCGGAAGGTATCGATATTTTCTTTTGTCGTAATACGCGGATGAGTACCGGTCTTAATGGCGTAGTTTTCCGCCGGTAAGCCGAAGGAGTCAAATCCCATCGGGTGCAGTACCGCATATCCGTTCATACGGAGGTACCGGCAATAAATATCGGTTGCCGTATATCCTTCAGGGTGTCCGACATGCAAGCCAGCTCCCGACGGATACGGAAACATATCCAATACATACGCCCGTTTTTCCGGCGGATAATTTTCGTCTTCGGTTACTTTAAACGTCTTATGATCTTTCCAATATTTTTGCCATTTTTTTTCAATATCGCTAAAAGGATATGACATTATATAACTCCTTTGTGTAAAACATTTTAGAGGTTTTCCTTAGGTTGAGTTTACGATAACATCTATTATAGAAGAATTATTTTTTTACTGTTGGTTTTGGTGATACCGAACACCCGTAAAATATTCTCTGCGGTATAATCCGAATGGGCTAATTTATTGTAATAATCTGCAACGGTCTGCAACTCTTCTTGAGAATCATCATAGACAGCAAAAGCCGCTGCACTACGGAAAGCGCCTGCCTCAAGTAATTCCATCAAAGTCTTACTGCTATTTTTAGTACGCCGTTCTTTATCGACCACCGCAGCCGCACTGTCATATCCGATCGTACTGATAAAATCATTTTTTGTCATATTACACTCCTGGTTTAAACCTTTTTAAATCCTTCCTTCGAAACGCCGCAGAGCGGACATACCCACGTATTGGGCAAATCTTCAAATTGAGTACCGGGTTTAATGTTACCTTCAGGATCGCCGGTATTAGGATCATACTCATAACCGCATAAATCGCATACATATTTATCCATACCCCACTCCCTTTTCCATAATGCTTTAAGTATGACCAATACTATACGAGTTTTACAGCGGTTTTACAAGTAGGAGCAGAATACGGAAGCGGAGGCTATATATAGAAGCATTAGAATCTCTGGAAATGCCGCTTGCTTTTTAGGTCTCTTTTTCTTATAGTAACATCCTTATGAATATCCTCGAAAAATTTTATAGCGATGCACGGCGACGAACGGAAAAATTACCTGATCCTGCATTCCGGCAAGAACTGTGTACATTTTTTGTTCAAACAATCCGCAGTTACGATAAAAGCCTGCTTCCATTAGCGGAAGATTCGGCTGAATACTGGCTACGCACGCATCTACAAGATACAAAAGAAGACGCCGTCAACTGGTTCTATACCGTCTTTGCCCTCTTTGACGACAGCTTCGGCAGCGATATGGATTTTTCTGATGAAGATTGGGAAGAACTGCACGCAATTGTTTCGGCAGCGGCGGAAACACTCGATATGCACACCGTAAGCGCCATTATGAGCGTTATGGTTGAACGGAATAAGCTGGAATAGGAACGGTATTTGTGATACGGGATTTTTGCTGCGTAGAATATGAGCACTGTACCGCCTGTCCAAAGCGCTGCGGGGTAAATAGGAACGCCGGAGAACGAGGCTTTTGCGGAGAAACGGCGGAGCTGCGCATTGCATGGGTAGGGTTACACTTTGGAGAAGAACCTCCGATAAGCGGAGCGGGCGGTTCGGGAACGATATTCCTTACCGGCTGTAATCTCCGCTGTGTTTTTTGCCAAAACTTTCAAATTTCGCAAGAGGGTATGGGACGTGCCGTAACGGAACAGGAATTTATCGAAATATGCCTAACACTCCAGAACGCGGGAGCGGAAAACATCAACATCGTTACGGGCAGTCATGCGGTGCCGGCTTTGGGGGCAGGGCTCCGAGCCGCAAAGCAGCACGGTTTAACTGTTCCTGTCGTGTGGAACTCCTCCGCCTATGAAACGGCGGAAGCGCTCGAATCGATTGCAGATACCGTCGACGGATGGCTGCCCGACCTCAAAACGCTTAATCCCGAAACATCCCGCCGTGTTTTTGCCGCTCCGGATTATCCCGAACAAGCCTGTGCTGCAATCGAGACAATGGCACGGCTTTCTCCCCTCAACCTTACCCCGCCCGATGAGCAGTATCCGTTCGGTAAAATGCTGTCAGGCGTTATTGTCCGGCATCTTGCGCTTCCGGGAAAATTAGAGGATTCGCAAGCGGTACTCCGTTGGTTCGCTCAAAAGCTTAAAGGCAAGGCGCTGCTTTCGCTGATGACTCAGTACACGCCCATTACGGCAAATTCGAAAGCACGGCGCATCGACGCTTTTTCCAACCGCTTACTCGATGAATCCGAGGATATCCAACTGCGTACCTTCCTTGAAGATTTAAACATCGACGACGGTTTTTATCAAGAATTGGTAAGCGACTTGGATTGGCTCCCCGATTTTAACCGTGTACATACCTTTTCTTCCGCACTGTCAAAACCGCTCTGGCATTGGAAAACCGGCTGGGTACATTAACATTTATTTTCAGCTGCATCCTTTAAGTTCTGCGGTAACGAAGTACAGTCTATACTTCGTTACCTCTGTTCTCCGGATGCCTAGGCGGCTGCGTGCCGTGCTTCTCTCCGCGCGAGTATGCGCTGGATAAAGATAGACGCAACAAAGATCCCGACGCCGGCAAGGTCGGTTAATAAGGCGCTGTCGATGAGCAAGAACGCTCCTGCAAGCATCAAGAGCCGCATGAAAATATTCACCTTAGTGTGGAAATACCCTTCTACAGCGGCGCTGATTAAAAAGACGCCGACGCATGCGGTAAGCGCAACCTGAATACCCTGCCAAATATTCGTATCCATTAATAGCAGCTGATTATTGTAGACGAACATATACGGAATAATAAAACCGGCGAGCGCCAACTTAATGGACACAATACCCGTCTTCATCGGATTACCGCCCGATATACCTGCCGCTGCAAATGAGGCAAGCGCAACCGGCGGCGTAATATTGGCGAACATCGCAAAGTAGAAGCAGAACAAGTGAGCAGCCAACGGCGCAATGCCGAGCTCTATCAACGCGGGAGCCGCAATCGTTACGGTAATGATGTACGCAGGAATACTCGGTAAGCCCATACCAAGCAGCATACAGGTAACCATCGTAAAGACGAGCGTCAGCAACAAGCTCTTTCCGCCGAGCGAGATAATCGCGCTTGCCATATTGATGGTAAAGCCGGTTAAGCTCGACACACCGATAACGATACCGACACAAGCACAGGCAATCGCAACCGATACCGTCGATTTTGCGGAAGCGACAAAAGCAGCCTCTATATCTTTTAAGCTCATGCGCGTTTCTTTTTTAAGCTGCGCAATAATGATTGTCAAAATGATGGTTAAAAAAGCGCCTTTGATAACGGTATAACCGCTAAAGAACAGCATATACACCAAGAATAAAATCGGGATAGTCAGGTGCCAGTACATCTTCAGCGTTTCTTTCACCTTGGGCAGCTGATCTTTCGGCATACCGTCGAGTTTGTCCTTCGACGCGCGCAGCTGAATCTGGAAGATAATACCCAAATAGTAAATCAGCGCGGGGATAGCCGCCGCAACGACAATCTCTTTGTATTTAATACCGAGCGTTTCCGCCATGATAAAGGCAGCAGCACCCATAATCGGCGGTAAGAGCTGACCACCTACGGAAGCAGTTGACGAAACCGCACCGGAGAATTCTTTGCTGTATCCGATTTTCTTCATAAGCGGGATTGTAAACGAACCGGTTGTAACGACATTCGCAATTGCAGACCCGTTGATACTTCCAAGCAAGCCCGCCGCAATAACTGCGACCTTTGCAGGACCGCCTTTCGTATGCCCCGCCAAACCGATGGCAATATCGTTAAAGAATTTTCCCATTCCGCATTTATTCATAATTTCGCCGAATACGATGAATAAGAAAATATACGTCGAAGAAACGTTGACTGATGTACCGTAAATACCTTCAGTATTTGAAAAGAGGTGCCCAATCAATTTAGGCCATTTAAACCCTCTATGCAAAAACAGACCCGGCACGTTTATCGGGATAAGTCCCTGACGGGCGCCCATCAGCGCATAAATCATAAAGATGATCCCGATGACCGGTAATGCCCAACCCGTGATTCGCCGCGCAGCCTCTATTACCAATGCAACCAATATGGTACCCATGATAACGTCCGTCAGGTTTGCGTCCCCTACCCTGTCGATAATCGCTTGATAATTCACCCACATGTAGACGGGAATGATAACGGACAAAATCATCAGTATGTAATCATACCATGCGATAACTTTTCTACTCGATCTTTTAAATGCAGGATAGATTGCAAAAGTCATCAACAAAATCATGCCGACGTGAATGGAACGATGGCGCAAGGTCTCCGGCCGGATATAGCCGGAAGCATAAGCCAAATGGTAAAAGGTAACCAGCAGTGCAGTCCACTTGAGAATTTTTGTAAAAATCGGGTTAACAAAGTTTCGAGTTCTGCTTTCCCGTTCAAATTCTTCCAAGAGAGCCTTTTGGTCTATTGTTTTTTCTGTAGCCAAGATGTACTCCTCAATGGGGCATCGCTATTCCGAAGGATACGAAGCAAATCTAATCACGTTTTTAGCGATTGCCCGATCATAATGAAGAAGCGGTACAGTCTTACGACGGTATCAGCGCTTCTTCTGTAAGCCTAACCGTATTTTTGCTCGCTGGGGAAGCTCTTCTCCCCGTATGAGCACGGTATCATTTATCGTGATGTTTTTGAGATGTTTTTGCGAATGGATCCAATTAAACTCTTTGAACACACTGCCTTCTATATTTTCCATATAGATAAACCCGTCCTCATATCGGTAGGTACAGTCCATCTCCGCCGGAATACCGGCGCCGAAACCTTGAACGGCAATGGTAAAAAGTTTAAACGTATGTTCATCGGTTACCCGATAAAATTCTTTCCATAAGACATGTTCAAACGAATGTTCCCACTCAAACGAAAGAACATCGCCTGTCTGCACTGTTTGAATGCAATACCGTTCTTTCGTTACCTGATTGGAAATTTCGATAGTCTCATCGGAGGAACAGCCTAACGGCAGCAGTACGGCGACAATAAGCAGGCACACTTTATGCAAGAATGCCCGCGTAGGCATGAGCCACAATGCAGCAAAAAGCCGTTCCATCCAACGTATCCGTTAATTCTGCGGAGTCTTAAAACCTTTTTCCTGCCAGAATTTTACAGCGCCCGGATGCAGCGGAATTTTCACATCCTCTACACCGAAGGACAAATCGATATGCTTATTTGCCGCATTGTGCGATGCTTTAATCGTCGAAATATTATCGAAGATAACAGTCAGCATATCATATACGACCTCTTCTGAAAGTTCGCTGTTTACCAGCATGATGTTATATACAAAAACGGTATTAACATCCGCAGTGTTGTTATAGGTATTTGCCGGAATGATCGTCTGTGAGAAGAACGGATACTTTTGAATCAGAGCATCCCGACCTGCTCCATCAATCGGAACAATTTCCATATCATAGCTGGTAGCAAGCTCCATAATCGTTCCATTCGGAAGACCGGACGTAACAAAAGCTGCATCGCACTGACCGTTTTTCATTTGATCGATTGCTTCACCGTATGACAGATAGTCAACCTTGCTATCGGCATACGTCATACCGTAGGCTTCATAAATCATACGGGCATTTAACTCAACACCGGAGTTTGCAGCACCGACGCCGACACGTTTTCCTTTCAAATCTGCAACGGTTTTGATACCGGATTTGCGCAGTGTTACGAGCTGTACATAATTCGGCCACAAACGCATACAAGCAGTCAGCTTAGGATTCGCTTTACCTTCATAGGCGCCGAAGCCCTTATATGCCTGCATAACGGAGTCCTGCATTGCGATTGCAAGCTCCGCTTCACCCTTCGAGATCATCGAAATGTTTTCGGCTGATGCGCCGGTCGCTTGTGAACTGGTATTATACCCAGCCGATTTTAATGCTTCTGCGAAAGCTCCGCCGATCGGGAAATAAATACCGCTTGTAGGGCCTGTTGCAACTGTGACAAACTCTTTTGTTCTGTCAAGGTGATGCTCGGATTTTTCGCCGCTGCCGCTTTTTTCACAGCCGATTGTTGTCATCGCAATCAATGCCACCATACACAGCAATCCGAAAGTTACTCTTACTGTTTTCATACCTTCTCCTATAAAAGTTTTTGCAGGATGTTTCAACATCCGAAAAAACTTTTAGCCATGCGCGTTACGCGCATCCGTAAATAATCGAGTTTGCAACGCAAACTTGAGATAAAAAGTACCGGCGCCATTTCAGACGGTACTTTTTATCATATCTCCTATAAAAGTTTTTGCAGGATGTTTCAACATCCGAAAAAACTTTTAGCCATGCGCGTTACGCGCATCCGTAAATAATCGAGTTTGCAACGCAAACTTGAGATAAAAAGTACCGGCGCCATTTCAGACGGTACTTTTTATCATATCTCCTATAAAAGTCTTTTTCGGATGTTTCAACATCCAAAAAAACTTTTAGTCATGCGCGTTACGCGCATCCGCAAATAATCGAGTTTGCAACGCAAACCTTCTTTGATTATCTCTCTGTTTTAAACTTGCCTACTTCCAAGACAAGACCGTCTATACTTTGCTTATTTTTGACGGCAATTTCAAGAGACTCTTGTGCAGCCTCGTTGATTAGCTCCGTCTGCGAGGCAATATCCTCTATGTTTTCCCGTAAAATACGCGTTAAATCATCCAACCGTTTTGTTGCCGAAACAACCTTCTCACCGTCGGTAAGCATTTCACCGGAACCGCTCTTTACTTCGTTTGTCACGCCGGTAACATCGTTGATGATACCCCAGATAATTTTTCCATTTTCTTCCTGCTCATCCATCGCCTGCACCACCCCTTCAATAGAGGTGCTTAAGCCTTTGGAGTAGCCGGAAATGATATTAAACTTTTCAACAGCACCGGCAGCAGCACTCGCGAGCGTATCGATTTCAACAGAAAGATTCTTCAAAGTGATGGAAATCTTTTTACCCTGCGTACTGGACTCTTCTGCAAGTTTTCTAATCTCGGAGGCAACAACGGCAAATCCCTTACCGGCTTCTCCCGCATGAGCAGCCTCGATTGCAGCATTCATTGCAAGCAGGTTCGTTTGACTCGCGATGTTTTCTATTACGGCACCGGCCTCAATTAAATCGCCCGACGCTTCCGATATCCGCTGTGAAACCTCATTTGCTTTTACCAGTGTTTCGCGGCCATCGTTCGTAGCCGTAGAAAGATGACGAATAACCTCTCTGGTCTCTGCAACGTTTTCTCCTACGGTATCGATACTGTGAGACATCTTATCAAATGAAGATGAGGATTCGGTAACCATAGCGGCCTGTTTGCCGATACTTTCATCCAAGACTCTCAGCGTCGTTATGATGTGCTCGATAGCAGAAGCCGTACCGGATACGCTTTCTTCCTGTTCGACGAACCGATGTTTTAAATCTTCAATACCGGCAGTAATATTTGAAACAACCTCACTAACCGACATCATATTACTTTCAAGATCGGAACCGACCGCTTCCATCTCACGAGAGTCGATACCGATTTTTTGAATTGAATTTCTCAATTTCGCAATAGTCTGATTAAAGTATGATGACAATACACTCGTTTCATCTTTACCGCTCGCAGGCAGCTCTATGGTAAGGTCTCCCTCTCCCTGTGCAATATTTCGAAGCGCTGCAATAACGTGCTTGATGGGATGGGTGATATTCCGTGCAATATAGAAACCAAGCGCTATTGCAACTGCCAACTGAATTAACGCGATAAGAATAAATGTTTTAATCAAATTCGAAATATTCTCCGCCATAAACTCCGACACGGGAGCAGTTAAGAGGAGCGTCCAATCTGCATACCGCATCGACGCAACGGCAGATATATACTTAACGCCTTTTATTTCAGATACATTCACAGAGGACTTATGCGACGCAAGCGATTGTTTAAGAAACTGTGCATAGGCATTTGTCTCACTTCCGATTATCTCGCTGTAAATACTCTTATAAAGAATTTCGGGACGCCGATTTCCTAAGATAGTGCCGGACGAACTCACCAGATATGCAGTCCCGGTTTCACCGATGATAATATCGCTAATCAAATTTGAAAGCGCATCACCCAAAATAGTTGCGTTGATAACGCCGATGATTTTTCCCTGTAAATCACGCATAGGAATTGCAACGGTGAATATATACTTCCGGGAGGCAGAGGACGCCGCAGGTTCGGTAATTACATACTTTCCTTTACGCGCCGATTGGAACCAATCGGTACCGGCAACTTTTTCAACCGTGTTATCTGTCCGATAGAGCATACCGTCAAGCCCGCTGATACCGAAGCTGAGCCAGCCACGCTGCTTTTGCATCTGTATCTCATTCTTAAATAATTGTATTTTTTCTTGATATGGTATCGTTTCATCCTGAATGGCAGGCAAGTTGGAAAAAGCCTCCAATTTTCCGAAAAGCGCTTGGGAACGTTCGTCCAAAACTTTTGACGAATTTTTAACCAATTCCTTTAAAAAATATTCGGTATTATTCATGAGGGATACGGATGCAAGATATACCGCGACAATATAGACTACCAGCAAAATGAACACCGAAAAAAAGGCGAAAGCGGTTATCATCTTATTCCTAATTGAAAAAAATGAAAGTTTGCTCTGTGTATTTGAAACCGTATGTGCCATTATATTCTCCCGTAAAGTTTTTAGACGATGCCTTACTCTTTCAGCGTAGCATTGGAATCTCGCACAAAGCGGTTCAACGTAGCTTGAATATCATTTCCCGATGCAGCTTCTTTTAAAAGCGCATTCCAATATTCCCGCATCTTGGCAAAGCCGGTAATGTTATTGTAATACTGACCGAAAAAACGCTGAAGTACCGAATTATAGAGAATTTCGGCATCCTCAGTTTCTATTTGAATTTTAGAGCTTGCCGGAAAGCCACCGGTTGCGTTTATCAACTTAGGTGCCCATACTTCGTCGGTAGCGGCAAAATGAAGAAACTTCTTGGCTGCCTTAACTTTATTTACATTGCCGTTATTAAAGACACAAGCACCGCCTGCTAAAAATTCCAGAAGCGGAGCGCCGGCATTATTGGGGAAAGGCATATAGATCGGTGTAAAATCTTTTCCTTTATACCGCCGTTTGCCGTCATTCATTTTATTAAGCTGAGGAGAATACAAGATAGTATGCGCAGCTTTTGCGGAAACAAACATTGCAATCGCATCGTTTGAAGTAAGATCCTTTCCGTCGAGCAAAAGTCCCCGCTTCATTGCACGTACCGTCCAGTCCACATTCCGTACCGCTTGCTCAGAATTATAGATATAACTTGAATAATCTCCATTTAACAGATTTGCGTTTCCATAAAGGTTCACCAAAAACGCTCTGGTACCCTGGTCGCCGCCCATGTTCTTATAGTAGAAAACACCCGGGACAATTCCTGCCGGAAGCTTTTCTTTAAGGGCAGTTAAAAGCCTTTCATACTCTTCAACCGTCCACTGGCGGTCTCTCCGCTTATACGGCAGCAAATCGATAAGATGCAGATCTTCGAGCATTTCTTTATTGAACGCCATCGAAAAAGCACCTTCGTGCATCGGGTACATATAGGTGCGTCTATCTTTACCGGCAGAAACAGTCAAAAGCTCCGTCGTGATATACGGTTTTTCAGTTGCGAGAACATCATCAAGCGGTTCAAGCAGGCCCTTCCCCGCCCATCCGATAATTCGGCCGGGGGCATCATAAATAATATCGGGAGCCTTGCCTTCCGCTATGGCTTTTTCAATCTTTTCCGCTCCATCGGTAAAACTTATCAGTGTAAAATGTACTTTAATTGAAGGATTTTCTTTTTCAAACGCCGCGATTAAACTCTTTTCAAAATCGCCTTCGACACCGGTATCGGAGGTAAAATTAGGGAACGACCAAAATTCAATCTCCGCAGCGGTATCGGTTGTTTTAGCATTCATACATCCTGTACAAAACACCGCTAACAGCATAAACAGCACAGATACATTTTTTTGTAATAAATCGTGAAAAGCTTTCCTCATTACAGCACCTTGATATGTTATTTTACGAAGGTATTCATAAATCTGCGCATTTTAACATAAGCGGTAAAATATAACAATCGGTATCGATTTAATTGTTCACAGGCTCTCAAGCCCGTCCGTAATAATCTTTAAGGAAGCTGCGGTAGTATTCCGAAAAACGGTCTGCGGTAATTGCATCCCTGATTTCGGCAACCATTCGATGGAGGAATGCTAAGTTATGGTAGGTTGCAAGCATCGAATACAGAATTTCCTTACAGCGGAACAGGTGCCGCAGATACGCGCGGCTGTAATTCCGGCATACCTTGCAGGAGCAGCTCGGATCGATCGGGCCGAAATCGTATTCATATTCTTTCTTTTTAATTGAGATGGGCCCGGTACGAGTAAACAAGTTTCCGTTCCGCGCATTCCGCGACGGAAGCACGCAGTCAAAAATATCAACGCCGTTCTTTACCGCCTCTAAAATATAATCGGGGGTGCCGATACCCATCACATAGAGCGGTTTATGTTTGGGAACATGCGCGGCGGTAAAGGCCAAAAATTCCTTGTACACTTCCTCAGGCTCGCCGACGGAAAGACCGCCGATTGCGATACCGTGCGGATCACATTCCATAATCGATTCGATACTTCTGATACGGAGATCTTCAAAAAAACCGCCTTGTATAATCGGGAAAAGGCTTCCCTCGTACCCTTCCGTTTGATCCCATTCCCGCACCGCCCGATGCATCCACGCAGTTGTCAGTGTCAGCGCTTTTTCGGTTTCCTTTTTGGGAATACCGTAGGGGGAACAGATATCGAGCTGCATTTGAATGTCGCTGTTAAAGGCGGCCTGCACCTGTACCGCGATTTCGGGGCTTAAAAACTGCCTGCTGCCATCGATATGGCTCTGAAATGTTACGCCTTCTTCCTTAATTTTCCGTAGTTGAGACAGCGAGAATACCTGAAATCCGCCTGAATCCGTCAAAAAGTTTTTATTCCAGCCGGAAAACCCGTGCAGCCCGCCCGCCTGCTTGATAACGTCCATACCCGGCCGCAAAAAGAGGTGATAGGTATTCGCTAAAATGATTTCAAAACCTATTTCGTGTAAATCATCCTTGGTTATACCCTTTACCGTCGCCGCCGTTCCCACCGGCATAAAGGCGGGGGTTTGCACCGTACCGTGAGGCAGGCGTATCACTCCCGTGCGGGCAGCTAAACCTGCATCCTGATGTAAAAGCGTATAGATATTTTTTCGTTCTCTCATATTACAATCCTTTTAAATAGGCCGGCCTGTTGGCAGGCGGTAACGCACAATCTTCGAGCAATGCATCACTGGAATCGGCGGCAACCGTACTTTCCGCCGATTCGATTACCCCGATAAAAAAGCTGCCTTTAACCGATATGACTTGTACCCTGTCATGCTTATAGAGTACCTGTACGGGAAAAGCACCCCGCTCCGAAAGCTCCGCATCGGACGCGCTTACAGGAGCTTCAAGCGCTTTTTCCATAGCCTGTGCCACCGCCTCAGCTTCTTCCGATGAAAAAATCGGCAGCCAGTGATAAAACCTCACGTCAAACCACCCGGTCTGGGCAGCAGGAACAATCTCTAAGCCGGAAATACCGTAGATGGAACCTCCGCCCAGCAATTTGATAACCGCTTTTTTATAGTGAATGAGGTGCGCTTCCATATCGTGCTCCCGTTCCTGCTCCGGTGGAGCACTCGCAACCTGACTTCCGGCGACATTGCTCCCCGTTGCCGCATCGGCAGCAGGTACGGTATCAGCAGCAGGTACGACATCGGCACTCCGCGCAGATTCACAGAGGTTGAAGAACTCCTGAGGCGTGTAATAAATCTTTTTGCGCTCGTAGGCCTCGCGTGTTTTGCCGGTTACATACAAATGCACCATCAGACCGTCGTATAAGGCAGCGGCTTTGTTTTTGGTATAAGCGCCGATTATCGTTTGATCGAGTGTTCCGACGGCGGTATAAAAACCGCGTATTACCGCTTCCGCTGACATACCTGCCGTCTCAGGCGGTTTACGGAGATGCACTACCACCGCTGCCATTACGACAATAAGCGCGACACACAGTACCGCCGCTGCCGCAATTTTGCCGGAATTCCGTCTAACAAAGCGTTTTCGGCTGATGCGCTTCCGCGCCTTTTGAATAAAAGCATTGAGCGCCGCCTGCTGTTGTGCTGAATCCTCAGCTGCCTGTACCTCAGCCTCTTCGATTGGCGCCGCTTGCTCCTGCATACCGGCCTTCTGCGTGTTCGGCTGCTTCGCCGGTACTTCGTCTACCTGTATACCGGTGAAGAACGGCAGCGATTCATCGCAACAGCTGCAGAGCTGTTCTACAAACGGCAGTAGCGGCGCGGTACGGCAGTTAGGCATTATATCGCTGCCCGTAGTTTTTTCAAGACCGAGGCTCTTATATGCGGCGGATTTGGCACTACCATGCCGGCCCGTAGTTTTAGCACTCCCCTGCCCCGCAGCTGCCGATAACCCGTCATCGATAAGCCGCGCAAACTGCGGACACAGCGCCGGACAGCGGAGTTCAACCGGCACATAAATGCCGTCCCGTATATTCTGCACAAGCTGTTCCACCGCACCGTTGGCGCAAAAGTCATCCCCGTCTACCGCTGCAAACGGGACGGCGGCACTGTTAAAAGGCGGCGCTCCGGTTATACAGGCATAGCTGAGCGTTGCTAAGAAAAAGGACGCAGCATCGTTAAGAGGCACTCGTTCCGCATCGGGATGTACCCATGGATAATGGAAGCGGAGCGCCACCGCGGTTTCGGCAGTAACGCAGCGGAGTACTAATCGAGGCGGAAGCACGATAAGGTCTTGAGCGCCACCGTCCGTTCCTCTCTCCGCCAGCAAACACAAGGGGGCAGACATAGCTGCTCGGAAAAAAGCTTCGCTGACTGCGCCTCGTTTATACGCTGCGATAAGGTAAGAAAAAAGCCGGTATAACTTTCGTAATACAGCCTCTGCACGAAGAAGCGCCTGCGGATCACGGAACGCACCGGCAGCAGCATCCGTATCGAGACAAGCCAAACCGATAAGCGGTTGCGCTTCCTGCAGCAGCAACACAATCCCAACTTCATCCCGTCCTTTTTCCGTATTAAAAAACGTAACGGTTTCGTTAAGATAAAACTCCTGCACCGTCCCGTCAGAGGCGATACGCAAACAGGCGTCGTGAAGATAATCGGTAACAGCCGAATGCGCAAAAGCACGCGGCTCCATCCCCGAAGCAAGACAGCAATACGCCGCTCCGTTTATCTGATGTAGTATTATCGGACTCATATTTTCAAACATATTCTCCACCACGAAAAACAGGATTGAGTTTGTATCATAGCTGTTCTACTTTCCAGTCTCTAATCGTTCGTGTTACTTCATCAAATCCCGCACCGATCAATACAATCTTTTTTCCATCCGTCTTATACTGTGCGGCGTAGGCATTCTCTTTGATTTGCTCGAGTACATCTTCCGCAGTGCCGTTGCCACTCAGCTTAAACTCAAAAAGATAAACATTGTCCGCTGTATGCACTATGCAGTCTATTCTGCCTTTAGAGCAATGCTCTTCCGTCTGTACAAACTGCCCCATCAGTTTAAAAATAAGGTATACCGCTGTCTGGTAGTTTTGCTCCCGCAATTTCAGCTCTTTACTGCTAAAGTTGTCATACGAGATACCGGCAATAAGCGACTGCATCCGTTCCATAAAGCTATTCACATCACCCTTGCGGATGTCTTGTACAAACCGCCCAACCCATACCCCTGTTTGGCCGAACGGTACATCAGAATATGCAGGTAAAAGATTATTCAAAAAGCCGTACCGAACCTCATCATTCGGAAAGCCCAACCGATACAACCGTAAATCTTTTATATATTCCTTGATGGTTAAATATCCCGCTTGAAACAGAATTGGTAAGGTATCCTGTGCAATAGCTCGATACGTTTGCAAGCCTTCTTCATCCAGCTCAACATTTCCATCCAAGTCGGGGATATAATAGTGAGCTTCTTTGAGGTAATTGACTAAAAAAGTCGGTGTTCCCGTATTGAACCAGTAGCTTTTGATTTCTTTTTTCACAAAAGCACTCAAAAGGCTATAGGGATTATACATTCCCTCTCCTGCGGGATGGAACAGGTAACCGTCGTACCACTGCTTTAAGGCTGTCAATACCTCCGGATAGTCAATGTTCTGCCGCATTGCGAGTGTTTGTATATCCGGCTGGAAGTTTGCTTCAAGTTCTGTCTGACTTATACCGCAAATGCCGGCATAGTCTTCTTCCAGCGATATATCCCGAAGATTGTTCAAATCACTGAAAATACTAATCTTACTGAATTTAGTAACACCGATTAAAAAGGCAAAGCGGATATATTCATCGCAGGTTTTAATAACCGAATAAAATGCCTTGAGGGTATTGCGGTAATCTTCATTCAAGGCCTCATTTACGCCCATCGTTTGTAAGAGGGGCTTATCGTATTCGTCAACAAGAATGACTACTTGCTTACCGGTTTGCAGGTATGCGCCTTTCAAGAGTTTTTCAAAGCGTGAAGCAAAAAACGGTTGTGCTTCTTTCGATATCGAAATACCGTATAAAACCTCTGCTTCAGATAACATAACATTCAGCCGCTCATTTAAGGCACCGCTATCCGTGTATTTTCCGATATTAAAGTCAAAATACAGAACAGGATATTCCTGCCATGCAGATCGATTTTCTTGTAAAGCAAGTTCCTCTTCAGCTGTTTCAAGGTATAAGTCTTTGAATAACTCTTTTTTTCCAAGAAAGTATGCAGATAATGTCGAAAGGAACAAACTCTTGCCAAATCTCCGCGGACGGCTGAGAAAATAAACACGACTGCTTGTTACTAATTGAGTGATATACTTCGTCTTATCTACATAGAGATAACGGTCATTCCGTAATACCTTAAAACTCTGTACGCCGATCGGCAATTTTCGTGGAAAGTTCATGGAGTAAGTATAACAGGATTTGTCCGGTCAGGCAATTTCGATGTAAACCACCAACTAGGCATCTCTAAAAAACTGAGGTTTTTAGAAATAAAATACAGTGATACACCGTATATTTTCAAAAGGGCGTACTGTGGCTTATCTTCCACAACCGGTGAATTTTTTTATTCCGAAAATCTTCCGGTATCGATTGTGCGCTGATGTCCTGCACGGTGAAGAGCGTATTGTTGTAAATAAACTTATCCTCTCCCATGCTGCGATCCGGTCTATCCGAAAGTTCCGCCGTGTCAAAACGCAACGTTCGTGAATTGGTCGAAAAGTATAAAATGCCTTCCGCCGCCAATACCTGACAGCAACTGCGGATTAAATCCTGCCAATGCCGATTCACATCGAAGAATTGGGGCGCACGTTTTGAATTGGAAAATGTCGGCGGGTCGCAGATGATAATATCCCACCGTTCTTTCCGTTTTGCAGCCTGCTCCAGAAAAAGACGGACATCGCTTTGCACAAACCGGCAGCGTTCGGAATCGGCGACCCCATTCAGCTGAGCATTTTCAGCCGCCCATTGCAAATAGTTTTTTGACAAGTCAACCGAACAAACCCGCCGCGCTCCGTTTACCAGCGCATGGATAGAAAAAGAAGCAGTATAGCAAAAAAGATTCAACACGGACTTACCGGCAGCACTGTCGGCAACGGCAAGCCGAGCCGGACGGTGATCAAGAAATAAACCGGTATCGAGATAATCGGATATATTGACAAAGAAGCGGCACTTACCTTCCCGCACGATAATCCGCTTTCCGCTGTCCGCAATCTTTTCATATTGAGCTTCACCGCGCTGCCGCTTTCGGCATTTTTCATATACTTGCTCCGAAGGAATCTGTAAAGCAGTACATAACGCTTCCGCCAGCTCCGAAAGAGAAGCAACATTTTTATCTTCGTGCCTATAGACCTGCCGTTCATACTCGGTAAGCACGGCGAACAGCACTCCGGTTGTATCTTCAATATAGAGATCAACGGCAACGGGAATTTCGGGAATATCCCTATCATACAGCCGATAGGCAAAGAGGTTTAATCGCCGTGCATATTTTTTTAAATGCTTATACCGTTTTACGAGGCGGTTATAAAAAAGAGCCGCCTGTTGAGAATATTCGGAAGAGTTCATAGCAGTTTTACTACGGGACTTTAACGCATATACTCCTTAAAGTCCCATATACGTAAATTTTAAATCAACTAAGCTATTCGCTTGCTTGCTGAATACGGGTATTCATCATAACGCCTAAAAGCGCATAGCCTGAAGTAAGATCTTCCTGTTGAACAAGGACGTTATCGGGTACTTTGATTTTAACATTCGTAAAATTCCAGATTGCGTCAATACCTGCTTCTACCAATTGATCGGCAATCGCCTGTGCGCTGGGTGAAGGTGCAGTTAAAATTGCTAAGGCAGGATGCAAAGTGTTAATTTCTTCGGTCAATTTATTCATTGCAAAAATCGGAATACCATGAATTTTTTTTCCGATCTTACTTTTGTCACTGTCAAAAGCCGCACAGATTTCCAACCCGTGATCTCTAAATCCCTGATATCCGGTGAGCGCGGTACCAAGATTCCCTGCTCCGATAAGAATCGCTTTTTGCAAGGTATCCCAGCGAAGAAAATGCTCGATAGCTGAAATGAGATCTTCAACCGGATATCCTTTCTTCGGCTTACCGATAATGCCTGTAATAGCTAAATCTTTCCGTACTTGGATCGGTTCAAGGTGCAGCTCTTCAGCAATAACGGTACCGGAAATATAGGGGTATCCATCGGATTGGGCTTGCTTTACTATATGCAAATAGGACGGTAATCTTCTGATTGACGGCACTGCAGGTATCTTTAACTTTTTCATTCGACTCACCTTACTTGTTGAAACTCAAGGATCAATAGTTTTACAATCCTCTTTTATGATATAAGTAAAAGAATGAAAGGTCAAGCGGTAATAATTATCGTGTAAAATTGCCGGCGGTTATCAAATATATTGGAATCCGAAAATCGAAAACAATCGGCCTCTTGACACTTGCAAAAAAATAACTGACAATAAGTTGGTATTCTAGTAAATACCAACTTTGAACAAAGGAAGGGGGTCGTTACCATGCGGCACAAATTATTGATACTATCACTGGCTTTAAGCCTGCTTACTGCTCCGCTTATCTGCGCGCAAAATAAAGACGCTGCAAAGAAAAATGATAAGAACAGCGAATCCGACGGTATGATTACCGTCGAACAGGCATACCTCAATTCAATTGAAGGCGTTATGATTAAAGAAATGGTTGCCGCTGAAGGGCGCGATTCAAAACGGGTTGCCTTACAGTATATCGAAGAGGCATTGAATGAAGGCCGCCAATCGGAAGAAATTCAGGTAGCGTTAAGTACGTTAGCAACCGAAGGGCTTTCAACCGTTGTGAGAGAAGACGGCAGGGTAGTAAACAATTATCCGGAAATAAGACGCCGTGCATGTGAGCTGCTCGGACAAATGGGTACCGACAAGGCAAAGGATTCATTGATTACGGTTATGTACACCGATAATGAACCCTCCGTTATCACAGCAGCGGTAAAATCGCTCGGCGAAATCGGTAAAAATGACAATGATGAAGTATTCAATATGATTAACTGGATTGCCCGCAAATTCGATACGGTTAATCCGACAAGTTCGCTCGCGCTTGAAATCCTGAATACCTTCGAAAAGATGTCCGGCTCAATTATAAACAAAAAGGAAATGTTTGAGACGGTAATGCGTATTGCAAATAACTATAACTATGTAACTCCGGTAAGAACCAGAGCCTACGAAGTAATGCGCACCATTTCAAGTTCCAACTCCAATACGGATCAAAAAAAGAATAAGTAATTTCTATTGGTCTATTGATTCAGCCGGATGAGTGAATACCCCGTGCTTTACGCCGAACAAAGGGGATTGAATCCGGCTGTAATCGCCGGTAACTTGCTATAAAAAAAGCGTTGTAAATACTTTACAACGCTTTTTTTATGAAAATCTTTCAGAACATCGGGGCATCTCGAAAAACTTTGGTTTTTAGAGATATCCTTCTGTTTATTTAGCTTCAATAAAATCTATTTCGATTCCATTGGGATCGACTGCTGTTAATATCTTTTTACCATCCTTTACCGTTCGCGGCTCCATGATAATCCGGACATCTTTAGAGCGGAGGTATTTTTCCGTCTCACCAATCTGATTCACAGTGAATGTCAACGAAATAGAGTTTTCCTTTTTTACCTTTGAACGATCGTTATGGATCAGTTCCAAACGGCCATTCGATTTAGGATCATACAAAAAGGCAATCTGCTTACCCGGTGCAGCAGACATCATAGACTCGAAGGTGAGCCCGAGCACTTTCTCATAAAACTGCAATGATTTTTCCATGTTGTCGGTTCTAATAACCACACTATTCATCTGCATCTTTTACTCCTTGGCAAATAGCAGTATTCCTGCATCTGCAATACCTATAGTATACCCGACAATGGGCAATTTTGCAAAAGAAAGATATTTATCTATGAGGATAGTTTAGGGGATATCCCAAAATCTTATTTTTGGGATACCCTTTAATACCCCGTCCTCTCTACGGCATTAGGGATTCAAGACGACACGCAGCTTTACCGGATTATGGTCGGCATAGCGGAAGGATTCGTCGAGTGTCTCGACCGACACAACAGAGATATTCGGAGAAACGATAAAGCCGTCAATAACGTAGTACGGCCACTTGTTACGGATATTTTCGTCGGTAAGCGCAGGCGTATACGGTGCATTGTTAAGACGGCATGAAGGAACCCTGTCATCGACGGCAAACTGCCACCCCTCCGGCAATGAACCTCCGCTGATTGCGCCCGGCCTCCAAAACTCATCGTAAAGAGGATAACGAGCCTGTGTGCCCGGGAAGGTTTGGTTAAAATCACCGCCCGCGATGACGTAGTTACCTGCCTCATATTCGGCACGGATAAAATCGATAAGCGCATTGGTTTGAGCAATTTTGCCTTCTCCGTCATCGTACGCTTCCAGATGCAATACCGCGGTTACCAACTCCCTACCCGATTCGAGCGGGAAACGGGTTATCAGCATACAGCGTTTTAAATTAACCGTTCTGACCGGCCACTTGAACGGCACCGGCAACGCAAAACGATAGGTGTTCGTAAAGGGATACCGCGTAAACAGGCCGACTCCGCTCGCTACCTTCCCGATTGGAGGAAGAGGATACGGAACATACGAGACCTTAAAATTATAGGTATAGGTAAGCGCTGTACCGAGCGAGTCAGCAAGTGCCGCCGTTTGATCGATATAATAAGAACGCTTTGAGGACTTATCCATTTCTTGAATAAAATAAAAATCAGAAGGATATCGTTTCAGCGTCTCGATAACTCCGGCAAGGTTTTCTTCCACCTCTTTTTTGCCCGAAGGGCGTACCATAGTACCGCCATCCATAAAGAAATCCTGTCCAGCACCAAGTCCGCAATAGCCGATATTCCAACTGACAATATCGATCGGTTTTCCAAACGCAACGGTTTCTTTCGTAAGGGCAGCTTCTCCTATGACTTCAGCAGGCTCTTGAGCGTCAGGGCGATACTCAGTTATTGTAATAAACAGTAATAAAATTATGAACAATAGGGCAGCAACACCTACAATTCCGCCGATCACCTTTAATGCCAAAAGACTCATTCGTACCCAAAACATTTTCATATAGACCGTCCTTTACATGAAGCTGCCGATTTTTACCGACATCGATTAACCGGCGAACTTCTCTTTTTTTCTTAACAATGATTATCAACTTTGATATTCATTCTGTCAACATTGTTTTATCGGGGTAAATGCATCAGGCCGTTTTTTTAGTAACCCCGCGGAAAATATTTTTAATGCAGTTATCCTGATACAAGATGGGATTCCTTGCCGGTTATACGATGCATCCGTTCAATTGCTACTACCCCATCAGCATAATCGAAAGAGGCGAGCCTTGATTTGGAATAACCGAAACGGTAGATTCCCGACGCACCATAATACAGTCCTCAGCCTTTACCTGCAAGGATGGAGCTCCGGCAGTTTCAAGTATGCCGTTTTCCGCAATTTCAAGCGTACCGCTTCCGGCGATGATAAAGAGGCTGCACCATCCCGTTTTTGCAGCAGGGGTATCAAATGCCGAAAACGAAAGAGTCCCCGCAACGGGAAAATCTTTTTTTTCAAGCCTAAAATACGGACACACCGATTTCCCGCTAAAAGGATGTTCCGGTGTCAGCGCCGACTCAGGTAAGTACCGCAATACATCAAGCCCTTTTTGTACATGCACCTCACGGGGACGCCCCCAGTCATAGAGCCGGTAGGTTATATCGCTTGACTGCTGCACCTCTAAAAGCCGCAAGCCGCCTTGTATCGCATGGACGGTTCCGGCAGGGATAAAGATAAAATCTCCCTTCGAGACGGGAACGGAGCGGAGACAGTGCTCAATCGTATTATCCCGAATGGCCGTTTCCAGCTCGCTGCGGCGGTAATCCTTCTGCAATCCGTAAATAATCTTTGCATCGGGTACTGCATCGAACACATACCAACATTCGGTTTTACCGGCGCTGTGTTCATGGAGGCGCGCATAGTCATCGTCGGGATGTACCTGCACCGAAAGCGTTTCGTTCGCCTGAATAATCTTAATCAAAAGCGGATACGAAGCGCCGACGATAGCGTCAAGCGGTGTTCCGCCTATCTGCGGCGTTGTATCATCTACAATAGACTGCCCCGCCGGATGAACGGAAACAATCCACCGCTCATATCCCCAAACCTTTTCGGAAACAAAAGGCTGTGTTTTAAACATCGTTATATTCTGCTGCATATCATACCTCTCAACTGCATATCATACAGAGGCACCTCTAAAAAACTATATCTGAATTTTTACAGATGACACCATCACAATAAACTGACAGGATCGACATCCGTTTCGATATACACACCCACAGCTGCTTTGTATTCGGTGATAAACCGGTAGACGGCTTTTTGCATCGGTGCGAGCGTTTCGGCGCGCAACAGCAGCTGCATCCGGTGATTGCCCGCTACAAGTGAAAGCATACAGTCGGACGGGCCAAGTATTTCTATGCCTTCCGCAGCATCCGGCGGAAACAGCTGCGGTAAAAGCTCCCGTGCGCCGAAAGCGGCTTCTTCCGCTTTGTGTTGATCTTTACTACGGAACACCAGCCGGATAAGACGGGCAAAGGGCGGAAATTCCAACGCCTGCCGCTGCTGCAGCTCCTGCGTATAAAAACCTTCCACATCGTTGTGCTGCGCACAGACAATTGCAGGATGATAGGGATTATAGGTTTGAATGATAACCTCCCCATCCGGAACATACCGCCCTGCCCTGCCCGCTACCTGCATGATGAGCGAAAAAGTGCGCTCGGCAGCTCTAAAATCGGGCATCTGCAAGCCGGTATCGGCAAGCGCAATTCCAACCAGCCGCACGCCGGGAAAGTTTAAGCCTTTGGCAATCATCTGCGTACCGAGTAAAATATCGATAGTGCCGTCCCGAAAGTTATTTAAGATGTGAACCGCCTGCTTGTTTTTTTGCAGAACGTCGGTATCGATACGCTGAACGGTACAGTCGGGGAAGGTTTTCCGCACCTGTTCTTCAATATATTCCGTGCCGATGCTCGTATAGCCCGCCTCGATGGAGCCGCATTCGGGGCAGGCACTCGGCGGCTTTGCCGTCCATCCGCAGTAGTGGCACTTCATCAGCCCCTCGCTTTTATGAAAAGTGAGCGGCACCGAACAGTTTTTACACAAGAGCTCGTGTCCGCAGTTCTTACACTTAAAGAAATGAGAAAAGCCTCGGCGGTTCAAAAAGAGAATGGTCTGTTCCCCCTGGGTTTTGGTGCGGCGCATTTCATCGATCAGCGCAGTGCTTAACGCTCCGGCCGTATGCAACAGCGATTCGATGCGGATATGGGGCAGCGCCCCGCCGGAAAGCCGCTCGCTCAGCCGCAGAGTACGGATTGCGCCGGTTTTCATCAAATGCCATGCCTCTACCGACGGCGTTGCCGAACCCATCACCAGCGGACAACCGTGTTTTTTGCAGAGGTACATCGCAACCTGCCGCGCGTGGTAGCGGGGCGCAAAACCCGACTTATACGAACCGTCGTGTTCCTCGTCGATGATGATGAGTCCCAAATCACGGACGGGGGCAAATATGGCGCTGCGTACTCCGACGACAATCCGCGCCTCGCCCCGCGCAATACGCCGCCATTCCGCAAGCCGCTTGCTGCCGGTTAGTCCCGAATGGAGCACCGCGCAGCGGTCGCCGAAACGCTTTTTGACGGTTTCCGCAACCTGATGGCTCAGCGTAATTTCGGGCACAAGGTAGATAACCGATTTTCCGGCAGCAAGCACACGAGAAGCGGCCTGTAAAAAGACTTCGGTTTTACCGGAACCGGTAATGCCGTACACATAGAAGAACTCGCCGCCGGTGCAGTCGGAAATTGCTTCTACGGCGAAGCGTTGTTCTTCCGAAAGCGTAAGTGCCGAGGCGGAAAAATCGGTTCCGGCGAATTCGATCCCGTCGGTATTCAGCTCCCCCGCTTCACGTTTGCCGGAGGGCAGCATTGCGGAAAGCGCAATCCCCTCGGCGCAGATATAAAAGCGGGACATCCAACGGGCGAGCGCCGCCTGCTCATCGGTGAAAAGCGGTTCCGCATCGATGATGCGGTCGATCGGCTTTATGTCGGCTTCCGCAAAGGGGCAGCTCTTGGGCAGCGTTTCATATTCCGCAACAATAAAACCGACGAGCTTGCGCGAGCCGAATCGAACCGCCGCCCGCCTGCCAGCCAAGGATTGTTGCCCGTCCGCAGCGGCATTCCGGTAAAAAAATGATTGATATAAAGGAAGCTTAAAGACAAGCTCAAGCCACTGCGCCATAGATTAGCCTTGTACGTGAAGCTCGTGCAGACGGGCGCGGAACCGCTTGAGGTCTTCCCATGCGGGGCGTTTGAGGCTTTCGTCCCGAAGCAGCGCGCTCGGATGATAGGTCGGCATCAGCGGTATCCCCTGATAGTCGAAAAAACGCCCCCGCAGCTTTCCGATACCGTCGGAGGTTTGCAGCAAATGCTGCGCGGCAATGCGCCCCATCACCAGAATCATCTTAGGGCGGAGCAGCCGTATTTGCGCATCCAAAAAGGCGGCGCAGCAGCTCCGTTCTTCCGGCGCAGGGTCGCGGTTTTGAGGCGGACGGCATTTAACCACATTGGTGATATAGCAATTGGTCTTGCGCGAAAGCTGAATAGCTTCCAGCATCTTGTCGAGAAGCTGCCCCGCCCTACCGACAAAGGGTCTGCCCTGCCGGTCTTCGTCCGCGCCCGGCCCCTCGCCGATTACCATCACCTCAACGGAGTTGGTCAAGCGGGACAGCTCTTCGGGGCCTTCTCCCGCCACCGGATGAGTACGGGTTTGCCCCAACACACAGGCGGAGCACTGTGCAACCGCAGCGTAAATTTCCTGCATCGACCGAAACAGCGTTCCGCCGCTCCCTGCCGAAACCGCAGCAGAAGTGCCGGTTACAGTGCCTACAATCTCCGCAGAACCGGTTTCAACAGAAACTGCATTCACCGCAGCGCTCGTTGTCGCAACAAGAGCCGTTGAATCTCCGGCAAATGCAAACGATTCGGGATACGGTGCATCGCTGCGGTACCCTTCGATATATTCCGATGCGGTTCTAAAAAACCGATATAATACTTCACACGCTTCCGTTTCCATACTCACCATGGCCACCGCATTATACACGGAATTGCAAGAAAATGCAAAGAAGCAATTTACGAGGCGGTTGCATCACGGTTTCTTCAAAGTCCCATCATTATTATTTATTGACCATATTTCCGTGCCTTTCGGCGTTACCGTAAATTTAGCACACTCCGTAGAAGACGCTTGGAGAACTTTTACCCCGTTCTCATATTTTTTGGGCGTAATACGTGCAACGGTTCCTGTTTCAGTTAAAGTTCCTTCTATTGTGATAAACTTTCCCTCTTCTAGGAAAACATCATTCTTTCCAGCTGTTGTTTCAGTTGAAGGAGTAATACGGGTACTGCCGGCAATAGTAAATGTCCCTTGCTCTAAATACACACCACCGCCGCTATTTGCAGAGTTTCCTTCAATACGAGCATTTTTGACTGTTACCGTATTCTGCGTATAAATATGCATACCACCGCCGGTCTCTTTTGCCGTACAGTTGGAAATAACGACCGGATTGCTAGCAGCCCCTTCTAAAGTCAGCTTTGTCTTTAGTTCTGTATAAATACCACCGCCCTTTCCTCCTTCGACGTCTGCCTTACAACCTGTGATAGTTCCTCCGGTCATCGTAAAGGTGCTCGTACCGGCAAGAGAAACTCCTCCGCCGTATTTTGCAGAACAATTTTTAATTTCTCCCGAATTCATTGTAAATGTTCCTGCTTTAAGATAAACGCCACCGCCCTTATTAGCATTGGCTCTGTTACCGGAGATAATACCTCCATTCAACGTAAGCGTTCCTTTTTCAACATAAATTCCGCCACCGGCCTCGCTGTTATGGTTGCCAGCAGTGTTGTCGATGGCACTATTATCGGCGATAGTAGTACCGTTGGGTATCTTAAGCTCTCCGTCTGCAAGATAGATACCGCCACCTTGGGTCAGCGCCTTATTATTTTTTACCTTTACAGATTGCATTGTTACTACCACATTTTTAAGGTAGATACCTCCTCCCTTTTTTGCCGTATTACCGTCTTCCTGATTATCCCCGCCGATCGTAAATCCGTCTAAGGTAAGACTACCGCCTTCGCTATAGATTGCACCGCCTTGACGATTTGCACCTGAACCTAATACCTTATTCTTTATAAAAGAACCTCCCGTTATCGTAAGAGTGCTACCTCTATTATAAATTCCTCCTCCGTTAGCAGCACTGCATTCTTGAATATTCACATTCTCCAACGTACAGTTCGCTTGACTAAGACGTATACCGCCTCCATCGTGTTGTGCTTCACAATTTTTAATTTCCGTATTTTTTATACTCACCGTTCCCGTCGGTTCCTGAATATACATACCGCCGGAAGAAGCGGAACCTGTTCCCTTACACTTTGCAATTGTACAGCGGGTAAGCGTTAGATTCCGTCCTTTCTCAAAATAAATACCGGCTGCCTGATCTTGGGTCTCGCAATCCTTAATCGTTACCTTCGTCATCATAAGGGAACCATTCTCCGCAACAGAGACGGCATATTGTTTAGCATTGCTGAGCGTTACGTTTTCAAGTATTAATGACTTACCGCTCGTAACCTTAAAAATACTTTTAACCTTTGAAGCATAAGTAGGAACAGTTCCCGTACAATCTGCGTTCAGAGTATACGTATCGCCGCCTTTTGACTTTATGGTGATATTCTTATTTATCGTTATTGTAGATTCAGAGCTGTTCCCTTTATACGTAATATCCTGTGTTACTTCGATAACGGTGCCGTCGGAAGCACTTTGCACTTTAGTCCGTAAGTCTTCCCAACTAGTTGCCTCTATTGCCGGACTCTGACCGCCAACTGCCTCAAGCTCGCCGGAAGCGTTTATCTTCCATTTTTTAGAAGGCATACCGGCTTGGTCGGTTACCGTAAACTTTGAATGTTGCGTATTAACAGCAGCACCATCGAGAACCTTAACCGCAGTGCTGCCTGTCGGATAGCTTTCCGGTGTAATACGAGCGATAGGAGTAGTTCCGGTTAAAGTGCCGGTTACCGTGATAAGCTTTCCACCCTTTAGATACACATCGTTCTTACCGGCGGTCTGTTCATATTCTCCGGTTGAAGGGGTAATACGAGTACTACCGGATATGCTGAAAGTACCGTCTTTAACATACACGGCGCCACCTGCATCCGCAGTACATTCAACGACAAGTACATTGTCCATCGTACACGAACCGTTTTCTATATACACGCTGCCGCCATTTTTATCACCTTGTTCATGTTGGGTATTGCCCCCCGTAAGCGTTATGTTTTGAAGCGTAAGGGTTTTACCGTCTTTTACACGGAAAATACGGCTGAACGATCCGGCATCCAGTTTTTCGGAAGTCTTATTTGTACCTTGAATGGTAATATTCTTATTTATGACAATTTCACCGTTGTTACCGGCGGCGGAGGAAGCTGCTATTATATTTTTTACCATGATAACAGCGCCGTCATCGGCAGCGGCAACCCGCTCGCATAATTCTTTCCATGCATGGGTCTCCGTATTGCCGTCTATTATACCTTGCTTTTTCTTAAACTTCACCTTTACGTTTTTATTGCCGGTTACATTGAGAGTATAACTCGTATTTGTATGGCCGGGGACTTCATTGCCATCAAGCATCCATTTTTCTACTTCCCAACCACCACTCGGCGTTGCGGTAAAGGTTACGCTTCCGTCGTACTCGACCGAAATGCTACTGTTCGTTGTTATCGGACTGCCTGAATTGGCTTGAATCGTGCCACCTACACCACCGTCTACACTGTAGACTACGTTGTAGGTTCGGCGCTTTACCGTAAACATTATAGTCTGTTTTACAGTATCGTCTTGAGCTGTTACCGTGATGGTAAAACTTTTTCCGGTACCTATGGGGATATTGTTGTCTGCTGGACTAACAGTCGCGATTGCTCCATCACTACCGGCACCAAAGGTAAAGTCCGTTACTGTTGCCGTGCCGGAATCTACCGTGTATTCGGTAGTAAAAGGCGCAGTTTTAGCTTCTCCGTTAAGCTTAAAGCTCTGTAAGGCTGCAACATTGTTTTTTGCGCGGGTTATACGTACCGTTTTTTCCCATGCAGGATAATTCCCCGGACTTGCCGCAACTTTTATGGTAATATTTTGAGGCGTTCCCGGCGTTAAGGCCAGCGGCAATGCAGGAGTTACGGTAAACGACATCCCTGGGTGTCCGTCAAACTCAAGGTTGATATTGCTTTGCGCCACTTGAGTTATGGTATACGGCAGGGTAACGGAACCGGTCGAAGCATTTTGACCGTGTATTTTAAGCTCAGTTAGGGTTAAAGTATTAAGAGGTACAAACTGCACACTCACACTTGTATTTGACGTTACTGTAAGCGAAGCAATTGACTGTCCGCTTCCGCCCGTAAAGCCTGTCGAAGATGAACAAGTCCAATCCCCAACCTTATAGAGAGTTGTATTTGCCGGCGTTGCGGTAAAGGTGATCGTACTATTATGCGGAACGGATTCAAATTTCAGCTCATCTGAACCGCTCGCTACCTTAGATGTGCCATTATGTGTGCCTTTTAGAGAGCCATATCCACCGTCTACTTTAAATGTTACGGTATAGGTCTTTGGCGTCCACTGCGCAGTGTATGTCATATCTGCTGCAGGGAATGTCGGGGATGCAGACAGTGCAGGTGTCCAGCCGTTGAAGGTATAGCCATCTTTAGTAGGATTTGGAGGTTGCGTCAACGGTGTTCCCGACACACCAGTCATGGTGATAGCATGTATATTGCCGCCGATATTTCCGCCTGCAAGATTAAAGGTTACAGTCCGCGTTTCCTGCTGCAGAGTATTCGGTTTGGTAGCCGCTTTAAACGCCGGTGACATCAAACCTTTTGCGTCCTTTAATCTCACCGTATACTCTTTTTGGGGACTACCATCCTTTACTTCAACATCGGTTTTAAAATACAGCGTCCAATCGGAAGGAATATCATCCGCATTGGCTTCAAGTTTCTCTACATCCGTTACAGCTAAAAAAGCAGTATCTTTAGGTTTGATAAATGTATGTTGCGCCTCATTTACCGAAAGACGATATATTGTTCCGTTGATTTCAATACCGGCAATATCCTTATGCAAAAGACTGCCGTTGAATTCTCGGTTCATTTCGGTGGACGGCAGCTGCAAGCACAGAACATAATAAGAAGTTTCGGAAGAGGAAGCGGTTTTTGTCTGTCCAATAATACATTTTTGAATAGCCGGAGGAGGAGTATTTACTTTGAGCTTAAACGGAATGTTTTGCTTAAACACTCTGCCGTCCGTGGTATAAAGTATAATAGAAGGAGTTATATCTCCCTTGCCCCATTCATACTGCTTCAAAAAGCTCGCTGTATAGGTAAGCTTCAGCTCGGTATTTGAAATTTTCTCAAACGTATAATCTTTGCCGAATTGCGGTGTGGCAGCGCTTTTACCGGGGGCATCCGGAATATAAGGAAATGAGATAATATCGGCAGGAGCATCGGAATCTCCCGGCATTTTTAAATCTAAATTTTTAGGATTACGTACGGTAAATGTAAGGATTACGTTTTCTGTGGAGGAAACGCATTGCATACCTTCGTCATCGGTTTGCACTTTCAGGTCAAAAGGAAAATCTATAATCGATACACCGGCTGACCAATAGCTTAAATAATCTTCAATATCTGCCGTGTAGTTTTTACAGGCTATGGAAAGGCAAAACGCCAAAACTGAGAGAATAACTATCCGCACAACTTTTTTCATGTAAAACTCCGGCAGAATTCGAAACGGCTACAAAAGCAGTATTTTTCTATTCTAACTCATATTACTCAAAAAAGAAAGGTAAATACTTACAATATTTCCAATGCAATTGACACTGAAATTTAATATCTGCCAAGCCGGGCAAGAATACACGCACCGACTACCGGCTCAAAACGGCGGCGGATAATTCGCACCTGCGGCAACGCATCACAGATATAGGCAGCGGTCAGTTTTGCAAAAGAGGCTTGATGTTCCAAAATGCCGCCCGAGAATACCAATTCCGCCTCCGCTCCGTCGAAGAGAGCGCCGTATACGCTGCGGGCAAGGAGCGACAGGTCTTGAGCGGCGGTTTCCAGAATACGTGCCGCAACTGCATCCGATTGCTGCGCCGCCTGAAATACACAGGGCGAAAAAGAGGCCACCCGCGATTTATCAAAGTTTGTATACAAAAAGGGGAATAATTCCCGTATGGTGTTGACACCGTAATGGTTAAACAGCATCGGAGCCAATAGAGTGTTCCCTCCGCGCCGTTCCAAAGCGGCGGCGGCGGCTTTAATCCCGTCCAATCCTATCTTAAAGCCGGAACCTTCGTCCCCAATCAAATGGCCAAGCCCACCGGCGCGGGCGGTTCTCCCGTTCTTATCTAATCCGGCGGCAATAGAGCCGGTGCCGCTCACTACGATAATGCCTTCCGCCGTTCCGGTACCGCCTGCAAGCGCTGCCAGTGCATCGTTGCAGAGATATAGAGGACAGCGGATTCCTTCGTCGGTAAAAAAACGGCGAAAATCTTCGGTCTCTTGTTCCGTGCTCATACCGGCGGAAGCAAAGCAGCCTGCAGCACAGTTTTGCACGTCGATACCGCTTTCGGTTTTCAGTTTTTGAATCAACTCGCGGAGATTATTGCAAGCTGCGTCGAAGCCTACCGCATACCGGTTGGTAGAACCGCCCTTTACCTGCGCAATCAGCCGATCGGTTTCATCACAGATACCGAGCCGGGACTGTGTTCCCCCTCCGTCGATCCCGAAAAATAAGTGCTTCATCGTTTCCCGAACTCCCCGCTACCCTCGTTTATACACATCGAGCGCATTGTTGATATTGCCGTTCCCCTGCTTAAGCAGCGCTTCCGCTTCTTCTTTCGATACCTCGAGCGAGGCCATAATTACCGCCGTCCGTATCTTCCGTCCGGAATCTTCAAATATCTGCGCGGCACGCGCTTCCCCGCATCCGGTAATCTCGTTAATCAGCCGTTTCGACCGTTCCACCAGCTTTGCGTTCACCGGCATCAAATCAATCATAAAGTTATTATATACCTTTCCCAGCCGAATCATCGCGGTGGTGGTAATCATATTCAGCGCGAGCTTTTGTGCAGTGCCGGACTTCATCCGGGTGGAGCCGGTAACGATTTCTGGTCCGACCGGCAGATAAATAGGATAATCGGCAAGCTCGAAGGTGCGTGAATCTTTATTGCAGCTTATTGCACCGGTCGGGCAGCCGAGCGAACGGGCATAGCGGAGCGCTCCCAGCACATAAGGCGCGGAGCCGGAGGCGGTAATACCAACCAACATATCTGACGACGAAAAACCTGCGCCGCGCAGCTGATCGATACCGTGGTTTTCATCATCCTCGGCGCCTTCGATGGAACGGCGGAGCGCAACATCCCCGCCTGCGATAAAGCCCTGCACCATATCGGGGGACACGCCGTAGGTGGGCGGACATTCTGAGGCGTCCAACACCCCCAAACGGCCGGAGGTTCCCGCACCGAGGTAAAACAGCCGTCCGCCTTTTTGAAACACCTCAACCGCGCAATCGACCAGCCGCGTCAATTGCGGAATCGCCTGCGCAACCGCCTCGGGAACTTTTTTATCTTCATTATTGATAATCGTTAAAATTTCTGCCGTACTTTTCGTATCGATTTGATATGAAGCAGGATTGCGCTGCTCCGTTACGGGAATTTCTTTCATTATAATCCATCATCTCCTATTAGTGGCCTTTGAAAATATGCATACCGTCTACTTCATTACTGCACAAAAATAAATGTTCAAGGTACACTCTTATTATGCGATTTTAATCAAATCTTCGGTTCTTGTGTAGCGGGGATCCCATAAAAAGATTTCCGAGTATATCATTTTTAAGTCTTTTTTTCTATTGTTATAAAAAGCTCACAGATTATAAGGAAGGTTTTTAACAGATAGAAAAAAAGTATAAAATATTGTATAATTTGAAGATACAAAAATGATAGATATGCTATTTACGAGGGAATGATCGCGCGTGTATGCACAAGGAGAAATAGGATGGCAATGAAAATAAATTTTGAAATTCCGCAAATGTCTGCGAATTGGATCAGGAATGAACTGAATAAAAAATTCCAACCGGATGAGGCGGAAAAGAAGTACCAAGCGATTATTGAAACCTATGAAAAGTTTGCAAATGAGGCACCGAGCATCGGTGGTAAAGACAATCCGATGTCGAAAAACTTTTACGGTGCGCTCTCTGCCTTTGCGTATTATGAATGTATGAACCGCAATATGTCGCCTGATGAGATTACGGCTATGTGTTACGGTATGATGATCGGCGATAAAAAAGGTGGACAGCTTTCGCGGTTCAATCTCAACAACAGGCTCGTGCAAAAACTTTTTCACGGGCTTTTTGCGCTCAGGGCACGAAAATTGAATAAGCACAAAGAAGACGGCTCATGGAACAATACATGGGGGATGAAAATAAACCCACTAAACCGCAAAGAAGGAATCAGTATTCATTTGCTCGGATGCCCCATCGCCGATTTTGCAAAAAAGAACGGATACAGCGAATTGATGCCGTATTTTTGCGAAACGGATAAGGCGGTGATGGAACATTTCGGCGGCACTCTTTACAGGGAACATACCGTTGCCGAAGGATACGAAGACTGCGATTATTGGATAAAGAACAAAGTCGAATAATCAAACAGCGTTTATAAGCTTTTAGGGAACCTCTAAAAACCTAACCGAGTTTTTAGAGATACCCTTTGTGTCTTTGCCGTTATCACCTTGAATTTTTTACTTGAATTTTTTACATTGACACTTCCTGTATCTACAGAATATAATCTAAGGATAGATAGCGATGTGCTTGCGGCGTTGAAAGCAACGGGAAAAGGATATCAAACAAAAATAAATGATATTCTTAGGCAAGCAGTTTTAGGATAAGAAAAAGTAAGATGGCACTTGTTTATACCGAAGTTTTTGCACAATCATTTATGCGTCCGGTTTCACTGTGCGCAATTATTCCGGCGGAAGAAAGCGCGCCCGATGCTTCCGGGCAAAGACCGCAGGCGCAGGAAAACAGACCGCTCAAAACGCTTTATTTGCTACACGGGCTGTATGGCTGCCATACGGACTGGCTCACGCTTACAAATATACGCCGCTACGCAACGGAAAAACATATTGCCGTCATTATGCCGGCGGCGGAAAATGCGTTTTATATCGACGGTAAACTGCCCGGGCAGCAGTACGGCGCTTTTGTCGGGGACGAGCTGATACGGCTAACACGGAGGTTGTTTCGCCTTTCAGCGGAGCGGGAGGATACCGTTATCGCAGGGCTTTCGATGGGAGGCGCAGGGGCGATACGGGCAGCGTGTTTATATCCGCATAACTTTGGGGCCGCGGCGGGCATTTCCTCCGCTTTTTTGACGAGGGAGCAGCTTTCACCCGAACATCCCGTCTTTACCCCTGAATGGGCGAAGGGTATATTCGGCAGTATAGAGAATATGGAAAGCGAATATAAAAATGCGGTGCTCAAAATGAAAAAGTCCGTGCAGGGAAAGGCTTATCCGCAGCTCTCCCTTGAATGCGGTACCTCGGACGGTTTCATCGGTATTAATCGGGACTTTCACCGTTTTTTACAGGAACAGGGTATCGAGCATTACTATGAAGAAAGTCCCGGCGGGCATGAATGGCCGCTGTGGGACAGCGGTATTAAAAAGGTTATTAACCGATTTTTTAAATCGGCTAATATAGAAATTTTTGATAGTAAGAAAGGAGGCAAATGATGAAAAACAAAATCATTGCAGCTTTGGCAGCATGTTTTCTCTTGACGCCATGTGCATTAACGGCCATGGGTTCAAGTGAAAAAAGCAGTGGATCCGGCGAAAAAGTTACGCTGGAATTTTGGACATGGCGTACCGAGGATGTGGAATTCTACGAGAAGGTGATTAAAGCCTTTGAAAAAAAGCATCCGAACATCACGGTAAAGCAAACCGCCATTAAAAATACCGAGTATAACACGATCGTGAGCGCATCGCTGCAAGGCGGCGGCGGACCGGATGTGTTTATGGGTAGAGCGTACGGCGGTTTACAGACACTTGCGGACAGCGGGTATCTCCTTGCACTTGACAGCCTTATCCCCAATCTAAAGGATTACTCCGAACCGGCAAAGCAGGGTGCACGGAGCATTAAAGACGGTAAAATGTACGGCTTGCCCGCATTAAGCCAAGCGATCTTCTGTTACTACAACAAAGATATCTACAAAAAGCTTGGTTTAAAGGTTCCGGCGACGTGGGATGAATTCATTTCCAATCTTGAAGTTTGTAAGAAGAACAAGATTACCCCACTTGCAAACGGTTCGAAGGACGGATGGACGGTGGAAACGCTTTTAGGCGGCGTCGGCCCCAACTTTTACGGAGCCAACGACTTTTTCGATGCAGTCGTTGCCGGTAAAACAACCTTCGAAGACCCGCGCTTTGTGGATGCAGTCAAAAAAATCGGCGCATTACGCCCCTATATGCCGGAATTGTTCACCGGTGTCGGCTATACCGATATTCAAGGCGCTTTTATGAACGAAATGGCCGCACACATGATCGGCGGTTCGTATGAAGCGGGAACCTTTAAAGCAAACAATCCCTCCCTTCAATTCGATGCATTCCCCGTACCGGGCACAAAGGCAGGCAAACAGTACGTTACTTTCTATGCCGATATGAACTGGGCAGTCAATGCCAAAACAGCACATAAAGAAGCGGCGCTCACCTTCTTGCAGTTCCTCGGTTCCCCGGAAGTAGGCAATATGCTGATTTCCGATCTGAAAATGATCAGCTCTACCCCTGGTGTAGATACCTCGTTGGATCCCTTCGTCGGAAAGGTCATCACGCTGATGAAAAACAGCACCAGCTATATTTTCCTCGTTCCGTTCCGCTATGAACAGCCGACCGGCTCCGCTCTGTGGCAGGCTGCAGGACAGGGATACTTGGCAGGTACGTTAACTGCAGAACAAGCATGTAAGAACGTACAAACCGGTATCGCTACCTATTATAAACCTTTTCAAAAGTAAAAAGGAATAGCCGCTCAGAGCAATCGCATCAGACACAATAGATAAAAATCGCAGAATAATTGGGGCTAATGGTTAAAAAATAATTTTTGCGTTAGCCTTTTGAAAAGAGACGAGGCAGATACGAGGCATGAACAAAAATTACCCGCAGGCGTACTTTTTGTACGTCGAGGACTAATTTTTGTGAAATAACGAAGTAGATGTCCGTCTGTTTTCAAAAGGAAAGGTTGAACAGCCTATATTATTCTGCGGGGCTATTGAAGAGTAGTCTGATGTGATTGCTCCGGATAGAAAGTATGATAACATCAAAAACAAGTAAATTTTTATGGATCGCGTTTTTCGTAACGCCGGCGCTGCTGATTGTCAGCGTTTTTATTTTGTTGCCGCTTTTTATGAGCTTGTTCAACAGTTTCTTTGACTGGAATCAGCTTCTTCGCGGCTCATTTACCGGATTTGGTAATTTTAAAAAGTTGTTTTTTACCTTTCCGTATAATGAACGCTTTTGGAATGCATTAAAGCACAACGGTATCTGGTTCTGCTGTACAATGCTCATTCAAAACAGCCTCGGCCTGCTATTCGGATATGCATTAAGCAGAAAGATTGCAGGGCATGGCTTTTTTAAACGGGTATTTTTTATACCGGTGCTTTTTTCTATTGTAGCGGTCGGTTTTTTGTGGGGTATGTATTTAAAGAGCGATGGGCTGGTCAATAGCTTTTTGAACCTCCTCGATCTCTCATCCCTCCGGCGGGCATGGCTCGGTGACGAAAACACCGCAACCTTCGCTATCATCGCAACTAATATTTGGCGCTGGGTAGGCTTCCCTTCGCTCGTGTTCCTTGCAGCCATCGACTCTATCGATCAAAGCTGTATCGAAGCTGCGTACATAGACGGCGTCAGCGAGATGGGCTTATTTTGGAAAATTATATTCCCGCTCATCATTCCGTCCATAACGGTTATCACGGTATTAACCATCATCGGCAGTTTAAATGTTTTTGAACAGATATACACCATGACCGACCTTGGCGGCGGACCGAACTACAGTACCGACACCATCGGCACGCTTTTTTACCGCACAGCTTTCGGTTCGGTAGATACCGGTAACCCCGAAATCGGGATCGGAAGTACCATCGCCGTTATCATCTATATTATGACCTTTTGTATTTCGCTCGTATCCGTCGCAATCGGAAAAGCAAAGGAGACACAGGTATGAACATGAATTTGCGCATTAAGACTGCCGCCTCTCCAGTAAAGAACTTTGCAGTCGGCGCTATTTTAACACTGATGATTGTCTATGTTATTTTGATTGCGTATCCGCTTTTTAATATGGTCATATCCTCGTTAAAACCTACACGGGAAATCCTCCAACACCCGTTCGCCTTACCGGCGAATCCCGATTTTTCTTCATATAAACGGGTTTGGATTGATATGGGATTCAGTACCTTCTTTATCAATAGCATCATCGTAACGGTATCCTCTATGGTATTGGTTCTGCTGTTCGGATCGATGGCATCGTACGCTATCAGCCGATATGTGTTTAAAGGAAATACCCTGCTGTATATGATCTTTTTAAGCGGTATCATGCTGCCGCTGAAAGCTGCTATTATACCGCTTTTCATGATCATCAGAAAACTTGGGCTTATGGATAACTTTTTGTCGGTTATCTTGATTTTTACTGCAATGGGTATTCCTTCAACGATATTTATCCTTTCCGGTTTCTTTAAAGCTATTCCGGTAGACCTCGAATATGCGGCACGGATAGACGGATGCAATGATTTTAGTATTTACAGTAAAATTATGATGCCGGTCATTGCACCGGGAATTGCGTTGGTAACTATCTACAATGCAGTTCCTATTTGGAATGACTTCTTTTTTCCGCTTGTCTTTTTACATAGCAGAAGTCTCAAAACCCTGCCGGTCGGTCTCAGTACTTTTTTCGGACAACACAGTGCCAACTGGACGCTCCTCTTTACCGGATTAACGGTAGCAATCCTCCCGATGATGATTCTCTATTTATTTATGAGTAAGTATTTTATCAAAGGAATGACAGCAGGTGCGATAAAGTAACGGATTGCGCAGCACAAAACCCTCTAAAAATATACGGCACAGTAGTGTGCTGTATATTTTAAGTCATATTTATTCCCACACTTCGCTTTTAAGGCGGTTATTCCATAAATCATATAAAAAATTTTTTTAAACTGCCGATGATGATGGTATGGAATCTACGAAAAATTTTTCTGAAGAGTTAGAACATCACATAGCTATACAACGGGAAGAGTTCAACAGGCATTTACTCCCGCAGTTACAGCAA
Organism: Treponema sp. OMZ 855; assembly: GCF_024181145.1. NCBI lineage: Bacteria > Pseudomonadati > Spirochaetota > Spirochaetia > Treponematales > Treponemataceae > Treponema > Treponema sp. OMZ 855. The sequence continues at coordinate 932,205 of NZ_CP051194.1, read as the reverse complement.
AATTATACAGCACTCGGCAGTGTGGTAAAAATCCTCCGCAGCAATTTGCTGAAAAAGGGCTTGGTCTATGACGATCCGTATAAATACGATAGCCGTATGACCGAAATAAAAGTCCCTAGCAATGAAGCTTTTTCAGACGGTGAGCGTGCTGCCGTCGTCGGTTCCAGATTGGCACAGTATCAAACGATGCTTGATTTTTTAACTAACTCCTATCAATTTAACTGTTCATTCCTGACACCACAGCGTATTGCATCCATGCTCGCATTGAATAAAACATTCCAGTGGTCGGCACTCAATGAAAATTCAACACTTGCAAACACCCGCGCACTAGCGGAGATTTGTAAATCGCTCCACTCCGTCTCCGATACGCTAACCGGCGGACTCTTGAGAGATTCGCTCGGACACCTTTCGAAGCTCGATACGGACATCAATAAAACACTCCGTCAGCTTGCCCGTCTACACCGAGAAGAATATAAACTAACGGTCAGAAAAAATATGCCGCCCGATTTAACGGTTACACAAGCCGATATCGCAAGCCCGATTAAATTATTAAAAACTCTAAAAAAAGCCCTCGCAGCAAACGACGAAAAACTCCCCTTCTATCATGAGCTTGTAATGGAAGTTATTAAAGAAGATTACGGTCCCGATTCGGAACATCTGCAACGGGAAATATTACGTCATTTGAACGTATCGCAAAAAGAAGATATAAAAACCAATAAACAAGAAAATATGCGGCCGGTACTTATAACAGGGCTTCGTATCCTCGGTACGACCGGTAATCATTTTGACACCTGTCTCACCAAACTCATGGCAAACCAAGAAGTAATATATAAATCGCGCACAACGATTTTTACCAAGTTCTTAGAAGCCCTAAGACGTGCGTTCAATATGGAAGAAAAAAAACATGAAATTACCATATCAATTAAGGATCCTATCAGTAATTTGCAAAAGAAAGAAATAATCGTACTGGAAGATTTTACTGATAATTTAGCAAAAACAATTCGTATTTTTAAAGTCCTTGCGTCAGGCACCTCCGATCTGCAGCAGCGTTTAACCGGTATGAATAATGAGCAATTACTTGAACTCTTGAACAAATACATTGTTATATGTAATGGATATTTAAAAACACTCGGAGGATTGGATGAGTATTATAAATCCGGGGATGTTATCTTGCGTTCAAAAATGAAAGGGATAAAAATAGAATTGACAACAATCCGAAATGCAGTTATAAAAGCAAATCAATGCAGAGCGGAATACAATGCGAGCGTTGAAGAATATTCAAATATGAAAGAACTTGGATTGATTCATGAATAAAAAAAACATATTACTGTCTCTTACTTTATGGATAGTACCTTTTGTAGTATCTGTTGCAGCATGTGCAGAAAGTGAACCCTATCCTCAAAAAGAATTTATCGTTTCGGTTACTACCGGTATTCCAAATTTACATCCTCATGCTGCATATAATGCAAATGAAGCGCAAATTCTAACCGGTTTATATGAGGGACTGTGTACCTACGATCCCTATACATTACAGCCGGTCGCCGGATTAGCAAAGGATTGGAAGATCAGTGCAGACGGTTTAACCTGGACGTTTACACTACGGGATAAGATCGCATTTGAAAACGGCGATCCTATTACCGCTCAAGTATTTTGCGATTCATTTATCAATTTGTTAAACCCTCAACTTGATTTACCGTATGCCTCGCTTTTAGACTGCGTTAAGGGCGTAAAAGAATACCGCACCGGCAAAAACTCCGACACATCGGCTATCGGTTTATATGCGGAGTCCGATACTTCATTAAAAATCTCGCTTGTCTATCCGGCGGAACAGTTGGCCAATATACTCTGCCATCATGCATTTTCGGCAGTACACCCTTCACAGCTCAAAGCAATAACCCGTTATGCGGGAAAAAGTGCATTTGTGAAGCCTTCCGAAGCTTTTAAACCGATTGCAAGCGGGCCTTTTAAAATCGAAAGTTTTACCGCCGAAAAAATCCACCTCGTAAAGAATTCCGCTTATTGGGATTTCGAATCGGCACAGCTCCCTGCAATCAGCATATTATTAGATGAAGATGCCGATAAAATGACCGAAGCATTTAATCAGGGAGCTATTCACTGGCTTTGCGGATCAGTCAACTTAAATAAAGTAGCAGCGGCATATACCATTCACATTACGCCGATGTTTGCAACCGAATTTTTCTATTTTAAAACAAACACAGCGCCATGCAATAATCAAACACTCAGAGAAGCACTACTCGCCGCACTCCCCTATGCTGAATTGCGCAAAGATTATTTAATTCCTGCTAAGACGTTGGTATTTCCCCTCACGGGATATCCCACCGTACCCGGTGTTGATAAGCAGGATACGACAAAGGCGGAAAAGCTTTTAAAAAATATACCGCAACCCGCATCACCGCAGCCGATAAAAATTCTCTTACCGCAAACGGCATTCTATACCGAACAAGCGGCATTGTTAAAAACCGTATGGGAAAAAATCGGAATTTTAACGGAAATTACAACCGTTCCTTTTGAAGAATACTATGACCGACTAAAAACGGATGACTATCATTTAGCGGTTATTTCGTGGATTGGCGATTTTGCGGATCCGCTTGCTTTTCTGGAATTATTCAGATCGGATTCGACTTTAAATGATTCAGGCTGGCATAATACCAACTACGAAAACTTTATCAAAAAGGCATCGGCGGAACAAAATCGCAAAGCGAGATTCGAATATCTTGCAAAAGCGGAACAATTGCTGTTAGATTCGTCGGTTATCATTCCGCTTTCTCATGTTCCTGCAATCAACGTCATTGATTTAAGTGATATAAAAGGCTGGTATGTAAACGCAGTTAATATCCATCCGTTTAAATGTATCCGCTTTGCACAGCCGGCTCCCTTACCCGGAGTTGCATTACATTCCAAAGAGAACCGCTGAACGGAAATGTGCAGCGGCTCACATCAGAAACGAGCCGGCAAAACAGATTACACCCGCAAGCAATGCATACACAACAAAGTATTTAAACACTGCCGCAAGAATTTTACTGTCGGAACCGGTAATACCGATAGCTCCCGCACCGATTGCAATATTCTGCGGACATACCATTTTACCGATACCGGCTCCCATCACGTTTGCTGCAGTAATCCAATAGGGATTTAGATTGAGCGAAAGAGCGGTTTCGAGCTGTAAATTCCCAAAAAGGACGTTGGTCGAGGTACCCGACCCTGTTATAAACGCGCCCAATACCCCGATAAGCGGCGCAACAAAGGGATACACAGGCCCGGTTGCAACAACAGCCGAACGGGCAATATCGGAAATCATCCCGCTGTATATCATCACTTTGGCAGTTGCCAAAACACTGCAAATCGTTACGAAGGTTCTCCAATATTTTTTTAGGGTAAAACCCAATACACTTGCCATTTCGAACAATGAAGCTTTTTGAATAAGCCCTCCGCAGATAGCCGCTATAAATATCACCACTCCCGGAGTATTTATCCAGCTGAATGTAAGCGGCTTGCCTCCTTCTCCCGTATAAATCATAAACGAATGTTTGAAATCCTTAATGGCGTTATGCACCGGAGGACAGAGCTTTGAGGTCAGAATTAACAATACAAAGATGAGCATAAACGGCGCCCACGCTCTAAGGCCTTCGGCAAAGCCGATATGCGCTGCCGGTACTGTTGTCCCTACCCCAACAGTTTTTACGGAATATTCCGATTCGATTTTTGCGGTACCGGGAGCCTCATTACGTTTCCTTTTAGCGAATTTTGCCGCAAGGATTACGCAGAGCATCGAACAAATTGAACCGACAATAGTCGGAAGTTCGGGACCTAGCAATTGTGCAAAAAGAAGATAGGGAACAACGAACGACAGCGACGCGATCAACGTAATATGCCACACGCCTTTTAATGCTTTTACTCCGTCGCCGCAGATTACCACCGCAAGGAACGGTGAAAGAAACGTATGAAAGGCCTGTATGAGCGCGGCATGTGCGGCAAGCTGCTGCAAGTCCAACCCTGTAATGGTAGCAAGAGTCGCTGTCGGCACTCCTGCCGAGCCGAACGCAGTCGGCGTCGTATTTGCAACAAGACAAGCCGTTACCGCATTGATGGGATTAAGACCTATTCCGGCAAGAATCGATGCGGGAATGGCGACCGCAGTACCGAACCCGGCCATACCTTCCATAAAATTACCGAACTCACAGCCGATAATCAGCATCAGTATTCTTTTATCATCGGAAATACCGATCAGCATTCCTTTGATCTTTTCCATCGCGCCGGTGTGTATCGTTAAATTGTATGTAAAAAGAGCGGCAACAATAATCAAATAGATCGGCCAGAGCGCATAGGCAGCTCCTTCAAACATAGCGGACGAGATATGTAGCGGAGGCAATTTCCAATACAATGCAGCTAACATTGCCGTTATCAGCAACGCAATACCGCAGGCTTTACAACTGCTCATCTTGAGTTTGCTTAAAGAAATAATAAGCCAGACAATCGGCAGCATTGCAAGCATAAAATTAATCAGTATCATATATTATTTCATCCTTCAAGGTAAACGCATCATCGGTTAAAATGGTTGAACAAATCTTGATGCCGGTCGAAAAAATTTTGCATGGCAGTAAGAATTATTGTACGAATTTTTTCTTTATTTTGATTAAATACATCCTTATCGCTGAATAATTCGTGCATAACCAGCATACCGTGAAAAATTTTAAACAGAAAATATTCTTGATGCCGGATAATAGCCAGAAGTTCCAGTTCTTGTTGGGGGGTGTAGTGTAAGGTTTTTATCAACAGCTCAAAGGCTTGTTTCTCCAATTGAAAATACAATGTTTCATAATCGCGGTCATAAGGAATTTCCGCTAAAAACATCAAGTAGAGTTTTTTTTCGGGTACTTCATCAAAGAGCTTCGCCATACAAGCGTCTGTCATAACCTCGGCAAGCGATTCGGTACCGGCCGACTCCTGCACAATCTTTTCGGTTCGTTCATACCGGAAATAATTTCCGTTTTGCATAATATCGAAAAGGATTGCCTTTGTCGTTTTATAATATTGGTATACGCCGCCCTTGGAGAGTGTCGTGCGTTTTACCACATCTTCCATTGTCGTATAGCGGAAGCCTTTCTCTAAAAATACTTTTTTTGCAGCTTCCTGTATCTCCGCCTCGCGGGCAGATTTTGACTGCCGTTTAAATTTAGCCATAAGCTGTATAATATCAGACAGGCTTACAGCCCGCAAGACTTAAAGGAGTTAACGCGAGAAGTCAAAGGGCCTCTTCAACGCAGGCGGGCAAAGCTCACACGTCAACACGCGCTAAAGTCCGAGCTTGTCGGCGATAGCACACATCGCTGCAAGGGCTAATTCAGCAAATTCCGGAAACGGTATCCCGATATTTTCTATCGACATCATCGCACCTCTATCGGCGCCGGCTGCAAATCCGGTTGCTTTCATTTTCTTGACAATGGATTTAACCTTAACGCTTGTAATCTTTTTATCGGGATAAACAAGTGTAACGGCAGTAATAAATCCGGTAATAGGATCGGCTGCAAAGAGCGCTTTTTCAAAAAGTGTTTGCGGTACGGCGCCCGTATCGGGATTATGAGCGATAATAGCGCTGTACATTTCCTCACAGCCGAAATTCTGTTTCTTTAACAACTCAACCGTTACGGGGCCGTGCCGTTCAGGGTGCTCCTGCCAATTGGAAACGTCCATATCCAAATCATGGAGCAGACCGGTAATCCCCCACAGTTCTTCATCCGCCGGCGAAAGCCGTTTTGCAAGCGCACGCATAACAGCTTCAACAGCGAACGAATGCGCTATGATGTGCTCTGTCGTAACATATTGATTGAGTAATGCCTCTGCCGTATCTCTCTCAATGTTCATAGATGACTCCTATAAAAATTTTGTAGAAAGGCAGCAGCTTAAAAAATTTTAACCAGTGCTGCCTGTATGCGGCTTATTAATATTTCCTCAATATATTACCAGCAAATACCGGCTCCCGCAAGCGGTTTCCCTAAATGCCTTATAACGTTAAGAATGCTCCCGGACCGAGCGGTAAACCGGTTACATACCAAATAATCATCAAACCGAGCCATGAAAGCAAGAATGCGATTGAATACGGCAACATCATCGAAATCAATGTTCCGAGACCGGAGTCATCATCATACTTTTTCATAAAGACAACGATCATCGCAAAATAGCTCATCAACGGAGTAATGATATTGGTGCTGGAATCTCCGATACGGTATGCAACCTGCGTTAAAGCCGGTGAAAGGCCGAGGTTTACCATCATCGGTACGAAGATCGGCGCCATAATAGCCCATTTTGCAGAAGCGGAACCGATAAAGAGGTTCAAGAAGGCGGAAATAATTACGAATGCGATGATTAACGGCAAACCGGTAAAACCGATACTCTTTAAGAAGTTGGCGCCGTTTACGGAAATGATTGTTCCAAGGTTTGTCTTACCGAAGTAGCTGACAAACTGTGCCGCAAAGAATGCCAGTACGAGGTAGCCGGCCATTGAACTCATTCCGTGTGTCATTCCTTTTACGAGGTCTCCGGAGCTCTTAATTTTTCCTAATTTCTTACCATATACTAAACCGGGTATCAAGAAAAGGAGTAAAATAACGGGAAGCAAACCACCGTGCATAAAGTTGCTGAGAGAACTGACACCTGTTTTGGGATTTACTTCGCTTAAAATGGCGAGAGACGGAAGACCGGGTAAACCGAACATCCCGACGAGAAGCACGGCTACCATAATCAGAATGGAAATACCGGCAAGTTTTAATCCCTTTGTTTCTTCTGCGGAAACAGGCATATTGTCCGGCTTATACGTTCCGTGATATTCACCTAAGTTCTTTTCTACGATTTTTTCGGTTACCAAAGTTCCAACGATTGTCAACAATACTGTTGAAGCCATCATAAAGTACCAGTTACAGGTAGGATCGAGCGGGATATCCATACCGGCATTGTGAAGCGCTTCAATAGTGATACCGGTTAACAGCGGGTCGGTGGTTCCCAGAACGAGGTTTGCGGAGAAGCCGCCGGAAACACCGGCAAAGGCTGCAGCAAGACCTGCGAGCGGATGCCGTCCGGCATTCGCAAATACAATAGCTCCGAGCGGAATAACTACAACATAACCGGCATCGGAAGCAATGTTACTCATAATACCGGCAAAAACGACAACAGCAGTCATCAGCCGGGGGTTAACATTGGTGAGGAGCTTTTTCAACGAGGTATTGATGAGCCCTGTCCACTCGGCAACGCCGATACCAAGCATTGCGACCAATACTGTACCGAGCGGCGCAAAACCGGTAAAGTTTTTCGTTGCGCTGTTCAAAATATAGCGAAATCCCTCGACATTCAAAAGTGAAATAGCCTTTATGGTTACTTCCTGTCCTTTTTTCGCGTCAAAGTAGGTAACCGGCGCACCGACAGCCGCTACAATGGCAGAAATAAAGACAACGATAATGCTGAGAATAAAGAATAGCATCGCCGGATGAGGCAACTTATTCCCGATCCTTTCAACACCTTTGAGAAAGCCCGAGACTTCCTTGTTCTTTTTTGTACTCATAAGAACTCCTAGAAAATGGTTTTCGCATATCATAATGCGATAATACTGTCATATTATATACGATGATTCCCGTATTAGCAAATATAAATTTTAGTAATATCAATATTTTTTTCCCATATAAATCTACCGTAATCCGCGAAAAGCGGTTGATGCGGTGTACTATTAGACATCTCTAAAAATGAAAGTTTTTAGAAGTTCCCAATTGATGAACTGTTATATATGGTTGACAATCTATTTCCATTTATATATAGTTCTTTTTATCAAATAACTGACGATATCGTCAGTTTCTATTTTAGGAGTTCTTATGACGGATAAACGGGAAGAGCTTGTATCGGGAAATATATTCAAGCTCATGTTAAAGTTGGGTATACCGGGCATTATCGGTATGCTGGTGATCAGCTTGTACAGCTTTGTCGATGCAATGTTTGTCGGGCGGTATGTAGGTGAAAAAGCGCTCGGCGCAATCAGCGTTGCGTATGCTTTTACGTTGGTGAATAACGGCATTGCGGTACTGATCGGGATGGGCTCCGCCTCGATTTTGTCGCGGGCAGTCGGCAGAAAAGATCAAAAGACCATCGATGCGGTGATGGGTAACGTCTTTGTACTGGCAGTGATGATGTCATCCGCGGTGATGATCGTCGGCTACATCTTTGCACCGCAACTGTTGAGCCTTATCGGAGCGGAAGGTGAAATGCATGCAATGGGCGTGCAGTATTTACGGATTGTATACCTCGGCTCCATATTCGTAAACTTTGGACAGGCTTCTAATATGGTGCTGCGCGGCGAAGGAAGAATTGCACTTGCGATGATTATCATGGGATCAGGCGCCGTGCTGAATCTTGTGCTCGATGCGCTCTTTATCATCGTATTCAAGCAGGGGCTTGCAGGAGCTGCCGTTGCGACGGTTATTTCTCAGGCAGTTTTTGCACTGTTCAGCTTTTTCTACTTTTTGTGTTTCAGCAAAAATGTCCGCTTTAAAACCTTTAAATTGGATAAATCGATTGTCGGAGAAACAATTGCAATCGGTATGTCCGGTATGATTATGCAGGTACTTTCGTTGGTACAGCAAACAGTCATGTATTCGACGTTGAAAAAATACGGTGGAGAAGATCAAGTAGTTCTGATGGGCGCATTCTTCCGGTACTTGATGCTGAGCTTTATTCCGCTGTGGGGATTAAGCCAAGGGTACCAGCCCTTTGTCGGCACGAATTTCGGCGCAGGACTTTTTGACCGGGTAAAAAAAGGAACCGGTATGTTCTACGGCTTCGGTCTTTTGCTCGCAATAACGGCATGGGCTATCTTTTTGCTGAGTCCCGAAAAGGTATTGGGCTTGTTCATCGATAACCCCGTACTCGTAGCACAGGGAAAAACCAATACCGTTACCGCTATGATCATCTTCCCTGCGCTTGCCATTATGATATTGAACATGACGCTCTTTCAGGCTATCGGAAAGCCGAAGCCTGCTGGTATTTTAGCAATTTCCCGCCAGCTCGTGCTTTTTGTGCCTGCCGTGCTTATTCTTCCTCATTTTTTCGGAGCGCGGGGAATATGGCTTGCAATGCCGCTCGTTGACGGAATTGTCGTCGTGCTCTCCGTCATCATCATGATAAAGATATTCGCAACCGACCTTGCAAAAAAGTAATATTTTGCGAATGCAGCTGTGTCGTTTATTTTCAAAAGGGATCAAGGCTTATACCATTGTGCAAGACCTTTTGCAAAAGCATCGGCAGCTTGCTGAGGAGTTTTTTTACCTTTCATAACGGCAATTACTCCTTCATTCATCAAAGTATAGCCGGACGGTGTCCCGTTCATTAACTTAGGCCACACAAAGCGAACATCCTGTCCCCGTCCGGTAAGGAGTGCGTATATTTCGGCACTTTGAGGACTCGTGATAGTATGAGCCCCATTGAACATAGAATAAAAACCGCTCGGCAGATATTTTGAGACAATGGCGGTACCTTCGGTCGTACAAAGCCACGCTAAGAAGTCCCGAGCTTCTTTTTGATGTGCTCCGTTCGCATTCATCGCGATTCCGACATCGACATGGAAGCAAATTTCCGGTTGTTTTCCAGCCGGAGGCGGAAAAGCGAAATTCCCCCACTCAAATGATGACTCTTTAAAACTATCAAGCGTCCACGACCCGTCGGCATACATAGCCGCTTTACCTGTTGCAAAAAGCATATTTGAATCGGCATACGTTAACGACTCAAAATTTTCGGGACAATAAGGAGCAATATCCTTCATTGCAGTAAAGGCGGCAATCATATCGCTATCGTTAAAGGGACGCAAACCGTTTTCATATTTATGCCGGCCTTTTTCACCACCGATAAAGTTCGGTAATAGCCCCATCATAAAACATTCATTGATATCCCAGCCATCGGCAAGTCCGTTTGCAAACGGGGTATACCCGGCATCTTTTAGCTCTTTACAGGCAAGCAACAGATCTTCCCATGTAGTAGGAATAGGGAGCCCAACCCTTGCAAAAATCTCCTTATTATAGTAAATACTCTGCACAACGGCGGCAATGGGAACCGCAAAGGATTTACCGTCGGCACCACGCCATGCTTCTCTACTGCTTTCGGAAAAATTTTCCTGCAAATAGGGCAAATCGTTTATATCTGCAAAAAAACCTTTCTCATACAGCTCTTCTTCCGCTGTATAAGATCGGGCAAACATTAAATCCGGTCCAATTCCATTGTCCAGCTGTGAACGCAGCTCAGCATTGTAATTGGTAGGATTAATCGGCTTAAATTGAATACATACACCGCTCACTTTTTCATATTCAGCAAGCAAACGTTTCCACGCTTCCGAATCATCTGTGCGCCATGAACCTAGTGTTAAAACAACCTTTTCGGTACTGCCTTTTTTTGTATGCGTTTCCGTGCTTTTTGTGCATCCAATAGAGACCAAGCCGGCACTTACTATCATCAAAAGACTCAGTATACCTGCGGTTACTCGTTTCCGCATTTTTTCCCCTCCTCAATTATGGCGAGTAAAATTAATCCCTCTCAAATCTTTTGTAAAAATACCCGTAACTTACACCGGTAAACGGTATCTGTCAATCTGTTAAAATAAATAAATCAATAGAGTAAGAATAGAAGACAATTTAAAAATTAGCAAGAAAATAAATACCGAGAAAGATAGCCAAACGTGCTTTCTCTGCCGAAAGCTTAGGCTGCGCCGTAAGGCATTCAAGGTAATACCAAAAAAGTCCGAAATCGGGATCAATACGAATCGCGTACTCTAAAAACCCTTCATTGTCGATTTGCGATCCGAAAAGCAATAACACCACATCATGCAAGACACCGAGGCATTCAGGCAATAATTCCGCATAATCAACAGGATTTTCCGCCTGCTGCATGGATTCACAAAAACAGCGGAGCCGATAAAGCACATCTTCTTTGACATCTTCGTCGGCTTTTTCTACCCACATCTTATCGACAAGCAGCCGTACGTTTTTTTCAAAGCTGCGGATAAGGTTGATTTGATAGTGCTGCGTAATCGGTTCAGCACCGGTAAACACCTGTTCAAATGTCCCCCCTGCATGAAAAGCCCTGGCAATAAGCAGCGCTTGTACGGCAAGTGCTTCGGCATCCTCTGAAGAGAGAAACGCCGGAAGATATTCAACGGCGGCCTTATGTATTTGTTCCGGCAGTTGCATATCGATATCGTTAAAAATAGATTGGAGCATGCCTAAAAATGGTATTTAATTTATTTTTTGTCAAGTAGTTTCCGCTTTAAAATGCCCCATTATTTTACCGGCCGAATAAACCTTTTAGCGTACTGCCGGCCGCATCTTTGAGCGCATCTTTGCCTGCCTGCTCGATGCGTTTCATAACTTCGGCTTTGCTTTCTTCCAGTTTTTTTTGCAGCATATCGGCAGCTTGTTTTTGATTCATAACAAGTTTTTCAATACTGCCGAAATCACCCAGCTTTTCGTTTAAAGGACCGGTGTATTTTTCCAATTCGGCTTGAGCTTCTTTAAGCGCCTTTTGCTTTATGGCTGAAAGTTCTTTGTTGATTCCTTTTTGCAGCGCAGCAAGAAAAACCTTGTCCGCATCGGTTGCAATGTCCATATTCAAATCAGACTGGGAAAACTCCGCCTTGATTTTAAACCGCATATTTTTAACCGCTGCAAGCGACTCATTGTAAATGCGCGAAATAAAATCGGGTTCAAACGAATCAGCCGTAAGGCGCACTTCGTCGAAGCTAAAATCCGCGTCGATACCAACATGCCCGTCGCGCTCAGCCTGTATACCCGCCTGTATTTTCGCCCTGCCCTCAAAAGACGGAACGCCGGCAATGTCAAGTACGGAAGCGCCGATCGCCTGCAAAGCTGAAGAGGGATTAAACGCAGCGCTATAGCCACTTCCGGTATATTGCATTTTCAATAAGGGATAATTGAGTTTCTCTCCGACATTTACGAGTCCTTCTCCATTGTGCATACGCTTGCTTTCGAAAAAAGCACTTTCGTCAAAATGAGCACTGAACGATACGGGCTTTCCCCAGCGGTCAGGATCATTTGAAATATCGTTTATGCGTCCTTCAAAACCCGTTCCGTTTGCAAGCATTTGCTGAATTAAAAATGACGGATATATGTCTGCGCGGTATTGGATTGTTCTGCCCAGAAGCCGCCGGACTTCTTGACGGGTCTTTTGTTTTTTTGCCGCCTTTTTTGATCCCTTGTTGAAATTGAGCGCAGCATTAAACGCTTTTTCCGCATACGGATAATATTTTCCGAGGACGTTGTATGCAGCGGCTTTTATAGTTTGTGCGAAAATGTTTTTTCCGTCGGCAACCGTAAACGAGCGGATTTTATTGATTTCTCCGTTAACAAAATCGGTATCCTTTTTTACTGCGTTGAACGCTTCCTTTGCGGCAAGCTGCACGGCCTTACCGTCTTTTTGCAAATCCTTAACCGTCGCGTCGCTCAACGCTACAAGTTTTTGACCGTTTTTTATCGCAGCGTTAAGTTCTTCCAAGACCGTCTTCAATTCGGCAATGTCTTTAATTGCCTGATAATCGCGCCCGATGACTTTTTCCGAGCTTTTTCGAAAATCGTTTACGGCAGATTCCAGTTCTGCAGGACGCTTTTCCCACACCGCTACAATTTGAGCGACTGTCTCCTGTGCCTTTTGCGCCGCAGCAGGCGTTTGCAGCTGTTTAAGTGCGTTGTCCAAAAACTTTTGAGGATTCAAACTTTCGAACATCGACGAAACGATTTTTTTGCCCTGTTCAAGTGCATCTTTTTGCCGCTCTTTTATAAGCAACGCTATTTTACTATCACCGGCATCTTTATCCTGCGCTTTTTTTACAGCCGCCGGAAGCTCGCCCGATGTTTTGCGATCGGTTCCGAATGCCATGCCGGAAACTTCGAGGTTTTGACACACAAAGCGTTTTTTTAAAAGCTGCGTTAAATTAAAATCGAGCTGAATTTTTTGCGCTTCAAAAACGTTTTTCATCGGTGCATTTTTATCCGCAGCAGCAAGACCGCGCACGGTAACCGATGCATCCAAGATACCGACGTGAACCGAAGCGATATCGACTTTAGCACCCGTGATTTTTTGCAAACCTGCCGTTAAAGCACGCTTTGCAAGCGGATCTTTAAACATAAGAACGGCAAGCACAACACCGACAACAACAGCTGCAACGGCGGCAAGCGGCACGAGGTTTATGCGTCCTTTTTGCCGCTTTATCTGTTTGCTTAAAATTTTTAAGCGCTTAAAATCTTTTACGTCGTATTCGATACGATGAATCCGCAATTTAGCCGGATCCTCTTCATCGGCGTAAAACTGTGCCGCAACAAATTCGCGGTCTGCCGGTATATAGAGCTTTTTAAGCAGTTTTTTTTCGAGCGCCTTTTCCGTATATGTCTTTTTAAACATCCAGGGAAGTTTTTTGAAAGGTATCTTCTTTTGTTCTTGTGTCATATTTATACCTCGGTAAAAAAGCCGGCAATTTTCGCGACAAAGGGAACGTGATAAAGAGCCTGCACGAATTTACTCCGTGCAAGCGCCGGCGCAAGATATGTGCGCCACGATTTAGCGAAAATCCTTATCACAATGTATACCGGAATATACAGTATCAAGCTGAATACAATAGATCCGGCGACTATCGTGTTGTTAAATTTCGTAAAGGCGACAAAAGGAATGTCGAGCAAAGCGGCATAGACCGGCTTCAACGACGAAAAGGTCAGCACGGCATAGCCTAACGAGTCGAACAGCGGATCAAAAAATCGGGCGAACAAACTTGCAACCAGTACCGTGAGCAAAAAGGCTCCCCTGTTCACACGCACAAAAAGAAAAAACACAAACAGCAGGTACCACAGCACGTTATCCTTCGGCATAAAACCGAGGAGCATTCCGATTGCAACGGCGTGAGCGATTTCCCCCGGATGTGAATTCGTATTGAGCGATTTAAGCAGTTTTACAATGTACGAAAACATATTTTCTCCGTTTTACAGTTTCGATAAAGCTGTTTTACAGCTCTTCGCATTTTTTTGCGGGTATATTATTCAACATTACCGTATCGATTATGCTTTTCTTTACAGCTCATTCATTTGAGACACTCATCAGCATCTTTGGAAGATGATACCGCTTTTTATCAAATCTTTCAATGCTGCCGCATCCCCGAAACCGCGTCTACTCCGTTGCTGAGCTATCAGTGATTCGTGCGCCGTATCCGAAAAAAATATCGGAATGCGATGTTGTCAGAGCATCGGGAAATTAAATCATGCGAACGAATAAATCATTATAATAAAATAACTTATTTCATAACACCTATAAGTAATTTTCGAGAGCAATTTTCCAAATATTGACTTTATCGCTCATTTCTGCTTTACTGATCGAATGAAAAAAGCAATCGTTTTTGCTGCCGTTATATTCGGCTTTTATATAACAGCATTTTGTCAATCCATTACGACCGCAAGCGTCTTTTTTGCCGGAATGTCCGAACAATACGGTGCACTCTCGGATTACACAGCTAATCTCACCGTTTCAACCGGCTCCGGCTCAAAGGTTCAGACAATGGAAGCCACCGTCTACTTTAAACGGCCGAATCGGCTCCGCATTGATTTTACCAAACCGAACGAGCAGGTCATTCTTTTCACCGGCGACACATTGACCATTTATGTTCCCTCCTATCGGATGGTGTTAAACCAAACGATAGAAAAAGATTCCTCTGCGGGTACAGCCAACCTTGCCACGCCCCAAGGCCTATCGCTGTTGAAACGCTCGTACACCATTGCGTATGAAACAGGAGCCGCACCTCAGCCTTTGGAAGAAGGCTCCTCCGAGCAGGTCGTGGTACTTGCTCTTAATAGACGGTCGGCTTCAGAAACTTTTAGAAATATCCGGCTGCTTGTTTCGCCTGAAACGAAGCTTATCAGACGAATTGAAGCATGGCCCATTTCGGGCAGCAAGATCACATTTGATTTTTCATATTATCGATTGAATACAGGAATTCCGGATTCCCGCTTTTTATACGATATACCGCCGAATGCGGATATGATGAATAATTTTTTATTTGAAGAATAATGGAACAATTACCCCGCCGAAATATAGGAAGGAATAGATGCAGGATATAGGCAATGTATTAGAAACAGCACGGAATGAAAAACAAATAGGGCTTGAACAGGCTTCGCGGGAAACAAATATTGCCCGCCGCTATTTAGAGGCGCTTGAAACCGGTATGTATGAAGTCTTTCCCGGAGAGCCGTATGTTGTCGGATTTCTACGGAATTATGCAGAATACTTAGGCTTAAATCCTAATGAATGTGTTACATTGTATAAACAGGCAAGAATACAAGAAACAGCGGTTCCACCTGAAACACTTATCCCGCAAAAGTCATTTACCGTTCCCCGCAGCGTATTTATCGGAATAGGAGCATTCCTGCTTTTAATAGCAATCTTTTTCGTCGGTAAAATATTGATTACAAAAATCGGTACAGCGATGAAAGACAGACCCGTACAACCGGCTAAGCAAACGGAAATTATAGAAAAAAAAGAGAATGCCGCCTACACGCTTTCCCAAGAAGTCTTTGAAAAACGGCTCTTTAAGGGCGATACGATTACACTCCCCATCAATGGAAAAGATTACCGAATACAAGTTGAAAAAACAGCACCTGAACTGTATCTTGCAACGGATATCGGAACACAAATCATTGCATTAGGTCAGAGCCTTGTATTGGATCTGAACGGCGATGTTACTGCCGATGTGAAAATTTCCGTTGAAGATATCGATACATCCGATGAATCGAAAGGCGCATTGGTGGAAATACTCACCACAGGTTTTTCGGAACCGGTTTCTACAGAAACACCCGCAATAAAAATTCCCGATCAGGCAGTTCAGCCCGAATCTGCAAAATACAAAGTACTGTTCGATGCTGGTTCTGCATATCCGGTAACATTGAATGCAACATTCCGAAGCTATTGTCTTTTCCGCTATGAGCAGGACAAAGCCAACCGTGACGAACGGTACTATCAAAAATCGGAACAGCTGACGGTTCAGGCAAATAACGGTATCCGTATTTGGGCATCAAATGGAAATGCCGTTAAAATGCAAATTATTGCAGGCGGAAAAACTATCGATATAGAAGTCAGCCGTCCGGGCGAAGTCATCGTTAAGGATTTAAAATGGGTCAAAGATGATGAATCGGGACGTTATAAATTTGTGGTAATGGAAGTTGACTAAGCGTTTCTTTCTTGATCAGCATGGATGTGCTAAAAATCAAGTAGACGGTGAGCTGCTTATCGGTATCTTAACCGATAAGGGCTGGCAAAAAACTATCGAACCCGAAAACGCCGATCTCATCATTGTCAATTCGTGCGGCTTTATCGAACCGGCGAAACGAGAATCGATTGAAGCCGTTATCACCGCCCGGACAGCCTATCCTCAGGCAAAAATTTTGCTGGCAGGCTGCTTGGCGGAACGGTATGGCGACATCTTTAAAACCGACTTTGAAGAAGCCGATGCCTTTTTCGGTAACGGGGACTTATCGCAGCTCCCCATACTTCTCGACCAACTCTTTCCGGTTGCTCAGCAGCAACAATCGCCGAACGAACATGATCAATCGATTCATTCTACCGAACACAGCCGGCCATTTCTTAAACCGGTGCAGGAAGGCGTATGCTGCGGACAGCGCTCTGAATTATTAAACTTTCCACGTTCCGCCTTTATCAAAATTACCGAAGGCTGCGATAATTGCTGCTCATTTTGTGCGATACCGTTGATACGCGGCTCAGTGAGAAGCCGGCCGCTTGACAGTATTGTCGATGAGATACGGGGGTTTGTGCAGCAAGGATATAAAGAATTTAATCTTATCGGGCAAGACCTGGCAGTGTATGACGCCGCACCGCCTCTAGATAAGCTCAGTAGCCGGCTTAACAACAGCCTACCCGCATTGCCGGTTCAAACGAAACAGGGGCATTCGGGATTAGCACAGCTTTTACGCGCGATTTCCGGTATTGAAGGAACATTCAGCGTCCGGCTGCTCTACATCCACCCCGATCATTTTCCGCCGGATATCTTGCCGATTATGACTGCCGACACCCGCTTTCTCCCCTACTTTGATATTCCCTTTCAGTCCGGCTCAGATCCGATCATCCGTGCGATGAACCGTTGCGGTTCTGCCGAAACCTACCTGAAGTTAATAGAAACCATCCGCGCAGCTTTCCGCACGGCGGAAAGTCCCTACGGGGAGGCGGTTATCCGTACCACCTTTCTAACAGGCTTTCCGGGAGAAACTCAAGCTGATTTCGAGCGGACGGCAGCCTTTTTACAGGCAGCCCAGACTCTCTGGTCGGGAGCATTTGCCTATTCGCAGGAGGAAGGAACCAAGGCTGCCGATATGAAAAAACAGGTGCCGGCAAAAATTGCCGAACAGCGCAAGACAGCCCTTAACGAACTGCAATTAAAGATTACCGAACAAAAACTTGCCGCTTTTTGCGGACTGGAAACGGACGTTCTTATCGAAGAGATTATCCCGCAAGAGCAAAACCATGAAGAAGAAAACACACAATGCTGCATTGCGCTCGGTCGGGCATGGTTTCAAGCGCCGGAAGTAGACGGGGCTGTAGTTGTCAATTTTTCCAAAGCGCAAAAAGACAGCGAAGGGCAGCCGATAACTGCCGGCAGTCTGGTTCGAGTACGGATTACCGCCCTGCGCGGGATTGACCTCGAAGCGGACGCACTCTGAGTTTAACCGGCTTTTTAAAGATATGATAATCCGTATATATGTGCCATAGCTGTAAGTTAATGCTTTCTTTTATATCACCTCTATAATCCTACAGCCTACAAAATTCTTTCATAAAAGTTATTAACTTTTATGAAAAAATTTATATGCCAATATGCAAGCGCGTTTTTAGAGCACATTGCAACTCTTGCGAAAAATTTAATCCTGCATTTTCGGCAGCTTCAGCAAGCCATGCAGGAATTGTTAAGTTTTTACGAACACTTTTTTCCTGTGCCAGGTATTTACGGTCGGTTTTTACCAGTGTAATAAATTCCGCATCTTTCGGTTTTTCTATATCCTCTATAGCTGTCGGATTGGGCAGTGTCTCTCCATCCTTTAAAAGCAAAGAGATACGTCCTGTCAATGCTTCCTCTGCCATTATCAACGCTTCTTCCAATGTGTCTCCCATCGTTGCAAGTTCTATATCATAAAATACAACCGAATAACCGTTTTCATCTTTATAAAACATTGCCGGATAAATATACATAGTCTTACTCCTCCTTTAATCCTGCTTGTTTAAGAATACTATTTACTACAAACTTCGAAAGCTCCTTGTTACCATGAAATGGAATAGTAACCTTCCCTTTTTTAATCGGATGCTCATAGTGATGATGTGACCCAACTATATCACGTTTTATCCATCCGTCTTGTTTTATCATCTTCTCCATTTCTTTAAAGTTCATAAAATGATAATACGCATAAATACGCATTCAGTCAAGTTTATCAGAAGTGGATAATTGAAAACAGGACCACACAATTGCACCGTTCCCTATTTCCAGTATATGTAAGGACTAACTTACGTTAAAAAGCTTTTTTATGAAAAAAACCTTGTATTTACCAAGAAATCAACAACCCCGACGCAAGCGTCGGGGCACAGTGCTCAATGTTTCGCACTGTGTGTGCGATCTGGCACGGATGCCGGTGGTTCCAAACAGAAACGAGTTTTTTGCTTTGTAAAAAACTCGCAGTCAAAAATGTACAAGGATGTATATTTTTGACGAGGTGGTTGCAGTCGGCTTTAATACCCGCCATCGAATAAACAACTAAGAATACGAGAAAACTGTATAAAATCGTGATTTGTCTAAGAAAAGAAGCCTACAATTCGGGTTTTTAGAGGTACCCTTGTATTATCAAGTAACTGATGGAGCATTAAAATGAAAAGATACGATGAGCAAAGGCGGTTGGAATTGAACCAACTGCCCTCGCCGCAGCTTCCCTCGCTCCTATACAGGGGGTCTTCCTTTGCTCATCTTGCAAAAGCATAACGTAATCATCGCTGAAATAAACTATCGGGATGGAGGGATTTGAACCCCCGATCTTCTGGTCCCAAACCAGACGCCTTAGCCCCTAGGCTACATCCCGTTATACAAATTACCGGTAACTGACATATCGCATACACCCAGTTACTTCGTAAGAGTTGTAACTTTACTGAAAATAAAGTATCCTGTCAAGCGGAAGGTCGCAGGATAAACGCATCAGATGAATAAAGCATAATCTGTGATTTTTGAAAAGAGATTTTCCGTCAGCCTTTTAAAAATAGGAGGTGCAGATGCAAGGCGCAAGAGCAAATTAACCGCAGGCGTATCTTTGATACGTTGAGGATTAATTTGTTCGCAGCAACGCAGAAGATGCCCTCATATTTTTAAAAGGAAACTGATGCGGTTCTTCTGATAGATATGGAGGCTTTTATGAAAGGGTTTGAGATTACATTTCCGGACGGTTCAAAAAAACAGTTTGTCGAACCGATTTCTGCACGTGCCGCATTGGCGTATTGTAGAGAGCCGGAGACGGTTGCATTCGGTATGAAAGTAAATAACGAATTGGTTCCGTTAAACAAGATGATCGATGTGCGCGCTACTATAAAGCCTGTCTTAAAAGGGACTTATGACGGCTCGAATATTTATCGACGCACACTGTGTTTTCTGTTAGCCGCCGCGGCACGAAAGGTATATCCCGATTTACGGCTCTTGGTCGGACACAGCTTCGGCTACTCGTACTATTACACCTTTGAAGGCGCCCATGCCTCCGATATCGATCTCAAACTAATCGAAGATAAAATGCACGAAATGGTCGATGCGGATTTACCGATACAAACGCAATCCGTCGCTTATGCCGAAGCCTTGGAGCTCTTCGCAAACACCAATCAGCCCGATGCGTACCGGCTACTTTCCTACAACAGTAGACCGAAAATCACAATCAACATACTCGACGATTATTACGACTTATACTTCCAGCCGCTGATGGATCGTGTCGGCTATTTAAAAGTATTCGGATTAATGAAGTATGAAGACGGCTTTTTACTGCGCTTTCCTGCAACCGCCGACACTGACACACTTCCTCAATTTAAAGATATCCCGCAGCTTTTCACCGTATATAAAGAATATAAAACGTGGGGTAAGATGATTGGCGTTTCTTCCGTCGGTCAATTAAATGAAATTATCGAAAGCCGTAAAACCAAAGACTTCATTGAAATCACGGAAACGTTACAGAATAATAAATTGGCACATATTGCCGAACAAATCAAAAATAAGGGAAACGTCAAAGTAATTCTGATTGCGGGACCGTCAAGTTCAGGAAAAACGACCTCGGCAAAAAAACTTTCAATGCAACTGCGAGTCGTAGGATATGAACCTTATGTTATCAGCCTCGACGATTATTATGTCGGCAGGGATAAAACACCGCGCGATAAGGACGGAAAATTTGATTTTGAGTGCCTCGAAGCATTGGATGTCCCGCTTTTAAATGAGCTGCTGCTGAAGCTGTTTGCCGGTGAAGAAGTTGAACTGCCTTCGTATAATTTCAAAACAGGTGAGCGATTTTACACCGGAAAAAAACTCCGCCTTAACAGCCGCTCTATTCTTATCTTGGAAGGAATACACGGATTAAACGACAACTTAACCCCACAGATAGACGCTTCGCTTAAATTTAAGATATATCTTTCGGCATTAACACAGCTGACCTTAGATGATCACAACCGGATACCGACTTCCGATAACCGGCTCTTGCGGCGTATCGTGCGCGATGCGCAGTTTAGAGGAAGTTCCGCTTCGATTACCATCGGTATGTGGTCTGATGTGCGGGCGGGAGAGGCTAAACATATTTTCCCGTACCAAAATACCGCCGACGTTATCTTTAATACGGCACTCGATTATGAACTTTCGGTACTGAAAATTTATGCGGAACCGCTGCTCCGCGCAGTAAAGCCCACCGATCCGGCATACAGCGAAGCATCTCGGCTGCTCATCTTCCTGAACAACTTCCTTTCGGTCTCTCCGTCATTTGTACACGGGCAGTCCATTTTACGGGAGTTTATCGGCGACAGCGACTTTTCGTACCATTGATGTTTACACGCTACCCTTCGGTGATATCACAAAAAGCAGCAGCGCAGATTTCTTGCAAATCTGCAGGGGCAATGCATAGCATGTGCCCCCGTTTCCCGGCACTTACATAAATACGGTCATACAGCTGTGCGGTTTCATCGATAAAAGTAGGAAAATGCTTTTTCATGCCGAGCGGGGAACAGCCGCCGCGGATGTAGCCCGTTGTTTTTTGCAGCGCATCGAGTTTAAGCGGTGTTATCTTTTTACCGGTTATATTCCGTACCTTTTTCAAACTGACTTCCAAAGGCGCGGGTACGCAAAAAACGAAAACGTCATTATCCTCGCTTATCATGACAATCGTCTTAAAAAGCATATCGGGTTCAATATTCAACTTCTGCGCAGCGGATACCGCATCCAAATGCGCCTCATCCCACGCATATTCAATGCTGGTATAAGAAACACCCGCTGCCTCCAAAATACGCATTGTATTCGTCTTTTTCATGATTTAAAGCCTGTCCGTATCAATATTCAAGGCAATCACATCAGATAAATAGAAATCGCAAAATAAAAAGGATGTGAGACCATTTGAACCATCTTCAATTAAAGTATCTGGTGCGGTTGCCCAATCTTAATGCTTATTGCGGTTTTTTCCTATCGATAGCCTCTTGATACACGGCAAGATACTGTTTTGCGGACGTATCCCAGGTAAAATCTTTTGCCATACCCCGCTTCCGCATTTTAACGATGTGTTCGGGGTTCTTAAACCACGCATTTACCGCCCAATTAACGGTATTATAAATACTGTCGGGGGTAAGCAGATCCAGCACAAAACCGGTTCCGTCTCCCGTTTGCTCATCATAGTTTTCTACCGTATCTGCAAGTCCGCCGGTATTGCGTACAATAGGCAATGTTCCATATAGCAGCGAGTACATCTGATTAAGCCCGCACGGTTCATACCGCGACGGCATCAAAAAGAAGTCGCTTCCGGCCTCAATTAAATGGCTCAACTTCTCGTCATAACCAATATATACACGGAGATTCGGCAGCCGTTTTGAAAGCGCCAATAATTCATCTTCGCACCATCGATCACCGGCACCCAGCACAATCAGTTGTAAATTGATATCGGTACATATTTTGAATGCGGCGCCGTAAGACGGCCCGAATAATTCCGCAATTCCCTTTTGATCGGTCAGCCGTGTTATCATACCGAAAACCGGAACTTTTTCATCTTGAGGAAGTCCCATATACTTTTGCAAAGCTTCTTTATTCTTCGCTTTTTTTACAAGAGAACGGGCGGTATAATTGAAGGGGATCTGTTTATCCGTTTTAGGATTCCAGATAGAAGTATCGACGCCGTTTAAGATACCGGTTAAAGCATCCTTGCGGAAACGGAGAATACCATCCATTCGGAAACCGTATTCAGCGCTTTGTATTTCCTGTGCATAAGTCGGAGAAACGGTTGTCAGCCGGTCGGCAGACAACAAACCGGCTTTTAAGAAATTCATTCTATCCCAGTCCTCAAAACCGGCTGAATAAAAATATCCCCAATCGAGTCCCGTATCCACATAACTCGCTTTATTGTAAATTCCTTGATAGCCGATATTATGCACGGTAAAAACACTTGCTGTCTCTTGAAAATCATGATACTGCGTGTTAAATTTTAACAGCACGGGCACCAGCGCCGTCTGCCAATCGTGCGCGTGCATCAGATCCGGAATCCAATGCTGCTTTCTGCAAATCTGGAAAGCTGCATGGCTCAATATTGAAAACCGTTTGGGATTGTCGTTAAAATCAGGTTCAAAGAGGGAACCGTACAATCCCTCACGACCGAAACTTTCTTCATGATCGATAAAATACACCGGTATATCCGAATTGGGAAGCGTTGATTCAAACACTTCAGTCCAATATTCTCTATTGCCAATAGAAACTCCCATTGCACCGGGAATAGGTGTTAAACTTTTTTTATCAATTCTATAATAACGCGGCATAACAATCCTGACATCATGCCCGAGTTTTTTTAATGCGTAGGATAAGGCAGATACGACATCGGCTAAACCGCCTGTTTTTGCAAAAGGAACCGCTTCACTGGTTATCATTAATATTCGCACGGTAATACCTCCTTTAAAAATTATAACACGGGTAATCGAATTATAAAAGGGCGAAGTTATACCTTGTCAAGATTTTCGTCACCGGAAATTTATCTACGCCAAATCTGAAAAAATGACGGTGATTTATCTCTCTAAAAGAGATATTATGATCCTCTGCCCCGGTATATCACAGCGGACGGTAGAACGGGCATTAAAAGAATTACAAGACACACAAAAAATCCGCCAAATCGATAAAGGCCGTGCCACACGGTATGTAAAACTCGTATAATAGTTTTGAAACGAACAGCACTCATAGATTAAATCAAATTTAATCCCTTGTGTATTTTTATATTTTTATATATAATAATATATCTTAATTCTATAGGAGAACAATTATGAAAGGTTTTGCGATGCTTAAATTGGGCGAAACGGGTTGGATCGAAAAAGAACGCCCCGTATGCGGCCCGCTTGATGCAATTTGTAAGCCGTTAGCGCTTGCTCCGTGTACGTCCGACGTACATACCGTATGGGAGGGAGCAATCGGCGAACGGCATAATATGATTTTAGGACACGAAGGCTGCGGCGAAGTTGTCGAAGTCGGTTCTCTAGTAAAAGATTTTAAACCGGGCGACAAGGTCTTGGTTCCTGCGATTACTCCCGATTGGAATTCGCTGGAAGCACAGGCCGGATATTCGATGCACTCAGGCGGTATGCTTGCCGGTTGGAAGTTTTCAAACTTTAAAGACGGCGTATTCGGCGAATACTTCCATGTCAACGATGCGGATGGAAACCTCGCGCATATTCCGGACGGAGTAAAAATCGAACACGCACCGATGCTGTCCGACATGGTGCCCACCGGCTTCCACGGCGCAGAACTTGCAGATGTTCAGTACGGAGATTCGGTACTGGTAATCGGTATCGGCCCGGTCGGTTTAATGTCCGTTGCGGGAGCCGAATTGCGCGGCGCTTCAAAGATTTATGCGGTAGGTACCCGCCCCGCCTGTATTGCAGCGGCAAAGTTCTACGGCGCAACCGATATTATCAGCTACAAGAACGGCCCGATCGATAAGCAAGTGCTCGACCTTACCCACGGTAAAGGCGTAGACAAGGTTATTATCGCAGGCGGCACCGTTGATACTTTTGACGAAGCCGTTAAAGCGTTAAAGGCCGGCGGCAGAATCGGAAACGTCAACTATCTCGGATCAGGCGTTTCCATCAAGATTCCGCGCGTAGAATGGGGTGTCGGAATGGGACACAAGCAGATCAACGGCGGGTTAATGCCTGGCGGACGCCTCCGCATGGAAAAACTGAGCAGCCTCGTCGCAGTCGGTAAGCTTGACCTGTCAAAGCTCATCACCCATACCTTCAAGGGCTTTGAGAATGTCGAAAAAGCGCTCTATTTAATGAAGGATAAGCCGGCCGACTTAATCAAACCGGTTGTTATCATCTAAAGCCGGCACTAGCCTTTGCGCGGATACTGAGCTAAAAAATACCGTCGGCTGATTCGAATATGAATTGACCGACGGTATTTGTTTTATTCGTGCGGAGGGTTTAATACCCGCCGTCCTCGGCAATGCTTGCGTCGGGGTTGTTGATGCTGTGAATATTTTTCTGTTATGAAGATTTTTGTGATTTCAGGCTTTTTAGGAGCCGGTAAAACAACCTTTATTCAAATGCTTTCCCAAAAAACAGGCATAGACTTTGCCGTTATGGAAAACGAATACGGCGAAGCAGGTATCGACGGAACCCTTTTGAAGCGAGACCGATTAAAGGTGTGGGAGTTGACCGAAGGCTGCATCTGCTGTTCGCTCAAATCCGATTTTGCTTCCTCCATATTGACAATTGCAAATACGTTGGCTCCCGAATATCTCATCGTGGAGCCTACCGGCGTAGGTTTACTCAGCGCGGTGCTGAACAATATCGGTAAAATCGAATATGACCGCATACAGCTCCTTGAACCGGTTACCGTCGCGGACGTACACTGCGTAGAACATTATCTAAAAGAGTTCGGCGGCATATATGCCGATCAGCTGAAAAATACGCCGCGTATCCTTCTTTCTAAAATAGAAAATACTTCTGCCGAAGAGTTAAACCGTATTACCGCGATACTCCACACGGTGAATCCTGATGCGGAAATCCTCAATACCCCGTATCAAAATCAACCTGAGGAATGGTGGCGTCGGCTGCTGCAAACTCCGCTGAATAAACAGCGTACAATAGTACTCCCTGAAAAAGACCACGCGCTTGATTTGGAAAATATCAGTATTGCCGGCATTACCGTTGATACCGTTAACGAGCTTCTGGAGCTGCTGATTGCCCTATTGCGCGGATACTTTGGCACAGTCTACCGTGCAAAAGGTTTTACTCGTATCGGCGGACAATGGACAAAATTCGATATTGTCGATAGACAGTACACCGTTACTGTTTGCGACCCGATGCCTGAATCAAAAGCCGTGATAATCGGACAAAATCTCGACTGGACACGGTTGCACAAAGCGTTTACTGCAGCTGCACCTCTATTGTACCGACCGTACACAGCAAATCCGGAAGCGGAATACGTATCGAAGCGCGGGAAGTATTTCCCGTCATCGTCTGTACGGTAACCGTTCCGACGGGAGTAATGTGTGCCGTCTGCACCTTATACGGAACATCGACGGTTAAGACGAATTCAGCGTTACGGAGTTCGGCTGCAATCTTTTTTCCATAAGCAGCACCAATCAGCTCTTCGTATTCCGCAGGCGGTATTGCATCGCCGGTAAACAGCGGAGCCATCAGCATATCAATAAAATCACGGCTTTCCTGCGGCAGCATCTCTAAAAACAATGCGATATTTTTCGGTGAAAGTGTTACCGCAACTTTCCGCTCTTTCATATTATAATTAATAACGTCTTTGAGCAAATCATGATTTCGCGGCACCATGCACACGAGACGTAATCCCATTACCCCTCTTGCGGTAACTTCTTTAACCGCTATCCCCGATTTTGTGAGCGCTTCTTTCAACTCTTGAGTATTGAAAACCGATTGTTCGCCGGTTTGCTCGACTTTTTGTTTCAGCAAATGCGTAATATTCTTTTCTAACAAGCTGCTCGGTATAAATTCCGCAGTGAAGCGGCAATCCGCATTATCCCGTATAACGATATGGGCAGAAGAAGAACAGGCCGCTGTAATGCAAACGGCAGCAAGACAACATAATGTACGAAATAGTATTTTCATAATAACAAATTCTCTCAATCTCAAAGCAACCACACTAGAAGTATTTTAAGAGGTTACTCTTACACCACATCAGACGCTATATGCTGTAATAGATAGAAAAGAAGTGCATGATACTTCCGGAGAGTACAAAGAGGTGCCACACACCGTGCATCCATTTTATTTTTTTCATTGCATAAAAAACGCAACCGATGGTATAGAGCACACCGCCTAAAATTAAAAAACGGAAGCTTAACAAAGGGAGCTGTTCTTTCAACGGCCTTGCGGCAAATATAATCAGCCACCCCATGGGGATATAGGTAACAACCGATAATACGCGCACCCTGCTTCCGAATATAGCATAGAGCACAATACCGACTACCGCTAAGCCCCAAATGACACCAAAGATAGACCAACCGACTGCTCCCCGCAATGCTGTGAGACAATAGGCCGTATAGGTTCCGGCGATAAGAATATAAATTGAACAGTGATCGAATATGCCGAATACTTTTTTTGCACCCAGCGGTAAAGCATGATAGAGCGTTGAAAACAAATATAAAATGATTAACGATGCACCGAATATCGTAAACCCAACAATACACCGCGCTCTATATTCGTCAGGCGCATAACGAACGGCACGAATAATAAGAAGCACTAACCCTGCAATCGAAAGCAAAGTCCCAATACCATGGGTTATAGCATTGACAATTTCCTCTCCTGTTGTATACCGCTTCGTAATTACTTGTGCCATCATATCTCCCATAAAAAAACAAAACACTAAAACTCATCCGTTTTAGTGTTTTATTCCTATAGAATAACGGACTTTTAGTCTTTAATGCTATAGCGCTTCTTAAAGCGGTCGATACGTCCGGCAGTGTCTACCAACTTCTGTTTGCCGGTAAAGAAAGGATGGCACGCAGAGCAAATTTCAACTTTAATATCTTTTTCAGTAGACCGGGTCTGAATAACATTTCCACATGCGCACGTAATCGTTGTTTCTACGTAGTTAGGATGAATATCTTTTTTCATTATAATACCTCTTACACACTGCCCCGAAAGGAGCATTACTATACCGCTTCAGTCTCAATCAGCCGAGACCATATTATTGCATAGTTCCGGAATTCATCAATTTCAAGAACACTTCATTATTCTTACTTTTCTTCATTTTGTCAAGGAGTAAGTCCATAATTTCAAGGTCATCCATCGGATTGATAACCTTCCGCAGCAGCCAAATCCGCTGCAAATCTGCCTCATCAATCAAAAGTTCTTCTTTACGGGTTCCCGACTTCTTGATATTGATTGCAGGGAATATACGGCGGTCGGATAACCTGCGATCCAAATTGATTTCCATATTACCCGTTCCTTTGAATTCTTCAAAGATAACCTCATCCATACGACTGCCGGTTTCTATCAACGCAGTCGCGATAATAGTCAGACTACCGCCTTCTTCAATGTTACGGGCAGCGCCGAAAAACCGTTTGGGCTTATGCAATGCATTCGAGTCAACACCGCCGGACAGCACCTTACCGGAAGTCGGCACCGTTTGGTTATATGCACGGGCAAGACGTGTGATGGAATCAAGTAAAATCACTACATCCTTTTTATGTTCAACCAACCGCTTTGCCTTTTCCAATACCATTTCTGCAACCTGAACGTGCCTTGTCGCCTGTTCATCAAAGGTTGACGAGATAACCTCGCCGCGTACTGTCCGCTCCATGTCGGTAACTTCTTCAGGCCGCTCATCAATCAACAAAACAATCAGATATACTTCGGGATGATTTTGCGTTATGGCATTTGCAATTTGCTGCATCAATATTGTCTTACCGGTACGAGGAGGCGCAACAATCAAAGAACGCTGCCCCTTTCCGATCGGACAGAACAAATCCATAATACGGGTTGAGTAAAGTTCGCTTGTTGTTTCCAGATTGAGTTTTTGACGGGGATACAGAGGGGTAAGGTTATCGAAGGGAATACGGCTTTGAGCAATGGATACATCCTCAAAGTTTACCGATTCAACCCGCAGCAGCGCAAAAAAGCGCTCCCCTTCTTTGGGTGAACGAATTTGTCCGTATACGGTATCTCCTGTTTTAAGATTAAACAACCGTATCTGACTCGGCGAAATATAAATATCGTCTGATCCGGACAGATAACTATTCTGCGGCGAACGCAAAAAGCCGTATCCGTCCGGCAGAATTTCCAAAGCGCCGGAGGCAAAAATAATTCCGCCGTTTTCCGTATGGTTTTTCAAGATAAAAAAGATAATTTCCTGTTTTTTCATCGCAACCATATCTTCATGCGGTATACCGTACTGCGCCGCTAAATCACGCAGGGCATGCATCCCCATACGCGTCAAATCGTTAATAACCAGTTTCAGTTTATTTTCGTTGTCTTCGGAACTGCTATTTCCATCTACAGCAGCATCTTGTGTTCGATTATAGGTTCTTCGCATAGAAGATTGGCGACGTGGTTTCTTCTCTGCCTCAGGCGCAGTTCCGTCACCGGATGGTTTTCTGCGCATACGCGACCGTACTACTAATTTTTTTTCAGGCTGCTCATCGGATACAATAGGATGTTCAGCATCACTGTCTGTTTGATGCATAGACCGTTCGGTTTCAGGGGACACGGTACCCGCGGCCTCTTGTTGCTCCAGATTCAACTCAGGCTGTCCTGAAAAATCCGGAGCGGCTCCGTCAGCAGTAAAAGGCGAACGGCGTACTTTTAAGATTGTCATAAAATTTCTCCATAGTAAATTTTAGTTAAAAAATATCAAGAAGATACGGAGTATTCTCTAAGAAAGATTAGCTTTGATAAGTTGTTTTAGGAAACACTGTGTTTCAAGACAGAAGCTTTTATCAAGACCACACGATCTTGTACATTGCTAACGGCACATTCTATACTACCGACATTTTTTACTTCTGTTTGGAATAACTGCATCCATCGCGGAATGAGTGCTTCCGTTTATCTCACAATAAGACTCACTTACAATAATAGATACCGTTGTAATAAATACCCATTGTGAAATAAGAAATGCCAAAGTTACCACCGATTACTCTACACATTGGATTAACCGGCAACTCCTTTATTCTACCTTTTTATTTTTTATCTTGTCAAGGGGATTATCATAACTCGATTGATTGTGATGTATCCCATTCAGCTGCTGTAACAACATTTGCATTGCAGCAGTATACGTCTGTTCACGGATAGCATCGCGCGTACCGCTAAACAGATACTTTTCAGAATATACGGAAGAAGTATGTTCATTCCCCGCACAGGCAATGCATACCGTACCGACAGGCAGCTGTGGGGTTCCTCCGGCCGGCCCTGCAAGTCCCGTTACTGCAAGGGCATATCCATGTCTGCCTGAAGAATCCGAAGCGATGGTTAATGCCCCCCGAGCCATCGCGGCAGCAGTTTCAATGCTCACTACGCCAAAGCCTTCCAAAACTTCAGCGGGAACATTTAATATATGCTGTTTTGCCTCTACCGAATAGGTAACCCATCCGCCCCAGAAAACAGCGGAAGCTCCCGGTATATCCGTAATGTATTTTGCGATCAAGCCGCCTGTTAATGATTCGGCCGTTGCAAGAAAAAGATTTCTACGTTTTAGTTCGTCAAATATATGATGAATCTGCAAAAACATTAGCCGCGCAGCTTTTGCTTGAGTTGTTCGGGATGCATTGAAAAGAGATTGGCATCAATTCCCGCATTGTCCCGTATCATGTGCACGGCACCCTCAAAGGATACATTATCTGCAATCTTAATACGGGCAGCATGGACATCTCCATGCACAATACTACCGGCCTTCATCTCTATCTTATCGGCAGCTGTTAAAGAGCCGTACACGGTACCTTCAATAACAATCGAAGCAGCTCTAATATACTGAGTTTTACAAACTGCACCTTTTTCTATCAATAAGAAACCTTGCGCATCTATAGCGCCCGAAAAAGTACCTTGAATATGCAGATCTTCAGTAAATTTCAAAAAACCGTCGAATACCGTCTCTTTCCCTAAAACGGTTAGTTTTTTTTCTTTATCGATTTTTTTCATGCAGTTTTCCTAGAATTGAGTATAGTCCGTACTGAACCGATAATCAAGAGGCAAACAGCGGCTATTGCTGCTGCAAGCCCCAAAATATCTCCCCAAAGCACATACCATGTATTCGAGTTTGTTGTAAACGCGGGAACATCAACACACAGATATCCTTCAATAAACGGCTGCATCATCGCAGTAATATGTCCGTGCGGGTCAATTGCCGCCGTTTGCCCTGATGCTGTTGCCCTCACCATCGGCAGACGAGTTTCTACAGCCCGAAATACACTCATACTTAAATGCTGATATTGGCAGGCAACACTCTTCGCCCATGCATCATTCGACATATTGACAAATAACTTTGCTCCATGACGCGCAAAACGTCTCGTAATATAGCCGAACGTATCTTCGAAGCAAATCGGCACAGAAAAGTCCAATCCGTTCACCGAAAAAACCGTTGGATCGGTTCCTTTTTCCCAAAAATGGGTATCGTTTGCAACCAATGCCTCATAAATAGCGGGAAAAGTTTTTTTATATGGGAAATGCTCGGTAAAGGGCACCAAATGCATCTTTTGATATCGATCGGGCTGTGGAGGCAACACGTTCTCTTGAGGGCGAAACAGCAGAGCAGCATTATAGTCAAATCGATCTTCTACCCCTGCATCGGTTACCGTCTTTACAGCGTCATCGTTTCCAATTAAAAACGGCACCGGACGCGTATCAAGATAGGCTAAAAGCTCATGTACAAGTTCAAAGGTATTTCGATCCTCGCGATACCGATAGTGCCAATCGATACGGGGAATAAAAGCAGTTTCCGGCCATACGACCAGTGCAAGATCCGGATTATCGGTAATCGCTTGATCCGACAGCTTTTTCAGCGTTTTAAAATCTCTTTTGTATGATTCGACTCCTCCTACCCACGGATCCGAGTTTGGCTGAATAAGGGCAATACGGGCAGTCGGTAAATCTTTATAATCTTGTTGAATAGACACACCGTAAATCAATGCGGCAATAACACAGAGGCACCAAATCAAAGCAGGAATACGTTCTTGATAGGCAAATACACGGAAACCGCGCAGCCAATTCCGCAACGACTCTGTACAATACGGTTTTATACCGGCAGCAATCCATGCGGAAGGAAAACAAACCAATGCGGAAACGCCCCACACACCAAAAACCGATGCAATCTGAATGAGCGGTATAAACTGCCACTGCGAATAGCCTACCAAACCATACGAGAAACCGAGGAATCCAAGTGTCTTAACATACTCGTATCCAATCCAAATCAGCCATTGTACGATAAAACCGTATCGAGGAAAACAGATATCGGCTAATTTAAGCAGGGGCACCGTTAACATATAGTAAAAAAAGTATTCCAGTGCAACAATATACATTGCAAGAGGGTGAAATCCCCACAGCCAATAACTAAAAATACAATAATTAAGAACGCCGTAAATTCCGCCCCACAAAAAAGAAGAAGGGAGCGAAATTCTACGAACTAAAATAAAAAGAGGTATAAAAATAATATAGGCGAGGAATGGCAACCCTGTTGAGATCAAAAAACCGGGCTGCGAAAAAGCAAAAAGCGCAGAAGAACTTACAAGCAGGGCTGCATTAACCCCCCAATAGGCAAGACTTCTACTCCTTTGCATTCGAAACCTGCTTCCCTACAAGCGGACGCACAGCTGCGCTCAATATCTTTCCCGGCCGAAATACAACTACCGAGTGATCTGTAGTGTCAACCAATGCTCCCGTTTTGGGATTCCGCATTCCCTTTCGCCCCTTACGGAATTGTACCGAGAATGTACCGAAACCACGAATTTCTATTGTTTCACCTCGCTGCAGAGCGTCAAACATTTCCGAAAAGAACAAATCACTGATAGAATGAATATCCTTCAACATATGATCTGTTTTTTTATAAATTGCATCGACAATGCCTGTTTTTGTTTGTTTACTTACCTGTTTATGTTTACTCATCTTTAACCTTCCAGACGACATACAAAATTTTTCTTAAAAGCAACCTTGGTAAGACAGCAATATAAATAACCGGCTATAACAAAAACCGGCTGCTGTTTTAAAAGGTAGAAGCGTAAGGAGATGTCATTTATATTATATTACCCGTTATCCTCATTGCATTCCATCACTAAGTACCGGCAAATAGAAACACATATAGCAACACTTTCCGTCATTCTAACGATAAAACCAAAAAAGGATAAGGGATAATGAAAATGTAAAAAGATAAATACGCTATTTTTGTGAAAAAGTTACATTATACAACTTTTGCATACGAGACTTTTTTCGTGCAGCAGCATTTTTTGTAATAATTCCCTTCCGAGCAGCGCTATCAAGCTGATGCGCAAGTTCTTTTAATAACGTCATAGCAGATTCGGCATTTTTTTCAACAACAGCAAGTGTATATTTTTTAGCACATGTACGTGCTGCCGACTTCACCGATTTATTATGGATACGGCGTACTTCACTCTGTTTATGACGTTTTATAGCAGATGCATTATTTGCCATTTAAAAACCTCCAATAAAATTATTAGCATACAATACAGAATAATGATATTAAACCATATCAATCTTTTTTGCAATAGCTGCTCGTAATTTCTTTTCTTCTTCTACAGGGAGCCCAAGTGAGGCAGCATTATCAAGATCATGCAAGGCCAAGATAAGTTGATTTTCTTGAAAATAAGCCAGTGAACGCCTAAAATATACATGCGCTTGATATCCGTTTATTTCAAGAGATTTTGTAAACATCGTTATTGCCTCTGAATTTTTATCCATCATCATCAATACGATACCTGCATAATAATATGAGCGGAAATTCTGAGGATTTTCATCCAGACTGGCACAAAAATCCTTATATGCACTGTCATATGCACCTTGAGCAAAAAAAGCCATACCGCGATGCTTATAGACAATGGATGCTACCAATGTATTCGGTTTTTGATTTAAGATTTTCGTATATAATGCTTCCGCCGTTGGAAAATCTCCGCAGTTATGTGCTTTGATAGCATGAAAAATCATACTATCAATTGTTTCCAAAGCGGAAGTATTCGCGGAGTTCATATCGGATTTTTCTTCGGCTTCCGAATGATCACCGAGCAATCCATTTGTAAATTCATCGGCACGCAGATAAAACTGTTCACGTCGCCTATCCAGTTCCGTATTCAAGCTGTTTTGAGCATCTCGAATTTCTTGAAAGAGTATATCTGCGAGGCTGAGACTTGCATTAATAGAAGCAAACTTCCGCTTAAGAGGAAAATCAAAGGGGGAAAATTCAAATTTATAAATAAGCTCATGTTCAACTTCTGCCCATGCATCTTGTAAAATTGTTCTAATCTGGACTTCAAAAATTAAATTTTCCGGCAGTAGTAGTCCCACTTTAAAGCTTTCGGGGATATCCGCTAAAACATGAGTAGACTCATAGCCGAATTCACAAAAAGTACGGCCAGCTCCCTTCCGTTCCACCTCTCGAACAGTAAAATTCTTTACGAGAATATTTTCCACTTCGCTGAGATTCTGTAAAAAAGGACATACAATTCGAATACCGATTAAATCGGTTACAAGCGGAAACCGGATTCCCGGATCAGTAGGCGGGAATTTTAATAATTTTTCATAATAACTGTCAAAGCTCTTGACCCTTGTTTTATAGGCAGGTAATGCAGATACTTTAACGATTGATCTTAAATGATCCTCAAGCCGTTTTAATAAGACGGTAAAATGGGGGTGGTACTCATTGTAGTGTTTTTTTAATTGATTTTTATCGGGTATCCACACGGTATTAAATGACATAACCAAATTTAGAACAAAAAAATAGGCGGTACTTATTATTATAGATACCGCCTATTAGTTCATTAGCTTAATGAGCTAGTTATTTGTATTTCCAGCTGCAGCAGAACCTTCAGAAGGAGTAAATCCTGCTTCGGTTGCCATCTTCTCCTGCTCTAAGAAGCGGAGAACTTGGGTCTGACCGAAACGGGCAACTTCACGCTGCATACGCTCATTGCTCAGTTTTGTCTGAATACCCCAGATGTCTTCATCAGCAAAATCGCGTACAGTGTTCAACACAGCCTTATCATAGATAAGCTTGACATCTTTGAAGTAACCTACAAATGCTCCACCTTCATGTGCTGCATCACGGGTAACCAAGAAACCTACAAAGGTGCTATAAGGAAGTGATGTAGGATAAGCAGGATAGATACGAGTTTCACGGCTGCGTACATCGGTCAAATAAGCAGGGTTATTCCACACAAGCTCTTTCCAACCGTCAAACAACAAATATCCCATGAAATAACGCTTTACTTCGTTCTTTTCATTACGGATGAGTACATAAAGCCCATGCGGGAAGTTCATACCATAAGTATTAACTGCAATGGACTTAATAACGCCGGTATTACGAACAACACCGTATCCGTCTTCAAAGCGTCCTTTTCCTGAAGCTTTTTCTTCATCAGTCGGCTCCTGAAGATTGCCTTGATCATCAACCTGCGCAAGCGGTTCATACATCGGTATATCAAAAGTCGGTTCAATTGTTGCACTTGCATTATGCGCCCACAGCGGGAACTCAATGCGTACACCCATTAAGGTTTGACCTGCAAAGTTTTTTGCTTCATCACTGACTTTTGCTTCAGTAGCATGAGAAACGGCAACCGAAGTCGGATTGCGGGAAGATGAGTTCAAAACTACTTCCCACTGACCGATAGCCAAAGATGTTCTCATCAGAGCCTTCTGCTCATCGGTGTAGGTAGAACCTGCGACGGTAGCATAATCCATAACCGTTCTGCGGTTCTGAGTCATAGCACCGTTCTTATCCGCAAGGATATCTGCGTTCAATAACGCAAAGTCAACCAAAATTGCTTCTTCAGCAACCGCAAATGCACCGATAAAGAGAAGTGCAATTGCTACAAGTATGCTTGTTCTTTTCATTCAAAAGCTCCTTTTCCATTGTTAAGAATGCCCTGTTG
The DNA here is from genome assembly GCF_024181145.1 of Treponema sp. OMZ 855. Taxonomy (NCBI): domain Bacteria; kingdom Pseudomonadati; phylum Spirochaetota; class Spirochaetia; order Treponematales; family Treponemataceae; genus Treponema; species Treponema sp. OMZ 855. The sequence goes on along the minus strand of NZ_CP051194.1, from coordinate 896,806 downwards.
AAAATAAGTATACGAAAGATACCTATTCTTGTCAACTCTTTTTATTATCGGTTGAAATATGGGAATTTTTTACATAGATCGGCATACCATCGATATAAAAATAAACGGTAGTGATATTTTTACAGTTTACCGCAATGTTTTTCCGGAACAAAGTATAAACGGTATAAAAGTCGGGCGTTTTAACATTCGGCGTTAAGACTTGAGCAGGAAAATCAACATATAATGCCTTATCACGCACAAAACAGCTGCGGGGTAGTAGTTCGGGATCGGCAAAACGTAAAAAACGGTGATCGGCAGGACCGAGCAGCAACTCATTTACGAGAGACACTGCAAACTCCGGCTCTGACAACGGCGGTAAATACCGTTCTTCAATACCGGTACCGCCATCATTTTGCGGAAAATACAACAAAGTACGCGTTTGTTTAGGACTTGTCATATACGATAAAAACAACACTCCGGCGATTACACTGAGCAGCAGCCAGCATACCATCCTCGGTTTTGTAAAAAAACTCATCTCATACCTTACCTATCAGGGCAATCGCATCAGATATTTTTTGAGAATCCCCGCAGAATAATTAAGGCTGTTCAACCGTTCCTTTTAAAAACATGAGGGCATCTGCGTTGTCGCTACGCCGAAATAAATACTCGCCGTATACCAGATACGTCTCCGTTTTATTTCGGCTAGGCTCCTAGCATCTGCTCCGCCTATTTTTAAAAGGCTTACGGAAAGATTTTCAAAAACAGTCCATTATTCTGCGATTTTTATCTAGTTATCTGATGCAATTACCCTTCTTTTAACAATAAACCGCACGAAATTTTCGAAAAAATTTCGTGCAAAAGGAAGGTAACCGCTCAAATATTTCTCGTCCGGTTACCCGATTTTACCTATTGCCCCTCGAAGCGAGAGATAAATGCAGTGAGGCCATTATATATTCCTTGTGCGCATCTTTGCAAGTAGGAAGGAGTGTTGAGGCGTTTTGCTTCTTCGGGATTGGTCACAAAGCCCAGCTCGATGAGTACGCTCGGCATCTTTGCATTCCGCACGACAAACCATTCCTTTTCTTTTAAACCGCGGTTTTTACTCTCTTTACCGATTTGAGCCTCCAGTCCGTCGGAAATATTCTTGGCGATCAAAATACTTTCGGTAGAAAATTCTTCTTCAAGCATTATATTTAAAATATGAGCAATCTCTTTTGATGTTGCATTTTTATCGATTACATCGCGCCGATAATCGGTAGGCAAATACCAGATCTCAAAACCATAAGGAGCCTTGTTAAACGGAGATGCATTTGCATGTATCGAAATATAGAGGATGGCTTCATTCTTCTTGAGGGAAACTTTATTCGCCATTTCGACCCGCTCCTCCAAACTGGGATATGTATCATCGGAACGAGTCAGCAAGATTTTTTTATCGGGATAGGTTTTGCATAACATATCATAGAGAGAAAGCGAAACGGTTAACGCAATATTTTTCTCGTAGACAGGGATAGTTTTACCGTTTTCAACGTAAGAACCGATGGTACCGGGATCTTTTCCTCCATGACCGGGATCGATAAGAATTGCACCGACACGGAAAAACGAACCGGTATCAAACTGCTTAAAAAAATCTTCCAGCTGCGTAAAAAGCGCTGCGGAAAGCTGAGGCTGAGCATTTGTTCCCATCAGAGGAGCTTGAGTGATTATCGTTTCATGGTAGTCAAAAAACACAAGCGGCATACCAACCCGGCACTGTGCCGTATGGTCTCCGACCGTAAACGTAATTTCCTGTGACAGCGGATTCCATGACAGGTCGGCGCCAAGTGACTTTGCCGCGTCAAGTGCGGAAACGGTTTTCTCCGCAGCGAAAGCGGGGACAATACCCAATAAAAAGAGGAAAATACCGGCAATAAAAAGAGTGCTGTTATGCCTTTTCACAGTCATACCGATAGAGTAATCCTTGCAGTCCGCCGCGGATAAGCGCCTTCCAATATTCGTTCTTTCGCTGCACATCTACCGAGGAGGGGACATCGCTTTCCGCCGGAGACACAGCACTCACTGCGCTCCTTTCCGGCGAACCGGAGACGCCCAGTAAGGAAGCCAACCCCGGTTCCTCCTCAAGCGCTTGACGCAGCAATTCCCTCAGCGGCCTGCCTTGCAGATCGCGGGCGGTACCAAGCGCTGCCGCTAAAAAGTACGGCAGTACAAAGCCTCCTTTTTCTTCATAAACGGCATCTGCGAGTAACCGGTCAAAAAAAGCGCTTGAGGCTGCTGAAAAACCTCCGCTGCGTTGCCCCTTACAATCCGCCGTAGGAGCCGCGGTAAGAACCTCGGCAGCTACCTTTGCCGCAGACTCGGCGCCGGCAAGCGGTTCCGTAAATTGCAAAAAATTCGGTGGAAAGGTCTGCTGTTCCGCCGGGAAGCGCAGCTCCGCCAAAAAAGCATCGGTTTCCGCAACATGGGGTTTAAGCCGTAGTACGATTTTACGGCAGGCTGCCTCGCTTGCCAGCACCGCTTCCCGGCGGCTCGGCGCAGCGCTCAGCACATTGCCGCATTTTTCTACATTGTTCTGCGGGAACACCACCGTATCGCCCGCACCCGCTCGGGGAAACACATCTTTGACGAAGGGCGCTGCGCGCGCGGCTTCCAAGCCGCTGACAGCCGCCACCTGCCCGGGAATGGAAATCCAGGCTCGTTCCGCAGACACAAACTGACAGTTTTGCTTAAGCGGGATAACAAAAGAATCCTTCCCGCACGTATGCAGTCGAGGCGAGCCGCCGAGTGCCAGGGTCAACGCTGCCGCCGTAATATCCAAGCCGCAGCTGTACGGCACCGTCCACCCCGACATATAGCCGCCGGAAAGGCGGGCGGCGATCTCTCCGACAAAGGCCTTACCGTTCCGCACCAAAATATCGCCCTTCACTGCTCCGTCGGTTAAGCCGAGCGCATGAACACCGCGCTCAAACACCGATATAACCTCATCGGCAATTTCTTGCGGGCATTCCGACGGGATCGTATGCCCCATCTCGATAAAATACGGGGGAAAAAAGATATGCCGGTCGGCAAGCGCGGTGATGTACAGCCGCCCGTCGAAAACCAGCCCTTCAATCGAAAATTCACTTCCTTCTATGTATTCTTCAACGATGACGCGCCCGCTGCGCGAATACCGCGATGCGGTTTCCGCAGCTTCCCGCAATCCGGAAAGCTCCTGAACCAGCGAGCAACCGCGGGCGCCCATGTTATCGACGGGCTTAACTACCAGCGGAAAACGCCCTGCGAGCTCTCCGAGCCGCCGTTTAAGTGCATCAGCCACGGCTGTATCCGCATCACTGCATCGGGAATTCTCCACAGCACCAACCGGAGCTGCAAGGTCGGCGGCGGTCAGTTCGATAAAAGCGGGAGACGGTACGCCGGCTTTGCGGAAACATTCCCTCATCCGTACCTTATCCGTCGCATTGAGCGCTGCTTCGAGCGTGTGCCCGCGCAAGCCGCAGGCAGCAGCAATCGCGGCAACTGCGGCGGAGAAATCCGTCGCGGCGGTAAATACCGCATCGAGTCCGCCGTTCTGCTGTAAATACCGCGCATAGTCGATAAGGCGCGCGGTATCTTTTAAATCGATGCATACGAACTCGTCGGCTTCCGCTGCACATACCGCGGACGGATTTCCGTCGGCTGCAACAACGGTGCAGCCGAGTGCGCGGGCTGCACGTATCGCAACACCCTGCATAAAACCTGCGCCGAGCATAAACACCCGTTTTTTAGTCATCAAACGCTCCCATAAAAAGTCAAGAAGAAAGTTTCAACTTTCGATTGACTTTTTACGCACGTTCGCAACGAAGTGAGAACGTGCATATAATAATACAAGTTTGCGCTTGTGCAAACTTGTGTAAACCAAAGCCGTGCTATTTGTACGGCTTTGGTTTACATGCCCATCTTTACCGCATAAATTTCCATACTGTCCCCAAGCTTAAAGAGCTTACTAACCAGCATCAGTATATTCCAGCGAAAGCCGCCTTTTTTTATCTTGGCCGCATGGGGAAAACGCTCCGGATGATGCCCAATGGATACAATTTTTTTTACGGTAAAACCGTAGCGTTCCAGTTGTTTTTTTGCCTGCCGTCTATCCCAAATAGTATAATGGTCGGTCGGACTCTGCGAAAAAAAGAGGCGGCGGTTCCACCGGCCGGTAACGCCCGACAGTGCAGGCGTAGAAAAAGCAAAAATTCCGCCCCCGATCAAAAGATCGGAAACCTTCTGCAGCACCGAATTCAAATCCTGAAAATGCTCGATAACAAACCACATCGTTACCGCAGAAAAACCGCCTGCTTCAAGCGGAATACTGAGCGGCTGATTATGCTGTTCGGTGAATGTTTTTTCAACCGTAAAAGAAAACCGTGCCGGAAGTACCGGGAAGGGCGCCTGACACGCAGGGAGCTGCAGCGTCTTGCAAACATAGTGCACCGCTTCCGCTGAAATATCGGTTCCCACCGGATTCCACCCGGACTCCTTTGCAGCTGCAAGGAAGGGACCATAGGCGCAACCCACATCGAGAATCCGCTTTGTACCGTGATGAAGGCCTTCAAACAGCGATTCTTCCTTGCCTCCATTAAAGACCTTTGCATAGATTGCATTGATGATCGACATCCGCCGTAACCCCTGCCGTTTAATCGATTCAAAGTCCTCCAGATAGGTTTTTCCGTACTGCGCTTGATATTCTTCAAAAAAATACTGTTCGCTGTAGTCCTTTTTTTCTGCAGCAATAAACGACGGATAGTACATCCCGCAGACGGGACAACGCGAAACAGTCTTATTCTCTGCCCTGCCTTCCGGAGGCAGTGAAGACGGTTCATCACAGAGCGGACAACGGTGCGCGGTTGCTGCAGAAAGCTTCAAGATAAACTCGGCTAGGCTTTTTTCCCTTGACTGCGGTGTAACGATGGAAGGAATATCGATACCTGCCTTGAACAACGCTTTAATATCCTGAGCGGCCGGCATACCGGCGGACATCGTTGAAAATCCCGCATTGAGTCCCAGCCGATAATGATAATCGGTCGGAGAAACAAGAATAACCGCACAACCTGCGGCGAGCGCTTCAAAGGCGGTAAAGCCGTAGTGTGTTACTACGATATCCCATTCGCAGAGCCTATCCCGCAGATTTTCCAAATAAGGATAGACATAGAGGTTCATCTTTTGCTGCGAATATTTCTTTTCATTGGGCTCAATAACGGACACTTCCGCACCGAGCTCGGCAAAGATATGAGCAAGCGGAAGCCCCATGTGAGCGGCATCTTCGCCGCCGCAGACAATCAAGAGCTTTGCATTTTCAATGGGAAAAAAGTATTTCCCGTTTTTTTCGTATTTTTTTAAAGCCCCGTCCCGCTTCCGCTTTTGCGGCAGTGCAATAAAGTTGACTTCGGTGAGATTCGCCCTGAAGGCTTCAACCGACTCAGAATAATCTGGAATGCGTTCGGAGTGATCGGCGGTACGATTTCGCGATGGTTGCGAAGAATTTGAAGCACTTGATGAATCCGACGAAGGCTTCGGCACCGATACGTCAGACAACTCAATGGGATGAGGTAAGGCAGGAAGAATATCGATCAGATAGTCGACAAAAGCCCTCCCCTCGCCTCCTTCATCCAAGGCGACGACCGGTGCAATTTTTTTAAGCTGCCGCACTTCTTCCGCCTGTGTCCTAAAATTATCGAGGATAAAGACACATGTTTGCTCGGGAATTTCATTGACGGTCTCAATATTTCCTATCTTTTTAATGATAGCTTGCACAAATGAAGGCTCAGATGCTGCACCGAGATACAACACTGAGCGCAACTGAGGCGCAAGCTCTTGCATCAAGCTGCACGCACGGCGGAGATGTCCCGTTCCCTGCCCTTCCCGTACCGACGGAACAAACACGGCAATTCTACCGGCATATCGGCATGCCTTCATAACTGCGGACGCAGACGGAGGTATTACGGCTTTTTCCCTTTGCAGATATTGCATCATCAATTCCGCACATTCAAAATCATCCTTCGTATCGACTGTTGTCCGCAAGTGCGGCGCATACCACCGCAATGGAGCGGTTTCTTTTACACAGATAAAAGTATCGGTATGCCGATACAAGGCGGGGCCGACGTGTTCATGATCATACGCATCATCGGTGAGCCGTTCTGCGGTAAGAAGGCTCTTTGCCTTTATAATTTCGACGCCGCTGCCGTGCGGAAGACCTGTGTAGGTAAAATAATCAGGCTCACCAAGTTCCACAAACCGCTTAACGGAAGCTTCGGCGGCTTCGGTAAACAAAAAGGGATTATCGCCCGTTGCACGGATAATCGTTGTAATGGGACGGAGCGAAGTTTCAAACTGCCTGATAACCGAACAAAAACGGCCGAGTACATCGGTCTCCGAACCGCTGATGAGAGTATAATGGAATTGTTCCGCAATCGGTGCAAAATCAGCAGCCGAAGCACGGTCGCAAGCAAGGATATACCGCTCTGCCGGAATCTCCCTCATTGCTTCAAGCGTATAGGCAAGAAGAGGTTTGCCGCAAAGGTTCAACAGCGCTTTACGCGGCAGCCGTGAAGAATTGAGGCGTGCTTGTACAACAACGGCAACACCTGAATAAACACTCATATAAAAGGCTCCCAATGCTCTATTAATGTACGGGCGGTGGTTATAAACCGATTTTTATTCAGTTGAGTCCATCGCCGTGCTTCAGAAAAATGCTGCCATGCATGCAGCGGATTTAAACCTGAGTTATGCAGATAGCTCCAGAATAACTTACAAGGAATAGCAGCCTCCCCGTCCGTCAATTCCGGTGCAAGGTTTTTAAGATAAAACTGCCGATACGAGGCATCAACGGAAATATCCTCAGGAGGAGGCTCGCCCTCATAGTGAATCCGGAACGAAGTAAAGATCCGTATCGACTCTCCCCAAAGGTGAGCACGAAAACCGAAATCGAGATTTTGCCAATAAGGATTCTGAATCGTATAATCGAAACCGCCGAGCTGCATACACTTATTTCTACTATAGATTCCCATAAAATCATAGGGATAAATAGTTGCCGTCTTATTTTTGATACAGGAAAGCTGTTCAGTCGAAAATCGATTTCCATTCAGGCTGGGAACCATTTGGTTTGGTACCGCTTCACCCCGCACATTTGCCAACACAGGCGCTGCACAAAATAAATGCTCTTGTTTAATCTTTTCAAGTACCCGCTCGGTAAAACTTCCCGGTGGAATACGTGTATCGTTCCATAATACCATAACATATGGAGCGGACGTCTCGGCAAAGCCGAGATTAATCATCTCCCCGACGGTGAGTTTTTCTTGGGGAAATAAAAAGCGTACTTGCGGAAATTTTCCCGTGAGGCTTTCCATGTCACTAACATCAGCACTTGACTCTATCGAAATAACAGAGGTAAATCCTTCAGCTAACAACTGCTCAAAAAAGAGCTGCCGATAATACTTTCTGCCGCGGTTTAACACAAGAACGCAAAAGTCTTCTGGCTTATCTTTTCCCCGATACTGCATACCGCCGATAATGGTATGCGAAACTTTCCGTTCGTTAAAAGTTGTAGGTATAGTATTCGTCACAATGTTCACATACCCCCTTATAACAGGATTGTATCTGATCGGAGTACAAACGCCGGCCGTTTTCCCAAATCGTTTCAAGCGGCATCGTAAAGGCATTACCGAGTACAACCGAACGGCTGACATCTTCTTTACAGAGCGGAACGGTTCCATCCGTACAAATAGACAAATCACGCTTGAGGTGCCAGCAGGGATGCCGCTTCAACGGAGAAATATCGGCAGGGCGGCGGTCTGGAAGAGTCCCGCAGAGATGGTCATATTTTTGAATAAGCGGCTTTGCCTCCCGTTTTTCCCATAAGCGGTAAAAAGGCTCCAATTCCGCTTCATTTTCGTTCATACGTGTCATCTGTACCCACACAGCCTTTGGGAACACTGTTGCAAGGTGGTCGGCAAACGTCGCAGCTTGCTTTAAACACCGTTCGGCATCCTCATCGGGAAGCTGATGCACGGTGCCATAAGTTTTTGAACCGGCCGCATCGATATCGACAATCCAGTAAATCGGCAAGCGCCCATTACTTCTTGGCGGTACATCCCTGCAAACTTGAGCAAGCCGGTCAAAAGCCTCAAGATTAGCCGCCGTTTTTTCTACAACACCGCTCGTTTCTATCAAGACTGAAAGATGCCGATGGTTCAATATCTGCTCCACAATCGTTACAAACTGAGGATGCAAGAGCGGCTCCCCATAGAGCGACAGCGAAATAACGGCGCTTTCGGAAAAAGCGGCAATCGCATCGATGAGCCGAGCGGCAGCTTCAAAGTCCATACAGCAAGAATCATCAAATTTTTCAGGGAACAGCTTAGGGCGATAGATGGAACGCAAAGGGTGATAGGCAATGAGTTCAATCCCGTAGTAGGCAGGCAATGAACGCAGATACTCTTGCCGCTCGGTGATATATGCCGCATAGTTCTCCGCAGTGATGCCGGTAAAATGACTGCACAAAAGCCATGAGGCCTTGGTGTCGGTATAAAAAGCGAGCCGCAGGTACCGCATATCTTCGGGCGCAATCATCGTTTCCAAGTCGTAAGAATTTATATCTTTTTTAACGGTATCAAACAGAAAAGAGCGATTAAGCGGTACCTCAGCTGCAAAAGGCAGCGCTGCTAATATGGGTACCAGACCTGCCGAAACGATTTGCGGAAGCAGCCCTTCAGGATATCCATCCGCAAAGCTGTATTCCGCCTTATAGGTACAATGCTGAGCATAGAGCTGCGCCGCACCCGCGCTGTCTAAAAAAGGAGCATCAGCCCATGCAATAAAGACATGATCAGCTTCCGCTGCAAAAGGGATAAGCGCCTTAAAAAAAGCAGCAGCAGTCTCCTCTGCAACCGGAACCACCCGCACCGGCGGCAGGGCGGAAGGACACACATCATCGCAGTATTTTTGAATTGCAGCACATTGCTCGGCTGCTGCAGTTATAATAGTACCCGCATAATCGGGGAAATGACTTGTACGCTCCAATGCGGAAGCAAGAGCGGTACAACCGCCTTGGGTAAGCGGCCGCAGCGCATAATTGGAAATACCGTTCGCAGCCAGCACAACAAAAGATTTCATACTCTCCAATATCGGCATAAAATCTCCTTCGGTAAACTGCTGCAAGCTAGAAAGAAGTGCGCGAGAGCGGCGAGCCTATCCACACACCTTCGGCTCCAAGATACTCTTGCTTTTGTCCTTCAATAAGAAACTGTACCGATTTTACGGTTGAGAACTCCGTTGCCGTGAATACCACTTGCAAGAGCTGCGCCAAGGCGCCATCGATACCGTATTGGTTAAACTGAAATTCTTCGCTCACATTGATAAATGCGACACCGTCTCTGACCCATGCGGAACGGAGCTTGGTGCCGGGCGGAATAAGCGTCCGCACTCCCTGCTTTAACTCGTCCATAGTAGGAGCGGCAAAAAGCGCTTCAAGCGCATCGCTCATCGGCGCATCGGACTTAGGAAGCAAGCGGGTCGCGCTTTTAGGAATGAGTTTTCCGTCCGCATCTACCCGTACCCAATATATAACCGCTTTTCTTACCGCCGCCGATCGATTTTTATCGGTTTCGGGTTTTGCCGGTGCTGCTGCATGAGGTTTCTGGACTGATGAAGCAATAGATTGCGGCTGTTGTGCGGTTGTAGTGCTGTTGCGCTGCGGCGAAGTCCGTTCATCAGCCGGTTTGGGCGTTGCCGGACTTGGTACAGTTGTTTGTCCGCTGTTTTGCTGCGAATTAACTCGATTATTATTTTCAGGCTGAGGTTTCTTTACTTGCTCATTATTACGCGCATTTGAAGCTCCGGATTTTTCCGATGCAGCGGGTTGCTTATGGGTATCTTGATGCGGCTGTGCAGATCCGCTGTTGGTTTCCTGTTCAGGTTCTTTACTTCCGTCTCCCTTTACAGGGACATTATCTCCGCTATCTTCTTTAGATTGAATGTTAGGCAGTGCTTGTGAAGATTCTTGCGATGTTTCGGTTTTATCTTTTAAGAATATATTTCTCGCGTTTGTTTTATCTAAAACAAAAGATATTGTATCTTTATTCAAGAAAAAAAGTACCGCGATTAATAAAATAAATACAATCCAAAAGAGACAGCCGAGCGATATTTTTCTTTTTGTACGTTTTGCCATAGGTAATATCATACGATACTTTATAGCCTATATGCAAGTAGCCGAAAATAAGATAGTGCATCTCAAAGAACTCGGGTGGTTTTTGCTCACTTTCCGATAAACGATTGAGTATAACGGGTATTTAACCGAAAATAAAAGTATGAGAGTGCTTTTATATGATCAAGATCTGCAAAGAAATAAAAGTCTCCACCGGTATCTCGAAGATGCCAACATACAAGTCGCGGCTGCTTATTGCTTAAAGGATTTTCTCTCTAAGTTCAAAAGCCCGTCACTCAAAGTTTTACTTATCGAACACAGTAGAATTCAGCACTATAATATCGACATTGAAGAATTACTTGAAAAACTCGGCTTAACTTTTACCGTGATCGACTATACCGAAACAGAAACAAGCTTTGATTTTACCGTTCATTACCTATCATCATATTACTACTTTCCATTTACAACCGAAAAAGACAAAGAACTGATTAAAAAAGTTAAAAAGAGACTTCGAAAGTATAAGAAACAAAAAGAAAAATCGGCAGCTGAAATAGAACATCAAGCAATCAGGGCTTATTCTGCCAATGCGAGCAGTGTCAGTCGAGTCATGAAGTATTTTACAGAGAAACAAAAACAACTGATTAAAAGGTTACTGGAAAAGAAAGACGGAATAAATGTAGAAGAAATTATTGAATTATTAAATGCCAAAACGGTCAAAAACAGTCAAAACTATGCACAAACACATATCTACCGGCTTAGAAATAAGCTCAATCGTCTACTCGGCGATGAATACATTATTTCCTATAAAAATCACACCTACCAGCTATTTTGTATCCATAAATGACAATTACTGTAAACCGTCACCCTATATCGTGAAAAACTACAAAACAATATCTTACCGTAGAAAGAGTTCAATCTACGGTAAGATGACAAACTTTCACTATTTCGATAAAACAGCAGCGATGCGCTCAAGAACCTTTTTGCGATCGAGCGGTTTAACAATGTAGTTTTTTGCTCCAAGCAGCAGAGATTTCTTTACCAACTCTTCTTTTCCAAGTGCGCTGATCATAACAACCTTTGCATTTTTATCAAAGGCCATTATCTGTTCAAGAGCCGTAATACCGTCCATTTTGGGCATCGTGATATCCATTGTAACAAGGTCAACATTCGGACACAACTCTTTGTATTTTTCAACACCTTCAAAACCGTCAGCAGCAGTTGCAATAACTTCGTAGCCTTCGCTGGTTAAAATCTGACCGATCTGTTTAGAAACGAAAATAGAATCATCTACCACCAGGACTTTATAAGCTGAACCATCAGCTCTTACACCACCCGGGGCACGTTCGTTAATAGACGGAAAATCTTGTTTAGAAATCATAGCCTACTCCTCTTAAGCTCTGTCGCGAATAGCAACGTTTATTTCAACTTTACCTTGCGCCGTTTCCATCGGTACAATCAATGCTTCAATATCACTACTCGATATTGACATATTATCACCGGTGAAAAGAGCAGGCGGGGTTAAATCGAATTTAAACCCGAGATCATGCAGTTTTGTTACTGCTTGTGCGGTAATGAGATTCGCAAGTTCCGTGATCGTCGCACGCCCCAGTTCATCAAATTCGGTGAACTCTTCTTGATTCATCGCCGATGCGATCTTCAATGCCGTTTCCGGTGTCATATCAAAAATAACCCGTCCTTCAACATCACCGGCCAAACCTACAATTGCCGCAACGCCCATCACAGGCATACAAGTAGATTTCAAATACAAGTCACCGCGTTTAACTTCACCGCCGAGCACTTGCACTAAGATGTTATAGGCAGCTTCACTAAACGGATTGATATACTCTACACGCATCAAAATCTCCTTCTAAAAAAATTAAACGAACAATAACATCCGTCACGGTACGAGGTCCGTTTTCAGTTTTATACAAACTGCGCATGACAACCGTTTATCAAACAGCTGCCAGCCCTCTGTTTATCAATAATCAAAAATCGATATCGATCTTCGATTATCCGCTACAATCTACTCTCGTGAGAAAGTAGTTATATCCCCCATCACTTGCCGCATCCATCCGCTCTGTTTCGGCATCATTTCATTTGCACCCAAGATAACAACACCGGTTGTTTTCAGTTTATCCCTAAATTCTTCCAATAAGATGCTTTGCTTTTCCGTTTTGATAAATGATAATACATCACGAGCAAGGATAATATCAACATCCGGCAGGGTATTTTGGTGCAAACAATCATGGTATTCAAACAAGATCATATCTTTTATTTCTTGATTGAAGCTATATGAATCATTTACCCCTTTGACTAAATACGGTTTAAATCTATTGATCACCTGATCTTCAGGGACAGTCAGCATCGGCGCATTAGAAATAGCCAACAAGTCAGCATCATTGGCATAAATTCTGATTGCAGCGCGGGGATATTTTTGCTTCAACAGTACCGCAAGGCTGTATGTCTCATATCCCGAATCACAACCGACATTCCAAACGGTAATAATCTTCGCATCATTATCGGGTAAGGCAGCCAATACCGTATTCATATATGAATCAGACCAAAAGCGCCGTGTATTAGGCGAAAGAAAATTACTCAAAAACTCCCGTGCTTGGTCTTCAGATTGTATTTGGATGCTTGAAGCGACCCGCATATCCCGCCATTCATAGTATCGTTTTTCCAGCCATGCAGCATTGACGGGAGAAGGATAGAACTGACCGAGAGCGGCAAGCGTATCTCCAATAAAACGGATATCAAGCGCATCATTTGATTGAGCAACATCTGTTCCAGGACTTTGCTTCGCAGAATTGTCAACCGGCAGCGCCTCACTTTCGGCAACGGTCTCTTTTGTTTCCGTTACGGTACGGGAAGCAAAAATACGATCGACATCTAATAGAATATACAACTGCCCGGAATTTTCTACAACCCCATAAATATATTTAATATTTATATCACCGAAAATAGGATGCGGCGGTTGAATAGTATTTTTTGAAACACCGACTACTTTATCAATCCGGTCAACAACAATACCAAACGTCTGATCATCAACATTAATGATAACCATACTTTCAACGGTATCCTTCGCACGCTGCTTAATCGGAATATTGAAAAAAATACGCAAGTCAATAATAGGAATGATATCACCGCGCAGGTTATATACCCCAAGTACAAAAGGAGCTGTATTCGGCACATAAGTAAAATTATTGGCTTTTGCTATCTCTTTTACTTTCATAATATCGATTGCATAATCCTTTTCTGCGAGGGAAAAAGTTATCATCTTAAAATCGATAACCGAAAGAGGTTCGCTTATATACTCATCCTGCAGTTCTTCATTTATGCTTGCATTCAACTCGGTTTTTTCCATAGTCATTTAATCCCCTTTTACCAGATGGAAGCCTCGCGCCGTTCACGGGCATGCATTTCCTGTTTTAAGCCCAAATCAAGTAATTGCCCGACATCGATGATCAATGAAACGGAACCGTCTCCTAGAATTGAAGCGCCAGCAATTCCCGGAGAATTGGTGAACTGATCTTTTAAAGGCTTAATAACGACATCTTCTTCACCAATGAGACTATCGACCATTAATCCAACTTTCTTTTCAGCTGTTCCGACAATAACGATATAATGATGACCGTCATCGCCCTTTTCTGCAGAAGGAACACCGAACAGCCTATTCAACCGCAACAAACTGATAACTTCATTGCGAACATTAAATACTTCATAACTGTCAATACGGTTAATTTCTTCACTGCGCACACGATGACTTTCAATAACGGAAGTAATCGGGATAGAATACACTTCTTCGCCGACACGTATCAGCAAGCCTTGGATAATTGCAAGCGTTAACGGCAATTTGATAGTAAAACGGGTTCCCCTGTTTTTTTCCGAAACGACTGTAACGGTTCCGTTGAGCTTTTCTATATGCGTCTTAACGACATCCAACCCGACGCCACGTCCCGAAACGCTGGAAATCGTTTTTGAAGTTGAAAAACCCGGTGCAAAGATCAGCTGATATGCCTCAACATCCGTGAGATTTTTTCCCGGATGCAAAAGACCACGTTCAACGGCCTTTGCCTTTACAGCATCAACATCGATACCTTTGCCGTCATCAACAACTTCGATAACAATCATGTTACCTTCATTGCTCGCTCTCAGCAAAAGTATTCCCTGCTCGGATTTTCCGAGTGCTTTCCGCTCTTCAGGAGTTTCAATACCATGATCCATCGAATTACGCACGCAGTGCATAATCGGATCAAGAAGATCTTCGACTACCGATTTATCCAATTCGGTATCTTCACCTTCGATTACAAGCTGGATATTCTTATTTAACGATTTAGAAAGATCGCGAACAACGCGGGGGAAGCGGCTGAAAATCTGACTGATGGGAACCATACGGATTTTCATAACCCCTTCCTGCAACTCACCTGAAATACGTCCCAAGTTTTGTGCGGAAGAACGGAACTTAGTAACCGAATATTTCATGGATGTTTCAAACTGACTAAAAAGCTCAAACATACCGGCATAATCTGCTGCAAGTTCCTTCTTAATAGTATTTAAATCTGCTCCTTGTTGAAGCTTCTCAAGATAAGACGGGAATTTATCCAAAAGTTTACGAATTCGATCTTTATATTCACCGTTCGCATTTTGGAAAAGCGCATACAGCTCATTAAACTCCATTGCGCTTTGGTTAAGTGATGCTTTGGTAATAACCGTCTCGCTGACCAAGTTCAGTAAGTAGTCAATACGCTTTGCGTCAACGCGCAGTACCGACCCCGATGCGTGGGCGGCATTTGCGGCTGCGGCCGGAGCTTTTTTCGGATGCCCTGCATCTCCCTGCACGGCAGGAGCGGACGCTTCCGGCTGTGGCGTTTCAGCTTTCGATCCTGTGTCAGGAGCAGGCTGTACTTCTGCAGCTGGAGCAGGCTCTTCTGGTTTTGAAGCTTTTGTTTTTGAAGCGCTCCCTTCGGCACTAAAGGTTAGTTCGTCAATTACTGCATTAAGCGTCACATCGGGAATATTTGCAATCGATAGCAAACTACTTTCGCTTGCCGTTGACGCAACATAATAAAGAACTTCAGAATGAAATTCATCTTCATAGAGTGCATCAAAATCGGGAATGGTTTTAAGCACCATCGCAGATTGCTTTAAAGCTGCAAACACCTGAATACCACCAACGGTATTCATTAAACTTGATTCATCAAACTGCACTCGAATGGCATACACCTTATTTCCGGCGGGTACCGCTTCGCGTAATTCAAGGATTTCATATTCGGAAAGTAAAGATGCCGGATCGACGGCATCTTCGTCGCCGGAAGCTACAGTTTTTGCTTGAGGCTGCGCTACCGGCTTAGAAACGGCAGGCTTGGGCGGAGAAGCTTTTGCAGCAGCTTTTTTAGTATCTTTCTTATCAGGGATATACGACCGCAGTTTTGTAACCGTTTCAGACACATCTTGGCTATATACCTCACCATTAGATCTTGCTGCAAGCATATCCTTGATTATATCCAAAGAATGCAACAAAAGGTCAATGGTTTCCTCTGTAACTGTAACTTGATTCGACCGGATAGCATCAAGCAAATCTTCTACGGCATGAGTGAAACCGGATAATTCACTCATTTCAACGGTTGCAGAGCCGCCTTTCAAAGTATGAGCCGCACGGAAAATCTCATCAATAGCTTCTTTATTGGTAGGATCCTGTTCAATAACAAGAATATTACTTTCCAGCTGCTCTACCTGCTGTTCTGCTTCACTAAAAAAGTCTTTCAATAACTCTTCATTATTGATATCCAGATAATCACTCATAGCAATAATTCTAATTGCTTTTCAAGATTAGTCAAGGTCTCGTTATACGAATTTTATTCTAATTTAAGATTGAGGAAGGTTTATTATAAAAGCGTACCGGTTAACAGATGGCAACCGATACGCTTTTATTGCAGTATTTTTTACTTCAAAAACTTACAGTATTTCTCACGATATTCTTTGACTTCCGCGACAATTGCAGAAACATCAAGAACCATCTCCATCATACTGATTTGTTCTTCATAGACCTTAGGATCTATTTGATTTTTGATTTCCGGTTCAACCACATGATAACACAAAAGTCCCAACGAGACTCCTGCCAACGGACCTGCAAAAGTAGGATCACCGTTTGTAACGGTTTCACAGGCAAGACCTGAGGATTCAGCTTCGGCACCGCCGAGAAGCACTACCGTGTTCTCGCAACCGTACTTTTCAGCTAAATCTTTAACCCGCTTTTGGTTTTCCAAGTCCATTGCGCCTGCGCTTGTTCAGACGAAGCATTCGGTTGCCGCATAAACAACTTCAGCGCCCGCCGTCTCAGCACAAAGCTTTATGGCCTCCCCGGGAATGCCGTCGCGGTCACCGATAATGATGACCTTTTTGCCTTTTAATTCCATAGCATACCCTCCAAGGAAATTATCGAAACTTCTCAAAACCTGCTTGGATTTTTCGGAGTTTCCCCATATCTATCAAGAGAGATATTCTCCCTGATATTTCACTATTAATTAGGCTAAGCGCTTTACAGATACTTTTGAAGCGTATCTTCAATCTGTTTTGCGTTTAAACCTTCACCGGTAAGGTGCTCCTTCTTTTCGCCGTCAACATAGATAAGAATTGAAGGCAAACCAAGTACCTGCTCTTTCATCGCGACTCTGCGTCCGAGACCGATATCGAATGAGCAGAATTTCACCTTCCCGGTATAGCGCTCTGCCATTGCATGAACGTCAGGCATCAACTGCTTACACGGTACACACGACTGAGACCAAAAATCAACCAGTGTAACACCTTTTGATCCGTGCACTTCTTGTTCAAATGAATCTTTTGTTAATTCAACCATTTTTAGCCCTCCTATACGCCGCCGCTCAAGCTCCATGGCAACAAGCGGGGGTTCCTTATACTACTTTGAAAGTTTCTGACGCGCTTTTATGTCGTCAATGTAGTTACCTGCCCAAATTCCGGCTAATGCACCGTCAGCCGCTGCAGTAACCACCTGTCTGGATTCTTTACGGATAACATCACCGGCGGCATAAATGCCCGGCACATTGGTTTCCATTCGCCCGTTGGTAATAATATATCCCGCCTCATCAAGCTTCACCATATCCTTTACCAGTTCAGTCTCGGGATCATGCCCGATAAATATGAATAAACCTTCGGTTTTAAAATCGGAAATTTCTCCGGTTTTCGTATCCCGAAGTTTTAAGTGAGACACAAGTCCGTCGCCGCATACTTCATCTACAACAGCATTCCACTTAAAAGCCATCTTAGGATTGGCAAATGCTTTTTCTTGAATAGACTTAGCTGCCCGCAATTCATCACGGCGATGGATAATGGTTACCTTATCGGCAAACTTTGTCAGATACATAGCTTCTTCAACGGCCGCATCTCCGCCGCCGACAACAGCAATTTCGCATTCTTCAAAGAAAGCTCCATCGCACGTAGCGCAGTAGGAAACACCTTTCCCGCTGAATTCTTTTTCACCTTTACACCCAAGGGTACGAGCACCAGCGCCGGTTGCAATCAAAACAGCAAGACCTTCATAGTCGGTACCATTGGTTCCATGCACGATATAATGGAGAGAGTCATTGCTTTTTTCAAGTTTTTCAGCTCCCGTATTTACAAATACGACACCGAACTTTTCGGCATGCTTATGGAAAGCCTCACTGAGAGACGGACCGGTTGCCTCAGGAAAGCCGGGATAGTTTTCAATTTCTTCGGTAATATAACACTGACCGCCCGTATTCCGTTTTTGTTCCAAAACAACGGTCTTTAATTTTGAACGTGCAGCATAAATTCCGGCAGCCATTCCTGCCGGACCGCCGCCAACGATTATCAAATCATACTTTTCACTCATTGGTTCCCCCATGATTGAAGCAATTTATCACAAAAAATATCTTTTGGCTAGGTGCAATCAGAGCCGTAACCGATGCCGCATATCAGATTGACAGAATTGAAAATTCACGGCACAATACACCGTTGTAATGTTAGTAAGGTATACTCGAAATAATACGAATAAAAAGCTATCAAAAGCGCTTATATATACGGCAACGGAACACTCTATCGATCCTCGTAAGGTGGACAGCGAGGCTATCCGTATCATCAGCGGGCTGCATAACGCAGGTTATGAGGCTTATATTGTCGGCGGCGCTGTCCGTGATTTACTAATTGGGAAAACGCCGAAAGACTTTGATATTGCTACATCGGCAGAACCTGCCCGTATCCGCAAAATTTTTAAAAACTCCCGGCTCATCGGGAAGCGGTTTCGGTTGGTGCATATTTTTTATGGTTCTAAAATATATGAGGTTTCTACCTTCCGCTCAATCGAAGAAGGTTCCGTCGGCAATGCATTCGGTACTATCGACGAAGATGTACAACGCCGTGATTTTACTTTAAATGCGCTCTACTATGATCCGATAAAAAATATTATTGTCGATTATGTCGGCGGTGTGGAAGATATCCGCAAAAAACAGCTGCACCCGATTATCAATCTGTCGCATATCTTTGCAGAAGATCCGGTGCGGATGCTCCGTGCCGTCAAATACGCAACCATTACCGGAGCAGCAATCCCGCTGCTACTCCGCTGCCGCATTCATCGCGATGCACCGCTTATTGAATACACCTCGCCTTCCCGTTTAACCGAGGAAATAAGCAAAATCCTCATGAGCGGTCATGCAGCAGAGATTCTTAAAATGCTTCTGCATTATCGGCTCTTTCTCTATTTACAGCCTTCGGCATTTTCATTTATTGAAGATTCGCCCCATTTTTCCGAACACTATTTTGCAAGTATGGAAGAGCTTGACGGATTAATTGCAGAACACAAAATTCAGCGGCAGGGACAAGCATTGGTATACCTCATCCGTGATTTTTTACAACTGATTACCGATTGGGAAGAAGAACCGCGGGCGGTTTATAAGGCGGTATATGCCGAATGCCGCCATTTTGTCCTGCCGATGAATCCGCAACGAACTGAGCTTGAATATGCAGTAAAATACTGTCTCAGAAAAGGCGGCTTGGACATACGGCTTACCGGTACGGCAAAAACAAAAGAAGCCCCTAAACGCCGCCCACGAGGCGCAATACGCCAAAATACTCCTGCAAAGCAAGGCGGGCGGGTATCGGGAAAGCGAAAAACCGCATCTTCTCCTACCGAAGCAAAGCGGTAGTCAGCCACGGAATATACGTAACCAGCAACAAAATAATACTTTGAATACCGAGAAAGGGGAGAATATTCTTTACTATCTTAACAATCGGCTTATTGAACGTATAACTCGCGATAAATAAATCCATCCCAATGGGCGGTGTTAAAAAACCGAGTGCAAGGTTCATCAAAAAAATAACGGCAGTATGGATAGGATGAATACCAAAGGATTCGGCAATCGGCATAATAAGCGGCGAAACAACCAAAATCGCAGAATATAAATCCATAATACAGCCCACAAAAAGCAGCAGTACATTTAACAGCAGCAAAAATACATATTTTGAGTGTATATACGTCTGCACGATGTCCGTTAAAATTGCCGGTATATTTGCATCAATCAAATAATAGGCCAATCCCTTCGCCGCACCGATGATAATAAGAACTCCGCCGGCGACAGGAATACTTTTCAATACAAAAGCAGCAGCCGTTTTCCATGAAAAATCGCGGCGAATAACAACTTCCAATACACAGGTATAAAGCACAGTGAAAGCAGCGGTTTGAAGGAGCGAGAAAAGCCCTGAAAAATAGAGAACGATAATAAACACCGGCAGCAACAGCTCAAAAAAACTGCCGAAGAACGCTGTTTTCAGTACAGCCCATGAAAACGGTATCCGTGCTTTTGAACGATCGCGTATTACACCGATAACAATCATCGACAACGTAAGCAAGAGCCCCGGCAAAATTGCTCCTTTAAACACATCGAAGATATCAATGGTCATAATATTGGTTACGCCGAAGATAATAATTGCCATACTGGGCGGGAAAAGGATACCAAGCGAGCCGGAAGCGGTAATAAGCGATTCGGAATCATCTTTTGAATAGCCGTTTCCGGTTAAAATAACACTGATCAGCGGACCGAGTGCTAAAATAGTTACGCCCGATGCGCCGGTAAAAGTGGTAAAAAAAGTGAGCACAAGTACTGAAGCAATAACCACTCCACCCCGAATCCAACCGACACTGTTACGGACAAGCTCCATTAACCGCTTTCCGGCACTTCCTTCTGCGAGCAAACAGCCTGCAATGGTAAAGAGCGGAATTGCCGCGATACTTGTATCCGTTAAAATATGATACATTTCCAGCGGAATCACATCGACATACCCGCCGCCTTGGCTGAATGCCGTATAGGTAATTCCAAGCAATACGATAAAAAGCGGTAAGCCGAAAAGAGCTGCGGCAATAAGTCCCAGAATGAGCGGCAACATCAACGGAGCACTCAAAGACTGCCAAAATGAGGCGCAGGCAGTAAAAAACGGGATGTCTTTTTCTAAGAGCGTATATACAATAACAGCAATAGAGCCGGAACTGATAAACAAACCGGCGGCAAGTCCTACCAAAGAGGAAACAAGAGAACCGCGCTTTTTAAAACATAAAAAGAGCTGGGCAAAAAACATCAACGGCAGCGCGGCAAAGATAAACCGTACCGGCAGCCCCCATAAAAGATCCGAAGCGTCTATGACAACTAAGATATTCGGGAAACAAGCAAAAAAGATTGCCGTAAGAACGGCTGCCGTTATACCGTTATTGATTTGGCTGACAATTGTTTTAAGCCGATCGGACAGTTTAAGATTAAAGACCTCGATATTCAACTGTTTGTGATCTGCGCTGGTAATCATACCCGCAAAGCACGCAAAAATAAAGACGGTATGAATAACCAGCCGCTCTCCATCCAACACCGGAATACCGCCGACATCGCTGATGAAAAAAAATATAATCGGCAATACGACTAATATACCAACCAGAAAAAGTACGAATATATTGACAGTCTTTCTCATATTCTTATCGTACAGTTATTTACGCATCGGAGCAATGAGTTTTTGGATATTTTGATACATCTCCATATCAAATGCATTCGGAAATGCCCGATGGATATCATTAATATTCACACTGAACTCTTCTTCCCACTTCTTCAGTTCTTCCTTAGAAGGACGAATCATCGTAACCCCGCTTGCTTCCATTTTACGTACACAGTCGGCATCCGAATCATCAAGTGCATCGTTGAGACGTTTTCTTGCCTTTTCCATTGCTTCTTTCATCGCAGCATGATATTTCGTAGGAATTTTATTCCATGAAGCTTTTGAAATAACAAAACCAGCCATAATAGGACACAGTTTTGTATCAAGCGCATAGCTTATATCTTTGTAATACCCTCCGACATAGGCTAAAAGATGCACGGCAAAAAAACCGCTGATACCGTTCTTGCTTTTCAACATTTGAGAGAATTTTTGCGTAGGTACATCGACTACGTTAAAGCCGCTCAGTTTAAAGCTATCACTTAAAATAGGACTATCCAAACCGGCGACTGCCAATTTTATTTTCTTTAATTCGCCGAGTGTTTGGTAGGGTTCCTTTGTATAAAAAGAAAGCCATCCGACATTCGACCATGCGACCAATTCATAACCGGCCGCGTTAATTCTTGATTCTATTTTCTTACCGTATACACTGAGTGCTTTATCGAGTTCTTGCTGATTTTGGAGTAAAAATGGAAGTGCAAGTGTATAGATATAAGCATCGGGAACTAATTCATGCAAACCGATCATGGTAAAAATTGCTCCATCCAACGGAGCCTGCTGCCCGGGGCGCGCTGCTTTGAGTTTTTGAATACCGGCTTTTTCTCCGCCGAGGGTTGTCATATTATAGATTTTTACCGTTACCTGTCCGTCGGTAATACGATTCCATTCTTCTGCAACTTTTTTAAGCTCAATGTCCCATGGAGAACGGGCAGGAGCAACGGTTGCTATCTTTAATACGATTTCTTCAGCACTGACAAGAGCCGTTGAAGCAATAAACAATGTAACAAAGAGTGTCAAAATTTTTCTCACAGTATCTTCTCCTTGAATATAACTGATACACAGGTAAATCAATCACCTAAGAAGTAATCACCTTTCATTTTTTGCAGCCATCGAGCTTTTTCTTGGCTGAGGGTGATAGTAAGCTTATTATTCGGCTGGTTTGCAGAATCAATTTCCAATGCTTTGCGTAAGGCCTCGTCAAAACCGGCACTGTCCTGTGCAGGAATACAAAAGGTCTGTGCATAGAGGACATATACCGACGGCCGCTGCCCGCCGCTCAACTCCAGCGTTCTCTGATATGCATCTTCCGCTTTATCTGCACCTCCGCCCAAGGATTCAGGAGCAGCAGCATAAAAGGCCGTAAGAGTCTCCCAAATAGCACCGGCATTAAATCCAGGGTAAAGCGCTGCTGCCCGCTCAAGCATTGCAACGGCACCCGGCACTGAGGTAAACACATCCGTATCCATCGGATCAAGAGCAAACGCCCCAAGAATACCGCAGCCTGCCCAATACAGCGATTCAACATCAGCGGCTTTACAACGTGTAAGGAAAGCAGCGCTTTTGTCTTCCGTATAATGTGCCATCGCTTCTGCGAATCCCTTGTAAGCGGTGTCAAGCGATTGCATCACATAATCGGCTCCGCGGAGATAAAATTTTTTCGCACGCAAATACTCAAGATTCTTTTTTTGGAACTGCGTTTCAGGGATGTAATCGGCAGGGGTTTGAACAAAAGCATTCGCATACATGATATAGAGAGAACCGGACATAACGGCCAATCCGCGGTGTTTGGGATTACTGAGGTGCAATGTTTCGTACATTTTTAATACTGTCGGAAACACTTCCGAGACTAGCTTTACATCATCTTCACCGATGAGGGCTGCCGCAGCATCAATTCCTCCCGAAGCATCACTTTTCGGTGCAGGGAAAGGTGCAAGGGTATTTGCAATACCGTTGAAAGCCATACGTTTAATAGAGCAGCCGCTCAAAAGCAGAAATAATCCCATTAGGTAAACGTATGTCTTTTTCAAATTCACATTCATCGGAAGTCTCTCCTTCTCGGTCTTTATTTAAGGGTTAATTCTTTTTGCCATTGATGAATAAAGGCTTCATAAGCGGCGATGGTTGCAGAAAGCACGATTTGCTGCACGGAACTCCGTCCTGTAGCATTATTACCATCAAAAACATAGAGCGAGTCGAGGATACCTTGTATATCGTCGATGGAGCAGCTTTGATCGGCAGCTCTCCGCCTGACAAGAAGACGGGTTTCATCATCGAAAACCTCTTGATATTTTTTATCTTCCCAGCCAACAATCTCGGACATAAAGCTGATTATAGAAGTTTTTATCGTTGAATGCAATATGATAGCTAGACATATTGAAATTTCTTTCTATTTTATGGCATACTGCTTTCCGCAAGGAGAATACGATGGAGTTTATACGCCAAGAAAATAGAATTTATGCCGAAAACGATACCGGAAAAGTTATTGCCGAGGTTACCTTCCCGCAGGAGAGTGATTCGACGGTTTGCCTCGACCATACCTTTGTTGATAATTCGTTGAGAGGTCAAGGCGTTGCCGGTAAACTTGTTAAAGAAGTCGTAGACTATGCTCAAAAGAACGGAAAAAAAATACGGCCTCAATGCTCGTATGCAGCTGATTGGTTCAATAAACATTCGGAATACGCGGATTTAGTCGCACATTAAAATTCAACGACTGTCACAATATGTTGGCAGTTGTAGAGCTCCAAGATATATTAATGAGCATCTCTAAAAACTCAGGTATAGCTTTTAGAGATGCTCTACAATCTTAAGCGGCAGGACAGTGCGGAAAATATCGGTTATTTTTCCAGCACCGTGATTTCAACACGGCGATTCCGTGCTCGGTTCGCTTCCGTAGTATTAGGCGCAATCGGTTTTTCCGCACCAAACCCGCGTGTAAAAACATGGTGTTGTTCTCTTACACCGAGTTCTACCAGATAATTTGCAACAGCCGCTGCCCGTTGCTCAGACAGCACCTGCCTTGCTTCAGCCGTACCTGCCAGCGCCGTATGTCCCGAAATTAATAGCTCATAATCGGGATATGCGCTCAACAGCTTTCCTATTTTTTCAATCTTTTCTTTTTCGGACGGACGAAGTCGTGCCGAATCGGGTTCAAATTGAATATTTTCAAGGCTTATCGTGATCCCCTCATCACTTTTTTCTACGGTTGTATTCGAAATACCCATATCCCGGATATGTTTATCGAGCATTTCCGCTATTTTTTCCTTGTTCATACGCTGCAGCATCGTAATTTCAGCCTGTGCGGTACCGCGATATTCTATTACCGCCCCCGTGTTTAACTCCATCATGATGGTAAATACTTCGTCATAATAGGGGAGCATACCTGCATTGCTATCCCAATAGAGGCGTTGCTTAGAATAGCCCATGGTACGGACAGGATACAGCATCGGCAATGTTGCGCTTCCGTTTCTTTTATTCTGGATATTTTTTAATGGAATATCATAATAAAGATCATAATTTACTTCTATTAATTGATAGGTTTTTCCTTCATGCTCGGCAAGACCTTTATATGTGTAAGTAACGTCGATAGGAACGACAAAAGGCTTTTGAATATTAAAGTTATCCCGCAGATCGTGTGCTTCGCTTGCAGTGTGCTGCCAACTTTCCCCTATTTTTACATCATGCTGAGGGAAAACCGGCACATTCCGCACCACTGGCATAAAATACTGTTCATCGATGGTGTAAATACCGAACTCATCTCGGCGGAATACGCTCGGATATTCGCGTCCCCACGAGAACGTCCTGTTGCTGTTTTGCTCACTTGTCATAAAAGTACAGGTATGAAGCGCGGAGGAAGGCTGTCCGTTTGATGCCGGTTGAACATCCGACACTTCCACGGTAACACGGTTGGTGATATAAGCCTGATGCGCAAATTGCCCGTTCAAGTACACATCTTCAGTAACGGTAGAATTGATTCGGTAGGTATCCCCATCCCTAAAGTTGAACCGGAAGATTTCGGCATGCAGCGGAGATAATCCTCCTATTACAAAAAAAATGCCCAAAAAGAGAAGGCGTGAAAAACGCATCCGAGAAGGATTTTTGAGCCTGTTCATAGTACTGGAA
Source organism: Treponema sp. OMZ 855 (assembly GCF_024181145.1). Classification (NCBI taxonomy): domain Bacteria; kingdom Pseudomonadati; phylum Spirochaetota; class Spirochaetia; order Treponematales; family Treponemataceae; genus Treponema; species Treponema sp. OMZ 855. Next base: position 871,539 of record NZ_CP051194.1, on the reverse strand, counting down.
AAAGAAAAAAGTAATTGCATACCGTACCCTAATATTTTCATAATTTTTTGTAAATATGTAACCTTTCTTTTTTTGTCTGTTTAAGTGGTGTATATTGCGATACGTACTATCAAAGAGTATTCAATGTACCTCCTTTACAGTTGCCCTGTAGGATTTTTTCCTCCTTTTGCCTACAGGGTTTTTTCTTTTTCAAGCCCTCCAGATAATGAACACCTGCCATTTGCTTCAAAGCTGACAGTGCAGGTGAATTGAATGTTCACCACCCGTTATATATAAAAAACCTCTAAAAACCGTTGAGTTTTTAGAGGTTTGCAAGCAGCCGCTTTTAGATTTTTCCAACTAAGTCAATAGAAGGATACAGCGTTTTTTCACCGGGATGCCATTTTGCGGGACATACCTGATCGCCGTGTGCGGCAGTAAACTGAGCAGCTTGAACCTTGCGCAGTAATTCGGAAGCATCGCGACCGATACTGTTATCGTGTACTTCATACGCTCTAATGATACCGTCAGGGTCAATGACAAAAGAACCGCGGAGTGCGACCCATGTTTCAGGTACAAGGATGCCCAACGAAGCAGCAAACACACCCGCTTTATCGGCAATCATTTCATAAGGTAAAGCACTGATTGTTGCACTTGCATCAGCCCATGCCTTATGTACAAACTCGCTGTCGGTAGAGACGGAAAATACCTTGCATCCGATTTCTTGAAATTCGGGATACAGCTTACCTAAATCGGCTAATTCGGTCGGACACACAAATGTAAAGTCTGCGGGATAAAACATAAACACAGACCAATTACCCAACAACGATTTACTTGATACCGTGGTAAACTTTCCTTTACAGTAGGCAGGCAGGGTAAAATCAATAATCTTTGTTCCGATTAAATTTTCCATAAAATGCTCCTATAACTTGAAATAATAATCGTTACGATGATAATGAAAGCCCCTCTAAATGTCTAGTACGCACTAATCATGGTATTGAGTTTTTTACGTAATCAACCGATATTTATAGGCGAGTATGTCTAAGCGTTGTTATTCCATCTATTTTTTTATTTTTTCTCTTGCGGTGTTCTCCGTCCATTCATCAGATACGCTCCATATCTTGGAGAAAGGCGAAACGCTCTATGCACTCAGCCGCAAGTACTCGGTGCCGGTTGCTATCCTCCTAGAGCGGAATAACATTAGCGATGCGGGGAAAATTACGGTTGGGCAAAAAATCTATATTCCCGAAACATATACAATACAAAAAGGAGATACACTTTACAGTATTGCAAAAAAATTCTCCGTTACTGTCGAAGCACTGAGGAAAGCGAATAGTCTTTCGGACTCTGCCGTCTTAAAAGTCGGAAAAATATTGATTGTGCCGGAAAGAGAAAAAACAGCCGTTGCTGCAGTTCCCAAAAATACTGCGACCACTCAACAAAATGCTCAAGCTTCATGGGAGGATCCGCGCTCTTACGTAAAAAAATCAATCGATAAAAACCTGCTGTGGCCGGTTTCCGTTGTCGATATTTCGTATCTTTCGGGGAAACTCTACGGCGTTGCTATCGATTCGACAGCGAATGCTCCCGTACAAGCTATCGCTTCGGGGCGTGTCATTTCAATCGGTCCGCACCGAGGATACGGGCAGGTCATCTTTATTCAATCAAAAACAAAACACGTCTATGTATACGGAGGGTTGGCACAGATACTCCCGCAAGCGGGTGCGCACATTACCGTCGGTCAAAAACTCGGTACTCTTGCCGCAGACTCCCTCACCGGTACACCGCGTCTTTATTTTATGGTATACGCAAACAATAAACCGCTTGATCCTGCAAAGGCTCCGCGCGGCAAATAAAACCGTAGAGTTACCCGTTGGAGAAAATATGGAATTCAAGCACCTTGAAGTATTTGTAAAGCTGGTCGAAAACCTGAGCTTTTCTGCAGCGGCGGAAGAACTGAATATTTCGCAGCCGACGGTCAGCCTGCACATTAAGCAGCTTGAGGAAGAACTCGACACGCCGCTGTTTATCCGTTCCACGCGGGAGCTGAAAATTACGGAAGAGGGAACAATACTCTACCGCGAAGCAAAAGATTTGCTGCAACAGCGTTCGTCGCTTATCGATCGGTTTATCAATCCAAACCGAAAGATAGTACGGCTCGGCTCATCTACCATTCCGACGGGCTATATTCTCCCTTTTATATTAAGCCGGTTCAGAAGAGACCACCCCAATATTCTTATTCAAGTAGAAGAACAAAACAGCTACGAAACGATTAAGAGGATTTCCGCCCGAAAGGTCGATGCAGGAATTGTCGGCATGAAAACCGATGATGAAAACTGCGAATTCCGGCCGATTTATCAGGATGAGTTTGTCTTTATCACACCCAATATTCCCTATTATCGGGCTTTACAGCAGACAAAGCCTGATTTAAAGCGGCTCGCACAGGAACCGCTCATCGTACGGGAAAGCGGATCTGCGGTAAAGCAAAATATGGAACTCATGCTCAACGCTGCAAATATTTCTATAGAATCGCTCCATATTATCACCTCGATTAACAATATCGAAGTGATAAAGCGGCTCGTTGCACAGGGAGCAGGCACTTCATTTATTTCCAAAATTGCCGTAGACGATATGATTGACCGCGGAGAACTGCTTGCATTCTCTCTTGAGCATATACCGCACCGATACCGCGATCTTTATCTTGTATGGAATAAAAAGATTACGCTTCCGGCATATTTGCAGGAGTTTTTAAACTGCGCTCTTGAATACTCTCAAAATAAGTTTTCAAAAAGTTGAGGGCCTCTCTCTCTTTTAAGGATGCCCTTGAGCTTAAACAATCCTTAAACACCTTGGAACAGCAGCCAGCGGGCAAGTACACCGGCAATAGTGCTAAACGGAGGAGTTCCCGTCTGCGCATATTCTTCAAGCGCATAGCCTATCTTTACAAAGAAGGTTGTAATACTCGCTAAACCGGCAGTTACCATCAATATACCGAAGAAGATAATCAGCAATCCGGCAGTTATCTTAACTCCGCGCGTATGCCGCTTGAACCACTGCAACACCGGTTCCGCTTTATCAAAAAACAACCCTACCAACAAGAAAGGAATTCCAAGCCCGAGCGAATACGCCCCAAGCAAAAAGGCGGCTTTTGCGATATTACCTGCCTGAGCCGCAAAGAGCAGAATAGACGACAATATCGGCCCGATACAGGGACTCCATCCTGCGGCGAACAACATACCGAATACAAAAGCCTTTGAAAAACTTGCAGCAGTGTTCGGCGCCTGTGCTTTTATCTCTCCGCGTAAAAAAGGGATAAAATCGAAGAGCATATTAAGACCGAGCAGGATAACAAGCACCCCTGCCCCCCGCATAATCATACGCGGTACGGAACTGCCGATAAAGCGCGCACCCGTACCGAATAGGATTGCAAGCAGCACAAACACCACCGTAAACCCAAGCACAAAGCTGACACTTCGCAGAAAAAGGCGCATACGGCCGCTGCCGCCTTCACGGATTTCGGCCAAAGATTCACCGGAAATAAACGAAAGATAAACCGGAATGAGCGGCAAGACGCATGGGCTCAAAAATGAAAGCAGTCCTGCAAAAAAAGCCCCGAACAGGCCGGGAAGAGAGGCACTACCCATCAGCCAGTTCCTTAAGCAGTTTTATCAATTCCGCTTGGTCATATTCCATCGCCCCGATACGCGCAGCAATAACCTTTCCTTCTTTATTAACCAGATAGGTAGAAGGGAGACCGCGTGCCGCAAAGATGGACGACAATTCGTTCGATTCATCCAAATAGATAGGGAATGTATACTTATTTTTTTCGATAAAAGATGCCACCTGTGAACGATGCTCACCGGCATCGACGGCAACAATCCGAAAGTTTGTACCGCTCATCTGCTTGTATAGGCGCTCGATAGAGGGCATTTCGGCACGGCACGGCGGACACCATGTCGCCCAAAAATTCAGGAGCGTGATATTACCGGTAAAATCGCTCACTTTGACAGACTCACCCTTAAGTGCCGGTATGGGTGCCGCTATCGGCAGATCAATCGGCTGGTCATACACATAAAACCCAAGCGAACTGAGCGCCGAGACCGGATCGGTATGTTGAGCTGCAGAGGTCTGCACTGCCGCAGAAGCAGCGGCGCTTGACTGAGCCCTCGAATCCGGCGTTGTAACAGGAGCGGCGGCCTGCGCTTGTTTCGCGGAACAGCCGAACGCAAAAATACTAAAAACGAGACATAAAGATAATATTTTCATGCACACAAAATAGTATATTTACGCCAAGAAGTCAAATATTCGGAATGATTTTTAATTAAATAATTCAGCAGCAGGGCAAATGCATTAGGTAGAGTAGAGCAAAAGTGCAAAATAATTGGGGCTACTAGAAACAGTCTGATGCGTTTGCACGATAGGTTCCTTAAAATTCAACAGTCGAACAAAATATCAATTTTTGAGACCGTTGAATTCGTGCGCGATAGCGCACACGTCAATAAGCGATGTTTGCGTAAGCAAACTCGCAGCGTTTTTCAGCCGCGCTATTTCAGCGGCTGAAAATAAACCTTGACTTTTTTTCACTCCTATTGTATACATATAGCATATTTGCAGTGAACACTGCGAGTTCAAGAGATCGTAGCTCATTTGGATAGAGCAACTGCCTTCTAAGCAGTAGGTGGCGGGTTCGAATCCCGCCGGTCTCATCTTATCATCCCACCGACTTCCGATAGCAAAGATACTTCATATTATCTTTTTTACCTTTCATCTGCACAAATAATCAACTCAAAATTTTCTTTCGGGCGATTATCCCAATAGCCGTGAAATACCGTGTTGTATATTCACTGTGGCTCTTGTATAATACTTGTATAATAATAGAAGCATTTATAAACCTTTAGTTTTTAAGTGTCCCAACTACTGATGAGTTGAATGGAGTACAAAGAGCGATGAAAAAATCCGGTATTGTTTTAATGATTATAACCCTGGCAGCCCTTATCGCCGGCTGCGGCAAAGGTTCAAGTTCGGGCGATGCGAATCAAAAAGCGTATATCGCAAAGCTGCAAGAACAGACGCAGCGCAAGTATAACGATCCGAATATTTCGGATTTTGAAAAGCAGTTTTTACCGCAGTATGCAATAGAAACGCCCGAACCCGAACAGAACTCCAAGATACCGGCGTTTAAAGCGCCCGCGCCGCAATCATCGGCAAAAGATGTCTCGGTTATTCCCGGAGTACGGGCGCTTACGGCATACAAAACCACCTATACGCCTCAAGTGACGGCAGAGACCGGCGAGCAAACGAAAGGCATAGCGGAAACCATCGACCTTCCGCAGAGCGGAGCGCTCACGGTTGCCGATTGGGGACCGAAAGGCAAGATTCCCGCGGCGGTAACCTCGCCGTCCTTTTACGTCGTGTTCTCGCTGCCGGTTAAGGCAATCGGCGCCCTCGGCAAACCGGAAACGGAGTCCCCATACCTATCGATTAGTCCAGCCGTAAAAGGCATATTCCGCTGGTACGGCTCGCGGTACCTTGCTTTTGAACCTGAAGAAAGCCTTAAACCCGGACAGCAATACACGATAACCGTTAAAGACAGCGTACGGGCGCTCAACGGAAAACAAATAAAAGGGAAAAGACAGTTCACCGTTACCAGCGAAGTGCTCCGCATCACCTATTCTCAGCCCGGCTATATGCTGCGGAAAAACTCAGACCGGTGGATACCGATCAACACCGACAACCTGATTCCGGAAGCGGCAAACGATGTGCAGCTCAGCTTCAATTATCCGGTACAGCCTGCCGAACTGCAATCGATTCTTTCCGTATCGGTACAGGAAGCAGGGAAACAAGCGGTTCCATACCGTGCTACCGTTACCCGCCTCGAAGGGAAAAACGACTTTAACGTATTGGTGAACATCGACGGCAAAATCCCCTTTAATGCAACGGTTACCGTAGCGGCAAAACGTCCGGACGGATCCCTCACCACGGCGCAATACCATACGCTCAAGCCGTTTACTTGCAAGGACGCAACGGTTTATCATAACGACTACGGTTATAAAAACCCGATAGCCCTCCGGTTCTCCCATCCGGTGGATAAAAAGACCATACTCAACAATATTTCCATAAAACCGGCGCTTACATTCGGTGAAAAAAATATCGAAGTGCACAATGCAGAATCGTACTATTCAACCGTGCTGATTCACGGCTTACCGGTTGCGCCCCAAGAAACATACACCGTTACCGTGCAAAACGGCATAAAGGACACCTACGGCAGAGCTCTTGCCTCCGCCGCATCCTATACGGTTACCGTTCCCGATGCGCCGAGTTTTGTGCAATATACCGATACGGGGCATCTGATGCTGGAAGCGGCGTATCCGCATAAATATCTGTTTGAATATCAAAATATTCTTTCCCCGTCGAGCTATGCAATCGCAAAAACCGACAACCCGCTTGATCTGAACTTATGGGGAGAGGCATACGATCGTTCAAAGGCAAAGACCTTAGATGCTTCCGTACGGAATAAACGGCTATTTGAACTCGCCGACCTTGACCCCTACCTTGAAAATGGCAAGGGCTTTGTCTGCATCGATTCGGAAATAACACTCCCGCCCTATTCTCAGCGGAATAACAAGCCGCGTGTCAGCTACCGAACTTCGACCGTGCAGGTAACGGACATCGGCATTACCGTCCGTTCCGCGCTCAATAAAACCGTCGTGCTGGTTTCTAAGCTCTCGACAGGGGAACCCGTTGAAGGCGCTTCGGTATACCTGTACGACGCAAAAACCGATAAGGATGAAGCGGTCAGCCCCGAAGAAGGTGCGCAAGAACCCTTTGCCTCCGGCACCACCGATAAAGAAGGGATTGCCGTCCTTCCATACGGAAGTAACAGTATCCGCTTCTTCCGCAACGCGAAAAATTATGCTGCCGTATTTGTAGAAAAAGACGGAGATAAAGCTGTTTTCTATCCGCATACCCACAGCCCGTGGCGCTTCGATGTGTACGCAGCAAATCCGCAAGAGATTGCAGAAACACACCAGCGGACATTCCTCTTTTCGGACAGAGGGCTGTATAAACCCGGAGAAACGGTTTCGTTCAGAGGTATCGACCGCACACAAATGTTCAGTACCTTTACTCCGTACGAGGGTCAGTACATCGTTACGTTATCCGGTTATTCATCGGAAGGAGATGAGGTCGACGTTGCAGAACAAGAAGGCACCTGTACCGATTCGGGGAGCTTTTGGGGAGCATTCGACTTACCGGAAGATTTAGCACCCGGCTCTTACAGCCTGACCTACCGGCGGACTGACGATGCAAACAGCCGGACGCAGGAATGCCCCATCACCGTCGCATATTTTGAAAAGCTGAAATTTCAGGCGGAAGTAACTATGCCGCAACAGCCGATCATCATGGGAGATACTATCAAAGCGGCAGTATCCGCCTCGTACCTTTCGGGCGGGGGGCTTGGCAAGGCTGCATATAGCGGAAGCTGGATGCGGCAAGGCGCCTCTTTCAGCCCTAACCATGCGGCATTAAAGGACTATCAGTTCGGAGTATCGGGCTATGGTATCGATCATGTTGCATCGTTTTCCGGAAAACTGTCGAACACGGGTACGGCGGAACTTTCCTGCCAAGCGGCGGCTTCGGAAGGCATTATCGGTCTCCCCTATCGCTACAGTACCGAGGTTTCGATAACCGACATCAGCAATCAGCAAATTTCCGCACGGAATACCGTTATGGTGCATCCGGCAGCGCTCTACATCGGGCTTGCACGGCCTGAAAACCTTACCGGCTTTGCGCAAAAGGGACAAAAGCTCACATTCCCGTTCATCCTCGCCTCCCCCGACGGCAATCCGCTTAGCGACACCAAACCGGCCGCGGGAGATTTTACCGTTGAGCTGATCAGGGAAAACTGGAAGCTCGTACAGGAGCGCGGCTCGGGCGGCAGCATTTACTCAAACTACGAAAAAGAAAACATCACCGAGCATACGGCAACCGTGAAACCCGCTGCAAAGGGAACGGTGCAGGTAACACCGAAAAATGCTGGTTCATATATTCTGAGCATGAGCGGAACAGATACTGCAGGGCGTACGTTCAAAACCGATTACCGCTTCTACGTTACCGGATCGGGCGCGAGCTTTTGGGATCGCGATTATGAAGATGCCGTGCGCCTAACGCCCGATCAATCGCTGTACAACCCCGGCGACACCGCCCGCATTTTGATGCAAAGCCCGCTCCCTGCGGGAAGATACCTCATCACGGTGGAGCGCGAAGGTATTTTTACGGAGGAAGTCCGCGAACTCGACGGAAATACTCAAGTTTTGGAAATTCCCGTCGCAAGCAACTATATTCCCGTGGTGTATGTCGCGGTGTCGTCCTATTCGGTACGGACAAAGGAGCCGCAGCACAAGCACGGTGAACTTGACCTTGATAAGCCGAAAGGTATTTTCGGTATGACGCCAATCTTTGTAAATGCCCGCGTCAAAGCATTCTCCGTCGAACTCGCCGCGGATAAGTCCGTGTACAAGCCCGGAGAGGAAGCAACCGTTACGCTGACGGCAACAAGAGGCGGTAAGCCGCTCGCCAATGCGGAACTCACCCTGCTTGCCGTAGATCGCGGTGTCCTCGATTTAATAGATTATCACGTGCCCAATCCGCTTGATTTCTTCTATGATCCCGATAATTTCCAACTCGGCGTCATCGGCGGAGATTCCCGCGCGTGGCTGATGGATCCCGTTATGGAAGAAGCGAAAACCCTTGCAGGCGGCGATTCGGACGGCGGAAAAGGAGATGATGAAACGGAACGCAGTGACTTTAACCCGACTGCGGTGTTCATCCCCATCTTAAAGACGGATTCAAACGGCAAGGTAACGGCAACCTTTAAGCTGCCGGATACGCTGACCAGCTACCGGCTTACCGCCGTCGGAGCACATACCGACCTTTTTGCCCTGCACGAAGAAGAGATTACCGTGCAGAACACCGTCAACATCCTGCCGGTTATGCCCCGCCGCCTCCGCGAACGGGATACGGCAGAATGCGGCGTCCTCATTTCCAATGTGGACACCCGCGCTCACACCATTACGGTAGGAGCCTCGGTTCGTGCTGCTCAGACACAAGACGGTACGGCCGATACTGCCGGCGATCGCACAGTGACAGACAACGCCTTTATCGACGGAGAGACAACGCATACGGTTACGGTTGCAGGCGGGCAGCAAGCGGCGGTCTACTTTGACATTGCAGCGGTAAAGGCGGGCACGGTAGAGGCGGTGTTTACCGTTTCTTCCGATGCGCTCAAAGAAAAACTGATTCAGCCGCTCGTTATCGAACGACCCTTTGTCTTTGAAACCGTAACTTCAACCGGCGCTATTGCAAAAGATGAACGCGAAGCAGCCGAGGGGCTGATCATTCCGTCTATGGCAGATGAAAATACCGGATCGCTCAGTCTGACGCTGGATTCAAGCGGACTCGGCGCGCTGTCATCGGCTATCGATTACGTATTCGACTATCCGTTCCTCTGCATGGAACAGCAGTCCGCCCGTATTCTGCCGCTCGTCCTGTTTGAAAACTACATCGACGTATTCTCGCTTAAAAGTAAGGTACCAAATGTCCGGCACACGGTCAAAAAAACGATGGCGACATGGGCGTGGGAACAAACGTCCGAAGGCGGCTTCCCCTACTGGCCGGGCGGCTGGGACACGGACTTTTATGTCAGTTTACGGATTGCGCATATCTGCGCCGCCGCACAGCAGCGCGGATACAGCCAAGATGATATTGCCGTCAATACAAAAAAACTGACCGACTATATTCGCTCGCAGCTGCTTGTAAATAGGAAAGCACTCTCGCCGTACTTACAAGCCTACGCCTGCTTTGTACTGGCAATGAACAACGCCGGTTTTGATGAGAGCATTTTGACGGCAGTTCAGGCACGTGTCATTCCTCAGCTGGAAGACCACACCGCGCAGCCGAATGATCTTGCTGCCCTTGCATTGCTAAGCTTAACCTACACACAGCGGAACCGCGCCGGAGATGCAGCGAAGGCGGCGAAGTGCACGGAACGGATTATAAACTCCTGCCGCTTTACCACCCGCAGCGTATCGCTCGCGGTACCGCCGTTACAAGGCTACCGTTTCTGGTACGGGAACGACCTTTCCCTCGACTTAGCGCTTATTCTGCAAAGCTTGGTAAAAGCGGCGCCCGACCATAGCCGCGAGGATGCGGTACGGGCAGTGCTGTACACCCTGCTCCAGCGTCAAAAGGGCGGCTATTGGCAAAATACGGCAACTACCGCTCACGTACTGGAAGCAGTGTACGAATATATTCAGTATGCACAGCTTGATGCTACCGACCTCACCGCTGCGGCGTCACTGCCCGGCGGAGACCTGCTCACCGCGGCGTTCAAAGGAGCGGCAGCAAAACCGGCTTTCCAAATGTTCTCCTTTAAAGAACAGCCGGTGTCGGGAGCAAAGCGGGATACCCTGCTGCCGCTCCGCTTTACCAAAACCGGTACGGGACAGCTCTACTACACAGCCTCGCTTGCGTATGCACTACCGCAGGAACGCCGGCAGCCGCGCGACGAGGGACTCGGTGTTTCCTGTACTATCCGCGACATTGCCGCAGATACAATCGTAACGCCGGAGTCGGAGAACAGCTCGATGATCACCCTCGAAAGCGGCAAAACCTACGAAATGGCAATCCGCCTCTCGTCAGGAAAGGACTATACGTTTGTCGCACTGCGGGCGCCCATTCCGTCAGGCGCGGAAATTTTAGACGCAGCCTTCGTTACCACCGCATCAAACGATTACGAGGAAAAAGATACGGAAGAGTCGTGGACTGATTGGCGGGATCCAAGTAAGCAGCAGATATACGACAACGAAGTTCAGTATTTCTGGAACAGTTGGGACAAAGGCGGCACCACGGTACGCTTTAAGTTCCGCGCAGCCCGCCGCGGCGTGTTCCCCTGCCCGCCCGCAACCGCCGAGTGTATGTACGAAAACGAAATCTTCGGACGAAGCGGCGGAGTGCTGTATGTGATTAAGTGATGGATATACCGGCAGGATAAACGTATCAGACTGAGTAAATTGCGGAACGGCAATAACCGTGCTATAATACCGGTATGAACTTTTCACGAAAACTGCCGGTCGGCATACAGAGCTTTAAGGTCTTACGAGAAGACCGCTATCTTTATGTAGATAAGACCTCCCATATTTTTCGATTAGTACAAAGCGGTCGAGTCTATTTCTTAAGCCGTCCGCGCCGGTTCGGAAAGAGCCTGTTTCTTTCAACACTGGAGGCGTATTTTCTCGGGCAAAAGGAGCTGTTCAGGGGTCTATATCTCGAAGAGGCGGAGGCAGAACTCGCCGTGCAAGAGAATAGAGCCACATGGCAGGAATATCCGGTACTCTATTTTGATTTTAATACGGGGCAGTACGATACACTTGACAGCTTAATAAATCGTATTGAGCTTTTTTTATCCCCGCTTGAAAAAAAATATGCCATAACTCCTGCTCAAGGCGATTTAGCACAACGGCTTGAAGAAATCATCAAACAGATATACGAGACGACGCACAAACAAGTAGTCATCCTTGTAGACGAGTACGATAAACCCTTGCTGCAAACCATGGGTGTAAATGAAACACTCAATGAGCAATACCGCAATACCCTTAAAGCTTTTTACTCCGTGATTAAAACCTGCGATCAATATATCCGCTTTGCTTTTCTCACCGGCGTTACCAAGTTCAGCAAGATCAGTATTTTCAGCGACTTGAACAATCTTGAAGATATCAGCCTGCGCAATGATTATGCAGGAATATGCGGCATTACTGAACAGGAACTTGAGCAGAACTTTGAGCCTGAGATAGAAGCATTGAGTATAGCAGAAGGTTTGACGAGAAGTAAAACGCTTGCAACCTTGAAGAAGCAGTATGACGGGTATCTCTTTGCAAAAGCCGGTGTGAATGTGTATAACCCCTTCAGTCTTTTAAGCGCATTTAAGGCGAAAGATTTCGGCAGCTATTGGTTCAGTACGGGAACACCGACATTCTTAGTCAATTACTTAAAAGAGGCTCATTATTTTATTCCGGATTTGGACGGTAATGTCGAACTCAATGAATCGGGGTTGGAAACGTATCGTGCCGTGACAGAAAATGCCTTACCCATTCTGTTTCAATCAGGGTACTTGACGATTATAGGGTATATCAAAGAAGCGCGGCTGTATAAGCTCGGCTTTCCGAATGATGAAGTACGATACGGCTTTTTAGAGAATCTACTGCCTGCGTATTCAGATTTACCGCTCGGTGATACGGGCAAGTCGATATGGCAGTTTGTACAAGATATCCGTGAGGGGAAAGTTGACTCTTTTATGGAACGGATGAAGTCGATCATAGCAGGTATACCGTATGATAACTTCACCGAAGAAAACCGCACAATCAGAATCGCCATGGATGGCGATGGTTCCATGCAGAAACAAGTTTGCCATGCAAACTTGCAGCTCAAAGATGTACACGGATGTACATCTTTGAGCAAGCTGCGGGAACAAAACTATCAAACGGCAGTGTATCTGGTCTTTGCGCTGATGGGGCAGTTTGTGCAGACAGAGGTGCATTGCTCGACCGGACGAGCGGATTGTATTGTGTGGACAGCAGAAACAATCTATCTCTTTGAGTTTAAGCTCACCGGTAACGGTAGTGCAGAGGATGCACTCAATCAGATAAAAGAGAAAGAATATGCAGCAAAATATCAGATGGACGGAAAGAAGGTGGTACTCATCGGTGTGGGATTTGATGAACAAAAGCGTACGATTAAAGACTGGCAGGTAGCTCATGGGTAATGCGGGATAAAAGTATAATCGTGTATCACGGCTCTGATCGGATTATTGCTCAGCCTGACACCGAGCACTCGCGGCTTAACGGCATTTCCAAATAGACTCTTCATAACAACAAACTCTTCAGAAAGCTTGCTATTACCTTTAAGATTTTGTATAATTGGAGCAGGTTCCGTTATCAGAGTTTAAAATATGATACTAGGTTCTATTTTATATATGTTATAAATAGAAAAAATGTGTTTTATAGGAGGTTAATTATGAAGCACAAGAAGATGGTTTTGGTTTTGGTTCTTTCGCTTGCATCTGCTGTTTTTGCATTTGCAGATTTTTCGATTTCGTTCGGTCCTGCCTTTACGAATTATTTTGTTCACAGTAAAAACGAAGGCGATGTCACTGCATTGGGTTTAGCTAATTTAGAAAATGCAGTAAAAAATCTTAGAAATGAAAGCAACAATGCGGCTGGAATCGCAGTGGATCTGAGAGCCGAATTTTTTTATCTAATGGCTCAAATTGCCTTTCCCGGAAAGAGCCATAAGGATTTGTTTAATAATGTAAGCGGCGGGACAGAAAATTTTATAAAAAAGAGTCATGTTATATTCGATAGTCAGATTGGAGCAGGTTATACATTTTTTGAAAAATCAAGGTTTAACCTCTTTGTAGGCGGCGGCTTAGGTTTAAATGCGGTGAGCTCGACGGAAACTGCGAAGATAGGAGCTCTTAACGCATCATACGAAAAGTTGGATGTTATGTTCGGTTTAGGTGCAAATATTTTAGCAAGTTTTTATTTTACCGATATGATAGGCATTTACGGCGGCATAGCTGATACTTTCTATTTTGTACCCTTAAGGGTTGAAAAAACTTTCAAGCTTGGCAGTACATCCATCAATGTTTCAAATAAAGATAAGCTAAAAGATATTCTTGCTAACAGTGTAAACTTAAAGTTAGGTCTTTCGCTAAAGTTCTAATTTTAATTGTTTTACGCAAAAAGGCAGCCCATTAAATGAGCTGCCTTTTTTATTGAGCAAGAGCTTTATTTTACGAAAAATTTACCATAGGTAAATACAGCAACATACAAATGAGCAAAATCGCTGATTGGATACATAATTATGACGTATGTTTTGCTATAAAACTGCCAATCAGATGTATAGGAAAACCTCTAAAAACTTCAGTTTTTAGAGGTTTTCTGTAGATTTAGGTTGCCGTCATAGCCGTAAAGCACTTACCGGTTTGCGGTTTGAACTTACGGCATAGGTGTGTGCGATGATATTGTTGCGTTTGAGTGATTCTAAACCGAATCCATTTAAGAATCTGATGTACGAAGAGGATCAGCCCGATAGTCTCAACACTATAATCCAATTTTTATGTGTGGCGTAACAAAAGGTATTCAAAGTGGCCGCAACAACTTCACCAAAGTTGATCAAGGATAGCAATTATCTTAAGTTTGCGTTACACTGATTCAGGTCTGTAATTTCTTTTGTGGTATTGTTTTTTCTTTCTAATCTAAACATACCACGAATTACAAACTTTTAACACTCCTTACTTTATCTTGGATAGACGTGATGAAAACTGAAAAAAGTCTTATTGGAACAAAACGGTTTTGGTTTTTAATGTGGGGCTTAGGTCTTGCGGGGCAGTTATGCTGGAATATCGAAAATCAATGGTTTAATACCTTTGTGTATGCAAAGATTGCAAAAGATTCCTCTATCGTAACGCTCATGGTTATTACCAGCGCTTTGGTCACAACATTCTCAACCTTCATATTCGGGACACTGTCGGATAGAATAGGTTCGAGAAGAAGATTTATCTCTATAGGCTACATCGTATGGGGATTGACAACGATTCTGTTCGGTCTTACCGAATTTGTAGGACACGGACAGGTCGGAACCGGAGCAAAAGCTTCAATCTGGGCGGCAGTTCTTGTTATCTTAGCCGATGATGTTATGAGCTTTTTCGGCTCTATGGGAAACGATTCGGGATACAACGCATGGAGCAATGACATGACTACCGATAAAAACCGCGGTCAAGTCGGAGCCGTGCTCGCAATTCAACCGATAATCGGCACCATCGTCGGCACCGTATTGGGCGGTTTGCTCATCGGCAGCGAAAATAACTATCAACGGTTGTTTTGGTCTATGGGTATCTTTGTCATCCTTGCAGGGCTTCTCTCTCTTCTTCTATTAAAAGATGCTCCCAACTTAAAACCCTACAAAACGGGTTCATTTTGGGAGCAATTAAGCTCGATCTTTAAAGCGGAAGGATTTTTTTCTCAAAAAGAATTGATGCTTGCGTGTATTACAACAGCGCTTTTTTTTGTTTCGTTCAATGTTTATTTTGTCCACATGGGAAACTGGATGATTTACCGCATGGGCTTTAACGCAGGGAACATGGGTATTATTCAAGGATTAAGTTTAGTCGCTGCGTCCCTGCTGGTGATTCCTGCAATCGGGATTATCAATAAGAGGCGTACTCCGCAGCTTGCCTGTTTTGCAATTATTCTGAATATCGTCGGCTTATGCATTTTATCGCTCTTTGCAAAGCCCGCAGCTTTTAACACGGAAACGGTATTCTGCGTGCAAAACATTCCGCTGTTCCTTTCCGTTTTCCTTGCAGGTGCAGGACAAATCCTTGTTACGCAATCGATGACCATCTGGGTTAAAGAACTCTATCCCGAAACCGCACGCGGTCAGTTTGAAGGTATCCGTATTCTCTTTTTCGTCCTCACCCCGATGATTATCGGAACCGTGATAGGCAACATTATTGTTAAAAACGGAGCAGGCTCCATCGCGAATGAATTCGGAATCATCGAAAATATTCCCGCAGAATCCATCTATCTGTGGGGAGCAATTCTAGCGGTAACGGCGCTCTTTCCGCTCTTTTTCGCATCGAAAATGTATAACCGGCGCAGAAACGACCTCCTTACCATCGAGACAATAACATGAGAAAAAACAAACCGATAAAACCTTTACTCACACCGTGGGGTGAAGCCCTCGACAAGCGAAAGCCCTTAAACGATTATCCCCGTCCTCAGTTGGCGCGGAAAGAATGGCAATGCTTAAACGGAGCATGGGACTACGCGATAACCGCCGATAAACAGATGCCTAAAATATGGGACGGAGAAATAATCGTACCGTTCTCTCCGGAAACAATCCTGTCAAATGTACAGCGGCAGTTACTTCCGGGTGAAACGCTGTGGTACCGCAGAACATTCAACTTTGAACAATGTAAACCGAGTGAGCGGCTCCTGTTACATTTCGGAGCGGTAGATCAACACTGTACCGTCTATGTCAACGGTAAAGAAGTAGGTTCCCATTCGGGAGGATACTGGCCGTTCTCTTTTGATATCAGCAATTTTTTAAACGGTGATACAACGGAAATTGTCATTGCAGTTACCGACGATACCGATACCGGTGATGAGGCCTACGGTAAGCAAACCTTAAACCGAGGAGAGATTTGGTACACGGGTCAGAGCGGTATTTGGCAAACCGTATGGTGCGAAAAAGTTCCTGGCACTCATATCGAAAAGATCAATATAACGCCTCATTATCAAACCGGTGAAGTTGAAATTTCGGTTTTTATTACCGGATCCGATGTCACCGGAAACGATAGACACCCTTCGCATCGCCTTGATGATAGATATGTTAAACGTGATAATGATATACGCATTAAAATCTTTGACTCCGGTTCTGTAATTGCGGAAGACACGCTCACAACCAATCCGCTGCGGATAAAAATGCCTGCCGATTTTAAGAGTTGGAGTCCCGAACATCCTTTCCTCTATGATGTAGAAATCCGTGCAGGAGAGGATACGGTAACTTCATACTTCGGTATGCGGGAATTCGGGATCATCAACGGCAAACACGGTCCCGTTCTCAGTCTAAACGGAGCGCCGATCTTTCATCACGGGCTCTTGGATCAGGGTTATTGGAGCGACGGAATGTATACGCCGCCTTCCGACGAGGCGATGATTTGGGAAATTAAAAAACTGAAAGATATGGGTTTTAATATGCTGAGGAAGCACATTAAAATAGAACCCCTCCGCTGGTACTATCATTGTGATAGGCTCGGAATGCTTGTCTGGCAGGATTTTGTCAGCGGCGGCGGTCCGTATAAACCGTTGGTCGTTCAATATGCACCGTGGCTCGGCTTCAATTTTAACGATAGGAAAAACCGCTATGCCCTCCACGGACGCAAAAGCGAAAAGGGTCGAAACATATTTTTACGCGATGCCGAATGTACCATCGATTTACTGTACAATACGGTAAGCCTTTCGGTATGGGTTCCTTTTAATGAAGGATGGGGGCAATTCGAAGCAGCCTCAATGGCGGAATACGTCCATAAAAAAGATCCCACGAGGCTCATCGATCATGCAAGCGGCTATTTTGATCAAGGTGCAGGAGATTTCCACAGCTATCATATTTATTTTAAGTCCTTCCGCCCGAAACCCGATCCGTTGAACCGGATCTTAGCCTTAACCGAATTCGGAGGTTTCAGCTTAGCCGTGGACGGTCATACATCCTCCGATATTTTATACGGTTATAAAATCTTCAAAGATACGCAATCTTTAAACGGCGGTATCCGGAACCTCTATGAAACCGATGTATATCCGGCAATGGAAAAGGGATTGAGCGCTTCAATTTACACTCAAGTGAGCGATGTTGAAGATGAGGTGAACGGTATTTTTACTTACGACAGAAAAGAAACAAAATTGGATATGGACTTGAGCTTACAGATTGCCGAAACGTTACATGAACTTTTCAAAAAAACTGTGCCGATTATAAATGATTATAAAAATACGGCAGAGTAATACGCGCAGATTATCTAAAAAACGGCTGCTGTACGGCACGGCGGCGTTGCTGATTGCACTCTGTATCGGCACTTGGCTTTCGCTCTTTTTGCCGTTTCCGGAACTGGATGCTTTTATGCAGCGGGATTGGAGTACCCGCGTCCATGATCGGAGCGGCAACCTCATTCAAATCCTTGCACTGGAAGACGGCATACGGCGTGAGTTTACGGCGTATGAATCGATGCCGCCCGACGCCGTCCGCATCTTTCTCGCTGCGGAGGACAAGGATTTTTTCTCCCACCGCGGCATCGATGTTGCCGCTATTGCACGGGCGGCTTATCAAAATATCAGCAGCGGAAAGCGGGTCAGCGGCGCGTCTACCGTTACGATGCAGCTCGCCCGCCTCGTCGTTCCGGCAAAAAGGCGCACGTTTTTTGCAAAGCTCCGCGAAGCTCGAAACGCGCTCCGGATTGAGCGGCGCCTTTCAAAACAGGCTATTCTCGAACTCTATCTTAACAGCCTTCCGTTTGGCTTCCAAACCGAAGGCCTTACCTCGGCAGCAAGGAATTTTTTCGCCCTGCCGCTTTCGGAACTGACTGCGGAACAGCTCTGCTGCCTCGCAGTCATTCCCCGCCGTCCCGCCGGTTACAACCCGCTTGAGCATCCCGAAGCCTGTGCCGAAAAAGCGGCCGCGCTCTACCGCTCCGTCTTTATGCAAGAAAGCGAAGGGCAGGACGGACAGCAAGACACCCCGCTTACAAACCGGCTGTTGCAGGCGACCCGTACCGCACGCCGCTTTGAATACCCCTTCGGGATGCCTCATTACATCGAATACCTTGTGCGGCGGTATAAAGCAGGCGATTTTCACCGACAACCGGAAGTTCCTCAAGGCGGTACTCAACCGCACCCGGAAGACAGCCCGAAAATTACGCAAGACAGCAGTTCCCCGCAGATGACCAGTCAAACACAGACTGCGCACCGGTCCGTATCGGCATCTCCTGCATCGACATCACCCGAAGCGGTGCCTCGTACCTTGCCGCCCGACTGGTATTTAACCGCAGACAGTGCCTTGTCCGCTCAGGCTGAACTGCTCCTCCGCGCTCAGTTGAAAAGCAATCCTCAAGCCCGCGTACACAACGGCGCCGTTCTCGTTATCGAAAACGCAACCGGAAATATCCTTGCGTGGATAGGCTCGAACTCATATTTTGACGATGAAAGCAATGGAAAAATCGACGGCGTTACCGCGTTAAATCAGAGCGGAAGCAGTTCCAAACCGTTTTTATATGCGCTCGCATTGGAACAAGGATGGAAGCCGTCGGATGTCTTGCCGGATATTCCGATACGGTTCGGAAAGGAAGAGGCGTATATCCCGCGCAACTTTAATAATCGGTTTAACGGTCCCGTCCGCTTACGGATTGCGCTTGCCTCCAGCCTCAACATCCCCGCCGTCTATCTCCTCAACGAACTCGGTATCGAAACCTATCTGCGCACGTTAGAGGAACTCGGCTTTCAGTCTATCGGGACAGACGGGGCGGATGTAAAACTGTCGCTTGCACTCGGCAGTGTACCGGTTTCCCTCTACGAACTGGTACGCGCGTTCAGCGTTTTTCCGCGCGACGGAGTACTCCTTCCGTTGCGCTCATTTACGGACGGGAGCACTGCCGACGGCTTTTCCGCACCGAGACAGGCTTTCAGCGCAGACACCGCGCGGCTCATCTGTTCAATCCTTTCAGATTCCGCAGCGAGGGCAAAGGGGTTCGGATTTTCTTCACCCCTAAACACCCCCTTCCCTTCCATCTTTAAAACAGGCACAGCGAATCAATTTCAAAGCCTTATCGCCCTCGCATCATCATCAGCCTTTACCGTCGGCATCTGGATGGGGAATTTTGCAGGCAATACTGTTATCGGAAAAACAGGAAGCTCCGCTCCCGCTTCGATTGCACGGAACTTACTCGTCCGGCTGCACAGTCAGCCCTTCGCGGACGGTCTTACGGTACCGGCAAAAAACTTTGCAGAACCGGAGCACTGGCGCCGCGAATCCGTTTGCGCCCTTTCGGGAATGCCCGCCGGTCATGCATGCCACAACACCGTGCAGGAATATCTACCGTCCGCATTCACCGCTTTCAACGAGCACAACAGGTACAATGGACAGCGCGGATACGGCAGCTTCGGCACATCCAACCGGCTCAATGCCCTCAATCGGCACGGCACACATAAACGGGAAAACGGCGAATATGAACAAGCGGGGAACACATATCAACAAGCGGGCGGCGAATGCAGCTGGCACCAAATACAAAACGGGCACTTAGTTACCGTATACCCCGAAGAATACCGGCGCTGGTTTGCGAACATCACACGGCACGGTACAATCGGACAGCCGAGCAATGCGTTAACTGTCATCCGGCCGGCAGACGGCAGCCGTTTTGTCAGCAATGCTCGTTACCAAGGCACCGGTGTTCCAATCGAAATTACCGGCGGAGCGGAAGATACCGTATACATTAGCTACGACGGCCGCGCTCCGATTACCCTAAACCGCCCGTTTTCAGGCAGCCTTCCGCTGGAAAAAGGAGAACACCGGCTTATCGTCCGCTGCGGCGATGAAGAGGTATCGGTTGTATTCACTGTTGAATGAGTAGAAGCCTCTAAAAACGCAAGTCTTATCGGTTTGTCCTGTAAGGAAATGATTTATCATATCCGTTTTGCGGACTGCGAATCAGTTTTTGAGAGGTAAGCTTTGCGCAGCGGTTTTCCCTTAGATTTAATTTGCAAAAAAAAGACACTCTGAACGAGTGTCTTTTAAAGGAGTTAGCGGCAATAGGGCTTGAACCTATGACCTAACGGATATGAGCCGTTTGCTCTACCAACTGAGCTATACCGCCGTAAAAATACTTGAAGAATATAGCGTAAAATAAAATCTTTGTCAATTACCCTTAAAATTTTTACCGGATGCGGATTGAAACGGTTCCGCTTTTAAATTCACCGGTTTGTGCGGACACCTTTACCGTGCCGGCTTTTCCGAGCGTTTTAATCCAAAAGCCGCGGGCGCCGCCGATGAGGGCGAACTCTTTAGGGCCGATAACCTCGGCGGAGCCTTTCAGCTTAATCTGCACAACCTCGGAACTATACGGTAATTCGTTTCCAGCCTGATCAAGGAGGCGCACAACAAAGCGGACGGCATCGGGTATGTCCGCCCGAAGTTTTGTCTCATCGGCGGTAAGTACAAGCTGCGCCGCAACGGGATTTGCAGTAAAGCGGCGGGTAATACACTCTTTACCGTTATGGTAGCCGGTGAATACGGCATCTTCCCATCCGCCGCCCCACACGCTTGGAAGGTTCTCGATAACAACAGGCGGATGCACAAACCCGGGATACCGGTCAAAAGCGGGATAGAACAGACCTAAATCTTTTTCGCCGATAGTAAGCCTAACTGCCGTACAATTCGTACAGATGATAAGCGGCGCAATTCCGCCGACTGCACGGTCGCCGACGGTATAACGGGTCAACGGTTCCAACACTGGCCGTACTTCCGCAGACTGCTGACTTGCATAGACGCTTGCGGCGAACTTAGGAAGGCGGAACATATCCATCACACCGTGGTAGCAAATACGGTCGCCCGAACCGAAATTTGCATGAGTATTATAGTCAAATGCGCACCATCCGATTGCGCCGCATTTTTGCGGGTCGAGGGCGGCGGCATTCTGTACCGCGAGGTGAAGCTTTGCATGCTCAACCAAACGCTCTTCCTGATCGAACCGTTTTGTCGGATAGATGTGTCCGCCGAACTCAGTCACCAGATACGGCACCACATCGGACTGTCCCGTAACCTCACGTTGAGAACGAAGCACCCGCGCAGTTCCCGCTCCATTACCGGCAGGCAATCCTTGAGAGCCGTATATAAAATCGTTCATCGTATAGACGTCTTCAAAAAATTCACTGTTTTCAATACAGCGGACACCGCCGGTCTGCCGGTACGGGTCAAGCTCATGGGCGATCGTATTTGTGCGCTGATAAAACGCCGTACAATCAGGCGATTCATTAATGCGTACTCCCCACAATACAATAGAAGGATGATTTCGATCTCTAATGATCATCTTCCGGATACTTTCGCAACTGACATCCTGCCATGCGGAATCGCCGATATGCTGCCAACCGGGCGTTTCTTCAAAAACCAATAAGCCAATCTCATCACATCGATCCAAAAAATACGGCGACTGCGGATAATGCGAAGTACGGACGATATTAATGCCAAGCTCGTATTTCAGAATATCAGCATCTTTCCGCTGCACCCGTTCAGGCATCGCATAACCGACGTAGGGAAAAGACTGGTGCCGGTTTAAACCGCGCAGCTTCAGCGGCTTGCCGTTTAAGAAAAAACCTTCCGGCGTAAACTCAGCCGTGCGGAAGCCGATACGGGCAGATACGGCATCACATACCATACCGTCTTCCAGTAAAGATACTTCGACACGATACAATTCAGGCTTTTCAAGCGTCCATAATTTTAAGCCGGTTAATTCATCCATAAGCATCGATAAAGAAAGAGAGGGAACGGATACAACAAGACTTCTGCTCAACTCTGCCCGTTTCCGGTTTCTGGAATCGAAGAGCGCTACGGAAACATCGATCGACTTATTTGTCCGTTCGCTGTGTGCAATCGCAATATCAACCTGCAAACTTTTTTCTGCCGTTAAAACGGAAACAGGACGGGCATACATCGATTCGATATGACAATAGGGTACTGCGCGCAGCGTAACATCGCGGTAAATACCTCCGTAACAAAGGTAATCAACCTCACCGCCGAACGGAGGGATATCGGCTCGTTCCGTCGAATCGACATATACAACCAATACGTTCCTTTCTTCATCTCCATACTCAACATATTGAGTAATGTCTACGGAAAAAGGAACATATCCGCCTTTATGCTCGCCGACCGGCTGTCCGTTAACAAAGACCTTGGCATAGCACATCACTCCGTCAAAGTCGATAAAAAGGCGCATCCCTTGCAACTGAGAAGAGACGGCAAATTTTTTTCGATAACACGACTCTACTTGATATACTTTTTCATCAAAATAATGATACGGCAATTCTTTTACCGTATGCGGAAGCTGCACTTCGGTAAAATGTGTTTCGTCGCAATGGGTTTGTATGTACTGTTCTGTAAAGTTTTCTGCAAATTGCCAATTTTGCCATAAAGGGATCAGTGTCCGTGCCATTTTACGCCTCCGTTTGTATATCAATCATCTGATTTAATACGATATTAAGGTCTTCGATAAAAATCCCGGAATACCGCTCGATATTTTTTATAATAGAATCTTTTAATGCCAATATCCTACCTGTCAAATCAGGCCCTGCCGGCATATCGACCATCATAATAACTCTATAACCGTTATCTTCGGTTTGAACGGTAATTTTCTTAATATTTACCGCACTATCATACTGAGCCGCATATTGTATAACCATTTCTTTTAATGCGGTGTCGGAAACTTGTGCCGCATAAACCTTTGAGAACTCGGGACGTACAACCGATTTTTCAAATAATGTTTCTTCTTCTTTTAAGTGCCCGATATTTGCATTACGGAACAGCAGCCTGATTTTATCATAAAATATTTGCGGATAGTTCCTCTTCACCTCGACAGACGGAACGGGAATAACGTGCTTCCCTTCGACACGGCGGCTCCGGATAGCGGTTTCAATCTCTTCCCTTGTTGCGATATCTTCAATGCGGATAATTTTTTGCGGCGGCGGAATCTGCAACCTCGTCGCAATTTTATTGACCATCTTATCCGACGTACCTAAAATAAGCACTTTTTTACGGCTTAATTGATGAAGAACTTTGGCCGCTTCATCACGGTGCTGCTTATCGTCAAAAACAGCCGTTTTTACCGCTGCCAAAAAGGTTTTTTCCCGTTTTGCAGAATGTCCCGCGAGTATTTTATCGCCTTTAATGACCAATCCGTCATCGATAATTAAATCTATTCCGTATTTTTGGGCGACCAACCGTGCTCTAAAACTTTTTCCGGTACCGTTACCGCCAACCAGCGCATATATCTGTGGTCTCTTTACCCAGCGAAAAAACCTATCAAAAAACCGCATATCGGTTTAGTATAAGCCGGTTATTGCATCTTCGCAAGTACATACTCAAAAATTCGTATCAAAACACACAGTAAAACTTGACAAATGGATAATAGCAGGTTACCCTTTTTAAAGAGCATCTTGATACAAACCAAAATACTTTTAAAGATGCTCATGAATTCGGAGGAAATTATGAAACGTATGTTGAAGCTCTGTGCCGCACTGTTGATTGCCGGTACCTTGCTGAGCGGGTGCAATACGAAAAAAACGGACGCATCCGCAACGAAAACCAATTCGGAAAAGCCGATTGAAATCTCATTGTACTATTCAGACAATGCAACGCTTCCCTTCAAAGCCGATTGGCTGACCGTGCAGGAATCGGAAAAACGCTCAAACACAAAACTGCACTTTGAACCGATACCGATTGCCGATTACAACACCAAAGTATCGTTAGCCTTAAATACCGGCAACGGCCCCGATGTAATCCTTTACCAAAACACGAACGGCGAAAACGGTTCATTGGCATTAAACGGCGCGCTTATTCCGATCAGCGACTATGCCGAATGGACTCCGAACTTTAATGCACAAGTAAAAAAATTCGGATTGGAAAAAGACATCGACGCAGTGCGCCTAAAGGACGGAAAATATTATTATCTTCCTTCTTTATTTGATGTTCCTTTTTACGACGGCGGATTGATTTTACGCGAAGACATGCTGAAGAAATACGGCCTCTCTCAGCCGAAAACATTCGACGACCTCTATGTCTTCTTAAAGAAATACAAAAAAGATAATCCCGACTCCTACCCCCTGACCATTTTGGCCGGCCCGCGGGTTTTATATAGAATGACAATGCCGTCATTCGGCATCAGCCTCGGCAAAAATTCTTCAACCGGTACCGGCGTTTTAAGCTGGGACTATGCAAAGGGTAACTATTTTGCAGGCGCCGTAACGGAAATGTATAAGGCCTATGCACGTTTCCTTGCAAAGCTCTACAAAGAGGGACTGCTGGATCCTGAAATGGCAGAGCCTATCGATGGTGATAAATGGGCGCAAAAGCTCGCTACCGGCAAAGCGGTTGCCACCTATGCGTACTATGACCAAATCGGCGGCGTTACAGGTAAATCGCCTATCGAAGGCTTTAAGCTGCAAATGTATCCGCCTCTTGCAGGCCCTGCTGGCGCACACCATCAGCCCAAGAGCAGAACACAATGGGGTATCATGTTCCCGTCAAAGACAGCAAAACGCGCTGACTTTGAACAAATTGTTCGTGCAATCGACAACATTTTCTTCAGCGATGAAGGTGCAAAACTCTGGTGTCTCGGAGTAGAAGGCGTAACCTATACGGTTGAAAACGGTAAAATCAAGTATGCAAAGGAAATTACCGAAGCTCCTGAAGGTGTTTACAAGACGATGCAGTTGAAATACGGATGCGGAGCCGATACGACGCAGCTGGTATGGATTAACAGCAGAGAAATGACCAAGTACGATGACAATTATGCTCGTATCAATGCAGAAGTAGAAAAGATGGATATGGCGATCCAGCCGATTCCCCCTACTCCGCTGTTTGATGATGCTGTCGCGGAAGAAGCAGGTATTCTACGTACTCCGCTCTTAGATACATTTGAAAAATGGAACAATGATTTTATCACCGGGAAAAAAGATCTTGATAAGGATTGGAATGCCTATGTTACCGAAATGAATAATGTCGGCATTGAAAAGTACCTTACACTCTATAACGAGCACGTAAGGAAATAACCTCTTGCTGCGCCTGCATAAGCATCGCTTTGCGGGCGTATTGGGCATCTCTGAAAACTCGATTAGCTTTTAGAGATGCCTTATTATTTTTAACACTATGAATCAAAGAACGAAACGCTATTTTCATCAATATTGGCAGCTTTATGCGATGCTTCTGCTGCCCTTAATTTATTTTATCATATTCAAATATGTTCCGATTTTCGGTAATGTACTTGCATTTAGACGATACCGTCCGGGACTCGGCGCATTCGGCACCGAATGGGTAGGTCTGCGCTATTTTACGATGTTTTTTAAAGACCCTGCTTTTTGGCGCGCGTTTAGGAATACGCTGACTCTATCGCTGATGAATCTACTCATAAATTTCCCGATACCGATTATCTTTGCGCTCCTCTTAAACGAAATACGTTCCGTTTTTTTAAAGAAATTCGTACAAACGGTTTCATATATGCCGCGCTTTATTTCAACTGTTGTCGTTATTGCAATGGCCGCCGAAATTCTTTCGCCGAGTACCGGTATTTTAAATCTTCTGTTAAAAAATACTTTCGATATGCAGCCGATCTATTTTATGAACGAACCGTCCTATTTTAGAACTTTGTACATCTTCACGGACACATGGCAATATATGGGTTGGACTGCCATTATCTATCTTGCGGCAATTACAGGGATTAACGAAGAATTATACGAGGCGGCGAAGATCGATGGAGCAGGAAAATTGCAGCAGATACTGTATATCACTATACCATCCATCCTGCCGACTATTATGGTTATGCTTATTCTGGAAATAGGCAGATTACTGACGCTTGGCTTTGAAAAAATCCTGCTTATGTATACCCCGAACAATGCAGATGTCAGTGATATTATCGCAACACTTGTATACCGCACCGGCTTAGCAAATCAAAATTATTCGTATGCAACCGCAATCGGATTATTTACCGGCGTTATCGGCATTTTCCTCGTTGCCTCTGCAAACGCTGTAAGCAAACGCCTCACCGACGAAAGTATCTATTAATACGGAGTGATCTATGCAATCAAGACAAAAATCGTTCACTATTTTTAATCTTATTCTGTTCATTGTGATGGCGTTTATCGTACTCATCTGCATTGTACCGTTCATATATATGATTGCCCTGTCTTTCTCCGACCCCGCAGCCATCATGCAAAACAAAGTATCGTTTTTACCGGTAGGATTTACAACCGCGGCATATAAGCAAATATTTACATATCCGAATTTTTTTAAAGCATACGGTAATACTATTTTCTATACTTTTTTCGGCACCCTTATTGCACTCTGCTTTACCTCGACTTTTGCGTATCCGCTTTCAAAGAAGTTTTTACGAGGAACCGGCATCATCATGAAGCTGATAGTCTTTTCGATGTTTTTTTCGGGAGGTTTAATCCCCACCTATCTGCTTATTTCTTCATTACATTTAACAGGTACGGTATTCGCGATATTGCTTCCCTTTGCCATCAATCAGTTCCACTTGATTATCTTAATAAACTTTTTTAAAGCCTTTCCGCATGAACTGGAAGAAGCTGCATTGATAGACGGACTCGGCTACTTTAGAATTTTCATGGAAATTGTCATTCCTCTTTCGACTCCTGCTTTAGCGGCAATCGGTCTCTATACGGCAGTATTCTTTTGGAATGATTGGTTTAATGGATTAATTTACTTAAAGTCTTCACAGTTCCCTGTTATGCTGTTCTTACGCAATATTGTCAACGGTACGGCAACAATGGGGGATGGAGCGGGCAGCGCAGATATGTCGGTTATCGGTATTTCGATTAAAGCGGCCGTCATTATCGTTTCAACACTGCCGATTATCCTGCTTTATCCTTTCCTGCAAAAATACTTTGTGAAAGGGCTTACAATCGGCTCGGTAAAAGGCTAAATAGTCGGGAATCTCTAAAAATATAAAAATATCACACCTATCGGTTTGTTCTATAAGGAACCCAAGCAGATTGTGATACAGTTTTTAGAGAGACCCATAAGTGAATGCTTGATATATGGCTTCACTGTACAAAAACAAATTCTGTTCACTTTTCAACTTTTCTGTTAATCAACACCCCTGACGCAGAGCATTGCAGTCATTACACACCGTTATTCCCCTGCCAAAATAAAATCGTCCTTTATGTTTCCCGCTATTCTATGCTATACTGTTTCATCTGATAAAAGAAAGGAAAAGATATGGCAGATATGTTGGTAAACTTGCTCCGGTTGCCTCCGGCAGAAGAGCTTTATGGAGAATTGCAGCGGAAATACGATGTGCATATTCGGCGCGCGATGACGCCCGATAAGTTCCGAATCGTTGAATGGGTAAAAGAACATTCCACTTTAAGCGCAGCAGGCGAATGCGATACCTGCTTTTCCCGCATACCGGTGAGCTGCTTTATCGCTACCC
The DNA here is from genome assembly GCF_024181145.1 of Treponema sp. OMZ 855. Lineage (NCBI taxonomy): Bacteria > Pseudomonadati > Spirochaetota > Spirochaetia > Treponematales > Treponemataceae > Treponema > Treponema sp. OMZ 855. The sequence goes on along the minus strand of NZ_CP051194.1, from coordinate 843,743 downwards.
GCGGGCAGAACATACTCGGATATGCGTGCTATAACGCAACTGCGCCCGACTTTTTCGGTCCTACAAAGGTATTGGAAGATGAGCAGGGGAAAGGTATCGGTAAAGCGCTGCTGCTCGCATCGCTCCATGCCTTACGCAATGAAGGGTATGCCTATGCCATTATCGGAGGAGTTGGTCCCGAAGCCTTCTATCAAAAAACCGTGGGCGCCGTATTGATTGACGGCTCTACGCCCGGTATTTACAAAGACTTTCTGCCCAAACTCTAGGGCGTGGAGCCTGTGTTTTTATCCCAAAGGTTAGCGATGGGAGCTGCGCCGAAGGCGTTCCGGAACGAAAGGGTATAACATTTATTTTTCTGCGTAAATGAGGCTGCTTTGGATATAGGTTTTTATTGCCAAGCCGTGTCCCCATTTCTTTGCGTATTCGTCTGAAACGTCTTTTGAACGTATGATTATGTTGATAAAGCCGATTTTTTCAAAGGTGTCTTTTATCTGCTCCGCAGACCAAGCTCCCCCCACTCACGTTTTTACCATATCGGGATCAGAGATCCATTCGTGCGGCAAAGCAGCCTTTAAAGTGATGTCGGAAATCGCGACTCTTCCGCCTTTGCGAAGACAGCGGTAAAGCTCTGAATACACTCCATATTTATCCGTTGACAAATTTATCACGCAATTACTCATGATGAGATCGAGGGAACTATCGGAAAGCGGAATATGTTCAATTTCGCCAAGTATAAATTCGCAATTGGTAAACCCGTTTTTTACGGCGATTTCAGAAGCGCGGCTGATCATAGTTTTTGAGCTGTCAAGCCCGAAAACTTTTCCGTTTTTACCGACAGCTTTTGACGCTATAAAGCAGTCAAGTCCTCTTCCGCATCCTAAGTCAAGGATGGTTTCGTTTAAGCGGGGCTTGGCAGCTTCTTGCGGATTTCCACAGCCGAGCCCGAGGTCGGCCTCTTTCGGAATGCCGACCAAATCTTGTGCGGCATAGCCTATCGAAGTCGTTATCTTTTCAGCCTCACCATGTACGGAAAGGCTTCCCTGTGCCAGATTTTCGTAATGCTCTTTGACGGCTTCTTTCACCGCATTCTTATCGTAACTCATTCAAATGATTATATCCTCGCTTGCTCTTTTAGACTATACCGTTCCATGTGAACTGTTTACAATGAGGCATCTCCTAAAACGCTTAAGTGTGTTGCGGTTCTTTACTGAAACAACTCGGCAAGTTCTTCATTGCTCATCTTGCCGATCCACGATTCGCCGCCGCTCAAGGTCATCTGAGAAATATGCCGCTTCTTTTGAATCATCTCGTCGATTTTTTCTTCAAAGGTACCGGCGCAGATAAAACGGGACACAAACACGGTGTTGTGCTGCCCGATTCGGAATGCGCGGTCGGTCGCCTGATCTTCTATCGCAGGGTTGTACCAGAGGTCAAAGTGGATAACGCGGGTCGCTGCGGTAAGGTTTAAGCCGGTACCGCCCGCCTTGAGCGAAATAAGAAAGATACGCTGCGCCGGATCGGTTTGGAATGATTCGACTGCGGCCTTCCGTACGGTAAGCGGCATCTGTCCGTGCAGCAGAAGCGGCTTATCTCCGAATTGCTCCTGTATCAGCTTCCGCAGTAAAAAGAGCGTTTGCGTGTATTGGCTGAAAATCAAGGTCTTTTCGCCGGCGTCCAATATTTCGCCGAGCAGCTGCATCAGCGCGGCGGTTTTTCCGGAAAGCGCGATATCGGTCTGAAAGCTTTCGTCGTAGACATGGGGATGGTTGCACACCTGCTTTAAGGCGGTCAGCAGTTTCAGTACCAACGCATTCCGCTGAATTCCATCTTCCGTCTTCAACACGCTTTTCAGCTGCGTTTCGACAAGGCTTTCGTACAGTGCGGTTTGCTCCGGCGTCAGACAGCAGTATTGCGGCGTAATCACTTTTTCCGGTAAGTCGGAAATAACGACAGGGTCGGTTTTAAGGCGGCGGAGTAAAAACGGCGCGGTAATTTTTTGAAAGGATTCCGCAGTCTCCGCATCGCCGTGCAGCTCGATGGGTATGCGCCATTTTTTACGGAAAGTTTCCGCAGAGCCGAGATAGCCCGGAATGATAAAATCGAACAAGGCGCGCATATCCTCAAGGCTGTTTTCAACCGGCGTACCGGTCATCGCGATGCGGGACTGTGCCTGCAAAAGCCTGAGCGCTTGGGCATTTTTGGTCTGCGTATTTTTAACCGCCTGCGCTTCGTCGATAATCAGACAGTCAAAAGTCTTTTCGGAAAGTTTTTTTACATCCCGCTGGAGGGTCTGGTACGTCGTAATATGAATGTCAGACTTTGCGGAAAACCGCCGCCCCTGTCCGTGCAAGATTGTACAACGCAGCGACGGAGCAAAGGTGTGCAGCTCATGTTCCCAGTTCGGCAAAAGACTTGCCGGAGCTGCGATAAGGATGCCGCTATGCTCAAAGCCTTGTTCTTTCAATTTGAGAATGAGGGCGATAACTTGCAGCGTTTTGCCGAGCCCCATATCATCACCCAACAGACAGCCGAAACCGCTTTTAATGGTAGAATAGAGCCACTGAAAACCTTTTTCCTGATACGGCCGGAGCGTCGCCTGCAATGTTTGCGGTACTGCGGCGTTTGTTTCCCGAAAGAGCGAATAAGAAAACGGCGCGCCGTCCGCCATTACGGTATCTCCGGTCAATGTCCCTTGAATGACCTCATTGATGCCGGGTCTTTCGTGCTGCATGGTTTCGAGAAGACGCGCCGTGTGTTCGGGATCGACAAGGATGTAGCGGTCGTTAAATCTCACCAAACCGCTGCTCTGCTTCATCAATGCGCGGAATTTCTTGGCGCTGATGACGGTATCGCCAAGCATAATGCTGCGGTCATAATCCATCAGATTATCAAGGCTGAGGTACGACTGTACGGCGCCGGCTCCCTTTTGTCGTTTCAGCTGGAACACCGCCCGCGGTTTCAGCGCCCGCTGCAACGTCTTAGGCAGCACGACCTCTATCCCGAAACGCGAGAGGAGCGGCGCCGCCGTCCGTAAAAACACCGCCGTCTCTTCCTGCGTAAGCAGAACCGACTTTTGCCCGATCATCTCCGTTAATTTCGGCAGATATGCGGAAAGCGCAATCGCGAACTCCACCGTTTTGCTTTCCAGCTGTACGGAGTCGTCGATACGGGAAAACGGTACGAACCGGTTGTTCGTTTCTTCGCTGTGGCACACCTCCGCGGAAATCTGAAAGTCGGATTTTTTCGCTTCCTCCAAGATGAGCCGGAAACGGAGGCTGTTGCTGTCGTAGTAGAGCGCAGCAAACCAGCGGGTAATCGATGCAGGCAGACGGCGCATACCCGGCGCCTTCGTGTTGATAATCGCACCTTGAAAAAAGAGCGCGGCAATTCCCTGTTCCGCTTGGCGGATACCGGCGGGCATAAAACCGGTAGTATGCACATATTCGGTGAGGAACGCCGCCAATAGCAATTCGGCGCAGTACCGCCTGCCCCAGCTCTTAACTTGCGGAAAAAATGCTTCGGTAATAAAGGAAGCGCAGCGGTCGATTGCAGCGGAAACAGCCTGCGCCGAAGTCAGCGGCTTCCAAAATATCGCCAGTCTCCGCGTTACCGGATCGAGATATACCGCCGGCAGCAGTGCGGACTCGGCGATGAGCCGCTCTCCGAGCGTCAGTACTGCATATGCCGCCTTCATACCGTCAGGAGAATCCGCAGCAGGCGTAACGCCGCGCAGCAGGTGAAGTACTTGCACGAGTGTCAACGCCGCCTCCGTACCGTTCGGAAGCCGCACGCGGAGCTGCAACGCTGCTTCTTTCTGCAAGGGGAAAGCCGGAACACCTGCCGTTTTTTGCTTCGGCAGTTTTGCCGTATCGAGCCGAACCGGCGTATACAACAGGCGGCTTGAACCGCACAGCATTGCCGCCGAGGCGCAGCCCGTACCGGATTTCATTAAAACGGCAATCCGCTGCTCAAGCGTCAACTCAAATGCTTTGTTCTGCCGGACAATCAGTTTATGGTATAGCTCTTTAAAGGCTGCAACCAAGTCATCATCATAAAACGGTGTAAGCGGCGGAAGCAGCGCGGAAATCAGCGGTAAAAACGATTCTTCAAGCGGGAAGCGAGGCAGCTCCGCCGGTACGTCCAGCGCAGGCTCATCCGCACGGCGCAGAGATAACGGCACCGGATGTTCGTATTCGGGGTCTGACGGCACCGGAAGAGACGATATTTTAGCCGCCGTACCCGCCGCGCCGGATTGCCTCGCTTTGCTTTGCGCCCCGGCGGTTGAGGTATTACCTGATACCGGTGCAGTATTATCCGCCGGTGATACCCTCTGCTCCGGTACGACGGTTAGAGCCGATTCGGCAGACTTTTCCCGTGCGGCGGGCAGTATTTTTTCCCGCAGTTCGGCAAGATCAATTCCCGCAAGCTGAAAGAGGAGCCGCGGATCGTGGTCGATTTCTTTTGCGAGTATATACAGCACCGCGGCGATGTGTTTACACAAGGCGGCTGAGTCGGGACAGGAGCAATCGCTTTCGATAAGGCTCCAGCGGCGGGGAATAAACCGTATATCCTTTGCCTCAAAGAGCGTTACAAGGCGTTCCGTCATCGTACCGCTTCCCAACGCGATGAAGTCGGCGGGGTGCTCCGTTAAGATTTTTTCCAATTTTTTACGGTTCGGTTCGGAAATACGGGGAAAGGTAAGCGAAATATAGTACCACGGGTCGTAATGCCCCGCGACGCGGGCTGCAACTTTATTGCCGGTAATAACGAGGGAATCTACCTTACCGGTATTTGCGTAACTTTTCCCCCGCGACACCCGCCCGTCGCCGTCGTAACTTTCGATCATCCGTAAAAACCATGCGCCCCACGGTGTCATTCCGTACTTACTGCGTGCCATGAACTGATTTTATTAGATCGGCGTATCATTCTGCAAAACCGAACAATACGCCGTGTATTCGCGGAACGGCCGGTTTTATTCCAACGGAGCGAAATAGCCGGTTTCATCTCTGCCCGAACGGGTTAAAAGCCGTACTTCAACTTCAACCGGTAGATAGGCGCGGCCGAAGTCGGTGGGCAATGTCGAGGTATAGCTCAACTGATACGAACCTATGGGCTTGGCGATTAAATCTTCAATAATCGGAGACAGTCCCTGTTCTGCATAGATATACGTACTCGTTCCGCCCGTTTTTGTACAAAGATATGCCAATTCTGCCGGTAATGTCCGCGGCTTTAGATTAACCGCATAAAAACGGATACCGTTGTTGGTCATATATGCGGCAAGATCGTTTAAGCTGTACTGCTTAAAGCTGTCGGGACCGATATCTTCAAACGACAAGAACACGATAGCCCGCTTCGGAGCTGCATTAATAAGCTCCCCGCTCGCAAGCCGCAATGCAAGATCGCAGTTCCATACCGGAGACCATGCCGCCTTTAATTTAAGCGGCTGCGATAACAGCGCTTCGGGAGAAAACTTTCCTTCCAATACCGGAAGCTGTGATGCCGACACAACGGAAATTTTTCCTTTCCCTTGCATTGCCTCGGCAAGCTCTTTTACTACCGTCTTAACCAGTTCAAATTCCTTTTCCGACTGAGGAGAGCGCTCAATTACAACGGCAATATCGCAGCCGGTATTGAGGTAGGCAGCACCCTTTAAAGTAAAATCATTGACTTGCCGGTTCGATTCGGTGAGGAAAAAATTATTCGCCGTTAAACCGACCAGCGGCTGCCCCATCCGGTTTTCTACGCGGACATCGACGGTAACTGTCGGGAACTTATCGGCATAGACGCGGTCGAAGCGGACAAACAAACCGCCCGCCAGTTCGTTGATATGAGAAAAGACTTGAATATTTCCGTTTTTATAATCGGCTAACAAAAGGCTGCCGTTGGCATCGGGAATCGCCGCGGTTACACGGGCAGGTGCATTTCCTAAACTTGCAACGGTATACAAACTCGCTAAGCCGATATCGACCAAGTACACCTTATTAGCACAGGACACCAGCAGATTGTTTTTCCATACCCGCATCGACTCCGCCTGTACGACACTTCCGTCCGGCAGCAGTGTTCTGATATAGTTTCCCGCCGTATCAAACACATAGATAGAGCCTTTTACCGAATCCGCAACGTAGACCAAATCGTCTAGGATTGCGATACCTGCCGGAGCGGTAAAGCCCGGGAATATGCCGCTACGCTGTCCGAACGTAAAAAGGCCTTCTCCGTCCGGAGAAAACACCACGACGCGGGCGTTGCCGAAATCCGTTACAAAAATATTTCCATAAGAATCGTGCGCTAAAAACTGAGGGCCGATACATTGCCCGTCGCCCCGTCCCCGTGTACCGAACGATTTAATGAATTTTCCGTCTTTAGTGAGCAGCGAAAGCCGATCGGCGGCAAATTCGGAAATGAGCAGGTTCCCGTTTTTAAGCGATAAAATATCAAAAGGACGGTCGAAGCCCTGCAAAGAGCCGCTCGTCCGGTCAAGCACAATGCCGTTAATATCGAAGTGTACCAATTCGTTGGAACCGTAGGCGACTACCCAAAAACTGCCGTCACCCATTGCCGCAACCGAAAGCGGCTGTCTAAAAAAGACTTCTTTTCCGTGTTTGGATTCAAATACGGCGGTTTCTACATAGCGTACCGATTCCGCAAAATCGGGCTGAGAGCTGCGCCGTTCTTTAACAACTTCTATTTTGTTTTTCAAAAGCTGTCCGCCGTATCCGGAAGCAGAAGCCGCCGACCACTGCTCAAGCGCAGCGCCCTCAATACCGGAGCGGTAATAAGCCTGCCCAAGCCAATCCAAGATGAGCGGATCGCCGGGGATATGCGTGAGGGCTTTTTCAAACAGCAGAATCGCTTCGTTAAAGGTTCCGCGATAATACGCCTGCACGCCGCGGCGGAACTCTTCAAATCCGTGGTCTCTGTCGGCGGAGCTTAAACGGGGCTGCAGACTGTTTGTTTGCGCAGTCAGCGCCATACCGCCGCACAATAAAAGCAGCATTAAACCGGCTGTTTGCAATAGTCTCTTTATACGCATGATACTTATCCTTTTTTTAGAGGTTATCCATTCATAATACGCTGCAAATGGCGCTTAATTATTTTATTATCGGGAAGCTGTGCATCCGCCCGTTGGATATATGATCGGGCTTCGGTATCAAAGCCCATCTTATAATATGTCCACGCCAGCGAATCCAAATAAGCGGGATTATCGGGCTGTGCATCGAGCGCCTTTTTACACAGGATTAAAGCCCGGGTTAAATCTTTTTCAGTATCGGCAAGAATATAACCGAGTCCGTTGAGCGCCGTCGAATTATCAGGATCAAGCTCCAGCGCTTTTTCATAAAGGCTCAGCGACTTATCGACTTTCTCTTGCTCATACGCCAAAAACGCCATCGAGGTATGCACCTGCGGAGAATCATATCCTGCATCCAGAAGTTTTGAAAGCTCAAATTCCGCCAAACGGACACGGCCTGTTTTGGTATAAATAAAGGCTAAAATAAGCCGGCATTGATACACACGGGCAATATCGGTTCCCGCAGTGATAATCTGCTCCAAATAGACAAGCGCATCATCGTATTGTAAAAGGCTCGCATAGCATAGACCGATATAATACGCCGCATCAAAGTTGAGCTCAGCATCTTTAGAAGATATCTTTAGAAAAGCCGCAAGTGCTTCCTCATAGCGGCTTTCCCGATACAGCTGTATCCCTTCTTTAAGAATCGTATCCATTTAGTGTCTCCCTCATAGTATGCGTACTCCGCCGGAAGGCTTAACTTTATAGTACAAAGGCTTAAATCCGAAAATACGTTCATAGTCGCCCAGTTTTTCAATATAGGTTTGGATATCATCCGCTCTTAAAATACTGTACGTACATCCGCCGAATCCCCGTCCCGTTAGGCGCGAACACACAATATCATTCATATCGGGCGCAACAAATTCCATCGCCCGTTTAACGAGCCAATCCAATTCGGGACAGGAAATTTCAAAGCGGTCGCGCAAGTTTTCTTGAGAGCGCGTTACGATGCGCGAAAACACTACCCAATCGTTTTTCTTTAAAGCGCCGATAGCGTCATCGACACTGATGGATTCACGGATAATATACAGCACCCGCCGGCGTACCGATTCGGGAATGGCAAGCTCTTCAAGATCACTTTCGGCAAGCTTACTGAAATCCTGAGGAATATCCGGCATCTTTTTTACCCGCTCGTAGGCTTCCATACATTCCTGAATTCTATGGTTCAGCTCCTCACGCGCCAACAGACGGGGCACCCGCGAATCCGTCAAAATGATCCGGTAGTTACTGATGGGGAAGGGATAAATATCGGCTGTCTTCCGCCGATGATTCGTCCGTATGCAGTGTCCCGCCTTTGCATATAATGCGCACAGAATATCCGCGCGGTGAGGATAGGTTTTCAGGTGCTGCACATTTGCATTTTCCAAAATATCGACAAGGTCAGCCTTCGTAAGCCGCGGTGCAAATACCTTCCGCAATGCCATCGCCGTTGCAACCTTGAGCGCATTCGGCGTACCGAGCCCTGCATCCGCCGGTATTTCGGAAAGGATGGTAAAATTGAGCCCTGTCATCTCAATCCCTTGATCCATAAAAGAAAGAATAACAGCTTTTATCGAATTCGCCCAACGATCCTCTTTACGATACCGAAGGTTGGCGGCTGCAACTTTTTTCCGCTCTTTAAGCGACAGAGAAAGGAATCGATAATTAGAATCTTTTCGTTTTGAAACACAAAGATACAGATAATGATCGATAGCCATCGAAAGCGTATTGCCCTGTGCAAACCATGTATGCTCACCTAAAAGGTGAAAGCGTCCGGGAACCGCAACGGTTATTTCCGGCTCGTCTCCATATTCGTCTACATGAAACGGTAGAATCTTCTGCATACTTTCTATAATATCCCTTATATTGAAACAATTCAAGAAAAATGATTAAATTGCTGCAAAATTATGTCGGTTATTTCATCTTTTTTAGCGGTTTTATGCTCTGCGGTGCTGCTTTCACTCGGGATACCGAATGAATACCTGCATTTCGGGTCTGCACTGTTCGGTATCATTGCTCTGATACCGTTATATGCCGCATTTTGCATCAGCCCGGCACGAAGACGTATTGCGTGGATGTTCGGCGCTTTGATAGCCCTTGTCCACCTATTCTCCAGCTTTTGGCTGGCATATTTTGAAAACTTTGCAATTTTTACCCTCGGCGCTTCCACCGTCGCCTATTTGTTCCTCGGCTTCCTTTTCGGACATTGGTTTTATTATGCAATGAAGCTACCGCTGGGGTTGCGCCCGTTTGCTTTTGCCTGTCTATGGACGCTCTGGGAATGGTTTAAAGGAAGCGGCTTTGTCGCCTATCCGTGGGGCAGCCTTTCGATGACCACGCTATCGCTGCGTCCGCTCATTCAAATAGCCGATATTACCGGCGTATGGGGGATCACCTTCCTTGTTGCATTGATTTCCGCGCTTCTTGCGGAAACAATCCGGGCGGCAGCAGGTTTAACCGCCGGTTTTTCAAAGCCGCACGGGAGACCGCTGCTCCGCCCGCTGATCTTTACTGCCGGTCTCCTGCTGCTAATCAACGGATACGGACTTTTCCGTATGTATCAAAAAAGAACACCGCAGCAAAACCTCAATCTTGTATTGGTGCAGCAAAACACCGACCCGTGGGTTTCCGGCCTCGATTCGTTTTTTGACAATCTGCATAACACCCAAGAACTCACCGAAAAGGCGATTACCGAATCACCGGTTAAACCGGATCTTATCGTATGGAACGAAAGCAGTCTTGCATACGGCTACGACCAATTTCAAGATTATTATAGGCGGCTTCCCTTTAAAGAGTCCTTCACCGATTTTTTGCAGCGGATGGATATACCGATTTTAACAGGTTCTCCGCTTTTACAGGATGCCGAACGCGGAAAATACTCGAATTCCGTCTATCTTATTGCGCCTAATGGAACGGTGCTCGACACTTATTCAAAGATACAGCTGATCTGCTTTGCGGAATATATTCCCTTTATTGACCATCCGTTTGTGCAGCGTTTTTTTGACTCGCTCGTCGGTTTTTCATCGGGATGGGCGCCGGGAACGGAATATAAAGCGATGTCGTTTACCGCGCAAAACGGAAATTATGTCCGGTTCGCCGCACCCATCTGTTTTGAGGATGCCTTTCCGACACTCTGTGCCGATTTGTACAATCAGAAAAGCAATATCTTAATTAATCTGACCAATGATTCATGGTCAAAAACGGCGAGCGCGGAATATCAGCATTTTGCCGTCGCCTATTTCCGTGCAATTGAACTGCGAACGCCGCTTGTCCGCTCTACCAACGGCGGCTATACCTGCGTTGTCGATCCTGTCGGAAATATTACCGCAAGCCTTCCGCTCTTTACCGCAGATTCTCTGAGCGTGTCGGTACCGATCTATCGGTACCGCCGGACTTTTTATGCACAATGGAAGGACTGGCTGCCCGCGCTTTTCTTAGTAATTGCGCTTATCTCAGCAGTAGCATACCGGTTCAGCCCCGCGTTTTGTAAAAAAGCGGTTGTGTATATGGAACATCCGCTCGCACGGCTCTCTCCCGCCGAACGGCGAAAGCGGCAACGGAAACAGCTCTGGAAAAAAACGTGGTTTAGAAAGCAGCGGAAATCGGACGCATTACGGGCTTTTCACGTGCGCACTTTCTCATTTTTAATCCATAATTAAGAATTATTACCAATTACCCATCAGCTAAGGGCTTCTCCCCGTGACTGTTCAAGCTGTTTCAGAACCGCCGGATCAAGTTTAACGGAAAGATTTTTTTCGTTTGACGGGAGCACGGTTCCTTTCGGTGCGTTCTTCGCCCTCCGCAAATCCTTCACTGCAGTGTAGTAGAGATCGGCTTGCCCGTTCCGGCGCGCCTTTGAATAAAATACGGCGAGGTTCCCTGCGGCAATCAGCACCGGCAGCGGAACGGTCTTTCCGTTTTTGTTTTTGATAAAGACATAGCCGCCGGAATAGTCCCGCACATGGAGCCACATATCCTTGCCCCGCACGTGATGCCGCAGCAGCTCATCGTTTTCGGCGGCTGTCCTGCCGACATACAGAATCCATCCGTCATGGTAGAACGTAAGTCCCGGCCGCTCTTTTTCTTGAGCCGCCTGTTTCCGCTGCACGGGTATCTTTCTTTTATGCAGCACCTTTTCGATAATATAAGGATTTTCTTCAATCCGCAGTTTTGCAAGCTCTTCGTTAAGCGCGGCGAGCGTCCGCTTGGAGGCTTCGATGTCATCGGTGAGCGCCTCAAGCCCCGAAACAGCTTTCTTATACCGCTCATAGTACCCGGCGGCATTTTCCTGCGCGGTTTTTCTCGGGTCGAGGGCGATGCGGATAATCCGGTTGTCCGCCGCATAATCTTCAAGCTCGACAGAAGCGGCGCCCTGCGGAATCCGGTAGAGATTTGCCAAGAGTAAATCACCTTGATGTTTCAGCGTATCCGCCTGCAAGAACGAATGCTTTTTCGCTTCGAGTTTTTCCAGCGCGCGGGAAATCTTTTCTATTTTAAGACCATAAAAATGCTCCGCTTCTGCACGTAGCGCTTCGAGCGAAAGTACGGGCGCCTGCCGCGCGTACCATTCGTCAATCGCTTCATTAAAGGTCTTGGAAGTATCATAGCTGCGGATGGTATAGGTTTTTACCGGTTTGTCAGCGGCAGGAGAAGATACGACAGCAGACGTATTTTTTGCATTCGATGCGGAAGATACAGCAGCGGATGCGCTTTCTGCAACGGCTTTTGATTCGCTGCCTGCCGCAGCACTCGGCTCATTTCCAAAAGTCTGCGTCGCAGCGGCTTCGGATTCTCCCGGTAGAGGCTGCCACGGCTCTCCGCTCACTTCATGACGGGAAGGGCGACGGTAAAAGGCATCGACGATACTGCCGTTATCGACAAGCAGCATATTCGCCGCCCCGCTCCACAGCCGGATATAGAGGTAGAGCGTATCTGAAGAGGTCTCCAACGAAAACCTGACAATGCGGTCGTTGTTCAGCTGAACAGCTTCGGTAATCTTGGCGCCGCGGAGCCGGGAACGGAGCAGCTCCATAAAACGGAGCGGCTTGTCGAACTTAGGAATCTTCCGCGTGGTTTCATGCAAGCGGCACGCCCCCGGTTCAAGACAGATAACCAGACTCATCGGGCGGGTCTTATAGAGGTGCAGCACCATCACGGAATAGGATGACTGCACCACCTTTTGTATGTATGAGCCTTCCAAATCGAGCTCTTCCAGTATCTTATCGATTTCAGCGCAATTAAGCGACATCTACACCTCCAGTCACAAGGCAAACGCATCAGATACTTTTTGGATATCCCCGCAGAATCACGAGGCTGTTCAACCAGAGTTTCGCCGCTTTGCGCCTCAAATGGTCTCACAGCCTCGTGATTCTGCGATTTTTATCTATTTGTCTGATGCGTTTGCCCTTATCTCAAAAATAATCTGATCGAAATTTTATTTCTTTAAAATGCAACAGATGAACAAAGTGTGAACTTTTGAAGCTGTTGCATTCGTGCGCGAATGCGCACATATAATCTGCGATGTTTGCCGAATGGCAAACTCGCGGTTAAGGTGAGCGGCGGCATTTTAGACGCTCACCTTATGCCTTCGAAATTTCGATCAGGTTGAAGGCATCTCGATGATATTGTCGGCGAGGTACTCGGCTTCGTCGCGGTCATGGGTAACGTAGATTGCCGTGTACCGCATTTCGGCTTGGTGTTTTTTGAGCTCTTCGCGGAGTTTAAGCCGCAGCGGAGCGTCGAGGGCGGAAAGCGGTTCGTCAAACAAAACCACGAGCGGGTTTACCGCAAGAGTCCGTGCAAGGGCAACACGCTGCCGCTCCCCGCCGGAAAGTCCTTCAATCCGTCTTTTTTCCATACCGGTCAAACCGAAACGTTCAAGCCATTCCGCAGCAGCCTGCCTGCTTTCCCTTTTGGATATCCCTTGCGAAACGAGGCCGTACCCGATATTGTCTTCGACACTTAAATGAGGGAATAGCGCATAGTCCTGAAAGACCATACCAACGCTGCGGTTTTTGACCGGCTCATCGGTAATATCGTGTCCGTTTAAAAAGACGTTCCCTGAATCGGCAGGCAATAAACCTGCAATCATTTTGAGCACGGTTGACTTACCGCAGCCCGACGAACCGAGCAGCGCAAGAGTCCCAGCCTTTTCCACCGAACAGGAAAGACTGATAGTCTTTGACGGCAACCGCTTCGTCAAACAAACAAGCCGGAGAAATACCTCGTTTCCGCCATCCTCTCTATTTATCAGAAAACCCATCGAATCACCTTTCATATACGCTCCCTACCATACGCACTTTTGATACACAGGGCAACCGCACTTTAATCTTTCCAAGCGGTTGTCTTCCTTACGTTCAAAATTTTAAATAAAATTTTGAACGCTTTTTTCCACAGAAGGACAAACGCATCAGACAGGTTGATATAAATCGCAAAATAAAGAGGCCGTGAGACCATTTGAACCGCGAAGAGGTTCAACTCTGGTTGAACGGCCTCTTTATTTTGCGGGCTGTTTAAAAACAGTCTAATGCGTTTGTCCGCGCTCCCGCACCGTGTCTTGAATATAAAAAAGTGAGCCTGTGAGCACGGCAAGAATCACCGCGATACCGGCGCTTTCGGTGAACCGATACGAACCGGCAAAGCGGAACAGCATTAGCGCGAGATTTTCAAAGTTCGGAATGTGCAGCAGAAGCGGCAGCGATGCGTCCCCTGCGCTGATTGCAAACACGCAGCATAACGCAGATATAATACCGGTTTTGCATAAGGGCAGAAATACCCGAAAAAATGCATCCGTGCGGGAAGAGGAGAAAAGGCGGGCGGCGTCGAGTACCGAACGGGGAATTTTTGCGAGGCCGGTCTCTATTTGCATCCATGCAAAGGGCCACGCAAGCGAACTTTGCACAACAACCAGCAACAACAGCGACGGCATGGTATCAAGTTTCAACCACCCCGCTCCCAGTACAATAGAAGAAACTGCAAAAGGAATGAGCGGTAGGCTTTTATAGCACTTCCGATTCGCTTGAAATGCTGCATACGCAAAAAAAAGCGCAACCGTTACGGAAAGCACAGCGGTGCCAATACCGGTCTGCACGGTGTGCCGCACCGCGCCCCAAAAGTGAGGCCGCTGTAAAAGCTGCCGCCACGCATCAACGGTTATCGTGAGCGGCGCCTTAGGACTCGACAGGGAGTACCACACCAGAGAACCGAGCGGAAACAGCAAACAAAAACAGATAACACAGATAAGCACGGCAAAAAAGATATGTTCCGCTGCGCCGCCGATGCGCAACCGAATGCGGGCGTATTGGGTGTTTTCAGCATGATCGGGTATTCTGCTCCTTAAATAAGCGTACAGCCCTACCGCAGCCGCTGCGATACCGGTTTCCGCCAGCGCAATATACGCCGCGGTACTCGCGTGTATATCTCTGCGGATGGTTTGATACAACTCAACCTCCAGCGTTGTTACGCCGAGACCGCCCAGCAGCAAAATAATCACAAAGCTGAAAAAACAATATAAAAAGATAATAACGAACGAAGCGCACAGCGGCGCCTTTAATGCCGGAAAGATCACTGTCCTAAAAATGCGCAGCGGCGAGGCTCCGAGCAAAAGAGCGGCTTGTTCGGTTTCCTCAGGGAGTTGTTCCCATGCGGCGGATACGGTACGCATCGTGATGGGAAAATTATAAAAGGTGTGTACAAGCACAATGCCGCCCGTCGAATAAAGGAAGGTACCGATTGAAAGCTCCCCTGCCGAAACCGCCGCAAGCAGTTTGTTCAATAGGCCGTTTTTTCCGAAAAACAGAATAAACGCGAGCGCGATAACCACCGGCGGCACACTCAAGGGTATCGCCGAAAGAGAGAGCAACAACTTTCGTCCGAAGAACCTCCGGCGGGCGCAAAAAAACGCCGCACAGAGACCGATACCGCTTGCCCCTGCCGCAGAGAGAAACGCTTGCATCACGGTAAAGCGGGCAGCCTTCCATAATGGCCGAAAGGCCGCTGCAGAAGTGCCTCCGCCAAAGGCCGGAAAAACGGCAGCTCCGAGCGGTACAAAAAAAGCAATCAGCACCGCACAGAATAACACCCCGCCGCCTACTACAAAAGCATTTTGCAGTAGTGTCCGCTTCGCAGCATTCCGATTAACCGAATCCATACAATTCTGCGATAAAAAGGTAAAAATACGGTTATTTTTCCAATACTGAAATAATAGCGTCCACCGCCGTTTCCGCCTCAGTACCGGAAATCGTCAGCGATTTTTTCGGCATCGGGACGGTTTTAAATGATTCGGGAAGCTGCACCGCGGTATTTGCCGGATACATCCACTGCGTTTCGGGCAACACTTCCTGCGCTTTTTCGGTCAGCATAAAATCGATAAAAGCGTGAGCTGCGGCTCTATGCGGCGCATTCTTAACTACGCCCATGCCCTCAAGCGCAATCATATTCCCCTCGGCAAACGTCAATGCCTGATACCGATCGGTTTTATCATACCGGATGTGATAGGCCATACTGGTGGTATAGCTGACTGCAAGCGGAGCTTCCCCTGCCGTAAATAGCCCGTATCCCGCGCTCCACGAATGGCTCATCGTCAGAATGGAAGGCTTCAATCGTTTCCAATAAGAAAGATAATCGTTCCCGTAAACAGCCTTTGTCCATGCGGCAAAACCTAAGCCGGGAGCGCTTGTGCGGGGATCCATGATAACCAAGGATTTTGCATATTCGGGTTTTGTTAAATCTTCCAGCGACTGAGGAGCAGGCACCTTTGACTGAGTGTCATACATAACCGCAAAATAGCCCCAATCATACGGGGTGAGTAGTTGATCATCAGTCATTATAACATCTTGCGGAACAACTTTATCCAAATTCGGAGAGGTATACGGTTCCAGAACGCCTGCACTGCGCGTCTTATCGACAAGAAACGCATTGATACCGAGCAGTACATCGGCACGAGGATTCTTTTTTTCGGCCATTGCTTTCGATAAAACAGAACCGGAATCCTCGCAGATAACATAGTTGACGGTGTAGCCTGTTTCATCTTTGAAGCGTTTGGCTATTTCGGCGCCCGGACCCCATTCAGAAGCAAAGGAGTCATAGGTATAGACAACAACGATTTTTTCCGCAGTATCTTGTTTTCCGCCTGCAAAAGCGGTTGAAGGCAGTATGATTGAACATACGATAAACAAAAAGAAATAAAGACGTAACTTCATTATTCCCTCCGCCGGCATTATCCGGATCAGGTGTAAGGCATCCGTACAGACGCCTTTTTCGGGTATGCTCTCAGCACGGAACGAATAGATTCGATTGGCTCTAAAAAACCGATGAGGTTCTTAGAGGATCCTGTTCATTGTTCCGGCACCCCAAGTCTGCGTATCCTAGTATATTCGCAAAAAAAGTGCAAGCGATTTATCAGCTTTTGAAAATATAGAATCACATAACTGTTATTCATGTATATTACATCTAAAGTAATGATCTTCAATCTTTATCACATCGACAATTCTTTCATATCTGAATGCTTCTTGAAATTCACTGTACATCTTTTTATCCATATATGTATCTGCAGATGAATGATACAACATATCTAAATTATTATGTTTATCATAAATGATAACGCTGTATGTATCTAAAAATCCCGGATCCCATATAATTCCGACATAATTATTAAATACCCGGATATTTTTATTTTCTACATTGTTTGTGATATAACTATCAAGTTCATTTTTGTATCTTTTGAATTCTATTTTTAAGGCAATTTTTTCAGATAGCTGGTTTTTCTCAATCAAAAAACCGAATAAAAGAGAACACATAATCGGTGTTAAAAAAAACAATTGTTTTATTGCTTTTGTTTTTATCGTTTTTGTGATCACAAATAAAATATTTAAAATGATACTTAATATACATACACACACGTATATAATAGCTCCGATAAAACTGAGACTCCTCAATAGATAAAAAGAGCATAATGATAAAAAGATTAGGCTTATATTTGATACGATCACAATTATTCTGAAATATAACGTACTCTTTTCATTTTTCAAAACTAAAAACGGAATATAAATATACATGAGCAACAAAAAAAATAGCATACCCCACATACCTCTCACAGCTTTTTGCCTTAATTGTTTTCGTCTTTTAAAGCTTTACCGTCCCTTTTATATACTGATCTTTCCCATCACGACAAACTTCCTTGCCCCTGTCGCAGACGGGACGTTATTCGGATTACCACAGAGCGCTTCATTTGCGAGTACGGCGAAGGCGCACGCTTCTTTTGAATCGCTGTTTTTACCGATATCCTCATTGGTCAGCACGGAACATTCAGGCAGCAGCTGCCGTAGATGATGTAAGATGACGGGATTGCTGCAGCCGCCTCCGCCGACTATCAGCTTTTGCGGCATCGGCAATCCGAATGTGTTAAGCGAATAAGCGATTGAATACGCAGTGTAATAGGTTGCCGTTCTCACAATTGTTTCCGGCTGCAGCTGCAATGATATACCTTTATCATACAACGCTTGTATAAACGCTTCGGAATAATGTTCTCTGCCGGTGGTCTTAGGCGGTTTTAATTGCAAATAAGGATCTGTTTTAAGAAAATCGAACAAGGTTGAATCGACGGCACCGGCGGCGGCACATTTGCCGTCTTCATCATAATTTTGCGTACCGCCGGTAATAAGCCGCATTAAGCCGTCTATCAGCATATTGCCCGGGCCGGTATCAAAGGCGATAATGCCGTCCATATCGGCATCCGCAGGCAAAAGCGTGATATTGCCGATACCGCCGATATTCTGCAAGCCGATTACCGTACCTGGTTCCCGGTATAATAGATATTCGGTAAACGGAACAAGCGGCGCCCCTGCCCCGCCCGCAGCGACATCCCGAACGCGGAAATCGGCAACGGTAACGCATCCGGTTCTTTCCGCAATAACCGCCGCTTCGCCGATTTGCAGTGTGCTTTTAATATTCTTGCCGAAGTAGCATCGTTCATTCGGTGCATGAAAAACCGTATGTCCATGCGAACCGATAAAATCAACCATACTGATATCGACTTTCGCCTTTTTGCATACGGCAAAGCATGCATCTGCTGACAGCTCTCCAAGATAAACATTCATCGCGCTTAATTCTTCGCTGCCGCCGAAAGAACCGGAAGCAAGCGTCAACAGCCGCTCCCGTACTTCTTGCGGATAAGGCACGGTTAGAAAAGCACGCTCCGCAATGCGAGTATCGATACCGCAGCCGGTAATAGTCAGCAGCACCGCATCGATACCGTCAACAGACGTCCCGCTCATAAGTCCAATCGCCGTTTTTTCTTTTTTTTCGTTTATAGAATCCAAATACTTCATATATTGTTCCCGAGGACAACCGTGTTTAAATATTCTAAGCGGTTGTATTCCTTTTGTGCAAAATTTTATCCAAAATTTTGCACACTTTATCTAAGAAGAAGGGGGAAACGCATCAGACCAGCATATAAAAATCGCAGAATAAGTGAGGTTGCGAGACCATTTGAACCATCTTCAACTGTTGTACATCCGTGTACATCAGTTGAAGGCGAGTTTTGCCTATAGACAAAACATCGCTACTGTATGGAACCACTGCCATCCTTGGCAGTTCTGGTTGAACAACCTTACTTATTCTGCGAGGCTATCAACAAAGTGTCTGATGTGTTTCCCCTCAGTTACTCACGCCCTTTTTGGAAGAATTTTAAAAACGGCTTTTTCTGTTTTTTTTCGGTATCCGTTTTTTGTATTAAATGCTTGACATTTTCCATTACCTTGCTCACAATCGGCTGATCGGATAGATCTACCAAAAAGAATGACAAGGTACCGGTAACCGAGAACACCGGCATACATACGATATGCCTATCTTGCTGCACAGCGGTACGAGTATGCGCAGCATTCTGAATCGCTTCCTTGATGCTAATACCAGGCGCAATATCGGAAAGCGCATCTCCTTGTTTACATCCCGTTTTCTCCTGCGCTTTAGCAGAAAAATTAAGGATACTGCCGGTCAGACTTACCACCAAAAGCGGACGGTCGATTATCAACAAAAGTTCATCAACAAGACCGTTTAACCCGGCAATCTTTAAGCTTTTTTGTGCGGTAATTTGATATGCATCGTTAAGAGACTCTTGCAGCGTAACGCCTAAGTTGCCCAATTTTTTTGCACGAGAATCCGACAATACGCCGTTCAGCTGAATAGCTTTTGCAACCATTAAAAAGTCGTTTTCTTTTCTCTTTGCATAGACAGACATTGCAATTAATAGGCAAAGTTCCAACCCTGCTCCGATAAATCCGAAAAACAGCACGAGCTCCGAATCACTTTTAAGAGAACTCTGCATTCCGACTTTATATCCCCAAATTGCAGTTGCTAATATAAGTGCAAATGAAAAAAATATTGCACCGATCAATTTCTTTTTTCCAATAATAATCATGAACACATCCCTATTATTTAGATATTTCTGAATTCCGTAATCTTTTCGAGGCTGCCGAAAACAAAGAGTTTATCGCCTGTTTGCAATTCAAGATTATCATCCGGTTCATACATCGCTTCGCGGTTCAAAGGATTACCGACCGTATCGATATCGAGTTCAAGGCGGACAACCGTGATTAAGGTTATATTGAATTTTTCTTTGAGCGCAACTTGCGAGAGTGTTTTCCCAATAAAGAACTTCGGCACCTTTACCTCACAGATTCCATATCCTTCGACAACGGAAAGCGAATTAAGCGCTTCAGGGTTAATCAATTCGTTGGCAATACGGGACGCAGATTCTTCTTCAATCTTTAATACCCTGCTTGCTCCTACCCGCTTCAATACAATCGCATGTAAGGGAGAAACCGCCCGCGCTACGATATAGGGAATTTCCCGTTCCTTCAGCAGTGTTGTTGTGAGGATGCTTGCTTCCTTATTATCGCCGATTGCAACAATCGCAACATCGATATCGTCGAGCGGAGCTTTTCTGAGTGCATTTTCGTCGGTAGTGTCGATCACCATTGCCGCCGGAACAATTTTTTTTACCCGATCGACCGCTTGTGCGTCATGATCAAATGCCACGACCGAACCGCCTCCCTCCGCCAGCATTTCACAGATCCGAATACCGAATTCACCTAATCCGATAACCGCAAAATTTTGTTGTACATCCATCGTATTCTCCTTTTAGGGAATCTCTAAAAACTTCAGTTTTTAGAGATTTTCCTTAGATTTAATTTGCGATGTATTTTTTATAAATTATTACAGTATAAAAATTTATAAAAAATACTCGTCGGGCATCTCTAAAAATCTAACCGAGTTTTTAGAGATGCCCTCTACATCAATGGTGCAAGAGCTTTAAGCACAATGCCGGAAGCTTTAACCGTCCATTTTTCATGCCGGACAGTTTCAGCCGTTACTGCGCGACACTGTTTTAATACGGATTGGTAATCCGTTTCAATATCTTCGATACAGTCAACACCGTATAAATACGTAGCGCATTCAAAATGATGATATAAACTTCGGTAATCCAAATTGATGGTACCGACAACGGCTTCCCGGTCATCACACACAAAAACTTTTGCATGAACAAAGCCCGGTGTATATTCATAAATCTGCACTCCCGAAGCCAACAAAGAAGCATAATGTGTTTTTGCCAATGCATAAGGAGCTTTCTTATCGGGTATACCCGGCAAAATCAGCTTAACATCCACACCGCGCTCTGCTGCAAACTTCAACATCGTTTCCATTTCCCCGTCCAAAATGAGATAGGGCGACATAATATGTACATACCGGTGCGCTCTGTTCAGAATATCCATATACACACTCTCACCGACTTTGTTCTCATCAGCAGGACTGTCGCCGTACGGAATAACAAAACCGGCAGCGGAAACCGGCAAGGCTTTGACGGGAACATTCAAATATTCATTAAAATTCCATTCTTTTTCGTGCAGGTTCCACAACTGCAAAAACATCAATGTAAAACTCTTAACCGCAGCACCTTGCAGCATAACGGCAGCATCTTTCCAATATCCGTATTTATTCACAACATTGATATACTCATCCGCTAAATTCACGCCGCCGTTAAACGCAACCCTTCCGTCAATAACCAGAATTTTACGGTGATCCCGATAATTATAGCGTGTTGAAAGAAAAGGAGTAAGCCGCCCGAATATCTTGCATTTAATCCCCAACTTTTTCAGACGCTCAGGATAGTCATGCGGTAACGTAGAAAATTCGCAGGTTCCGTCATACATGATTCGAACATCTACACCCTCTTTTGCCTTTTGCGCCAATATTTCCAACACGCTTCCCCACATCACCCCTTCTTCTATAATAAAATATTCCAAAAAGATAAAATGCTTTGCCAGTTTCAGTTGAACAAGCATTTCTTTCCATTTAGCTTTGCCGGAGGAAAAATACGTTACCTCAGTTTGATTAAACACGGGATGGCACCCGGTATGGCGCAGATAATGAGCGAGCGCCGCTGCGCCCTTATCTTGTAGCGAAAGAGCATCGGCAACCTGCGGATCTTGCAGGATACTGTCATGCGTCAATGCAAAAAGATGATTAAGACGTTTCCGTGCAAGACGGTTGCCCAGATCGCTTTGAGTATACCAAAACAATAAAGCACCGAATGCCGGCAGCAACATAATGATCACCAGCCACGTAATTTTTGCAGTAGGGTCAATATCCGAATTAAGTAAATACAGCACCATAACGAGGGTAAACAAAGACTCTACGATAGAATAGTAAGGGAATATTTCTTTAAACCGATAGGGAATGCTCAACAAGATAAACGCCTGCAAACCTAACAAGACAAGGAACACCCCCAACCGGCTAAACAGCGCGCGTACAAGCCCCTTACGGCCTTTTTTGAGTAAATATAATCCTTTGCGTTTTCTCCGTTTTTTCCCTTTCGTATTATCCTCGCTTATGGGAACTGTATCCGATTAAGCACAAAATGTAAACGCGAGGATAATCAACATACCCCGCTGCAGAGCACCTGCATATTAAACTCTCCGCAAAAATCAAACTATACATGATTGAGCAAATATGTTATAATAGGCTTACAAATTAAATCTAAGGAGTATATTATGAAAAAACACTATGCTATAGCGTTTTTATTTTGTTGTATCGCCGCGATGCTCTGTGCAGGCGGCAAAAAGGAGCCGTCCACGGCGGTTCAGACGGAATCGGCCGGCAATTCATCCGCTCAAGCAGCTTATACTGTAAAAGTAGTTGTGCCCGCTAATGCTCCGGCAATTTGTATTGCAAAAATGGCGGTTGACAACACCGCTGTTGCCGACGGCGCGGTTACGGAATATGAAGTGTTGCAAGCACCCGATATGCTGCAAGCACGGCTGCTTTCCGGGGAAGCGGATATCGCTATCGTCCCTTCAAACCTCTCCGCTATTTTATACGCAAAAGGTACCGGTGTCCGACTTGCAGGAGCTGTTGTTTGGGGAATTCTCTACGGACTTACCTCGGAATCGGTCAATTCTATCGAAGATTTAAGAGGAAAAACAATTATCACTTTCGGAAGAGGTCTTACTCCGGATGTCACGGTACGGGAGCTTTTAAATGCCTACGGACTTACTCCCGATAAGGACGTAACCTTTAACTATGTACAGTCCGGGCAAGAAGCGGCAGCTGCTTTTATCAGCGGAAAAGGCTCTTTTGTTATTTTACCTGAGCCGATGGTTAGCATGGTATTAACTAAAAAACCCGGAACAAAGGTATTCCTCGACGTACAGAACGCTTGGAAAGAAAAACTCGGCGGCGACAGCTCCTATCCGCAGGCGGTTGTGGTCGTGCAAAAAAGCCTTATCGAAAATCATCCCGATTACGCTGCTCGCTTCTTAGCTCAACTGGAACAATCGATTAACTGGGCAAAAGAAAACCCCAAGCAAGCGGGCGAAGCAACCGCAAAGCTGCAAAAAGGTATTCAAGCGCCGCTTATTGCAAAAGGAATAGGCCGGATGAATATGCAGTTTGTGAACGCCGAACAAACCCGTCCTGCTCTTGAGAGATATTTTTCCATTCTATATAAGGCTGATCCGAAATTTATCGGCGGAGCTATGCCTCAGGATGATTTCTACTACACCACAGCAAAATAGCGATACGGGCCGCGGCAACGGTAAGAACCGAACTCGGACAGTATACCGGCTCTGCGGCCTCGCCGTGGGACTGGGACTATGGCAGTTGACAGCCATGCTGATAGCACAGCCGCTCATTGTACCGAGACTCGAAGCCATTGCTGCCGCTACGGCCGATATCCTTACTAAAGAAGATTTCTTTTTAACCGTTGCTGCAACGCTTTTACGTATTGCGGCAACGATCGCTATAGATACCGTTATTGCTTTTTTACTGGGGATTGCAGCCGGCGTGTCCGCGCGAATCGAAGCAGCGCTCAGCCCTTTTGAAACTGCCATGCGTGCCGTCCCGACAATGGGTGTCCTGCTCCTCTCGCTGATATGGTTTAATTCCGAGATCACCCCTATTTTTGTTGCAAGTCTTATCGCGCTGCCGCTGCTGTACCGCGGCGTGGTAAACGGCGTTAAAAACATCGACATTCGTCTTATCCAAATGTCTACCGGTTTCCAAGTCTCCTTCGTGCGCAAACTCAAACAGCTGTACATTCCTTCCATTAGGCCGTTTACACTCACCGCATATTCCGCAACGCTGGGGTTGTTGGTAAAGGTTATGGTTACTGCCGAAGTACTCAGCCAGCCACGGCGAGGCATCGGTACGGAGTTCCAGATTGCGCGTGCTCAGTTGGATACCGCAACGATTTTCGGGTGGGGAATCATTGTGATCGTCTTTGCCGCTCTTATGGAGCAGGCAGCAAAACGTATCCTTTCATATAATAAAGCCCGTAAAGCGATGCAGACAGCGGATATCGCTTTCTCCGATACGCCTGTCGACACCGAAGAATACTCCGATACTGATGTATATGCAGATATCGGCAAACAAGCTGCCGAAATACATATTGACCGTATCTCTTTTAATTTTGAATCGGTACCGGTGTTTCAATCTTTTTCACTTGAGGTTAAACCTGCGCGGATAAATTATATCCTCGGGCGCTCCGGCAGAGGCAAAACAACGCTGCTTTTTTTAATTGCAGGTTTTCTGCATCCTCAACGCGGAACGATACGCATATTGCCGTCCAATGCGAAAATCGGTTTTGCCTATCAAGACCTACGGCTTATCCCACACCTCACCGCAGAACAGAATATCCGCTATATACTGCCGCCGGATTACGGAACAGAAAAGGCAAAGCGTATTGCACGGCAATATTTACAGATGTTCGGCTTACAAGGGTTTGAGCATTTTCTACCGGCGGAGCTTTCCGGCGGTATGCAGCGGCGGGTCAGTTTAGCCCGTGCACTCGCCTACCCTTCGGAAATTTTGCTCCTCGACGAGGCCTTTGACTCCCTCGATCCCGAAACAAAAAAGGCAGCGGCGAGAGTGTTTTCCCGTATTGTTCGGCAGCAACGGCGGACAGTCCTATGTGTAACGCACGACCCGGTATTCACACAGCTTATCGAAGGCATTACGCTGGATGTTCCCAACGGTCATTGATAAACGCTACCACTTCACTTCTCTTAGACTAAAGCAAAAGGCCGTATCAAGTTCAAACTTTACCCGATCGAAATAGCGCCGTACGGATATTCGACGGTATCGCTGCCTTCCTTTTTTCCGGCAGCAGTGAGAATGGTAAGCGGCCCTACCCTGCCGATAAACATGAGGAAGATCAATATCAGTTTACCGGCAATGCTGAACTGCGCCGTGATACCGGTAGAAAGTCCTACGGTTGCAAAAGCGGAAACCGTTTCAAAGGCCATGGGTAAAAACGGCAGCGATTCGGTTACCGTCAATACAAATATGGCAGCGGACACAATCGTCAAACCGAAACCGAGGATAAGAAAAGCTTTTTTTACCTGCTCATCGGGTATCGACATTTTTTTGATGATGACTGTTCGATCGTTTTTTAAGAACGAGCGGAAAAATGCAAAAACCACTGCAACGGTGTTCAACTTAATACCGCCCGCCGTACTGCCCGAAGCGCCGCCGACAAACATCACAAAAATCATCATCAGCAACGTTGCATTAGTCAGCGAAGCAAAGGACACCGTTGAAAAGCCAGCCGTCCGCAGCGTAACCGCTTGGAAGAAGGCACCGAGATATTGCTCATGCAGAGAGAAATCCTTCATTGCATGGGTATGTTCCAACAAATAAAACGCTGCAAAAGAGATAAAGAGCGCACCCGCGGTCATTACCAGCACGATCTGCGTATTGAGCGGAAGAAAAAATGTTGTCTTTTTCTTCTTAAACACATTTTGTGTTTCGGTTTTTATTTTGCGTACCGTATCGTACATAACTGCAAAGCCGATACCGCCGAGGATAATCGTAAAACTGATTGTTAAACTGATAATGGGATCACCGGTAAAAGATTCGAGATTATTCGGAAAGAGTGCAAAACCGGCATTACAAAATGCCGATACCGCATGGAACGCTGCAAAACCGAGTGTCTCGACCGACACTCCCATGGTACGGGAAAATCCGAGGTACAAAAATCCGGCGCTGATTGCTTCAACCAAAAATGTAGAACCCACGATAACGCGGAGTGCTTTAAACAATCCCGACATATCATCTTCGCTCACCATATACGAAACGGTCAATTTTTCTGCGATAGACAGTTTACGTCTAAAAGCAAGCATCCCGAAAAACGAAAACACCATAATACCGAGTCCGCCAATCTGAATAAGCAAAATAAGGATAACCTTGCCGACCGTTGTTAATTCCGTTGCGACATTGATAATACTCAAACCGGTAACGCAGACTGCAGAGGTAGCGGTAAATAACGCCGTCAAAAAATCCAAGTGGTCGGTACCGGGAGTCGCAGCCGGAAGCATCAGCAAAAAGGTTCCGGTAATGATGACCATAAAAAACGAAACGAGCAAAGTTCCTGCAGGGTTCAGCATCACTCGTTCAGTGCCTCCCGCGGTGTCCGCAGTATTTTTGATGATCTTACCGAACAGGAAAATATTTTTTATAAGCGCAAACATCAGAATCAGTTCCGGCGATGAAGGAATAAAACCGATCTTTATTTTAAAAAAGATAAAGGCGGCACAAAAAAGAATAGTGCTTACACAGAGTGCCGCATGTTTTTGAAAATATTGCTGAAAGTATTTTTCATGCCGCATCGGCAAAAATGTTTCTGCAATAATAAGAAGCAAGATCACAGCATCAAGTGTGTGGATAACGATAGTAGCGGCGAGGGAAGCATAGAACTGCTGCAAAAACAACAGCGCTAAACTAAGTATAAAGGCAACGCCTGAAAGATTTGCACGGAGTTTGGTTACTATGGTATTCATATCAGTCCAATCCTTTTTTCTATTTTCTAAATGCTTTCACTTTTTCCGCAAAGTCTCGCAGCGCGGCAGAAACGCGGACGGTAACATCCGCCGTATTCATACCGCTCAAGAGCTCGATACCTTCGTCGATATTGCTTACCGCCCATATCCTAAACCGCTTTTCGGCGATTGCGTTGATAACGCGCTCCGGTAAAAAGAGATTGTTCTTATTACCTTGAGGAATCATCACACCTTGCGTGCCGGTAAGCCCGAGAATCGCACAGGTGTCGAAAAAGCCGGTTATCTTTTCCGAAATACCGCCAACCGGCTGCACCATACCGAGTTGATTCAAACTGCCGGTTACCGCAATGTCCTGCCTGAGCGGGATGCCCCCGATTGCGGAAAGCAGCGTGAAAAGCTCGGCGCAGGAAGCGGAGTCTCCGTCGATCATACCGTACGATTGTTCAAAGCAGATTGCAGCGGAAATCGACAGCGGAAAATCAGGCGCGTATTTTTGCCGAAGAATCGAACTGATGATGAGGTGCGCCTTATCGTAGATTTCGCCGGAAAGCCCCGCCTCCCGCTCGATGTTGATAATACCGGCAGTACCCGGCGATGCTTGCGCGGTAACGCTCACTGGTATGCCGAAGGTATGGAAGCCGCGCTCCTCTACGGCAAGCCCGTTGATTTTTCCTACTGCGGTGCCGGAGGTATCGATTAAAATTTCTTTGAGCTGCACCATCTCGGCGAACTTTTCTTCGGGTAAGGCCGCAAGGTAATGCCGCCGCTCGATTGTTTTGGTAATGATCTCATCGGTGATAAGCTCGCACGCTTGCTGCTTCGCCGTATAATTCGCCTCCGCAACAAAATCCGCAATCTTCGTAAACTGAGCGGAAATCAAATGCCGACTCTCCGAAAGTTCAACCGTATATGCAAGCAACTTCGCATACCCCGAATCGCTGAACGGCAGCGAATGGCGATCTTTCACAAAGGTTTCGATGAGCGCCAAGACGGCGGCCAAGTTTTCATCAGTCAGCGGCATTACCGAATCGAATTCGGCACATACCTTGAACAGCTTATAAAAGTCGGGATCCTCCTGATAGAGAATCTCATAGGAATATTCGCCGCCGATGATGATGACTTTCAGCTGTGCAGGAATCGGTTCGGGCTTTAAAAGAGAAGGCGTATGGGTACCGGCGGGCGGCGCTTGCACGGCGATACGTCCCGACTGCAACACCCGTTTTAAATACACCCACGAATCTTCTTCTTCCAAAAGGTCTTTCAGCCGCAGCACCAAAAAGCCGCCTAAGGCACGGTGTACCGCTCCGCCGCGCAGCCGTAAATGACCGTTCAGCAGTCCGTCTTCTTCATCACCGTGCCCCTCGATTGTCCCGAAAAGATTGGAAAAGTTCGGCTGGTTTTCGTCGATAACGTAGGATTTATCCTCCGTATTTTCGCAAATCAGATTGATTGCATACCGTCCGAAAAAAGCCTTCTTGTGCCGCGGAGACTTAAACGGCGCTGCATACATCACGGCACGGGCAATCAAATCCGCCTCGGTCTTTTTTAAAAAAGACGCAATCTTTTCATTATGTTTTTTCTGTATATCGGTTTCGGCAGGATAGCCGTTCAACAGCGTACGAGGCTGTTCAAGCTCCGTCGCGATAATCGGTTTGAGTAAATCGATGTAGAGCTGCTTGAGTTTTTCTTCCGCCTCCGTTCGGTTTTTCCGCAGCAGGGCAAAAAGGTCGGCCAGCTCATCGAGCGAGCGGTAATATGTTTCACGCAAATCGTTGAGCGCTTGTTCGGAAAACTTCTTCCGCGCTACCAGCAGCTGCAGCTCACCGAACGGAACCTCTTTTCCTTTAATGAGCGGAATCAAATCGACGGATTGATTGGAATCGTCTTTCAGCTGCAAGAGTTTAAATCCCCGCGACAGCATCGTTACTTCAAAATTTGCAAGCAGAGAATTTTCGTCGCTGTCAACCGCCGACATAATCTTCTTTTGAGCAGACAAAAAATTCTCCGACTTTTCAATCTGCAGCGCCTGTTTATAGAGCGCTTCAATTGCATTCTTGAGGCTGTGCTGAAACTTCTTGCCCTCCCCTGCCGGAAAAAACAGCGCGATCGGTTCCGCCGGATGCCGGTAGTTATGCGCATACGCAATATCTTGCAAGGCGGCGGTATTTGGTTTATAGTCCTTGAGCAGCGAAGAGAGAACCGTCCGGCGGCCTGTTCCCGGCGCTCCCATAATAAAAATGTTGTAGCCGTCGTCCCGAATACTTAAACCGAGTTCCAATGCGGATACCGCGCGGAGCTGTCCGACAATCGGCTTATGCGGCGCCTTTGTTTTTAATGCGGCGATTTTCGATTCCGGTATATTGAATTGAATTTCTGAAAGCGGAAGCTCCTGTGCCGAAGCCTGCTGCGGGATATTTGACGTTGATGATGTATTCAATAGCTTCACTCTCCTCAATGATTATGAGATACAAAAGGCAACTCTAAAAACTCAAGTATAGTTTTTAGAGTGTCCTAAAAGGAAAAAATATGACCGATCTGTTACTAAGCGAGCTTGTCGTTCTGCTCTTCTTACTGCCGGTATTACTGCGCCCGTTTTCAAAAAACTTAAAAAAAGGCCGTGCAATTCCTATTCTACCTTTTCTGAGCCTCTTTGTCTGTATCTGCATTATCATCGGACAGGGAATAGTCCTCTATCTTTTTATTCTCGTTCTCTTTGTACTGATTGTCTGCCTTTCGGAAATAATACGGCTGATTGCGTTTTTCCAAGGGATGCTGAACGATTTTTACGGCATCGCATCGATGATGTTGCGCATTGTGTTATTGTGCCTTTTTTGCGGAGTAGCATATTGCGCATTCAGATTTGCGCCGGAAGCAAGTATCAGAACCGAATATCCGCTGACCGTCCGTTCGATCGAATTAACCGATAAAACAAACGCCGGTACCGATAAAGGTAGAGCCGAACAAACCGCCGTTTCAACCTTACCTGATTCTTCCTCTCCGAGTAATCTATCCGCTTCGCGGAATCCTATCGAAGCATTGTTGATTGAGCGGCAGGGCGGCGCCGATAAAAGAGCGCTGGTAATTATTGCCGAAGTCTTTCCCTACGCCGAACGGCCGGAAACGCTTGCCTCTCTTTTGGCGGATCAAGGCTATACCGTTGCGGAAATCACGAGACTCAAACCGCGCGGCGTCATTCCGCGCATCGAACTCTACCGCAAGCTGCTGCACCTCGTCGGAAAAAAAGAGCAGCGGTATTTACCAAAAGAAGATGACCCGCAGACAGCTGCATTTTTTGCCGACTTTCTCGAACAAACGGTTGCACGTTACGGACGCAATAAACGGATATTTTTATATGCGGAAGGAATCTATACCGATTTAGCCGCGCACTTTTGTACGGAAAATCCGGGCGTATTTACCGGTGTGTTTTTCAGCCTTTCCGAAGAAGAGCCGCTGCCGTCCGCCCCCGACGGATGGATACAAACCATGCGGGAGCACAATCCCGAACTTCTGCCTGAAGACAATACAACAGCGGATACTACCGCCGTATCTGATGCAGCATCAGCGCAAGCGGCAGGTGCCGGCGGGAACGGTTCGGCTGAGGCAGCTCCCGCTGTTTCCGCAGCTCCGGCAACTGCCCCCACACAGCCGGAGCGGCCGCTGCCGTTCTATTGTTACATCCGCCCCTACCCTGAACTGGCAGGCTTCGGACAACTGCGCGCAGAGGATGCCCTCGCAGCGGAACTCTTAGGCAGCGGCCGCAGCATCGGCAGACAGGACAAAGCCGCAGCAGCCGCAGCATTTAACCGGTATGCACTACTGTTTTGAACTGCTGACCCCGGAGACTATCTATGACGCGGCAGCATTCGTGCGGCAGCACGAATACCGCTGCATCGATCTTGCAGAGCAGCTGCGGCTTTGCTTGTACCCCGCCTACGCTCCGCGGTATAAAAAGGCGGCGGCTGTCTATACCTGCTCGCAACGGCAAACTTGTCCGCAACCGCAAAAAATCTGCTGCGGGGCCTTACTGTTCAGCACGTATGGACTTTTGTTCCACTGTATCGATACGGACATCACTGAGGAAACGGTCTTAGCTTTCGGCAGATTTTTTTTAAGTGAGGACTTTCCTTACACGGAACTCCACGCCGTTGCGGGCATCCGCGAGCATACGCTCCTCTTTGAACGGGTGATTGCAGCAACCGTATCTGCGCAACATACACCAGCCCTGCTGGATGCCGCCGTAGATTACTACCTGATGCGGTGCGCCAAACCCTGTACGGATACATTCTTTCAAACAGCGGAGTCAAACCTGAATGCCGCGCTGTCGATTGAACGCGCAACGGAGAATGATCTTGCGGAACTCTTTCCTCTCCAGCTTGATTATGAAAATACCGAAGTTGCCTACGAAGGCCGCCCAATAAACCCCGCCGTCTGTAAATTGTCGCTGCGTGCCCGCCTTGCAACCGAATACATCTACAAAGTCTCAACAGATGGGCACATTGTTGCAAAAGCCGGAACCAATGCGCAGGGCTTTCACTGGTTCCAAATCGGCGGCGTCTACACCCTGCCCGCATATCGGAACAAGGGATTAGCCGCAGCTGCCGTTGCGCATCTCATCAATACCCACAACACAGAAGCGCACGGCTTCGCACTCTTCGTAAAAACCGCGAACACAGCCGCCCTCCGTGTATACGAAAAGCTCGGCTTTGAGCAGTGCGGGCTGTTTAGAATGAGTTACTGGAGGGGGGGGAAAGATCCATTCTATTCTCCTGAAAACAGCGCAATTCTTGATAAGAGAATCGCAGATATACGAATAGGAAAGAATATTTCCGAACATGAATTTATCGAGGAGTGATAGTGCGTAAAATTGCTCAATGCGGTTCCCATTACGGGGATAAGTAAATAAGAATAGAGCTCTTGCTAAATGACAAAGCTGCAGGAAGAGATATCGTCCCTAGTCTGCAGCTTTGATAAAAAGTGATTTTCAAAGTTATCATCGCTACTGTTTATTTTTTCAATTTTGCGCTAATTCTGTCTAAGTCTTCTTGAATTCCGCTATATCTTCTTTCATTTGCTTTCTGATACCACTGTTGCGCCTCATAATAATCTTTTGTCAATCCGCCTTTTCCGTATTCATAAAAGATACCGACATTGCGCATACCGCGAGCATTACCGTTATCAGCCGCCATACGGTGCCATTCCAGCGCTCTTTGTTCATCTTTGCGGATCCCGCCTTCCCCATATTCATAATATGTACCGATATTCGACATAGCCAAAGCATTACCGCTATCAGCAGCCTTACGAAACCAGTCCAATGCGGTTTTTTTATCTTTATGCAGTCCACCTTCTCCATTCGAATAGCATACACCTATATTATTTATCGCCCATGTATCGCCATTATCAGCTGCAATGTAATACCAATGCAATGCCATTTCATCATTCACAGAGACACCTATTCCATTAGAATAACAAAACCCGACTGTATTTTGAGCATAGGAAAGCCCAGCTTCTGCAGCTTTTTCATACCATTTAAAAGCTGTTTCATCACCTTGTACAACTCCTCCATCTTGTACAATTCCTCCTTTTCCATACCGATAGTAAAAGCCGAAAATGTACTGAGCTTTTTTGTTGCCTTTTTCCGCTGCTTGCTGCAAGCGACTCAATGCGGTCATATCATCCTCCGCATGTACCGCTTTCCTAAACCAGTTAAAGGCTTCTTCTTCATTTTCTCCGGTACCGTCTTGTCTAAGATAACAAAGCCCAAGCGAATATTGTGCTTCGGTAAGTCCACCCTCAGCTGCTAATTTATAATAAAAAAACGCTTGCCGCCTATCTTCTAACGTTTTATCTTTTTTCGTAAATAGTGCATCAGCTTGCTCATATAGTTTTTGTATACTTTGCTTTGCACATACAAAATGGCCTACATAATAACCGCCGACGAAAGCTACTGCAATAAGTATGATACAAAGCACTGTTGTTTGTAATGTAAATTTCCGCATACTCTATTCCTTATTTGTCGTCATTGAATCCGCCGGTATAGCCGGTATCTCTTATTTTTTTACGGTCTTTCAAAGGAATTTGAGGGCAATTACTGAAACAGTCGGCATAGTCGCTATATTCTTTATTTCCATATTTAATTTGCTTTTCCGGTAAGGTTACACTTGTAAGGTTGGGAGACTTGCTAAATGCTCTCCTGCCAATAAACTCAATACCATCAGATATGATGAGTGTTTCAAGTTTTGTATCGCTCCAAGTTCCTCCTGAAAAAGCTCCTGCTTCAATTCGTTTTACTGATACCGGTATGGTAAGCATCTTGATCGCTGTTTCAGAAAAAGCATAAGCACCAATAGTCTCGATACCGTCGGATAAAGCCAGCGATTCCAGTTGTTTACACTCCTCGAAAGCACATTGCCCGATCCGTTTTACGGACGGCGGTATTACCAGTTTTTTGATAGCAGTGCCCCTAAAAGCATATGATTCTATCTCTTCAATACCGTCTGACAACGTAAGGGTTTCAAGATTTTTGCAGTTTGCAAAGGAGCTCTCGCCGATTTTCTTTACCGATGAGGGAATCGTCAATGTTCTAATAGCAGTATTTTCAAATGCCTTTGAATCGATACTTTCAATACCATCAGATAAGTTCAATGTTTCAATATTGTTACATTCGGAAAATACAGATCCTGCAATCTCCTTTAATGATGATGGGAGCGTAACTATTTTAAGATTCCTACATCTTGAAAAAGCATAGTCCTCAATTTTTTGTACAGTATTTGGTAAATATATATCCGATATCGCTAGATTTCCAAATGCCCGTCTTCCAATAATTTCAACATCTGCGGGTAATTGTATTGTAGTTATATTATAACAGTCATACAGCATATATGCCGGTATTTCTTTTAAATGCTTGGGAAATATTACTTTTTTCAAAGATTGCATATTTTTAAAAACTGCTTCACTATCTCTTAGTCGGGGATTTGAAATCTTCGTAATGGAATCGGGAAAGATAATTGAGGTAATACTTACATACCCACCACCATCAAAAGTGCCATTACATTCTACAACCGGATACCCTTCAATTTCTGCAGGAATAATAACATCCCCACCTTTACCGCGATAACCGGTAATAACAACGCCGTCTTCCGTCTCATTCAAGTCATATTCAAAGTCACTCGCAGGACTTTCTTTTACGATTGTATTCTTTTCTGTTGCAAAAATACTACCGACAATCAGCAGCAACCCAAAAATAAGCATCATTGTTTTTTTCATTGTGAACTCCTTTATCATAACACTATCGCTCTTATCTTCCCTTTACCGTACGATATGCTTTGTACAATGCATACGGTATCATGTCTATTTCAGCACTTTGATTGGGTGTCCGTAAAATATCATCTGCGCGTGAAGTTATTTCGCCGTTTAAAGAAAAGCTATCCAATCGAAACATCATCTCGCCGGCAAAGTTGGTAACAAAAAATTGCATTACTATCGGTTGCCCTTGCATAGTCCCAGTATAGGTAACATATACCAGCCCACTTTCAGTATTGGGTGTATATTCCCATTTAGAATGTGTACAGAGCGTATCCATCATCTCGCCGATAGTAACATTTTCTTGCACCCCTTCAAAATATCCGTTCTTTACCGTATCGATAATGGTGTTGTAAATTTTTCTCTTGCCACACGAATATAAACCGGCGATGATTGCAATTATAATGATAACAACAATCAATATTTTTTTTAGCATTTTCATTTCTCCTTTTATTGGTAATTGCAATAATTCAGATAGGTCAACTAAACAATATCAATAATACTCAGGAAGCTCTAAAAGATTAGGTTCGTTAGAGCTTCCCGTTAAGCGTTCTAAGCATTCAACAGTTTTTGTTTCTGCGTTTCAAATTCTTCTTTTGAAAGAAAGCCTTTTTCGACGAGCGTACTAAGCCGTTCAAGCTGCGAAGCAATATCCAGCTGCTGTGGAGCGCTTTGTACAGGAGCTTGAGCAGCGGATGTCTTTCGTTTTAAATTTTCTATTGCTACATTAACCGTATCAACAAAAGGTTTGACAAACTCTTTGGTACAGTTGTCAATGACCATTTTTGCACCGCCGTGCCAAATTTCAATCGCGCCGAAAATCAATCCTGTTTTATATGATATGGAATTAATTTTATCCAAAGCCATTTCTACCTGATTCATACCGAAGAACATCCCCTTATCAAGTAAAATAATCCTTTCTTCCGTGCATACGATGAGCCATGTTGTTCCATTCATTAAACCGGATGTTAAATAGAGGACATGCTCTGTATCTTTCATTATTTCCGGTAAGCATTGAACTTCTTTTTTTGTTCCGAATAGGTCAACTGCTCCTAACGCTTGAATTTCTGCTTGTATTGCTTCCAATGATTTCATTTGCTACTCCCTTTTACATATAATTAATGGGAACTCCTAAAAACTTCATTTTCAGAGGGTTCTCTTAACCTCATTTATGAAATACTTTTTATATGTAAGTTTTTGAGTATATAAATGTAAGCTTTCGGCTTCTTTTCTAAGCATACACGAGTAACAAGCAAATCTTTATTCACTTCGTCGAAAGCAAAATTTCCCTCTTGGATAATAATTTCTTGAGGCTTACAACCATCAACTTTTTCTGTAAGTATGATGGATTTTTCAATTCTTGATATTACGAAATGCATAGGTGATGAAGCTTTATCCTCATTACCACCTGTATCTCTTGAATAAAAAGAGTAATTTTCAGATAAAATAGTTGTACCATCTTTTAAGAAATCCAATTCACTAAGATTTTGCATAATCTTTTTTTTCCTCCAAAATATACTTTCTCCGAAGCAAATAGAACGCATCATTCGCATATTGCCGTCTATTCCGCTTCACTCATTCACCTTTCCGAATAACATTCGTTTTGTGAACTTCTCTTCCATTATACCCCCCCCCCCCCTATTGGTTTGTCAAGCACTATTTTTAAAATTTTTGTATTTCCATTCGTTTAAACCAATATTTATCTGAAAAAACTTGGAAGAGAAAGACGTATACCTTTTGAAGTGAAAGCGGATCCGTTTTATTCTCCTGAAAACAGCGCAATTCTTGATAAGAGAATCGCAGATATACGAATAGGAAAGAATATTTCCGAACATGAACTTATCGAGGAGTGATAGTGCGAAAAATTGCTCAATGCGGTTCCCATTACGGGGATAAGTAAATAAGAATAGAGCTATTGCTAAATGGCAAAACTGCAGGAAGAGATATCGTCCCTGCACTGCAGCTTAATTGCGATTGCTATTCCAATTAACACCGGCTTTATTGAGCGGAACAGATACGTCGCAAAGGCCGGAACCAACGCACAGGTCTTTCACTGGTTCCAAATCGGCGGCGTCTACACCCTGCCCGCATATCGAAATAAAGGATTAGCCGCAGCAGCTGTTACGCATCTCATCAATACCCACAGCGCAGAAGCGCACGGCTTCGCACTCTTCGTAAAAATCGCAAACGCAGCCGCCCTCCGCGTATACGAAAAGCTCGGCTTTGAGCAGTGCGGGCTGCTCAGAATGAGTTACTGGAAGGCGGGGAGAGATCATTCTCCTAAAAACAGCGCAGTGCTTGATAAAAGAGCGTTAGAAAGTATCCCATTACTCCGCTTTTACCCAGCGGGTTACACCTGTTCTTAACAGCCGGAATTCGCGTTTAATTAAAATGAGGATCGGAATTGCCGTTACCAGTTCAATGAACAGCGTACCGTAATATACGCCACGGACACCGGTAAAACGGGGCAACAGCAGCATCACGGGAACATACAGCACAACCTGCTGCATAAGGGCAATTATGGAACTACTGAGACCTTTATTGATTGCGGGGAAAAAGCTCAACGTTAAAAACGTGAGCGGCATCACAGGCAGCAGCGCCATAAAGATCCTAATCTGTATACTGTTTTCTGAGGTAATCAGTGCACGGTTCATCATAACACCGGCGGCCGCTTCGGGCATGATAAGCGCAAAAATCCAAAAGGGAAGCACAAGGATAAAAGAAGCCGTTAAAAAACATTTAAATGCGGCAATCACACGTTCAGACTGCGCCGCTCCGAAATTAATACCGATGATGGGAGGCATCGCAATCATAAATCCGGCAAGCGGTTGTATGACAAAACTGAACAGACGGGTAACCACGCCGTAAAAAGCGATATCGTGAGCAGTGCCGTAACGGGTAATAACGTTCAACACCAACATACTCTGCAAGACCATCATAATTTGCATAATAAAAGCGGACAGCCCCATCTGGATAATCGTACGGACAATATCTTTGTCCAACCTGATTGCACATGCTTGCTGCAACGAAGAAACGAATGCCCCGTTATCCGTGGAATTCACAACCTGCCGTACCAGCGGTGAACGGCTCACATACAGCATACAGATCAACGACTGCACAATCATACCGATGTTCGTACCGATTGCAGCGCCTTTTATGCCCTGATTGAGCAAAACCATCAACACATAGTTTGAAAGCCCGTTTACCGCCAAACCGATAGCCATGATGACGGACGCGGTTTTCATTTTACCTTCGGCGCGGATAAGCGTATTGAGTGCAACGGTATATATCCAAGGAAGTGCGCCCCATAAAAGTGTCCGGTAATACACATCACCGAGCATCAGTTCCTTTCCTCTGCCGCCCATCGCAAAAAGCAGCGGCTGCGAAAAACGAAAGCCCACCAACATTACCGCTGCCGAAGCGATAAGCACCAGCGCATTCACATTCCCTAATAACCGCCGCCGAATATTGGTATCTTCCGCACCGATCGCGATACTTAATAGGGAGCCCGCTCCCGTTCCTATCAGAAGCCCGAAGCCGGTAAACGCAATTACCGGCGGCAGCGCAATGGAAATACCTGCAAGTGAACCTTCTTCCGCAAAGCGTCCGACAAATATTCCATCAAGCACATTATTCGCTCCAAGCAGAAACATCGCAATAACTGCCGGCCATGAAAAATCTATTAAAATCTTCCAGAGATTATCGTTTAAAATCTGTGTCCGTTGTTTTTCCGTTTCCATAAAAATCCTCCTTATAAAATCTGAATTTCCGATTTCCAACCGTTCAATTCCACAATCACATCCGTTTCAAT
Organism: Treponema sp. OMZ 855; assembly: GCF_024181145.1. Taxonomy (NCBI): domain Bacteria; kingdom Pseudomonadati; phylum Spirochaetota; class Spirochaetia; order Treponematales; family Treponemataceae; genus Treponema; species Treponema sp. OMZ 855. The sequence goes on along the minus strand of NZ_CP051194.1, from coordinate 806,257 downwards.
TTGAGGATCTTTTTTCTCGCGTTTACGGATGAGTATATTCTTATCGGAATCCAAAAAACGAGTTCCGAGTCCGGCATTTTTTAAATAATAGTTTGAATTTTCTGCAAACTTAATTTTAGAAATCGCCTTGAGCTGATTAAAATCGATTTTTCCTTTGTAATGAGCAATTTCTGCATAAAGATTGGAATTCGTATCAAGCTCTGTATGTCCGCCGGCATTTGTAAAAAAACAGTTTGAAACTTTACCGGAAAATTCCAAGGCTTCAAATGTAATATCCCGAATTTTCAGATTCTCTGTCTTTGAATAGATTTCCATATCTGCAACAAATTTTACCGGAATACGGAGTAGCACAAAAAGATTTTCCATACTATTCGCATCACTTAAATCTGTAGAACGCTTTACAAGAATATCCATCCGTTTTGCATTTTCAACAATCTTAACTTTTACCTGCTGTGCAAGAGAAGCGATTTTATTTGAAGCCAGCAGAATCTGAATTTTTTCATCTTTTGTTTCTTCTATGATGACCTCATGCGCGGCGCCAATCTTAACATCGATTTTCTTCAAAGTATCTAAATCATATTCCGTTTTACTTTCATACAAAAATTGATGTTTGGATAAAAGACTTTTTTCTTCTTTTAAAAGCACATCGAGCGATTCATCGAACAAAACTGAAATAGCAATGATATTTCCAATATCAGGAATTCCGTTTCCGCTTTCCCATTTTGTAATTGCTTGACGGCTTACATGGATTTTTTCTGCAAGTTCCTCTTGTGACAAATGATGCTGCTTCCGCAAAGTTTTAAGTTTTCCAGAAAAGTTCATACGTAATCTCCTCTATCAAGAGCATGAGCGGACTTTAAACATCCCCCGTTTTGTAAATGAATGATAGCGATACCGCAGTGATTATAAAAGAAATGATATATTACAATCTGAGAAATTTTCGCTACTTATAGTAGCATGGGCTAATAACATGGACATCACTAAAAACTTCGCTGGGATTACTTCAAATCCTTTTGTAGCTATTTACTCCTGCGTACCGGTTGTCTGAGGCAAATACCTGCTTGCCATTTGCAGTTGATAGTTAATGACCAGTTTACAATACAAAATTGAAGAAATATACGCATTTAAGGTTAAAACGATAACACGCACTAATGACGGCGACGACTGCGGATTGTCCATAAGAGTAAAACCGGCATAAAAAGCCGTTGCATACAGTATAAAGAAAAACGGCAGAACAACAAAAAAATTTTTTTTGAAAATAGCTTTACTTTCGGCGATAATATGCTTCATCTTCATACTTTCTTTTTTATACACCAAGATAGTCGGTACAAACACCAATCGGCTGAACCAATATAAAAGAAGAATAAAAACCAAGCCTTTACCTATCCAATCCATAACGGAGGCAAAACCAGATACTTCCGGCTGTACCGAACGGAACATCAGCATAACAAAGACAACCGGTACTGTGATAATAAGCAACTGAATAAGATAAATAACATAGAGGTGCAGAATTACGGCAAAAATAGAATTGAAAACGACATTCCCTATCTGTTGTTTTATATATGCGCGTTGAAAATAGACAATAGCGGCTGTTTGCAAAACAGCTACGGCAAGAATTAAAAGAGTTATAAGAGAGTTTACAGCCTGATTTGAACTGTTAAACAGAGAAAGCACGTTTGAAACAACTGCCAAACCTATATAGGCAAGCGTATAGTTGATAAACGGTTTCCCCAGAAGTCTCATATCGGATACGATCGATCGAATAAGATTGATGAATTGTTTCATACCGGTTTTCCTTCTCTTATATTCTTAACGGTTTTGCTATCATAATCGATATCCGATGTTTTTACAACGAGAAAACATATTTTTTAGAAAAGACCGGAGAAATACATCGTTGACCTTTCATAAGGGGTATTCTATAATTATGGAATGAAAAGCACTATTACCATTGAAATTTGCGCAGGCTCGCTCGATGATGCGATTGCAGCCGAAAAAGCCGGCGCTGCAAGAATTGAATTAAATTCTTCATTATTTTTGGGAGGGCTAACCCCCTCGCTCGGCACCCTTCTCCTCGTTAAAAAAGAGACCAACCTCAAAGTGATGACGATGGTTCGTCCCCGTGCCGCAGGATTTTTGTACACCGCATCCGAATTTAAGACGATGAAAGAAGATGCAAAACTGTTTATCGACAACGGAGCGGACGGTATCGTATTCGGCTTTTTAAAAAAGAATGGAACGATAGACGAAAAGCGGTGCGAAGCGCTCATCAAAATTGCAGGCGATAAAGAAAAGGTATTCCACCGCGCCATCGATGTCGTACCCGATCCCCTTAAAACGCTCGATATTTTGATTGATCTCGGCTTTACCCGTGTACTCACCAGCGGACAGGAACCGACCGCCTACGAAGGCATGGAGCTGATCGCCGCGATGGTTAAGCACGCAAAAGGCCGCATAGAAATTCTACCCGGCGGCGGCATTACAAAGAAAAATGCAGCGAAGCTCATAAAAGGCACCGGCGTCAACCAGATTCACTTTGCAGCGTTAAAAGCCGTTGCCGAACCTTCCACGGCAAAGAACCCCGCCATCTACTACGGCGGAGTCCTTTACCCGCCGGAAGACCGGTTTGAAACAGCCGACCTCGGCGCAATGTCCGAAATTATCGGCACCGTAAAATAATAAGCGACGGGATCAGGGAACCTCTAAAACCTGCTATCTTTTAGAAGTTCCCTCTGTTTTATCGGCGGCTTTCGGAGCTGCTGCCGGCAGCGGTTTCAAAATCAGCTTTGATTTTTTCCAATACTACACCGATATCATTTTGATAGATAAAATCCCAGCCTACCCACGAGAATTTTTTATCGGCCGATAAACGATTATCGACGGACGGATTGGTAGATGGGAAGAAACCGCTTTGCGCAAAAACCGTACCGGTCTTTTCCGAAAGGAAAAACGATACAAAATCTTTTGTGAACTCCTCAGTATCTTTCTTTACCAGCATAAAAATAGGAGCGACAATCGCACCGTCTTCCGGCCAAACCGTTTTAAGAGGAGTCCGCTCGTCTATCATCTTAGAGAAAAAGTATGGGCTGATACTGACCACAGGCTGCACAGCCGCGGCTTTACCGCCTTTGACCATTTGAGCGGGATGCATATAGGCACTGCAAGCCTTCCCTAATTTCTTAATGCCTTCGTCCCCGAAACGTGCGTAGATATTGAGAATAACCGAATTAAATAAATCCAAATCACCGAACGGAATAGCGACGGAATGTTCAAATTCGGGAGATAAAATATCCTCCCATGTTTCCGGCATTTTTCTGCCGTCCAACAGCGCAGTATTCACAATCATAATTGCAGGAACGACACCGATAATGGCGTAATTTTTTTTCTCATCCCGCAAATCGATAGAGTCATTGCAAAAATCTTTATTGACCGTATCAAGTGCGCAGTGGAATTCCTTGTTTTCAATAAAAGAGCCCATCAGTTTTTTATCAAAAAACAGTTCAAAACCGGCAGAAAGGAGCACATCCGGCAGGTTTTCTTTTTTACCGGTTTTTGCCAGATCGATTATCCAATCAATACCGAGATTAGCCGATCTGAGATCATACCTGATTTTATAGTTTTTCTTTTCAAACTCTTCCTTATGCGTTTCGACATAATCGGAATAAAATGCTTCAAAGCTTTCCAGAAGAGGAATCCGTATCGGACAAGGCAAAACACCTTCAATCCTGATCGTTTGTTTACCATCATCCGGTTCAACACGGTTATTATTCTTTGTCTTTAAGCTCAGATCAATATGAGCAAAACCTGATGAAGCGTTTTGTTCGATAATTTCAACCAGTTCCCGCTCACATAAATCGATATCCAATTTCTTAGAAAGAAACGCTTTTTCAAGTGTGATTTTCTTTCCCATCAATTTACGCATCATGGGGTTTGTCAGCGGGCTAAAACCTTTCCCTGCTAAATAGCGGATTGTTTCGGGGTACCGTTCCGTAACGTCAAAAACCGTTTCATCCATGCTAAAATAACTATTCATTTACTGCTTCTCCTTATAACAGACTATTTACAACCGATACTAAAAAAAGACCCACATACGATGCAAAGGAAGGACGCTGTGAATCCGTTATTCAAAGATATCCCTGTAGAGGAACTAAAAAGCTATCTTACCGCAATCAAAGCAAAAAATACCATCTATCAAAAAGACAGTTTTATTTTCTTTGAAGGAGACCTCCCCAAGGCATTGTTTGTTCTTAAATCAGGGGTTGTCCAAATCGAAAAAAATGATGCCGATGGTAAGCGAATCATTATGAACCGCTTTGAAACACCGGAAACCGTCTTCGGTGAAGTCTATGCATTCTTGCAATCCACCCCATACGATTATTCATGCAGGATAATCGCCGATGCGGAAATTCTCAGTATTCCGGCAAATATATTTTCGGCTTCTGCAACACTGCCTGCCGTACAAACAAAAATTGTACAGAATCTTTTATCCATTCTTGCACATAAAGCTTATTTTTTAAACCAGAAGCTGTTGATATTTTCATCATTTACCTTGCGTAAAAAAATAGCCGTGTATCTGTTACAGCAAGCGCGCGGTCAGCCTAAAATAACGCTTAAACTGAACCGAGAAGCTATGGCCGAATATCTTGCCGTTCCTCGCCCTTCCCTATCCCGCGAATTGATGAATATGCAAAAAGATAAGCTGCTCACCATATCCAAAGATACCGTAACCGTTAATATCGATAGACTCGAAGATCTTGCATAAATTAAACCTGTTCGGAAACTTCCGAATAGGGTTATTAATTGCGCAGGTAACCGGCTCTAAAAGTCCAATTTTTAGAGCTATGCGGACTATATCATAACGAAAGCAAGAACTCGGTACCATTTGTTACCGGATTGGGTTTTAGGGAAGCAATATAACCGCAAAACCGGTGATTGACATTTCACGGTCAAGCTGGTAGAGTTATCAACTGTCCATCTAAAAAGTAAGCATATTGAAAATTAAATAGAGAATCTATAATTAAGGAAACAAAACTATGGCGGGCTTTAAAAAAAATACTTTAGCAATCGGAAGTATTATTATTTTGGTTTTTTCGGTAATTGCGTTTGTCTTTGTTCCGGCAGCAGGCGGGCAATCGGGCAGTAATGCTAAAACAATGCTCGGTAAATGGAAAAACAAGCAGCTTGACAACACTGCTGACGGGCTTTTTTTGCGGGAATACCGGCAGCTTCATCGTGCCGCCGAACTACGCGGGTATCTGAGAAACGACAATAATAACAAGGCACAGCAGGAATTTATAGAACGGCAGATTATGCGAACCGCATTTAATTCTTCCATGATTCAGCTTGCTGCACAGGAAGAAGCCCTGAGCGCCGGTTTTTATCTGCCGAATAAAAATATCAATAAAGCGCTTATCTCCTTTTATACGGATTCTACGGGTACTTATTCTGAAAAATTGTATACGGATACATCGGAACAGCAGCGGCTTACCAATAGACGGCAAGTAATCGATTATCTGACCGCACAACGCTATATCGAAGATAACTTCGGTACATACGATAATATCTTCGGCTTGAAAACAAGCTCGGCAGAAACTGCTTTCGTGCAGAAGATGGCGGAAAAAGAACGCACCTTTAAATATGTTGTATTTGAGGAAAGCCAATTTCCGCAGGATAAAATCCGTGCGTATGGCGAAGAACATGCCGATTTATTTGCTGAACATAACTTACTCATGCTGACATTTAACTCGCAAGAGGACGCAAATAAAACCGCTCAAGCGCTCCAAAAAGGAGAAATCACGTTTGAAGATGCCGTTATCACAAACTCTACCAAGGCGGGTACCGATTCTAACGGAAAACTGTTATCCCCATACCGAACAACGGTAAACCGGACATTCCCCGAATCAAAGGATCTTGATACCGTACTCAAGCTCGGTACCGATGAGGTGAGTTCCGTTGTTAAAACGTCTTCAGGATATGCAATCGTAAAATGCACTGCTCCGGTTACACCTGCCGATTTTACACTAGCCGAAACTCGAGACCGTGTTCTTTCGTATATGAAATCGAATGAGCGCGGCATTATCGAAGATTACCTTGAACAAAAGGCAAAAACCTTTATCGAAGCGGCGAAAATCGGCGGATTTGCACATGAAGCATCTATAAATGATTTGGTCGTGCAGACAAGCAACCCGATAACACTGAACTACGGTAATGCCGCTATTTTACCGCAAATTTCTTATCAGTCGGATACTTTCTTTACGGCCGGTGTACGGAATGAAATCTTCTTTAAAAAAGCCTTTGCACTTAAACAGGGGGAAATTTCGGAGCCGATTTTGCTGGGGGCAAACGTACTGGTATTGCAGCTTGACGAAGAGAAAGCAGTCTCGGAAGAAACCCAAAACAATATCGCAACATCATACCGGCAATTCGCATCGATTTGGTATTACGAATATCCGCTTGCTATGCTTGCCTATCAGCAGCTTTCATGGGGTCAGCAAACCTTTATTGATTTTGTCTTAAACAGTAAAAACTTTACCGACAATTTTAATGCGGTATTCAACTAAAGAGATTGATTAACACCAACAAAGATGAAAAGCCTCTGCTGATACAAACAGACAGGGGCTTTTCCGTTTTATACCGAAATAAATATCTCTATTCAAAATACAATCCTCAAGCAGCTATTACTGCACAGATTACATCGTTGCAGATACCCGATTCTACATTAATACTCTGCCTGTCGCCGGTACTGGGCTACGGGCTTAAAGAATTGACGGAAAAGCTGCCGGCATCTTCTTATATTCTTGCGCTGGAATACGATCAAATGTTGATGCGGTTCTCGCTCGATCATTGTGATTTCTCTCCGTTTGCACAGCAGCGATTTTCTTATATCCGGACGGATTCGGTTGCAGAGGTACTGAAAAAGGTAGAATCCTTGCCGCTGTTTCCCTTTAAAAAGTGTCTTGTGCTTTCCTGTTCAGGCGGGGTACAGCTGAATCAAACCTTTTATGATGAAGTGCGTTTGTATGCCGATGAGGTGATTTCACGGTTTTGGAAAAACCGGATAACGCTGATGCACCTCGGCAGGAATTACGCGCATAACACGTTCCGCAATCTCCTCTCGCTTGCGAGATCACTCGCAAGCTCGCCGGCGAGACCAATGATGGGATCACTCACAAGATCGCCGGAGAGTTCTCCGGCGGAATCCTCTGTATGGGGGGCACCGTCGAGTAAGAACAGGTTCCGTTTACTCACCGGCAATGAGCGTATCCGCAAGCCTCTTTTGGTTGTAGGTGCCGGTCCTTCGCTCGATACTGTACGGGATTTTATCATCAAGAATAGAAATTCCTTTTTTTTACTTGCGGTGGATGCCGCAGCCGCAGCGCTTCTACCCGATATTCAACCTGACGCAATCGTATTGGTGGAATCGCAGTACTGGATTGATTCGGCGTTCATCGGCTTGCGCAAATACAGCATACCGGTCTTTGCCGATCTGACGGCTTCCCCCCGTGCGTTGCAAGCATGCGGCGGAAGTGTATACTTTTTTTGCACCGAGTACGCACGGCTGAAGTATTTGGAACATCTCTATCAAACGCTGCAGCCGCTTATTCTTCCGCCGATGGGATCGGTAGGATTGACAGCACTACAGCTTGCCTTAGCGCTGACCGCCCCTCACCTGCCCGTACTGCATACCGGCTTAGATTTTGCATGGCAAAACGGTCTTACCCATGCCGCCGGAAGCAGCCCTATAAAAAAACTCTTTGCGGAAATAAACCGTACCGAATCGCCGTATAAGCTCAGTCTCTCTACCGGTATGCAGCGTATTTCCGGGAAGCGTGGACTTTCCTATTGGACAACTCCGGTGCTATCCGGCTATGCGGAACTGTATCGCCATACCTTCTCCGAAAATAAGCGGGTCATCGACATTGGAACGGAAGGCTGCTTTTTGAACGGCAGGCAGGCTGATATGACTGAAGCGGAGCGGATACTTACCGATGTCTGTGCCTCGGATGCGGACAGTACAGCTATCGGAACCGGTTGCTCACAGACAAATGCAGCCGATACTTTTTTTGATTCCGTTTGTGAATCAGACACTGCAAACGAACGATATGAAGCGCTCTGCGGCTATCTTGCCGGTGAAGCGGAAGCGTTGACTATGCTGAATGACCATTTGCAGGGCAAGCGCTCGATATCGGAACACATGATGGAACAACTCTTCGCAGCGCGCGACTACCTCTATAGTCATTTTCCTGATGCGGCACGCGGCTATTCGCTTGACCTCGGCTTTCTAAAGCGGGCAGGTATCGAGCTGCGGTATCTGCTGAAGATTCTCGGCTAACGGTGGTGGAACCTCCTTTTTCAGAAATTTGAAAAATTTTTAGAATTTTTTGTTGCATTTTCCTGAAAGGTGGTGTAATCTTATATTATGATATGTAATATATTACATATCATAATATAAGCTAAGTAAAGGAGAAAGCAATATGTTAATTGCAACATGGATCATTACGTTTTTAATCGTTGTCGGTATCGGTATTTATGCCGGAACAACCATTAAGTCGTCCGCACAGTGGTCGGGAGGTGATAAGTCCCTGAGCGCTGTTTCACTCGGTGCTATTTTTGCCGCATGGCAAATCGGCGGCATGGCAATTGTCGGAGCAGCTCAAAACGGATATAACCTCGGCATCGCCGGATCGTGGTATTCAATAGCCGGATCGTTTTACTTTATTGCATTAGCTGTTTTTGCAAAAATAATCCGAAATAATATGCCCGGTGAATCGGTCCCTGTATACTTACAATCCAGATTCGATAATAAAACGGCAAAACTGTACTCATACGCATGGATTGTCTACGGTTTTCTCTATATTCCCATTCAGTTAAAAACGGTTTCGTCCATCATTCAAATTGTATTACCCAATATAAACTTCATGGCGGCAATGATAATCGGTGTAACGGTTGCCGTCGTTTATACCGGTTTTTCGGGTATGAAAGGAGCATCAGCGGTAGGAAGAATCGTCTGTATCGGTATTTATATCTTACTCATTATTTTTGTTGTAACGACACTGCCTAAATTTGAAGGCTTTAGCGGATTGCTGGCAAAATTACCGCAAGGATATGACAGTATGAAAAATATGCCGCTGCACAGAATCATCGCGTGGATATTCGGAGGGTGTATCAGTACGGCTGTTATGCAATCGGTACTTCAGCCGTTATTGGCGGCAAAAACTCCGCAAGCTGCCCGCACCGGTTCCATCCTCGGATATCTTATTGCAGCACCGATTTGTTTCTTTACGGCAACCTGCGGAATGCTTGCAAAAGCTTCGGGAGCTGATTTAGGTGATGGAACAAGCGCATTTGCCTATGCTATTAAAACCTTTACCTCACCGTTCTTCGGCGGTATTATCTTTGCATTCGTTACAATGATTATCGCTGCAACGATGGCAACAATGATGCTGGCCACCGGTACGATTATCACCAACGTATATAAGACGGATATCAATCCAAATGCCGATGATAAAAAGGTTCTCAGTATTTCCAAAAAGATTACATTTATTTTTGCATATCTTACGCTGATACCTGCACTTTTTATTCCAAGCCGTTCGCTTACGAATCTCTTTTTAACGCTCCAGCATGTTGCCGCTGCTCCTATCAGTTTTTCTATCTTAGTCGGTTTAACATGGAAAAAGGTTACCAAGCAAGGTGCTTTCTGGAGTATCCTCTGCGGTATGCTCGTTGGGATAGCTTGGATGTTACTGCGCTTGAGCGATAAGCTTGAAGCGATTTATCCGGTTGTCATCGTTACATACGGCGTTGGAATAATCGTTTCGTTACTGACATATAAAGAAGGCGGTAAATAATCGTATGCAGGAAAAGAAAATGTATATGTGGCCGTCTGCATGGAATCGGCCGTCTATCAACGGAACATACGGGGCAATCAGCAGTAATAATGTGTATGCCACTCAAGCAGGACTGAATGTTTTGAGGAACGGCGGAAATGCTTTTGACGCTGCCGTTGCGGTTTCGTTGGTATTATCCGTTGTCGAACCGCATCATTCGGGAATCGGCGGGGGCTGCTTTACACTGGTGTACTCAAAGCAGGAAAATGCAGTCTATGCATTGGATGGGAGAGGAATAGCTCCGCGGAATGCGACAAAAGATTTATTTTTAAAAGACGGAAAGGTGTGCGACGAATGGAAGGATATAGGCGGAAGATCGGTTGCCGTTCCGGGATTATTGAAAAGCTTAGATGTCTTGCTAAAAAAATTCGGTACAATGACAATGCAAGCGGTTGCACAAGATGCAATCAAGTTGTCGTTCAACGGTTTTAGGACAAGCTTTACCGGCTCGATCACCGGTACGGATGACTCGGTTATCAGAAAACGGAATACCTATCCCGCCTTTAAAAAGAATTTTATGAACGGAGATAAGGGATATGAATTCGGCACTATGCAAAAAAATGAGAAACTGGGACGGCTTTTAGAAAAAATCGCAACAGCCGGAGTTGATTATTTTTATAGCGGAGAAGCAGCAAAGACAATCATCAACACAATAAATGAGCATGGCGGTTGTTTTTCCTATGAAGATATGTCCGAATATCAACCTAAATTCCGTGAACCCGTAAGTATCAATTATCGAAATGCCGCCGTATATTCCTTTCCTCCCCCCGGAGGAGGCTGTACCGTACTCGAAATGCTGAATATCCTTGAAAATGCGGATATAAAAAAAGCAGGACATAATTCGGCACAGTACATACATCTATTGGCGGAAGCAATGAAGATTGCTTTTGCAGACAGAAGTATCGGATTAGGTGATCCCGATTTTATCAAAATCGACACGCATAAAATTCTCAGTAAAGATTATGCAAAATTACAATATCAGCATATCAATAAAACGGCACAAGAGTATAAACCGGGAATCGACACAGCATTCGACGAGCATAAAGGAAACACCTCTCATTTTTCCATTATGGATCGATATGGAAATACGGTATCGCAAACACAGACGATCAGAGACTGGTTTGGAAGCGGCATTGTCGTAGATGCTTACGGTTTTGTATTGAATAATGCAATGTCGGATTTTTCCGCAACGGAAGGGGCACTTACCAGTCAAGGATTATCGTACGGCAGCTCCAATGCGATAGCCGGCGGAAAAACACCGATTTCCAGTATGTCGCCGACTATTGTTTTTAAAGAAGGAGCACCGTTCATGGCCATCGGTTCTGCCGGAGGACCCAGAATTATTACCGGTGTGCTGCAAGGAATAGTCAATGCAATCGATTTTGATATGGAACCTGAACAGCTGGTAGATATGCCGTATATCAACTGCCTGAGTAAACAACAAGGCATAGAAACCGAATTCGGTATTTCACCCGATACTGTCGCTCATCTGCAAGCAGCACTGCATACCGTACATCAGGTTCCCGTACATCAGGCAATGAGTACAATGGTAAATTGCGTGATGAAAAAACAGGATAGGTTTTATGCAGGGCGGACAAAGCGAGTCGATGGCTGCGCAGGAGTTCTTTTTTCCTCCGGCGCAAGCTTTGACGGCATAGGATTTATGGAAATATAGGAGAGCATCTCTAAAAGCTAAGCGAGTTTTTAGAGATGCCCGGTATTCGGCTTTAACATACGGGGATGTCTCAAAAGTTGGTTACTTTTTTGCCAGCCCCGTTCAGCAGCAGGGCTTAGTTTAAGCTCTGTTCCGGTGCTTATGTCAATCGAGGGAAAGCGGCTGCTGTCCGCTTGCGCTGAACATACGCCAGAACCACACAGCACACCCCAACCGCAAACGCTGCGGCCGAAAATATTGCACGCTGTATTCCGCTTTCCGGCGCAATAACCGGAAGCCGTGCAAAAAAATCTGCTGCTACAAAAATTATCCGATACGCGGCGTTCAATCCGTATCCCAGCAGCGGACTCGTGAAAGGGAAAATAAGTGCAAGCGGAATGCAGATAAGCCCCGCAATGAGGAAAACCGAAACGAGCGGGCTGACCATACATGAAGCAATGACTCCCGCCGCTGCGATATTCCCGATTGCAGAAATAACAATCGGAGCAGTAAAAAGCTGTGCGCCGACAGATGCGGAAATACTGCCTGCAAGGGCAGGCGGTATTTTTCCTGCCATAAGACGAGCGCACGCATCGCCGAAGATGATAATCCCTGCACATGCCCCATACGAAAGCATAAACCCAAGCGTTATTGCTTCGGCGCCGGCGATTGCAATATGGACGGTCAACATGGCGCACAGCACCGACAAGGGCGGCGGCTTTAACCCGAGCGCTCTCCCTGCGGCGGCGATACATACCATTCCCAATGCACGGTTTAACGAAGGAGCAGCGCCCGCAAACCAGACAAACAGGAAAACCGCCGCAAGCGAAAACCATGCGGCCCGGCTCTTATGCCCGAATAGCCTGCCGCCTTGCAGCGCCGCTGTCCCGATTAATGAAAGGTGCATCCCCGACAAGGCAAGGATATGAGCAAGTCCGGCGTTGCGGAAAGCTGCGATGCATTCCGCCGGTAAGAATGCCTTATCGGCAGCAAGCAGCGCAAGCAAAAGTCCGCCTGCCTCCCCCCAACCGTATAGCATCCGCATAAAAGCAAAGCGGAAAAACGCACGGAGGCGGCTGAGCGGAGAGTCCCATCCGAGAAATACCGGCTGCACCGGCCGCGCATAAAATACCGTTCCCGTCTTACCGAACTTTCCTTGAACTGCAAGCTTCATTCCACAGACATAAAACCGGCATTCTTGAGGATTTCGCAAAGCCTCCGCAAATACAGCCGTACCGGACAGTAGCGGCGCTGCCGCTTCTGATTGCTCCGCTCTGCTGATACGGGTAATACCTCCTGAATATGTTCCGCGGACAAGCGCTGCGGGAACAAAAAGCTGCACGATACCCGATGCGGAAAACTGCTCATTGCGTCCGGTATTACACGCAATCAGTTTAACCGGTATGCGGTAATAATCAGTACCTGCCGGAACAGGCTCACCGGTTAATTCCGCAATAAGCGTCCGCACCGTAGGCAACGCAGCAAGCGTTTGAGGAGGGCGTTGCTCTCTTTGGAGTGTATGCACGGAATACGAGCCGATCGCAGCTCCGGCAGCGGCGAAAAGTATAAAGCGTATTGCAGACAGCGCCGGCTTCTTCCGGCTGCTGCGCCGCCCTTCCCTTCCCTGAAGCGGCAGCTTACCTGCTACGGATACCGCTATTAAAAACACCGCTAGTGCGCAGAGTAATAAGAATGCCGTTATAAAAACAAAAGATATAATTTTACTGCTTGTTTGAGCAAATGCATACAATCCGTAAAAAACCGCGGCCGCCGCCACGGCTATGACCGTAACAGGCGGAACAACGTGTCTCTCCATACTCACCTCTTACAATTCCTTATACGGCACGAGGTGTAAAATGGCTACAAATTAACGATTTTTACGGGATCGATTTTGTATTTTTATATGATACAGCGTATGATTATCAGGATTACCCTTAAACCGTATCTGCTGTTTCTGTACGGTATCGGTAACGGAAAGAATGGCACGTTTAACGGAGCGGTTATTAAAAAGAGCTTCGGAAATAACGATCTCATTCGGAAGCGCGGTATCTTTTATATCGATGGTACTATTGACCGTTAAACCCACATAATCGAGCCGATTATTCAACGTTACAGCCAACATAGGACCGCTGTGCAAACCTATTTTAATTTCCAGTTGTTCCTGTATCGGCTTATTTTGAGTATGTTTCATCAAGTACCGCAGCGCTTTCACAGCAGCATTAAAAGCCTTACCGGGATCGATAAAAGTACCCATAACGGCAGCACCGATTGTCTTAACCGGTACCCCACCGCATTTTTCAATCGTATCGGAAAGAATACACGTATACTCTTTCAGCAATGAAAATGTTTTTCTGTCATCTAATGATGCATACAGTTTTGTCGAATTTATAACATCCGCAAAGAGAACCGTTGCATTTTTCAACGGGAGAACTTGGTCACCGATAAGCACTTCGGAACGCATCAATTCACGGTATAAATTATTTTGAATAATCTCAACGCCTTTTATCGCATCGGGTGTATCCCACGTCCGGTATTTCCCGTTCCGAATACTTTTACCCATATCAGCGATATAATTAAGTTTAAATGCAGGATCAAGTGTTTTGAGCCGTGGATGAATCGAAAAGCACACTTCAATATTGGTGTCAAGCGTATTATTAAAAACCTTATTACAAACCGTACAAAAATTTTGCGACGAAGCTTGTTGAAGAGACGATGCCTCATAGACAACATGCCCACACGTAGGACAATGATAAATCCACTCCAAGATGAACACTCCGTCATAAACACCTTGAATAAAAATATCAAGAATTTTTTCACGGGGTATATCGAAGGCTTTACCGATTTCATAGAGCGGAATATGGAAAAGCAGTCTATCGGATACATTCGTTAAAAAAGCCGCAATTTTATCAGCCGCTTTTTGATTCATTTTACAGCGTAATTTCATACTCATAGTTCTCTCCTTTGCACAGCATCTAGGCAAACACTCAATGTTTTGCACTGTGTGTTCTATTCGATGCAAGTTGCCATCGTTCATAAATGTACATATATACATTTATGAGCTAACTCTCAGGGAATCGTCCAAAAACCGAAGTTATTGGACAGCCCCTCGATACTGTTTAAAACCACTGATGTTCTATCAGCAGAAGCAACGTTTTGAGTTGGACACACAAACAAAAACCTTCATGATGAAAAGCAAGGGAGTGCGGAAAATCATGGCAGGTGGTACGGAATATTTTTAACGCACCATGCTAAACAGCCGGTTTTCAAAATGGTTATAAAAAAATTTTACAAAATTTTAACAAATATTTGACAAATCGTTTTTTCCCATGCTATAGTAGATAGAAACTCGGTGGTATTACCACATATTACTATTCTACCTACGAGATTATATGAAAAAGAAACGACAAACAACGGCCAAAAGCAATAAAGAGCGCTTTATAGAGCAGATGGAAACACTGCTATTGATGCACCTTATTCTGCCCGGAGAGCAGCTGCCACCTGAGCGGGAACTGGCACAGCAGATGGGTGTCTCTCGGCCGGTGATTCACGAAGGGCTTTTGGAGCTGGGGGCGAGGGGGCTCATTTCCATTCGCCCGCGGCATGGCTGGATTGTCAACAACTTTACGGAAGAAGGTGCACTGCCGCTGCTTTCGAGTCTTTACCGCTTTTCGGCGCCGCAATCGGCCGCCCGTATCGATGCCGATTTGGAAGAAGTCCGCCGAATGATTTTAATAAAATCGTTGATGCAGTATTTCTCTTCCGATGCAGCGAAAAAAGAAACCAATTCACCGCTTATCGAAAAATTGAACAAAATCTACAAAGAAGAAAAGAAAAATAATACAGGACGTTTACGCCCTGCCGACATACGGCGGTTGACCGAATTGGATTTCCTTTTTTATCGTGCCATTATCGAAGCGGGAGGCAATACCGTATTTCTCCTGCTTTTTAATTCGGCACGGGAGTTGTACCATCAAAAACTGGAACAGTTCTTTACCGAAAACACCGGCAGTATTCAGACGGCCTCAGCTTTAAAATCACAACTTATTACTTATATTACTGACGGCAACCGACAAGAGGCATTAGCACTGCTTGAGAAAATGACTTCAATCGGTGCATATACTGTTTTGGAATTGAGTAGCGGAATATAGTATCATGAAAGCATATCTGCAAAAACTCGAGCAAAAGATTAAAAAACGGTACCCCCAGCTAAAACTTTCGGCAGCATGGGACGGCCGGTCGGTAATATTGACCGGAGACGCGCCTACTGTTGAAGAACGGTATGCAGCCGGTGTTTTTTTTGTAAAAAAGTGTAAGCACCTGCCCGGATATAAGGGGTTGGTGAACGATATAACCGTCGCCGGAAAGGGTGAGCCGCCGATGCGGATGCCGGAAGTGCGGGACAACCTTTTAGCGGGTAAGACATTCGATCTCGTGATTATCGGCGCCGGGGTTGTCGGATGTGCAATTGCACGGGAACTGTCCCGTTATGATTTAACAATTGCCGTTCTCGAAAAAGAGTGCGATTGCGCAATGCAGGCGTCCTCCCGCAACGACGGTATGATCCATCCCGGCTTTGCGGACAATCCTTCAAAGATAAAAGGCAGACTGAACACCCGTGGCAACCGTCTCTACCGTAAACTGGACAAAGAACTAGGATTTCAAACCGAATGGCCGGGCAGCTTTATGCTGTTTAACTCTCCGCTCCTGAAACTGCTCGTGCCGTTTATGCACCGGAGGGCGGCAAAAAACGGTGTTGACGGGCGAGTTGGATATCGAAATAAAACAACAATACAAACCATGGAACCGAACCTAAGTACGGAATACTATGGCGGTTTTTGGATGCCCTACTCCGGCATTGCCTCTCCTTTTAAGGTGACGATTGCCTTTGCGGAAAATGCTGCGGCAAACGGTGTATCGTTTTTCTTTGAAACCGCTGTAACCGGTTTTGACAAAACGAACGACTTGATTTCGGCAGTGCACACAAACCGCGGTACGCTGAACGCCCGTCTTATCATTAACGCAGCGGGCGTATGGTCGGATAAAATTGCGGCATTTGCGGAAGACCGGTTCTTTTCCATTCATCCCCGAAAGGGCATGGATATTATCCTCGACAAAAAGAAACGGAATTTTCAGTATACCATTATCGGAAAGCCAAATCTTCTTAATTCTTCAAAACAGCATTCAAAAGGCGGCGGAATTATCCCCTGTATAGAAGGGAATATCCTTGTCGGGCCTACCGCGCATGAGGTATACGACCGTGAAGACTACGGTACCGATGCCGAAGATGAACACGCCTTGCTTGAGCAAATGTCCATGAATAAGACGCTTTCGCGGGGCGATATCATCGCGTATTATAGCGGTATCCGTGCAGCAACGTGGGAGGAAGACTTTATCGTTGAAACGTCCGAAAAGGTACCCAACTTAATTCATGCTGCGGGTATTCAATCGCCGGGTTTTGCTTCCGCTCCGGCAATTGCAGAAGATATTACAGCGCTTGCACTCCGGCGCTTTCCTGCCACCCTCAAAGAAAAACCGGACTTTATACCGCGCCGCGCCGCACCCCGCGAAACAGCCACCATGCACGATGCCGAGCGGCATACGCTTATCAAACAGGATCCGCTCTACGGGAAAATTGTCTGCCGCTGCGAGCAGATTTCCGAAGGGGAGATACGGGATGCGGTCAGGAGCTGCCTTGCGCTCGGTATGCAGAATATCAGCCTTGATGCGGTAAAACGCAGGTGCCGTGTCGGAATGGGGCGGTGCCACGGCGGTTTTTGTACGCCGCGGGTAATGGAAATCATCAGCCGGGAAGCCGGTATTCCGCTTGAGCGCATTACGAAAAAAGGCTGCTCGTCATACATACTGAACAGCCCACTACCGGCAGGCGAAGGGAAGGCGACATTATGAAACGCTTTTATGATATCATTGTGATTGGAGCGGGGCCTGCCGGTATGGCTGCCGCCCTTGCCGCTGCCGAAAAAGCTCCGCAGTGTAGCATCGCACTGATAGAACGGGAAGAGCATATTGGCGGTATTTTAAAGCAGTGTATTCACGACGGCTTCGGACTTATTCGATTTAACGAGCGGCTGACCGGCCCCGAATATGCGTGGCGGTATCGCGATATGCTCGATCAGCATTCCAACATCGACATATTCGTATCCACCTTTGTTATCCGTATTGTGCAGCAGAACGGCGGCGGCTTTGAATTGACCTTTACCAATCCGCAGAACGGCATTTTTAATCTTTCCTGCACTGCACTCATTTCCGCAACGGGTTGCAGAGAACGCACCGACCGCCAAGTGTTTATTCACGGCGACCGGCCTTCAGGGGTATTCACCGCAGGGCAGGCACAAGCCTTTATCAACCTAAAGGGATACCTCCCCGGTAAGCGGTTTGTCATTTTGGGCAGCGGAGACATCGGGCTTATTATGGCGCGGCGGCTTACCCTCGAAACCGCACATATCGGCGGCAGCGTAGAGGGTGTCTACGAGGTAAAAAGCGAACCGTCGGGACTGACCCGCAATATCGTGCAATGCCTTGAAGACTACGGTATTCCGCTCTGCCTTTCTACGACGGTGAGCGCCTTGCACGGGGCAGGACGCTTGGAGGGCGTAACCGTTACGCAGGTTGACGGACGGATGCAGCCGGTCGCCGGT
The DNA here is from genome assembly GCF_024181145.1 of Treponema sp. OMZ 855. Lineage (NCBI taxonomy): Bacteria > Pseudomonadati > Spirochaetota > Spirochaetia > Treponematales > Treponemataceae > Treponema > Treponema sp. OMZ 855. The sequence continues at coordinate 788,063 of NZ_CP051194.1, read as the reverse complement.
ACAGAACGGTACATTCCCTGCGACACCCTCATATTGAGCGTCGGGCTTATCCCCGAAAACGACATCCTCGACAATCTCGCGCCGAAAATGGATACGCGGACAAAGGGGCCGCAAGTTAATCAATATATGGAGACAACCATACCGAGGCTTTTCTCCTGCGGAAACGCGCTGCACGTCAACGATCTTGTAGACTATGTTTCGGAGTCGGGCAGTATTGCCGGGGAACGGGCTGCCTCACTCTGCAGCGGAATGGCGTTTGAAGGCAATACCGCCTCGGAAAGAGCCGCGGGAGCAGACTATCACACGGCAGAACTCGAAAAAATCGAGCCGTTCTTAACGGAAGCACAACCGGCGGCGCTGCGCAAAAATTCCGCTGAAATTCCCATCTATGCCGATAAAACACTCCTATACCAAACCCCCGCCCGTATCGTACCGGACGGGAAGCAGGCGGTGCTGTACTTCCGGTCTGCGGCGCAACGGGAGCAAGCGGTATTAACGATTACCGCGGAAACAAAAACAGGCTCAAAGATTCTTTTCAAAAAAACATTCCGGTCATTAAAACCGCCGGAGATGGAACGGATTATCGTGGATACCGCATCGATACCGACCTACACGCAGCAACTATCCGTTTCGCTGACTGACCCAGAACCGGTACATCGGGCAAAGGAGGCGAAATGATCAAAAAGCTAACTTGTATTGCGTGTCCGCGCGGCTGTGCATTAACCGTGACAATCGATGATGCAACGAATATAATAGAAGTAAGCGGAAACAGCTGCCCTAAGGGAGCCATTTACGGCAAACAAGAAGTGCTGTGCCCTACGAGAACACTCACGACCACCGTTGCCTGCCGGTCTGCTCGGTGTAATGGAAAAACGACAGGGTTCGGTGCGCCTGAGTTTATTCGCCTGCCGGTAAAAACCGGATGCGAAATTCCGCTTGAGGAGATGAAATCTATGATAGAAAAAATCCGCACTATTACCGCCTCTGCTCCGGTGCGGTACGGCGACTGTCTTGCGCAGCTTACCGCTGAAAACGGGACAAAAATACCGATTCTCGCCTGTGCAAGTACGGAGACTGAATGATTATGAGCAACCAATCGACGATTATTTCGATCGACTGCGGTACCCAAAGCCTACGCGTTATCATCTTTGGAGAGGATGGTTCGGTACTCGCAAAAAAACAGATCATGTATAAACCGTGCGTCAGCCCGCGTCCGGGATGGGCGGAACAAGACCCTGCTGTGTGGTGGAATGCACTTTGCAAAGGTGCGGCTGCCCTCAAAGTAGAATATCCCGATTTAATAGCCCGCGCAAAGGGGATCGGCGTAACAGCTCAGCGGGACACCGTTATCCTTATCGGTAAAGACGGAAACGTGCTGCGCCCCGCAATCACATGGCTCGATACCCGAAAGGCACGCGGCCGGTATCATCCGAATTTCATTATGAAGGCTGCGCTGAAAGCAGTCGATTACTACGAAAAGATCATGCACTCCCAAAGCGACGGCCAGTGTAACTGGATACAGGAAAACGAGCCCGAAATTTGGAAAAAAACCTGGCGGGTACTGATGGTTTCGGGCTATCTGCAATACCGGCTGACGGGAATTGCCGCGGATTCCCCTTCATCCTTAGTCGGGCACATCCCCTTTGATCATAAAAAACAAAAGTGGGCATCGCCCGGACACATCACGGCGAAGATATTTCCGATAGATGATGATAAAAAATGCAGTGTTGTGCAAAGCGGGAAAGAAATCGGACGGGTTTCCGCTCAAGGCGCGCTGGAAACGGGGCTTCCTGCCGGTATACCGGTCATCGCCTGCGGCAGCGATAAGGCATGTGAAACACTCGGTATGGGATGTCTCGATGCAAAAACCGCCTCCCTCAGTTTCGGCACGACGGCGACGGTAGAAATATGTACCGACCGCTACACGGAACCTATCCGCTTCCTGCCCGCATACAGCGCTGCCTATCCCGGACGTTGGGTACCGGAAATCGAAATATTCCGCGGCTACTGGATGATCAGCTGGTTTAAGGACGAGCTCGGCTATGAAGAACGGGCAAAGGCGACGGCAACCGGTATTATTCCGGAGCAAATTATGGATCGCCTCCTCGACTCCTCCCCGCCCGGCTGTTACGGCCTCATGCTGCAACCGTATTGGGGCGCAAGCCTTAAAGATCACTATGCGAAAGGTTCGATGATCGGCTTCGGCGACGTACACGGACGGCACGCAATATACCGCGCAATCGTCGAGGGGCTTGCCTACTCGCTGCGGGAGGGGTTGGAACAACTGCAACGGCAAAGCGGTGTTCCCGTACAAAAGGTTGCCGTTTCGGGCGGAGCCTCGCAGAGCGACCGTATCTGCGGCATCACTGCTGATATTTTAAACAAACCACTTGTCCGCGGTGCGACAACGGAAACTTCGGCGTTAGGGGCAGCAATTTTAACCGCTTACGGGACGGGAAGCTATTCCAGCATCGAAGAAAGTGCCAAAAACATGGTTCATTTTGCGCGGGAATTTAACCCTTCACCGGATAACCACGAATTATATGATGAGCTCTATAAAATATACACGCAGATATATCCTATCTTAAAGCATGTGTATAAACGGATACGGGAAGTAACCGGTTATCCGTCATAAAAAATAGTATCGAGAGCCTCTAAAAATCTCATCGAGTTTTAAGAGGTACTCTATCATACATTCAAATAGGAGATGGCTATGGCTGAACGTAAAGTATACAAGAACTTTAAACCGGAGTGGGAGCAAGTTCCCCCGCCGCCGGCTTCATTCCGATCGATTTTAAAATGGGGAGATCCCAACGAATTTAAGGAACCGAATGAAAGGCTCTTCACCTTTATGAAAGGCGAGCTCGGCTTAACCGATGCCGATTTTCAGCAGAAGGGCGCCGACGGACACGAAGTTGTGCCCGAAACATTAGCGACGCCGCCGCTTGAACCGGAGCATGTCGCATTCTTTGAATCCGTGTGCGGTAAGGACAATGTAAGCACCAAGGGATACAACCGGCTTTCCGTGGCTTACGGCAAAACCATGTACGACCTCTACCGGCTGCGGGAAAACATCACCGAAAATGCCCCGCGAGCAGTGCTCTATCCTTCAAGTCATGAAGAAATCGTGCAGATTGTCGAATACTGCCAAAAGCAGCACATCCCCCTCTATGTATACGGCGGCGGCTCTTCCGTTACCCGCGGCGTGGAAGCGTTCAAGGGCGGCATCAGCCTTGATATGCGGCGAAACTTTAATAAAGTGATTAACTTTAACGAAACCGATCAAACCATCACGGTTGAAGCGGGGATGTCCGGCCCCCAGCTCGAAAAAATCTTGAGCGAAGCAAAAACCCGGTTCGGCGCACGGCACGCTTATACATGCGGACACTTTCCGCAGTCGTTTGAATACTCCTCCGTCGGCGGTTGGACGGTAACGCGGGGTGCCGGTCAAAACTCAACCTATTACGGCAACATTCACAATATCGTGATGGGGCAGACCTATGTTACCCCTGCCGGCGTGATAAAAAGCTACGGACTTCCCGCTCACGCAGTCGGCCCTGATATCGATGAGTTGATGATGGGGTCGGAGGGAGCGTTCGGCGTACTGACGCATGTAACGCTGAAAATTTCCCGCCTGACTGCGGAGAACCGCCGGTATTTCAGCTTTATGTTTAAGGACTGGCAGAGCGGACGTGACGCTGCGCGGGAAATTATGCAAGCCGAAGCAGGCTATCCTTCCGTGTTCCGCCTATCCGACCCCGAAGAAACCGATGCAATGATGAAGCTCTACGGCGTGGAAGGCACCCCGCTCGAAAGCTTGATGAACCTCCGCGGATATAAAGCGCATGACCGCTGTATGTTCTTAGGTTGGACGGAAGGAGAACGAGGCTTTTCTTCAAACCTCTTCCGCATCGTAAAAAAAATCAGCAAAGCCCACGGCGGGCTGTACCTCACCGGCTATCCCGCACACAAATGGGAAGAAGGCCGTTTTACCGATCCCTATTTGAGGGAATCGCTGCAGGACTACGGCATCATCATCGACACGATGGAATGCTCCGTTACCTGGGAGATGATGGGCAGGGTACATGAAAAGGTTCGTGCCTTTGCAAAATCCCGCCCAAACACGGTCTGCATGACACACCTTTCCCATGCGTATGAGCAGGGAGCCAACCTCTATTTTATCTTTATCGGGAAATTCCGCGATAAAGAAGAATATGCAGAGTATCAGTTCGGTATCTTTGATAATATCATGGAACAGGGCGCTGCGATGAGCCACCACCACGGTGTCGGCAAGATGACGGCGGCATGGGTGGAACAATCGATCGGCACGGATAGGCTGAATATTTTCCGCGCGTTAAAAAAGCATTTTGACCCCGACAACATTATGAACCCGGGCGGTACCCTCGGCATCGACATGACCGAAGAGCAAAAGCGCAAGCCGAAGTTCTGCAGCAGAACATGGGATAATCCCGCGTATTAAGGGGTATTGCTCAAAATAACAGAGCCGCTAAAAAAGCCGATTAAACCGTACGGTCTAATCGGCTTTTAGGGATTTACTAATTTTGTTTTATAATTCGTTCTTATATCGTTATTTTGCGGGAAGATTCCTCTTCTGTATTATCTAAAAAAATCTCAGTCCCTAAATTTACGTGAAGTTCCTCACACTGCTTTAATAGTTCCGGCGATAAATTAAAAGCATCATGCCTATTAATGTATAGTCCAATATAATAGTTTATTCTCCCTCCTGTTTTAACAAATATATCTAAGAACGATGTATCGTCTATAATCTTTCTAAAAAATGTATTGGTATATTCAACAGCTTCCTCTAACTCGCCGCATTCCCATATACCGGAGATTTCATAGCATATATAAGATTCTTTATGAAATCCGCTAAGAATTTTACCATTGGGTAAAACCCATGGAGCGCCGACTGAAAACTCTACATCCGGTTTTGCAGTAAAATGTTTTTTTATTTCATTGCTACTCAACGATGGATGAAATAATTGTATTGCAATATCTACATTTCCTCGCATAAGATTCTCTCATTTATTCAGTGATTCTTATCTAATATAAATTGAAATACATCTGTCAAAGCAAAATCATCACCATCACAATAGAAGTGCTCTAGATATGTTTCATCAGAATAAAATCCTTCGTAAAAATCCATACCAAGGATTTTATCAAAAAATTCTACTGCAAAACGTTCATTTTTTAGAAACTATGCTTCAATTATTATACTTTTTTGCCTAATTCCGCAACTGTATAATCCAGATTATCAACATCACACATTTCAACTATTTCTTTTTTGATTTTAAATATTTTATATGTGTAAAGGAGCACAGGCGACCGCCTAAACAACTTTCGTGACAAAATAAATATCAGCTTTAAAAACGGTGTTAGACAATTTAGACATAGGCGTACATTTTTATTGTTTCAAACTCTCGGAAATGATTATTGTTTTCTTCTTCCAAATCATACAGATTCTGAAGATTGAGCCAGAATTCTGCTGTCGTTCCAAAGAATTTTGAAAATCTGATAGCGGTATCCGCAGTAATTGAACGCTTTCCGTGAATTATTTCGGAGATTCTTGTTTCAGAAACATTGATTTCTTTTGCCAGACGATATGCAGAAATGTTCATTGCATCTAAAAAATCTTCTTTAAGAATTTCTCCTGGATGAACATTGGGTAATTTTTCATCAGTGATAATCTGTGATTCTAACATTTTCTGCACCTCCATTTTCAAACTTAAAGATAATTCTCCATTGATCATTTATTCTGATTGAATAAAATCCGTCTAAATTCCCAGCAAGTTTTTCTAAATGATTACCTGGAGGGATCCTTAAATCTTCTGCAACTTTTGCAGCTTCAATCATTCGAAGTTTTCTTCTTGCAACATTCTGAATCGTCATCGGTAACTTTTTACTTTTATTACCTTTGCATATTGATTCTGTTTCTATATCATCAAAACTTCTTATCATACCTCTATACTAACGCTAAACAGAAGCACTTGTCAATCCAAAAGCTTGATGAATCTCCGCGGATACAAAAGCGCAAGCCGAAGTTCTGCAGCAGAACATGGGATAATCCTGCGTATTAAGGGGTATTGCTCAAAATCACAGAGCCGCTAAAAAAACCGATTAGACTGTATTCAGTTTAATCGGTTTTTGGAGATTTACTAAAAAGTTCTGCTGAGTTTTTAGAGATGCCCTTATATTTTTAGAAATCAATTTCCTTGCCGTAATACGCTGCAAGATAAATCTTCTTAATATCGGCGGCAGAGGTTTTGCGCGGATTGGTCAGCGTACAAGCATCGTTAAATGCTCTTTCGCTCATCAAATCCAATACCTTGAGGAACTTATCTTCTGCAATAACAGTGTTCTTGCCTTCCTGAATAGTGCGGGTGATACCCACTTTCCGGTTCAAGGCAGAGACAGCCTTTGCAATATCGTCGATACCCAAAGCGCCTTCCAGCTTGCTGTAGCGGTCGGTTTCTTTTCTGTTGTAGTTGATAATATACGGAAGCATGATTGCATTCGCTTCACCGTGTGTCAGATGGAATTCACCGCCGATCTTATGCGCCATCGAGTGTACGATACCGAGTGAGCAGTTGCTGAATGCGATACCGGCAACGGTGGATGCTGTGTGCATTTTTCCGCGTGCTTCCATATCGTTTCCGTTTGCAACAGCCCGTTCCAGATACTCGAATACCAGCCGGATTGCTTCAAGTGCATAGGGGTCGGTGTAATCGTCATGAGCGGTAGACACATAAGCTTCGATAGCATGGGTCATAACGTCCATACCTGTCTGAGCCGTTACCAGCGGCGGCATCTTTGCAGGGATTCTATCATCAACAATTGCAATATCGGGGATAATATCAGGGCTTACGAGCGGATATTTGATATTCTTTTCCGTGTCGGTAATAACGGAGAAGGCGGTAATTTCGGAAGCGGTTCCGGAGGTAGACGGGATACCGACTAATTTTGCTTTTGTCCGCAGCTTCGGGAATTTGAAAGCGGCTAAATCGTCAAAGTTATAGCCGGGATATTCGTAGTACACCCACATGATTTTTGCAGCATCCATTGCAGAACCGCCGCCCAATGCGATAATCCAGTCGGGATTAAAGGCTGCCATCTTTGCGCCGCCTTCTTTACAGGTTTTAACGGAAGGATCGGGTTCTACGCCGTCGATAACCAGCACTTGCATACCAGCTTTTTCCAGATAGCCCTTTGCTTCATCAATAAAGCCGAATTTTTTCATCGAGCTTCCGCCGGTAACAATAGCGGCTTTCTTTCCTTCCAACGTAGAAAGGAATTCCAAGGCTCCCACACCGTGTACAATCTTCGGGGGGATGCTGAATGTTGCGTACTTCATAATTTATACTCCTTCATAATCCAAAGAACTATTCAATATCCGTTGTATTACACTCAGCGGATATTTAATCGTCCTTTTATTATTAGTATAAATATAACGATATTTTATTATTTAGTAAAGAGGGAAAACGATAAAAAACACCGATCGGTCAGAAACCACTGACTAACCGGTGTTAACCGAATGAAAAAATTCAGAAGTTCTATTGACATTACAATCAAACCGCTGTATAGTCACAGATGTAAATTCATAAGAACAACAAAAACTTTCTTTCAAAGAAGGTACATGATGACAAAGACGGAGGATTTTATATGAGAGAAGCTATTGAGCAATTAAAACAGATTATTTCCGAAGCGGAAACCGTTGTCATCGGTGCAGGGAGCGGTCTTTCCACTTCGGCAGGTTTCACCTATTCCGGTGAGCGGTTTGAAAAATACTTTTCCGATTTTGCGGTCAAGTACGGTTTTCAAGATATGTATTCGGGCGGATTTGCTCCTTTTGCCTCGCTTGAAGAACGTTGGGCATACTGGAGCCGCTATATTATGATAAACCGTTATATGGATCCACCCAAACCGGTTTATAACAACATACTTTCGCTTGTACGGAACAAAGACTATTTTGTGCTTACGACAAATGTAGATCATTGTTTCCAAAAAGCAGGTTTTGACAAAGATCGGCTGTTTTATACGCAGGGCGACTACGGGTTGTTTCAATGCAGTGAACCGTGTCATCACAAAACGTATGACAACGAAAAACAAGTCCGCGCAATGTGGGAATTCCGCAACGAGATGAAAATCCCGTCAGAACTTGTACCGCATTGTCCTGTTTGCGGAAGACCGATGAGTATGAACCTTAGGGCAGATGACACGTTTGTTACAGACGAGGGCTGGGATCAGGCAGCCAACCGCTACCAAACATTTTTACAAAGCAGGAAGATAATAAGCCGGTCAGGGCAACAAGAAGGAACGGGGGACGTGTTGTTTCTTGAACTGGGGGTTGGAAGAAACACCCCCGGAATTATAAAGTATCCGTTTTGGCAGATGACGGCAAAAAACCCGAATGCACAGTATGTTTGTATCAATTTTGGGGAAGCGTTTGCACCGTACGAAATAGAAAAGCGGTCGCTCTGTATCAATGATGACATTGGCGCGGTTTTGCAGGAGCTACTATAAAAAAATGAGATAAGGGTGAAATATGAAAATCAGTGTTCGTTTTACAGCAGCGGTTCATACGCTTTTGTGCATTCAGTATTTTGAAAAGGATATGCGCGTTACTTCGGATTTTATTTCTGCAAGCACGGGTGTCAATGCTGTTATCATACGGAAGATTTTGCTGCAGCTGCAAAAGGCTGGATTGGTAAGAACTGCCGCAGGAGTCGGCGGTTCTTACTTGGCACGGAAGGCTGATACAATCACGCTGCTGGATGTGTACAACGCAATCAATGAGGGGGCAGAGGAGCGGGAGGTTTTCAATTTCCATCCCAATCCAAATCCGAAATGTCCTGTCGGAAGCAAGATTCACCGTGTGCTTGACACCGCATTGCAAGAGGCGCAACAGGCGATGGCAGATTCGCTTAACAAAACCACAATTGCCGATTTAGGAGCGGGAATATAACGGGAGCCGTGTTTCTTTTACGCATCCGCACGAATAAAAAAGCTGAGGACTTGCAGACCTAAGGATACAATATCCAAACGTCCAAGATCCTCAGCTTTATACTATTTACAACTCTATAGAAGGATTCGCTTGCGTCAAAATTTCGGTTGTAACAGCAGCACCGAGATACTTTTGAGCATATTCGCCGATAAGCGCCAATGCTGCTTTTAAGTCTTCCAAGCGGGCAGGATCGAGATTTTCCATGATGATAAACGCATTTTTTGTATTTTCCGTAATCATCGTGCGCTGCCCGTCACGCCAATTAAAACAGCGGCAGACGGCGCCTTTATTATCGCGGTAGCACAACTCCCCTTCCAGGGTTTGGCTATGCTCTTCATCGCCGAGCGCAAAAAAATCGTCACCACCCTTTGTAACACCGAGGATTAAATCGCCGTCAAAGGCATCGCTATCTTCCGCTCCGCACGGCAAGCCGAATTGCAATGACGCGGCATTGTAAATATCTACCAGCGGATTAATATAAGAAACAGGATTTTGTTTTTCTACCCGTTTCAACAGCGCTTCGATACTGCATCGGACGCCCTTCTTTGTCTTAAACTTCCGATACGCATCCCGCCAAATAGCGATAACGGGATTTTCGCTGAATACGTTTTTTACCAAAAATTTTTCCGCATCGGCATTACTCCGCGAAAGTAATACCTTTATATCACGGACACTTTCGCCGCTATTATCAATTCCCTTTAACAACACCACACCGAGCTGCGCTTGAGGAAAAAGTTCCCAAAAAGAGGCATCCGCCAAAAATTTACTCATACCGCTTTAGTATCTCCTTTGTTCTCAATGATGACAATGTGAAATAATATCACTACTATAAAAGTATACTATTTTTTTGTAAAGAGGCCGAAAATTTTAGTTATGGAAACAATTATATTGGGACTTGGCTCCAACTGCGGAGATTCAAAAGTAATCCTCACAGATGCAATTAAACGGCTCGCATCATTCTTAAGCGGAATCCGTACCTCATCCGTCTATATTACAAAACCGCAGGATTACCTTGATCAGGACGATTTTTACAACATGGTTGTATCGGGAAACTATACAGGCAGCCCCGCATCACTGCTTAAAACGCTCCAGCAGATTGAAGCGGATTACGGCAGAAACCGCGAAGCCGAAATTCCCAAAGGCCCCCGCACACTCGACATCGATATTCTCTTTTTCGGAAGTCAAATTGTTAAGCTCGACAATCCTCCGCTTATCATCCCGCACCCCGCAGTATACCGGCGAGCCTTCGCACTCATCCCCTTGTTGGAACTCTACCCGAACTACCGTAATCCCGTTACGCAACAGCCGCTCGCCGCCGCACTCGCTGCCCTACCCGATCAAGGCGTGCGAAAAAGTCTCTAAGCAGTAGATGCGTCGTATCTCCAGCGCTTTTGAAAAGAGACGATGTAGATGCGCCGTATATTTTCAAAAGTTCTATTCTTCGATATAATACCGCCCATGATAACTGGCGAAGATGAAAAGCATGAAGAACAGAACAACGAGGCGCTGAGTGCGTTTAAAGTCAATGATTTTGAAGGGCCGCTCGACCTTCTTCTCTTTTTAATTAAGAAAAATGAGATCAATATCTACGATATTCCCATCGGGGACATAACCGAACAGTACCTTGAATATCTCGATTACGCGGTAAGCCTCAATCTGGACAGCTTAACCGAGTTTTATGAATTGGCGGCGCATCTTATCTACATTAAAAGCAAGATGCTCCTTCCCGTCGAGGTTGATCTGGACGATGAGGATATCGAAGACCCGCGTATGGAATTGGTCAACAAGCTGATTGAGTATCAGAAATTTAAAAAACTGTCGGTTCTAATGGAAGAAAAAGAAAGCGAGGCCGAATGGTTTTTTGAGCGCAAGAAAATACAGCACGCGCTTCCCTTTACCGAAGAGAACCTGTGGGAGCGGGTTGATACGTGGGAGCTTTTACGGACGTTCTCAAAACTGATGTCCAATTATAATTCGGAACAAATTCTTGACCTGTACGAAGAAGTGTCCGTAAACGAAAAGCTGACACTGATGAACGAATTTTTGGAAGAAAAGGGCGAATGCCTTTTTACCGATTTAATTGTACGGAAGGGCAATCTGCTGGATGTTATTTGCGCTTTTATGGCGCTGCTTGAGGCGGTCAAATTCAGGATGGCAAGTATCTGGCAAAACAGGATGTTCGGCGATATAAAAATACGCCCGTGGGAAGCTGCCCGCAATGATGATGGAGTATAAAATGGAAAAAGAAACAGCTCTCGTAGAGGCAATCCTCTATTTGGAAGGAGAGCCGCTTGACGACGCTGCAATCAGTAAAATTGCCGGCTTATCGGTCGATGTCGTAAAAGAATGTATTAAGAATTTGAAAGATTCATATTCGGAAGGTTCGAGCGGTATCGAAATTACACAGATGATGGGCGGCTGGATTATCACGCCCAAAAAAGAATTTTGGGATGCGCTGAAAGACCGCTACGGTAAAAAGAACGAGAACCGCCTTTCGCGCGCTGCGATGGAAACGCTGTCGATTATCGCCTATTCTCAGCCGATAACCCGTGCCGAAATCGAGGCAATCCGCGGGGTTTCCGCCGACACGATGATTAGGCTTTTGGTAGAAAAAGAGCTGATTAAAGAAGTGGGGAAAAAAGACATTCCCGGAAAACCGGTGCAATTCGGCACGACCAAAGAATTTTTAAAAGTATTCGGCCTCAACAGCATCGCGGACTTACCCAAGATGGATGAGACGGAACAGGAGCGGTTCGAACTTGCGCGGTAACAATCATTTTTCCAAATCGCCCCGAGCTTTCGACAGCAAACGGATAAAATCTTTCGATAACAGCACTCTTAACAAAGACGACGAAAACAGCGGCAAGCGAACCGAATATTTCAACAGCGGTACAGCTCCCGAAGATAACGGACAAAGCGACAAGCAGGAGATGCGGCTGCAAGTCTATCTTGCCCATGCGGGGGTGGCGTCGCGGCGTGCCTGCGAAAAGATTATCGCGGAAGGGCGCGTTTCCGTAAACGGAACGCTTGTTACCGACATGGGCAGCAAGGTTCGCACGGGTGATACGGTACTCCTTGACGGGAAGCCGGTGCACCCCGAAGCGCGCAAATGCTACGTACTATTGAACAAACCGGCGGGCTTTGTCTGCACGCTCTCCGACGAGAAAGGACGCCCCACTGCCGCAGATCTTTTAAAAGAGACCTACAGCGAGCGGCTCTACAACATCGGCAGGCTCGATATGTTTTCGAGCGGGGCAATCCTCTTTACCAACGACGGGGACTTTGCCGCAAAGATAGAACACCCGTCGGCACAGATCGAAAAGGAATATGTCATCGAAACTACGCAGGACTTTCCGCCGGAGCTGCTCACCCGCTTTGAACGCGGTATCCGCGTTGACGGCATTTTTTACAAATGCCGTTCAGCCGCTGCCATTAACCGCCGTAAGCTGCGGATTGTACTTGTCGAAGGGAAAAATAGAGAAATCCGCCGCGTGCTGGATTCCTTTAACTGCACGATAAAGCGGCTGGTGCGGGTTCGCATCGGGAACCTTGAGCTGGGAACCCTGAAAGCAGGAGAGTTCCGCGACCTTACCGCAAAAGAACGGCAGGCGCTGCTAGACCTCGCAGCGGAGAGTCAAAACGGGGAGCGAAAGTACACAGAATAATATACAGAGCTGCGTTTTTTACTCAATAGTATACTCGATAAAGCCTTGTGCTTTCCGTTTGATGATTTCTCCGATTCCGGCACGTACGGTTCTGATATTTTTATACTGTATGTCGTCCATCCCCTGCCCCGCTAAGGCATTATGGCACAGGGCTATGTCGCAACCGCAGTCCGTAAAATCATTTTCAAGATTCTTAAAATATTGCACAACGTCTCCGGCAAACACGATTTCAATTTCCGCCGTATCGCCGGTTTCTTTGCAATAATTTCGGTAATTGACTAATTTATTTTGCAATTTAGCAATCAACTGAAGCTTTTCTATTCTGAATAAAACTTTATAGTGCATAGTGCCGAAACTATACCCTGCGCTTATGCACCTGTCAAGAAAGTCCGCATATAGTTTCCGGTATCAGCATATCAATCGCCGCCTGTATATGTTCGGGTACCGGCACGGTAAAAAGGCGAAGCGTGCCGCCGATGGGAAATCGGAGGCGGTATGCGCAGAGCTGGAGCTTTTTAATGCGGGCGGTTTTCCAAAGCTGTTTATTTAATGCAAAGTTTCCGTGCTTATCGTCGCCGATAATCGGGCAGCCGATACCGGCAAGGTGAATACGGATTTGGTGCATTCTGCCGGTATGCAATCGGACGGAGAACAAGCTGTATGCGTCACTACCCGCAAGCAGTTTGTATGCACTTGAGGCAGGCTTTGGCGTGCCGTTTTCCATAATCGGCGTATCGATAATGCCTTCTTTCGGAATAGGTTTCAGTGTTTTTTTATTTACAGAATGTTCAAAACTGCCGAAGCATAATGCAAGATATTCCTTTTCGACCGCCCGCGACTCAAACAAGGTACGGCACGAACGGGCGGCGGAGGCGTTTTTTGCAACTACCAATAAGCCGGAAGTCTCTTTATCCAGCCGGTGTACCGGAAATATTTCTGTCCTGAGCTGCTTGCTTAAAATCTCGGTAAGGCACACGGAAATATGCGCGCCGCCCTGTACCGGAATACCGTAAGGCTTATTAACGATACAAATTGACTCGTCCTCATATACAATCGGAATGGATTTCTTTACAATATTTTGTTGACTATTGTGCATAGTGGAGAGTATATGATGAATCGGAAAAAATTTCAGCACTTGTTATGTTTCATTCTTTTATCGTTTTGTATCGGCCATCCGCTTCGGGCGGAACTGATCAGCAATCCTTCATTAGGCTATACATTGGATTTACCGGAGGGATTCAGACAGGTGAATTCACGGGATAATTCCCGCTATCTTTATCAAAATACAATTATCCCCGTCGGATTACAGGTTGCGCTCTACCCGTATCAGCAGTTCGGTACGGTAACCGCTGCGGCAGAGCATATTTTTTCTCAACTGAAAGCGCAAAAAAAAGCGATACAATTTTTGATGCAGGGCAACCCCGCGCTCGTTGCAAACCTTCAATTTACACAGCAAAACCAAAAACAGGCGGGGTGGCTTTTGGTGCAGCCGCTCGCCGAACAAAAGGGATGGCTGGTTGTCTTAACAACAACACAGGCGGCAAAAGCGCAGGAATATGAGCCGATGATGATTTCCTGCTTGGATGCGGTGTTCATCAGCCGTCAGTCCTTTTTTGAACCCGGCCCGATGATTCAAGCGGTATATCCCAAAGAAGGAACGGTAAAAAAAGAAGTGCTCTTTAACGGAAAAAAACTTTCCGTGCATTTTGACCGCTCCGATTCCGAAGCGAACCAAGCAGTAATAGACCGCGAGTTTGCCCTGCTGACACGCTATCTTAATTCCCCGCTGCAGCAAAAAGCATGGCAGCGCTATTACCGGATGATTTACCGCGACAGTATTGCCCGCTGCCGCCATCTTGCGCTGATGCTGGAAAAAGAATTAATTGAAGTGGACAAAAAAGGGAAAATGCCCGCTGCGGAAACCGTCGCCGCAGTCCTGCTTGAGTGGATGCAGGATTTTACCTATGCAAGGGATGAAAGCGGAGCCGACTTTCTCAATATCCCGGCCGTGTGCAGCGACCGAAGCGGCGATTGCGACAGCCGCGCACTGCTGATGTCCGTACTATTGCAGTACTTCAATATCGATTCAATCTTGATGATTGCCCCGGAACAAAAGCATGCGGTTGCAGCCGTAGATTGCAGCGGCGACGGAGCACGCTTTACCCACAACGGCAAGCGCTATCTTATTGCGGAAACGACGGCAAAGGTTGGGCTCGGTCAAATCGCACAAGACCTTGCCGATCCCCGCCTCTGGTTTGCCGTCGATTGGTACGTTCCGCCTGACCGGGATGAATACGGCTTCGGTAAGAAGGAATAAGCACTATTGGGAGCCTCTAAAAATCTAACCGAGTTTTTAGAGGTGCCCTATCGTTTTTACTCAAGCATATTCTTTTGCCGCATAATTTCAAAAACGCTCGACTTTCCAAGAAAGTGAGCAGCACCGGCAAAAACAAATGTGTCGCCGCCTTCGCGCAGGTATTCATCGAATTTCTGTGCCCATATCCGGTTCCGATCGGTCAACAACGCATCGATATAAGCTTGCGCTTTTTTCTCAGAAAAAGAAGACGGTACTTCTAAAAGTAATTCGACAAGTAACGCTGAAAGTTTTTTTCGATTATTGCTGAGGTAAAGGTCTCGAATCGTATGTACTTCCGCTATACTCTTGTCTATATCTCGCAGAGCTTGTATAGAATCCTTTAATAGTGCTAGCTGATCTTCAAAAGTACCGTATGACAAAGCTGCAATTTGCTGCTCTGCCGTATCGAGTGCCTCAATTTTCTTATTTTCCGCACGCTGCATCAAATACATATCGATACCATCTGAGGGATCCATCCCAGCCTTAAACGTCAGCAATTGCACCAGTACCGTATTTAAGACCCACGGATTAAATAAGGCGAACCGGTGCATCGTATCATCACCGATCATTTCATACAGAAAAACAAGTTCATCCTCTGATAAGACATTAAGTAAACTCTTTTTAGGGTCGGTATTCATATTTTTCATAATAACGGTTTGCATCTCACCGACGAGAGCTTCCATTTCGGCCATACCGCCAATCTCACTCACCAACCGGTCGGCTTTATCGAAGGCACGCAGTACATTCTTTTCAAGCGGATAAAACTTTTTATCGGCAACATGAATGGTTCCGAGCACATAAACGGATCCCTTATTACCCCGTATCTCCCAAAAAAAGCGTTCGGGACGTTCTATCAGCACCGGCTTCGATAATGCTGACGGCCGCTTACCCTGTCCCGTAGTCGTACAGGCAGTAAGAGCGATACTCAGCATCAGTAGCAGCACAATTTTTTTCACATATTTAAAAGCTATCATACAATCCTCCTATCGATAAAATAGCGTTTTTTTGTATTTCCTACTAGAGGATTTATATCCGGGGGGAAGGGAAAAGCCGTCTGATTCGATTGCCCTATAATATCGGCAAAAAGAGCATTGACATTTATCATTTTACCGGTAAAATAAAAGTAAATGGGGAAAAGTGGAGGAAAGTAGGTAAAAGTGGAAAAAAGTGTGTTTTCAGGAGAGTATAATAATACGCTTGATGAAAAGGGACGTATTATGTTTCCTGCAAAATTACGCTGTTTACTACCGGGATCACAAGTAGTGATTACCCGCGGAATTGACCGCTGCTTATGGATATTTCCACCCGAAGAATGGGCATTGCTATCCGAAAAAGTTATGCAATCCGCTTCTTTGTTTCAGGCAAACTCCCGTCTTGTACTGCGCAGGCTTATCGCTCCCGCACAGGAAATAGACATTGATAAGGCCGGACGTGTTTCAATACCCCAAAGTTTACGTGAATACGCGCAGCTCGAAAAAGACTGCGTGCTATTGGGCATCAACCGTTATCTAGAATTATGGGATGCGGATGAATATCGGGCTTATCTGGAGGGAAGCGAGGCGGATTTCCATCAAGCGAGCGAGGACTTGGGGCTTATCCGTTTTTAACATGTATGAACTTTGTACACACACCGGTTTTATTACAAGAATGCCTGCAATTGCTTGCCCCGGAAACATCCGACCCGCTTCTTATTGATGGAACATTAGGCGAAGGCGGCCACAGCGAAGCCTTTTTAACCCGTTTTCCGCAGTTAAAGGTTATCGGTATCGATGCCGACCCTGCTATTCAAGCAAAAGCAAGGGCACGGCTTGCCCCATTCGGCGAGCGTATGCAGTTTTTTTTAGGCTGGTCGGATACTTTTTTTGATCAATACCCTCAAGATAGAGCGGCGCCTTCGCTCATCTTATTTGACCTCGGTATTTCTCTTTTCCATTATATGGAATCAAAGCGCGGCTTTTCATTCAGCGCAGATGAACCGCTCGATATGCGTATCAATCCGAATGAATCGCTGACAGCCGCTGATATCGTAAACACCTACAGCGAAAAAAAACTCGCAGATTTACTGTACCTCTATGCGGAAGAACGCTTTTCGAGGCCGATTGCCCGCGCTATTGTTGCAGAACGGGAAAAGCACCCTTTTACGGAAGCGCGGCAGTTAAGTGAAACCGTATTCCATGCGGTTCCCACCCGCTTTAGACACGGCCCCATACATCCGGCAACCAAGACGTTCCAAGCCTTACGGATTGCCGTGAACAGCGAACTTGACCGGCTGCCGCGCCTGTTGGAAAAAGCTTTTTCGTGCCTTGCGGCAGAGGGTAAAATGGGCGTTATTTCCTTTCATTCGCTGGAAGACCGCATTGTTAAACTTTTTTTTAGAGACCTTGCAAAAAGCTGTATTTGCCCGCCTGAAATGCCGATATGTACATGTGGAGGCGTGCCCCGTGCAGCTTTGCTTACGAAAAAACCGGTCGGCCCCTCTGCCGAAGAGACAGCCGGTAACGCACCGTCCCGCAGCGCCCGGCTCCGCGTTATAAAAAAGCTCTCTTTGAGGAGGTCATAACCGATATGAAACACCTTGTAGCTTTGATTCTTACCGTCAGTATTCCGTGTCTGCTTTTCTTCACTGTTAAGCAGTCTCAAGTTTATAATACACTTGAACGCGAAGTAAATGCCTATAACAATGAGCAGAATCGTCTGATTGCAGAAAACAAACGGAAGATTTCGGCTATTTCCATCCTCTCAAAACCGCAGCGGATCGAAAAGATCGCTGTGGAAGAATTGGGTATGCATAAAGCGGATTCCTCTCAAATTATCCGCATCTCCTTAGATAAGGAAAAGAAGGGATAACGCCATGTTGTTGGGTTGGGAGGCTCTCTGCACGGCAGTTGCGGGAACATTTATTTGCAATTATTCTCCTTATCAAGGTTTTGACTCTGTTACCACGGACAGCAGAACGGTAGGCGATCATGCGCTTTTTATTCCGTTGCGGGGTACACAGCAGGACGGACACCGCTATATCGAACAAGCGTTACAGCATGGAGCTGCTTGCGTACTTGCCGATGCAGCGTACCTCGGCGTTCAAGAAAACACTCAACTCATCCTCACCCTCTGTGAAAAATATCAGGCAGCCTGTATCCGCGTTGATCATACGCTAAAGGCATTGCAAGACGCCGCAGCGGCCTATCTGGAACAATTCCCGCAGCTCATTAAAATCGGGGTAACCGGTTCAAACGGTAAAACGACGACCAAAGAACTGCTTGCATCCATCTTTGCACAGAAATACCGAATTATAAAAAATGAGGGCAACCTCAATTCCGAAACAGGTTTGCCGCTGTCGGTTTTTACCGTAACGAAAGAACATGAAGTAGGCATTTTTGAACTTGGTATGAACCGGAAGGGAGAAATTACGGAGCTTGCCGCAGTCCTGAAACCGAACATTGCCGTTATCACCAATATCGGTACCGCTCACATCGGGATGCTCGGTTCCAAAGACGCTATTGCCCAGGAGAAAAAAGAAATTTTTTCCTGTTTTGATGAAAACTCCGTCGGATTCGTCCCCGCTCAAGATGAATATACGGCGTTCTTGCAAGAAGTACCGCACGGAAAAATAGTTACCTACAGTGCCGATCCCAGCTCCTATACCCTCGAAGGACTTTCCGGCGCGGAGATACGGTATCGGGGAGAAACTATCCGCTTACCGCTTCCGGGAATCCATAACGTACAAAACACCTTTGCCGCGATTGCCGTTGCGGAATACTGTCATATCCGGTTGCAGTCGATAAAAGCGGGCATCGAACAGATGCATGCCTTATTCGGAAGATCGCAAATTATCCGCGGGCCGGTAACCTATCTGCTCGATTGCTATAACGCAAATCCCGATTCGATGAATGCAGGGCTTGCTCTGTGTGCAAATATCCGGGTAAGCGGCAAAAAGATTTATATACTTGCCTCGATGAAGGAGCTGGGTGCAGAATCCCATGCTGCACACAAAGCCGTATGTGCAGCAGCCTTCGCTTCCGATGCCGACGCATTGTTCTTTTTCGGCAGAGAGATGTGTACGGCAGCCATCGAGCAAGAAAACACTGCAAATAAACCTTTTTTCTGCTTTACGGAAGCCTTTGCCGATAAACTCCGCGACACTTTAGACGGTTTATTAAACCGGAACGATTTTGTATTCCTGAAAGGATCCCGCAGCCTTGCGCTCGAGCAGTTTGAACCTATTCTGCAAAAGGAGCGGGTATGATGCACCACACTATCGCCGTCGAAAAGAATATCAACCGCGACCGGTACAGCTTCACATTTATTCTGCTCGTACTCATCATGGTTGGAATCGGAATTGCCGTTCTCTATTCGGGTTCTTTGCATTATGCCGAACGGTTTTTTGATGATTCTTCTTACTTCCTTGTCCGGCAATTCCGTAATCTCCTTATAGGCTGCATCGGTCTCATCTTTTTTTCATTCTTCAGTTTTGATCATTTACGAAAACTGCTGCCCTATCTACTGATAGCAGGCTTTATTTTTCTGTTGCTTCCCTTTATTCCGGGCATCGCTTCACCGCGAAACGGCGCCAACCGCTGGATTTCCATCGGAGGTTTCAGTTTGCAGCCGTCGGAATTTATCAAACTTCTGCTCATTATCTTTCTTGCAAACTTCTTTGATAAAAAAGCAGATCAATTGGATGTTCCGCTGATTTCAATATTGCCGCCTTTTTTTATCACATCCATATTCGTATTGCTAATATACCTTGAAAATGATTTTTCGAGTGCAATTTTTTTAATGCTTATCTTTATGGTGATGTTTTTTGCGGCAGGAGGACCGCTGCTCTGGTTCCTGAAGGGATTGATTGTTACCATTCCCTGCGCGGTACTTATGGTTGTTACCTCAACCTACCGGATGAAGCGTGTACTCTCTTTTATCTCCCCCGATAGCGATCCGCTCGATACGGGTTATCAAATCAATGCAGCCATCGAAGCGCTTGCCGGCAGCGGTCTTTACGGTACGGGAATAGGGAACGGTGTACATAAAATTTCGAGTGTTCCCGAAATATACTCCGATTTTATTTTTGTCGCATGGGCGGAAGAAATGGGCTTTTTAGGCGTCTGCGGCTATCTTGCACTCTTGCTTGCATTTACCGCGGTAGCCTATTTGATTGCGTTTTCCTGTAAGAATCGCTTCGGCTGCTATGTTGCATTCGGAGCAGCATCGTCAATCGTCCTTCAATCTTTTTTAAATTTAGGAGTCGTTGTCCGTCTGCTGCCTGCAACCGGTATTCCCCTCCCCTTTTTCTCATTCGGAGGATCTTCGCTCATTACCAGTCTTTGCCTATGCGGACTGATTATCAATGTTTCAAGTTATACAAAAAGGAGTGCTTCATAATGTCTGATATTATCGGTTTACAAAACCACGCATATACCGAACCGCGTCAATTACCTCAAGCCGTTAAAAAAACAAAAGGAAAGCAGCTCCTGAAAATCCTTATTTTAGCGATGCTGTTATTTTTAGCAGGAGAGTCCGTCTATCACCTTTTTATTCTGCCTTTTAATTCAACGGCAAAGATACAGGTCTTAGGAAATGATACCATTTCCGAAGCGGAACTGAAAAAAGCTGTCGGTCTGACCGGAACGGAAAAATGGGGAAAGATCGATAAAGATGTGTTATTGCATCGGGTTGCAAGTTATCCGCTCGTTGCGGAAGCACGGGTACTCAAAAAGTATCCGGACAAAGTGCTAATTGAAATAACCGAACGGAAGCCGGTCGGTGTCTTGCTTGCAACAGTCAGCGGACGCACTATCCCGATGGAAATAGATAAAACGGGAACAGTATTTAAAACGGCTTCCAAGAAAGGGCAGCCGGAGCTGCCTGTTATCAGCGGTCTTTCCTTTCAGACTATACGGGCGGGAATGAAGGTGCACAAGCAGCTTGTACCGCTGTTCAAGCAGCTGGATCTTTTGCAGAAAAAAAATCCGGTTTTACTCAGCGAGATATCTGAAATAAAAATTGAACAGAAAAAATACGGCGGTTTTGATCTCATCCTCTATCCGGTACAAACACAAGTTAAGGTACGTACCGACAGTACATTGAATGAGGAGCGATTGCGGTATATGATGTTGGCATTGGATGTCATACAAAAATTTGATCTGAGTGCGGAGATTGAGGAGTTGGATGTACGGGCAGGAACCGCTTCCTACCGCTTAAGAGGTGAAGCCAATGAGTGATATCATAGTCGGATTGGATATAGGTACCAGCGCAATCAGAGCCGTTGTTGCTGAAAAACTGGAAACAGGAGTCTTGCAAATTATCGGCGTAGGCACCGGTATTTCTGAAGGCTTACGGAAAGGAACGGTTGTCAATATTGAAAAGACCGTACAAGGAATCCACGAAGCAGTGGAAGCCGCGGAGATGATGTCCGGCGTAGAAATTACCCACTGCATTACGGGAATCGGCGGCACCCATATTGAAGGAATTAATTCACGCGGTATTGTCGCCGTTACCGATAAAGGTAAAGGAAACCGCGAAATAGACCAGCAGGACATCGACCGTGTTATAGAAGCAGCACGAGCAGTCGTTATCCCGATGGATAGGCGCGTTATGCATGTTATCCCGCAATCGTATATCGTTGACGACCAGCGCGGTATTGTGGATCCGCATAATGTTATCGGCGTCCGCATCGAAGCGGAAGTACATATTATTACCGGCTCGGTTACCTGCATCAAAAATATTGTCGATTGTGTAAAGCGTGCTAATTTACAAGTTGATACCCCGATGTATCACGGTTTGGCCGCCGTAGAATCCGTTATGACACAGGAAGAACAGGATCTCGGTTCGGTACTCATCGATATCGGGGGCGGCACCACCGATATTGTGGTGATGTCCGGCGGAGCGCCGGTACTTACGGCAGTGCTGCCCGTCGGCGGGAGCCATGCGACAAACGATTTGGCAATCGTAAAAGGGCTTTCATCCGAAACCGCCGAGAAGGTCAAGATAACTGACGGATGCTGCTGGCAGCCGCTTTTGGAAGATAATAAATCCGTACTAATTTCCGCTCCGGGCGGAAGGGCACCGATACAGATTGAAAAAGCGGATATATGCGATATTCTGCAAGCCCGAATGGCAGAAATCTTTACGATGGTAAAGGATAAAATAACACCCATAACTGCTTCAAACCGGTTTGCCGGTAATGTAATTCTCTGCGGCGGCGGTTCGCTTATGCCTGGTGCTACGGAACTTGCCTCCGAAATCTTCGGCACACCGGCTGTCCGGTTAGGTATCCCGGGAACCTTTGGCGGTTTAACCGGAGAATACCGCAGCCCCGAATTTGCCGCCGTACTCGGACTGATTTTATCTCAGTACAAACAGCAAGCGGCTTCCGATGAAGAAACAAAAAAAACAGAAGCAGAGCCGGGTAAAATTGTCGGCAAAATCAAAGACTTTTGGAAAAATCTATTTTAATAGAGGAAAGGGAGGGAACATATATGGATTATCAAGTGATGCAGCAAAATGAACTGTTACCGGTTAATCCCACTGTTATTAAGGTAATTGGTGCGGGCGGCGGCGGTTCGAATGCGGTTAATAGGATGTTGGAGTGCAACATACAGTACGTCGATTTTATCGTAGCAAACACCGATGTACAGGCACTCAATTATTCAAAAGCGCCGATGAAATTGGCAATCGGCTCAAAGTTAACCGGAGGACTCGGCGCAGGAGGAAAGCCTGAAATCGGCGAAAAAGCCGCTATGGAAGACACCGAAATTATTGCGAATGCCGTCCGCGGAGCGCACATGGTCTTTATCACCGCCGGTATGGGAGGCGGCACCGGTACGGGTTCTGCGCCGGTTATCGCAAAGATAGCCCGCGACCAAGGAGCCTTAACAGTCGGTGTCGTTACCAAGCCCTTTTCCTTTGAAGGACGGGCAAAGATGCGTACTGCCGAAGCGGGAATTGCAAAGCTTCGGCAAAATGTCGATACACTCGTTGTTATCCCCAATCAGCATTTATTAAATCTTGTAGACAGCAAGCAGACAATAAAAGATGCCTTCGTAATGGCAGATGATGTGTTGCGCCGTGCAGTACAAGGCATTGCAGATATCATTACAAAAAACGGATTAGTCAATATCGACTTTGCGGATGTACGTTCTACGATGGCAGGTCAAGGCGATGCCTTAATGGGTGTCGGTACCGGATCAGGAGAAAACCGCGCAGTCGATGCAGCAACGAATGCCATCAACAACCCGCTTTTAGAAGATTCCCATATCGAAGGTGCAATGCGGATACTGGTTAATATTTATGCAGCAGAGATGCCTTCTACCGTGGAAGTCAACGATATTATGGAAATCGTTACGGCAAATGCCCATCCCGATGTGGAAACCATTCACGGTATTACCGTTGATGAAACCGATGAATCCATGAAGGATAAAATTACCGTAACGGTAATCGCAACGGGCTTCCCTACTGACACGGATCCGATTCAAGGAGTGATGCAGAAGCAGGGACAGTCAGCGGAGTCAGCGGCTCAACCTGAATCTCTCCATACGTCGTTTTTACAAAACGATTTTATTTCGGCAAGCGAATGGGCAAAGCTGCAAACACCGCAACAGCCGAGCCTCCCCGGTCTCGGCCCGCGGAATGCAGGAATACCAGCAGCTCCGCCGCTTCAACAACCGGCAATGACCGAAACCCCGCGGCAGCCTATCCGTGTACAGCTCCCCGGCGCCAATACCGATTTGGATGTGCCGGCCTATCTACGCAACCAAAGGTAACTCCTTTTAAAAATATGCGGGCACCTGCGTTGTCGCATCATGAAAAGTGTACATCCTTGTACACTTTTCATGGCGAGTTTCGGCTCCGCCGAAACATCGCTTCTGATGGAACCAGCGGCATCCATGCCGCTTCTGAAACTAGTCTTTTTTAAAAGGCTAACGGAAGGGCTAGGTGCAAAATTTATGACCACCTTTAGTTATATAAGAGCTTAATATCTCGACGCTCTGCATCGAGGTTGTTGATTACAGTCCTTTTGTGCGAAATTTTGGATAAAATTTCGCACAATTTATTTTAGAGGAAGGATAAGCACACCAGATGAATTAATCACAATCGCAAAATAATTGAGGTCGTGAGACCATTTGAACCGCGAAGAGGTTCAACTCTGGTTGAACGACCTCAATTATTTTGCGGGGAGATTCAAACAACGTTCTGGTGTGCTTATCCTGAGTAAATTACGATGAATGAAATACAATTACGGGCATTTTACGGGTATTTAATTTCGGCGGAGGCGCGGGCGCAGCTGACCGCTAAAACATATCTCAATACGCTACGGCTCTTTCAGCAGCAGCTGGGCGGGGAGCGCCTTATCGAAGACGCGTCTCAAGACGATTGTATCGGCTTCATTCTTGCGCGGGCGGAAGAAGGGGTAACGGGGAGAACGCTTGCAAAAGATCAGGCGGCGCTCCGCTCCTTTTACCGCTTTTTGCAGCTGGAAAACGTCCGCGCCGATAATCCTGCAGAACAGCTGGAAAGCCCCCGCCGTGAAAAAAATTTACCGCGGGCGCTCGCCCCCGATGAAGTAGACAAACTTTTGGCAGCCATCCCGCTGGATACGCCGAACGGTATCCGCGACCGCGCCCTGTTTGAGCTTATCTACTCGGCGGGGCTGCGCGTAAGCGAAGCGGTAACGCTTTCACTGGAAGATGTGTTCTTTAACGAACAGCTGCTGAAAGTTCACGGCAAGGGCGGAAAGGAGCGCATCATCCCCTTCGGAACGCAGGCGGAAGCGCGGCTCAGTGTCTATTTAAAAACTGCCCGCCCCCTTCTTTTAAAACCGGCTCATCGCGAAAACACCGAAACGACAGGGGCGGTGTTCTTAAATCACCACGGGGAGCGCCTTACCCGTAAGGGTATTTGGAAACGCTTGCAGGAAATCGAACAACTGAGCGGCGTTACCACAAAAATCCACACACTCCGTCACTCGTATGCAACCCATCTGCTCGCAGGCGGCGCTGACCTCCGCTCCGTGCAATGTCTCCTCGGTCATGCAAGTATCGCTACTACGCAAATTTACACTCATATCGAAGACAAGGAGTTGGAATCGTACCACCGCAAATTTTTTGAAAAAAAACATTAAAACTAACACCCCGATAAAAAGAAAATCTCCTCTTGTACCGGTACCGGTAAAAATGCTATAGTCAAAAATTTTTGGGCAACTACCGACGATACAGCTCGATACTGCCTGCATTTTAATATGTTAGATGGAGGTTTTGATGAAAAAAATCTATCAGGTAGATGAAAAAATACCGGCAAGTCTTTTTCTCCCACTCAGTTTACAACACACGTTCGCAATGTTCGGCGCGTCGGTTCTGGTTCCAATCATTTTCCAAATCAACCCGGGAATAGTGCTTTTGATGAACGGAATAGGAACGCTGCTTTTCATCCTTATCGGAAAGGGAAAGGCTCCGGCTTACCTCGGTTCCAGTTTTGCGTTTTTAGGCCCTGCCGGTTTGATTATATCGAGCATGGGATTCCAATATGCACTCGGCGCCTTCGTAGTAACAGGCCTGCTCGGCTGTCTGATTGCGCTGATTATCTATAAGTTCGGTTCGTCATGGATTGATATTATCCTTCCCCCTGCAGCAATGGGTTCCGTAGTTGCGCTCATCGGGTTTGAGCTGGTCAGCCTTACCGTCCGCGGCGGCAATATCGGGGCTAATATTATGACAGATACCGTTACCACGGCGGATATCACGGTGTTTTTTATAACGCTCGGCGTCGCGGTATTCGGATCAGTTCTCTTTCGAGGATTCTTTTCCACCATCCCGATCCTTATCGCAATTATCGCCGGATACACAGCTTCCGTCTTTTTTGGGTTGATCGACTTTACACCGATTAAAGAAGCGGGGCTTTTCACCCTTCCCCACTTTCAATTACCGAAATTCGACATCAAAGCAATTTTAACAATGCTGCCGGTGCTGCTAGTCATCACAAGTGAGCATATCAGCCATCAGGTGGTTACATCGAATATTATTAAGCGAGATCTTATTAAGGATCCGGGTTTGCACCGCACCATTTTTGCAGATAACTTCTCTACTGCGCTTTCGGGTATGGTCGGCGGCGTTCCCACGACAACCTACGGTGAAAATATCGGCGTTATGGCAGTTACCGGCGTGTACAGCGTGTACGTTATCGGCGGAGCTGCGGTCATTTCCATCCTAATGGCCTTTATCAGCCCCCTTGCAGCAGTTATCCAAACCATACCGGGCGATGTTATCGGCGGTGTAACGTTTCTATTATACGGAATGATTGGCGCCTCGGGTATCCGACTCTTGGTTGACTCAAAAATAGATTATTCCAAACCGAAAAACCTTATGCTGACTTCCGTTGTCTTTACAACAGGATTGAGCGGGGTATCCATCAGATTGGGACAAATCGAGTTTAAGGGTATGGTACTCGCTTCCGCTGTTGCGGTATTGATGAGTTTAATCTTTTATATCTTTGAAAAAATAAACGCCTTAGAATAGACCTGTTCGATAACTGCGTTGTTGAACAGATCGCCGAGTTCTAAATAGCACGATTTATTTAGAACATCGCATTTCAAAGTAACCTGTTCCGAAACGGAAGTTTCCGAACAGGTTTAATCTTAAAGCAGCGTCAGGCAGTGCAGTTTCCTGCGCAGGAAATATACTGCACAGGACGCTCACATTATTAAAAAATAAAATTACTATTTATAATACGGCAATTGCTCTTTAAAGTGAGTTTTACCGTTATTCAACCAGAATACGACATGATTCATTGCTTCGGCAGCTTTAGTCTTTGCTGCTATATCTGAATTAAACCCTTGATGGGGCTGGACATAGAAATTCGATTTCCTTGACAACGATTCATCGATAATTTCCTTAGCTGCCAGAATATTTTCATTACGGCACCCTGTAAAATCATCTGCTCGCAAGTAATCCGTTAACTCAGACTCTTGGCTGAACACGTCCGCTGCGATACCGGTAATCTTACCTTCTCGATATAGCTTCAGTAACGTTGCTTCGGGAGCAATTTCTCCTCTTGTAACATTGATAAAAATCAACGGTTTTTTTGCCTTTAAAAGATATTTTTCATCGAAATATCCTTCATTATAAAACCTGCTATTTTTGTCTTTTGTTAAATTCATCACATTGATCAGTATATCGGAATTTGCAATAGCGGTGTCCCGATCTGTAAAACAGCAATCTTTGTATTCCGGTAGTTGTTTCAACTCATTTTCGCGAATATCAACAGCTTGAACAGTTAAACCGTTCGCTTCCAGATCTTCATAAACTCGCTTACCAATCTTCCCAACACCGTACACGGTAGCAATCCTGTTTTTTCCCAACTCCATAAAAGATTTGGTATTTTTTCGTTCAAAAACCTTCGTATTATACGAATATTCATTCAAATTGCCAGCTGTACAATAAAGAAATTTTATTGCAGTTTGTGCAACGGCATCGATACAATACTCTCTTAAACTTGCTAAGTTAATCTTGTATTGCAAATGTTCAAAATGATCATACCCCGCACTTCGTGTAATAACGCTTTTTTTAATTCCGTTATTAACATACGTATCCGGCAACTTTGAATGTGTTTTTGTCGTAATTATATCGGGTAAATCAACTGTATTTTCTTTCAGGTACTCTTGAATAGTCAACGGGGTAATCAAAGAGGTAAAAGAAGTAGGCAATGCACCTTTCTTTTGCAGTTCTTCTGTTATATTCTTTAAAAACTCTGCTTCCTTACCAAGAGCTTCAAAATGCATTATATCGTAATTCATTCTAGTTTTCACCTATTCTTTTGAATACTGCATCTTTCCAGGTGTCCACCACTTAAATGCTAAGGCTACAATGGTTAACACTATAAAACCTGCGCACATAACTAATGTTGTATACATCGGATACGACCCGCCCATTGCAATAAAAATAGGGGGTAATGCTTGTAAAGCAATTGCAATCGGTCTATTAAGCAAGTCTGTTATACCGGTATCTTCCAAACCTCGCGATTTTTGATCAGGGTCAACAACTCTACTGAGCAAGACACCCGTTGCAATAACACCATTTGCGCGGCCGTAATTCATAATAGCCCGTTCAAACCAATCTTTAGAAGAACTATATTTACCGACATAGATGAACCACGCGATATTGAGGATAAGACCAAAGGCAAAGCTGATTAAAAGCGGCCCAAAATTTGCTGCAATAACATTGAGTTTTAAGCCGACAATTGCGGATATAACCAATAAATCCGTTGCAGTACTGCTTATTCTTTGTACGGTGTATCTATCAACATACTTTGTAGCACCGGTTCTCTTTAAAAAGAATTGCATGACATAACCGAAGATCAATGCAGAAACAAATTCCGGAATGGAGAGCCAGCTCACTTGGCTCTTGACCATAACTGAGAACCATTTACCCAACATCGTAGCAATCATGATGATTGCAATATGGAATGCAAGGGGATCCAAGGACATATTCGAAATAGTGATTTTTCCAGCACTTTTTTGCTGACTTTCAGGAATAAGACCAGTACGGATATGTTCTGGAAGCTGCTTCGGTGATTCAACATAATTCGTATAACCTTTCCGTGTTCCCCAGTTGATAAGAACCATACCGAGCACAATACCACCAACTAATCCGACAGTTGCAGAGACGTTTGCCAAATCGAAAAATTCCGGATACCCATGCTCTTTATAAATCGCGCCAACAGCAGCGGCAGTTCCGTGTCCGCCGTAAAATCCGGTTGCCATCAGCAAACCAAAACCATCGTTTAGACTGGGCCAAATCTTATTGAGGATACCCAGTGCTAAGACCATTCCGGCTGCATATTGCAGCATAAGGATTCCCGTATTTTGATAGAAGAAACCGCCTACCCCCTTTATATCCTTTTTGGAGATAGGCTTATCTCCAATAGGAGTAGCAGCAAACACAACCGCGATAAGCACCCCTGCATACTTTGTTAATTGAGCTGAGAACGGCAATATATGAAAACCGCTCGGTCCGAGCGCCAAACCGATAAAACCGCCGATCAATGAAGCCGGCATCAGTATAGACTGAAAAAACTTAACTTTAGCTCTTAAAAATTGACCGATGAGCAGCAGTGCTCCTAAAAGCCCCGCATCGGTTACAATATCCCATAAAGACATAGATTCCTCCTCTTTAGGTTTAACATCACTCTTTTGATGTATTAGATAGATCTTAAACAAGATATTGATTTTGTCAAGTTCTCACCATCAAAATAGGCAAAAATTGGTATCATAATCACATCTTACTGAAATACGGAGTAAACATAATATTGCACGACCTAAAATATAAATAAAAAGGCTTCCTTCTTATGCACATACGGCATATATTAGGAAGCCTTTTGTAGATGTTGAATTTTTTAAAGTAGTTCTATACTACCGAGAATAGAATTCGACGACGTACTGGATATTTCCAACCGGTTGAATATCGGCGGGAGTAGGAAGTGCCGTTACCGTTGCAGATAAGTTTTCATCATTAACGGAAAGCCACCCTCCCTTTGAACCTTGTACGGTGCTTAAGTTGTGCCGGATAAGATTTTGGAAGCCTTTCTTGTCTTTTGTCGTAATGACATCACCGACTTTAACCCGCATGGACGGGATATTTGCCGGTTTACCGTTCAGTAAGAAATAAGCGTGAGAAACCATCTGACGCGCCTGCGCACGGCTTACTGCAAATCCCATGCGATAAATGGTATTATCCAACCGCTGTTCCATTAAGGAGAGCATATTATCACCGGTAACACCGGACATCTTCAATGCCTTTTGGAACAGATTGCTGAACTGACGTTCGGACATCCCATAAGCAAAGCGGAATTTCTGTTTTTCTTTTAACTGTTCACCGTAAACGGAGAGCTTTCCGCGTTGTTTAGCGCCGCGTTCCTTTCCGGGCGCATTCGGTTTTCTATCCAATAACTTACTGTACTTAGGATTTCCAAAAATATTTGATCCGAACCGGCGGACCAATTTACCTTTCGGCTGTCTCGTTGCCATTTTTCACCTCGTAAATCTAATAAGAACACCGCAGCGGTGTTACAGTAGTCTCTTTTATTAGGGAACGATAAAAAAGAGCATGGCAAACGCCCAAAACCGCATTGGATTATCAGCGTTTACCGGATCATGCTTACCGTACTTCATCAAGATGAAAGCCGCGTACGGCAGGACATAACGATATAACTTATCGCAAAAGACAGCGTTTTGTCAAGATTGTGCCTTTATAGTTTCAAAAATTCTGCATTATCAATATTGTAAGGGAGATACGCCGTCCTTCTGCGCAAAATTTTATCCAAAATTTTGCGCATTTTTTTCAACAAGCGGACAAACGCATCAGGTAGCGTAAATAAGAACCGCGGAAAAATTGAGACTGTGAGACCATTTGAACCGCGCAGAGGTTCAACTCTGGTCGAATAGTCTCAATTTTTCCGCGGAGTCGTTAAAAAACAACCTGATGCGTTTGCCCTGTTTACAGTTTGGTCAAAGGGATTGTTATCGTCATTGCCTCGCCTATTAACACCTTGTGTTTTTTGAAGTTGCCGGGAAATCCTTTTCCATTATAGTTACTGAAGCCGTACGGTTCTTTTGGTATGCCTATCGCATTTGTATTGAGTTTTCCGTCGTTGTTGACATCGTGATACACGCAAAAAGCATACTCGCCGGCCTTTAGCTGTATATGATACACCGCTTGTTCTCCGGTTACAGCCAGTTCGGCAGTTTGATACGGGAGCCGTTTGTTAAAACTTTCCGCTGAATCATGAATACTTATCACAATCGCCCCCGAATGTTCTTGTATACCGGTAACGACGATTTCAACATCGTAGTGCACTTCGCTCTGCGTTGTTTGGGCATACGCTGACCAAAGACACATCAGACAGAAAAATACGGCACATGTTTTTTTCGTATTTATCTTTTTCATGTTGTTTTCTCCTCTCCATAATTTTCAAAGCGGCACTGTTCGAATACGTCCGTACCTATCAGTGTGATCGCCTTTGTAGGACAGTTGTTGATACATCGATAACATATCGTGCAGTTTCCGGGACAAAATACGGCTTTATTGTTTTCGATATGCAATGATTTTGAGGGACAATGTGCCGCACATATTCCGCAGCCGATGCAGCGATCCGTTCGGATTTTAAGCTGCTCAGTCAGTTTTTTTGCATGCCGTTTAAACCACAGGCGTTGTCCGAATAAACCTGCAATGTGATGCAAAAGGGACAAGCCGTCTTTGGGATAGATGCCCCGCTTTATACCATCTGCCGTTTGTTCAATTTTTTTTTCTGCCACCAATATGAGAGTTCTATTTTCTTCAAGCGTTTTTTTCAAAAGCTTTACATCGGCAATACAGTCCGGCATTCGTATGTGCAAACCTCCTGTAACAACGGCGCCGTATTTTTGAAGCAGCCGCGCCGCAAGTCCCACGCCGTCTCCGCTAAAAAGCCCCATCGTCGCAATAACGAAAACGCGCTTTCTGTAAAACATATCGGCATGTTCTACAATAAACATTTTTACAATACGCGGAATGTCGCTGAAATAAATGGGGTAGCCGATCGCAATTTCATCCGATATGCGTAAGACTTCAAGAGCGCCTCTTGTTTCGATGCTGAAAGCCTTGCCTCCCGTTGCTTTTGTCAATACTTCCATGCAGTATTTTGTATTGCCTGTTCCACTAAAATAAATTCCATTCATATCATATCCCATTACTATCCCGCGCACGGTGAGTTTAAAAAAGACGGTTCAAGCAAATCCATAAAATCGGTGATTTTTTCTTTCCAATTTTTGTCGTAGCGGACATTTTTCATTGTTGCCAATGCCGTCAGTCCGTGTATAAAAGCCCATGTCGTTATGAGAATATCGTTTTGCTTTTCTTTCGAAACCGTACTTTGATCGAGCAATGAAAGAACGCTATTTTTATACAGAATAAAGGGGGTGTAATTTTCCCCATCCGGTATCGATAAAGTTAAATCCACCTTGATATCGGAGTTGGCATACAAAAATTGAAAATAAGAGGGATTATCAATAAAAAAAGAAACATAGGCTATACCTATATCTTTTAATAATGCGGCAGGATTTTTATTTTCGACGATAGCCGCCTCGAGTATTTGCGAAAAACGCTCGGTGATATGCAGCTGCATTGCGCTCAACAATTCTTCCTTGTTGTGAAAATGGCTGTACGGAGCAGCATGACTGACTTTACAGGCAGCTGCCGCTTTTCTCAGCGAAAAAGATTGTAAGCCATCGGCGTTAACAATTTCGATTCCTTTTTCAATCAATAGATTTTTTAGATCCTTGCGGTGGTAAGGCAAATTCGACGTACTCATAATCTCCTCTCAATCTTTACACTGACAAGATAATAGCTTATAATCTTTACAGTGTCAAGATTATACTCCTTGCTTGTATGCAAAATTTTACATAGTTCATTTTATACGGAAGGATAAACACTCATTTTACGCCTCCTTTACTTTTTCGGCCGATTATAGTATGATAGCTCGATTTTCATAAAGAACGGGAACTTCTATCATTATCATCATTTTATATTCCCTTCATTTTATTCTCTAAGGACAATGCATGACAACGCCTTCATATTCAGCGGAAAATATTACGGTTTTAAAGGGGCTGGACGCCGTCCGCAAACGCCCCGGAATGTATATCGGCTCTACCGGTCCTGACGGGCTGCATCATTTGGTATACGAAGTTGTCGACAACTGTATCGACGAAGCGATGGCGGGCTATTGCGATACCATTTTGGTCGTATTGGAAAAAAACGATACCGTCAGGGTAGAGGATAATGGACGCGGTATTCCTGTCGATATTCACCCCGAAGAGGGTGTGAGCGCGCTGGAGTTGGTTTTGACACGGCTCCATGCAGGCGGTAAATTCGACAAGGGTTCGTACAAAGTTTCCGGCGGTTTGCACGGTGTCGGTGTGTCTGTCGTCAATGCGCTTTCTACCAATATGGAAGCGATTGTTTGCAGGGACGGCTTTGAATATGTGCAAAAATTTGCACGCGGCGAACCGCTCGGCCCAGTTACCAAACGGGGAGAAACGCAAAAGCGCGGCACTACCATCCGCTGGACTGCCGACCCGACTATTTTTACCGAAACGACCACCTATAACTTTGATGTACTGGCAGTCCGGTTGCGCGAACTCGCCTTTTTGAATAATACCATCAGCATCACACTACGCGACGAGCGGCTTTCCACACCCAAAGAAGTAACCTTTGCCTTTGACGGCGGGCTTTCTCACTTTGTGCGCTACTTGAACGAAAGTAAGCAGGTGCTGCCCAAAGAACCGATCTATTTTGACGGTGAAAAAAACGATGTCATTGTTGAACTTGCAATGCAGTACAACGACGGCTATAAAGAAAACATCCTTTCCTTTGTCAACGATATTAACACACGGGAGGGCGGTACCCATCTCGAAGGCTTTAAAACGGCGCTCACCCGCGTGATGAATGAATTCTTGAAAAAAAACGCCAAGCTTTCTAAAAAGATGGAAAAAGAAGAAAAGCTGATGGGTGAAGACGTGCGCGCCGGTTTAACGGCGGTACTATCGGTCAAAGTTCCCGAACCTCAGTTTGAAGGACAGACGAAAACCAAGCTCGGCAACAGCGATGTGCGCAGCATCGTTGACACCTTTATCAACGAAAAACTCACCCTCTTTTTTGAGCAAAACCCGACCGAAATCGATAAAATCCTCGAAAAAGCAGTAGGAGAAGCAACCGCCCGTATCGCAGCGCGCAAGGCAAAAGAAGCAACTCGCCGGAAAAGCGGGCTGGACAGCTTCGGACTGCCGGGGAAACTTGCCGACTGTTCTTCCAAAGACCCGGAAAAATGTGAGGTTTACATTGTAGAAGGTGATTCAGCTGGCGGTTCCGCAAAGAAGGGACGCGACAGCAAGACGCAGGCAATTTTACCGCTCTGGGGAAAGATGCTGAACGTCGAGAAGACCCGGCTCGACAAGGTACTCAGTAATGAGAAACTCCAGCCGATTATCGCAACACTTGGTACCGGCATCGGTGAAGACTTTAACCTTGATAAAATCCGCTACCACAAGATTATCATTATGGCTGATGCCGATGTGGACGGTTCCCATATCCGCACGCTCTTACTCACCTTCTTTTTCCGCTATATGCCGGAACTGATTGAACACGGCTATGTGTATCTCGCAATGCCGCCGTTGTATAAAATTTCCTATAATAAAAAAGAATGGTACGTGTATGACGACAGCGAACGGGACAGTATTTTGAATGAGATTGGGCGGAATGTGAACCCTGCAGTACAGCGGTACAAGGGTTTGGGTGAAATGGACGGCACGCAGCTCTGGGAGACAACGATGGATCCCGCCCGCCGTAAGATGATGCGGGTGACCCTGCCCGATGCGGTAGAGGCTGACCGGATTTTCAGCACACTGATGGGCGAAGAAGTAGAGCCGCGCCGCAAGTTTATCGAAGAAAATGCGGTGTACGCAAATCTCGATGTGTAATGGAGCATAAAACGTGGAAGAGATAAAAACGCCGGAAGGCGGGGTGTTAATCCCCATTCCGATTGAAACTGAAGTAAAACGTGCATATATAGACTATTCGATGTCGGTTATTGTGAGCCGTGCGCTGCCTGATGTGCGGGATGGCTTGAAGCCGGTACACCGCAGAATCCTCTATTCAATGGAGGAGAAGAACTTGCGCTATTCGGGGCCGACGCGCAAATGCGCGAAGATTGTCGGTGATGTGCTGGGAAGTTACCATCCGCATGGCGATGCCTCCGTATATGATGCACTTGTCCGTTTGGGGCAGGATTTTTCACTCCGGTATCCGGTAATCCATCCGCAAGGAAACTTCGGTACCATCGGCGGCGACCCGCCTGCAGCCTACCGTTATACGGAAGCAAAGATGGCGCGGCTTGCGGAGTCGATGGTAGAGGATATCAAAAAAGATACCGTTGATTTTATTCCGAACTTTGATGATTCTACGCAGGAGCCGACCGTTCTGCCGGGTAAATTTCCGTTCTTATTGGCGAATGGTTCAAGCGGTATTGCCGTCGGTATGGCAACCAATATGCCGCCGCACAACCTACGCGAAATTGCTCAAGCGGTATCCGCCTATATCGACAATCCCGACATTACCATTGATGAGCTTGCCAAATACATCAAAGGGCCGGACTTTCCGACCGGCGGCATTATCTTCGGCAAAAAGGGCATCCGGCAGGCGTTTAAAACCGGACGCGGGAAGATTTTAGTCCGCGGTAGGTTCAATATCGAAGTTGATAAAAAAGGCAAGGAAACGATTATCTTTACCGAAGTGCCTTATCAGGTAAACACCACGGCGCTCGTTGCTAAAATCGGTGAACTTGCCCGTGAAAAAGTGATAGAAGGGATTGCAGCCGTCAACGATGAAACCTCAGACCGCGCCGGCTTACGGCTGGTTATCGAGTTGAAGCGGGGAGCAATCGCAAAGGTTGTGCTGAACCAGCTCTTTTCCAAGACAGCGTTGCAGTCCTCCTTTGGCGTTATCAATCTTGCATTGGTGGATGGGCGACCGCAAACACTGACGCTCAAACAGCTGGTCGGCTACTTTGTGGCACACCGGCAGGAGGTTGTTACCCGCCGCGTCCGTTTCGACCTGAAAAAAGCTGAAGAACGAGCTCATATTTTACGCGCCCTTATCGTCGCCATCGACAACATCGATGAGGTGATCAAGATTATCCGCGGCTCCCGCGATACGGCAAGCGCCAAGAATGCATTGATGGAGCGGTTCTCGTTTGACGACATACAGGCGCAGGCCATCGTTGATATGCAGCTCAAGCGCCTCACCAGCCTCGAAATTGAAGACCTCCGCAAGGAATTACAGGAGCTTGAACTGCTGATCGAACACCTGAAAGACCTCTTGGCGCATCCTGAAAAGATTCTTGCGCTGATTAAGCAGGAAACCGATGAACTTGCAGAGAAATTCGGCGATGACCGCCGTACCGATATTGTCAGCGATGAGGTGGAAGAGATCAACATCGAAGACCTCATCAAAAAAGAGCAGATGGTAGTGTTGGTTTCCAACCTCGGCTACATCAAGCGGGTGCCGGTTACCGCCTACAAGCGGCAGAACCGCGGCGGCAAGGGTTCCAATTCGGCAGCCTTGGTTGAAGATGACTTTATCGACCAGATTTTCACTGCTTCCACGCACGACTACATCATGTTTATCACTAATGAGGGGAAGGCATACTGGGTTAAGGTACACGAAATCCCCGAAGCGAGCCGTACAAGCCGCGGTTCTCATATCAAGTCGCTGCTCGCCGTATCTTCCGACGAGGAAATTACTACGATTGTATCCTTAAAAGAGTTTAGTAGCGACACATACCTACTGATGGCGACGGCAGGCGGCATTGTGAAGAAGGTACAGACCGACAGCTTCCAGAATGCCAAAACGCGCGGTATTATCGCCATTAAGCTCGATGAAGGGGACAAGCTCGTAAGTGCGATCCTTACCACCGGTAAAGATGAGCTGATGCTGGTAACCCGGCACGGACAGGCGCTCCGCGTTTCCGAAACCGAAATACGCGACCAAGGCCGCGCTTCGCATGGGGTAATCGGTATTCGGTTGTCCGGCGGGGATGAGCTGACCGGCGCGCTTCGGATTAACGGCGGTAAGCTCCTCGTGATGAGCGAGAACGGCTACGGCAAGCGGGTTGATTTTTCCGAGTTTTCTCCGCATGGGCGCGGTACAGGCGGGCAAAAGGTGTACACCATTACCGAAAAAACCGGCGAAGTGGTCGGATTGCTTGCCGTCGCTGACGATGACGAAATTGTCTGCATCACCGGACAGGGAAAGACCATCCGCGTGCAGGTTTCTTCTATTAATGTGATGGGACGCGCCGCGCAGGGTGTTAAAATTCTCGATATCGAAAGCCCCGACCAGCTCATCGGGTTGGATGTGGTTGCACGCGAGGATGAAGAAGACATCGCGCCGCCCGCTTCGGAAACAACCTTCAACGGAGAGCTTGACCTCGACGGAGGGGATGTTTAGCATAAAAAAAGGCGTATCGGCTTCTTTTTAAGGAACCGATACGCCTTGCAGATTAACCCTTTTATCTAACCGTATAGGAACCTCTAAAAATGAAAGTCTTTAGAGGTTCTCGTATATTTTCAGGCAGATAGGAAGTTCGGGATTAATACCAGCCTCTTACCTTCATCGCTTCATCAATTCTCTTGATGGATTTCATGTAGGTTGCTTGGCGGAACGAAACGTTCTTTTCTTGCTTCAATGCCCAAATCGGGTTGAATGCATCGACCATTGCACGCTCTTCTTTCTCTTCAACTTCTTTTTCAGTCCAGTAGTAGCCGTAGAGGTTCTGTACCCATTCAAAGTAAGAAACCGTAACACCGCCGGCATTAGTCAGAATATCGGGAGTAACGAGGATACCTTTCTTGTAAAGGATATCGTCCGCTTCCAACGTGATGGGGCCGTTTGCACCTTCACAAATCAATTTTGCTTTGATCAGGTTGGCTTCGTGCTCTTTAATCGCGTTTTCCATTGCGCAGGGGCTGATAACATCGACATTCAATGCCCAGAAGTCATCGAGAGAGATTTTCTTCGCACCGGGTACGTGGAGCAAGCTGCCGTCTTTTGTCTTTGCATCGTTCAATTCTTCAAAGGTAAAACCGCTTTCTTTATAGGTCGCATAGGTGCCTTCTTTCTTATCGAATTCTGCAACTGCAACAACTTTTCCGCCCAACTTAATGATGTTCTTAACGGTGAACTTTCCAACGTTTCCGAAACCCTGAACGGCAACGGTTGCTTTCTTTAAATCCATACCGATTGCTTTGCATGCTTCACGCATAATAACGGCAACACCGAAACCGGTTGCTTCGTTTCTTCCCTTGGAACCGCCGTAGGTGAGCGGCTTACCGGTAAATACACCGATGGTCTGCTCCCCAGTGAGTTTATTGTATTCATCCTGCATCCATGCCATGATCTGGCCGTTGGTATTGACGTCCGGAGCAGGTACGTCTACTTTTTCGCCCAAATACTTATACATACCGCGTACCCAGCCGCGTGAAAGCTGCTCAAGCTCGCGCTGAGAAAGTTCCGAAGGATCAACCGTGATGCCGCCCTTTGATCCACCATACGGGATACCTGTTACTTGGCACTTAATACTCATCCACATTGACAGAGCTTTAACTTCATCTGCATTAACATTTTGATGGAATCGGATTCCGCCCTTGTAGGGACCGACCGCATCGTTAT
The DNA here is from genome assembly GCF_024181145.1 of Treponema sp. OMZ 855. Classification (NCBI taxonomy): domain Bacteria; kingdom Pseudomonadati; phylum Spirochaetota; class Spirochaetia; order Treponematales; family Treponemataceae; genus Treponema; species Treponema sp. OMZ 855. The sequence continues at coordinate 749,777 of NZ_CP051194.1, read as the reverse complement.
GTGCAGATCTATATCCCTTAAATACCTTGATAGAACCGTTATCCATCTTTACCGGAATGGAAATTTCAATTATCCGTTGCGGTTCCTTCAATAATTCATATACCGCGGGATCCGTACCCAAAGCATCGCATGCTTTTTTTACTTGTGCCTGTGCATTCGCTAACGGGTTTAAGGTTTCTTTGCTCATAAAACTCCTCCACAATAAGTTTCAGCAAACAATTATATTATGGTAAAAATGGAACTAAAAACTTTAGCTATACTCATTTTACCTCACTTATATTATCTATAAGTATAGAACCGAAATTGCTAACAGTCAAGCAAAAATTTACCGTATCTTCAGGGTATTAGAATAGCATCGATGTTGTTGTTCGAAATAAATAACTTAAACGAGGAAGAAAATTGCCGCAAGAACCGCACAAAGTAAAAGGACTACCCCGTATACCCATAAAGGTAAGGGGTCGGCGTCGGTGCGGGCATCGGCTTCATGTCCGACGTATTGCACAATACGGAATTTCTTTTTTTTTCGTTTTTTTGTATTATCTTTTTTGTTCTCTTGCTGATCAGGAGTGAACGCATAGCCGCATGAGGGACATCCGTCTTTAAACTCTTTATGTGTTCCGGTAAATCCGCAACTGGGACACCGCACGGAGGCAAAAAAACGACCGCAATGAGGACAGATCACTGCATCACGACGAACTTCTGCATTACAATTTTCACAAAAAAACTTAGGTTGTTTATTCATATACTTAGCTTGAACACGAACAGCCGCCTGAGCATCCGCAGCCTCTACTGCACGAATGAGCCGTTTTGTCTTTCCCTTGCGAAGAGGAACCTTGCACATCAGCCTTCTTCGCATCTGCAGATACAGATGCTTTTTGCGTATCGGTTTGATAAAAGCCTTTACCGGTAAAATTTAATCCAAAACCAGCCGAGAATACTTGATGAGCAGATGCTCCGCATTGCGGACAAACTACAGCAGGCGTATCGGTCATTTTATGCTGTACCTCGAAAGAAGCTCCGCAAGAATCGCACATATAGTCATACGTAGGCATAAGCCCTCCACAGATCAATCAAGTAATTAAAACGCTCTATGAGCAGCCGAAGTTATACCGTCCTTAAAATGCAACGGTTGAGAGAATATCAATTCTCGAGAACTGATGCATTATGCCATTTCGGAATAAAATGAGAAATGGCGTACAATAAGTAAGCTTTCAGTAGAAAACTTGACGGTTAACGAGGCTGCGCAATGTTAGCAGCCGAAGTTATACCCTGTAGCATTGTAATGAGCTCTGTTTCTGTAATATCGGCATTTTCTACAAAAATAGAAGAGTCTTGAACGGAAAAAGCTCCATTCAGACCATGACTCAGAAGCAGCCGGACAACAAGAGCTGCGCGAGCGTCTATTGCTTCAAATACTGCAGAACAACGATACATTGAGTTGATATCTCTTTTCAGATAAAGCTCTATCGACCGTATCGGCAGCTCAATATCCTCTAAGCCTAACAAAGCGGATACTACGGAGCCTCCCGAACGGGCATATAAGCCGATTTCACCTACCCTACCGGCTTCACTCAGCGCTTGAAATCGGGGCGGAAATATCGGGGGCTGAGGCTCGGCTATCCGCTGCAAAAACGCTGCCGAATTTCGTTGATTGCCGCCTAAGCACATAAAGGCTATTTTTTCCTGAACCACTATATCAGCAACCGCAGAAGAATAATAGGTACGATTGTTCAGTGCTGCCGAGCGGCGTTTTTCCCAACCGTCTTTTTTAGAAAACAGCAAATCTCCCAAACTGACAGGATAAGAACCGCTCGAAACAACGGTTACCGATGGCGGCGCCCCGTAGTCTGCACCGATATACAGTACCGATGTCCGGTTTAAGTACTGCAGAGCGGTTCTCTCCGGCACAAAAGCGGTAAACAGAGCTTTTAAAAGCGGTTCGTTCCCGATAACCGGAGCAACTATATACACATCGGCGTCCGATCCAACAGCACCGAATGCTCGTATATCATACTCAACAGAACGTGATACGCAGCTGCTTGCCAGTATAAGTGCCGCAATAATACAGCCGACTCCGAATATTTTAGAAAAGTAAAGCTTTTGCATGTAATTCCCCTTATCTTGAATGATTCAACCTTGAGGAAGACGCAAAAGTTAGTTGTTTTTTCGCCATCCCAGCCCACTATAATACGTACGAGGACATACTGTCAATTTGAAATCATCAGAATATTGTGGATTTTCTAATATGGGAATCATATTCGTAATATGTAGTTCCATCTTTTAGAGAATTTTTATAAGTACATTTTCTAAAGTCATCTGTATATGTCCACCATTCATGATGTTCACCAAGTACTGCCTGACTATATCTATGAACTAATTTATGATTTTCATATTCTGCATGGTAATTTAAATATGGTTCACCACCAATCGTGCTATGAAAATATGTCATATCACCATTTGAGTCATATTCGTAAAAGTATTCAATTTTCCATTTTTCGCATCATAAAAAAATATTTCCGCTTTATCTGCTGATTTCATAATTCTCGCACGTTCAGTCCATTCACGGTTGTAGGTAATGTAACGGCTAGCTGCAAACATTGGGAGCTTTTCTAAATAGTTGGTTTTATGAATATAACAACCGTTTCCATTGTACCTACCAGCAACAAGCAAACTTGATTTTGCATCTGGATTATCAAAACCCACACTATCAGCCACTAAATAGCAAAGCATATCTTTACTGTAAAGCGGTTTTATTCTCTTTTTTACTGAATCATCTGCTTCTAGTCCATTGAGACCAGTTAAAATACCATCAAAGGTTGATTCCCTAAAATCGGATTTCTCATAATACTTTGTACTAAAAAGTTCATGAATTTTTTTCACAGGCAATATGAGTTCATCAGAGATAGAATAATCGTATACTTAGGGTCATCTATATACTGCTTTATAACTTCATTTTCTACATACTCTTTTGAAAGTGCATCCGCCGATGTGTCGCTTACTCATTTTATGAGCCGTGTTGAAAAAAAATTAGAAAAAAGCGATACGCAGGAAAACGATTAAAAGTGTATAGCACCACAAAAAAAGAGACTGCCGATATCATTTCAGCAGTCTCTTTTTCCGTCGTATTCAGGTGGGGGAAAGGGCAAGCCCTTTCCCCCACCACGTGATGTTCATTCTTTAAGCGCCATGATGAGGATACCGATCGTATAAATATGTATGCACACCATGATTGCTCGGAAAATAAGCGATAGAAGCTCGCCTTGCCCAATATAAATAGAAGTCGGTCCGTCAGCACCGCCTATTATTGCAATTGCACACGCACTATAAAATGAGGTAAAGACCGTCGTCGCTTGCGCTTGCAGCGGAATGAGACCTATGTTTAATATCAGCGCTATTATCAATAGCGTTTTCCGTACACTTCTTTTCATACTCTGCAATTTCAGAGGCTCTACCTCTCCTACACTCCAGCCGCCTTCTCCAGCGCGATGTGCCAGCAAAGCCCGTCGCCCATGTCAAGCTCAGCAGCAGTCTTTCCTGCAGGCAGCTGCACGCCAAAGGCCGCCTCGACAGCCAAGGTCTCATTCATCAGGTAGTCCTTGTTTGCCTCGAACGCTTTCTGCAAGAGGCGCTTTCCGTCCGTATCGGTGCCGGAAACAGAAAGCGTAATCCGGTCGGTTACTTCAAGCCCGGACTCCTTCCGCAAGTTTTGCACCGCGCGGACGAGGTCGCGGATATAGCCTTCCAGCAGCAACTCCTCGGTTACCTGCGTATTAAGAGCAACCGTCAACGTCCCTTCGTTCAGCACCTTGAGGTTCGCCTTTTCAATGCGGTTCAGGATCACCTTGCCGGAAGTCAGCTCAACAGCCTGCCCCTCAACATCAATGCTCAAGGTTGCACCGTCAAAGAGGCTTTCGATCTCCGCGGAAGAGAGTTTTTCAATCTGAGCCGCTGCGGTTTTCATCTTTGCACCGAGCTCTTTTCCCAGCACCTTAAAATTCGCCTTTGCGGAATACTCAACCAGCTCATCTTCTTTGTCGTGGAAAATCACCTCTTTCACGTTCAGCTCTTCCATAATGCTGCTTTCCATTTCACGTAAGACCGACTTCTCCTGCTGGTTTTTCGTAACAATTTCCACAGCCTTGAGCGGCTGGCGGATTTTCAAATTGAACTGATACCGGAGTGCCCGTCCCATCGACACGGCTTTTTGCACCGTCTCCATCTTAAACTCAAGCTCGGTATCCCGCGCCGCTTCCGCATAGACGGGATAATCCGCCAAGTGTACGGAAAGGGGATCATCCGCTGTTCTCAAGTTTTGCCAAATCGATTCGGTAATAAACGGCACGACCGGAGCCGCGACCAGTGCAAACTTCTTGAGCGCGCGGTACAGAGTCTCGTAGGCTTGCGCCTTATCGCCGTCGTTTTCGCTCTTCCAGAAGCGGCGGCGGGAGCGGCGGATATACCAGTTGTTCAGCTGATCGATATACGCAACAATCGGGTCAATCGCCTTCGTAAGGTCGTAATCGTCCAACGCCGCCGTTACATCAAACACAAGCTTTTCAGTTACGGAGAGAATCCAGCGATCAAGCGGATTGTTCAGCTCTTTCACAAAGGCGGCGATGTGGGCATCCGTGCCGTCGAGTTTCGCATGGGCAGGCGGCGTAACACCGTCGATGTTCGCATACGTAACGTAGAAGCTGTAGCTGTTCCACAGCGGGATTAAAATACCTTTCAGAATATCGCGCACACCGTCATCGGAGTATTTCAAATCCTCCGCCTTGACCACGTTTGAGTGCATCAGGAACAAGCGCAGCGCATCCGCCCCGAATTGCCGGACAACCTCATTGGGATCGGTATAGTTCCGCAGCGACTTAGACATCTTTTTCCCGTCGGTTGCCAATACCAGCCCATTGACAATACAGTTTTCAAAGGCGGGGCGGTCAAACAACGCAGCCGCCAAGACAGTCAGCGTATAGAACCAGCCGCGGGTTTGATCCAGCCCTTCGGAAATAAAATGAGCGGGGAAGTGCTCTTCAAAGTATTTTTTATTCTCAAAGGGATAGTGCACTTGCGCATAGGGCATCGCACCGGACTCAAACCAGCAGTCCAGCACTTCCGGAACACGGTACATCGTTTTGCCGCACTGCTTACACGGTATGGTAATCTTGTCAACAAAGTGCTTATGCAAGTCTTCAGGATAAACACCGCTCAATGCTTTCAGTTCATCGCGACTTTCCACACAGAGGGAGTGTCCGCAGTCGGGATTGGAACACTTCCAAATCGGCAGCGGATTTCCCCAGTACCGGTTCCGGCTGATTGCCCAGTCGCGGGCGCCTTCAAGCCATTTACCAAAGCGTCCTTCTTTGATATGAGCAGGCTGCCAGTTGATTTTGCTGTTTGCCCGCAGCATCGCGTCCTTTACCTTTTCCACCGAAACAAACCAGCTGCTCACTGCACGGTAAATGAGCGGGCTTGAACAGCGCCAGCAGTGCGGATAGGCGTGCAGGATTTGATCCCGTTTCACCAGTTTCCGCTCAGCCTTCAGCCGCTCCATAATATCTTTATCAGTATCTTTTACAAAGCGTCCCTGATAGTCCGGAACCTCCGCTGTAAACTTACATTCGGCATCAACAGGGCAGATCATCGGTATTCCGCTGCCCTTGAATAGCGTGCTATCCTCTTCACCAAAGCCCGGCGCCGTATGGACAATACCCGTACCGTCTTCCGTCGAAACAAAGTCGCCGATTAAAGTCTGGAACGCACCCCGTCCTGCATCATCGGAACTGCCGTCCTCTTTTACGGTCAAATTCGCAAAATACGGGAAGAGCGGCTCATAGCAAATACCTTGCAGCTCTGCGCCTTTTTTCTTCCATACAATGGTGCATTTTTCCGGTTCACGGTAGTACGCAGCTAAGCGGGATTCCGCAAGAATATAGTGCTCCCCTTCATCGGCAACCAGCACGTAGTCGATATCCGCGCCGAGTGCAAGCCCCAGGTTGCTCGGCAGTGTCCACGGGGTGGTCGTCCACGCCAAAAGATAGGTGTTCGGCGGAAGCGCCACGGCAGCAAAGGTTTTCGCTGCAGGAGTTCCCGCAACGGTGTACCGCACCTTAAAGCGGATGGTAATCGCAGGATCGTGTACATCCTTATAACCGCCGAGATTCAGTTCATGATTGGAAAGCACCGTGGAACAGCGCGGGCAGTACGGCAGAATATAGTGCCCCTCATACAACAGCCCCTTCTCCCACAGCTGCTTCATCACCCACCAGATCGACTCCATATACGCCGGTTCCATCGTCTTATAGTCGTTATCAAAATCAACCCAGCGCCCCAGCCGATTAATCGTATGCCGCCACTCCTTCACGTACCGCAGCACACTCGCCCGGCACGCCTCATTAAACTTGGCAATACCGTACTTTTCAATGTCGGTCTTCGAGTTCAGCCCCAGCTCTTTTTCGATCAAGTTTTCTACCGGCAACCCATGACAGTCCCATCCAAACCGCCGCTCAACCTTCTTTCCTTTCATCGTCTGATAACGCGGAATAATATCCTTAATCGTACTCGGCACAAAATGCCCAAAATGCGGCAGCCCCGTTGCAAAGGGCGGGCCGTCAAAAAACACGTACTCATCAGCCCCCTCACGCTGCGCAACTGACTTCTTAAAAACATCGTGATCTTCCCAAAAGCGCAAAACCGCTTCTTCCTGTTTCGGAAAATCCACCTTAGGATCAACCGGTGTATACATACCTCATACTCCTTGTCTATAAAAGGCGTTATCTGGAACCCCTAAAACTTTAATCTTTAGAAATGCCCCTCTTTCACTAAAACGCACATCTATTTATCTGTGTAGTTTCAATTTTTTGTGTTGTTATGTCAATATTTGGGCGGCTTTTTGCTTACGCAAAAACCGGTCTCCGGCTCCAATCTTTTTCCCGCTCCTGCATCATCGGAGGCAGGTTTTTCCGCTCCACTACAAAGCCTTCCTGCTGTTCTTTTTCTGCAAAACGTCCACGGATGGACGTGGTTCTGCTCAGCAACGAGTTTGACATCTCGTCAAACTCGTTATCAGGTGCTGTACACGGATGTATAGCACCTGATAGGGGATATCCGCCTCCGCCCTTCCGCTGAACAGTCCCTTGACAGCATTTCCTCCGTTAGTATATAGTACAAGTAAGGAAAGTAAGGAGATGTTTTATGGAACTGGCAAAAGTAACATCGAAAGGGCAGATCACTATTCCTCTTGTAATACGAGATATGCTTGGGTTAAAAAGCGGTGATAAAGTTTTTTTTGAAGAAAGCAAAGGAAAAGTGTATATTGCAAATGCTTCTCAAATAACTTTGTCAAATATTCAAACTCAAATGCGAGGAGAGGCAGAAAAAGAAGGCTTTCAAACGGAAGATGATGTTGTTGCATACATCAAAGAATTAAGGAAAACACGTTGAGAGTTTTCGTAGATACCAATATCATTATTTCTGCGATACTTTTTCCCAATGCTAAAGTTGCTAAAGTTTTTTCTCATTTAATTGAAAAGCACACGGTAATAATTGCTTCATACATAAAAGACGAATGTAAAGAAGTTTTTGAAAAGAAATTTCCATTAAAAAAAGAACAGTTGAATATTTTTTTTAATGGAATCAGGTTTGAAGAATTTAAGACTCCCGAAAAAATTGATGAAAAGAAATATCCGGAAATTCGAGATATAAAAGATTTACCGGTTCTTGTATCTGCAATTTTATCCGATTCGGATATTTTAATCACAGGTGATAAGGATTTTGAAGATATAAAAATTGATAAACTACTCATCTTTACACCGGCAGCGTATTTTGAATTGATTTAAGTTTGAGCTTTCCATTATGGACTTCTGATTTCACCAAGAGGAAAAATTGATATGAAATGCCCTATTTGCAAGTTTTGAAAAATGCAAATAGGGTTTTGGCAAGTTGTACTGACCAGCGGCAATACAACAGTTATTTTCCGTAATGTTCCTGCATAAATTTCTAGAGCCTGTCAGGAAAACTGTGTAAATGGATATGTACGTATTAGCAAACAACTTTCATACCAAAGCATTTAAAATAGTTAGTAAGTATTATATTTTTTAAAAGAAAGTTGGGATTATTTGCTCTTTAATCGGGTGTATCGAAGAATATGATTACCTACATCGAAACGGGTAAACGCCCCCCCCACCTTAAATACACTGTTAAAATTATGTACGGCAATGGGAATTGATCCATCTGTATTATTTCCGCAGAATAGCATTTTGTCAAAAGATGAGGCTAAAAAAACAATTATTAATCTCATTGAAATGTATCTATAACTGATACATTGCTGCGACAGATTTACCGAAGCACCAATCTAAGAAACGTTCATAACAAAACAAATGTCAGATTTGAAGCGGGTGATGAGATTTTCTATCTTTTACCAAATAGTTTTTACATTATATAACGGAATATTTCCATCCGTAGTTACGATTGTTAAATCATTTTCAAGTGCTTGTGAGATTAAAATTCTATCAAATGGGTCATTATGTTTTACATTATCTTGAAACGGCAAATTTCGAATTCTGTTGAAATCATCAAGTGTAATCGGAAGTTTTCTAAATCCTGCTCGTCTGCACATCTCATCTATTTCATATACAGTATGAGTAAATTCCAATTTTTTCTTACTTTGTTTTATTGAAATCTCCCAAAATGAAGCATAACTGTAAAAACAAACATTAGATTCAATGATATTTTTAGTACTTTTCGATAATCGCTCATTCCCAAATAAATACCAAAGAATTGTATGAGTGTCGAGCAAGTACTTCATTACATATACTCCGCAAAATCTTCGAGAGGGTCATCAAAATCCGGAGACATATAAAAAGGTTCATTTTTCCAAACGCCAAAAAGAGACTTCTTTTCAGAAATAGCATCGTCTTCAGGAAATTTCAATTTTATCAGGCGGATAAAATCAACAACCTCACTTATTGCAGCATGAGGGAGCGTTGCAAGTTCTTTTTCTAAAACTGTATAAGGCATATATGGTCTCCTATACAATTCTCTAAAAATCTACCCAAGTTCTTAGAGATGCTCTATTATATGATAAATTCATCAAATTTTCTACATCTCGCATCAGATTTCTATTCCGTTTTCTTCGGAATAGAAATCGTCGTAAAATCTGAGTTGATAACCCGTTTTCCTATATCCGTGCCAAGGCTCCCATCGGATCCCACGGCTCAAGCTGTACGAGCGGCTGTTTTAAGGCGTCAAGCCATTTTTGTTCAACAAAGGTCTTTTCTACCATAATCTGATAGGTATACTCATCGAACCACGCATCGGACATCGAGAACATTCCCTTTTTGCCTGATTCATCACCCCACGAATTTTCTACCTGCCATTTAATCGGCTTTCCCGATTTATCCAGATCGACGCCGGTCAGCACCATTGCGTGGGTAAGAAGGCTGTCGCCGTAATCGAGCCGTTCCGCTTTTGTGAATTCAGGCAGTTCGCCAAGCGTTTTATCGTAGAGGTATACTTCGGTATCCATAATGCCTTCGGGGCGGCAGATATACGGCCCCATATCGCAGCCGAACCAGACTGGTTTACCGGCTTTAATCGATTCAATAGCCGCCGTTTTGAGCACGTCGATCGGTACGTTGATGTAGTGAATGGGCTCCGCTTCTTTCACGGTACCGAGGAATTTTACCGTGTAGGCTCTGCCGTAAGGCTTATCCGCCGTCGGCGCATTGATTAAGCTGATTTTATTGTTTAAATCCCAGCCGACATATTCCTTAAAGAATTGCTGCGGGGTAATTTGCTCTGCTTTGTGAAACTTCTTATCCTTATCGCGGCATTCAAAGTCGAATACGCGCGGCGGTTCGCCGAGTGCCTTAACCAAAAAGCTGTATACATGCGAAAGATAGGTTTCTTTGTCTGCACGGAGCTCTTTGATAGACTTGCCGGCCTTGTGCCCGTCCCGCAACAGCTGCGCATATTTGCGGAGGCGATGGGTTAATTCGGCAACAAAAAAGCGCGTATCGGAAGAATGGAAGGTTTCGGGCATCACATCCTTAGGCACAGCGCCGTATTTTTGCAGAATACCGGAGAACATATCCCACTGCCCGCCGTCCTGAATAGGATTGGCCAGCAAATGCGCGAGCAGCCGTCCTTCAAGCGGTTCGTCAAGGGTTTCCAAAATGCTTTCAAAAAAGTAATTGGATTTTTCAAGTTTATCCCAAAACAACGTGTAGTTCTGGGAAAGCTCGAAGGTTTCCAAGTTGAGCTTTTTCATTATTTCTACACGGGCGGCATTTAGCGAAGCAAACATCCAGCAGCGTCCGCTCTTTTTTTGATTGGTAATTTCTCCACGCTCGGTTTCGTGAGAAAAACAAAAATTGTGGCGGCGGCGGACATCATAGTTAAACGATGCGTCCTCGATGCCACTCTTGGCGACAGCCCCTGCAATAATCGTATTCGACGGGTCTGCACGATAGTCACTTTCAAACTTTTTTAAAAGTTCAGGTGAAATATTCATATATAACTCCTCTCGGTTTGATGTACCGTATGTAAACTGACGGTAATAATACATCGCATAGGCTATAAAATCAACCTTTTAGCAATGCAGCACATCGACTGCGCCGTATCCAGCCCAGCACTTTTGAAAAGAGCCAATGCAGATACAGGGCAACCGCATTATAAAATATTTGCAGCGGTTGCCTTCCTTCTGTGCGAAATTTTGCTTAAAATTTCGCACATTTTTCCAGCAAAGGGGGAAACGCATCAGGCAAAATAGATAAAAATCGCGGAAAAATTGAGACTGTGAGACCATTTGAACCATCTTCAACTGTTGTACATCCATGTACATCAGTTGAAGGCGAGTTTTGGTTGTACCAAAACATCGCTACTATATGAAACCACTGCCATCCTTGGCAGTTCTGGTCGAATAGTCTCAATTTTTCCGCGGGGGTGTTAAAAAAACGGCCTGATGCGTTTCCCCTGAATGCAGATATGCCGTATATTTTCAAAAGGAACGCATTATGGTATAATAAAAAGCGATATCAATGTATTTTAATATTGCTAATGAGGTTATACATGGGAAACATGAAGGTGCGGAGTACAACCGTTATTGCCGTCAGACGGAACGGAAAGGTTGCGATGGCAGGCGACGGACAAGTTACGATGGGGCAAACGGTAATGAAAGGCAATGCCCGCAAGGTCCGCAAGATTTACGACGGCAAAGTGATGACCGGTTTTGCCGGTGCAACGGCAGATGCCTTTACACTGCTCGAAAAGTTTGAAGGGCGGCTCAAGGAATACGGAGGCGACATTACCCGCGCTGCGGTCGAGCTTGCCAAAGAGTGGCGCACCAACAAAATGCTGAAAAATCTTGAAGCACTGCTGCTGGTCGCGGACGCAAAGACCATTTTACTGATTTCCGGAAACGGGGATGTTATTGAACCGCAGGAAGATGTACTCGCTATCGGATCAGGCGGCAATTATGCGTATGCCGCAGCGCTCGCCTTACTCCGCAACACGGACTTATCAGCCCGCGAAATTGCCGAAAAGAGCTTAAATATCGCCGGACAGATTTGCGTATACACCAACGAAAACGTACATATAGAGGAAATATAATGACAATCAACTTGGATGAACTCACCCCTCCGCACATTGTGGCGGAACTGGACAAATATATTATCGGGCAGACAAAGGCAAAGAAGGCTGTTGCTGTTGCCTTGCGAAACAGGACACGCCGGCTCAAATTGAGCGAAGAAATCCGCGAAGAAATTGCGCCTAAGAATATTCTGATGATCGGGCCGACCGGTGTGGGTAAAACCGAAATTGCCCGGCGGCTTGCAAAACTTTCGGGAGCGCCGTTCCTCAAAGTAGAGGCGACAAAGTACACCGAAGTCGGCTATGTCGGCCGTGATGTCGAATCGATGATCCGCGACCTGATGGCTGTCGGTTACTCTATGGTAAAAAGCGAGATGCAGGAAACGCTGAAAGCACAGGCGGAAAAAAACACGGAAGAAATCCTCCTTGACCTTTTACTACCGGGTTCCAACAAAAAGAAGCGGAATCGGAAAGAAAGCGCTAAGCCGCTTTTAATCGCCGGATCGGAACATGATGCAGATACTGAAAATAACAAAGAAATCCGAATAGAAGTCAATTCAACAGAAGACAGCGAACAAGCCGAAGACGATATGCACGAAACGAGGGAAAAATTCCGCAAGATGCTTCGGGACGGCAAGTTTGAAGATAAAATGGTAGAAGTTTCCGTGCAGCAGTCCGGTATGCCGAGTTTTGAAATCTTTGCCGGCGGTTCCAGCATGGAAGACCTCGAAAGCGCGATGTCGAATATCAGCAGTATGCTGATGGGCGCCGGTAAAAACAAACGTAAAACGACCAGCGTAAAAGAAGCCCGCATGATCATTATGAACGATCAGCTCGATAAGCTCGTCGATCACGATAAAATCGTAGAGGAAGCCAAAGAGCGGGTTGAGCAAATGGGCATTATCTTTATCGACGAAATCGATAAAGTTGCTTCCAAAAGCGAGCGAAGCAGCGGCATCGACGTATCCCGCGAAGGGGTACAGCGCGATATTCTGCCGATTGTAGAAGGCTCCAAAGTCAACACAAAGTTCGGCGTGGTCGATACCCGCCACATCCTGTTCATCGCGGCGGGGGCTTTCAGCATTTCAAAACCGAGTGACCTTATTCCCGAATTTCAAGGACGCTTCCCGCTGCGGGTGGAACTGGAATCGCTCCATGCGGAAGACTTCAAGCGGATTTTGCTTGAACCTAAGAACGCATTGACCAAACAGTACAAAGCATTGCTCGAAACCGAAGGGCTGACCGTCATCTTTAAGGATGAAGCAATCGACCGCATGAGCAATCTCGCAGCGGAAGTCAACTCGACAATGGAAAACATCGGCGCCCGCCGCCTCCACACGATTATGGAAATGCTGTTGGAGGATATCTCGTTTAATGCAAGCGGCATGACGGAAAAAACCGTCGAAATAGACCGTGCATACGTCGATGAACGGTTGAAGGACATCGTACAGGATCAAGATTTATCCCGTTATATTCTGTAACGTTCCTCAAGGGAATTTTTATAATGCCGATATATGAGTATACGAATAGCTTAATAGAAATAAAGAGGAGTTGAGATGCACATAAACAGTTTTCAAAAGACAGTTGATCTTTTACACCGTGCGCTTGATGTAAACGCCCTTCGCTATACCGTGTCGGCAAATAACCTTGCAAACTCGGAGATACCGGATTTCAAGCGGACATCGGTCAATTTTGAAACGGAGTTAAAACATGCGCTCGATTCCGAAAAACGGGCTGCCGGTCAATTTCAGTTAACGGTAACCAATCCGAATCATATTAAGTCGGACGGTGTTATCGACTATCGTTCGGTTTCTCCGCGCCGTGTGCTGGACTATACCACGACGGCAAAGGCAAACGGCAACAACGTAGATGCTGAAGAAGAAGCAATGACTATCCTCAAGATTCAGATGCAGTATCAGCTGTTAAGTCAGATGACCGGTTTTCAGTACAGCCAAGTACAGTCGGTGTTAAAATAAGGAGCGGTAAATGGGTATCTTCAGCAGTATCAACATAGCGGCGACCGGCATGAGCGCCGAACGGTTACGGACGGATGTTATTTCCGATAACATCGCCAATGCTTCCACCACCAGTTCACAGGAAGGGGGCTATTTCCGCCGCAGCCGCGTCGTTCTTGCGCAGAAAAATGACGGCATCGATTGGCGGCTTCCCTTTGTTTCTTCCGATATGGATAGAGGCGTCGGAACGGGTGTCCGCGTAACCGGTATCGAAAAAGATAACTCCGAACCGCGGCTTTCCTATGAACCCGACCATCCCCATGCAATACTTTCGGGGCCGAAAGCGGGCTACGTGGAATATCCGAATGTGAATATCGTAACGGAAATGGTTGACCTGATCTCCGCATCCCGCTCGTATGAAGCGAATGCGGCAGTTGTTCAGGGTTCAAAAGAAATGTTTCAGCGTGCGCTCGAGATCGGACGCTAACGAGATAAGGGGCACCTATGACTATTACCAATACGGCAACCTTGTATAAGGTTCCGGCTATTATGAAAAATCCGGCAATAGCGCCGATCGCCGTCGATAACTTCCGCAGCCGCATGGTTTCTAATACGGATTTAGTCGATACGGCAGTAAATAAAAAAGCAATGAGCTTTGAGCAAACCCTGCTCAAGGCCTTTGACGAAGTAAATGCAAAACAGCAGCGGACTGCGGAACTCGGACAACAGATGATTGTCGATCCGGAATCCGTAGATGTACACGATATTACCATCGCAATGGCGGAAGCCGGTATGTCGCTGAAAATTGCACAGACGCTGATAGACCGCGTCGTAAAAAGTTGGAATGATATTACCATAACCAGATAATGGAGCTGTTATAATTATTGTAGCAGGTTCGTTCAGTAAGGGGGAGGACACATGAACGAATGGTTTAAAAAAACATTAACGCAAATCAAAACACTGTGGAGTAAGTGGACGCTTATCCAAAAAGGCATACTGGCAGCCGTAGTTGTTGCAGCGATTGTCATTATCGTCTTGCTTACTTCATGGTCAGCTAAGCCCTCTCTTGTGCCGCTCATCGATACCCCGGTAACGGATGCAACGGTCAGAGAACGTATCATTCTAAGGCTCAACGAAGAGAATGTGAAAGCAACCGTTTCGCAATCGGGAGTTATTTCGGTGAATGACGAACAAACCGCTCGCCGGATGCGCGCCATCCTCTTGCGTGAAGACCTTATTCCGCAGAATACCGACCCGTGGGCTATTTTCGACGTAGAACGCTGGACACGCACGGACTTTGAACGCAATATCGACGTACGGCGCGCTGTTATCGAAGAAGTCCGCAAACACATTAAAGCATTGGACGATGTAGATGACGCAAGTGTCGTAGTCAATATGCCGAAAGATAAGTTTTTTCAATCAGAGCAAAATCCCGTAACGGCAAGTATTATACTCTATCCGAAACCGGGCAGCGACATCAGTACAAACCGAAAAAAAATTGAAGGTATCCAAAAGGTCTTAAAATATGCCGTTGAAGGTTTGACCGATGACAATATCACTATTGCCGATAACAGCGGCAATATTCTCAATGATTTTGCAGGGATGAAGGACTTTGACCGCCTCTCCATTATCGAAAAACAACAGAAGATTATTGCAAAACTGGAAACGCAGTATGAAATCAAAATTCTTAATATTCTGCAAAAGACCTACGGCACCGATCGTGTCCGGGAACTCAGTATTAAGATCGATATGGATATGTCGGAAAAGACAGCCGAAACGGTAGAATTCCTGCCCTTCCAGCTGAGACCGGACAATCCTGAAACCCCGTACGATGAATCCGAGGTACGAGCTTCGGTAACCCGCTCTTCGGAAACGGCAACAACAACCTATCAGGGAACAGGCTTTAATCCTGAAGGCCCCGCCGGTGTGGAAGGACAAACAGCTCCTTCATATCGGGATACCAGTAATTTAACGGGATTGTCTACGCAGTCGATTGTAAGAACAAACGAAGAAATCGGCAGCCGGAGAACATCCGAGATTGTCAGCCCTGAAATGGGACGCCGTACCGTGTCGGTAAACATCGACGGGCAATGGCGCAAAAAGAAAGATGCAAACGGCAATCTCATCATTAAAGACGGACAGATTGAGCGTGAGTATATCCCGATTTCCGATGAAGAATTGCAGAAAGCCACACAGGCTGTGCAAGCCGCAATCGGATACAACGCACTGCGGAATGATTCAGTCAGCGTTCTTAACATCCAATTCGACCGCTTATCGGAATTTGAAAAAGAAGATGAGGCTTATTTTAGAGCGGTTCAGCGGCGGTTGATATTACTGGTCAGTTTAGCAGGCTTAGCGGTTCTCTTACTCCTCTTTATCATCTACCGTATTGCCACCCGCGAATTCGAACGCAGAAAGCGGCTTAGAGAAGAAGAACTTTTGCGGCAACATCAGCTTGAACGAGAAAAAGCGCTGTGGGAGGCTGAACAGGCCGGCATGGAAGTTTCAATGTCCGTAGAAGAGATGAAACGGCGAGAACTGTTGGAAAATGTGATAAACAATGCGCGTGAACATCCTGAAGATGTTGCATTGCTGCTGCGCACATGGTTGATGGAGGAATAGTATGGCAGTATCACCCGCAAAAGAAAAAGCGAATGCAGCAAACAGCAAAAAGCAGAAAGATATAAAATCGCTGAATGGGCGGCAAAAGGCGGCAATTTTCTTGGTTGCAGTCGGAGAAGAAATCTCCGCCAAAATCATGGAACAGATGCGCGAAGACGAGATTGAAAAACTCGTCTTCGAAATTGCCCGTACCGAAACGGTTGAATCCGAGCTGAAAGAAGCGGTATTACAAGAGTTCCAAGAACTCATGGCCGCCCAAAACTTTATTACGACCGGCGGTATCGACTATGCGCGCGGCTTATTAGAGAAATCTTTAGGCAGCCAAAAGGCGATTGAGGTTATCAACCGGCTCACCAGCTCGTTACAGGTACGACCTTTCGACTTTATCCGGCGTACCGATCCGGCGCACCTTTTAAACTTTATTCAGCAGGAACACCCGCAAACCATTGCGCTCATCCTTGCATATTTGGAACCGCAAAAAGCGTCGGTTATTTTGCAGAACCTGCCCGATGAAATTCAAAGCGACGTAGCCCGCCGTATCGCAACGATGGACAGAACATCGCCCGATGTTTTGCGTGAAGTTGAACGAGTACTCGAAAAGAAGCTTTCTACCCTCTCCAGCGAAGATTATACGGCGGCAGGCGGTGTCGAAAGCATCGTTGAAATACTCAACCTTGTAGACCGTTCTTCCGAAAAGTCGATTATCGAATCGCTTGAAGACCAAGACCCTGACCTTGCGGAAGAGATCAAGAAACGGATGTTCGTATTCGAAGATATCGTTATGCTCGACGACCGTTCTATTCAGAAGGTGCTGCGTGAGGTTAACAGTGAAGAGCTTGCAAAAGCGCTCAAGATTGTCGATACCGAAGTACAGGACAAGATATTCAGAAATATGTCAAAACGCGCGGCAAGCATGTTAAAAGAAGAAATGGAATACATGGGACCGACCCGTTTGAAAGACGTCGAAGAGGCACAGCAGAAGATTGTTTCGATTATCCGGCACTTGGAGGACAACGGCGATATCGTTATTGCACGTTCCGACGAAGACGAGATGATTGTCTAACCCGGGCAGCGTAGTCAAATCGGCAAAAGGAGATTCTGAAAGTGGCTAAAAATATTT
This sequence comes from Treponema sp. OMZ 855, assembly GCF_024181145.1. Classification (NCBI taxonomy): domain Bacteria; kingdom Pseudomonadati; phylum Spirochaetota; class Spirochaetia; order Treponematales; family Treponemataceae; genus Treponema; species Treponema sp. OMZ 855. Next base: position 732,494 of record NZ_CP051194.1, on the reverse strand, counting down.
TTCGTGATTTTGAAGTTAAAAAGCTCAACGGCGATATGGTGCTGGCATTAGCGAAAACCTTTGAACCGGAAACAACTACCGAAGTGGTAGAAGCAGTTCCGGTTCCTGAGGGGCCGACGCTTGAGGATCTCAAAAACGAAGCGGAAGAATTTAAGCGTCAATGGGAAATCGAAAAAGAACAGCTCATTGCCGACGCTCACCGCGAAGCCGATGAAATTATCGAAAACGCAAAGAAAACCGCTTTTGAAGAAGCAAAGCGGCAGATGGATGTGTCCCAAATCGACGCGCAAAAAGCCCGTGAACAAGCCCAAGAAATAGTCAGCGATGCGGAAAAAAGAGCTGCAGACATTGTCGATAAAGCTGAACAAACCGAAGCGGCTACACAAAAGAAAGCTTTTACCGAAGGTTTCGATGCCGGACGGGAAGCGGGATTTAAAGAAGGAAAAGTCGAAGTAACCCGTTTGATAGAACGCCTCCATACGATGATCGAACGCACAATGGATAAACGCGAGGAGATTTTAGCGCAGACGGAACAGCAGATTGTCGACCTTGTACTGCTGATGACCCGCAAGATTGTAAAAGTAATCTCAGAAAATCAGCGGAATGTCGTAACATCGAATATTATCCATGCGCTGCGCAAGGTAAAGGGACGTGCCGATGTCATTATACGGGTAAACCTTGCCGATGTCGGTTTAACGAGCGAGCATACCAAAGACTTCTTGGCAGCGGCAGAAAATATCAAAAATATCACCGTTGTGGAGGATTTATCGGTCGATGCGGGCGGCTGTATCATCGAAACCGACTTCGGTTCGGTAGATGCACGTATCGCCTCTCAGCTGCATGAGCTTGAGCAACGCATCCTCGAAATATCTCCGATAAGGACACGCGCGGCTTCCTCCGACGGGTCTTCAAATCGAAAGTAGCCTATGACGTCGATTTTTGATAAATACCTTGACGCGGTTTCCGAAACGGAACCCATTAAACGTACCGGTGTCGTCAGCCGTGTACAAGGGCTTCTTATCGAAAGCCGCGGCCCGCAAGCCTCTGTCGGGGAATTATGCAGAATCAATCTAAGAGATAACACAGAAAGTATCATCGCCGAGGTTATCGGTTTAAACGGCTCAACCGTACAGCTGATGGCCTACGAAGATATACAGGGTGTAGAAATCGGCTGTGATGTTATTGCAAGCGGGGTGATGCTTTCCGTACCGGTCGGGTCGGTGCTGCTCGGCCGCGTCGTCGATTCACTCGGAAGGGCGGCGGACGGCAAACAGGAACCCTACGCTCCCCTGCACTACCCCATCCTTGCTTCACCGCCTGATCCGCTGGAACGGCGTCCCATTAAAGAACGCATCGTAACGGGTATCCGCGCTATCGACGCACTCCTTGCCATCGGCAGAGGGCAGCGTATCGGCATCTTCGCCGGTTCCGGTATCGGTAAATCAACCTTGATGGGCATGATTGCGCGGAATACGAGCGCCGACGTCAACGTCATTGCACTCATCGGCGAACGCGGCCGCGAGGTAAACGACTTCTTGGAACACGACCTCGGCCCGGAAGGTTTAAAACATTCGGTTGTGGTAACCGCTACATCGAATACTACCCCGCTCGCCCGTATCCGCGGCGCATATACGGCAACGGCAATCGCCGAGTATTTCCGCGACCAAGGAAAGGATGTAATGCTCCTTTTCGATTCGGTTACCCGCTTTGCCAAGGCTCAACGCGAAATCAGCCTCGCTATCGGGGAACCGCCGGCAACCCGCGGCTACACTCCAAGTGTCTTTGAAACATTGCCTAAATTGCTTGAGCGGAGCGGAACATCCGCAAAAGGTTCGATTACCGGCTTTTATACCGTACTCGTTGACGGCGACGACATGGACGAGCCGATCTCAGATGCGGTGCGCGGTATATTGGACGGACATATTCTACTCAACCGGAAACTTGCCCAGCGCGGACACTACCCTGCCATCGATATACTCGGCAGTATTTCCCGTTTGGCAAACCGCGTTTCAGGGGAATGCAGTAAAAAAGCAGCACAGTATATGCGTAAATTGATGGCAGTCTATGCCGATGCCGAAGATATGATTCAGGTCGGCGCATACCAAAAAGGCAGCAATCCCGCCATCGACGAGGCGATCGCACACCATGATAAAATCGAAACTTTTTTACAGCAAGAGGTAAACGATCCCGCGCCGATTGAAAAAACACTGGAACAACTCAGCGCCATTACCCACATCGACATACCGAATGAAGAAAGTTTCCAAGCGGGTGCAGGCGCAGCAAAAAAATACTTGATGCCGTCGGAAGCCGCCGATTTATACAAAGCAGAAATTGAAAAACCGGCCGCGGAGCATACGGAAGGCTAATTCCGTATGAAAAAATTTCAATTTACCCTGCAAAAGCTCTTGGATATCCGTGCCTTCCGCGAAAAAGAAGCGGAAACCAACCTCGGACGTGCCGTTGCCGCCCGCGAAGCGATTGTGTTGCGCCTTGCCGAAATTGCACAAGAAGAAGTAAAAACGCGCCGGTCGTTATGGAGCAGCCTTAAAACTCCTGGAGAGCTGTCTTTACACGAAAACTATTTAACACGCCTTCATACTGAACGCGAAAAGCAGGAAAAAGCACTCGTGGAAGCGGAGCTTGTAGTCGAAGAAATGCGGAAAATCTATATCAAAGCACATCAAGAACGGCTCATCGTATCAAAACTGCGGGAGCGGAAAGAAGCCGAATGGAAAGCTGAGGGGCTAAAACAGCAAGATGCAATTCTTGACGACATCGTCAACGCCCGTGAATATAGAAAAAGTCAGAATATACTTTAAATTGCTTCACTACATTGATTTTTTGTAGAAATCCACTATCGAACGGCCATAAGCGCGTTGATCAACGCGCGTTAATGACAAGATTTGATCGGGCAGCTCTTTTTCTTTGGGACGATGTATCAGTGCAAGCCCTCCCACGGCTAGAATCGGCTTTTCGGCGATTGTATGCAGTAAATCATAATGAAACTGATACGGAAAAGGGGGATCAAGATAGATAATATCAAAGATATGTTTAGAGCGCTGAAGGTAAAGCTCCACCGGCATACATTTACACTCAAGTTTTTTATCTGCAAGCGCGGCATTCTTTAACAAAATGGGGAATTTATCCTTATCTTTTTCCACCAATACGACAGGATAGGCTCCCCGTGAATAGGCTTCAAGTCCGCACATACCCGATCCGGTAAAGAGGTCTAAAAAAGACTTGCCTTCCAAATCACCTAAAATCGCAAAAAGAGATTCCCTCATTCTATCCATTGCCGGCCGGATAATCCCCTTAGGGCATTGAACTTGCCGGTTTTTTAGTGTTCCGCCTGTTATTCGCATATCGGTATATTTAAATACAAAGAAGCTGACTTAACTCGTTTTGAGAAACAATCTGATATGCATCAAGATTCTTATCGCTTTCTTGAATCCGTTTTTCTATTCGATCTTTCACATCGCTATGCAGCTTATAATAAGCACTTAGATCGGTGCCGGAAACAGGCAAAGTAATCTGTTTTTCGATCGTTTTAGCGGCGAATGCTTTTAAGAGTAATAAATAATCCGTTTCACACGAATAGAGACTCTGCATAATTGGGAGATATTCGGGTAAATGCGAAAGATTCTGTACTTCGCCAAATAAGGTTTGTAATGTATCTGATACAAAAGATATATCGGCAAGCATTTTATCTAAAAACATATTCTCTGACAGTTCAAGCGAAAGCCCTTCGGTGGTAATACTGACTATTTTTGCAAGTTGATAGAGATTATCATGAAATGCGGTATTTTTAAGCATAGAACTCCTCCCTTTCTACGTTTTGAGTATCGGCATTTTTTTAACAACAATGAGTTTTACCTCAAGCAGGCAATTAGCTTGTAATTTTTTATGCAATGTGGCAGTATGGTATATATGATTTTCAATGATAAACTCCAAATGGGAATAGACGTCGGCTCCACAACCGTAAAAACGGTCATTCTTGCAGCTGACGGTTCCATAGTATATAGCCGTTATGAACGGCATCGCGCAGATATTCGCAAAACGATTATCGTGGTGGTAACGGAAGCATTGGATGCTGCCGCAAAAATATACGGCGACCATGCTCAGCTGCAAGTACAGGTAACCGGTTCCGGCGGTTTGGCTGTTTCAAAATGGCTCTCCGTACCGTTCGTTCAGGAGGTTGTCGCCGCGGCCGTCGCTGTGCAGGCAAAGATTCCGCAAACCGATGTCGCCATCGAGTTGGGCGGCGAAGATGCCAAAATTACCTACTTCGGCCATTCGGTTGAACAGCGTATGAACGGCACCTGCGCAGGCGGTACGGGCGCCTTTATCGACCAAATGGCGGCGCTTCTCGAAACCGATGCGACGGGGTTAAATGAACTTGCCAAAAATGCAACAACCATTTATCCCATTGCCGCCCGCTGCGGTGTCTTTGCAAAAACCGACGTTCAGCCGCTTATCAACGAAGGAGCACGGCGGGAAGATATTGCCGCAAGTATTTTTCAGGCGGTTGTCAGCCAGACAATTTCCGGTCTTGCGTGTGGCAAGCCTATCCGCGGGCGCTGTGCCTTCTTGGGCGGCCCCTTACACTTCCTTGACCAACTGCGGCAACGGTTTATCGAGACACTGAAGCTTGCGAACGACGAAATCATTGTGCCGGAAAACTCCGAACTCTTTGTCGCGCTCGGCGCAGCGCTCAGCGCCGGTTCCAATCAATCGCTGAGGGCATCGCCCCACAGGGCTGTCAACAACGGCTCCGAAACGGCGGAAATTTCCTGCACAGCGCCGACGCAGACCCAACTGTTACGCACGGGGTTTCGCGCTCAGCCTGCTGCAACCCCTAAAATCACCAATACAACGATGTTTATCAATCCCGCCGCGTTGACCGTAGAAGTACTGCGGGATAAGCTCGGCTCCCTCGCCGATGCGGAAATGCAGGAAGTCCAGCGGCTTCCGCCCCTCTTTGAAAATGATGCGGCGCTTGCAGAGTTCCGCGAACGGCACGGGCGAGAACGAGCGGAAACCGCCCCGCTTGAAGCAGCAACGGGACCCGTGTTCCTCGGTATGGATGCCGGCTCAACAACGACGAAGGCCGTGCTTATCGACCAAGAAGGACGAATCCTCTGGCAGTTCTACGAATCGAATGCAGGCAATCCCGTCAATCTTGCGGTAACCATGCTGCAATCCCTCTATAAACAAATTCCGAGCGGAGCGCATATTGCCCGCTCTTTATCCACCGGCTACGGTGAAGGACTCTTCCAAGCAGCCTTCGGTGTAGATGCGGGAGAAGTTGAAACCATCGCACATCACCGTGCAGCCGATTTTTTCCTGCCCGGCGTGGAATTTTTGCTCGACATCGGCGGACAGGATATGAAGTGCATCCGCATGAAAGATCGCTGCATCAGTTCCATCCAATTAAACGAAGCCTGTTCTTCGGGATGCGGCAGCTTTTTGGATAACTTTGCCCGGTCGCTCGGTATGGCGGTTACAGACTTTTCAACCCAAGCGCTCCTCGCACCGAAACCTATCGACCTCGGAAGCCGCTGTACGGTCTTTATGAACAGCCGCGTTAAACAGGCGCAAAAGGAAGGCGCGTCCGTCGGCGATATTTCGGCGGGACTTTCGTATTCGGTTATCAAAAATGCCCTTTTTAAGGTTATCAAACTGAGAAATACCGCCGCTATCGGTGAAAAGGTCATCGTTCAAGGAGGTACGTTCCACAACGATGCGGTATTACGCGCCTTCGAGCTGATTACCGGCAGAGAAGCGGTGCGCCCCGATATCAGCGGCTTGATGGGTGCATTCGGTGCCGCGCTCCTTGCCCGCGATCAATGGATTGAGCAAGGGGCAGACATACAGGTTAAGTCGGATATCTTACCGGCGGAAGGGCTTGATGCATTAACCGTCAAGCTCGATCTTTCCCGCTGCGGTAAATGTGCCAACAACTGCCTTTTAACCGTCAACCGGTTCAATACACCCGCGGCAGGCACCCGTATTTTTATTACGGGAAACCGATGTGAACGCGGTGCCGAAATAGCGGAAACGGAAAATACTCAAGCAAAAGAATCGCTGCTAAAATTCGGTAAAAAGAAACAGGATAGCGGCATTCCCAATCTCTTCGAATGGAAATACAAACGCGTATTTTCATATAAGCCGCTGCCGGAAGCCGAAGCGGAACGCGGCACCATCGGTATTCCGCGGGTACTCAACCTCTACGAAAACTATCCGTTCTGGTTCACACTTTTTACCAAGCTGAAATTTTCGGTAAAATTGTCTCCGCGTTCATCCCGTACACTCTATGAACTGGGATTGGAATCCATCCCGTCGGAATCGGTATGTTATCCCGGCAAAATTTCCCACGGACATATCGAAGCGCTTTTAAAAGCAGGCGTTACGACGATTTTCTATCCCTGTATCCCCTACGAATTGAAAGAAGACCCTAAGGCAAACAACCATTTCAACTGTCCCGTCGTAACGAGCTATCCCGAAGTGCTCAAAAACAACATCGATGCGTTACGGCAGGATGAACATATCCGGTTCCTTAACCCGTTCTTGCCGCTCTATAACGAAAAACGGCTCGGCGAGCGGCTCCATGAAGAACTCAATAAATACTGGGATATTCCGCTTGCCGAAATCCGTGCTGCCGTGCGGAAGGCGAAAGAGGAAGCGGAAGAGGTAAAAAAAGAGACCCAGTTCCAAGGAGAGGCGGCGCTCCGAAAAATAAAAGAACAGGGGCTTATCGGTATTGTACTTGCCGGGCGGCCGTATCATCTTGATCCGGAAATTAACCATGGAATTCCCGAACTGTTGACGGGCTTGGGACTCGCCGTATTAACCGAGGATTCCGTTGCGCATTTAGGTAAACTCCCCCGCCCGCTTCGGGTTGTAGACCAGTGGGTGTATCACAACCGCTTGTACCGCGCCGCCGAATTTACCGCACGGCAAGATAACCTTGCGTTTATTCAGCTTACCAGCTTCGGCTGCGGTTTGGATGCGGTTACTGCGGATCAAGTGCAGGAAATTACCGAAGCGCATGGGAAAATGTATACCTTGCTCAAAATCGACGAAGGTTCCAACCTCGGCGCAGTGCGCATCCGTATCCGCAGTCTTATGGCGGCTATCCGTGAACGCAGTAAAGGCGCTTCCGTCAAGGCGCAGGGATACCGCGGCTTTAAGCACGTAGAATTTACCGAAGAGATGAGTAAACGGTATACCGTCCTCGCTCCACAGATGGCGCCCATTCACTTTGATTTGTTGGAAGCAGCCTTTCAACATTCGGGCTTTAATCTCGTCATATTGCCGGATACCGATCCTCAGGCAATCGACTGCGGATTACGATACGTCAATAATGATGCCTGCTATCCGGCGATCATCGTTGCGGGACAGATGATTTCGGCGCTGCAATCGGGTAAATACGATCTGAATGCGACGGCGCTCATCATCACGCAAACGGGAGGCGGATGCCGCGCAACAAACTACATCGGGTTTATCAGGCGGGCATTGGAAGATGCGGGCTTAGGATATATCCCCGTAATCGGATTAAGCGCGCAGCAGATTGAAAAGAATTCCGGCTTTAAGCCGACATTCGGTTTGGCAGACCGCGCGTTAAAAGCGCTCTGCCTCGGCGACTTACTGATGCGTGTACTCTACCGTACCCGCCCCTACGAGCAAGAAAAGGGCGCGGCAAATACGCTCTATCGGCACTACGCAGACAGGATAAAGACCGAATTGAAACACATGAGCGGGCGGGATTATCGTAAGGTTGTACGAGATATTGTACACGACTTTGATACGCTGCCGCTTATTCAAGAAGAAAAACCCCGAATCGGGGTAGTCGGCGAAATTTTGGTAAAATTTCATCCGACAGCCAACAACGATATTGTAGGCACCATTGAGCGGGAAGGCGCAGAATGTGTCATGCCCGACTTGATGGACTTCTTCTTCTACTCGCTATTCGACGGAGTTTATTACGAAACATCGCTGGAATCGAGCGCATTTAACCGATTTAAATATCACGTCGCAATCTGGTATATTGAACGGTACCGCAACGGGATGAAAAAACAGCTGAACAAAAGCCGCCGTTTTACCGCCCCCGAATCGATCTATAATTTAGCAAAGGGTGTCCACGGGGTTCTTGATTTAGGGAACGTCGCCGGTGAAGGATGGTTCCTTACCGCCGAAATGGTTGAACTTATCAAGTCAGGCGTTGTCAGCATCGCCTGCTTGCAGCCGTTTGCGTGCCTGCCTAACCATGTTACCGGCAAGGGTATGATAAAAGAGCTGCGTCGCCGGTATCCTGATGCGCAGATATCCGCAATCGACTTTGACCCGGGTGCAAGCGAGGTAAATCAACTCAATCGCCTCAAGCTCCTGTTGGCAAATGCACCGTATGGTGAACATCCTGACGGAATGAATCGGAAGAGGGCATAATAAGAACCATGATATACGCACCTATTGACGACACGGCGCTGCAACAGCACCTTGATAAACTTGAAAAAGATGAACTCCATATCTTTACTGCCGACGACGGCCTGTTCCGCGGAGGGCTTTTCCACGGCACGCGGTTCGTAAACCGAATACGTGCACAGCACCGGCTGGGAATCCTCGAAACCCTTGTGCTCGGACAGGCAGGCCTCTGTGCAGCACTGATGATTCAAACGATGAAAGGGCGCGAAACACTCCAGCTGCGCTATGAAACGGACGGCCCTGCAACCGGCTTTTCAGTAGAAGCAGACTCGCGAGGCTTTGTGCGCGGCTATCTTCTGCAAAATCCCATACCGATTGAAACTCCGCTTGAAAGCTGGGATCTCGCCCCCTTTTTAGGAAACGGCACACTTACCGTTACCCGCTTTCCGGAGGCAGATCATGCTGCCGGGCGGGAACCACATCGCGGTATTGTCGAAATTAAATACCGGAATATCGCAAAAGACCTTGCGTGGTATTTTCAGCAATCGGAACAGCTCTATACGGCCTTTAATACGAGTATCAGGTTTGACAGCATTGGCAGAGTAGTCGGCGCCGGAGGCTTTTTTATCCAACGGATGCCGACGGAAGGAGGAACTCGCCGCGGAAAACAGGCAAAAACGGAAGAAGAAATTGAAGATGCCGTTACCCGTATGGAACGGGCGTTTACCGCCTGTCCTCCGCTCGGCGATTGGTTCAGTGAAGGCGGGAACTGCGAAGATATCATTTTCGGCTTACTGAGAGAGTTCAATCCTCAAGCGGTTGCAGCACGGAACATAGCCTTCGATTGCCCATGTTCAAAAGAGTATTATCTGGAAGCATTGCAGAAGCTGTCGGAAGCTGAACGGAAAAACTTAAAAGAAACAGCAGACGATCCGCTTGAGATTGTCTGCCGGAATTGCTCCAGTGTCTACCATATTCCGCTTGCCGAACTATAAAATCAGCAAAGCGGAGGTATCTCGAAAGTAACTAATTTTCGGGATACCCCTGTTCTCTATTTTTTTGTGTAGTTTTTACTATCGATAAATTGACGCAAGATACTCAAACTTTCGATAACCGATGCAGAATAATCCAGCAATTTTGAATAAGAAGCTTCCAATTCGGTTCTCGATGATGTTTTAAGCTGACCGACAATAGCTTTCGTCTCATTATGGAGCTGCTCATGGTGTACCATAAGCTTTTTAAACTCGGGATGCTGCATTAAACCTTCATGCAGCGGAGCTTCTTTTTCAATCCATTGACCTAAATCACATTTTTTATGGTCACCCAATTCTATTGTGTTTACATCAAGCCGCCCATCAATCAAGGCACGCACCTTAGTAACCCAACCGAGATGTTTCAATACAATGCGCGCAAATGGCATAGCATACTCATCCGCTACTGTCTTTCCGTTTACCAGATCAATACCTTTTTCGACTGCAGCATCGACCACAACGGTACTATCAATAATATTGTTCATATTAAACAGGGCGCTGCTCATCAAATCGCTTACTTCGTTTGCAGTTGTCTGCAAAGAGGTCAGCATATTGCCGCCTTTATCCGCCTGATCAGCTATTTTATTGATATATTCAATAGCGGTGTCCGCACGGTTATTCAAGTCTGCCGCAGATTCCGGCACCAACATAACAGCATCGCGTACCGATGTGCTTGTTCCGGCAAGCATATTCATCTCAGAAGAAATTTCTACGAAAGAAGAGGCTGTTTCATTTACCGAATTACCGATAAGCGTCATCGCAGTACGCGTTTCGTCAGCGGTATCACGCGCAATCTGAAGCGCTTCAAGCATATTTTTAAGGGTTTTGGAAGCATCGGCAGCATTGAGCGCCGTCGCTTCAGAAAGCTTTCTAATTTCACCCGCAACAACGGCAAAGCCGAGGCCAGCCTTCCCTGCATGTGCCGACTCTATGGCAGCGTTCATTGCAAGCAGGTTTGTCTGAGCACTGACATCATTTATCGAGCCGATAATATCTTTAACCGCATCAATGTTTTGATTAAGGCTGTCGATAACCGTAAATAAGTCTTTTACCTTTAATGAGCCTTTTGCGACGGCATCCGTTAACTGAGAAGTAACCGAAATTCTATCGGTAACGATGTCCGCAACACGATTTACCGAATCGGTTATTTGCTCTACCGACGAACTTGCTTTTCCGGCCGTATCCTCCAGTGCAGTAGTGCAGCTATGCACCTCTTGCAGCTGTTCCTGAACCGACATGATGGAATCCAGAATTGAATGGATACTATCGGTAAACGCCTCAAATTGATGTTCTTGCTTGAGGTTTTTAAAAAGAACCTGAGACGCACCGGTTATCTTGCTTCTGATATTAAGTGCAATATTTTCCGCAGCAGTCATCAATGCTTCTACTTCTTTTACCTCAAACACGATACCGTTTGTGATAGGCGCTATCTCATGCTTTTCCGCTTCCGAATCCTTTTTTGTAAATGAAAACATACTTTTTCCCCTTTGTTTACAGACACAAGGCTTTCCAAGCAGCCTCCGCGGCAGCTTGTTCCGCTTCCTTTTTGCTTTTCCCTAAAGCAGGTTCATATTCCTTCTCTTTAATGACAACTTTTACTTGAAAAACTCTGTCATGATCCGGCCCCGATGTCTCTACCAGCACATATTTAGGGATAATGCGATATTTTTTTTGCACATATTCTTGCAGCAAGGATTTATAATCCCGATATCGATGTTTATTTTGTTCGACCAACTGCATCTGCGGTTCAATAATTTTTAATACGAACTGTTGAGCAGCCTTGAATCCCGAATCTAAGTAGAGTGCACCGATAAGTGCCTCCACCGCATCGGCGAGCAGGGCTTTTTTCTTCCTACCGCCCGACACTTCTTCACCGTGCCCCAGCATTAGATATGTATCGATATTGAGATTCAGTGCAATGGGAAAAAGAGAGTCTTCGGAAACAACCGCAGCTTTAATTTTTGCAAGATCGCCTTCAGGTTTATCTGGATGAGCAAGATACAACTCTGTTGCAACAATCATACCAAGTACGGAATCACCCAAAAACTCAAGCCGCTCATTATTGATAGGAGAATCGCTGTGTTCATTAGAAAATGAACGATGACAAAAGGCTATATCCAATAAGCCAATATTTTTAAATTTACATCCTGCTTTTTTTTGAAAAGTAAGCAGTTCTTGCTTCCGATGTTTTTCTAAAACATGGATAAAAGGAAACAAGAACGACATCTTTTGCAATATTACTTCGACTGAGATTTAATGAAATCGTAAGCATCCCTAACGGTTTCGAATTCGCTTACTTTTCCATCAGGAATCTTGATTCCCATCTCTTCTTCGATTGCATACACCAGCTCATACGTATCAAGGCTATCTGCACCGAGATCTTGGCGGAATGAAGAATCGAGCGTAATTTTATCCGCATCAATTTCCAACTTGTCTGCAATCAACTTTTGAATTTGAACAAATAATTCGTCCATAAGAAAATCCTCTCTTAATTTAATGTATCCGGATCAACGACCTGATGTCCGCGGTAGAACCCGCATTTTGAACATACATGATGAGATAAAATTAAATTGCCGCAATTTGCACACTCCACAAGATGAGGTGCGTTTAACCGCATATTGATTCCTCGACGGCGGCGTGTGCGTGCTTTTGACGTTTTAGCTCTTGGCACTGCCATAAGGTAACCTCCCTATTCATAATTAAATCACAAAAAGATATTCCATATTATACGTGAACCTGAAAATAGTCAATATGAATCCTTGCATAAATACCGAATGGATTATATAATTTAAACTATCAGGAGCATCACAATACATTTCTTATGGAACATATTATTCAAGAAAACATCCTGCACATTATGGAACGGATTAAGGCTGCCTGTAAAAAAGCAGGGCGCGATCCTAAAGAAGTTCAGCTGTTGCTTGCAACTAAAACCGTCGAGCCGGAGCGGATTCTACAGGCTTTTGCCTGCGGTTGCACTTTAATCGGCGAAAACAAGGTACAGGAGCTGCGCGATAAATATGAGGCGCTTTCCGCAGTGCCGCATACGGCGCATTTTATCGGGCATCTGCAATCGAATAAGATTAAAGAGGTGATTCAGTATGCGCAATGTATCCAATCAATCGATAACCTCGATACGGCACAAAAACTGGAACAGCGGCTTGCGCAAGAAGACCGTAACCTCGACATCTTAGTGCAGGTAAACACCTCGGCAGAGGAAAGCAAATTCGGCTGTGCACCGGAAGAAGCGGAGACTTTGATAAAAGCCATCGCTACCCTGCCCCATATCACTATCCGCGGGTTTATGACTATCGGATTATTCTCTGGGGAAGAAGATAAGGTACGGGCGTGCTTCCGCTGCCTTAAACAGGTGCAAAAGCGCGTTGCAGCACTGGCGCTGCCGAATGTTTCTACGGATATTCTTTCGATGGGGATGTCGGGCGACCTAGAAATCGCCATTGAAGAAGGTTCAACCATGTTGCGCATCGGTACGGCGATATTCGGCGAACGTCAGTACCCCGATACTTACTACTGGAATGAACAAAGTCCTTCATAATGATAACGGAATGATGAAAAAAAAGAGTTTACTTGTAGTTGTATTCTTACTATCCGCAGTAGCCGCTTTCGGTGAGGAGCTTACCTATGCGCGGCCGAAAACCAACGGCCTTGATATTGAGCTTTCTCAGGTACATTTGATTGCCGAAGCGTTTGATGAAGAACGCATCGCATATCGATTTGAACTTGCGGAAGGCAAAAAACTTTCCTGCATAGAAACGCAAAAAACACTGCGGATACGCCAAATGGCTCCTTCGCAGGGCACGCTGTATGTCTTTATACCGAAAAAGATGTTGCTTGAAAATTGCAGTATACGGGTAAACCGCGCGGATATCCGGCTCGAAGGTGTGCAGGCGGTACATATCCTTGCAATGCTGAATATGGGCTCGGTAACAACGTCCGAATGTGTCTTTAAAAATGCCGTAATCAATATTGCGCGGGGTTCGCTATCCTATGATAAAACGCAAATTGTAAAATCCTGTGCATTCACCGTAACCGATGCAACCGCTGCCATAGTCTTCCCTTCGGAAGAGGCTGAATATCATATCGATTACGTCCAAAACGGAGGGACGCTCACCATTGCCGGTAATGAGCTTACCAAAAGCCCGGGAGAATACGGCAGCGCGAAAGCAAAACGCCGCATCATCTTTTCGGGAGGAGCGGCAAAAACTTCGATCAACTTTACAAAAAAAGACACAAAAACGGCAGCTTCAAAACAAAATTCCGGAAACTGATATGCCTCGTACATAAAAAAAGGCTTCTTTTGAAAATCAAAAGAAGCCTTCATGCGGCGAACTGGACTTGAACCAGCACACCTCGCGGCATCAGCACCTCAAGCTGACGTGTCTACCAATTCCACCACCGCCGCATTTGTAACAGTGATGTACTATATCTAAGATTACAAATAAAGTCAAGACCTTTTGAAATATACGACGCATCTACTGCGTCATACGGCAAAAAAGTGTCCTCAACGTATCATAGATACGCCTGCGGTACTTTTTTGCCTAATTCCTTGTATCTGCATCGTCTATTTCAAAAGGCTTACGGAAAGCTATATACTTCGTTGCTGCGCGAAAATTAATCCTCAACGTATCATTTCCGCCACGGATGGCGGGGGTTCCAAGCAGCAGCGTGTTTGCCCTGCAAACACGTAGGTATAAAATGTACAGGGAAGTACATTTTATACCGTGCCTGTGGTTAATTTTTGCTCGCGCCTTGTATCTACGCCGTCTATTTCAAAAGGCTAACGGAAAGGGTATATACTGCGCGCCGCTGCTGAAAATACTCAACGTATCAGAACGGACAGGGATGTCCGTGGTTCCAAGCAGCAGTAAGTTTTTCGTTAGAAAAACTTATCGTTGAGCAGTGTACAAGGAGGTACACTGCTCAACAGCGGCACTGATGGCGGGGGTTCCAAGCAGCAGCGTGTTTGCCCTGCAAACACGTAGGTATAAAATGTACAGGGAAGTACATTTTATACCGTGCCTGCGGTTAATTTTCGCTCGCGCCTTGTATGTTCAGAACGGACACGGATGTCCGGGGATCCACGCAACGGCGACGTTTTTGCTCCGCAAAAACTCGCGTCCAGAAGTGTACACGGATGTACACTTCTGGACAGGCTATTTTCAAAAGGCTTACGGAAAGCTATATACTTCGTACCACTACTATTGAAAATACTCAACGTATCTCAGAAGCGATGCGGATGTCGCTGATTCTCGTCAGTAGTGTGTTTGTCTGATTGCTAGAAAAAAATGTGCGGAATTCCACGCATTGCAAAATCACGGAGTTTTTGTTACAGTGAGCGGCGATGAAGCTCATACTGGCGCCGCTGGCAAATATCAGTCATTCGGGATTGAGGATGCTTATCCACACTTTCGGCGATCCCGACGAATATTTTACCGAGATGATTCATGCGCCGTCGCTGCTTGCGGGCGGGCGGTTTGAACAGTGGTATCTGCGGGCAAACCCCGTGCCGGAAAAGCTGGTGTGGCAGCTTACCTCGCCTAAGGCGGAAGCATTCACACAGGCGGTACCGGTTGTACTGCAGCACGGCGGCATCGGGGTTGACTTAAACATGGGCTGTTCCGCTCCGCCGATTGTACGGACGGGAGCAGGCGTTGCTTGGATGCTCAAGCCGCTTAATACGACAGCCGAAGCGGTGCGCTCGGTTAAACAAGCGCTTGAAGCATATTCTACAGAACAAGGCAAGTCGTTTAGACTGAGCGTAAAGCTGAGGCTCGGAGCTACTATCGATTATGCGTATCTTTTACGCTTTTGCACGATGCTGATTGATGAAGGCGTGCAGCTTATCACAATCCACCCGCGCCTTCAGCGGCAAAGCTATGCGCGGCCGGCTCTCCACGAATACACGGCTGCGCTTGCAAAGGATTTAGCTATTCCGGTATACGGCAACGGAGACATCGATTCGGCAGAAAAACTGCAAACCGCCGCCCAGCACTATCCTTGCACGGGGTGGATGATCGGACGCGCAGCGGTACAAATGCCGTGGATTTTTGAAGCAATACGCCGCAAACGCGCCGGCGATTCGAGTTCCGTACCGTACCGTATCGACCTTGAACAAACGGCGTTATCGTTTTTGCACTACCTCGAAACCGAACAGCCGCCGGAATTCTTCCTTACACGGGCGCAGCGGTTCTTTCAGTTTTATTGCGACAATTTTTCGTTTGCGCACTATTGTAGAACACAACTGCTGCGGTCACAGAGCCGAGAAGAAATGGAGCACGCGCTGCATACCTACTTTGAACAGGCTCCTGAGGATAAAATGATTCAAATTTAAAGTTTTCGGTTTATTTTCCGATGCTTATTAAATGGAAGTATGTTATTATTAAAAGATAACAACCGGTTAAAATATTCGGGGAGGACATCATGCGCAATGCAATACGGCAAAAAGCCGTGGCGGTCTTTTTTTTCTTGTGTATACTGATCGCGGCGCAAGCGGCGGAACAAACTGTCATCGACACATACACCTACGGTGAACTTGTTGAAACGATTGCACGGACGGATGCGCCGCTTATCACCGGAAAATATATCATTTTTACGGCAGCAGGATCCGCACGTCATGTCGGGATCGCCTTTGAACATGAAAACTTTCAATCAATTCATTCTTTCCAGCGCTTATATCGAAGCGATGATAGCACCGAAACTAAAAAATCAATCCTCTTCTATATCATGCAGATACCTGAAGAAATGAGAGAGCTGCACTATCGGCTGGTTATCAACGGTCTTTGGTCTACAGACCCGCTCAATCCCGATGAAATCTTCGACTACTCTGCCGGAATGTCTCTTTCGGTTTTAAAGATTCCGTATCAAAAAGAATATAGAACCGCTGTTGAAAACAACGGCAGAACTCGTTTTGTCTATCAAGGAGAATCGGGAAAACGAATATACCTTGCAGGCACGTTCAATAATTGGGATCCCTTTATGTATACCTTGGAAGAAGTGATGCCGGGCAGATACGAATTATATCTTCCGCTGCCGAACGGCGTTTGGTATTACGCATACTTTAAAGACGGAAAGCAGATTCCCGATACGACAAACCGCGAACACGTCTACATGGCCGACGGGAGAACAGCTTCGGTTATTTCCGTTAAATAACACAGCGTATTGCCTCCCCGCCTATGAAGACATTCCTGAAGCAATCCACGGAAGCGCGGCGCGAACTCATCCTGACCGCCAACCCTATTAAAACATTGCTTATTCTCTCTCTCCCATCACTGCTAATGAATACCGTGCAGGCGATGATGCCGTTTACCGATGGGCTTTTTATCAATAACCTCACCGGCTATGCAGTAACGGGGGCAGTAACCTTTTCCCAGCCGATTATTTCGATGGTATTGGGTTTATCACAAGGGTTAAGTGTTGCCGCGATGGCAATTATCGGGCAGCTGAACGGCAAAGGCGCAATCGAAGAAGGGAAAAGGGTTGCTGCGCAGATATTTTTATTTGCGGTCATACTCGGTATCATCAGTGCGCCGCTTCTTCTGATCATCAGTGTGACGGTTTCAAACGGATTGAAGAGCGATATTGCGCCGTATGTCCGTCAGTACATCGCATGGTACAGCATCGTCTTACCGTTTAGCTTTTTGGAGTCCGTATACAACGGTATCAAAAACGCGAATGGGAAACCCGAAGCGGCTTTTACCCGAATGACCATCCTCTTTATCATGAAGGTCGTCGGAAATTTTCTCTTTCTCTATGTATTGCGGCTCGAAATTCTCGGCTGCGTACTCGCCTCGCTTTTGGCAAACGCAACGATCACAGTCTGGATGGTATATGAATTGTTCATCCACAAAAGTCTGGACAAGCTCGATGTCAAAAACTTCAAGTTCGATTCAAAGATCATCAAAGAGGTTCTGAAAGTCGGTTTCCCGGCAATGTTCAACTATTCCTTTTTATACTTAGGCTTTTTCCTTATCAATAAAGAGATTGAAAAATACGGAGCTATTGTGGTCGCGGCGCAGGGAATCGCGAGCAATATCAACGCACTGTGCTTCAACCTCCCTGCGGCTTTTAGCGCGGCAATTACAACGATGGTCAGTATGCACATCGGTGCAGGATATCCGCAAAAGGCAAAACGGGATTGTCTCCTCGGCTGCATCACCAGCATCATTATCGCCGTTATAATGATTTCGATTATGATTCCGCTTTCGCCTTATCTGACTGTCTTATTCAGACGGGAGCCGGAAATTATCGGTATTGCAAACAACGCACTCAACATCTACACCTATTCGATTATCGGCTTCGGTATTTGTATGACCATTCAAGGCGCGTTTATTGGACTCGGCAAAACGAAGATGCCGCTTGTGCTCGGTGTGCTCCGTATATGGCTGCTGCGTTACATCTTTGTATTGGCAACGGAACACATCCTGCAATACTACGCTATTTTTTGGGGAAATCTCTTTTCAAACATAACAACCGCGCTTATCGCAACCGTCCTCATTTTGCGGACAAAATGGGTGTCAGCACTCACCATCACCACTGAAGAAAAGGAGTAACCGCCATGCACGGTTCACTGGCACAGATACCGCAAGTTGAAAAACTTCTGTCGCATCATGACCTTTCCGGCTGCATCGAAAAGCTCGGCAGACCGATTGTAGCCTCTATCGTATCGGAGTATATTAAGCAGATACGGGCTGAGGCTTTAAAAGGAGCCGCCGTTCCGTCTTTTGATGCGTGTATAGCGGACATCCGGCAGCGATGCACGAAGCATATACGGAAGCGGATTTCGAAGATTATCAACGCGACGGGCATTATCCTGCACACCAACCTCGGACGAAGCCCGCTTCCGCACGGTATTTGGGATGCGGCAAAGGAAGCAGCCCAATCATATTCGGCTATCGAGATGGATTTGGAGGACGGCAAACGGGGACAGCGGTTCCCCTTTGCCGTCGAAGCGATGAGTACGCTTGTCCGTGCGGAAGCGGCGCTGATGCTGAACAACAATGCCGCCGCCGTGTTTCTGTTACTTAAAGCGCTTGCAAGCGGAAAAGAGGTTATCGTTGCGCGCGGCCAGCAAGTGCAAATAGGCGGCGGCTTCCGCATCCCCGACATTCTGCGGGAGGCAGGCTGCACGCTCGTAGAAGTCGGCACTACCAACATCACCACCATGGAGGACATTACCACTGCCGTTACCGAACAGACGGCAATGGTGCTGTGGGTACATACCTCAAACTATAAAATCCGCGGCTTTACGGAGCAGCCCTCCCTGAGCGCCATCCGCAAGGCCTTACCGCCTGAGATTATTCTTGCGGTGGATCAAGGGTCAGGCACTATTTCACTTAACCTACAAGATGAGCCGACCGTACCGGCCTTATTAAAAGAAGGCGCCGATCTTGTTTGTTTTTCGGGGGATAAAGTATTCGGCGGCCCGCAGTGCGGATGGATTACCGGCAAAAAAGATTTAATCGCGCTCATTGCCCGCCATCCGCTGATGCGCACCTATCGGGTAGGACGTGCCGTCGCCGCTTTAATGGAAGAAACCCTCGTGCACTACCTGAATAACGGAAAGAGCGCCGCGGCCGAAGCGTTGCTGCTTGACCCTGCCACAATAAAAAAACGCAGCGAAAAACTTGTGAGAAAACTGCCGTCCGGAACCGCATGTGTTGTCCCCTACCCTTTCTCGCTCGGCGGCGGCAGCACCCCCGACGAAGCCTTCCCGTCATGGGCAATTATGCTGCACACGCATAAACCGGAAGCGGTCAAGACAGCGTTACGGTTTTGCAGCATTCCGATTATCGCTATTATTTCGGAGGACAGGCTGCTATTACACCTTGCCGCCGTAAATCCTGCCGATGATGCATATATTATCCAAGAATTACAGGAAATCTCTAAAAACTCGCCCGGCTTTTAGAGGTTCGTTAAAAAATCACAGAGGTGCGTTGACTATGGCATATATTTTAGGAACCGCCGGACACGTCGATCACGGCAAAACCGCATTGGTAAAATGCTTAACCGGAGTGGAAACCAGCCACATCCCCGAAGAAAAGAAGCGGGGGATGACCATTGAGCTGGGTTTTGCCGCCTTGGAAGATCCCGTACACGGAACGGTTGGCATCGTCGATGTTCCCGGACACGAACGGTTTATCCGTAACATGGTGGCAGGCACGTGGGGACTTGACGCGGCAATGTTGATTGTCGCAGCAGACGACGGGTGGATGCAGATGTCGTCGGATCACCTGCGGGTACTTAAAGCGATGCATATCAACTCCATCCTGTTGGTCATAACTAAATCAGACCTGACCGATCCCGATATGATTGATCTGATACAAGAAGATGCAAATCGGCATTGCCGCAAAATCCTCGGAAGGGAATTACCCTCCGTGGCTGTTTCCGCACATACCGGCGCGGGTATCGACGAACTCAAGAAAAAAATTACGGAATTATTGAGCGCCGTCCGTACCGCTCCGTTAGATAAGCCGTTCCTGTATATCGACCGCGCCTTTACGCTCAAAGGGATCGGCATCACGGTAACCGGTACGCTCCGCGGTAAAAGCATTGCCGTCGGCGATCAGCTTACACTCTATCCCGGCGGAACCGAATGCAAGATTAAGAACATTCAAAATCACCACGCCGACGTATCTTCTTCCGAATCGGGAATGAGGACGGCGCTCAACCTGAAAATATCCGAAAAAGAAAAGGTAGAGCGTGGTATGCTGCTTGCAGGCCTTGGCGAAAGTCCCGTACTGCAAGGCTCCGAACTGCTTGTCCGCGTCGATGAATATTTTAACAAACAGGAAACCGGCGCCGGTATGAAAAATCATATTGAACTGGAACTTGCCACCGGCAGCACCAATGCCATCGGCGCGATTCACTTTAACAAAACAGATCCTACGCTGGCGCGGGTGTCCTTACAGGAACCTATCGCCGGACGCTGGAACCAACCGGCCGTCCTTATCAGACATGGGGGAAGTTCAATTCTTGCCTCGTGCAGAATACTTGCGGCCTTTGACTCCTACCGTGCGGCCGTCTTTAAGCAGTTTTTTTCGGTGTATGCCGGACGGGAATTACCGTCGTGGAAAAGCTGCGGCTTTTTTATCACCGGCTTTATAGAAAAAGACCGCGCGGGACCGAAGGAGCTTTCGGCTGACGCAAAAGACGTTACGGCTTGCGGCAAACAGCTCATCTTTACCAAGAAGCTTGCCGAATGGGAAGCAAAGATTTTAGAGACCGCAAAGAAAAGTCAGGCAGGTTTTACGGCAGAAGAAATCGATACGGCTGTACCGGTAAAGGTGCGACAGGAAATTTTGAAAAAGCTGTGTGCGGAAAACAAACTTGTCAGTGAAGGCAGTGTGTACAAGCTGGCAGGCAGCGGAGATACCTTGTCGAAAACGGCACAGCAGCTTTTACAGTTGGCGCTTAAAGCAGGGTTCGACGGTATCGAAATAGATAAAATCCAGCTGCCGCAGGTGCGGAAAGACGCCCGCGATTTGGTAAAGCTCGGTAAGCTCGTCGTATTGGAAAATTTTTTGCACTACCACCGTGAGGTATACGACAAAGCGATTGCCGCTATCTTAAAAGGGAAAAAAGCAGGCGACATCATCACCATTGCAGACGCCCGTACCGCGACCAATCTTTCGCGTAAATATGTTATCCCCCTGCTCAATGTGTTGGAAAAAAACGGCAAGGTAAAGCGCCGGGAGAATGATAGAATCGTCTTGTAGGGTTAAGACAGGGTAATCACACTCATTCGTAGAGGCTTAACCAATGCATTCATGGCAAACGCCTGAAATAATTCCGGTCGGTCAAGCGTCAATTTATACCTTAAACTTACCGACTTCTGCAGACAGACTTTCGATTGTGTCTTTATTCTGCTGCGTAATAGCATTTACTTCCTGTACGGCATTATTTATCTGAACAGCTTCGTGCGCCATTGCGTTCATATTATCGGTGATGATTTTTGTTAGATTGTCAAGTTTCCGTATCTCGCCGGTAACGTGTGTTCCATCTTTGAGCATTTGTTCCGACCCTCTTTTGACATCCGATGTTACTGTTTTTATATTCGAGATTGCCCCCAAGATTTCACGATTGCCGTTTTCTTGTTCACCCATTGCTTTCATAAGATTGGTGCTCATTGCTTTTACATGTTCGGAAAGTTCGAAAATACTGGCAAATTTTTCTTCGACGGTTTTTGATGACGTAGATAAACTCGTGATTTCGGAGCCGAGCATTTTCAATGTCATCGTAATGGTTTTGCCTTGTACAGAAGATTCTTCCGCCAGCTTCCGTATTTCGTCTGCAACAACAGCGAATCCCTTGCCGGCTTCTCCTGCGTGAGCAGCTTCGATTGCAGCGTTCATTGCAAGGAGATTTGTTTGACTTGCAATATTTTGGATAACATTACTTGCCTCCATCAATCCGCCTGATTCCTCAGCTATCTTTTTTGTTACGGCATTGGAATTTACTATTGTTGTTTTCCCGTCGGCAGTCGCATCGGCAAGCCGTTTGATTGCCTCATCGGTTTTTTCCAGCGTTTGCGTAATAGAAGCGATATTCGCCGCCATTTGTTCTATCGATGATGAAGACTGAGCGACACTTTCCACTTGTACTTCAATACTCGCATTCAGTTGTTTGATCGTGTTGATTATCTCTTCGACTGCAGCGGATGTTTCCATAACACTTGCAGCCTGTGCGATAGTCTGTTGTTTCACTCCTTCGGCATTGGTATTTATTTGATGAGCCGAATCTGCGGTTTGTGCCGTGTTCATGGAAAGTACTCCGATAGCGTCTTTCATTGCTTGGGTATTGTTTTTTACACCGGTCAGTAAAGCGACTGTGTTTTTATGGAATACATTCAATCTTGTTCCCAAAAGCCCGAAAATATCGCGGCGCCGTAATTCCAAGTGACTCGGAGTAAAATCGCCAACCGCTAATTTATCGGTAAACGACACAATAGTTTCGATCTCGTTATTAATACCTTTGTAAAGAGTATAGTTGATAAAAAGCGCTCCTATTAGAATCACGATGGATATTGGAATAATTGAATGTGTTATCGTACCGACAATCGTCATACCGTTATAGAGACTTGCTAAAAACGGAGATACACAGAGAAAAATGATACCTAAAAAAAGGAAGAAACCGACAAGCATTCCTCGCGTCGTATAGGACATAGCAATATGTTCTCTTTCAAGCGGTACAAATTTTACATAGTTTTCAAGCTGCTGAATCCAGATCACATAAAAAAAGAGCGCTATAAAAAACAAACATCCTACCGATGCAAAAATCGCTGCAGTAAACTGTGCAGTAGAATTCATACCTACCCATAACAGTGATACAACCGGAGTTACCGTTGATAATACAATCGGAACCACAATGCTGAGTTTTGAATATATATTCAGCGCTCTATTCGCCTTATTTATACCATCTTCTTCCGTTTGCCAGTTAAGAACGATATTCATAGTTTTTTTATAGAGACCAATAGGAAACACGATTGTAATACAGGCGGTCAACAATGTAGAAGGCGCCATAAAAATTTTAAAGAGTGCCTCTCTGGGAACTATCTTTGTATACAATGCATATAAGAAAATAAAAATAAAAACACCGCTGTATATTAAAAGATTCAAGACAAAAATAGATTTTGGCGGCTTTGAAACTACAGTAGTCATCGGTGATACCTCCCACACTGTATCGCGTTACGGTATAGTGTTTACCATAATAGAGGTTTTTATTTTCGCGGTCAATAAATTTTCGTAAAAAGAACCATGGTTACTCAGGAGGTATGCGAAATTTCGTAGGTATAAAATAAGCCTCTAAAATGACGTTGCGCTCCAATGCAACAGTTTCCAAAATTTATATTTTATTCAACTGTTGCATTTTAAAGAAAATAAAATTTCACACAAAGGGAAAAAATGAATATGTGCGGATTTTTCCTCGACTTTTTGCATTTTATTACGTATACTTAATAGAGAGGGCTTCTAAAAACGTGTTCAACCTTTTTAGAATGACCTGAAAGAAGGAGCGCTGCAAAAAGCAGTTGTTTTTGCGGCGTCTTCACACACCTGATACCGTATAGGAGGTCTCGTATGAACATCAATTTACAGGCGGTAAAATTTACGCTGGACGAAGATCAAAAAACCTTCGTACACAAGAAATTTGAACGGATTAAGTATGCGGAAGATTTAATTGTCGATGTCCTCTGCACAATAAAATTCGACAAAAAGTTTACTTACGAATGTACCGTCAATTTTAAGGGCGGAACCGCACACGTTTCCACCGAAGATTATGACTTTAAAGCAGGGGTCAATAAATTGATGGATGTTTTGGATCAAAAAGTACGAAAGGAAAAAGATAAGATACAAGCTAAAAAATAACATTCCCGCAAAACGGGGATGTCTCAAAAGTTGGTTACTTTTTCGACATCCCCGCGAGTTTAAAATTAAGTCTTTATACAGTAACGACTTAATTTTAAACATCGCATCTAAATCTAAGGAAACTGTCCAAAAACTGTTTCGCAATCCGCTTTAGCGGATATAATGAATAATTTCCTCACAGAAAAAGCCGATAGGCTTTCAGTTTTTGGACAGCCCTGTTTTTTTATAGGGAAGCGTAGAAGTCGTTTCCTTTATCATCCGTAATCAAGAATACCGGCAAATCCTTAACCGAAATCAGCTGCACGGCTTCCATTCCCAAATCGGGATAGTCGAGGACCTTACGCGCGGTAATATGCTTTTCCGCAATCAATGCCGCAGCACCGCCGATGGTGCCGAGATAAAAGGCGCCGTATTTTTTACACGCAGTGCGCCATAGTTCAGATCGGTTCCCCTTGGCAATGGTTATCAACGCAGCCCCCCTGCTCATCAAATCATCGGCATAGGGATCCATGCGGTTTGCCGTCGTAGGCCCGAAGCTGCCGATAACGGCGCCTTTCGGGGTTTCCGCCGGTCCGGCATAGAGAATCGGATAGTACAGCGTGTAATCGGGCAGCGGCTTACCGCTTTCCAGTAATGCCTTCCAGCGGGCATGTGCCGCATCGCGCGCAACTAAAATCTCCCCCGAAAAGAGAAATGCCTGCCCTACCGGATAGCCGGAAAGCTTGGTACGGGCGGCATCGATGGAGCTGAGGTCAACCTTAACCGGCTCCCCATGATGCGCATCGGCACCGGCTGTATAGGCCGTCGCTTTTTCAAAGAACGGCCGAGGATCGGAAACGTTTTTTTGCAAAAAAGCGCCTTCGCGGCTGATATAACCGACGAGGTTCCGGTGTGCATTACAAGATACGCCTATCGAGGCAAAGCAGCTTGCCCCGTGCCGCGGTAACCGGAACACACGGGCATGCGCCGCAAGGTGGGAACCACCAAACTGGGCACCCAATCCCGTTTCCGCTGCAATCTGTAATACCCGCTCTTCCCAATCCTTACACCGCAGGGGGCGCACTCCGCCGACCGTATCCGTCCAACGGATAGCGCCGCCGGCTTCGTTTAACGCCTCTACCGCATCCCAATAGCCGGTGGTTGCCAGCTTGAGGGTTTGTAAGTTCTGTTCGGGACTCAAGCCGCCGATAACAACGGCAATCGTGTACGGCGGACAGGCCGCCGTTCCAAGGGCGGCGATCTTTGTCTGCAAAAAGCGTTCAAAGGATTGTGGGTTTAACAGCGCCTTTGTTGCGCAGGTAAAATCCGTTTTATTGGAGGAACCGCCGCCTTTCGCGCAAAACAAGAAACGGTACGAAGGCTCGCCGCTTCCGTTTGTGCTGAATACATCGACTTGAGCCGGTAAATTGGTAGCCGAGTTTTTTTCATCAAAAAGCGAAGAAGGAATGTTGATAGAAAACCGCAGATTATTCTCTTTATACGCCTTCCCGACACCGGCAGTAAGCGCTTCCGTATCGGAAGCAAAAGGTACCGTTCCATCCACAGCGTTTAAGACCGAATACGCAGAGGAATCCTTCCAGGCAAAGACTTGCGCAACGCCCGTATCCTGACAAAGCGGCAGCGTACCTTTTGCTGCAATGACGGCATTCTCCAGCAATTTTACTGCAACGAGCCGGTCATTCTCCGAAGATGCGGGATCGCACGCAACATTCAGCAAACTTTCCAAATGTTCTTGAGGAAAGGTAAAGGATAAGCGTTTAAACGCTTTCTCTGTAAAGACAGCGAGTATGTTAGCATCAACTATTAAGCCGTTTCCGCCCTGTACCGCCGCAAGGTCGGAGGCGGGAATAATCTTTTCAAATTCCATACAAAACCTTGTCCATCTTCTTTATTTATTAATCTTCTTTATTTAATGGAATCAACGGCACCCGTTCAAGTTCGGCATCTTTACCGTATACTTCCTTGACGGCTTTTGCAGCGGCATCGAAATTATCAGTTCTTTTTACATCGGTTATATCATAAAACGGCCTGCTGCATTTGCAGGTAAAATCACCGATATATACGTAGCGTACGTCATCAGGCACTTCGATTTTAACCTGTAACGGGAGCGTAAGAAATAGCGCCTCAGCTCCCGCAAAATAGTATCGTAAAGAGTGAATCTCAATATATCGTTTCCGAGCCGCAAAACCGACGTGCAGCATAGCAAACTCACCGGAATCGGTATCTTTTTCAGTCCACCCTTGAAGGAAATATTTAGCATTTTTACCCTTAAACATGATAACATCATTTCCGTCACCGTACCGCTTGAGCGAGAGTGCAGCAAACGACATATCTGCATACTTTGCAAAAAATTCAGTATCCGGGGACGGCTGGAGTTTTAAAGAAAATACCATAACAATCTCATCCTTTCCGGGGGCTGCAGGACGGTTCTTGTCAGCGGCAAAGATATCCGTACCGATAATAAAAAACGCAACGGCAATAATAAATGAAGCAACAGCGTAGTTATTTTTTCTCATTTTGAATCTCCTCTATTCTTTTATTGATAAGCGCTTCCCAGTCAGTGTTTTTAAATTGACTTTTCATTTTAGTCAATGTTTTTAACTCATACGCAGACTGTTCGCTGCGGGGATACGGCGTAAGCGCTCCTATAGAGGTCTTAAAATCAACCTGAAAGTTATATGCGCCGATAAACTGCAAGCCTGCTTTTTTCGTAGTAAATGTAATACACCCTTCTTTTCCTACACTGGGTGAATAGATATTGACCCCAAATGCAGCTGTTTGACGGAGCTGTATAAGCTGAAAACTCAGTCCCGTGTCCAACGGAGGAAAACAAAAAGGCCCATTTCCCATGGCTAATGGGGTCGTATAAATAGCCTCCTTGGAAGCATCCATTTGCACATACATCTGTAGACTAACATACGAATCCACATACCCGTATACCAGACAGTCAGTTTCCGGATCTCCCATCGATTTTATAGTAACCTTTTTGCCGTTTAGACTTGCATAACCGTCTTCTGCCATAACTTTAAAGTTACGGAACATAGAACAGGAAGTAAATGCCGTCAGCACGCTCAACAAACAGAAAAGCACCGCGCCCTTCTTACTGATTTTTGTTTTCATATACTATTATCTCCTTTCAATATAATTAGAACCGTATTGATACGTTGATACGAACTCCAGGATTCGTTGTGCTCGGCTTCTTTAAGTATGTCCGTGCAATAAAATCGGCGCCGAACGACAGTGTTGTAAAATTAGCCGGAACAAATTCCACACCGGCGCCGTAATGTACAAACGTATCGACCGGAGGAATAAACAGGCCTACGCCGACAAATGCTTGCGGTGCAATGTATAGGACATTATTAATATTGATCGGTATCTGCCCCTTCAGCTCAGGACAGAGTCCGAATGTAAAGCTAAATAAACCGCTCTGCGAGGGACTGAATGAAGATATGCCATCGCGCGGTTTATCAATAATAGCCGACATTCCAACTTCTGCATATTTAAAACTGTAAAAGAAACCGAACGAAAAAGCCGATCTCCAACGTCCATCCCTACTAAAGCCGAGATACGATAAAGGCATTCTCATTTTTGTAGGAATTTCATCGATAAAGACCGAGAATTTTCCGGAAGATTTTTTATCTTTTTTTGCACTCTTTTTATTTTGGTCTTTCGAACCCGTGCCGCTTTGAGGAGGCTCATTCAGACTGGTACCGTCCATCTGCCATGAATTATAGGCTTTTTTCCAAACGGTAAAGAATTTCGACTTCTGAACTTCATCATACAGAACAAATTCATAACCGTTGTCCGTCTTTTTCAAGCTATTGATATCCGTCCCCGTATCGGGTAAATAGGTATTTTCCTCCGGATCGACCGCAGTATAGATATCGTATGCAAGAGCTGTTCTGATGCCGTTGATAGGATTTCCGAAAATTGACGCAGCTAATATTTCATTTCTAAAAAGTTTCGGAGCTCTTCGCAACGCTTTCAAGTATACATCAAGCCCGCTTTGGATCGCATAATCTTCGGAAACATAAACGGTTAATTTTCTGATCCGTTTAACGATCTCTTTATTTTTGTCACTCTCTTTCTCGATTTTAAAATTTTTACAGGATTCGGCAAATATATTTAAAGAAGCGGTTAAATCGCGTTCGATTTTTTTATTTCCGGCAAAAGCTTTCTCATCCATAAATTTAGTGATTGTAGAAGCAGGAATTGCAAAATTGGTGGCCTGTCTAAAAACCGCCTTTGCAGAGTTAATACCGATAATTTCGTATCCCGAAGGAGCATTTACCGCTTTTACAAGAAGAGGACCGCCGGAATTTCCGGAGTCGATAGGGGCAGAATGCTGAATGAAGGTAGATATTTTCGGATCAATATCATCGGGCAGTCGTGCGCGTGCATTTGTTACAGTACCTTTTCCGAGCTGCCACATCGGTTTTCCTGCCAGCCCCGGATAACCGGCAGACCAAACGTCAATTCCGTCGACAGGAGTTTTTGATGCAAATGTCAAATACGAATCAACTTTACCGCTTGGGACTTCGGCAATTGCAAGATCCAATTCTTCGTCAACAGCAATAATTTTACAGTTTTCAATTTTTGCCGTTCCACCGTTAGCGTCTTCAATTTCCAACGTAAGAGATGCCGCATAAGCAGCAACATGATAGTTGGTTAAAACATAGTCTTTTTTATTTTGTCCTTTAATAAAAAAACCGGATCCGAACACACCTTCTTTTGCATTTTTAAAAAGCTCGGCTAAATCCGAATATCCGGCTGTTTCCAGTTTATCCGACGCCGCTTCCATAAAAGCAGCGGTTTTCTCACTGTAATTCGGTCTTACAATACAAACAGCATTTCTGATATCAGCAAACGCTGCCGTAACACTGAGAAAAAAAAGCAAACAAATAATTTTGTTTTTCATGAACAACTCCTTTACATACTACGAGAAATCTCTGAAAACTTTGTTTTTAAAGATTTTTCTTAGATTTTATTTACAATCTTATATGGTATAGGGTATACCGTACTTTTGTCAACCTTGAAAACCTTGAAAACCGGTATATTGCGTAAATTTCCGTTCCACTCCGATCGTAGTCGGCGGGCCGTGTCCCGGAAAAAGGAGAAGCGAATCATCTTGAATAAACAGCTTTTTTTCGAGCTGTTCCGCAAGCGTTTTTGCCGCAAAACTATGCAGCGTACTGCCAACGATTCCTGCGGTAAGACTGTCGCCGGTAAAAATACAGTTATCTATCTTAAAGAGATAAGAATCGGGCGAATGCCCGGGTACCGAAAAACATTCGACGGAAAAACCGGCAATTGAAAGCGTACAATCACCCCGCAGCATCTTTCCGTGTTTACCGACCAATGCATGATCCGCCGCATATATGCGCGGGTTATATATTTTTAACAACGTCGAAAGCCCGTACCCGTAATGCCGGATATGATTATGCGTAATACAGACAGCGCTGAGCGTATAACCGTTCTTTTCGATGTGACCGATTACTTCACCGGTTATCTTTCCCGGATCGATAATCAGCGCTTCTCTACTGACTTCATTGCCGACAAGATAGCTGTTTACAAAACCTTCGTGTGAATAATGAGGATATATTTTCATTTTACAAATTCCTCAGTATCAAAATGAGCAACGCGCGTATTAGAATACTTAAATGATACGTCATCGTATATATTCTTTGTAAAATACACTTTTTTTATATTGCAATTTTCAAACGGTGTCTTACGCAACGAGCATCGAATAAAACGGGATCCGTATAAATCCGAATCCTTAAAACCGCATTCACACGTTGTAATCCCGGTAAAATTATTGATAAGCAATTCCGAATCGGTAAAAACGGTATTTTCAAAAATGCTTCCCGCAAAGCAGGAAAACTGAATATCGGCTTTATCAAAGGTGCAATTGACAAAGCGGGTAAAGTCAAAAAAAGAAAGCCGAACCCGCGTACCCGTAAAGGAACAATCCGTAAAACAGGCATGCGCAAATGAACAGCCGGCAAGTCTTTTACCGGAAAAATCAACACCGGTAAGCGTAAGACCGGCAAAATTCATACTGTTAAGATCGGAACCCGACTCAAGCGCCGAGGTGAGCGCCTCATGGGATAATTGTTTCGTCATGTCGAACATACCGGTAAGCTCCAATTGAAACCGTGTTAGTATCTATTATATCGCCTTTATCTTATTTGTCAAAGTTAGAGTCCGAAAATCAGCCGGGGAATTGATGCCTAGTGTAAGGGCATCCAATTCTTGTATGTTTCCTTATCTGGAGAAAAATCTTGCATTATCAATAATTTCTGCAATGGAACTTTTATCTTTTTCCGGAATGACTGAAGACGAGCTTTATGTATAAAACTCGCTCCGTTTAGAACCATGACCTCCGTCCTTGGGCGTTTTGATACGTCGAGCATTTATTTCGACGTAGCGACAACGCAGATGCGTCATATATTTGGAACCAACCTTTTTGGAAATAGCTCTGCCGTAAGCCTTTTGAAATAGACGGCGTAGATACAAGGCGCGAGCGAAAATTAACCGCAGGCACGGTACAAAATGTACTTCCGTGTACATTTTGTACCTACGTGTTTGCAGGGCAAACACGCTGCTGCGTGGAACCACCGCCATCCGTGGCGGTTCTGAAATACCATTTACCGTTAGCCTTTTGAAATAGACGGTGTAGATGCTAGGAGCCTAGCCGAAATAAAGCGGAGGCGTACTTTTTGTACGTCGAGCATTTATTTCGGCGTAGCGACAACGCAGATGCACCGTATATTTCAAAAGGACTAGGCGTGCCAGTCCATATCTTTATCCATCGGATACATCGGGCTCGGCAAGTATTTATAATGCAGACGGGAGAACACTTCGTTGGTGCTGCCGTCGGTGAGCACGAGCATTGAGCGTTTTGCAATGGCGCGGATTTCCGGTTCAAGGTAGCCGAGCTTGACGACAATGACCTTGCGTTCCGTAGGTTCAACGCCGAGCGCCCGCATCATTTCGGGGTCATAGCAGCCGACATGCTTTGACGTTACAACGACATCGACGCCGCAGACATCCAAGAGTGCCATATCGCTGTTCTGAGCCTCTGCCCATGCCTTGCATAGTTTTTTTACCGTCGCTTTTACCTGAATGGGTGAACTCTTTTCCTTGTCGAAGGCAGCGCCGAGCGTTCCCTCCACGACATTTCCTTCTCCGGCTTTAAAGGCGGCTGCAACTAAGGCGGGATCGTAAAAAGCCTGATAGCACAGCGGCGGGTTTAGCGAGGTTAAGAAGGGATCGGCAAGGATCGCCTTTAAGAAGTTGGTTACATCCTGCGAAGAACCGGCGGTCGGATTGTCACCCGAATCGGAGAGCACTACCGGATACACGCCTGCTTCAACACTGGAACGTGCATGGACAAGGGCGTCGGCGGGTTCGCGGGTTTCGTTGTAAAAGCCGAATTCTTTTCGGGTATCCCAGAACAACTGTGCAAGTTCCCGTGCCTTTTCCGTTGCGAGCTGCTTATCGCCGTCGGTTACCACCATCGCCGTAACGCCGTTGTCGGCAGTATCAGCCCACGGAAAGCCGAGTAGATACGAAGCAGCCATAATGTGCGGCTGCTTTTCATATTCGCGTAACGTTGCCGTCAATTTTTTCATCGGCTCAACACTGGTTTCCGATTGTTCACCTGCGATAAGGAATGGAATCTTAACTGCCGACATAACCGGCCTGATGCCTTTTTCCAAAGTTTCGATGGTCATCCGCGCTGCATGAATGCCGATTTCATACGTGTCCGTATGCGGGGCGCACTTATATCCTACATAGCCGTCTACATAGTCGAGCATCCGCTGCGAAATCGTTGCGTGCATATCAAGTGATGACAAAATAGGAATGTCGGGGCAGATTTTACGGATATCCTCCAGTAAATTGCCTTCCGCCTCGCCGATTTCGCGCACCCGCATCGAACCGTGCAAGGAAAGACACAGCGCATCCAGCGGCAGCGCATCCTTAATCGCCTGCAAAAATTCTTGTTTTAACGAAAGGTAGTAATCTTTGTCCCATTCGCCGTTCGGAACCGCCCGTGCGATAAGCGCCGGAATAACCTCGTATCCCGCTTCTTTCAACGTCGCAATCGAACCGAAAACGGAACTTTGCCCCTTTCCCTCTAAAAGCTCCTTTCCCCGTAACACCCAAATATCATCAGGTCCGGTGGTAATCGGATTAAAGGTATCGGACTCGTGATGCATTCCGCCCACGAGCACCCGCTTTTTTCTATTCATTTAAAAACTCCTTCGATAATATCAATGCCGAATATCAATGCCGCTATTCCTTCAAAGCCCCTTCTCCAAAGCCTTTAATCAGCTGTGCGTGGAAGACAATATAGAATACAATCATCGGAAGTACCCCGATAACAAGGGAGGCATATTGTAAACCGTAGTCGATGTTGAGCCGTCCGGCAAATTGGGTAATCGCAACCGGTAAACTTTTCAATGTTGCCTTCGTGGTAAAAACGAATACGAATAAAAATTCATTCCAGTGCTGCAAGAAAGATAAAATAATCATCGTCGCAATGACGGGAACGGAGAGCGGCATAATCATCGTCCAGAATATGTAGCGGTACTTTGCGCCGTCTATCTCCGCCGATTCAATGAGCGCATTGGGGATTCCCTTAACATACGAAATTGCAATCATAATGGAGATCGGCAGGTTGAAAGCAACATACGGAATGATAACCCCTAAGCGCGTATTCACCATACCGAGTTTTGCTTCCAGTTGGAACAACGGGATGATAACTGCATGAACGCTGATCATTAAACCAAAGGCAAAAATCGAAGTAAAGACCTTTGACGATTTGAAAGGGAATTTTGTTAAACCGAAAGCAGCAGCCATTGCAAGCAGCATGGTAGAGACGGTCGCCGTAATCGTATAGATAAAGCTGTTTACCAGTGCAATACCTAATCCGCCCTTTGCCCACGATTCGGTATAGTTAAAAAAGGTTGGAGCTTTCGGCAGCGCCAACGGGTGAATCATAATTTCCGCATTCAGTTTAAAAGATGAATAAGAAAGCCAAATAAGCGGGAACAGCGTAAGCACCGCAAAGGTCAGCATTAAAATGTAGGCGCTTGTTTGCCAACCATGAGAGGCTTCCTGCAGCAGATTTCGTTTTGTAGTCATATCAGCCTCCTAATAATCAAAGCGTTTTGTTACGGCTCGGCTTATCATCAAGGCTATAACGGTAAAGATGATAATGATAACAGCCAGCGCACTACCGTATCCGTAATTCTGGAATACAAAGGTTGTATTATACATATAAACGGCGATAACTTCCGTAAAGTGCGCAGGCCCTCCGCCGGTCATCGAATAGATGAGGTCAAAACTCTTAAAACTGCCCGAAACTGCCAGAATAGTATTGATAAAAATAACATTTGCCAGCATCGGCGCAATAAGGCGGGCAAAAATCGTTCCTTCCCGTGCGCCTTCCAGCTGAGCCGCCTCTATAACGCTGTACGGTATCCGCTGCAGGTTAGCTAAAAAGATAACCATATAAAGGCTGGTATGCTGCCACAGTAATACAAAGAGGATCGGCACAATCGCAAGATATTTATCCTCGAATATCGTCATAATGTAGTCGGGATTGCCGGTTAGATCGCGTATAATTGCAGGAACCACGCCGACAGGAGAAAATATTCGGTTCCACAGCTGTGCAACGATAACGGACGAAATAGTTATCGGTAAGAAAATCAGTACTTCAAAAAAGTTTGCGTGTTTTACCATTTTTCGGTAGAGCATGTACGCAAGTAAAAGCCCAAGCGGAATCTGCCCGAGTACTGAAATTAATACAATGAGGATATTGTTCCGTAAGCCAATGTAGAAAACAGGATCGGTAAACATTCTGATATAGTTACCAAGCCCGATAAATTCCATTTTTCCATACCCTTTCCACTTTGTCAGACTTAAATAAAAGCTGAACAGCACGGGAAAGATAATGATGCCGATGTAAATAATAAAAGCAGGCAAGATAAAAGAAATATAACTCATCCGCTTTTGCCGTAAGTAGGTCATATACCGTAAACCGCCTTAGTGTTTAAATTATCAATTATAATTATGCATTACTAAACAGATACAGCCATTACGGCGAAGTGTTTTAAGCTTCTGTATGCCGATCGGCAGTTCTCGTGTAAAGTTCATGTCTTTATATTCGTGTTCCCAAGATTTATTGTAGTATAGGACACCTCTAAAAACTCGGTTAGATTTTTAGAAGTGTCCTATAGATTTTTAGCATGGAAAATTTGCTTATCTCCACAGTCATCCATGGAGATAAGCATTCCCTTACGTTTATATTTTTGTTTTACTAGACCTGTTCCAAAACGGAAGTTTCTGAACAGGTTTACTTTTTGCGATGAGAATCGTTAGCAGCAACCCAAGCTTCGTATTCATTTGCAAGCTCAGCGGGGGTTTTCTGCCCAATCATAACCGCCTGGATACCGGGGTTGAGTACGCTGTTTACGCCTTCACTATCCATCTTCGCATCGATAACATAGCCCATGCTCTGATTGTTAATCAGGTCGATGTATTGCTTTGTAAGCTGATCGATATCGAATTTTGAAAGATCAAGCTTATAGGTGGTAGTCGTGCCGTGTTTTGTCAAAATTTCACAGGCTTCTTTACCGGACATAAAGGAAATGAATTTCCATGCAGCGTCGGCTTTTGCACCGGTCAATTTTGCATTCATACCGAAAGCTTCACCGGTTGTAGCAGCACTTGAGCCATGTGTAACCTCTCCTGCAACAGCGGGGAACGCCATTAACTGATATTGTGCATAGTCTTCCGGTTTTGCAGCTTTTTTCAATGCGGAAATACGCCATCCTGCATCCAAAAGATACACAGCCTTATCGGCAATAAATTCACCCCAAGAAGCGGTACCTTCCATCTGGTTTACTCCGGGAGGGAACAGCTTTGAATCGGTCATCGTTTTAATAACATTGATTGCATCGACAAACTGCTGATCGGAGAATTTTGCCGTTCCGACCATCGCTTTATCAAACCATGCGGTACCGGCCATACGGTCGGTTAACATGGATAACAAGAGCGACTGAGCCTGCCACTGTCCCTTATTCGCAAAAGCAAGCGGGGTTAAACCGGCTTCTCTGATAACGGGAACTTGCGCAATCATTTCGTTGAGTGTTTTCGGAGTAGTCAGACCAAGCTGTTTTTGCAGTTTCGGATTGATATACACAACCGTACACACTGCGAGGTTCTGAGAAATAATATAGATTTCTCCATTCGGTCCCTGGGGTGCCCAAACGGCAGGATTGTATTGATTTTTTAAATCGTCCGTCAGATAGGGGCGAAGGTCTTTTACCATACCGCGGTCAAGTACATAACCTGAACGGGCTCCCGCATACGTAGTAAAAACATCGGGAATATCCCCTGAAGCGGCCATGATTTGGAATTTATCATGGAATGCTTCGCCATTCACGTACTCGAATTCAAGTTTGATATTCGGGTATTGCTTTTCAAAAGCTGCAACGGTCTCGGGCCAATACGCTGATTGCGGGTTGGCAAGATCCATCTGCATATACACCGAAAGGGTTACCGGTGCATTCGAATCGGCGTTATTCTCTTTCGGTTTACAGCCTGTAAGTACGAAAAGAACAGTACACAAGCATAAGAACAATAGCGCAATGCTTTTTTTCATTGCATCCTCCTCAGGTAGACAACTAGTAATTCGGATATGAATTTTCAATTGTCAACTTTAAATATAGTAGATAGTAAATAGTATATCATTGATTTGCGCTTTTTACCAGCAAAAATTTTTCAAAAGTTCTTGAAAGCTGCAAATGTTCATCGAATTTTTAGAGATATCTGCGTGAATCGGGATCTAAGCGGCAGTATACCCGTACTATCCCAGCAGAGTATGTTCAAGATATTCAAAACACTCCTGCAAATCGGTACAGCGGAGAACCGCGTACTCGTCAAAATATGTCGGCTGTTCGTTAACGACGGCAACAGCACCGCCCGCTTTTAGGGTCAGCTGCGGCAGCGCTGCGGCGGGGTACACGGTAAGACTACTGCCCAACACCAGCAGTAAATCCGCCCTATTACATTCATTTTGTGCCTCCGTTATCGCTGCAAATGGGAGTGCTTCACCGAAAAACGTAATATCCGGTTTTAATGCATAGCCGCACTTTGGGCAGAGCGGTACCTCGCCTTTACGGGCAACCTCGACGACATCCTCAAAGGTTGTACTATAGGAACAATGCGTACAGCTATGCCGCGAAGGAGAACCGTGTACTTCTATCACGTGCTTGCTTCCGGCTTTTTGATGTAATAAGTCGATATTTTGAGTAATAAGCGCCTTTAAGATTCCGCGAGATTCCAGTCCGGCAAGTACCTGATGCACAATTGACGGCTCTTTTTCTTGTAATCCGTAGATAAATTCCTTTGCAAGCCGGTAATACACGGAGGGTGTTTCCCTAAAGACTTCGATATCGAACATCTTATCGGTTTCAGGCAGCGTATAAAGCCCGTTCTTACCTCTAAAATCCCGAATACCGGACAAGGTACTGACTCCCGCGCCCGTAAAGGCAACGCAGTGCTGCGCCGCTGCTATGCGATCCGCCAATTCCCGATATATTTCTTCCTTTTTCATACAAGCTTCCCTTTAGATTACTTCGCTTTTTTCGCCGCTTCTACGGCGAGGGTATCGCACAGTTCATTGTAAAGGTTGCCGGCATGTCCTTTTACCCACATCCATTCAAGGCTGAGTTGAGAAGCGAGTGCATCGAGCTGCTGCCAAAGGTCTTGATTCTTTACCGGCTCTCTGGCAGCTGTTTTCCAGCCATTCAGCTTCCACTTTTTTATCCACGAAGAGATCCCCTGCTGCACATACTGGGAATCCGTGTGCAGGGTTACCGGGCAGTCTGCATAGCCGGGCAATATTTTTTCCTGATAGGCAATAAGGGCTTGAATAACCGCAAGTAATTCCATTCTATTATTTGTAGTCAGTTTTTCTCCGCCGGAACCTCGCAGTAATTCCTGATCCGGCTGATCACCTTGCATATCTTTGAGGATCATCACGAACGCCCATCCGCCCGGCCCGGGATTTTGGGAGCATGCTCCATCGGTGTACAATTTAATTTTTTTCATAAAACTATCTCCATATATCCGCGGCTTCGGTGAGAAGTGATTCGGTCATTTCCCAGCTCATGCAGGGGTCGGTAATTGATTTACCGTATTCGCTCTTTTTTGAGCAATGCTCCGGCGAAACGGTCCCCGCCTGAATAAAGCTTTCGAGCATACAACCGCGGATTGCTTCAATCTGCGGCTGCTCCAACCTTAACCGGAGGCTTTCAAGCAGGATGTCCCACTGCTTTTCCGGCTGCCGTTGTGAGTTGCCGTGCGAACAGTCAATCAGGATCGCCGGCTGTATCCCCTGTTCAGTCAAAAGACGGCAACTTTCTTCTATTGAAACCCTGCCGCAGTTTGCTCCGTGAATGCTCCCCCGCAATACGAGGTGCGCGTATTCATTGCCGCTCGTATGCATTACCGCGGGATTGCCGTTCTGCATGATACCCAGAAAAGCATGCGGTTCCCGTGCGGAAACAATGGCATTTATCGCCGTGCTGATATCGCCGTCGGTAGGGTTCTTAAAGCCGACCGGCATCGACAGTCCCGAAGCTAGTTCCCGGTGTATCTGACTTTCGGCGGAACGCGCACCGATAGACGCCCAGCTGATAAAATCCGCAGTATATTGCGGTACAATAGGATCGAGCAGCTCCGAAGCGGCCGGCAGTCCCAGTTCGGTAATAGCACTCAATGTTTTACGCGCCGTCTCCAACCCGCCGGTAATATTAATAACCCCATCAAGCGCAGGTTCTACAATCAAACCGCGCCAGCCCAAACCGGTACGCGGTTTTTCAAAGTACACGCGCATGATAATACAAAAGCGGTCGCAGTATTTTATCCGCAGGCGCATTAACCGGTTCGCATAATCGAGTGCAGAGATCGGGTCATGAACGGAACACGGACCGGCAATGATTAAAAACCGGTCATCGGCGCCGGACAAAATCGCTTCCACTTCCGTTCTGCCGGTCAATACCGTCCGGCATGACACATCCGATACAGGGATTTTTTCAAGCATCTGCTGCGGCGAAATCAACGGGTGTATTCGTTCAATACGCCGATGGTATAACAGCGGGCGGCTATTCATGGTCAAGGCTAATCTTCAGCATCCGTACTGTCCGAAGTCCGCGCAATATCGATCAGCGTAAACAAGAGGATAACAAACAGCGGACCAAGCACAATTCCGTTCAGCTTAAAAAAACGAATACCGCCGAGTATCGAAAAGAAAATCAGCAACGGATGTATCTGAACACGGTTCTGCAAGAACATCGGTCGTAAAAAATTATCGATTGAACTGATAAAAAAGCCTGCGACGCAGAGAAAGAGGAGACCTTTAAATAAACCTGCCGTTAACACTATTTCGATTCCAATCGGGGCCCATACCAACGCGCAGCCGAAGAAAGGCAAAAAGGAACTAAAAAAAGTTAAAAACGATAAAAGCAGTGCACCTTCCACCTGAAAAATAGTATACACGATAAACGCCGCTGCAAACTGACATATTGAAACGAGAAAATACCCCATAAAAAGGTTGGAGATAGTGTCCTTTATCTTTGCCGCCAGTTTTTGACCTTCCGACACCTGAATCGGAATAGCCGTTACAAACACCGTACCGAGATATTGCCCATCGATAAAAAGAAAATAGAGGGCAAAACACATGAACAGGAGCGAAAGCACAAAATTACCGATATTTTTGGCAATACTTGTCGCGTAGCGGACGATCGTATTCGCATATTGTAGAAAGAAATTCATAAGTTCTTTTTTGACATCAAACACCGAAAGATCGATTGTTCCCATCGAAATCTGCATGACTAATTCATTCAGCGGTGCATCTTTTTCCATTCTAAATAACTGCGGATGCGTAATAAAAAAGTTCATTATTTTCTTTACAAACATCTGCCCTTGCCCGATCAGTTTAATAACAAAAAAGAACAGAATTCCGGCAACCAGTATAATAATACCGACCGAAAATGAAGCGGCGATAATACTCTGCTGCATTCTAAACCATCGGGACTCCGGCTTCAGCTTTTTAAGCAGTTTATGATACAGCGGCCCGAACATGATGTAGAGGATAGCTGACCACAACAGTACGCTTGCATAGGGCAAAAACACCCGCGCTACCAGCACAACGGTAATCGCCAATATGATAAAAAAAGAAACGGTTTGAAACTTGAGTGATTTCTGCATGCTTATTTTGTTCCGCCCGATGAAGTTGAAGTTTCTATATCTTTAAAATACCGAACAGTTCCGACACGGAGTTCATCGGTAGCCGGTTCGTCGCACACGATGATTGCATGCGGGTGCAGCTGTAGTGCCGAAATCGTCCAAATATGATTGACACTGCCTTCCACCGCATGCCGTACCGCCCGCGCTTTATTGTAACCGGTTGCGAGGATCATCACCTCTTCCGCATCGGTAATCGTACCGATTCCGACAGTCAGCGCTGTCTTGGGAACTGCTGCCGCATCGCCGTTAAAAAAGCGGGCATTCATCGCAATCGTGTCCTGTGTCAGTGTTTTCTGGCGTGTGCGGGACGCAAGGGAAGAACCGGGTTCATTGAAAGCGATATGCCCGTCTGCTCCGACCCCGCCCATGAATAGATGAATTTTTCCGTACTGCGCAATCGCCGCTTCGTATTGTTCGCACTCGGTTTTTGGATCTTTTGCCATCCCGTCTAAAATATGAATATTTGCAGGGTCTATATCGATGTACTTAAAGAAGTTTTCATACATAAAGTAGTGGTAGCTTTGCGGATGATCGGGAGTCAATCCCACATATTCATCCATGTTAAAGGTAACCACGTGTTTAAACGAAATATTCCCTTCCCGATGGCGTTTAATCAATTCTTTGTAGACACCGAGCGGTGTAGACCCCGTCGGCAAGCCGAGTACGAACGGCCTTGATGCAGTCGGAGCAAAATCCGTAATTTTTTTGCAAATATGATCAGCCGCCCATACGGAACAGGCATCATAATCGGGTTTTATAATTAATCGCATAGCTTCTCCTATAAAATTTTTAGCCTTATTAAAATAAATTTTTTTTCAAACTTCCTTTTATGACGGTTGCAAGCACATTGAACTGCTTATCGAATACGATAAGATCACCTTTGTACCCCGGCATAATGGAACCGCGTTTAGAATACCGCATAATTTCTGCCGGATTTGCGGATCCGAAGCGGACGGCGGTCTCTACCGGAAAACCGAAGGATACAAGGTTCTTAACCCCGCGAATCATCGAAAGACTCGAACCCGCGATAACGCCGTCCGTCTTACGATGGAAACACCCGCCTTGGAGTACAACCTCTTCTCCGTTTGCAATCAGAGTACCTTCACACTGTTCCGTAGGCTTGAGACTATCGGTTATTAAAACAATCTTATCGATCGGTTTATCCCGTGCCAATAAGCGAATAAGGTCGGGATGAACATGGATACCGTCCGCAATAATTTCGCAGGACATTTCCGGATGGATTAAAATCGCACCGACGGCACCAGGGTTGCGGTGGTGCATTTGGCTCATCGCGTTAAAAAGATGCGTCGAATGTAAAATACCCGCCTGCATCCCTTCGAGCATATTTTCGTAAAGTGCATTAGTATGCCCCGCCTGCAGCACAATATTTTTTTTGATGCAGTAGAGCGCCAGCTCGCGCATATTTTTAAGCTCCGGAGCTACGGTCATATTGACGATATTGCCGTTTGAAGCAGCCCAAAGCTTATCCATCAAATCCAGATTGACAGAGCTGATTGCAGAAGGGCTTAACGCTCCGGGTTTTTCCGGCGAAATAAACGGACCTTCAAGGTGCAAACCCATGATGGCAGCACCTTCTTCATGTCCCATTGCATCGACAACCGCACGGATACATTTCGTCATATTTTCCGGCTCCGTCGGATACAGCGTAGGATTAAAAGCCGTTACGCCGTATTCGGCAAGAGCCTTCGACATACCAAGTATGGAATCGGGAGAGCCGTCTTCCGTCCCGAATCCTGCAAAGCCGTGAATGTGGGTATCGATCAGTCCCGGAGCAATATATGCTTTATCGACATCGATGATACGTACTTCGGGAGAAAAACGTTTATTTAAAAAGCGGCGCTCGCTAAAGACATCCTCAATCTTGCCGTCCTTAACATAGACACAACCGTTTTCCATTAAGGAGTAACCGGTTACTACCGTTGCATTATGAAAACAAAGTGCATTTTCCATGATTTTCTCCATAAATTTGCGTAATTTTATCAAAAAACCGTTAAAAAGCCTAGGGGCGCACCACATCAGACATTTTTTGAAAAAATGTATTTTGGGATAACACTTTATTGGAAAGTATGGTATAATGATTTTATATGGATTCTCAGGGGAATAAATTCAGACCCGATTTGCGCTTAAAACGGCAGAATATGACCATTGGAGCGCGGAATCGTGTTATACAGAATATGTATTATCTCATGAAAGCACATCGTTCATTCTTGATTCTCGGTCACGAAAACCCTGATGAAGATTGTTATGCTTCGACCGTGGCAGGCGCACTATTGTTGCGTAAATTTAATAAACACGTCAGCATTTTTTTAGAATCCGTACCGCCTGAAAACCTTAAATTTCTCACTTCCATCTGCAAATATAACAAGATCAATATATATTACGGAACAATGCCGCCGATCCGTTCCGTCGAAGTTCTCTGTATTTTGGATACGCCGAAACCGGATATGATCGCGGCAAACGGCTGTATCTATGATTTTCTGAATACCCCATCTATTCCAAAAATTGAAATAGACCATCACTTTGATTCCGATGCTGCATATTCCGGAGATCCCGCCTATTCTTTAGTTCTCCATGCGTCCAGTACCTGCGAAATATTATGCCGGATATGCTATAAATTAGCAACGCACCCCGAAATACTACAGCGTTACAGCATCGAAGAGCTTTATTCGCGGAATCTGGTACTGACGCTTTTGACCGGTATGCTCGGCGATGCAAAAATGGGAAATTATATTTCCAACCCGCATGATAAAGAAGTTTTTGACTATTTTTCCAAGCATTTAAATTTGATGCTGCGGATAAGCACTCATTCGGAGGGGCGTACAAAAAAAATCGAATCGATGGAACGGCTGCTGGATGTGATGGAAACAACCGATGCCGAAACCGAGAAAATCTATCATACCATTATCGACCGTGCGAGATATACCGAACACATCGGAACAGTCATCTTGTCGGAAGATGAGTCGAATGCTTTCCTTAAAAGTATCGAATATACACAGTTTACCGGTATGATTAAGGAGGCAACCAATGCCATTGCAGAGAAAGTCGGAGGCATAGGAATTTCCGCCTACTACGATTCTCCCGGCAAATCCAATAAAATACAGTGCCGTATCCGTGCGAGCGAAGCAGTTCGAGGCATCAATTTACACCCAATTCTCAGTCATTTTAAGATTACGGACGGAGGCGGACATCCCGGCGCAATTGCCTTTCGACTGCCCCGAGAATCCGGCAGCTCGCTTTATACACTGCTTGAAGACATCCAATCTTTTATTAAACAAAATATATTAGTATGAAGCAAAATTTTCAATTATTGATGGAACAAACCATTGCGGAACTCGGTAGTTCCTTTACTACCGAAGCTCCACCGCGTCTTATGCTCCACTCATGCTGCGCCCCATGCAGTTCTTCAGTAATAAAGCGGCTGGCAGGGCATTTTAAGCTGACTGTCTTCTATTATAATCCTAACATCGACACCCAACTTGAATACCGTACACGGGCGGATGAACAAATCCGTTTAATCGAACAGTATAATACGTCAAAAGAATTCCCGTACCGAATCGATTACATGATACGGGACTATAATCATCAAGAATTTCTCGAAATAGCGGAAGGCTATACGGATTGCCTTGAAGGCGGGGAACGGTGTTTCCGCTGTTATCGGCTCCGGCTTGCAGCAACGGTACGCGAGGCAACAGCCCAAGATTTCGATTTTTTCTGTACAACGCTTTCTCTCAGCCCGCTCAAAAGTGCGGCAAAAATCAACGAAATCGGCATAGAGCTTGCCACAGACAAGTGCCGGTGGCTGCCGAGCGACTTCAAGAAAAAAGACGGCTATCTGGAGTCCATTAAACTGAGCAAGGAGTTGGGGTTGTATAGACAAGATTACTGCGGCTGTGAGTTCTCCCTCACCTTTTGAAAATATACGGCACATCATCAAAAGTGTACATCCTTGTACACTTTTGATGGCGAATTTCGGCTTTGCCGAAATATCGCTACTGTTTAAACCAGCGGCATCCGTGCCGCTACTGTAAGTAGTCCTCGACGTACATCAAGTACGCCTGCGGGTGTTTTTTGTACGCTCCTAGCATCTGCATCGTCTGTTTCAAAAGGCTTACGGAAAGGG
The DNA here is from genome assembly GCF_024181145.1 of Treponema sp. OMZ 855. NCBI lineage: Bacteria > Pseudomonadati > Spirochaetota > Spirochaetia > Treponematales > Treponemataceae > Treponema > Treponema sp. OMZ 855. The sequence continues at coordinate 689,196 of NZ_CP051194.1, read as the reverse complement.
TGCAGCTACTTCGTGCTGCACATAAATTAATCCTCAACGTGGCAGAAGCGGCACGGATGCCGGTGGTTCTAAACAGCAACCAGTTTGCTTGCAAACTGGCAGCCCAAAAATGTACACGGATGTATATTTTTGGGCGAGGACGGCGGTGGTTCAACTGCCTGAATCTTGGGCGAGAGCTTCCCACTGTTCTGTAAGTTCAGCGGAGGTTGCTTGTAAGGCATGAATCTGCTGCAGAATGCTGCGTGCTTTTTCGCCGTCGGTATAAACTTCGGGGTCTGCGAGTTGGTTTTCCAGTTCTCTTATTTTGTTTTCGGTTTCGGCGAGTTGTGCAAAAATACGTTCTTCTTCCTTTTCACGTTTGCGCTTTTCCGACCGCAGCCTTTTTTGTTCTTCATAAGAAAGAGCTCCGCCGCCGATACCGCTTAACGGCAGCTCTGTTTGTGAACCGGAAGACGCCATCGATGCTTTACCGGAGAAGGCACTGCTTGTTTTTCCGGCGCCCGGAGAATCCGCCGCCTGCCCCGGTTTTTCAATCGGACTATCAGCTGCCTCGGCGGCGATCCGGTACAGGTAATAGTCGTAGGTGCCCGGGAAGTTTCTGATACGGGTACCGGCGCCGGGCGTTGCCGAAGCTGTCAGTTCAAGGATGCGGGTCGCAAGCCCTTGGATAAAAAACTTATCGTGCGAAACAAAGATAACCGTCCCTTCGAACCGCTGCAGCGCATCGAGCAGCACATCTTTAGAATGAAGGTCAAGGTGATTGGTCGGCTCGTCTAAGATGAGGAGGTTAAGCGGCCTCAACAGCAGCCGGAGCAATGCCAGCCTGCTTTTTTCGCCGCCGGACAGCACGGAAAGCTGCTTATGGATATCGTCGCCGCGGAACAAAAAGGCAGCGAGCATATCGTAGAGTTTCGGTATAAGATGGGTCGGCGCTTCCCGCTCCATCAGCTGCATGATAGTTTCGCTGCCGGTAATCCGCTCGGCCTCATCCTGCGAAAAATAACCGGTGATGATGCCCGCCCCGTACTTCACAGAGCCGGTATACTCGGAATCTTCACCTGCCAGTATCCGCAAAAAAGTGGTTTTACCGGCGCCGTTTCGTCCTGCCAATGCGATCCGCTCTTGTTTGGTAACGGTGAGTTCCGCGTCTTTCAGCACGAGCCGTTCTCCGTATGCCTTGGTAATCCCTTCGGCTTGCAGAGCAATATTTCCCGAATGAGGGGCAGGCGGGAAACTGAAATGAATTTTCTTTAAGTGTTCCGGTAATTCGATGCGCTCAAGTTTTTCGAGCCGCTTTACCCGATCCTGCACCGCCGCGGCTTTTGTCGCCTTGTAGCGGAACTTCCTGATAAAGTCTTCTGTTTTTGCAATTTCCAGCTGCTGCTGCGCATATGCTTTTATCAGCGATGCAAGCTCTACCTCCCGCGTCTTTTCGTAGTTGGTATAGGTTCCGGCATAGCGCTTAAGTGTTCCGTTAAAAAGTTCATACGTTTCGTTAACCGTTGCGTCCAAAAACGAGCGGTCGTGACTAACCAGCAAAAAACCGCCGGTAAACTTTTTCAGCCAGAGTTCAAGCCAGCTGCGCGCTTCAATATCGAGATAGTTGGTCGGCTCGTCCAAAATGATGATATCCGCACCGCTCAAAAGAATCTTCGCAAGCGCAATGCGCATCTGCCATCCGCCGGAAAACTCATCGGTCAAACGGGTAAAATCTTCCGATGTAAAGCCGAGCCCGCGCAGCGTTTCATCTGCCAACCGCTGCCTAAAATACCAACCTGATTGTTCAAGCTCGTCTTGCAGGGCGTGATAATCGTGCGCAAGCCGCTCCGCCTTGGCGGTATCGGCTTCTTCGCTCATAAGCTTGCCGACTGCTTCGAGCTGTTCCACTAGCTGTGCCCCGCGGGAAAAAGCGGTATCGGCTTCTTCTGCCAGCGTTTTACCCCTGTGCACAATACCTGACTGCGGCAGGTAGGCAACACGGGTGTTCTTTTCCATCGAAATAGAGCCGGAATCTGCCTGCATCACCCCTGCAATAATCTTCATCAAGGTAGACTTACCGCTTCCGTTGGCTCCGGTGAGCGCCGCCTTTGTCCCCTGTGTCAGTACAAGCGTGATATTTTGGAGAATATCGCGATCGCCGAACGCAAGAGATATATTTGAAAGCTGGACAAACGGCATTATTCTTCCGTTCCTTCCGTCCCGAAAAAGAGGATAACCGGATTGAGGCTGCGCACGGAAGCAACACCGTCGGTAATATTCTCCGGCTTTACATACTCAAGCTTAACGCCTTGCTTTGACACCGTGTAAAAGAAATCAATCCAGTCTCCGCTGCCGTCAAATTTAAACGACAGAATCCCCATATATTCGGTTTTAAGTTTAGCACTGATAAAATATCGGATTGCAACGGAACCGGAATTCCCTACCCCCTTAGGAATAATCGTCGGGGATAACACTTGGTACCCTTTCCAATGGAAACGCCCGCCATCCGTAAATTCGAGCACACCGTAATTTACGGAATTAAACACCGGACCGGTTGTAACAAGGGTTTGCAGCGCATCGTTCCGGCGTTCCGTTTCCGCTTGCGCAAGTTCCTGCGGGTCTTCTTTTAGCGTAATAAAATACCGTATTTGTACCCGACCTTTCTCATCCGTATAATTGATGGCAATCGTATCCGAATCTCTGATTTGCAGCAGGAGCGGAGAACCTTCAAATTGGTAGGCTCCCATCCGGTTTTTTGTAATACCGGTATAAGAAAAAGCAAGCTGCTCATCTTTCAGCATAATACGTGCAACACCCGTTCCTTCTCCGGGGAAAAAGCCGAAATTATCCGTCATCCGTTCAGGATCGATCTGTTTCTTTCGAATCATATCGCGGTAATATTCGGGATACCATCGGCTTTTTAAGATACTTGTCAGAATCTCATCGGCTACCGTTTCCGTTGTCTGCCGGGATACGGATGGTTCCCCTTCATCATACATAAAGAGATTGTAAGAAAAACACCAACCGCGGGTGCCGTCGTTGGTCATCACATAAAGCCAATCACCTTCCAAAGGTTTATCCCGTGCGATAACCGGAGCCCCCTCCCCTTTCCAAAGAACTTTTACGATCTGACTTTCGCGCAGACGGTACACTTGCTTACCGGTGTTATCGGGCGTAGAGCGGAGCGGCAGACCGTCAAGCTTTACCGCGGCATACACAGAACGGTATTCGGCAGTCTTTTTGATATAGGCCTCTGCTTCACGCTTTGAAGCGCAAAAGGTGAGCTGCCAGAGCGGAATTTCTATCTTTTGTTTATTCAGCTCGGCAATATATACCTTCGAAATATTCGACCGGACGAGAATCGGCACTACATCCGATGCTGTCAAGTTATACTCAGGGATTGACCAATTGACAACGCCGTAACCGATTTTTTTTGAACACCCGGTTATCGTAAAAAAAACGAAACAAAGAACCGTTAAAATAAGCTTAGTATTATAAAAACAACGCAATTTTTTCATACTTACGGATTATACTTTAAAGCCCGTATCCGCGCAAGGATATTACACCCTTAAAGAGTCATTGACAAGGTGATTATTGTAGTCATAATGGATGAGTATGAAAAAATTCCTTTTTATTGCAGCGTTTGTATGTTGTATGCTATCTGCGTGCAAAAATGCTGAGGATTCGATTGCCGTTATTTGGACTAACCGTACTGAATTCATCTCTTATTGTGAGGCTTTTAACAACGCCCAAAGCCGTTATAAAATCACTGTCAGCTATAAAGAAAACCCATCGGATGCTTTAATGGCAGCATCCGAAGAACCGGATATCGTCATTGGCCCTTGGCTCAGAGGTGATGCAACTCGGGTAAAATTCAGTAAGTTAGGAGGGATGCTTTCTAAAAAGAAAATTGATCCGGATACTTTTTATCCGTTATTATTTGAACTGGGAAATATTAACGGGGCACAGTATCTCTTGCCGGTCAGCTTTAATTTACCGACCATTATTTTCTCCGCATCACAAAAAAATTTAGTAAAAACAAATTTTACACTTTCTCTTGAAGAAATGAGAGAGCTTGCCGCAGCGTACAATAAAAAAAGCGGCTCGGAATATACTAAAATGGGTTTTTCACCCCGCTGGGATACCGATTTTCTCTATGTTACCGCACAAGGCCTTGATGTATCTTTTGAAGAAACAAAAAGTCTCTTCTCGTGGAATGATAAAATGCTGCAGGAATTGATTACGTATACGCGGCGCTGGTCGGAAGAAGTCAATACAAGCGCTGCGGCTGAGGATGAATTCAAATTCAAATACCTCTATGATCCGCCGTATACGTTGATTACAAACGGACGCTGCCTATTCTGGTACTTACCAAGCGATAAACTGTTTTCATTAAATAACGAAAGACTAAAATCGCTCGATTATCGATGGATGAGTTACAACGGCAAAACACCGGTACAGGATGAAATTATATATGCAGGAATTTGCAAAAAGGCAAAAAATACGGCAGCGGCACGGGCATTCTTGCTTTGGTTCTTTAATGAAGAAAGTCAAAAAGATCTGCTTGCCCGCTCCCAAACCGATAATATGATCGCGCCTTCTTTCGGATTAGCGGGAGGTTTTTCCGCTATAAAGAATGTAACCGAAAATATTTTTCCGGTTTATTATCCGCTTTTACTCAAACATTTGCCGCAAACCGATGATTTCTCCGCGCCGCATATCTTACCCCATAACTGGCTGCTGCTTAAAAAAGAAATTATCTTTCCGTACTTACGGGATCAAACGCGGATATTTGCCGGTGATGACAAACCGCTATCACTCAATAGACGGGTATCTGATTGGTATAAAAAGCCCCGCTAATCTTTATCAAAAGCCGTTAATAATGTAGACCGATTCCAATAAATATTTCGGTGATTGATTCTCCGTCTCGTTTTGCTCGCCCGTCGAGACCGGAAAGATTTTTAAGTTCCGTTAAATCAAAGCCGGCACTTGCCCTGACATAGATACTCCGCATCTTTTCAGGATAGACAATCACTTCCAGACCGCCCGCATACCATCCGTCTGCCGGATGATAGTACCGTCCCGTTTTTTTATCGTGTACTAAAGCAATATCCAAGAAAGGAACAAGCTGGATATCGCAATTAAAAAAACGCGTCCATGAAACGCCGGTAATAGCTTGAAAATCGAGTGAAGCAATCCGAATAGGGATATCAAGATTAAAGGTAAAAGCAGTATCCGTCTCGATCCGTTTATTTAAAATACCGCGAAGCGTAGAACCTGCCTGCGTACTGGTACTTCCGAATAAATGATAAAAAAACTGCGTCCGCCCATATATTCCCACCCGGTTGACAAATGGATAATATCCGGCTAAAGAGGTGGAAAAGCTGATACTCATATTTCGTTTGTCGTAAAATTGATAAGCATACGTATTACTGAGCGAAAACGAAAGCCCTTTCCTAAAATTCAATTCCCAATTCACCTTTGAAAGAGAAAGCGTATGCCCCCAATGAAATGTCCATTTTCTAAGACTGTCTGCCTGTATACCGTCAAACGCCCAATTTCCCGCAAGGCTCATGGAAGGTGTCCATACGAGCGAGCCAAAGTTTTTCACCTCAGTAATCATAACAGGAGCACGTACAAATAATGTCGTTTTAAAATAATACCGGTCATCAGGATATAAATAGCCTAACCCGCTCGGCCGTCCTTGTTCGATTTGTCCTTCTTCAGAGGAGCTTGACGACCCCGTAATAGACATTTGGCTTGATGCACGGTCGTTAATTGCCAATTCAGGTAAAAGCCCGAATATTAGAGAGAGCCGCTTGTTAAATTTGACTGATGCCGTCAGTCCCGTACCGATATTTATTTTAGGGGGTTCTTTGTATGCGTAAACAATTTCGAAGTTGTTATCCCATAACAGATTAAATGCCCCCACTTTGAACGGTAATGCAAAATTGATTGAAGATGAAAAAATCTGCTGATTTGTTTCGGTTGAACGATATACAACATCTACTTTTAAGGGTTGCAATGTTCCGATAAAATTGAAATCCTGCATTTTCAGCTTCAATTGGAAGCCGCTATTCGAATCGAAAGAAGGATAAGGAACTACAATGAAATTCCATGTATCGACGACTGAAACTGTAATCGTAACAGGTATTACTGCTCCATTATCCGGAGTGCCATACTCTCTATCGATTTGAGCCGATTGAATAACCCGGATATTTTTAAATTGCTGTTCAAGCTCTCTAAGATAATGCAGCATCTCTTCTTCCGAATTAAAAATACGGACGGTGTCAATCGGAACAGCTTGAGAAAGCGGATATTTCCGTGTCAGCCCTTTAATATTGTAGTTGACGGCTGTTATTTGATAGCTTTGCACAAGAGGTTCTTCGGCAGGTTTATCGGCTAGGGGAGACTCTGCCGGAACATCAATAAGAGCAGCTGGTGCGGGTTCCGTTTCCTGTGCATAAACAACTGCAGTAAAGAAAATGCATACGCTGACAATAATAGACCGTATCAAACGTATATATTTATATGGCTTATATTTAATCATACTATATCCTTCTAAAAAGCAACAATAAACCTTACCTGTTTAACATATTGACATCTGTTTAAGCAAGAGGGACACTTTGCTCACCGGTTATTATTTTTCTTCCGGCAGATATTGGGTTGCTTCTTCAAATACGGCGTGCCCTGCATTTACGGCGGCTTTCAAAAGATCTCGTAAGGAATAACTTCCTTAATATAAAGATAAACAGTCAGTTCGGCAGTAAATTTTCCGCTCGAAACATAGAGCCGCGGGTTATCTTTGATCAGCATCTCTCCGTGGACGGTCTTGGGCTTATTTTTAATGTTTTTTCGTAAATATCCTCGAACGGCGGCAAGCGCTGCATTCCGATAGGCCTGTCGTATCCCCTCTATCTCAAGCTTGCGTTCTGCACTTCCGGAACCTTTGCCGGTAATATAATTGATGCGAACCCATTCCGTTCGATGTAAAGCAATGGCGTCGGTAACGCGGTATTCCGCCCAGCAATACAGGTATGGATATTGAGGGCGAAGCTCCGTAACGGATAAACGGCTGTCGTTTGAATGGATGGATTGAAGCGGTTCCAGTTCAAACTCTTCTGCAACGGCTCTCCGCTTATCAAACGGGGTATACGAGAACTTCCAACCGTAGACCATGCCTTCCATTATTGTTTTCGATAATTCGGACAGCGCTTTTCGCGGCGGTAATCGCGTGCCCTGTATGTCGTTATCCATAACTCCAGGCTGAGATTCAAGGAAAACCCATACCGGTGCACGGATAATGAGGGCGTCGTTTATTCCTGAACCCGAATAGCTGTCGGCATATAAGAAAGAGGCAGCACAGAGTAAAAAGAAAAAAAAGGATAGCTTACGAAACAGCATAGTTTTGTATATCATCATTTTACTTGATAATTTTTCCGGCACTAATGTTTAAACACTACTTTTGCACCGGTTTTACGGTAGACCCCGTACTTGGTACGGTAGTAGGAAGCGGTGCTCCCGGTTTTCCTTTTTCGATAGAACCGAACACTGCATAATTTTTCATTATCTCGAGAAACATAGCAAAGATGTGCCGATCCTGTTCCAAGCGGATAAAGGATTCTTTATTCTTTGAGCTGACGACAAGAGCTTTTATGTTTGTAATCAGTTCGGAAGTAGGCGCTTTTATGTCCTCCAATAAATGCTCGGTAAAAGCATACAGGTCGGCATAAGCTTTGCTTCCGGTTTGTACGATAGCCTTTGCCTGCATATTTGCAATATCAACGATTTTCTGCAGCTGTTTTTTCATATCCTTGCCTTTTTCGATCTCTGTAATATAGCCTTGAATTTCAAGAAGATTGCATTGACCTTTCGGCTTAAAAAGCTGTTCAAAATTAGTTATTTTACCCAACAGCATTTCGCAGGAACGGTAGATTGCCGCATATTGACCTTCAATCTGTTTGTTCGCAAAAAAACCTTCAATCAACAGAGATTTTAAAAAAGTTTTATAGTGCGTTTCAAAATACATTTCGGTAAACGCCTTTAACAATTGTATCGGTTTAACCCAATCAAAAGAAATCGGTGAAAGATTTTGAATAGCGTCATTAACTGCATCATTATATCCTTCCAACGGCTTCAACTGACCGCTCCCAAAGCATTTTTCGATTAAGCCGGTAATATTCGTTTCCTTGGTGATTTTTAAAAGGCGTTTTGAATCTGCCTGAAAGATTTCACTGCTTCGATCAATATATTCCTGCAGCGGTTTGGATTCGGAAACGGTTATTTTTTCTTTAAAATTGGGGTCTTCCTTAATCAATTTCAACATTATCGGTATCGTTGTCCGCTTCAGCTGATTTGCAAGAAGGTTTTCGACCGTATTCAGCGTTTTTTCCAGTTTTGCACCTGCTTCATCGGTAAAATTTCCTAAACTCCGTGCCAAAAAAATGACATCGTTAATCGTCGTCTGTGTGATAGCAACATGCCGTACGATAAATTGGAAATCCAGCAAATTTTTTACCACATCACCGGCAAATACTTCTTCAAAATTATCTTGAGAAATCGATGCCGGTGCAGCGGTATTGAGCTGCAAGTTATTGTTAAATTGATTGAGAAAAGACGCATAGTCAAAATCGCACAAATCGGAAAGATAAAAGAGTTTGATCAACTCCTGTTCACGGGTCTTAAATGCGGGTGTATGAAACAAGCGGATAAAATTTTTAAAACTATGTATTTGTTCTTGCAGTGTATGTTCCGTTTCCTGATAGTTTTTACACTTTGATAAGAGCTGGCTCCGAGCCTGAAAGGTAAAACTCCGATGTTGTTTTATCTGCTCTTCCGACAAGATCGCCTCAAAAAAAAGGTCTTGATATTTTTCGGACGCGCGTATATCAGGGGAATTAACCGTCTTGTCCAGAATCGCTTTCACCGGTTGTAAAAAATGATACAGCTGATACAACAACGAACCGAATGCCGGAAGCAGTATTTTACCGGTATGGTATAACGGCGGATTGAGCTTTTTGAGTTCTGCGGCGTAGCCTTTAAGCTGCCGTTTCTTTTGATACTCCGGTGATGAGGAAAAAAAGAGTCCTTCAAAAAAATCCTTTATTGACGTAATAAGAGTATTGATAAAATCAAACATAATAATCCTCACCTATTGTTATCGGTATGCGGCTGTACCGCTTGTAATGAGAAGTTCTCTAAAATCCTTTCATAGTCTTGTATGGAACTCGCCTGTACCAACTGTTCACGAAGCTTTGCTCCCCCTGCAATTCCCTTGGTATAAGCGGCAAACCGCTTCCGCATTTCTCGGCAGGCGATCTGTTCCCCTACTTCTTCACACAGCATCATGAGTTCTTTTTTTGCCGTTCCGATTTTATCCTCAGGCGTTATTTCGGAATAGGCGCCGGTTTGCAGCCGTTCCCGTGTTTGCCGGAAGATAAAAGGATTGCCCATAGCTCCGCGCGCAAACATAACCCCCGCACATTGAGTGGAAGAAAGCATATCATGCGCTGCTTCCGGGCTGAACAAATCACCCGACCCGAATATGGGTACCCGCCCCTGCATCAGCTGTACAAGTTGTGCCAAAATATCCCAATCTGCCGTTCCGCTGTAGCATTGCACACAGGTACGGGGATGAATGGTCAACGCCGCCGCTCCTGCATCAACGGCTGCCGCGGCAGCTTCTTTCCACGTAAGCTCGTTTTGCGACCAGCCGGAGCGTATTTTTACCGTTACCGGAACAGCGGCATCCATTTTGCCGACAGCTTCCGTAACCGCCTTAACCGCTGTATAGAGCTTTTTCGGATTCCTCGTTAATGCGGAACCAGCCCCCGTTTTGGTGATTTTCGGTATCGGGCAGCCGGCATTGATATCGATACATTCCGGATGATACCGTTCGATGATACGTACTGCTGTTTCCGCCATAAAGTCGGGATTTGCTCCAAATATCTGTACTGCATACCGCCGCTCGTTATATGCACGGGCGATAAGCTTTTCCGTTTTTGCCGAGTTGCGGATATATGCCTCCGACGAAACCATTTCAGTATAGGTAAAATCCGCGCCCCAATCAACACAAATAGACCGGAAGCTCCTGTCGGAATACCCTGCTACGGGGGCTAAAAAAATATTCCCGGGAAGTGTTAGGCTTCCTATTGTTACCGGCCGGTAAAATCCGCCGGCCGTTTCTGCTGCATTCAAGTTATTCATTCCGGCAGATTAAACGCTTTACAGCTGTTCTTCCACAGTTGAGCCGCTAATGCTTCCATATCCATCTTTAAAAGCTTCGCCATAAACTCAACCGTAGCCACGGTATTCGCCGGCATATTACGCTCTTTCCGGTAGGGCGCAGGCGGGATAAACGGACTTTCGGACTCAACCAATATGCGGTCAAGCGGCAGCGTGCGTACTGTTTCATGCAGATTACGGGCATTCCGGTATGTCAGATTACCCGCAAACGAGAAATAGAGCGGCAGCTTCAGCGCGAGCTGAGCAAATTCGGCATCTTCTGAATAACAATGTAGAATGCCGCCTGCTTCGGGCATCCGCTCGGAAAGGATGTTCAACACATCCTTTCCCGCATTCCGGTTATGAATAACGACCGGTTTTTTCACTTTTGCCGCTATTTCCAGCTGCGTAATAAACAACTCTATCTGCGAGCGCTGGTCTCCGTATTTTTTGTAATAGTCGAGCCCTGTTTCCCCGATGGCAATAACCCCCGGCAGCTGCGCCCCTTTTTCAACCTGAAGCGCCCAGTCCTTCCCCGGAGCCGTTACCTCCGACGGTGAAACGCCGATAGCATAATACACTGACTGTTCGGTTTTGAGCGTTTCATATACCGAATAAAAATCATGCAAACTATTACAAATACTGAGTATTCTGGTTACGGAAGCCCGTTTGGCTTCTTGGATAGCGCGCAGCTGCGCAAGAGGATCGTTGTAGAGCAATCCGATATGGGCATGGGTATCAAAAATTTGCATCGCGGCTCCTCCTTTATGCAGCAGTTTCACAAAATAGATACAGGGCGTTTACAAAAGTCGGTTACATGTGCTTTGCAGCCTTCCAAATAGAAACGCCCGACAATGTTCCGGTATGATTAACCGAGCCGTTTTTCCAGCGTGTTTAAGGCTTCGGTAAGCTCTTTGGGTAGTTTACTACCGAATTTTGGATAGTGATTTTCGCGGATATCCGCAATCTCCTTCTTCCAGCCTTCAGCGTCTACCGAAAGAATTTCTTTCATTTGTTCCTTCGACACGTTGAGTCCTTCGGTATTGATAGCCCCGTCTTTAGGCATCCAGCCGATAGCGGTTTCTACAGCATTGTCTTTGCCGTTGCAGCGGTCGAATATCCATGCGAGTACACGGCTGTTTTCTCCGTAGCCGGGCCAGATAAAGTTACCGTCCGCATCCTTGCGGAACCAGTTGACGTAGAAAATCTTGGGCAGCTTGTCCGCCGTCGATTTTTTACCGATGTTAATCCAATGCTGAAAGTAGTCGCCCATGTTGTACCCGCAGAAGGGGAGCATCGCAAACGGGTCTCGGCGGATGCTGCCGACTTTTAAGTCGAGCGCTGCGGCGGTAATCTCCGAGCCGACAATCGAGCCGAGGAATACGCCGTGGTTCCAATCGCGGGATTGGTGTACCAGCGGGATAGTGCTCGGACGGCGGCCGCCGAACAAGAACGCGGAAATCGGTACGCCTTTGGGGTCTTCCCATTCGTTTGCAATCGCCGGACACTGCTTAGCAGGCGCGGTAAAGCGGGCGTTCGGATGTGCAAATTCATCGCCTTTCGGGCTTTTATCCGTCGGCAGCGCATCGCGGGTATTACCCTTCCAGTCTACCAGCTTACCCTTTGCAGGATGACCGATCTGTTCCCACCATATATCCCCATCTTCCGTTAAGGCACAGTTGGTAAAGATGGTGTTTTCTTTTATCGATTCCATTGCGTTTTTATTCGATTGGTCGGAAGTTCCCGGCGCTACACCGAAGAAGCCCGATTCGGGGTTAATGGCATACAAGCGACCGTCCTCACCGAACTTCATCCATGCGATATCGTCTCCAACGGTTTCAACTTTCCAGCCGGGAATCGTGGGAATAAGCATCGCAAGATTTGTCTTACCGCAAGCTGAGGGGAAGGCTCCGGTAATATACTTTGATTTTCCTTCAGGATTGGTAATTTTTAAGATGAGCATGTGCTCGGCCAGCCAGCCTTCGTCCCGCGCAAGTACGGAAGCGATACGCAGCGCAAAGCACTTTTTACCCAACAAGGCGTTTCCGCCGTAACCTGAGCCGTAAGACCATACCAGCCGCTCTTCCGGAAAGTGAGAAATATATTTATGTTCCAGCGGAGCGCACGGCCACACGCCGTCATCGGTTTTGCCTGCTTCAAGCGGCTTCCCGACCGAGTGCAGACAGGGAACAAATGCACCATCGGTACCGAGCGCATCGAGCACCTTTGTGCCGACCCGTGTCATAATGTGCATATTGCAGACAACGTACTCGGAGTCGGTAATTTCGATACCGATTTTTGCAATATCGGAACCAACGGGTCCCATCGAAAAGGGAATAACATAGAGGGTACGCCCTTTCATGCAGCCCTTGTACAGCGCACTCATTGTTTTTTTGAGTTCAACGGGATCCGTCCAGTGATTTGTAGGGCCGGCATCATCTTCTTTTTTTGACGCGATAAAGGTTCTGCTTTCTACACGAGCGACATCGGAAGGATCGGAACGGAACAAAAAGCTGTTCTTCCGCTTTTTTAAGGGAGTCGCCAGTTTTACATCAACCAATTTTTTCATCAGCCGGTCATATTCTGCCGTCGAACCGTCACACACATATACGCTATCCGGTGTACACAGCGCCGCTACCTCATCAACCCATTGACGAGCTCTTGTATGTTTGAGCGTATCTATCGTCATTATTTTTCCTCCAAATATATAACGTGTTTGTATATCGTTTACATTTTATAGTATACATTATAGATGATAATCGAAATATCGGGTTTCTGCAACATTTTTCTCTATTTGCACAGCCCTTTTTAACAATGGTAGTTTTTCCCGCTTAACCTCATATATTCCCTTCTATAACAACCCTAGACAGAGCTTAAAGATATATAGTAATCTAGCGTTCATTCCAATGGAAAGGAGACTAGTTTATGAAAAAACTACTCACATTACTGCTTGGCGCAGCTCTTTGCGCAAGCTTATCGGTTTCCTGCGCGAAAAAAGAAAGCAGTCAAAATATTTTGACTGTTGCTGCAAGTCCGGAACCTCATAAAGCACTCTTGGAGCTTGTAACGGAGGATCTTGCAAAGGAAAATATTACGCTCAAGGTTACCGAGTTCACCGACTATGTAACCCCCAACGATGCGGTCGAAACGGGCGAACAATTCGCAAACTTCTTCCAGCACGTTCCCTATATGGATACTTTTAACAAGGAACATGGGTACCACCTAGTCAGTGTAGGAACGGTTCATATTGAACCGCTTGCGCTGTATTCAAAAAAATACGGAAACCTCTCCGAATTTAAAAGCGGCGATACCATTGCCATTCCGAATGACCCGACAAACGAAGCGCGGGCATTGTTATTGCTTGAGTCCGCACATATTATCACCTTGCGTGAGGGCGCAGGTTTAGCGGCTACTCCGCAAGACATTACCGCAAATCCTTACAACTTACAGTTTAAGGAAATTGAAGCAGCAACACTCCCGCGCGTGCTTGCAGATGTCCAAGGAGCTGTCATCAACGGAAACTATGCTATCCCGGCAGGTCTTTCCGCTGCAAAAGACGGTCTGCTTGTTGAAGGAAAAGACTCTCCCTATGCGAACGTGATTTCGGTTAAACAGGGAAATGAGAACGATCCGCGCATCAAAGCATTGATAAAAGCGCTGCAAAGCGATAAAGTACGTAAGTATATTACGGAAAAATATCCTAACGGAGAAGTTGTCGCGGCATTCTAGGAATGTAATTACAAGCCTCTAAAAAGGATTGATTTTTAGAGGCTTTCTTATTTATCGGCTGCGGTTCAACGGTTGACGGCTAGGCATCCCCTACGAAAGAGAGGTTGATAAAATGAACGTACAACAGAAAACGTATAATTTTATAAAACGCACTATGGTGATCCTTACAGTGTTACTATGTGCATCGGGAGTCATCTATGCGCAAGAAAAGGCGGATGCGCTGAAGTTATACCGCACCGGACGCAGCTTAGACAGTGCGGGGCGAACAGAGGAGGCAAAAACGTCATATACGGCGGCAGTCGATGTATGCCTTGCCGAGCTCCGCCAAAACCCGCGCAATATGGAATCATACACTGTCTATACGTGGTCGCTGTTCCGTCTGCATAGATACCGTGAAACGGTAACAGTCTGCAACGAGGCGCTTAAAATCGCGTCGGATGTGCGGATTATCGAAACATTAGGAGAAGCCTACTTTTATCTCAACGATTATAAAGAGTCCCTCCGCCAAATGGAACGGTATATCGATATGGCGCCGACCGGAGAGCGGGCAAGCATTGCCTACTTTTATGTCGGCGACATTTACCGCTTAACAAAACGTTATCAAAAGGCTGATATTGCCTATTCCGCAGCAGTGCATTTGGAACCGTCGAATTCACTGTGGTGGTACCGGCTTGGTCTTGCCCGCGAACTGGCAGGATATAAACAAAGCGCACGGGATGCATTCCAACGGGCGCTTAATATACGGAAAGATTATAAAGAAGCGGCGGAAGCTCTCGCCCGCGTACAGCTGTAAAAAACGCACATCTATGGATAAATATACTCCCGCTGCGGCGGCTCGATCTTTTTTACCGTTTCTACAATAATAAGCGGATCAAAACTATCCTTATACGGCTTTTTTGACAGCGTACCGATAACCTCAATCCATTCGCCCTCGGTAAGCGCTTGAACATCACTCCACTGCGCAAGGACACCGACCGGCTGCATATCGGCAGCACAGCATGTCATCATCATACGGGCTAAGGCGAATTCATCCTTTTCGAACAATTCCCCATCCTTCCACACAGAGCCGGTTGCCGTGATTTTCTTTCCAACCCATGCATCGGGCTTTGTATACAGCTTGGTAAGCCATTGCGCAAACGTATCGCTGTCCATAACGATACCGCCGTCTGCACTCGGTATGTTCCGTTCTGCAATGGCAGAAGTAGCGGAAGATGCTTCCGTAGGAGACACAGCAACAGAAGGCAGCACAGCACCGGAAGAGGCGCTTGCCCGAGCATCACCGGCGGAAGGCAATGCAGCAACAGGCGCAGCTGTAATGGAAGAACCCGCAGTCCCTTCACCGAGCGAGCCGGTATACGCAAATTGAGAAAATCGCACCACTGTTCCCAATGCCGCTGACATACCAACCAAGGCAACGGCAAAGACGGCAATACCGAAAACACCTGCGCGTCCGCTGCGGACGTCTCCTACAGGACGATCAAAAACAACCGCAGAATAGCCACTCGTATGCAATGAGGTATGCCGCTGCGATTCCTGTATCACTTGTTTAAATTTGAGTATGCCGATAATAAAAAATACCGCCGCTGATAATAACAGCACGGGTATATGCCGCTCATGCACATAGCGGTATACCGAACCGGAAACAACGACGCCGATAAAATACAGCGCGAAGCCGAAGAGGATTACCGTCTGCACCATATCTTGAAAGCGGGTGTTTTTGGTGTATTGTTTTATCATTTTCACAGCGGCCTCCCTAACTATCTTGCAATACGCAAAACCGGCAGTTTATTTGTTTGCAGCGTTTTCATTCGTATTCGCGAACCGGAAGGCAGAATTTAAAATCACGATATTTTTTTCAAGATCGCCTGTTGTACGGACGCTGTTATCATCAAAGATAAAAAGCGCTTCCGTATCGGGAAGTCCAGCAAGCAGTGCAGCAGCCTTCTCATAGCCGAGCACAAAGCACGCTGTTGACAAAGCGTCCGCGTCGGTTGCCGAATTGGAAAAAACAGATACCGCAATCATAGTACTCCGCACCGGATATCCGGTTGCAGGGTCGATAATGTGATGATAGCGGACGCCATCCTGCTCAAAATACCGCTCATAGCTGCCGGACGTAGAAATACTGCGGCTTTCAATCGGAGCGGAAATAACCGGCTGCCCCTGCCGGACACGCGGATCCCGAATACCGATATTCCAGCGCTTGCCGTCCGGCCGGGTTCCCACAACGGAAATCGTACCGCCGATATCGATGACGGCGTGCACAATCCCAGCCTGTTTCACGATGCGGGTAAGCTCATCGGCGGCAAACCCTTTTGCAATCGCCCCTAAGTCAAGCTTCATCCCAGCCTTTCTCAGAAAAACCGCTGCGCCGGTCAGCTGTACATCCTTATAGCCGGTACTGGAAAGCGCCGCCTGAATATCCTGATCTTCGGGCTTCCGCGCATTCTCGAATCCGATATTCCAGAGCTTGACCACGCTGCCGATAACAGGATTGAACGCACCGTCCGTCTTTTCGGCAAAAAACACAGCACGTTCAAACAGCGGGTATATATCTGCCGGTACATTAACTGCGGATATACCGGACGCCTTATTGATATCGATAAGCGTAGAGCTGTCGGCATTTGCGCTTAAATGCCGTTCAAGCTCCTCAAGCCGTTGTGTACAGGTTTGAAGTAGGGCTTCGGCTTCCGCCTGCGGCATTTCCGTAAATAGTTGGATGTTACACACGGTTCCAAGCGCAAACACAGTACGGCTTTCTTTTCTAACGGCAGGCTTACAAGAAGCAAGCAACAACACAATCAAGAGAAAAAAACAATGCTTTTTCATTTCGATTTCACATACCTTGCACGGATAAGCCGTACTATTTTAACGTACCGGCAAAAAGCTTGAGGTACCGATCCACTTGATATCCCGACTTATGGATTGCTGCAGAAAATTCCGCATCAAACCGGCAATATTTTTCTACCGAAGCGGCAGTTTTCTTCATACACTCAGCCTGTTTAACCGGCCGTGCTGCGGAAAGAAAAAGCATCGCTGCCATATCGTCGGCAAGCAACTCTCCCGATTCACGGTTAAACCACTTAATGCCGTCCCATTCATGAATACCGAGCCGGATCATGACATTAGGATCCTGCGCCATCCGGTTGACAATACCGGTTCTGCGGATAGCTTTCTTTCCGCGGGCATTATGCACATAATAGAGATACTTTACCGTATCGGCCTTATTTTCAATAGGATCAATATCAAAGCCCTTTGAACGAACCAGTGCCGCAAGCTTTTCGTCGAGGTGCAAAAAGGCAAAGAGCCTTCCGATATTTTCTTCCATCTTGTAATAGACAGCAATATCTTCAACAGCCATAAGGAACACCGAACCGAACGATACGAAAAGCTGCGAAGCCGTTCCGCACATTTTATGAATAAAGACGGTTACGGCAGGTGTCATCGCAGTCAGCGGCATTTCCCGTACCAGCAAACCGGAAGCCGAGAGGAGAAGCCGATACATACGCGCCCGGAACAGAGCCAATAACCGCTTTACGGATGTTTTAGCTGCCGGAACTTTCTCTTCAAGGAATTGTGCAGTCTCCTCACTGCGGTACGTTTCTTCTAAAGCGGTCAAAAAAGCGGCAGCTAACGGTTCAAGCTTGTTGATAAACGAATGTATCTTTGACTCCGTTTCGCGCGGGGTTTCAGTATGCTTACAATCCTTTACCAGCTGCATACAATCTTGCATTGTCTCTTTTGACACGCACGCAGCAAGCGCATCATAGAGCTTCTTAAACTTGATCTCGTTGATTCCCATCGCAACATCTGCAATACCGCTGCCGTTGAGTTTTTCATACAACTTTTGATACTGTCCGTCCGGAGTGTCGGTTACCTCATAGATGTTTAAAAACACCTGTGTTTCAAAACCGTTGAGAGCAGCAAACAAACCGTGTTCCGCAATCTCGCTGTTTTTTCTGATAAACCATAGTTTTGAACGCTGTTCTTGAAAAATGACAAACCGATCCGCAGTAACCGTCAACTGCAAGCCTTGCGCAAGCGTCCGCTGTACCAGCCGTTTTTCATCATCGGCTTCCTTAACGGCATAAGCAACAGACATATTGATCCAGCCGGCAGCCTGTTCATATTTATTATTATAGAGAATGAGGGATCGGGAATCCCCGTGAACATTCGACCACGCAAAGACATTTTCGTTTACCTGTCCATCCGTCCAGAAATCATAGAGCAGGAAGTTCTCTACACCGGAGAACAGACGGCGAAGCCGCATCAGCGGGAAAATTTCCCTACAATGCCGCTCAACAAGACCGGTGTTTACCTGCTCATCGTAATAAGCACGGCGGTATTCCATACCGTATTTTTCTTCAAAGCCTTCAATCTGTCCGTGCCCGAACATCGGCAGTCCCGGCATCGCAACCAGCATGGTACAAACGCCGAAGTATTTATCATCCCTGCCGAACTGCGCCACAGCGGTTTCTTCATCGGGATTATTCATAAAATTGACATAACGCTTTAATATTTGCGGGTCGAACTCAAGGGTGTTCTTGATAGTCAACCGGTATTGTGCATTATCTTCCCGCTTGAGCATATTCATAAATGCGGAATTATAGACACGGTGCATACCGAGTGTTCGGACAAAATAGCCTTCCATCATCCAAAAGGCTTCTGCCAACAGAAGCGTATCGGGCGCTTCAGCTGCACAGCGGTCTACTACCTCACGCCAAAACTCTTCGGGAAGCCGCTTTTGGAACTCCTCTGTAGAAAGCGCAAAACGGGAACGGCTTGCGATATCCCCTCCCCTGCCCGGCTCAGGATACCACAGCCGCCGGATATGCTTTTTTGCCAGTACCATTGCCGCATCGAAGCGGATAATCGGAAAATTCCGTGCAACGTGCAAAATCTTTCTGATAACCTCTTCACGGGCTTCGGGATTAAGAAAGTCAATCTGCGCGGTATCGTTCCACGGCAGCCCTGTTCCGTCATTTCCGTGGTAAATATATCGGGTATCGCCGGTATGGTGATCGACCCGCTTAAACACCACGGCGCAATCCGTCTTTGAATAATAATGGTTTTCAAGATAAATACCGACACGGGAATCGTGAGAAAGATTTTCACCGTCAAAGCTATAGCCCGGAAAGGGACTTTCGCGGGTTTGTATAAAAAGATCAGGCCGCTCAATAACCCACTTTGAATCTATACCGGTATGGTTCGGCACCATATCCGCGGCAAGCCGAATACCGCGTGCACCGGCGCGTCTGCGCAGATTTTCAAGCGCTTCCCATCCGCCGATTTCACCGGCTATTTCATAATCCATCAAACTGTAGGCACTCGCTGCCGCTTCCTGATTCCCGCATATCTGCTTAATCCGTGCGCTTGCAGGGGAACGTTCCCACACGCCGATAAGCCACAGTGCGTTGAAGCCCGCTTCCGCAAGGATGTTAAGCTCTTCATCGGGAATTTGATCGAGGCGGGTAATAGACCGCTGATACTTTTTGCTGAGCTGATCCAGCCACACCAACGTGCTTTTGGCAATCATCACAACGTTCGGCATCCACTCGCGGTCGGCGCTGAACCGTTCATACTCCTGGGTCAGGTCTTCAAAATGATACGCGTCGGCTCCGCCACTTCCGCATCCTTGCCATGCAGCTTTTTCTTCTTCGGAAAGGATATCCTGACTTGTTAAGAGCCTGCCGATAAACTCGCTGAGCAAATCGAGCCAGTGCATTTTGATATATTCAAGCTGCCCTTTCAAACTGAACGGCGCATAAGAAACAGGCGCTTTAAGCAGCGAAATCAGATCGATTTTTTCCGGACCGAATACCTCATTTTGGGATGACCATTCGCAAAGGCTGTTCCAAAAACAATTATACGCAGGATTCGCTGCGAGCTGTTCATCGGTAAAAAGCGGATAAAAAGGTTGGAAGGCAGGATTCTCATTTGCAAGTTTACAAAGAATCAATTCTTCAAACGCACGGTATTTATTTTCAATACCTGATACCGGATCGGTATTGCCGAACCAATCCTCGACGGACATTGTTCCGCCGTACACTTCGGCAGGAGGAAATTCCGTGCAAAATTCGAGTAATAAATCGTCGAGGTCGGGCAACTGTTCCTTTGCGAGCTCCGCTTGCACAAATTCATAGCCGCTGCTAAAAAAATCGGTACGTACATCCCGCCGATAGAGCCGGCACATATAATGGAATATTTCATCGATGAGTCCCATCGCATTCAGTTGTCCCGCCTTTAAATACTGCTCGGCGCGCACCGGCATACCGAACGCACCCGATTCGACAACTTCGTTATACTGAAAAGTAAACGCATAAATATCGTTGATATTCCGTATGATTACATTTCCGGTCGATGAAAAAAGCGTTTTTGAAAACCGGCATTTTGTACGTATATTGCGGTTGATATGAAATTCCATCGTTTGAAGAAAGCTATCGGCATACACTTTTTGCATAAAATATCCTCGTATTCTTCAATTATACGCTGAATATCCGAAGATGTGAAGATGCCGACAGACTAGCGTTTTTCGCCATCATAGGATATACTAACACCGCAGTATGTTGCAGGAGGTTTTACTATGGACAAGCAAAAAATAGAACGGATGCGCACCGGAAAAGGATTCATCGCAGCCCTCGATCAGAGCGGCGGCAGCACGCCTAAGGCCTTAGCTGCCTACGGTGTTGGGGGCGATGCTTACTCAAATGAAAAAGAGATGTTCGATATGGTGCATGCCATGCGGACACGGATTATCACCAGTAAAGAATTCGATAAAAAACATATCCTTGGTGCTATTCTTTTTGAGCAAACAATGGATCGCGATATAGAAGGTATCCCGACGGCAGATTATCTGTGGGATAAACGCGGTGTTCTTCCGTTCTTAAAAGTTGATAAAGGACTTGCAGACTTAGCTGAAGGCGTTCAGATGATGAAGCCGATGCCCGATTTGGAAGCATTGCTGAAGCGCGCCGTACAGAAGCACATCTTCGGAACAAAAATGCGTTCGGTGATAAAGGAAGCAAATCCTGCAGGCATCAAAAAAGTTATCGACCAGCAGTTTGAAATCGGACTCCAGATCGCAAAGCACGGGCTTGTACCGATTATCGAGCCGGAAGTCGATATTCACAGCCCCGATAAAGCAAAGTGCGAAGAGATTCTGAAAACGGAAATCCGCGAGCACATTGCAAAACTGCCGAAGGATGTACTGATTATGCTCAAGCTCAGCATTCCGACGCAGGCAGACCTGTATAAAGAATTTATTGACCATCCGCAGGTTGTACGTGTCGTTGCGCTTTCGGGAGGCTACAGCAGAGAAGAGGCTAATGCCTTGCTGGCAAAGAACCACGGTATGATCGCGAGCTTCTCCCGCGCCCTTGCTGAGGATTTGCGTGCACAACAGTCGCAAGAAGAATTCGACAAAACGCTCGCGGCCGCAATTAAGGGCATCTACGACGCTTCGATTACATAATCAACCTTCCGCATAAGAAAAGGCAATTCATAATTAAAAATTATGAATTGCCTTTTCTTTCTCCTACAACCTCGCCGCAGAGACAGAGAGCGGGAATCATTTAATCTAACCACTGATATCTTTAACGAAAAAGTTCTGAATTATCACTCCCTTTTTCAAGCTGTTTTTCTACCGGTGATGCTATAGGGGATAAACAGGACAGATTTTTAATGACGGTACAACAAAAATAATCGCAAATAGTACAGCTGCCGAACATGCCGAAAAAGAGTTAAAAGCTTTTTTATCGTATATGAACAGGAAACCACCGGAAACTGCATTTACCAAACAGCTTGACAAGCGAGTAAATGAAACCAAAGAAGACGAAGAAAAATGGAGGGAGTATATGTTATTAAAATCATTTGAAATGGATGCACGTAGAGCAGGCATCGCCGAAGGTATACAGCAAGGCATACAGCAAGGTTTTGCCGATGGCTCTTACCGGAAAGCACTTGAAACGGCAAAGATTATGCTCGAGCGAAACTATCCACCGACAGAAATTTGTCTGATGACAGGGCTTTCAAAATCTGAAATCGAAAAACTATAATCCAATCGGTCGGTGGTAAAACTTACCACTAACCTTTTCCGCACTGCCGGATACCGGTGCTTGCAGGAAGCGTCATAACCACCCAGTCTCCGATCAATGCGCCGGAGGTACCGATACTCGTTGTCCACGATTATCATTCACCCATATATCGCTGCTCCAATGCGCATCGTATATATTGAGGAGGCTGAAAGAGCCTTCTAACATACCTTTAACCTGCGGCACTATGGTCAGCACATCTACCGCGTTGCTACTCTGACAGGGGGTCAGAGATTCCAAGCAGCAGCGAGATTTGTTTTGTGCACAAATCTCGTCGTTAAGCAGTTGTACACGGATGTACAACTGCTTAACAGTCTATTTCAAAAGGCTTACGGAAGGACTTCAGCAATCCTAATTAAAAATTCATAATTTTCCCCATTTTTTTAGCCATTTTTGCATCCGTGCTATATATAAGAGATATATTCACAGAGGTAAAAGATGAACGACACAATGACCCTCACTCTTAAAAACGATTATTTATTCAAGCTCTTACTCGGCTCGGAAGAGAACAAAGCCTGCTTGCAGGACTTCCTTGAATGTGTTCTGGATATGCCGACCGGTATGATTACCGACCTCGAACTGCTGGATAAGGAACTTACCAAAGATGCGATCACCGATAAGACCGGTATTCTCGATGTTAAACTTCGATTAAAAGACGGAACAGCAATCGATATTGAAATTCAAAACTCTTGGTCTGCCGAATTTATTCCTCGAACACTGTTCTATTGGGCTAAAATGTACATTGAGGGCTTTAAAGAGGGTGAATCATACACCAGCCTTACAAGATGCATTGCCATCAATCTAATCTCACAAGGATTTAAGCTCAATAGAGAGATGCACTCTGGCTATAGCATACAGGAGCAGAATAGCTATCAGCCGCTCACTGATTTATTAGAGATACACTTTCTAAACTTATCGGCAGTAAAAGGAGCTGAGATACGGCAAAGTATCACTACCAAAAAACAGGAAAAGCTGCTAAACTGGTTACGGTTTATAGAAACGGACGACAAGGAGGAAAGAGCAATGTTAGCAATGACCTCTCCGATATTGCAAATACTAAATGAGAAAATTGATGTTTTGAGTCTAAGTCCTGAGGAGCGGAAGCTGTATGAATCGAGGATGAAGCTGAAAAGTGACATTGCAACTATTTCTGAAGTGCAATTCAAGGCAGGAGCCGAATGGGGTCTTGCGGAAGGTAAAACCATCGGTCTCGCAGAAGGAGAAGCAAGGGGACGCTCCCAAGGTTCCCGCCAAAAAGCGCTCGAAACAGCACGGAACCTTCTGCAACTCGGCTTATCTATTCAAAATATTGCAACAGCAACCGGCTTAAGCCGCGAAGAGATTGAAAAGCTGTAATTCATTCAATGGGGGAAAATAATTAAAAATTAAGAATTATTTTCGATTATTTCTTGATTATTTTTTTTCATACTATCTTTTTACCTCAGCCAAAAATACTCGACCAATATCCATTTAACTTGCTATGGTATCCACCGATACTTTCTAATCATATCTTCTTCTTTTGTTTCAAATTTTCTTTTATCTTTCTGCACTACTTTTTTTAATAACCATCCACCATCTTTTCCTGCTTCATCAACGGGATCGGCTTTTTTTAAATTATTATGCTTTTCCCATAATTTAATCATAGGTGTATCATTCCAGTAGTAATTATCACCTCCCATTAAATCACGTAGAGAGAACCATTCATTTTTTCTATTTTTACACCAACAATACACCGCACCTTGCAGAAAGTTTATAATATCTCTTTCTTCATCAGCAGAGATTCCTGAAACCGCTCGTAATTCATTGTTACCGATTGTTATCATGTTTTCCTCACTTTTGCAAACCCTTTTATCCGAACGGCTCGGAACACCGCACCATTCATATAAAAAGCCCGGTAAGTGCTGCATACCAGGCTTTCAATCATCCCCGCCACGGATGGCGGTGGTTCTCTCAGCAGTAGCGATATTTTGGCTTTGCCAAAATTCGCGTTCAAAAATTGACAAGGAGGTCAATTTTTGAACTTGCCACGGACGGCGGTGGTTCCATGCAGTAGCGAGATTTGTGCTTGCGCACAAATCTCGCGTCCAAGAATTGACACGGATGTCAATTCTTAGACAGCACCGCCATTTCGTAATTCTTTGTTGTAAAGTACGCGGCAACAACCTTATTTGCATAATCACCGCTCGAAGGTACACCCTGACAAATCGTGTACTGCTGAATACCGTTGCTTGCGGGAACAGTCATTACAACCCAGTCACCGGTAAACTTATTGTTTACCACACCGGTTTTTACCGTACCATCGGAACCGATGCCGTCTTTCAGCCATGCAATACGTGCTGCATTTTTGGAACCGTAAAAACCGTTATGATAGTAGCTGATGTACGGAACCTGCTTGGTGCCTTCTTTACGTACACCTATTTTAAGGAATGTCCCCGGATTCATATGGGTATCGACTGTAGCAACTTTAAAGTCTGTAGAAACAGGCTTTGTTGTCCCTTTTACTTTATCCGGCGGCAGGTAGGCGTATTTTACCCCGCCTTTACTGCTTGAATAGTAACCGATATGCAAACCGTCCTCATCATCAATTACCACATCAACATAGAGAGGTGCACCGCCGTCAATCTCAACCGCATGAGCCTGCCATTCGTTTGTTTTACGGTCTCCTCCGACACCCGGTGCCGTGTAGCTTGCACCCATATCGCGATAGCTGTATACCAATCGGGAACCCGTTGCATCATACCATACGGCAACAGCACGATTTGTAGAAGTCAGTCCCACCGCAGCATACAAGCCGCTTTTATAAGTTGTGGAATCGGCCGTATCTGCAATGATTTCATACCCCTTGGCGGAACCGGATTTTTTGGGTGAATCGGGATCGCTACCGACACCATTGTTGCCGACATTGTAGGCAATTCCACCAGTTATGGCAGTTCGTGTGCCGCTTACTGTCGGTACACTTGTTTCTACATTGATAACCGTTCCAAACCTAAATTTAACAGCCGAATCATCTTTCATATTTCCGTCAAAATAAACCATGGCAATTTTAGCAGGATCAGCTGTTGTACCTCCACCGCGTACGGCTATCTTCGGAATACGTACACGGTTTACATCATATACATTTGTCAACTCATTGTCGCAGTTTTCCAATCGTGTTTTATTCATACCTAAGCTGTAGTTAGAACTATTAGAAGGTTGTTGGAAACAGAACGAAAAACCTGTACTCTGACCGGTAGCGCGATCTGTATCTGTAGCACCCAAGTAGGGATTACCATTGCCATCATATCCTATCATTGTATTCTGGAATTTACTATAACAAAACTCCCAGTCATCTGATGCCGTTACTGTACCGTTCTTGCTAATTTTAGTTGAAAGCCGCATAGCATCCCAACCACCGCTACCGATCGTGCGTAAGTTTCCGAACGCCAGATAATAGTTACTTTCCTTATCCATCACGAACTGCGGGCTTTCCATCGCATTGTTATTGATAATGGGTTCCATCTTCCATACAAAAAGCTTGCGGTTTGCATTGAGGATATCGTTATTAATTCCGTTATCCTCAAGATTGTACGGCTTGGTAATATCCACCTTGTTGTTTATCGAATCGATACTGTTTACGCTAACCTTCAGTTCGTCGCTTGTACTGGTAGAAGAATCAAGATAAATACTTTCGAGTGCATTGCCTAAATCTCGAGTTCCCAAAAAAGCATTTCCATAAGTGCTATTATGCTTAAGGTTAAAACCCTTTATATGTATTTTTCTTTTTTCTTTTTCTGCAGAAGATTCGGTTGTTTCCCCAGCCCGTACCGGATATTCGCCGGTCGATGCACGTGAGAAAGCCCCTTTAAATCCGCCGTCTGCACTTGTTAATCCCGTTACTACCTCCGTTATATATGGAACAACGTTGACCTTTGTTTTAGGCTTGTTTGCAGTATAAGCGTACATATAAACTTCATCTGCCTCAATCGGAACATCATCTTCAAGGGTTGCCGTATTACCTGTTACGCTTCTTATACGTGTGAGGTATTGCGTTTCTCCTTTTGTAAACACAACAAACTGTCCGGGCTTTTTATTTGCGAAAACAGCGTTTTCTGCAGATCTTTTTTCAGTCCGGGTAACGCCTGTTGTTTTGGCTGTAGTCACTCCGGTGTCGGAAAATGTCGTTGTTCCATCGTTAGCCGTTACTTTAATGTCTTTCGCAAGCCCTACGCCCGCTTTTTCAGTGTCCCAATCAATCTGCCATGTAACGTAATAGCCAAGATAGTCGGCACCGAGTTTTTTTACCTTTAATACAATACCATCTGCCGAAGTTATTGTTCCAGCCGTCCACGGCCCATTGCCGGAAAGCGCAGCTGTTAACGTTTTACCGGATACCTCAGCTGTAATTGAATCAATTTTAATATTGTCATACGCAAACCCGCGGATTGTAACCTTGCCCGAAACGGAAGGGTGATCGTTGCCTAAACTGTTAATCTTTGCAATTTCCACATGTCCGTTAGCACGGCTGTTTTGATACAATGAGTTGTCGTCCTCCTTATTCCAGTGGAACGGAAGAATGACCACCGTCGGCGGTTTAGTATCGATAGCTTCAAAGAGCGTATTGATTTTAACTTCAGCAAAAGAACTCTTTCCAAACGGAGCTGTGCCGGTCGGTGAACAGTCGTGTGCACTATCCCACAATTCCAGCGTCAATTCTTTGGTTGTTTCGCCTGTAGTATTACCGATCGTATTCAAATTGGCTGGGGTCAATGTTATGATGCCGCCGTTGCCGATATTTTGCATATCATGCCCGGCTAAAATAGCATTGTTGTATTTCAGACTGTATTTAACCTGTCCCTGTCCGCCGTCAAAATTCACCTTTATTTTCGAATTGGTTTCATTTTTAAAAGCAAATGCACTGCTGGTATAATTCGCGGTAAAGTCGAGATTAGAATCTACGTCTATATTCTTGAGGGCTTTGTTCACATTATTATTTGCGAACTCGACAGCACTTCCTCCTATGTCAGTAACGAGCGTTATTGTCTTTACCTTTATCGGCTTATTTTTTACCCGCACATCGACAGGAGGAGCATTATATTCATTACCGCTCTTGTCGGTTATCTTGTAATGCAACGTTCCCTTCCCGTCTTTAAGCGAATCGAGATTTATCTGTCCTTTCCAAGTAACCTGCCCGCCAAGCTGCCGCGTTATTTTATTTGTATTATCGGTTTCGGTTATAATCGTGTGGGCTGTTGACCCATTATCTACCGTAACCCATGCCTCAACTTTTGCAACACCGGAACCGTCGTCATTCGCAACGCCTTTTACGATCCACGGACTGGAGGAGCTTTCATTATATATCAAGGTTTCCGGTTTATAGAGGATATAGTTGTATTCTTTAGTTGTTGTCGAAGGAGTAAAACTCACCGTACTTCCCAATACGCTTGTTACTGTCAATTCAGTATTGTCGGCTAATATTTTGCACCCCGCACCCGAAGATGTGTTTGCTCCCAAGTCCCGTAATTTATCGGCAAGAGCAGCATTTGTAACCGAAGAATCGCCGAAGTACCCGCTGTTGATATATAAGCCCGAGCCGAAGAAACCTGTCGGGGCAGTCGTATCAAATCGGAATGTAAACGTACTATCAGACTTTAGACCTGTAGTTGTATCTTCTGTAATTTCAACCTTGATCGAAAAATCATTACCCGACATACCGCTTATATTAAGCGGTATGCTTAACGTATAGCCCGAAACACCACCTGCACTATAAGGTGTAAGCCACCCTGTGGGCGCCGTAGCTTTCGTATACGATATACCGCCGCTCATTTTGCTTGAGGTAATTTTAACCTCTTTTATTCCAGACGGATCGGTCAATTTTGCCGTAAGCTTTTTGCCACTTCCAATCCACATATTCGTTTCGTAATTTTGTGGTGACGGCGGCATCGAAATATTTTCGATTTTTACGTCGGTAATTAACGGAGCATCTTTATCAACGATTATTTTTACCGGTGTCGTCCACTCGCCCCACCGATCGCTGTAGTTCTTATTTTTTGCACGGAATCTGAAATACAAATCTTGCCGCTGAGATGTACCGTTAAACGCGCCGTTTCCATTTATTTCAAGCCGCCACTCAGATCCTTTTTCGCCAGGCCCGGAACCTGTTCCCGGGACACGCTGTCCGTTTCCGCCTTGATACCAATTGGCATCATACCCACCTCCGCTTGTTCCGAAGGTCATGTTCGCCTGATTGGTAAAATCAGTGGTCTTTGAAAACTGTACATATACCTCACCGACAGCGCTTGGTCCGCCGGTAACAGCGCTTGCCGTACCGAAAATTTGTATAGTACCGCCGACAACAGCATCTGCTTGCGGAGAAAGTACTCTTACTACAGGCTTCGTTCCGTCAGAATTAAAAAGAATTTCTTTTACATGAACCTTTGCATTACCGAGCATATCTTCACTACGGATATAAAGCGGTACTTTATAGTAAGAACTCGTGCCGACTTGGGTTCCGTAATTTTCCGGATGAGCACTCATCGTATCCAAATCAACATCCACGTTCCATGACCCCTTTGTAGAAGTGGTCATATTCTGCCAACCTGAATCGGTGAGCGCAGGTGTAGAAGACTTTTTACCCAGTATATATTTTGTACCGGCCTCTTTAACGCTCGATCCTGTTCCGTCGGTAATAGTGCCCGAAATAGTGATTTTCCCCGCTTGCGGGTCGGCAGGAAGAGGGTAGCTTATATCAGCAGTGGGCGGTGTTTTATCAATCGCAAAATCGGTTTTATCCGCATCGGTTGAACCTGAACCCGCCTTAACCAAAAAGTGAATTTCATGGTCGCCGTCGGACAGGCTGCTTACATCAATTGTAGCCTTATATTTATGATCGCTCTGATCTGCGGGATCAGCTTTTGTAAGCACTGTCGCTGGGTACGGACTGGTGGGTACAGATCCACCTATATTATAATAAACAACACCCGTTGAATCGATGCCGGTAACAGCGGCAAAGATTTCAAAATTCCCTTTTTGGAAACCTTGCGGGCGAATCGCCCGTATACGCGGCCCGTTTCCGACGGCAAGAAAATTTATGATGTATATACCGTCGTTCACGGAGTTGGAATCGTCGTACGCTTCAAAGGTATGTGTGCCTGAAGGATGCGTATCTGTGCCTTTAACTTTTAAGGCATAGTAACCTTCGCCCCAATCGGGATTGAAGACACAGGTTATGCGTAAAGACCCGCCTTCTACGGTGATATTGTTTGTATTTGCCAAATCGGAAAACTTTACAAGTGTTTTTTCTTCAAGGTTTGTGCCGGTTTTAAAGCTGTCTTCTGCAGTGCCGGTTCCGTTCCACTTTGCCAATACAATTTCAATATTGCTTTCTTTATACTGTGCAAGAGCGGCTCCTTTTACTAATGGAGTGTTATCCTTATTACGGATAAGCTCTACCGAAAAGGAGGTCTCATTTCCGGTTTTAAACAGCATGGAAGAAGTATGCCCCAAATTTAAAGTGTTTTTAGGCAGGTTTTTTACGCCGATAACCTTAAATCCCGGCGATATGCTGGGATCCAGTTTAAAAGTACTCCGCTTTTCTTCCATTTTTGTCATTGCCGATTTAAGCGTGTTTAAGGCGTTCGTATCGCCGCGCAAGGCCAGTATCTTTTGGTCGTGTTCGTTTTTATCCGAACCTTTTTTACCGGCAAAATAGTCGCTGATTACTTCGGGGGTATATCCTTTTGCTATGACATCGATATAAATAGAATCCCACACATAATACCAGTCGGCCTTATTTCCTTCTCCGGACGCACTACCGCCCTTATATTCGCGGGCGTTATCATACAAATATAGTCGGCCTCTAATAGGCTTTGTTCTATCTTGCGCTTGTAAATCATATAAAGGGTTTGTAGGAGATGTGCTGTAAACGGCAATTTTAGCATTTATATTCTTGCCGACATACATGTTTTTTATAGGCGCCGTTCCGTTGACAAGTACTTCAAGTTCTTCTACCGTATTTTGTTCACCTGCCTGCCCGACAACAGAAAAAGTTGCTCCGTATCCGTCTGCCTGGGGCGTTGTCGTTTCATCTTTACCCACAATCGTCGACGGCCGCGACACAATAAATACCGGCGGCGTGTTGTCTATTTTATAGTTCTTGGTAAATGTGGACGTCTTTCCACCCTTGTCGGTAACGCTGACAATTGCCGTATATTCGCCGTCGGGAATGGGATACACTTTTACCAGATCGTGCCCCGGTTCGGTTCCCGTCGATTCGTTGTTTACGCTTATTGTCCACGAGGCCGAAACATTCCCTTTGGAAAATCCTTCGGCTTCATACGCGCGGCTTCTTTCTTTGGTTTCGATATTTTCAAAAACAACCGAAATCGATTGGATACCGTCGTCATCCTTTGCCGTACCCTTTAAAACAAACGAACCCCGTATCGGCGTCTCACCCGCATCAGGATAGGTAATCTCACCGCTCGGCGGAAGAATATCGATCTGACCGCCCAAACCTACATACGGTTTACAGGTAATACCTGCAAGGGCAGTTAATATAATCAGTACAAGAAATACTGCGCGATTCATCTTTTTCATAAGCCTTTTCTCCGCTCCATTGAGCAAGCGTTTCTAACACACTCCGGCGATAAAAACGCACTATAATTTCTTCTGCTTCGCTTCTCTGCGGCAGAGCTTTACCGTCTTGCTTTCACCTCTGAGCGGTAGCGGCATGACCGCTACAACTTTCTGCTATCCCGCTTCCCGTATCGGCAGCAATAGCGCAAAACTTTAATGTTGCCAGTAATAAACTTTTTATACGATTACTTTTTATGGATGACTTTTAGAGGGCGGCAGATTACCGCATATATTACTAAATCTCACTTGATGTATACCGATAATTCAATGCTTTGTCAAGCGCAGTATAAAGAACAAGAATAATTCTTATTTATTTTTATGGCAAAAAATAAAAAACTCGTTTATACTGATAGTAATAGAACAACGCTTAAATCTCAGTGTGTTCATAGATACTTCTCTCGGTTTTTGCGGAATACGCCTCTGCAAATATCATAAAAGGAGGATATATGCCGAAAGTATTATCGATTATCTTGGGAGGCGGAAAAGGAACTCGTTTATACCCGCTTACTCAATCCCGTTCAAAACCGGCCGTACCGTTCGGAGGGAAACACCGTATCGTCGATATACCTATCTCCAACTGTATTAATTCCGGTCTTAGGCAAATTTACGTATTGACTCAATTTAACTCCGCATCGCTGCATCTGCACATTGCACGGGCATACCGTTTTGACAGTTTTTCAAACGGCTTTGTAGAAATCCTTGCTGCAGAGCAAACGTTTGAACATTCAGGCTGGTACGAAGGCACCGCGGACGCAGTAAGAAAAAACTTTACTCACTTTAAAACGCAAGATCCGAAATACTATATCATCCTTTCAGGCGATCAATTATACCGTATGAACTTAAAAGAGTTTTTAGCGCAGCACGAAGCTTCCGGAGCAGACATTACTATCGCCTGTACGGCAGTAAACCGCCGCGACGCTTCCGGATTCGGTATTATGCAGATTGATAAACAATCAAACATCACCGCTTTTATGGAAAAGCCCGGCCCCGATAGAAATATCGATGAATGGAAGATCCCTGCACAGTCGGGTATTTCAGTCGCAAGTCCCGATAAAGAATATCTCGCTTCGATGGGTATTTATATCTTTAATGCAAAGGCGATGGAAGAATGCTTAAACAACAATATGACCGACTTCGGAAAAGAAATTATCCCCGCTTCGATTAAAGATCATAAGGTTTCGGCGTTTGTGCATAACGGTTATTGGGAAGACATCGGTACCATCCGTAGTTTTTACGAAGCAAACCTTGATTTAACGGAAATTACGCCGCAATTTAACTTTTATGATGCGGAAGCGCCGATTTATACCCACTACCGAAATCTGCCGGCTTCAAAAATCAACGGAGCGCAGTTGGATCGTGTTACCTGCAGCGAAGGTTGTGTTATTACCTATGCGACAATTACCCGCTCCGTCATCGGTATTAGAACCATTATCGAGGCAGGAAGCGTATTGGAAGGTGTTGTCTGTATGGGGGCGGACTACTACGAATCCGACAGCAGCAAGGCGGTAGACGAAAAAGCCGACATTCCATGTATCGGTATCGGAAAAAACTGTCATATTAAAAAAGCGATTATCGACAAGAATGCACGAATCGGGCATAACGTATCCATCGGTATGGGGGAAATCCCGCCCGACGGCGACTACGGCTATTATCACGTTGTTGACCGCATTTACGTTATCACCAAGAACGCAATTATCCCCGACAACACCGTCATTTAACAAAAAGGGCAGCCGCTTGCAGTTTTTCCAATGCGGTTGCCCTTCCCTGCTGAACTTTTCCTTTATTGTTTTATTTTATATTCCTGGTACTTTTAAACGGTTAGCGTCTATAACGTCTTTTTAAACCATGCAATCGTTTCGCCGGTAAGGGTATGCAGCATAGTTAAATCGCCGGAAAATACAAGGAACGTATGATCAGCGCCTTCCAGAATAAGGGCACGGCTTTTTTTGTTCTTGGCGCTGTTTACGATATTGACAACACCCATTTCATGATGTACATTATTTTATGGAGTAACCTTTCATGTATTTTGAATGGGACGAGAAGAAAAATAAGACAAATATTAAAAAACATGGCATCTCTTTTGAAGAGGCGTGTCAGATATTTACTGATCCGCACCTTCTTCTTATTCCAGATCCATGTGATTCTGAAGAACGGTGGAATGCCATTGGTTTTGTCGAGACTATCCTGTTTGTTGTCTATACAGAGAGGAATGACGGTACACTGAGGATTATATCAGCTCGCAAGGCGAACAAGGAGGAAATAAATGGCTATAAAAACAATGACTTTAGACGAAATTAATAAATCACCTAAACTATCAAAAGAGCGTATAGAAGAAATAATGGCTTTCGATGAAAAATTTGATGATCCTGACTGCCCTCCGCTCACGTCGGAGCAGCTGGCACAAATGAAACCAGCCCATGTGATACATCCAGAATGGTACAAAGTTAAAAAAGCTGATGTTCATATCAAGATTGATATTGATATTCTGGAAGCGTTAAAAGCAGGCGGCAAAGGGTATCAGACAAGAATCAACGAAATTTTGCGCCGTGCTGTTATGCCTCAGTAAATCACTCTTGGGATACATCAATAGGCAGATTTAATAGGGTATGAGTTTGGAAGAGCGAAAAGAACCGTCATTTAACAAAAAGGGCAGCCGCTTGCAGTTTTTCCAATGCGGTTGCCCTTCCCTGCTGAACTTTTTCTTTATTATTTTATTTTATATTCCTAATACTTTTAAACGGCTCGTCTATAACGTCTTTTTAAACCATGCAATCGTTTCACCGGTAAGGGTATGCAGCATAGTTAAATCGCCGGAAAATACAAGGAACGTATGATCAGCGCCTTCCAGAATAAGGGCACGGCTTTTTTTGTTCTTGGCACCGGCTGCTATCGTCTGCGCTACGGAAGGCAGCACTACATCATCTTTGGAGCCTGCGATGGCTAAAATCGGGGCTTTAATCGCAGCAAGTTCCGCCGGATAATTGATTGCCATTGCATTTTCATAATAAGCGGGGCTTTGTTTAAGCGGCGTCCGCCATGAATAGGTTACTTCATAATAGCCGTTTTTCTTTGCTATTTCGTATTGTTCTTGCTCTCCGCTTTTCTGATCGTAGGCGCCTGCCCATGTAAGCACACTTTTGAAGACATCATTCCGTGCAGCTGCTAAAAGAGCGAGCCTTCCGCCTTGACTCCATCCCATAATCCCGATTCTTTTTGCATCGATATTCTTCAATGCACAAAGATATCGATAGCAGCTCAGAGCGTCTTCGATACCTTTATCATAGGTAAAGTCGATATAATCGCCCTTGCTGTCACCGTTTCCGATGTAATCGAACCGAATGGTGGCAATACCCGCACGTGCCATTTCAGGCGCAGTGTAATCGTAAGCCATACCTGCCTCATGGCGGTTTGAACCGTTTCCGTGCAGCATCACCACTGCGGGAAACTTTTCGCCGGGTTTTCCTTTAGGAAGGGTCAGCGTAGCAGGAATTTCGTGATCTCCTGCGGTGATAAATATATCTTGTTCGGTATATCCATACTCTTTCGCACCCGCAGAGGCAAAAACCGGTATCAGCATCGCAGCCGATACACATACAACACAGAGCAATTTTTTCATACTATCTCCTATAAAAAACTGTTGCCGTAGATTGTAGCACATTTAATTACCGCTCTACAATATCGCGCTGCCATGTACAATACTAGGTAAAGGTAGATTACAGTGCTTCAACATCTTCTTTGGTAAGCCCGGTTGCCTGTGCTATTTTTTGTACGGATAAGCCGAATTGCAATAAGTTCTTTGCCGTTTCGAGCGCTTTTTGGCGGGAGCCTTCGGCAAGGCCGAGCGATTTGCCGCGCTCAAGGCCTTTCCGTTCAGACTCGCTTATCATCGAGAGCCGGTCGCTTTCATATTCCCATGCTGCCTCATACCGCTTCCGTTCTTGCTCATCCAGATAAAAGATGTCCATCACCTTATTTGCCTTCGCCATTACCGGATTTCCTTGTGCGAGCATAGACCGCTCCTCCTTACTGTCTGTTTTGATAAACATAAGCCATTTTTCTAGGCTTGTCAAACTCTCTTTTTGCAGCTTTGTTAAGTCTAAAAAGTGAATCTCCAAAAGCTCATCCAAGAGTGTTTGTTCTTCCGTTTCCCGTATCTGATAGATTGAATGTATCTTTTCGCTCAGCTTAAACGGGCTATTCAGCACATTGATTGCAATACACTTTTTCAACTGCGCATACTGGAAGCCGCTCATAAAATGTTCATGGATCAGTTTAGAACAGTAAAAGATACTGCGTTTAGGATAATAATCAAAATAGGTATTCTGCATCTCTACATCGATTTTACGGCCGTCGCGTAAGCGGATTTTAATGTCGAGCCGCCCGGTTTTATCGTTGTAGAATCGGGGAATCTGTTCGCTATTTTTGATACGGACGTCATCAAAATCATCTTTGCTCAAAAGGGTAACCAAAGAGAGAAATTCGATCATGATATCCTTATTCTCTTCAGTACCAAAGAGCTTTTTGAACGCATAATCGTTTCGAGCGGTGAACCGCATCGAGTTACTGTGGGATTTGCTCATTTTCACACCTCCTACAGTCCTTATGCGACTTTCGGAGGAAAATGGCTGGAAAAAACACTATAATTCACGTCAAAAATTCATCATTTCTTAAATTAAATCTAACTGAGTCTTTAGCATAGTCTATAAATGATAAAAATATCCGGTTATGCTCTATCAATATTGCCATTACGCACCGGTCTTAGTATTATCCTTACGGTATGAGTGAACAAGCGGATGTGCGTGAGGCGCTTCATCAATATGCGCTGTCGGCGCCTAAAACCAGCGGCGTGTATCTGTGGCGGGATGAAAAAGATATCGTTATTTATGTCGGAAAGGCGAAATCGCTCAAGAATAGATTGAGTTCGTATTTTGCGTCAAAGCGGGATATTAAAACCCGTATCCTCGTTTCGCGCGCGCGCCGCATCGAGTATATTCAAACCGATAATGAGTATGAGGCGCTGCTGCTTGAAAATAATCTGATTAAAAAATACAAGCCGCGCTACAATATCAATCTCAAAGACGGGAAAACCTATCCCGTGCTCAAAATTACCAATGAACGCTATCCGCGGCTGTACCGAACGCGGCGGATACAAAACGACGGCGCCCGGTATTTCGGCCCCTTCCCCAATGTGCCCGCTGTTGATGATTTTTTGTCGCTCATTAAACGGACCTATACACTGCGGCAATGCAAGCGCTTAAAAAAGCGCGAGCCGTGTCTGTATTTTCATATCGGCCGATGCAGTGCGCCCTGTGCGGATAAAATTTCCGAAACCGACTATCGAAAGGATATTGATGAAATTGCGCTGCTGCTTGAAGGAGACTTGAAAAAACCGCTCGCCGAATTAACGGAAAAAATGAAAGCAGCAGCAGCAGCCCGCGAATTTGAAAAAGCCGCCCGTATCAGAGACGGAATGCAGGCGGTACGGGCGCTTCGAGGCCAAAACTCTGTTGAAGATATGGATCCGGAATCCCGCGACTATATCGGCTGGGCGGCGGAGGGAGCGCTGATCACCTTTACGGTATTTAAAATGCGGGGCGGCAAGGTTGTCGGGCGGGACTTATACCGGACGGAAAGCCTCAAAGATGAAGCCGAGGTTTTACCCGAATTTCTCATTGCCTACTACACCGACCCCAAACAGATTCCGCCGCATATCTTCGTGTGTGCGGGGCAGGAATATGAACTCGCGGAGCAATGGTTTGCCGACCGGCTCGGCGTTAAAGTTACCATCACGACGATTCCGTTGGAAGAGCGGAAACAAGCGGCCGAGACAGATAGCGATACCGAAAACCGTACCACTGTGAACGAATATGCATATCATAGTGATACCACCGAAGCGGCAGCCGCTGAAAAAACGCCGGTATATGGCGCCGTTACACCTGATGAGGCTGATACCACACCGGTATCCGGCAGTGCAAGCGAACCGGAGATATCAAAACAAACAGCGGCTACATCAAATAGCGCAGGTAGGTCGGAGATATCGGAGCGGTCGGCAGCAGACCGGCTGCCTCCTTCCGTACTTCGGCGGCATAAAGCGGCGCTTGCAATGGCGCAGTTTAACGCTAAAGAGGACGCTGCCCGCCGCGTAAAGGAGCTGGGAGACTTCCCTGCCCTGGAAGAACTCCAAAAGATATTATCGCTTGACCGGCCACCCCACCGCATCGAAGGTTTCGATATCGCTCATTTGCACGGCAAGTACACCGTTGCCAGCCTCATCTCGTTTAAGGACGGCAATCCCGACAAAAAGAACTACCGGATTTTCAGGCTGCGCACTACGGACGGCATTATCGATGACTACGCCTCCATGCGGGAAGCGGTGGCGCGGCGGTATACCCGTTTGCTGAACGAAGCAGCGGAGCTGCCCGACCTGATTATGATAGACGGCGGCATCGGACAGGTAAATGCGGCCAAAGCGGTACTCGATGCCTTGGAGCTTGATATTCCGTTGGTGGGGCTTGCAGAAAAAAATGAAGAGCTCTACCGGCCGCATATCAACAAGCCGATTGTGCTGCCGCGGCGGAGCGCAGCCTTACGGGTACTCCAGCGGGTACGCGACGAAACGCACCGGTTTGCCAACACCCGCAACAACCGGCTGCGGTCAAAAGAAGAACTACATTTGCAGTTTGAACAGCTGCCCCACATCGGAGAAAAACGGGCTGCGCGTTTGCTGCGCAGCTTTTCAAGTATTGAAAAGCTCGCGGCCGCTTCCGCGGAAGCGGCTGCCGCCGCGGCGCGGATTACGCAGGCTCAAGCGGAAGAAGTGATTGCCGCCGCCCGGGAAACAGCTGCACGGTCGTCCTCCTTATAAAGGAAATATACAGTCGATCGTAGAAATGCGGCTCTTAAAGATGCTCTATAAATAGTATTTCCGGTGTTCAGGATATACGCCCCGCTCCAGAACGCGGTTGACTTGCGCAAGCATTGCGTCCCTATCCTGTGGCAGCGTTCCTTTCAGCGTTAAAAAGTTGGAGGCATGATTGGAGCGGAAAATCACCGGAGCGGTCATCTCTTCAACATGAATATTCTCTAAAATCAGCTTTAATTCTCTTACAACCTCTTCAATTCCGACAACTGTGTACTTTCCTTCGGCGGCGGCTTTGGTAAGATAGCTGCCGTCCTCAAGCCGCAGCGTGAGCAGCCCCGCATAGGTCAAATACATTTTGGAGATAATCTCGCCGGTTTTAATCGCATGCTGCGTGTTATCCCGTTCGGCACCGTTAATTCCTAAAATAAAGGTTGCCGACAGTTCCATTCCCGCATCTTTCACCTTGTTGGAAAGTTTGATCATCTCCGCCGCCGTTGTTCCCTTCCGGATAAACTTGAGCGTTTCATCGTCGCCGCTTTCCACACCGAGGTACAAAAGCGTCAACCCCTTTGAGGCTAGCAGCTTCAAGTCTTCCGGAGATTTTTGTCTGATATTGAGATGAGTTGCATAACAGGACACCCGTTTGCACTGCGGAATAACGGCAGTAATCGCGTCCAATACTGCGGCCAAGTATTCTGTCGGGGCGGTTAACGCGTCGCCGTCAGCCAAGAACACCTTATCGACACGGCGGTAGTGTTCGGCAAACATGACGAGTTCCTGTTTCACCGTTTCAATCGGCTTAATCCGGAATTCTTTTGTCTGATACATTCCGCAGAACACACAGCGGTTATACGAACAGCCGAGCGTTACCTGCAAGATTAACGAATAAGCCTCGCTCGGCGGACGATACAGCGGATAATCATAAGGATCGTAAAGCGAATAATTCATAAGTACCTATGAGAACAGGAATGTCCCGAAAACATCGTAAAAGAGTTTTCCGAACAGCAAGATAATAACGCAGATCATCAACGGTTTGATAAACGCAGTGCCTTTTTTTATTGCAAACCCCGCCCCGATATAGTTTCCGATGATACCGAATACGGCTGCAGGAATTGCAATGGAATAGACGACCTTGTTGCCGGTTATGACAGCGATGAGTGTTGCATAATTCGATGCAAGATTCATAACTTTCGCATTGCCGGAAGCGGTTTTAAGGTCGTACTTCATCCATGCGGAAAAAACGATAATGGCGATGGTGCCTGTTCCCGGACCGATCAGTCCGTCGTAGAAGCCGATAAGCAGACCGGTACACGCAGCCAAGACAAACGCTTTCTTTTTTGGAATCTCGGCCGACTGATTCTCCGTACCGAAGTTGCGTTTAAATAAAAGAAGCACGGCGACAATCGGGAGAACAATAACCAGTACGGTTTTAAGCGTTTCCTGATTGATCATCAATGCGATTCTGATACCGATATATGAAGATAGAGACGAACAGACGGCGGAAACCGCCGCGACCTGCCAGTCAACCGCGCCATTCTTAAAAAAACGCGCTGCGGAAAGTGTGGTGCCGCACGCAGCGGAAAACTTATTGCACCCGATTGCCGTATGAGGCGGAAGTCCGACAAACAGATACGCAGGCAGCGAGATTAAGCCTCCGCCCCCTGCTGCAGAATCGACAAAGCCCCCTAAAAAGACAAAAAACCATAAGAACGCAAGCGCCCAGATACTTATATGCATAATCATATTCTATCATCCTTTTGTTCTTTTGAAAATATACGATGCATCTGCGTTGTCGCTTCACAAAAAACAGTCCTCAACGTACAGTAAGTACGCCTGCGGGTGTTTTTTATGCGCTCCTAGCATCTGCATCGTCTCTTTTCAAAAGCGTTGGCTCAAAAATATACGGGTAATTACTTTGTCGCTTCATAAAAATTAATCCTCAACGTATCAGGACGGACAGGGATGTCCGGGGTTATAAGCAGCAGCGAGATTTGTGTTATGCACAAATCTCGTCGTTAAGCAGTTGTACACGGAGGTATAACTGCTTAACAGGCTATTTTCAAAAGGCTTACGGTAAAAAGACTGTTCAGAACCGCCATGGACGGCGGTGGTTCTAGTCAGTAGCGTGTTTGAACCGATGATATAGTATTTTTTACAACAAACGTATATATTGATAGTGTTCTCTTATCTTATAATCATGGGATGAACAAAGGCGGTTTTGTATGGATAATCTGAAGAAAAATTTAGCGGACAGAAAAAAAGAGCGGGAAGCTTTACAAACAATGCTTAATTCATTGTACAGAGAATACGGCGAAACCCAATTCGAATATGTTTTGCAGCGTAAAGAAACAATACCTCATATTAACGAACAGGACTTTGAAGCATGGAAAATACTGAGAGAGTCCCGCCGAAAGGATTCGGATACTGTTTTGAGTATTAAGACGGCACAATCGCGGCAAAATGAATTAAAAGTTTTTTCTAAAGAAGTTGATAAACTATTGCATGAACAACAGCGTACCTATGAAGCAGCGCGGAATGATTTTATTTTACTGTTCTTTCAAACCTATCACAATAATTCACTACCGCAAATTGCACAGATCGTTCAATCAATTGAACCGCTCAAAGACTCTATCGAGAAGGTACAGCAAGACAAACAAGAACTTGAACGCCAAAAAAACGATGCACACTTTTTTAAAAAGCTGACTTTGAGTCCGCAGCTGTTATCACTCAAAGGAAAATTAACCGGTTTGCAGAAAAAGATGAATGAGCAAATTATTGCCGCAGGAGAAGAATTCCTCACCGATACTGTTATAAAAGAGGTACGCGGCGCTTCCTTTCCGGAACAACTTGAAACAGCGTATCTTGCCCTCCAAGCAATCGTTGCCAAGCAAGATGAAATGGAAGACAGAAAGGCAACACTGAATGCCGAGCAGAAAAAGCTTACTGAAACGTTAACGGAATGCGGTGTTATCGATACTCCCCAGAAGCGAATCAATGTTCTGGCGGACATCATAAAAAATACGGATGAGAAAATTGAAGAAGCCGAGAGACGGCAAGGTTCACAGTATAGCGATATCTTTTATACCGATGCAGGCACACGTACCGAAGAACCCCTTTCCAGCGTACCGGATCCATTTAAAACGTACTTAGATTCTATTGCAGAGTATCGTGTAAAGCTGGAAAAAAATGCGATCGACATCGAATGTATCGAAAACGAAATCGCCCTTGCCGGCGAGGTACATAAAATAGAAACATTACAAAAAGCCATTGCCGGATATAAAGACGGCATTGCTCAGTACGAAAAGCTCATCGAAACAGCCGAACGGGATATCGCACGTGCAGAAGAAATAAAACTGGGGCTTCAGGAAAGAAATAATGAACTGAAATCTCAAGGCTCAGGGGACTGAGAAGGAATTCGAGTGATAGCTCCCAATTCCCATTTTTTCGGTTTAAAGAAACCTTGAGCGTATACAGCGCCAAAACCGGGTTCATACAGATGAATTTTTCGTATCTGTTTTGTTATGTTCCATTTCTTAATGTACATACCATAAGATTCCAGAAAATTGAGCGGCTGCAGCTTCGTAAAACCGCATCGAGTATCGTATGCAGCCGTTGCAATCTCAATGTAAACACTGTAAGGAGCATTAAGCTCCATTTCAAGCGGATTTTGATTTTGATTAAAACAAGCCCCAACCTGTACGCTCACAAGATTATCTATCGGTAAAAGCTGCTCAACGGGATATCCCCCATAACTAAACAATGTTCGTGCATTACGGAGCATATCTCCCGATATTTCAAGCCGTTTGTTATTCATCGCAAGATAACGGTACATACAATCGATCAGTTCAAACAAGTTAATATTTGTCTCTGCTGCTGAGCCGAGTATGAGTTGTATATCTTCATCGTTTACATAATAGATACTGTTCTCCTGCATCGGCCTCGTCGAAATTATTTTTTCAATCACAGGATATGCCTCATCAGCGCTCATACCCACTAAGAGAACGGAAGAAAAAAACAAAAGATATAAAACAGGTAATAATTTTTTATGCATTATAAATAAAATCCTTTCTTTACGGCAAAGCCCATTCTATTTTTTTTGTTTCACGCTGCTCGAAGGCTTCCATGAGCAACGGCTCTATATCTATACGCGCATAGATATCTTCGGCATCTTTCTGCCGTGTATGCAGTACCGGATGTTTGGGAGAAAACAGTACGCAGCAATCTTCATACGGCAGTATGGAAGTTTGATAGGTACCGATATCAACTGCATACCGTATGATTTCTTCCTTGTCCATACCGATAAGCGGACGCAGAATCGGAAGTTTTGCACAGCTGTCGGTAATCGTAAGGTTTTCGATTGTTTGGCTTGCCACCTGCGCGAGACTCTCTCCCGTAACCAAGCACTGCGCATTAACCTTTTCAGCCAGCATTTCGGCCGTGTGCATCATACACATACGGAGCAAAAGCGTCAAATAGGCTTCAGGCACCGTCCGCTTTAGATGCTGCTGTACCTTGGTAAACGACACAACGGTCATGTATCCGCCGAGTCCGTAGCGGGATAAAATACCGGCTAAGGTTTCTACCTTTTGCTGAGCTTCCGGCGACGTATACGGATGGGAATGAAAATACACGTAATCGACTTTCATACCGCGGAAGAGCATTTTATATCCGGCAACGGGGGAGTCGATTCCGCCCGAGAGCAGCAGCAGCGCCCGCCCCGAACAGCCGCAGGGAAGCCCTCTCCTGCCGGTATGCTCAACGCCGTAAATGAACGCTTGCTTTTCGCGTACCTCGATGCTGATAACCGCATCGGGCTTGTGCACATCGACGGTTAAAATCCCCGCCGTATGGATGGTGCCTCCTACTTCCCGTGCAATATCATACGAAGTAAGGGGAAATTGCTTATCGGCGCGGCGGGCTTCAATTTTAAAGGTGCGTGCGCCTTGCGCCTGCAAGGCCTTGGCTTCGGTAACAGCCGTTTCGGAAATTGACTCAAGCGTTTTGTCCGCCGGTTTTGCCTGCGCCCAGCTCGTAATACCGAAAAGGTGATTTAGAGCCGCTTCTACCCGCGGCTGCAAGGCCTCATCAGCCCGTACATACATCCGCCCGGCGCGTACCTGTACGTTTGGTACCGCTCCGTCAAAATAGCTTCTGAAGTTTTGCGCAAGCCGCCGCTCAAAATCCTTTAGGTTCCCTTTTTTAAGGTTGATTTCTCCGATTTTTGCCAGATAAAAAAGCTCCGCCATGTAAGTCTCGTTAAACCTCCGTTACATTGTTACAGCGCGCCTCTAAAAACTCGGTTAGATTTGCTTCGTATCCTTCGGAATAGAGGTGCGCTACATTGTTAAATCGTGCCCGCGATGGCGGTGCCGAACGTAATTGCATTGTCGAGGGATACCACATCGAAATAAAGGCCTCGCTCTTGCGTCAGCACCCGATAGAGGTGCGCAATAACGGCATCATGCAA
The DNA here is from genome assembly GCF_024181145.1 of Treponema sp. OMZ 855. NCBI lineage: Bacteria > Pseudomonadati > Spirochaetota > Spirochaetia > Treponematales > Treponemataceae > Treponema > Treponema sp. OMZ 855. The sequence continues at coordinate 646,235 of NZ_CP051194.1, read as the reverse complement.
GCGGTACGTTTTTAAAAACGTTGTACCCTCTGAAAGGATACAAACCGGCAGCGCAGGATTTTTTCCCTTGCCTGTTTTAATAACAGCCGCGGCAATATTCCCCGCAGCAAGCCGTGCCGTGCGCATAATTAACACATCCAATATCCGGCAGAGAACCTCGCGGTCTTCTTCCGTGCCGCCTGCTAACAGCTGTCCGAGCGGGGTTTGATCGGAATACGGTGCTTGCAAAAAGCGGTTTACATCGATAAGCGGAAGGTCGGTAATGGTAGCAAAAGCCTTTTTAACGCCGGCGGAAAAAAGATTGTCCGCAGCGGCTGCCCGTATCATCACCGAAGCAACCGATCCGAGGTAGGCGCCGGAGCACATTTTTTCAAACCAAAACATCTGCGGCTGGTCGGTCTTTTTTGCAAATGCTTCATCAAAATCGCTGCGCGGCTGTTTGTTCGACTTCCCCGACTCGCAGACGACAATCTGTGCGGGCAAGGCGACCGTACCGGCGCTGTTCGACGCAATTTTCGGAATATTCTGATATTCGATATACGCAGCGTTCATTCCGGTTCCGAGGATAAAGCCCACATACGAATCGTATTTTTTCCCGCCGACAGCAGTCGATGCCCCTGCGAGAAGCGCCGCAACCGTATCGTTTAATAGTACAATGCGTTTCAGCTTATTCCAGCCCCGCTGCATCAGCGCCGCCTCCAGATTTTGACCGACCAATGAGCCGATCACTTCGGGCGCTTTGATTTCCTTAGAGAATTGCAGCACTTCGCCGTCGCCTGCCGGAGTAATTTTCATCGCATACGAAAAGCAAAACGCGATAGAATCCGCAGCGTTTTTCAAATGGTCTAAATAGGAGGCGATGGTAGCAAAAAATTCCGCTTTAGAGTATTCCCTATCGGTTGCCGGCATCGGCTTCCGCTCAAGCTGACTGATGGACGGGATGCTGTTTTCGTCAAAGGTAACCAAGCATGACCGGAAATTGGTTCCGCCCGCATCGATAACGATAACCGAAGTATTCTTGGGCGGCTGCTGAGGCGGCATAAACCACGTCGGAATCATATCCAGCGCCGGCCCCGTACCAATGGGAATGCTCGGATCCCGTTTCAGCCCTTCTTCTATATCATACAGCAGCGTATCGATAACCGTATTGACCGTGGGGCCTTCCGCATCAAAATTATGCCGTCCAAAAAACGCAGCGACCGAATGCCGAATGTCCATTGTAATGCCTCCCGATAAATTCATGGGGATGTCTCAAAAGTTGGTTACTTTTTCGACATCCCCGCGAGTTTAAAACTAAGTCTTTATAAAGTAATGACTTAGTTTTAAACATCGCATCTAAATCTAAGGAAACTGTCCAAAAACTGAAGTTTTTGGACAGCTCAAAGCATCTCTAAAAACTAACCGAGTTTTTAGAGATGCCCATTCTATAATAGTAGAATGCTCCGTCCCGCACACTGCGCCCGCATATCGTCGGGCCATACCGAAACCTGCGTTTCACCGATATGGGCTTTCCGCAAGAAGAACATACAGAGCCGCGACTGCCCGATTCCTCCGCCGATGGTTTGGGGCAGTTCTCCGTTCAGCAGTTTGGTATGAAAAAACAGCGATGCCCGTTCCATGCAGTTGCGGGCGGCAAGCTGTTCCCTCATCGTTTGAGGACTTACCCTGATCCCCATCGAAGAGAGTTCAAGCACATCCTCCAATACGGGATTCCACACCAACAAGTCTCCGTTTAATCCGTGCCGTCCGCTGCCGGTTTCGGTAATCCAGTCGTCATAGTCGGGCGCCCTACCGTCATGCGGTTCTCCGTTTTTGAGCGGAGCGCCGATACCGATTAAAAAGACAGCACCGTACTGTCGGGCGCATTTCCGCTCCCGCTCCTTTCCGGAAAGATTGGGATACTGCGCATAGAGATCTTCCGCATGGATAAAGGTGATATGTTTCGGCAGAATCGGCTCGATCGCCGAATAGTTATCATAGATAAAAAACTCGGTACACTTTAAGCAATCGTATATCTTTTCTACCGTTGCCTTCAGAAAATCGAGCGTTCGGTCGGACTCCTCCATCGCGAGCTCCCAATCCCACTGATCGACATAGAGCGAATGGATATTATCAAGTTCCTCATCAGCTCGGATCGCATTCATATCGGTATAAATACCGAAGCCGGACTGTAATCCCATTTCCGCTATTTTAACACGCTTCCACTTTGCAAGCGAGTGTACAATCTCAAGTTCCTGCTCATTCATATCCTTTACCGGAAAATGTACTGCCCGTTCCGTACCGTTCAAATCATCGTTCAAGCCCTTTCCTCTGGGCACAAAGAGCGGCGCCGTAACGCGGGTTAAGTTCAAACGGGTCGATAAAGTGAGCTGAAAAAAGTTTTTGATACGGACGATAGCCTGTTCCGTTTCTTTACCGGTTAAAACCGGCCGGTAGTGTTCGGGGATATAAAGATGCGGCATAAGCTCTGACTTTCCTTAATGATTTTTACGGAGAATGCGTCAATTTATCCTTTTTCCGGGGAAAAAACAAGGGTACATCCGTATCAAAGAAATATGCCGGACTGATAGATCGGCATCCGGCGTCAAGAGCGCATAGATCCGCGCCTATGCAAGCCCCCACCACTCATCCAGCATAGCCCGTGCCTCTCTTTGTAATGAAGGAACCACACAGGCTTCCAGCTGCTTGAGGTTATCGGCATAGTGAGCGCGGCCTGAATCCTGTACAGACTTGAGGATATCGCCGTCAATAGCGGGATGTTCATCCAAATAAGAAAGGATAATGGTAAAAACCGAAGCAACGGAGCATACCTTTTGCCATTCGGAAAGGTCGGCGATTGTACGGCGGGAAGTAACGCCGGTGTTGATACGGTAGTGATACACAACATCCCGTATGCCGACATATGTATGCACTTTTTCGGTATACCCGTCCTCTAATGCGCCTACAGATTTCGATGCAGTCAAGGCAATAAAAAAATAGAGCAGCATATCTTCCGCCATTGTACAATAGGTAAACGGAATTTCGCCGTACGCTTTTTGAACAAGGTCTGTTTTAAAAAGCTTGCCCCATACGAAACTGCTGTATGAGTGTTCAACGATATATGTGCGGAGGATTTCATCGCCGGTTAAAACACCATCGTACACATTCTGCGCCCTTTGAGCAAAGACTGCAACACGCGTGTCCGGTTCTCCTTCCATACCGCACACCGCAGCCTTGCCGTGTACAATATCGGCACCCGACGTAGCGGCTACATCGTACAATAGACGGAGAGCATTAGGCGGCAGCTCATCGTCCGGGTCGGCAAAGGCGAGGTATTCGCCCGATGCCGCAGTAACCGCTGTCCGGCGCGCTTCGAGCGTACCGAGGTTTTTACTATGTTCCAAAAACACGAGCGGCAACCCCTGCGCTTTAAACCGCTTTGTATATGTTTTAATAATACCCCGCAGTTCTTTTGCACCGGGACTGCCGTCGTTTACAACGATGGTTTCAAAAAGCGGCGCTGCATCCTGCCGTAACACGCTTTCAAAAAACCGTCCGATCAGCCCCTCCGTCCCGTACACGGGAACGCAGAGGCTAACGAGCGGCTTCTGCCGAGCCGCTCGCCCAAAGCGTGCGGCTCGAGAAATAAAACTCATCCGACAGTTTAGTCCCACTCAAAGCCTGATTCTTGTAACGTCTTAGAAAAGCTTCCGCCCGAATTCTGTTCGTCTTGTAAACGGCCTTTCAAATCGTACTCCAATACCTTATCGGCATTTTTACAGTAAGGCCGATCAGGGTAACTAGCCAGTCCTTCTTTACCCCATGCACCGTCCGAGGCGATGATGAGCCTAATCCGCTCGGCTTCGTCGTATTTTACGGCAATAAAGCGATAAAAGCCGTAACCGACTTCATTCCCTGCCGTACCTACAGGATCCTTTTTAGCCAATTCGACGGCACTGCCGGAGAATCCATCCTTCGTGCTGCCGATTTTATACAGCTTGCCACTGTTTTTAAAGGTATCGGCTTGGTAATCGAAACTAATTTCTTTCATACCGTTCTCTTCTTTTGAAGTGATGGCATACAACACACCGTCGAGAACCTGTAAGTCGTTAACAAAGGCTATCGTGTTCGTATAGGGGTCGAACGGAGGCGAAGTCGGTTCCGTAGGAGTTTCTTGAAATGATCCGACATCTATTGTTCCTTTATCGGCTCCGTCCTGCTTGTCATATTTCTTTACCGATAATGTATAACCGGCAGGAGATGTGCTCCTTGTCCTTGTGCCGACAAACAGCCCGTCCTTGTTTGCTGCAAGCGCGGTAACGGGAGCGGTATCCACATCAAACGTTACATCATATGGTAACCCATCAGGTTTATTGGCAACTGACGCACTACTGAACGGAGTGCCTAAAGGCCAGCTATATTTTACTATGTGTCCACCGGGACCATCCTCATATGTATAATACAAATAATTTTGTCCGTCGGAAATATCTACGGCAATTGCAGAAACATCATGGGGTGTTAGAAAAGCATCCACACCCTGCGTATCATACGAGCCGTCTTCTTTCAGCGCAAACCGTCTAACGTTGCAACCAGAACTATCTTTCCACAAAATATACAGATTGCCGTCTTGGTCGTAACAGAAAACATCGGTAGGCTGCACGGAGTCTTCAAAAAGCTTATTCGTAGCGGAAAATGCTTCCGTTCCGTCTGTGCTTATCCAATAGTTCATGGGGGAAAGAACCATGGCAGGGCTTTGCTTTTCCCACAGCAGTATCTTTGTATTGGGCTTTTTATAGACGGCGTGCTCTGTAAACCATGTTGCACCAGAGTCACGGAAAGACAGACTACCGTTTCTGCGGTTGAATGCGGCGATGCGATCTTGATTGCCGTTTACACGGAGATTTTCATTGAGATACTCGATATTTACACCGTCATCCGCTATGTAGATATTGTCTTCGTCATAGCCGATAAAACCGACGGGGTTAGAGAAAGAGGCTGACTCGAAGGGAAGGGAGAGATCAGTACTACCGGCTTTGGAATGAAGTCCTTCCGTATTTTTCTTGGTAAGCGTACTGCCGGAATATTCATAGCGAACGAGCTGCCCAAGCGCATACTTTTTTCCTGCTTCCTCTTTCTGCTGGGTAAGCAGACAGTACACGTCGTCATCCTCGGCAAAAAGACCGGTACAATCGGGAAGATCATTTCCAAAGGCGGAAGCTGATCGAAGTTGATTCAAGTTCTGACTCGCTAGTGTCGTCGATTTAAATTTTAAAGTCTTATTGCCCGGAGTGGGAAGATCTTCAAATCCAAACTCACAGGCAGACAAAGTCTGACCATACACAGCAAACAGTACATCATCATCTACCGCAACGGCACTAGCACTTGATGCCGGTGCACTCGGGAATGCAGCACTGCTAAAAGATTCAAACGAATGATCTTCTTTCTCCTTGAAGCAATAGACGGTATCCTCCTTAAGCAAAAAGATATAGTTATCGTCCTGATCAATCACTATATTATCAATACTACCGATAACAACGCCGGACGGCAGTACAGCAGCAAGAGCAGCTTCAAATTCGGTATCCTCATTTCCCTCCACATTAAAGCGTTTAAGATGAGTAGATGAAGTATCTTCATACAGCACATATATTCTGCCGATTTTATCCCGTGCCGTTACCGGTTTTTTGCCGATAAGAATTCCATCGAGCAGTTTTCTACCGTTTTGCGTGCTCAAGGATACGATATTACTCCCCGAAGGGTCTTTTCCTGTAATATAAAACAGCAGATTGGCGGCAACTTTCAGCGTTTTAGATAGCTTTACGGCAATGAAATTATCCCCTGCCATAACAGTGTGCTTCTCGGAACCGTGCCACGCTCCTGCCGCTGTTGTAACAACCGCTTTTACGGTAATTTTTGTACCGATAGCAAGCGTAACCGTAACCGATGTTGTTTTCCGTGCTAATTCAGTTCCCTCTTCATCCGTAATGGTGATAACGGTATTATTCTCATTAAGCGCAGGGAGGCCTTTTCCATCAACTGAACGGGCAGTTCCGCCTCCAATAACAACCCGTACCGTGCCGGTGTCTCCGCCGGTAAGCATACCATTACATGCCGTAAACGCAAGGCACAGCATTGCCAAAAGAATACTGACAGAGTTCACATACTGCTTTTTCATATTCTACCTCCTCGTATATCCCCTTTTGTCTTTATCATAGAATTAAACATGCTATCTTTTTAGGTAACCACACTTTACCTTTTTTCGCAAGTTTATTATATACTGTCTTTAAAAAAAATACAAATAGAAATGCTTACCAGGGCAACCGCATTATAAAATATTTTCAGAGGTTACCTTCCTTCTGTGCGAAATTTTACTTAAAATTTTGCACATTTTTCCAGCAGACGGGTAAACGCATCAGGTGAGTAGGTAAAAACCATGGAAAAATTGAAACTGTGGAGACCATTTGAACCGCAGACAGAACTGCCACGGATGCCAATTCCTTGGCGTTGCTCTGCTCGAATAGGCTCAATTTTTCCGCGGGGGCATTAAAAAAACGACCTGATGCGTTTACCCTGAAATGCTTGCTGTTATTGCATTCTTTGCAGTCTTTGTGCAATTCTTTTTTTCGCTGTTCTTCATAAAAAATAAAAAAAGAAGTGCTTTTTCCAGCCATTTTCCTCCAAAAGTCGCATAAGGACTGTAGGAGGTGTGAATGACTAGAAAACCCTTTGAAGAACTAACTATTTCCGATGACTTTATGTTCTGTAAAGTCATGGAACACGAATCGCTGTGCCGGCCGTTTCTTGAAATGCTCTTTAGTGCACAGATCGATAAAATCACGTATCTTTCGTCTCAGAATACGGTTACGACTAATTTGGGCGCAAAAACCGTCCGCCTTGATGTACTGGTAAAAGATGAAGACGGTGCATCCTACGACATTGAAATGCAAGTAGGAAACGAGTATAACATCCCCAAACGGATGCGGTATTATCAGGCAGTACTTGATGTCGCATTCTTGGATAAAGGTTATTATTATAAGGCATTAAATAACAGCATTATCATTTTTGTCTGTCTCTTTGATCCTATAGGTAATGATAGAGCAGTTTACACGTTTGAAAATATCTGTATCGAAGATAAAAACATCCCCTTACAGGATGGAACAAAAAAGATTATACTGAATGCGAAGGCATTTAAAAGAACAGATAATCAAGAGTTACAAGGTTTTTTACAGTATGTGAAAACAGGCAAAGCAACAACCGATTACACGAGGAGGATAGAGCAGATGATACAGACGGTAAAAAGAAATGAATTAGCACGGAAAGAATACCACATATTACCGGCAGCCCTGATGGATGCGATGGATGAAGGCAAATCGCTTGGTCTTGCTGAAGGTTCCCACCAAAAAGCGCTTGAAACGGCACGACTGATGAAGCAAGCCAATTGCGAAATACCGTTTATCGAAAAAATGACAGGATTGAGCAAAGAAGAAGTGGAAGCGATTAACTAATTAAATATTTTTCATTAAGAATTTTTAATTAGAGAGACCACGGGAAGTGCCGCGTTGATTCTACGGCCGCAATAAAACAAAAACGCCATACAAACCGCTGAAAACAACGAGAGTATGGCGTTTTTTTATAGAGGAAGCCTCTAAAAACCTCAGTTTTTAGAGATTTTCCTTAGATTAGATTATTTTTGCGATATTAAAATTACAAAATGTACCGCTATTCCTCCGGCTCAAAATCATCGGGAATATCGAGGTTTGTGTATACGTTCTGAACATCGTCATCTTCTTCAAGACGTTCAACCATTTTTAACACTTTACGGATTGTTTCTGCCTCCAAACTCATATATGTTGCGGGAACCATGGAAACTTCTGCAGAAACGGATTCAAATCCTTTTTCCTGTAAGGCTTCAAGCACGGAAGCAAAGTCGTTGGGATCTGTTGTTACCGTAATAATACCGCCGTCAGCCTGAATATCTTCCGCTCCGGCTTCCAATGCCTCTTCCATCAGTTTTTCTTCACTGACGACTTCGGCATCATACTCTATAACGCCCTTGCGGTTAAACATATAAGCTACCGAACCGGTGGCACCGAGGTTACCTCCGTTTTTGGAAAAAAGGTTACGCACATTGGCTGCAGCCCGGTTTTTATTGTCGGTCAGTACTTCCACCAATACCGCAACGCCGCCCGGCGCATAACCTTCGTACAACAGCTCTTCATAGCTTGCACCGCCCAATTCGCCGGTACCTTTCTTTATAGCCCGTTCAATATTATCTTTCGGCATATTAGCCGCGCGTGCTTTTAATATTGCAGTTCTTAATCGGGGGTTACCATTCGGATCCCCGCCACCCATACGTGCAGCTATAGAAATTTCTTTAATAAACTTTGTAAACATCTGACCGCGTTTTGCGTCAGCGGCCCCTTTTGCGTGTTTAATCGTCGCCCATTTACTGTGTCCAGACATTATATACTCCTTCCGTCTTAATTAAAAGGTAAAAAACAAAATATGCGCAAAAGGTATATCATATAAACACAGCTCTGTCAATTATATGTCTTTTGCAAATATGCGGGGCATCTACTGCGTCACACGGCAAAAAAGTGTCCTCAACGTATCAAAGATACGCCTGCGGTACTTTTTTGCCTAACTCCTTGTATCTGCACCGCCTATTTTCAAAAGCGTTGGAGATACGGCGCATCTGCGTTGTCACATCGTCAAAACTATACGTCCGTGTACAGTTTTGACTGCGAGTTTCACGCTCACACGAAACATCGCTTCTGGTTGAACCAGTGGCATCCGTGCCACTTCTGAAAATGCTCAACGTACAAAAAGTACGTCTCCGCTTTATTTTTGCTCGCACCTTGAAATTTCAGAACGGACACGGATATTCGTGGTTCCATGCAACGCCGAATTTGCCGTGCAAACTCGGCGTTGAACAGTGTACACGGAAGTACACTGTTCAACAGGCTATTTTCAAAGGCTAACGGAAAAGTTAATTTCAAAAGCGTTGGAGATACGGCGCATCTGCGTTGTCACATCGTCAAAACTATACGTCCGTGTATAGTTTTGACTGCGAGTTTCACGCTCACGCGAAACATCGCTTCCGGTTAATACGAGCGGCATCCGTGGCGGTACTGAACAAAAACTCATCATTAAACAATGCACACGGATGTCCATTTGCTGACGAGGTATCTACGAGACCGGCATTAAAATAGTTTTAAAAACTCGTCTTCGGTGATAATCGCAGTGCCGAGTTCCTGAGCTTTCTTGTTTTTTGACGAACCGGAATCGGGCGTATTGGTTACCAAATAGGTAAGTCCCTTGGTTACCGACGATTTTACCGCCCCGCCCTTTGCTTGAACCATCGCTTCAGCTTCTTTTCTTTTAAGCGTATTCAGTTCTCCGGTAAAGCAGAAGCTTTTTCCTGCGAGCGGAAGATTTCCTTGAGCGGCGGCTGGTGCTTGAATAACGATCATTCCCGAACCGGTAAGCTGCAGCATTTCTTCTTTTGCATCGCGGAGACCGAGCGTCAGCGTATGGGCAAGGATGCTGCCGAATTGGTACACGGCGGCAAACTCTTCCTCTGAAGCTGCAAGCAATTTTTCGAGGGTATCAAAGCCTGCGTCAACCAGCTTTTCTACCATGATACGGCCGATACCTTCAATATCAAAACCGGCAATAAAGACCGGCAGTGAGATTTCACGTTTAGCGTGCAATGCGCGGTGTACTTTTTCCGCCGACTTTTTTCCCATGCGTTCGAGCGCTGCGAGTTCTTCAATAGTCAGTGTATATAAATCGGAAATAGAACGGAGGCGCTGTGCATCAAAGAGCTGTTTGAGGAGCACTGTCCCGAAGTCTTGAATATCGAGGGTATTGATCCATTTTTCTATCCGGTGATGAATGAGCTTAGGGCAAGCCGGATTCGGACAGTACAAGCGAGTACCTTCGTCGCGGAGTGCAGTACCGCAACTCCCGCACTTGCAAGGCTGTTCGATGGGCGCGCTTGAATCGGGATTTTCGATAAGCGCTTCTATCTTAGGGATAATCTCCCCTCGTTTGGTTACCAACACTCTACTGCCGATCCTGAGGTTCAGCTCCGCAATCATGTTCGGGTTGCAGAGGTTTGCCCGCTTAACGGTTGTGCCCGCCAGCTGAACCGGATCGATCAGCGCGATGGGGGTGTAGGTAGCGCCCGACTCACTCCACTCGACGCTGCGCAACGCGGTAACCGCTTCTTCAAGGCTGAACTTAAAGGCGATTTGTTTTTCCGGCCGCGCCCTGCTGAGGTCTGCGGTATCGATACGGTCGTTTTTAACGACAAGGCCGTCGATGTCGTAGGGAATAGTGCTGCGGATATCCATAACATGGGCGCGGTAATCGATAACTTCCCGGACGCCGGCGCACCGTGTAACCGGTACCTGTAAAAAGCCCTGTGCTTCAAGCCAACTGAGTTTCTCGGTTTCTGTGGTGAACGGCGCCGCTTCGGTAAAGGGTTTTCCAACTGTTCCTGCGGCAGCATCATAGCAAATAATTTCGAGGTGCTCGCTACCGCTGCCGTCCTTCCGCTTCATCAACCCGTTCGCCGCATTCCGGCAATTCTTTTTATCGGGATAAAAACGGCGCAGCACCTCTTTGGTCATCAGCACTTCGCCTCGGATACCACCGGAAAAGGGAGCTATGCCGGTAGAGGCGGAATCGCCTTTCAGCTCAAGTACGACGCCCTGCATCTTTTTAACATTCGCGGTAATATCGTCTCCGATTTTGCCGTCGCCCCGTGTTACCGCCCGAACGAGCCGCCCCTTTTCGTATTGCAGCTCCATACTGGCGCCGTCCAGTTTGTATTGTACCAGAAAATCGGAGAACGGCATCTTTTCCGCCCATTTTTGGAAACTTTCGGGATCCGCTGCTTTTTCTTGGCTCCCCATCGGGATAATGTGTTCCGCCTTCGGGAAGCCGTCGGCGCTGTCCTTAGGTACCGTTGCAAATAAGACATTCTGAGGGTCGATGCTTCGCAGTTCGTCCCACAATAAATCAAAATCCGCATCCGAAATTTCCGGTTCTGCGTTATAGTATAAGTCCTGATGCTTTTTTATTAGCGCTTCAAGTTCTTGTATCCGTGTATTCTTTTCCATAGTGAAACCATACTACATTTCGCACATTTTTTCCAACAGGAGAGCAGGCAACAGGGTAAACGCATCAGATCGATTTTTAACATCCCCGCAGAAAAATTGAGACTATTCGACCAGAGTTGAACCTCTTCGCGGTTCAAATGGTCTCACAGTCTCAATTTTTCCGCAATTTATATCTGCTCTGCCTGATGCGTTTACTTCTTGGCTGGAAAAATGTGCGAAATTTTGAGTAAAATTTCGCACAGAAGGAAGGCAACCGCTAAAAATATTTTTGATGCGGTTGCCCTGAAGTAGGCAATAATTTCTCTTTACAGGACACATAAAAAATGGTAGTGTTAGTATACTTCTCCACACGAATAAGATATTATTGAAGGTTTTAGAGACAAATATGAAAAAATGGATAGCTGTGTCTGCGGCATTCTGTATACTATTTCTTTTATTTTCTTCATGCCGCCGCAGTCATAAAATTGAATACATTGAAGATCCGTCTTGGTCAAAAGTTCAGGTAAAAGCCACACTGGTCATCGGCGTTTCAGATTTTGTTCCCATTCTCTCCTTTAGAAATGAAAAGAATGAAATAGTAGGGTATGATATCGATATATTGACGGAATTATGCCGCCGGATCGGTATTCATCCGGTTTTTTACCCGATAGATTGGACGCAAAAAGAAATGCTTTTGAATAGGGGAACAATCGATTGTATTGCAAGCGGTTTCAGCCTTACGGAAGAACGTAAACAACACTATAGAATGTGTACGCCGTATCTTCAGAATACTAAAATTGTCGTAGCGCTTGCAAGAAAAGACTATCAAACATTGGCACAGCTGCGGGACAGAAGGATAGCAGTTGAGGCAGGAACCGGAGGCGACGAAGCATTATTGAACACAGAGGTGTTAAAAGATCATGTTATTATCCAAACGTACAACTCTATCGGTAGTTTATATACCGCCCTCAATAACGGAGTGTGCGATGCCATCGTATTGGATCTTATTTATTCCTGTAATACGCTCGATCGAAATCCTCAATACAGTATTATCAACGAGGCGATTGCAACCGAATATTACACGTTCGCTTTTAGGAAAACGGACGGTTCGCTTGTCGCCAAAATCGAATCCGTTTTAGCTGAAATGGAGTCCGACGGCACTATTCCGGCTTTTTCTCGGAAATGGTTCGGTTCCAATCTATCCATACTTAATATCAGACTGTAATGAGGCTGAGGTAAAATGAAGGTAAAATTTATTTTCGGTATTTTTTTGTTGTTTACAATCCTTTCTTGTACTGGCCGCCGGACGGATCAAGAAGGAATCAATGATTCCTCATTGGCAAGAGTTATTATCAACAATGAACTCGTAGTCGGGGTTGATCCATCCACTCCTCCTCTTAGCTTTTACTCCAGTACAGGTCAAATTGCCGGATACGAAATAGATATTGCACAAGCGGTAGCCGATAAACTCGGTGTAAAGTTAAGACTTGTACCAATTAGCACAGCAAACAGAATTGCCAAACTTGAAAACAGGACAATTAATTATATCGCAAGCGGTTTTATCAATAATGAGACAAATGCCGAACGCTTTTTATTAAGTACACCTTATTTACGGGACGCGTTGGTAGTTGTGGTGCTTCGCAGTATGGACGGTACCGTAATGTTCAATCAATTTTCTGATTTACGGAATAAACGGATCGGTATGTTGGCAGATGAAGAGATGCGCGAAATAGTTATGAAGTCTCCCCTCTATATAAATAACGGCCGCCGCCCATATCTTTATCCCCATCAAGAAGATATGCTGACTGCGTTGGACTTCAAACAGCTTGATGCTGTCGTAATGAATTTGCTGACATATTACAGTAAAATTACAATAGAAAAGAAACTATACGAGGCTCTCGGAGATCCGATCATCATTACTACCTATAGCTATGCATTCAGAAAAGAAGACAAAGAATTAGCGGAAACGATGAATGCTTTGCTTTACGATATGGCACGAGACGGATCGCTGCGGAGAATATCCGCAAAGTGGTTCGGTGCCGATGTGTCGATAGTTGGAAAATACTAACAGACACGAATCCGGGAGAGCTAGAAACAGTTGGTTTAGATTTTTGGAGAGTTCCCGCTAGTATTTTCATTTCGCATGATCAACAGATAACATGCGATGCCGATAGCTGGAAATACGCTAAATAATAAAAAGAGCGCAGGGTACCCCATGTATTCGATAATATACCCGCCGATTATGCTTCCTATTACATAGGCAATACCGTTTGCGGCAGTAAAAAAGGCCATAGCGGTTACCGTTTTGCCGCAGCTGTGCAAAACGCAGAGCAGCACACTCAATGGATAGAATAATCCGAAACTAAGCGAATGCAAAAGCTGCCCGACAATAGCCCCACGGATTCCGGGAATAAAAATATAGCAAAAATTTCGCACAATGACAGTGAATAAACAGAGGGGAAGAAGTCGCTCTTTACCGAAACGCCGGATACATTTCCCAGAAATAATAAGCAAGGGGATTTCCGCCATTGCCGACAGCGCCCATAAACCGGCAGATGCTTCTATTTTAATATATTCCTCGACATAGAGCGAAAAAAATCTTTGGCTGGGAACCAATCCCAAGAATGCGAGAAAGATCAACAGCAAGCATTCCCAAAACTGCTTGGAGAAAGCAGCAGGTTTTGTTGAGCACGGTGCTTTCGGTTTTACTAAATCTTTCGGGGACGGCTCTACTACCAATGGTTCTTGACCATCCGATATCTCAGCAGCCCATCGGTTTTGAAGTTCCTCATCATTGTCTTCGTTTACACAAGCAAATGAGAAATCGTATAGATCAGGTACCCACCTGAGCATTAGTATAAACAACAATGCACCTGCACTTATACTTAAAACAATGGATGTCGGCTTTTTTCCCGAAATAAGCGGATGGAGCTGTAAAAACAGATTCATACCGACAAATCCTACAGAACCGAGTGCCCGTATTTTTCCGTACTGATCACTATGTTGTCCGAGTACCTTTGTAGTAAAACCGTCCAGCACGGGCACCATCCCCTTAAAGCCAATGGCAAAAATACCGAGGCAAATAGCTGTGCTAAAAAATGAATGAAAATGGAGAAGAGGCAGCAGCAATACTGCAATATCAATCCCGAATACACACATTACGAACCCATATCGGCCGGTTTTATCAAGCTGCCGTGTAATAAAAAAAGGTGCACACACACCTACGATTTCAATAACGCCAAGTAGGATGCCGATCCGTGCTGTTGAAAATCCAAGTGTTCTCAGCATAATCGGCAGATAGGAATTGATTATTGCATACAGTGAAAATAGCAAAAAGTACGGAAACCCTCTGCGTAATATCAGCGGCTGTTCTATCGACTTTTCCATACGATTTATACTCCTTACGACCGGATTGTGAACATACCATCCGCACGAATAATACAAATATGCATAGGTTTTGTCAAAATAATAAGCGGGTGAAATTGACAGAACGAGATTCCGCAGTATACTAAACGCTATGAATATTTCAGAGATTAAAGATCAGATGTGCGACATTTGCCACAAAATGTGGCAGCTTGGCTGGGTAGCATCAAATGACGGAAATGTATCGGCTAAGCTGGAAGACGGAAATTTTTTGGTAACGCCGACAGGCATCAGCAAAAGCCTTATCACGCCTGAAAAATTGCTGATCATTACCAAGGATTGCGAAATTATTGAAGGTGCCCACGGTTATAAACCTTCGTCGGAGATTAAAATGCATTTACGCTGCTATCAAGACCGCGATGATGTCGGCGCTGTCGTACATGCGCACCCGCCCGCCGCAACAGCCTTTGCAGTTGCACATTTGCCGATGGATCGCTATACCACGATTGAATCCGTTATTACCATCGGTTCGGTACCGCTTACCCCCTATGGAACACCGTCCACCGACGAAGTTCCCGAAGCGATTGCTCCGTATTTACCTGAACATGATGTATTTCTTCTTGAAAACCACGGAGCACTCACCCTCGGCCGCGATCTGCTAATGGCATATTACCGCATGGAAACTTTGGAACTTTCCGCAAAGATCAGCATCTATGCTCATATCCTCGGCGGAGAAAAAGAAATCTCCCGCGATAATATCGATCGCCTGTGCCGTATGCGCGCCGACTATAACGTATGGGGTAAGCACCCCGGATACAAGCACTACCGGAAAGATGAATAAAAAAAAGCCTTGAAACAGTATGCTTCAAGGCTTTTCGTATTACGCTGCATTACCGATAACGATCGGTAACTGCAAACAACTACCAGCGATAGTGAGCAAACGCTTTGTTTGCTTCCGCCATACGGTGGGTATCTTCCTTCTTTTTGAAGGCAGTACCGGTATTGTTGTATGCGTCAATAACCTCGGCAGCCAAACGTTCGGACATGGCATGACCGTTCCGGCTGCGGGCAGCGCCGATAATCCAGCGCATTCCGAGCGCCTCGCGGCGGGATTCGCGGATTTCGATCGGTACCTGATAGGTGGCACCTCCAACGCGGCGTGATTTTACCTCAACGAGCGGCTTAACATTCTCAAGCGCTTTGGTAAATACGGTAAGCGGATCTTCTCCGGTCTTCGACTTAATTACATCAAAGCTGTCGTAAAGAATAGCTGTAGTAACGGATTTTTTTCCGTCGAGCATCATACGAGCAATAAACTTTGAAAGCACAACGCTGTTGTAGCGTGCATCCGGCGCGATCGGTCTATTGATAGTCTTCTTTTTCCGTCCCATAATAAACCTCCCTTACGCCTTAGGCTTCTTAGCGCCGTACTTTGAACGGCCGCGTTTACGATCGGCAACGCCGAGCGTATCCTTTGTTCCACGGATGATGTGATACCGCACACCCGGTAAATCCTTAACACGGCCGCCGCGGATTAAAACGACAGAGTGTTCCTGTAAGTTATGTCCAATACCCGGAATGTAGGCAGTTACTTCGATACCGTTGCTCAAGCGCACACGGGCAACCTTCCGCAATGCGGAATTCGGTTTTTTCGGCGTAACCGTCATTACACGGGTGCATACACCGCGCTTCTGCGGGCATGACTGCAATGCAGGACTCTTGGTTCGCGAGACGACCGCTTTTCGGCCCTGCTTTATCAATTGATTAATTGTAGGCATTTGCCCTAACTCCTTATATCTCTCCGCCAGCACTACGGATTAAGTTATAACAACAGCTGTTTATTTTAATGTAGTATACGCAGTCTGTCAATCCTCGAAATCTCCTGAAGGTTCATCAAGAGGCGCTTCATCATAAGAAGTTTCAGCGGATTCCATATCCCCATAACCGAGTTCGTCATCCGTATCGAAGTCTTCTTCCATCTCCGCTTGAGCTTCGGCAGCCTCCGCTTCTTCCAACTCGCGTCTGCGCCGTTCGAGGATTTCGTTTACCTGCTCGTCCAAGTCGCTCATATTCTTATCGAAGAGCTTAACCGACCGATACTGCGACATACCGGTACCGGCGGGAATCAGATGGCCGATAATAACGTTTTCCTTTAAGCCGCGCAGCTCATCGGTTTTACCGGCAATAGCAGCATTTGTTAAGACCTTCGTTGTCTCTTGGAACGAAGCCGCCGAAATGAATGAATCGATATTCAATGCCGCCTTGGTAATACCTTGGAACATCGGACGTGCAATAGCAGGCTGACCGCCCTCCGCAGTAACACGCTTATTCTCTGCATGGAATTGGTATTTATCAACCTGTTGACCATAGATAAAGCGAGTATCGCCGACAGACATAACCTCAATTTTCCGAAGCATCTGGCGGACAATAACGCCGATATGCTTATCATTGATAGAAACGCCTTGCATCCGATAGACATCGCGGATCTCATTCATCAAATAATTCTGGAGTGCATTTTCACCCAAAATTGCGAGAATATCATGCGGATCAAGGTTTCCGTCGCACAGCCGCTCGCCCGCTTCAACGGTATCGCCGTCCCGGACAAGCAACCGTTTGGACATCGGAACCAAGTGTTTATAATCTTTACCGTAATGATCCTTCACGATAACAATTCGTTTACCCTTCAATAAGCCTTTAAACGAAACCGTACCGGCGACCTGAGCAAGCACAGCCGGAGATTTCGGACGGCGAGCTTCAAAGAGCTCCGAAACACGAGGCAAACCACCGGTAATATCCTGCGTTCTTGCAGCAGCCTTCGCAAGTTTTGCGATAACCGTACCGGCCTTAATCTGAGTATCTTCTTCTACCATCAGCTGAGCGCCATCCGGCAGGTAATAGAAGCCGAGTGCGTTACCGGATTCATCGGAGATAAATACACGGGGCTGTAAGGTCATATCCGATTTCAATTCAGAAATATGGCGCTCCACGACGCCCGTTTCATCGTTGACATCCTCTTCGAGGGTCGAACCGGGGATAATATCCTCAAACCGGACAAACCCGTCTTGCTCCGCAAGAATCGGTTCATTATACGGATCGAAGGTAGCAATAACCGAAGTAGCCGGTACGTAATCGCCTTTTTTGACAACAACGGTAGAACCGTTCCTGATTTCGGTTTTTTGTTCGGGAGCTGTCAAATACAGCGTCGAACCGTTCAAATAAGCAAAAGCATTCAATGGGCTTTTTACCACTGTACCGTCCCCAGCGGTATACAACACATCGTCGCGTAGAATACGGACACCCGTTTCTACTGCAACAGAATCCCCTGCGGTAAGATTGTACTCTTTAAGCACTTTCTCAAACAGAAGCGTACCGCGGCGGGTAAACAGCCGATTACCGTCATCAAGCGGAATGGATGTTCCCAAGACATCCTTGATGATGACGGGATATTTAAAGGTGATATGATTCTCTTCGGTTGTGCTGCTTGCCGTACCTCCGACGTGGAAGGTACGCATCGTCAACTGAGTACCCGGCTGGCCGATAGACTGTGCCGCAATAATACCGACCGCTTCACCGATTTCGACAATCTTATTGCGGGCAAGGTTGCGGCCGTAGCACTTCACGCAGACGCCGTGTTTGGACTCGCAGGTTAATACCGTGCGGAGCTTAACGGTCTGTACGCCCGCTTCCTCGATCTTCGCAGCAATTTCATCGGTGATGTATTCGTTTACGTCGATTAAAAGCTCATGCGAAATCGGGTGCTCTACCCGCTCAAGCGTATATTTACCGACAATCCGTTCGCTCAAAGATTCGATAACCTCATCCCCGGATTTTACCGCCGAGTACTCAATACCGTTTATGGTACCGCAATCTTCCTCATTAACAACAACATCCTGTGCAATATCGACCAGACGGCGCGTCAGATAACCGGCATCTGCGGTCTTCAACGCGGTATCGGCAAGCCCCTTACGAGCACCGTTCGTAGAAATAAAGAATTCGATAACGTTCAAACCTTCTTTGAAGTTTGAACGGATGGGTAACTCGATAATATCACCGCTCGGTTTAGCCATCAAACCGCGCATACCGGCGAGCTGACGAATCTGGTTTCGGCTTCCGCGCGCACCGGAGGTCGCCATCATATAAATCGTATTAAAGCCGTCCTGATCCTTCGCGAGTGTATCCATCATTATCGTGGTCAACTCTTCGTTTGTCTTTGACCACACCTCGACGACCCTGTTATACCGCTCTTCCTGTGTGATATGGCCGCCGCGGTACTGACTATATATAGAAAGAACTTCGTTGTTTGCCTTTTCGAGCATGGTCGATTTTTCCTGCGGGATAATGATATCATCCATACTCAATGTTGCGCCGAAGAAAGTTGCATAGTAATAGCCGACGGATTTAAGCTTATCCAGCATTTGAACGGTAACCCAGGTTCCCTTCGTGCGGTACACGGTTTCGATCAGCTTGCGGATTTGCTTATCATCCAATGCGGTATTGACAAACGGAACACCTTCGGGCATTTCTTCGTTGAAAGCAAGGCGTCCGGGGGTTGTTTCCACTTCTTCACCGCGGTAGTTTATCTTGATAAGTTCCTGCCAACCGATAGAGCCGGCCTCTGCAGCCATCATCACCTCAGAAACCGAAGAATACCGGCGGATGTGCTGTCCTTCCTTTAAAGTCCGCTGCTTGGTTAAATAGTACAGACCAAGAACCATATCCTGTGACGGATACACGATTGTCTTTCCGTTTGCAGGGTCGAGTAAGTTTCTGCTCGAAAGCATCAATGTCCAACATTCCATCTGCGCCGCTTGCGTAAGCGGTACGTGGATAGCCATCTGGTCACCGTCAAAGTCCGCATTGAAGGGTTTACAAACAAGCGGGTGCAGTTTGATAGCCTTACCTTCGACAAGAACCGGCTCAAACGCTTGAATACCGAGACGGTGCAGCGTCGGGGCACGGTTCAGCATAACGGGATGTTCGCTGATAACCTCGTCAAGAACGGCAAAAACGGCTGGAGCTTCCTGCTCAACCATGATTTTCGCTTTCTTGATATTGGAAACAATTTCTTTTTGAACGAGCTTTTTCATAATGAACGGCTTAAAAAGCTCCAATGCCATCTTAGTCGGCAGGCCGCACTGCCACAGCTTTAATTCAGGGCCGACAACGATAACCGAACGTCCCGAATAGTCAACACGCTTACCAAGCAGGTTCTGACGGAAACGTCCCTGCTTACCTTTAAGCATATCGGAGATGGACTTGAGCGGACGGTTAGAAGAGCCCTTAATAACACGTTTCCGCTTCGAGTTGTCGAACAAGGCATCCACCGCTTCTTGCAGCATCCGCTTTTCGTTGCGGATAATGATATCGGGCGCTTTAAGGCTCATTAAACGGGTTAACCGGCTATTTCGGTGAATGACACGGCGGTACAAATCGTTTAAATCCGAAGTTGCAAAGCGTCCGCCGTCCAGCTGCACCATCGGGCGCAAATCGGGCGGAATAACCGGAATAACATCAAGTATCATCCATTCGGGCTTATTGTTTGACGTTCTAAAATGTTCGACAATCTCAATGCGCTTTAAAAGCCGCTTATCACTTTTTGCGCCCTTTTCGATCATCTTCATTCTAAGCTGAGCGGCAAGCTCATCCAGATTTAGGTTACTCAATAAGGTTTTAACGGCTTCTGCGCCCATATTTGCGGTAAAGGCGCCGCCGTACCGTTCCTGAGCATCACGGTACTCATCTTCGCTTAACAGCTGATTTTTCTTTAAATCAGTTCCACCCGGCTCAATAACAATGTACTTTTCATAGTACAACACCGAACGGAGCGCCGCAACCGGCAAGTCCAACAAAAGCCCCATCCGGCTCGGTACGGATCGATAGTACCAGATATGAGAAACGGGCGCTGCCAATTCGATATGCCCCATACGCTCGCGGCGTACTTTAAAGTGAGTAACCTCGACACCGCAACGGTCACAGATAACACCCTTGTAACGGATCGATTTAAACTTACCGCAATAGCATTCCCATTCTTTTGTAGTACCGAAAATACGCTCGCAGAAAAGCCCCTCCCTCTCAGGACGCAGGGTACGATAGTTAATCGTTTCGGGTTTTTTTACTTCGCCATACGACCACGCGCGGATCGCTTCAGGCGAAGCTAATTTAATCATAATATTGTCGAAATCTTGTATATCTCTCATAGCCCATCCTCATCTCAATTAAAACTTGGAGCTGTTTTCGGTGATCAATTCTTCATCACGCTCGGTCAGCGGGATTTGCTTTCCTTTTTCATCATAAATTGTGAAGTCTAAAGCCAAACCGCGCAATTCTTGTACCAATACGTTAAACGATTCGGGGATTCCGGCAGCAGTAGCAGCCTGACCCTTCACGATAGACTCATATATCTTTGAGCGTCCGTGCATATCATCCGACTTAATGGTTAAAAGCTCCTGAAGCGTATTGGCCGCGCCGTAGGCTTCAAGCGCCCACACTTCCATTTCTCCCAAGCGCTGACCGCCGAACTGAGCCTTACCGCCGAGCGGCTGCTGAGTTACCAACGAATACGGACCGGTTGAACGGGCGTGCATCTTATCGTCAACAAGGTGTGCAAGTTTCATAAAGTAGATGACCCCGACAAATACGTCGTTTTGGAAGGGCATACCGGTTCGTCCATCGCGCAGCTTTA
The DNA here is from genome assembly GCF_024181145.1 of Treponema sp. OMZ 855. Classification (NCBI taxonomy): domain Bacteria; kingdom Pseudomonadati; phylum Spirochaetota; class Spirochaetia; order Treponematales; family Treponemataceae; genus Treponema; species Treponema sp. OMZ 855. The sequence continues at coordinate 625,106 of NZ_CP051194.1, read as the reverse complement.
CCTTTGAGTTGGCGGGAATACCCGCTTCCACCAGTTTCTTCTCGATTTGCTCATTGGTCGGTGACTGGAATACGGGCGCCTCGTACCATTCGTCAAGGCGCAAGCCCGCGAGTCCGAGTTCCGATTCCAAAATCTGACCGATATTCATACGAGAAGGAACACCGAGCGGATTCAAACAAATATCGAGCGGCGTACCGTCTTCCATATACGGCATATCCTCTTCCGGTAAAATACGGGCAACAATACCCTTGTTTCCGTGGCGGCCTGCCATCTTATCACCTTCGCGCAACTTACGTTTTGTCGCAATAAGCACCTTGATAAACTCGTCAACACCGGGATTAAGATCATCACCCTGAGAACGCTTCAAACGCTGAACATCGATGACCGTACCTTCAACACCGTGCGGTACACGCAGAGAGGAGTCGCGGACATCCTTCGCTTTCTCACCGAATATCGAGTTAAGCAGCTTAAATTCAGGCGTTGTTTCCGACTCGTTTTTAGGCGTGATCTTACCGATTAAGATATCGCCGGAACGAACTTGCGCACCGATACGGATAATACCTTCCGCATCAAGATTATCGAGGCTTTTTTCCGACTTATTGGGAATATCGCTGGTAATCCGCTCCGCGCCGAGCTTGGTTTCACGGACTTCTGTTGTAAACTCTTTAATATGTACCGACGTGAACATATCTTCTTTCAATACACGGCGAGAAATCAAAATAGCATCTTCGTAGTTATACCCGTTCCACGGCACAAAACCGACCAGAATATTGCGGCCGAGCGCAAGCTCTCCCTGATAGGTCGCAGGGCCGTCAGCAATGACATCGCCTACCTCCACGTGCTGCCCGACTGCAACAATCGGCCGCTGATGATAACAGGTATCCTGATTGGTGCGCTGATATTTCAGCAACGTATAGTCGCGAACTTTTGCTTCCGTTCCTTCCGGCGCATCCGATTCGATAGAAATCTTTTCGGAGGAAACGAACGTAACCGTACCGCTCCGCTTTGCTTTGATTAACACGCCCGAATCATACGCACACTTGCCTTCCATGCCGGTACCGACACGGGGCGGTTCGGGGAATACGAGCGGCACACCCTGCCGCTGCATGTTTGAACCCATGAGCGCACGGTTTGCGTCGTCGTGCTCAAGGAAGGGAATGAGCGACGCGGACACGGAGATAATCTGTTTGGGCGACACGTCCATGTACTGCACTTCTTTTGAACTGCGCGTCGTATAGTCGCCCTGATGGCGGCATGCAATCTGTTCAGCGGTAATCGTACCGTCGCTCTGCACTGCGGTAGATACCTGTGCAATGTAATATTTATCCTCGTCCATCGCCGAAAGGTATTCAACCTCGCGGGTTGCAACACCGTTCACGACCTTGACATACGGCGCTTCCAAAAAGCCGTAGTCGTTGACATGCGCATAGCTTGCCATCGACACGATAAGACCGATATTCGGCCCTTCCGGCGTTTCAATCGGGCACATCCGTCCGTAATGGGTATAGTGAACGTCGCGGACTTCAAAACCTGCGCGGTCACGGGAAAGACCGCCGGGGCCTAATGCGTTTAGACGGCGTTTATGGGTAAGCTCCGCGAGCGGATTGACCTGATCCATAAACTGTGAAAGCTGACTTGCGCCAAAAAACTCTTTAATGGTGGCAACAATAGGCTTTATAGAAATAAGCTCTTGCGGCTTAATCGTTTCAATTTCTTTTGACCCCATCCGCTCGCGCGCGATCCGCTCCATACGGAGGAATGCAGTTTTAAGCGTATTGGTCATCAGCTCGCCGACGGAACGAACGCGTCTATTTCCGAGATGGTCGATATCGTCTATCGAAGCATCCCCGATATAAACCTGAATAAGGTACTTCATTGTGTTTACGATATCGTCGAGAATAAGGGTACATTCTTCAACGGGATGCTCGTAGTCAAATTTTTTATTCAGCTTATACCGCCCCACACGGCCGAGATCATACCGACGGGGTGAGAAAAACATCGAGGTTAAATCTTTTTCGGCAGCCTCTACCGTCATCGGATCGCCGGGCTTTAAGGCTGCATACACAACCGATAAGGCTTCCTCTTTTGTAGGCTCCTGCCCCTTTGCAGCATCGGCAAAGCGGATTTCCTCGCGTTCAAAACAGTTGATAATAACGGGGGAATCAAGGCTGCCCTCTTTTTTAAAATCGATAACGGTAACTTCGGTAATATGGTTTTGCCGCAGTTCATCGACAACGTGGGGATGAATCTTTTCACCGGCCTGATAGAGCGTCCGCTCTCCGGATTCATCAGCTACGGTTATCCGCTTGGCAAACACACGGCCTACCAGCTTATCGTATTCCGTCGTTCCTTCGGCAACCGGCAGCACTTCGGTTTTATAGAAAAAATCGATAATTTGTTCGCGGGTTTCATATCCCAGTGCCCGCAAGAACAGCGTTCCTAAAATACGCTTTTTCTTATCAAGCTTTGCATAAATCAGATCTTTTTTCTGGTCGATTTCAAATTCAAGCCAACTTCCGCGGTAGGGAATAATCCGGCTGGAATAAACGCCCTTATCATGAGAAAAAATAACGCCCGGAGAACGGTGTATCTGAGAAACGACAACACGTTCCGCACCATTGATGATAAAGGTACCGCGTTCGGTCATCAACGGAATGTCGCCCATATAGATACTCTTACGGCGGATTTCACCGGTTTGGTTAAACACCAAGTCTATCTGAGCCTTCAACGGGATAGCATAAGTCAACCCCTTCTGCTTGCATTCGTATTCACTAAATTTAATATCATTTTCATCCAGCGTATATGATTGGTACTCCAGCGTCATGTCGCCGTTCGGGCTTTCAATCGGGAAGGTTGTCCGAAACACATCCTCCAAACCGACTTCCTCCGAAGTATTCCCGCTTTGGTGTGTTCCGCGGCGTAAAAATTTTTCATACGAAGCGAGCTGAATATCAATTAAATTAGGCAGCTCCATAAAATTTTGAATATTTTTTCCAATATACTGGCGATTAACCGTTTTCCGCACAGGCATCCCGTCATCCCCCTTCTCTTACCCGAACAGTTCCGTGCCCCTATAAAAACTTAGGAAGAACACGCCACACTGCACAGCACATAGTATACACTTGGAAATCTCTAAAAACTGAAGTATTTAGAGATTTCCGCTTGTTTTATAATCGACTTATTTTTTAAATAGCTTTTATTTTTACTACTTTTACTACCGTGTTTTTCACCTGGTAAAACTACAAAAGCCTCCCCTATTCATGAGGAAGCTTAACATGATGTTTGAGAAAAATCATAGAATCAAACAATAGCCGGCTGTACTGTACAACCGGCTCATATCAAAAGAATTAAGCAATCGTAATCTCTGCACCGGCAGCTGTCATTGCCTCTTTAATCTTCTGAGCTTCTTCCTTAGAAACATTCTCCTTCAATACTTTCGGAGCGCCCTCTACAAGCTCTTTTGCTTCTTTAAGACCAAGTCCTGCAACAACGTTTCTAACCTCTTTGATTACGCCGATTTTCTTGCTGGGATCAGTCAGGCCTTTGAGCGTTACGGTAAATTCAGTCTGCTCTTCAGCAGCCGCAGCACCGCCCGCAGCACCGCCGGCAACAACTGCAACAGGAGCAGCTGCTGTTACACCGAATACTTCTTCCATAGATTTAATCAATTCGGAAAGCTCAAGAATTGTCTTCTCTTTGATTGCCTCAATAATTTGCTCGTTTGTTAATGCCGCCATATTATCTTCTCCTATAAAATTAAAATTTTACAGCTTATACAAGCTGCAGTAACGGTAGACAGGAAGACAGCGCATGAAGCCTGACTACCGCATTCGGAATTATGCTTCAGCCGATGCAGGTGCAGAGTCTGAAGCGCCCCCTTCTTTATCAACAATAGCTTGAAGAGTACGCACAAACTTCGCAGTCGTTGCATTGACTGTGGACATAAACATTGCAATAAGCTCTTTCTTGCCGGGCAATTTAGAGAATGCTTCGATTTTTGCAGTATCGTAGAATTCCCCGTCAACCACTGCACCTTTTACAACCAGTGCAGGAGTTTCTTTTGCAAATTCAAACAACGTTTTTGCAGCTGCGTTTGCATCTTCGCTCATCATCGCAACTGCGGTAGGCCCGACTAAATAGTCTTTAACATCCAAATTCACGGAGTCGAAAGCGATACGTGCAAAGTTATTACGCACAACTTTGTAGGTACAATTATTTTCACGAAGTTTTGCGCGCAGCTGTGTAATCTGCTCGACAGACAACCCGCGATATTCTGTAAAAATAAATGACGAAGCAGCTTTTAACTCATTCGTAATATTTTCGATAGCAGCCGTCTTTGCAGGCTGCGGTTTATGTGCTCGCAGTGCCATCTTATTCTCCTACCTTATAATCTACCCAGACACCCGGTCCCATCGTAGAACTGACAGAAACCGATTGAATAAAATCAGCCTTCGCATCAGCAGGCTTCTTTCGCCCGATTTCGGTCAAAAGAACCGTAATATTTTCGGCGATCTTGTCCGTATCCATCGAAACTTTACCGATTGCAAGATGAACGACACCGGTTTTATCGGCACGAAATTCAACCCGACCTTTTTTCAGCTCATTGATAGCCGCTCCGATATCGGCAGTAACCGTTCCCGTCTTGGGGTTAGGCATCAAGCCTTTCCGACCAAGCACCATACCAAGCCGCCCAACATCCTTCATCATATCGGGAGTAGCGACAGCGATATCAAAATCAAGCCAGCCACCCTTAACTTTTTCGATATAGTCGGCAGCACCGGCATACGCCGCACCGGCATCCAAAGCTTCTTTTACGCGGTCTTCTTTACAGAACACCAATACGCGCTTTTCACCTCTAAACTGATGCGGCAAAACAACGGTATCACGAACGCTCTGGTTTTTACCCAGCTTCAAGCTGACATGAAGCTCAACTGTTTCATCGAATTTCGCAAACTTCAGCTCTTTTACTAACTCTACAGCCTTGGGAACAGTGAAAAGAGCAGCACTATCGTATTTTTTTAACGCATTGCGGTAATTTTTTCCGTGTTTCATTTAGCGCTCTACCTCCACACCCATACTCCGTGCAGTACCTGCAATAATCTTCTTTGCAGCTTCCAAATCAGTTGCAGTAATATCGGGCATCTTCATTTTTGCAATTTCTTCCAGTTTTGCTTTTGATAAAGTCGCAACCTTCTGGGTTACGGAATTCGCAGAACCTTTTTGGATATTGCAAGCCTTTCTGATTAAAACAGCAGCCGGCGGAGTCTTCAAGATAAAAGTAAAGCTTTTATCTGAATAGACTGTAATAACAACCGGAACAACCAAACCCGGCTCCATCGATTTTGTGCGGTCGTTAAATTGCTGCACAAACTGAGGCGCGCTTACACCATGCGGACCAAGTGCGGGACCGACAGGCGGAGCTGGCGTTGCCTTTCCAGCAGGACACTGCAATTTAATAACCGCAGTAACCTTTTTCTTTGCCATAATTATCTCCTTCTGGTACTAACGGGAAACCATTCCCTCCCATAAAAATGAAAAACCAAAAAACAAGACGATCGGCATCGCTCGGAGCCGACATTTAAAAAAAAGCGATCTTTAAATCAACTCAACTTGAAGCATATCAACTTCAACAGGGGTTGTTCTACCGAATATAGCAACCATTACCCGCAGCTTATTGCGGTCTGCCATAACTTCTTCGACAGTGCCGGCGAAGGTATCAAAAGGACCCTCTATGATCTTAACCTGCTGACCGGGTGTAAACATCTGAGCAGCCCGCGCCTTTTCACCTTTAATCTCCCCTGATTTCTGTAAAACACTTTTTGCCTCATCAGCTGAAATAGCCTGAGGACGAGCATCTCCGACAACACCCAAAAACCCGGTAACACCGTGTATTCTTCTAATCGGAGTACACACCCCCTTCCAGTTTACAGCAGGCAGATCCATTTCAATAAGAATATAACCGGGCAGAAACTTTCGACGAACAACTCGTTTCTTACCATCCTTCACTTCGGTCAATTCTTCTTCAGGGATTTTAATTTCAGAGATAACTCCAGCAGGAATTTCACCGTTTTCTATCAACAGACGTATTGCGCGCTCTATCCTCTTTTCATAGCCTGAAAAGATATGCAGAATATACCATTCCTTTGCCATAACCGTTCCTTAAAAGAACCAGCCGAGGCAAGCGACAAAGAAAGTATCAACAATACCGAGAAAAACAGCAACAAGAATAGTAGATACGATAACAACCTTCACAGCAGAAACAACATCATCACGAGTAGGCCAAACCACCTTACGCAGTTCAGCAACACATTCTTTTCCAAAAGTAATTATTTTTGACATATCTACCCCTTATTTATGAAACAGGCCAGGAAGGACTCGAACCCTCAACATTCGGTTTTGGAGACCGACGCTCTACCATTAGAGCTACTGACCTCTATTCAAAAGTCGCAGGCCATTGCAATCAGTCGGACTTCAAATACTTATTTAACTTTTGTTTCTTTATGTACGGTATGCTTACGATCAAACGGACAATATTTACTTAACTCAAGCTTGCCTTGAATATTCTTCCGATTCTTTGCGGTAGTGTAGTTCTTCCGCTTACATTCAGTACATTGTAATGCGATAAGCTCAACAGATGTTTTCTTAGCCATCACAAACCTCCTAATAAAAACAAAAAAGCTTCCGAGCGGAATCGAACCGCTGACCCCAACCTTACCATGGTTGTGCTCTGCCGACTGAGCTACAGAAGCATAAAGACGCTTGAGAATACCAGAAGAATAAGAAAGTGTCAAGGACTCAATGAAAATTTTACGGATTAAAGAGACCTGCTTCCGGAGCCCGTACCCGTATCATCGCCGTATAAGCATCTTTATTTTTTTCGATAAATGCATCAACCGGTACCTTCCCGCCATCTTCATATATGTCAAGATGGAATTCTCCCAAACTGTCAAAATACGGGAAGAATACAGCTATCCGGTCATACATTCGCAGCTCCGTAGCCGAAGACACCGTGCTAATACATGCAAGATAAAAATGATCGGGTTCGACGATGGTCAAATAATATAAAAGCGGTAAAAGATACGACGTTTGATACCCAGCATATCGTTGATACCCCAAAAAAGCAGGTTGTTTTACCGATCCGTTTTTTGCACTTGCCCCCATCGGAATCGCCGCACCGGTAAGCGCAAAAGGACAGCTGTTTACATCCAAACCGGAAGAGTCGGGATAAACGGTACGCTTCAAATTTAAGCTTAAAGCGGCAGCACCGAGATTTCGTATCCAATCCAATCCGAAAAAGACATTTTGTGTATCCAGATACGGTCTTGTAAAATGAGTTTTAGGCGCATCGGTCTCACGCTTCAAAGCTTCAACAACCGTCCCCTGCCCAGCAACAGGACGAATAATCCCATCAATAATCCACTTTGCAAAACCGGCCGAATCAACCCCTCCGATTACTTCAGAACGTATTTGGTCGATATTCATTGCAGTCGTTATTTCCGATTCGGTTTGAGGCTGCGAGTTACTAATATGTACAGGCTTTCCGTCATGATCAAAACAGCTGTCTTTCAGCCACACCAACCGATACCGAAGGTTTTCGACTATACGCGACATCGTTTTAACGGAGCTGTTATCACGCGGCGGATTAAATAAATCCCATGGAATGATTGACTGACTCAATGCCTTCAACCGTAAAAGCGAAATATGATAGAGTGTTTCAAAAGGGACGCCTATAGCGATATCTTTACGCACATAAGCATTAAAAAGACATATATCGATAAACGACTTACCGCTGTAAGCTTTTTGACTTGCAGGACGAAGAGACACCGACAAAGCGGGATTTTCGCGCGGATATATCTTGATCAACAAAGGGGCACCGGTATCAACCCTTCGGTACAGCATCCATGTCCCTTGCGGTACGAGATTATGCTCCGGCAAACTGTAATCGGTAAGATTGGGAACAATAGAAATAATGTAGACATCCTTACCGTCTTCAGCATACTTTCCCGATACCGTAAACGTATTTCCTTTTGAATCCGTATGCAATTCAGGAGCCTTTTTGACGACTTTTTCAATCGGCGCAGAAAACCATGAGGTTGTAATCGCTTCACGAATTTCAGCAGAATCCGGTATTTGATCCAAAGGATAAAGATGCACGGTTTTCAGATTTTCACCGGCTACCGTTTCGACCGTAATAACGGATTCTTTACTCTCGCCATCTTTTTTGACCGTCGTTGAATTCGGTACGGAGGCATCGGCTCCGAAAACAGCCGCCATACTTATGCATACGAGAATACTTCCTATAAGACAGGAAGGTATCCTAAAACAAACGCTTTTCATACTTCTATGGTATCGGCATTTCAGCATCATATCTTAAAGCACTATCAAGCCACCCCTAAAAACCAACTGAATTCTTAGCTCTCAGTCTTCCAATTCGGGGATCCGGTCTTTCAGCTCACGCAGAAACTGCTCGCCGCTTACTCCTTCCCTCAAACAAATAAACACGCAATTATCACGGCCGGCAATGATACCGAGAACAGACTCAAAGCCCATATTTTCAAGCGCCATCGAAATCAGTTCGGTATGCCCCGAATATGTTTTAATAACTGCCATATTTCCGGAATAATCTATAGAAATATACCCGCGTAAAAAATCTTGAATACCCGCCTGCTCGGTTTCACGAGGATGGTCATCGCTCGGCACTGTATAAACATAATCACCCTTTCCATTGGAAACCTTGCTCACCTTGAGCATCTTTAAATCACGCGACAAGGTCGCCTGAGTAACGGAAAAGCCTTCACGATCCAAATAACCGAGCAGCATTTCTTGAGATTCAATCGGATATGATTTTATCAGTTTTCTGATTGTTTTTAATCTTGTCAGCCGCTGTTTCACTTATGTCACCTACGGAGTAATAGTGCATAAATATTCAAAAAAGTCAATAAAAATAAAAAATATTCAAAAAATATGCATAATCTTGCATAAAATTCCGCACAGAAGACAGGCAACCGCTTAAAATATTGCCAATACGGCCGCCCTAGTCCATTACCACGGTTCTTAAAGAATGAGCATGGCATCGCCGTAAGAGAAAAAGCGATATTTTTTTTCTATTGCATGGCGGTAAGCTGCAAAGATGTTGTCGCGACCGGCAAATGCGGATACCAGCATAACAAGACTCGACTGCGGCGTATGGAAGTTGGTAAGCAGCGCTCCGGTAAGCCCGAACTGAAAGCCGGGATAGATAAATATATTCGTTGCCCGCATTCCGCGGCTCAACTGCTGCGTATCGGATTTCCATGCGGATTCAAGCGTCCGTACCGAAGTGGTGCCGACTGCCAATATGGTTTTACCGCTGCGGTGTGCCGCTTCCACTGTCTCCGCTGTTTCGTCGGAAATAAAAAACTTTTCGGAGTGCATCGTGTGTTCTTCGACTACTTCCGTCCGCACCGGCAAAAACGTACCAAGCCCGACGTGCAGTGTTACAGCGGTACGCGCTATATGCCGCTTATCCAGTTCCTGTAAAATCGGCTCCGTAAAGTGGAGTCCGGCGGTAGGCGCCGCAACCGAACCGGTGTTCTGTGCGTATACTGTCTGGTACCGCGCGGCATCTTCATTTGTGTCGCCGCGCTTGATGTACGGAGGCAGCGGGATATGACCGTTGGCTTCCAGCCAACGGTCATCAATGCAGCGGTCAAAGCGTACATATTTGCAATCAGGTTCCGCTGCATTGGGGGAAGGAGGAGGAATCAGCACGGCACGGGTGCCGTCGTTAAAGGTGTACTCCTTCCCTTCCCGCTGCCGCTTGGCACGCTTTACAATGGTTTTCCACACAAAGCCTTCGTCGAGCGGCTCAATTAACAAAAACTCAGTCTCGCCGGTACCGGTATGGGCATACAAACGGGCATGACGCACTTTTGTATTGTTAAACACCATTAAACAATCAGGCGGTAAAAAATCAGGTAAGTCAGAGAACATCGCATCGGTTAATGCCCCCGTCCGTCTATGTAACACAAGCAGCCGGTCATTTCCGCGTTCGGCTGAAGGATATTGCGCAATCAATTCTTTCGGAAGTTCAAAATCGAAATCTTTTGTAAACATAAGGCCTCAAAAACGGCAAACACTATACCCGAAACCCTCTCTCAGTGACAAGGCAATCGCTTAAAATATTTCCGGTGCGGTTTATCTTGGATGTTTAACTGCACTGCGTCTATCTCCGTTCTTGACACACATAAGCCATTCTTTCGGTTCGGGGATTTCAAATTTCAACTGTTCTCCCGTAAATGGGTGATTAAATTCAAGCGTCCGTGCATGGAGGGCAAGCCGTCCGAAAGGATTGGTCTTTGCTCGATAATTTTCATCTCCGGCAAGGACATACCCTTTCGATGCCAAATGCGCCCGGATTTGATTCTTTCGTCCCGTTTCAAGGCTTAATTCAAAAAGCGTATGATGCGTTCCGCGTTCAATTATTTTGTAATGAGTTACAGCACTTACCGTCTTAAAGCGGGCTTTATCATACGGAACAAAACCTCTATTGTGCGCATTGTATGCAATTTCATCGTTAATAGTGCCGCTGTTCTTAATTACGCCGAAAGTGCTCCGCGCGGCATTTCCCTGCACAGGATTTTCCGCAACAGCACGGTAAATACGCCCCGTTACCAGAGTCTGCCAATGATCCATAATCTTTTTTTGAGCTTTTTCCGTCATTGCAAACATCATCACGCCCGATGTTTCTCTATCAAGACGGTGAACGGCAAAGGGTCTATGGGCTTGAGAATATGTTCCTTTTTTGCGCATCATCCGCTCAAGAACTTCGAGAGCAGTCTGCGCCCTACTTCCCGGATATGGCACGGAAAGCATCCCATCAGGCTTGTAAATCACCGCAAGATCCTCATCTTCATACAGGACTGTAATTTTTTCCCGTCCGAAATCCCGTTTGTGTTTCTTTTCAAATTTTGTTCCGGCTGTCTTTGTTCCGGCAGTCATAATACGATTATCTTTTTCTTTCTGTCCGCCTTTTCCGCCGGAACGTGAAAAAGCAAAACGTGTATTGTGTCCTATGGATTCATGGGAAGAAGTTTTATTCATGCCGCTATACAATCACAAAAGGCACTGCGTGTACAGGGAACCTATAAAAATTCACCCGATTTTTTAGAGATGCCCTACAGTGAGTACATTCGGAGGCAATGCGTATGCTTGCAATTTTTTATATCCATTGTTATAATTTCACTATTATAATTCCGGAGGAATTTTATGAAAAGGATATGCCGTTGTTTCATTTTTTGTGTTTTACTGTTCGGAGCAGTAAGCGTATTTCCGCTTGCAGCCGAATCAAAAGAAGCTGATATATATTATGTCAACACTCAGCTTTTGAAGATATTTTCCCACCCAAAAGGGTACTATGTTATCTATCGGCGAGCGGGATTAGAGACCGGAGAGGCGTTTATCCCGTTCACATGGTTCAGCCCAAAAGAAAACAAGGCGGATATTTCATTTATCAATACCCGTATTAATCCGTACCTGTCTTTCTTTATCCGTGACGGAAAATGTGAATATGTGAGAATTTCTACCCCGAAAGATATAGGATCTCAAATATGGGGTATATTGCCGAATCCTCAACAATATAATGATAAATTTGACGGAGTAGAATCGCTCGCACTTGAGTTCTAATCCGTATCAAAAATAGACGGGGGCCTCTAAAAATCTAACCGAGTTTTTGGAGGTACCCAGGCATAAGGAGCTCTAAAAATGTGATTGATTTTCAGAGCTCCCCATCGGCTTGAGACTATATGCCTATCTTCCATTTAAACTAGGTTATTCATGGCTAATATTATTACACCTGCCGTTCCACAGAAATTAATCGATTTTTTACATTCATACCCGATGTTCCTCATAGCCGGTCATAAAGAACCCGATGGAGATTGCATCGGAAGCAGTATTGCGATGTCCCTTTTCTTACAACGGTTGGGAAAAAAAACGCAGTTACTTTCTGCCGGACCATTTCAACGGCCGGAAATTCGGATGTATGAACCGCTTTTTTCTGCACAGGTACCGGAAGCGCTCATCAAACGCCCTGAGAACACAGGGGTTATCATCGTTGACTGTTCGGGAATAGACCGGACGGGCGACATTGCCGAACAATTAAAAAACTTTCCTTCAATCTGCATTGACCATCACGCTACCAATACGACAAACGAAGCCGGCTCTCTTGTATATGCAGATGCCCCTTCAACAACATTTATCATCCAAACGATTATCGAAGCGATGACAGGCTCAGTAACACGGGAGGAAGCAGAGATGCTGTTTTTCGGACTTTGTACCGACACGGGCTTTTTCCGTCACTTGGATGAACGGAGCGGCGAGGTATTTGCTCATACTGCGCGGCTCGTACAGGCAGGAGCAAACCCGAAATACACCTTTGCAGCGATTAACGGCGGTAAGTCATTCGGGTCGCGGACACTTATCTCGCGCGTATTAGCCCGTATGAAGCCGTATTATGACGGAAGGCTCATCGTTTCGTATGAAACGTATCAGGATAAACAAGAAATCGGCATCGAAAACAGGGATTCCGATATGGCATATCAGCTTATCCAGGGCATTGCAGGGGTAAAAGCGATTTGTATTGTCCGGCAGGATACCGAAACACATTGCAGCGTCGGGTTCCGCTCTCTCGATACTGTTGATGTCAGCATTATAGCCTCTTCCTTCGGCGGCGGCGGGCATAAGCAAGCCGCGGGACTTTATATAGAAGGAATTGCCGAACAACTCATACCGAAGTTTGTTGCAGCGTTTGCCCCTCAGTTTCAAGATTGACATAACATTCGTTTTACAGTATACTATCCTGCGTTTTATTTTGAATGCTGATAATAGATAAAGCTAAGGAAGGTGAACTATGGCACGCAGATGCGATATTTGTGGAAAAGGGCCGATGAGCGGTAATACGGTTAGTAAATCGATGAATCACCAACGCCGCGTATGGCGCCCCAACCTTATCGACGTAAAAACGGAAATTGACGGAAGAACGTTAACCCTGAAACTGTGTTCCCGCTGCTTAAAGAGCAACTATGTTGTTAAGAAAGTCTAAGCATCCGTTTTTTATTCTTATTAAAAAGAGTCCTCAGTAAGGACTCTTTTTTTATATCCGCCTTATATTCCAATGAAAAAACTACCTGAGGTATAAAGAATGATACGGTATACACATAAAAAAATAGTATGCATTTCGATTTTGCTGAGTACCTTGCTGTTGTCAACACCGGTTCAACTGATAGCCCATCCGCACCTCTCCATTTCTACTCAAACCGAGTTTATAGTAAATGACGGGAAAATTCAGGGCGCGTATGAAACATGGACGTTTGACCGGTTTTTCAGTGCGGATATTATTCAGGGCTATGATCTGAACCGAGACGGTCTGTTTGATAAAGCTGAAACAAAAGATGTCTATGACAATGCCTTTATCAACACTAAAAACTACTCATATTTTACCTTTATCCGGCAGGGAGATAAGCGCCATAGCCCCGAAAAGGTGAGCGATTTTTCCGTATGGCAAAAAGACGGCATCGCTTCGTATCGATTTTATGTCGATTTGTCAAAATACAGCGGTGATTTTTATTTTGCCGTATACGATTACAGCTTTTTCTGCGATTTCCGGTATGATGAAAAAACACCGGTACTATTCCGCGGAGCTTCCGGTAAGACTGTACCGACATATACCATTGCCGAAAATAAAAAATATCCTGTGTACTACGATCCTTTCGATACTGCCGACATGACGGCTACGTACAATTCGTGGAAGCCGGGATTGCAAACGTACTACCCAAAAGAAATTCATATTACCTACTAAGGAACACTGCACGATGCGATACGGAGTTATCTTGTTTGTATTCTGTATTCTGACCGGCGCTCTTTGGGCAAACCCCTTTACCGGCAAAAAGGATACGCCTGCCCCCATCCGCACGGAGAAACCGGCTGATTTTATTGTGAACCGGCAAGCACAGCTGCATACAAAGCTCGGCGATTCCATCTATGAGTGGACGCAGACACATTCGGTACAAGCATTCTGGACAATTATCAGTCTTGCTTTCTTTTATGGGATTATGCATGCGCTGGGACCGGGGCACCGGAAAACCCTGGTGTTCTCATTTTATCTGACGAGAAAAGCCCCCGTGTGGGAGCCCGCTGTAACCAGCCTCACCTTAGCGGGGCTGCACGGCATAACCAGTCTCCTGTTACTGCTCATCTTTCGTAACGTGAGCGGCGCGTTATCCGCACATACCGATTCCGCGGCAATTTACCTTGAAGGTTTTTCCTTTATTCTGCTGCTGCTGCTTTCCGTAGCTTCCATCTTGCATCTATTATCCGGTGCTTTTCCCAACCGGTTTCCCCGGCTTCGTTTCAGCCGCCGCTCACTCGCATCCGATCAAAGCAGCAACCCGGCATATAACACAGGCAACTACGGTTCCGCACGGTACAAAAACTACCGCTCGCAAAGCCGCACAGCCGGAAATATACAGTGGGGCGCTTTTTTGCTCAGCGGTATATATCCCTGCCCTGCGGCTTTGCTCGTGCTTGTACTGGTTTCTACGTTGGATGCGGCGGGTATCGGTATCATTGCGGTTATCGGTATATCGGCAGGTATGGCAATTCCCATCACCATTGCAGCATACCTCGCATGGACGGGACGAGAGCGGTTATTTAAACGGATAGGCAAAACGCAAAAATATGCAGAAACCGCCGCATTAGTGCTCTCACTGGCGGCTTACAGTGCGATATTTATCTTTTCGCTTATCGCAGTACTGCCCTTCATCAAAAGCGTGATAGGGTAACACCTCTCCCATTATCAACAACTTACCACATCTACTCTGTAGGTAATACAAAGAAGAACAGAAAGAAACTTGATTCGTGCAAGGGTTCAATACCCGTCATCCTCGGCAACGCTCGCATCGGGGGTGTTGATTTACATTTGCGGCGTAAATTTTTCGGTAAAAAACACTAAGTTCTTTGCAAGAAATACTGCAGAATAGGTAACAATACTGCCTGCACATAAAAGCGCAAAGGGAATCCAAAAAGAATCGCCGAATTGGCTTAAATCGATTTTACCCATATCGCTAAACGGCAGGAGAATAAATCCGAGTATCAAGAACGTGCCGACAGCGAGCCACGGCAGAAATGTTTTGTCTTTTCCCTGGCGGGCGGCAACCGGTGTACTCTGTTTATTCAGCAAGTGTATTGCGTTCATTGTCGCATTCAGCATCCGCTCATCAACTGCAGTAGAGGTATGCACTATTTGCCGCTGAACATTCTCTGCAGCTGCCATCCGGTTAACGGCTTGCCTACACGATGTACAGCATAAAAGGTGCAGCTTGAGTCCCGCTGAAAGCGGTTCATGTTTATCGAGTAAAAGATACTGATCTTGAAAAATATTACAATTCATAGAATCTCCATCCATTAATTGCTAATGGGGCACAACGGCCGGATACGAAAAACTCGATCCCCGATGCGTATATTCAAAGACCGCACGGTCTTCTTTAAGATATTCCCGTAAAATTTTCTTTGCACGGAAGATATGAGATTTAATCGTATTCAACGGCAGTTCGGTAACTGCCGCAATGTCGGTATAGCTCATGTCGTAAAAGAAGTAAAGGTCAATACAAATACGGTAGTTATCGGGTAAATTACTTACCGCCTCACGCACTGACAAGATGATACATTCATTCAAATGTTTTTCTTCGGGATTATCCCCCCGGTACTCAATTTCAGCACCATCTGCAAGTGAGGCATAGCTCCGTCGTTTTTTAACCGAGTTGAGCGCCGTATTATAGGCGATACGCATCAGCCATGTTGCAAACGGCGCTTCCGCCCGAAACGTTCCCAGTGCAGAGTATGCTTTCAGCATCACATCCTGCACAAAGTCCTCACAATCATCGGTGTTGTCAAAAAAGCTCAACCCGAGCATATAGACCCGTTTTTGATATTGCGCCGCCAACACGGCGAAAGCTTGCGTATTGCCGTTTAATACCGCTTTGCACACCTCGTAATCCCGCAGCGTTTGATTAAGCCCTTCTTTTTTATAAACGGCGGCATAATCGGTTGTCATATTCATCGCCTATCCCTCCGTTTTTCCTTCCGGCAAAGCAGCAGGCTTCCGTACTTCATTATCCCCGCTGCGGCGGGTAATTGCGTAAAAGAGCGTAAGGCTAATGCCAAGCGCTAGCGGAATAAGACCTCCGAGTAAAACATAGCCGATTCCGGCAATAAAATAGAACAAGCCGAATAATACGCAGCCGATAACGGTCAGTATAATACCTAACAGCAAGCAAAAAAGACGGACATTCACGATAGGACGGATATAGGTATTTGTCTTAATCTGAAGCATAATCTGCCTATGCCGCCATAAAAAATAAAAAAAGACCAAAACGCTGCCCATCACAATCCCGACAATCGGAATAACGGCGATAATAATCTGCACTGCGACCATTTTTATTGCTTCCTTCCTTAATAAAGAATAACGAATTCCTCAAAATAGATATTATGAATCTGTCCCAATACGAGCTGTTTATTTATCCGTTCCATAAGCGCTCGTTTTATATCTTGCGGCAATTCACTGCTGAGCCGATACGCACTTTCGAGCGAGAACCAATCGAGTATGTTTTTTTTCAGCACTTCTTTTTTCGCAACCAATTCTTCCTGAAACGCGGTATCCGATGCCTTATATTCAAGAAAAGGCTTGAGGATAACAGTGATCGGCGGATTATCGGCTGTAACGGCACGGAGCTGACCAAGGTCACCATACAACGCATATTCCTTAGGAGGAATATAGACGGCGCCCGCATTCGATTCTTCATCCTGCCGGCCGGAAGCCCGTTCTTTTGTCTTTTTGACAACAGCGATAACCGTTCCGACTACAATAACCGTAATCAGAATGATGATAATGCCTCGCAACAGTTTAAATAGTTTGTCCGACGGATATACACTCATATTTGTTGAAGTATACCAAAAAAAAGCGATTGACAAAAGCCTCTTTTTATCTATAATGTGTTCATTGCAATGCGTTTTTTGCCCCGGTGGTGGAATTGGTAGACACGCTAGTTTCAGGTACTAGTGCTTTCACGGGCATGGGGGTTCAAGTCCCCCCCAGGGCAGTCCTTTTATCAGATACGGAACGTATACAATAATAGATACCTCCGGATAACCGATGCCCCTTTTCATTCAACCCCGCACCGCATAAGCTTCTTTCACCGATAATACAGTTTTACCGAAATAATTTTTTAGAAAGCGCTATAGCAAAGGAGTTTCCTATGAAAGATAAAAAACGCGGGTTTTTTCATTTGTTCTTTCGCGGTTTGAATCTTATCCGTCTGATTATTATTAATCTCATATTTTTCATTTTGCTTTTTCTATTTATTGCAGGTATTTACAAATACAATGACGGCACGGGGAAACAAAAAAATACCCGCGTTACGGTTTATGCCGACTCCCTTTTATTGATTAATCCGGCAGGACGCCTTACCGAAAAACCGGATGAATTTGTCTGGCGGAATTACCTGCTGTCGGATACAACTTCCGATGCCGTGTTATTATCGGATATTACCGATGCATTACGCCACGCCGCACATGACCGGCGGATAACAGGAGTTTTACTCGATCTTACCGGTCTCTACGGTATTTCCACAGGACATTTTACCGAATTAAAGACGGCATTGCTTGAATACAAGGACTCCAATAAACCGCTCTATGCATTTTCAACAAGTTACGGATTAGGGCGCTATTACATTGCCTCTTTTGCCGACCATATCTACCTTGATCCTATGGGCGAGGTAGACTTATCGGGATTTTACACCGAATCGCTTTTCTACGGCGAAATGGAACATAAACTCGGCGTTCAATGGAATGTTGCCCATGCGGGGGCTTTCAAGTCGATGGCGGAAACTTATTCACGTACCGAAATGTCTACCGGAGTGCGTAACAATAATCTATCCGTACTGAAAGACTTATGGCACACATACTTACAGGATATAGCCGCCAATAGAGCCGCCGACGCAAACCTCTTCGAAACATATACGGTACGATATAACGATGCACTGCGGAAGGTAAACGGAAACAGCGCCCAAGCGGCACTGGATGCAAATCTCATCACCGATATCGGCACGTACGAAGAATGCGGCGTTGAACTGGGTGTATTGGATGAAGAAACATACGACCTTTCTGAACGGGATTTTATCAACTACAATAAATATAATAAGTCTTTTAAAAAGAAAGAAACGGATAATCGGATCGGGGTTATTTATTTAACCGGTTCGATTACGGGAACTACCGGCAATACTGCCGATAATGCGGACAGTCCTACCCTCGTAGATTTATTCGACGAAGCGGCTGATGACGATTCAATTAAAGCAGTAGTATTGCGGATTGATTCGGGCGGCGGAGAAGTGAACGCCTCTGAAGATATACGGAGAAGTTTGGAACGGCTCTCAAAAAAAATCGGTAAACCTGTTGTTGTATCGATGGGTGATATAGCAGCCTCGGGAGCATATTGGATTGCGTCTTCCGCCGATTATATTTTTTGCTCACCCTATACCATTACCGGTTCAATCGGTGTCTTTGCCGTTTCACCATCTATCCAAAAAGCGGTACAAGAATACTTCGGAATCCATGTAGATGGAGTAAGTGTTTCCGGCCGTATGCCCTATTCAATTTTCCGCAATCCGACCGATGCAGAAAAAACGCAATCGGAATTGGAAGTTATGCATACATACTCAATCTTTTTAGATACGGTAGCGCAAGGCAGAAATCTCCCGCGTGCAACTGTTGAAGAATTAGCTCAAGGGAAAATTTATTCCGGAACACAGGCGAAGGAGCTGCAGCTCGCTGATGAATTGGGCGGTTTTACCGATGCCGTCAATTATGCCGCGACCAAGGCAGGCATAAAAGAAACGTATTCGTTAAAGGTTTTATATAAAGAGCCGCCCGTAGCCGACGAAATCTTAAAAACGTTGCTCGCAGAAAATGCCCGATTCTATAAAACCGCCGATCTGCAAGTATTGCACGAGCTTTTTGGCCTGCGCTCCAAAAAAGGCTTTTATGTATATACCCCCATCAAAGCGCCGATGGAAGAGTGAAATCAAGCAAACGCATCAGACATTTCATCACTCAATGTACATCCGTGTATATTGAGTGATGGCGAATTTGCTATAAAGCACATTCGCTGTTGTTTAATCCCCCCGCCATCCATGGCGGATTTGCAAAACCCCGCAGAAGGATGAGACTTTTCAACCGGAATTGAACCTCTTCTCGGTTCAAATGGTCTGACAGCCTATTTATTTTGCGATTCTCATTTATTCATGCGGAGGGTTTAATACCCGCCGTCCACGGCAACGCTTGCGTCGGGGGTGTTGATTCCGTCTGATGTGTTTGCTCTGCTACGCCTGAAAAAAGTGTGCGAAATTTTTTCAAAATTTCGCACAGATAGAAAACACTTAAAGGTTTACCGCCTTAGTCCTTACAGCATTGCAATTTTCAGTCGTTTGCCGAAAACGGCGACGGCTTATTCGCAGAGGAAGCATGCGACTTGATGGCCGTTCCCTTTGTCTTTCAGCTGCGGGATAGTGTTTTTACAGTGTTCCATACGCTTGGGACAGCGGTCATAAAAGTAGCAGCCCGTGCGCTGTTCCGTAGGTGAAGGCACATCTCCCGATAAGATAATTCGCTTGCGCTTGCGTTCGATTTCCGGATCCGGGATAGGAGCTGCGGAAAGGAGCGCTTCCGTGTACGGGTGCAGCGGTTTTGAGTAAAGCTCTTCGGCATTCGCAATTTCTACGATAACCCCGAGATACATAACCGCAACCCGCGTGGAAATATACTGGATAACGGCAAGATCATGCGCGATAAACACATAGGTAAGCCCGAATTCATCCTGCAAATCCTTAAAGAGGTTAAGAATCTGCGCTTGGATGGATACGTCGAGCGCGCTGACCGGCTCATCCGCAAGGATTAACTCCGGCTGAAGTGCAAGCGCACGGGCAATACCGATACGCTGCCGCTGTCCGCCTGAAAACTCATGCGGATACCGGTTGCGGAAAAAGCGGGAAAGACCAACCTTTTCCATTAATACCTCGACCCTGTCATCAATTTCTTTTTGCGTATACGAAAGGATGCCGCGCTTCGTTAAAATCTGCATCGGCTCTGCGATAATATTTCCTGCCGTCATGCGGGGATTCAGCGATGCATACGGGTCTTGGAATACCATCTGCATATCCTTACGCGCCTGCATCAGCGTATGGTGCGAACAACCGGCGAGCTCCATACCTTTAAACCGGACGGAACCCGATGTCGGCGTATACAGCTGCGCAATGGCGCGCGCTGCGGTTGATTTTCCGCAACCGGACTCCCCGACAAGACCGAGCGTTTCACCCTTTTTTACCGAAAAGCTGATACCGTCCACTGCACGGACAGCACCTTTCTTACGTGAGAAGATGCCCCCTTCCGCAAACGGAAAATGCATCTTTAAGTCTTTAACGGTCAATAATGCTTCCGATTCGTTATATCTTTCTTCCATAAATCCGCATCCTCCTATTCGTTATTTCCCGCAGATTCAGCTGCAGCATTGTTCGATACCGTTGCAACCGCTTCCCCTGCCGGCTTCCCCGACTGATAGAGCCAGCAACTGGTGCGGTGACTAGGGGAAAGGCTATATGAAGCGGGATATTCCGTTTTGCACTGCGGCATCGCTTCGGTACAGCGCGGATAGAACGGACAGCACGGTGGCAAGTCGATAACGTTCGGCGGCTGCCCGCTGATGGAGAATAACCGTCCCGTATTTTTTTTGTCCATCCGCGGTACGGATTTAATTAATCCCCGTGTATAAGGATGTGCAGGATTTGCAAATAATTCATCTACGCCACCCTGTTCTACAATGCGCCCTGCATACATAACACAAACATTGTCGCACATACCGGCGACTAAACCGAGCGAATGGGTAATCATAATAACCGCGGTACCAAGCCGTGCACTCAAATCGCCTATTAAGTCCAAAATCTGCGCCTGAATGGTAACGTCCAGTGCGCTAGTGGGCTCATCGGCAATCAGTACCTCAGGGTCGCAGCTTAATCCCATCGCAATCATAACGCGCTGCCGCATACCGCCCGAGAACTGGTGCGGATAGCAGTCTACTCGCTTTTCCGCCGCGGGGATACCGACTAGCTTGAGCATTTCAATTGCTCGATCACGCGCATCTTTTTTCGATAAGCCCTGATGCAGCCGGATTGTTTCTATCATCTGCGTCGAGATTCTTAAAAAGGGATTAAGGCTGGTCATCGGGTCTTGGAAGATCATCGAGATTTTATTTCCCCGAAGCTGTCTAATCTCATTTTTATCCATCTTGAGCACATCTTTGCCGCCGAACCACACCTCGCCTCCGATGATTTTACCCGGAGGATTGGGAATAAGGTTCATAACCGCTAAATTGGTTACGCTCTTACCCGAACCGGACTCACCGACAATCGCCAGCATTTCGCGTTTATGCAAATCGAAAGAAACGCCGTCAACAGCCTTGACGATACCTGCATCGGTCCAAAACCATGCTTGTAAATTTTTAACCTGTAAGATTTTCTCGTCTGATTTTTGATTATTCATCGTTACACCCTGTTTTTACTCTGAGGATCGAAGGCATCGCGGAGGCCGTCGCCGAGAAAGTTCATTGCAAATAAGAAAACCGTCATTGCGATTGCCGGAACCAACAACTGCCACGGATAGAGCGTCATTACGTTTACACCATCGGATACAAGCGACCCCCATGAAGCCTGAGGTGCGGAAACACCGAGTCCTAAGAACGAAAGGAAACTCTCGTTCATAATAAAGCCCGGAATAGAAAGAGTTGAGTAAATGATGATAATACCGAGCGTATTCGGTAAAATGTGCCGGAAGATAATACGCGGCGTAGAAGCACCCATTGAACGGGCGGCTTCGACAAACTCGGCATTCTTTAAACTGATAACCTGCCCGCGCACGACGCGTGCGATGGTCAGCCACGAAACAAGTGCAATCGCAACAAACAAGATAATAATGCTCTGTCCCAAGATCGCCATCATAATGATAACAACGAGCATGTACGGCAAACCGTACATAATATCGACAAAGCGCATCAATACGTTATCGAGCCAGCCGCCGAAATAACCGCTGACCGCGCCGACCAGTACGCCGATAAATAACGAAGTAATCGTGCCGATCAAACCGATCATGATCGAAATGCGGCCGCCGTATACGACTCGGGCAAACACATCTCGCCCGAGCGCATCGGTGCCCAAAAGATAGCGGCGGTTGTGTACCGGATTATTCGTTACCTCCCGCTCTAAAGCGGCGAGCTCTTCTTTTTGTTTTTCCGAAAGATCAGCCCTACCTTCTTTTTTTGCCGTACGCATCATATCCGCACGACGCATTTTGAGCATCAGATTACCTGCCGTACGAAAAGAGGGCGGCAGATTCTGATGGATAATTGTCTGCTCGGAATAGGAGTAAATAGGCAGCAACGGGGCCAACAGCGAAATTGCAGCATAAAATGCTACAATAAAAAGACCGCCGATTGCCATTTTATTTTTTTTAAGCCGCCTCCATGCATCATCCCATAAGGAGACCGGCTTCATCGACTGGTTGAATTCATTCACTTGCCCGTTATCTTCAGTACGGTTTTCGGTATCTATTTGCTTAGTATCCATCTTCAGCCTCACTTATATGAAATGCGGGGGTCGATAACCGCATAGAGAATATCAACAACAAAATTCATCAAAATCAAAATAACGGAATACATAATCACCGTTCCCATGATCAGCGTATAGTCGCGGTTGAGAGCGGATTGAACAAAGAAGGTACCAAGCCCGGGAACCAAGAATATTTTTTCGATAACAACAGAGCCGGTGATAATACCTGCAAAAGCAGGGCCGAGATAGCTGATAACCGGCAACAGAGCACCCTTTAACGCGTGTTTAAACAGCACAACCGGATATGAAAGTCCTTTTGCATACGCAGTACGGATATAATCCGAACGCAGTACTTCCAAAATACTGGCACGAGAAAGACGCGCAATGTATGCAAAATACGGCAACGACAATGCAAGTGCCGGCATAATAATCGTTTTAAGCCCATGCCGTCCGGTAATCCAACCGGAGGTCGGCAGCCATTTTAATTTTACTGCAAAAAGAAGCATTAACAGCGGGCCGACAACAAATAACGGTACCGAAATTCCGATAACGGCAATAGACATCGATGCGTAATCGGCAATCGAATTTCGCTTTACCGCAGAAACAAGCCCTACAAGCAAACCAAAAAAGAGAGCAGCACAGAGGGAGGTGATACCGAGAATAAGCGAATTCGGCATGGTATTTCCGATTAAATCGTTGACGGTATAATCTTTATATCTGAAAGACGGACCGAGATCCCCTCGCAGCATATTACCCAGATACCGCGTATACTGCTTAAAAAGCGGCTCGTCCAAATGATACTCACGATTGATATTTGCAAGCACCTCAGGCGGTAAATTCCGTTCACTGGAAAAAGGTCCCCCGGGCGCTACCTTCATTATGAAAAAACTGAATGTTACAATTAAAAAAAGCGTCGGCACTAAACTAATTAACCGGCGTATAACAAATCGGATCATGCTTCCCCCAATAGTGTTAACATCTTCCGGGCATCTCTAAAAACGGGAGTCTTTAGAGCTTTCCTTCTAAAAAAGAAGCTCCGCAGGCAGCAAACCCGCAGAGCTTGTATGCCTCCTTGTCCGTTTTAGGATTGTTCGGTGGCATATGCCTATTCGGCGGTTGTAAGATTTTGGAAAAACAGAAATGCTTTCCAAAATTATCTTCTTTATTTTACTTTCTTCAGACCAACGTAGGGGTGGATGTCCTGCGGATTGTTATACCAACCTTCCCACTTTGTCGTATCGATGATGTTCTGGCTGACATACGAATACATCGGCAGTAAAGCCTGATCTTGTTCCAACAGGATTGTTTCTGCATCATGCAGTACCTGGAAGCGCTCCGCGCCACCTTTCATTGTGGCAGCTTTGCGGATTAATGCATCATATTCGGCATTGCCATATTGTCCGTTATTATTGCTGCCGTCAGTTAAGAAAAGTTCCAAGAAAGTATTAGGATCCTGATAGTCACCTGTCCATCCTGCACGAGTTATATCAAAATCATGCTGGTTACGCTTGTCGATATAGGTTTTCCATTCATAGTTTTGGATCTTAACCTCAACACCAAGATTTCGCTTCCATGATTCCTGAACATATTCTGCAATCATTTTATGACCTTCCAGCGTATTGTAAATAACCGTCAATGAGGGGAAGCCTTTTCCATCGGGATATCCTGCTTCTGCAAGCAGTTTCTTTCCGAGTTCGGGATCATAGCCTGCGCCTTGCCCCGGTGTATAACCTGCCATCGGGGGAACCATCGAGCGGGTTGCTACCTGACCGGCTTTTGTTACCTTCTCTACCAACTCCTGCCGATCCAGCGCCAGTGTCAAAGCTTTACGTACACGGGCATCCTGGAGCGGACCGCGCTTTACGTTAAAGATGTAGTAATAGGTAGAAAGCTGCGGAGCAACCTGATAGTCGGGCAGCTGCTTTACTTCGTCGATACGGGGTACCGGAATACCGGTATTCCAGTCAAGCTCTCCTGCCTTATACTTTTCGTAAGACGTATTGCTGTCTTCGATTGGCAAGAACGTTATACGAGAAAGATGCACATTCTCTTTATTCCAGTATTTGTCGTTCGGTACAACGGTAATTTTTTCCTGCGGGACCCATGTTTCAAGCACAAAGGGACCGTTTCCCACAAAGTTGCCGGGCTTAATCCAGTCATTACCGAATTTTTCAATTGTGTGCATCGGCATAGGATTAAAGGCATAATGTGCTAACATATCAATAACATAGGGTGCGGGGCCGGTCAGCTGTACTTCGAAGGTTTTATCATCGACAGCCTTAATTGCAACAGCGGAAGCATCTGCCTTACCGGTATTATACTCCTCAGCTCCTTTTACAACCATGTTGATCATAAATACATACTGAGAGCCTGTTTCCGGTGCCAGCATACGCAGCCATGAATCGACAAATGTCTTTGCGGTGATCGGTGTTCCGTCGCTCCACTGTGCATTCCGTAAGTGGAAGGTATAGGTCATACCGTCTTCGCTGATATCCCATGATTCCGCAACGCCCGGTACTGCAGTACTGGTTTTCGGATCATAGCCTACCAAACCTTCAAACAATGCCATATTGATGCGGTGCTCGGGTACGCCCTGAATTTTTGCGGGATCCAAGCTCTGCGGCTCAGCGCCGTTACCGAGAATAAATTCGGCTGCAGCGTTATTGGCTGCTGATCCCTTTTCACCGCTCTGCCCACCGCAGCTTGCCAAAATCA
Source organism: Treponema sp. OMZ 855 (assembly GCF_024181145.1). NCBI lineage: Bacteria > Pseudomonadati > Spirochaetota > Spirochaetia > Treponematales > Treponemataceae > Treponema > Treponema sp. OMZ 855. The sequence continues at coordinate 599,709 of NZ_CP051194.1, read as the reverse complement.
GCGCTGCGCCTACCAAAGCAGTTAATAAGCATATCATCTTGTGCTTCATACTCTACTTCTCCTTTTAAGTTATAGTGAGTGATATTATTTGATTATACATAATCTTATCATTGTATCAAGTATATTTATACAATAAATCTGAAAAAACCGTATATTTTTGCATTTTTTTCAGAATTGCTCTATAGACTAGCATTATCAAGGAAGATTTTGTATACTACCGCGATGGATGGGACAAATTCACTACGGAAAATACAAAAAGTATTTAAAAAGACCTTGTATTCCCCTAAAGTACCGTTAAGTACTATTCGGGAGGAATATGATTCCTTTTTTTATTCGCCGTATCTGCCGAACAATACGGATATAACGCGCGATACGATCGGTTCGGTGCCGGTAGAAATATTGAAACCCGAAGTTGCAGCGGCAAACCGTGTTATTCTTTATGCACATGGGGGATCCTTTGTAAATGGGTCGTGCAAGGCTTCACGCAATTTTTGCGCTTCGTTTGCTCATGAATGTGCGTGCAAATTATTTTTGCCGGAGTACCATCGCGCGCCGGAATATCCTTTTCCTGCCGGCTTGGAGGATATCTTTATTACCTATCGAGAAATACTGAAAAAATACGATTTTCCTCCGGAATCGGTCGTTATTGCAGGGGATGAGGCGGGAGCAAATTTGGCAGTCGCACTTGTTCACTATTTAAAACAGAAAAAGCTCCCCCAACCTGCTGCGCTCGTACTCATTTCGCCGTGGCTGGATGTTTCATGCTCAAACGAAGAAATGCATACGTTACAAAAGTCCGATAAATTTTTGATGAAAGAATCATTTCAGGCAGTGGCCGGACGCTATACTGCAGCTGACAATTTTCAGAACCCGCTGGTATCTCCGCTTTACGGTTCCTTTGCAGGTTTCCCTCCGATATTTATTCAGTGCGGCGGTAAGGAAATTCTCTTAGCAGATGCAAAGGCTCTCACACAGAAGATTGAAGCGGCCGGCGGACAGGTGCAGTTAGATATATGGCCTGAGATGTGGCATTTCTTTCAGGCGATGGATGCACAGGCAAAAGAAGCTCACTTAGCAGTAGAAAAAATGGGACAATGGGTGCAGTCTCTTTTTATTGAGGAAGAATGATCAACATGATGGAATTGGTAGCCCCTGCCGGCAATCTGGAAAAACTGCACTACGCGTGGGAATACGGAGCGGATGCCGCCTATATCGGCCTCAAAAATTTTTCCTTGCGGGTAAAAGCAGATAATTTTTTTACCGACGAATACAAAACTATCAGCGCACTGAAAGAGCACTATGCAAAACAGGGAAAACCCAAGAAGCTGCTCTGTGCACTGAATATTTCTTTTCATAATGAGGATATTAAGGCCTTTTTGGCAGAAGCCGATTATTTTAGGCTCTACCCTATCGACGCCTTTATTATTCAGGATATCGGAATGGTTTCCGTATTACGCAAACATTTTCCCGATACACCGATCCACCTCAGCACACAGGCAAACTGTATCAACTATGAAGCGGTGCGGGTATACCGCGACTTGGGATTTAAACGCGTGGTACTCGGTAGAGAGGCCTCGCTTGCCGATATTGCCGAAATAAAAGCGCACGTACCGGAGATGGAGCTTGAATGCTTTGTGCACGGTGCAATGTGCATTGCGTATTCGGGGCGATGTCTTATCAGCGCATACCTTACCGGCCGCAGCGCGAATGCAGGAGCCTGCACCCACTCCTGCCGGTGGGACTATTCGCTTGCCGTTGAAGAAAAAGAGCGCCCGGGAGAATACTTTCCCGTAGAAGAGGGCGACGGCTATACGGCGCTGTTTTCGTCTAAAGACCTCTGCATGATAGACTACCTGACCGACTTGAAAAAGGCAGGGGCAGATGCGCTTAAAATAGAAGGAAGAATGAAAAGCCTCTATTATACAGCGCTCGTTACCCGCGCCTACCGGAAACGGATCGACGCCTTATTCGGCAAAATCTCCCCGGCCGAAGCTGAGCCCTTTGTGAAAGAGCTGTACAATACGGCGCACCGTGCGTTCGGTACCGGCTTTTATTTTTCAAAGGATGATGCCAATAAAACAACCCGCGGGGAATCCAAGTCGCCGTATAGCATGGCCGGTACCATCGGGAAAGAACTCGGCGGCAACCGCTACGAATTCATATCGATGAATAAGATTACCGCAGATATGCCGCTTGAATATATCGGCCCCGACATCTGCGCAATCGAAGACTGCAATTACACCCTGCTCGACCCCGAAACCGGCGCTACCCGCGACTGGGTATGCCACGGACATCCCTGCATTATCGAAACGAACGTACCGCTGCGCAGCGGTTTTATTGTGCGTACGAAAAACCGTGAAAATTCGGAAACGACCGCATAGGCCTTATAGATTATGTTTTTTATACAGCGTAAATCAAAGTACTATATCGAACGATCTGTTAGAAACGGTTGACATTTTAATTACAGTTGATTATGATAGATTCACATTATACAGCTATGAATCAGCTATGTGTGTAGTAGATGGTATTCCTCCCAAAAATAAGTGTTAGAGCGGTCTTATAAGTCCCCATAAGGCCGCTCTTTTTTTATTCGGCGGTATTTGTGTCTTCCTGCCGATTTAATACCATGGCGCTCTGCATCGGGATTATGGATTATACAATCTGTCAGCAGTAGTTGACATTTTTTACGATTTTTGTAAGTATAGGCAAACATTAGGAGGTTTAGATGTTATCTAAAAAACATATCGTATACGGAGCGGCGGTATTGCTGCTTGCCGTATTTTTTACCGGATGTAAATCGACATCCGCAGCTGCAAAGCTCGAAGCGGGAAATGAACTTTCTGCGTGGAAGGGCGAATGGCAATCCTTTAGTGCGATTTCCGGCGCGACTCAGCTGAACGACGCATATAGAACGCAAGCGGAAAAGATGCCGTACTATACCGAAGACGGATTAAAGGCAGCAGTTTCCAATATGTTTGCAACACCGATTGCAAAAGTCAAGTTTGACGGTTCTAATACCGTATTGTTTACCGTAATGGACAAAGACGGTAATGAAAAACAAATTCCGTGCGAATACCGTTATACCGGAATGAAACCCATGCAAGGGTTTGAAGGCCATTCATGGTATGCATTTGAAGCGATCAAACCGGTACAAGGCTTAGCGGAAGCGCAATATTTTATTATCGTACCTCCGCATCGAGATTCCGAAGACAGCTTATTGCACTGGCACGCACGGTTCGGCAGCAGAGACATTAAGTCACTGGTAGAAAGCGATCCGCTCTGGTGGCCGACCTACGCCGATACGGCAGTCTCGAACGAAAACCTGTTAAAAGAAATGACCGATACGATTAAGGAAGTTGCGGAGATGTTGCCGAAAGCTCCTCTTATGCCGTATACGGGTAAATGGATCAACACTGCACTGATCTATGACGATCCGCGTCCCGCCGTTCAGGCAGCGTACGCAAAGCTCATTAAAGAATTTTCCGGAAAGAAAGACGGCAGCGACTTTACCAAAGAAGAAATCATTAAGATGGCAAAGAAAAGCTACGGTACTGCTTCCGATTTTACACACCTTGAATTCGTTACCGGAAACGATAAAAACGAAATGGTTGTATGGAAAGGTATGACCGAACTTTCGAGAGTTGCTTACAGCCGTGACGGCGCTAATAAACTGCGCGCTACGGCAAATGCATTTGTTGCATCCGACCGGCAAAAAGCGGGAAAATTCGCCTTTTTATCGATGACGACACCGCACGGCAGTCCCGCGCACATGCATGTATGGTACGGTATGAAGCCGAGCGAAATCGAAAAGACGGACGGTAAAAAGCCGACCTGTATTCCGGCAGACAGCTCTGAAGAACTGGTTGCAAAGCGCGTACTCGATACATGTCGTAAGCTTTTAAGAGAGGCGACAAAATAACCTGATGAAGAGTAGGAATTTATTTCTCCCAAAATAAGTTTTTGAGCGGTCTTATATATCCCCATAAGGCCGCTCTTTTTTTATTCGGAAGCATTTGCAGTAAACCTGTTCGACAATGCGGTTATCGAACAGGTCAAGCATTTGAGTTTTCCCGTTGAGCTAATCCGCGCTGCGCGGCAAGCATTTCGAAGGCGGCGATGCGGGCTTTTTCCAATAGCGCAAAGTCGCGGATGGGATCGGCAAGTTCAAAACCGCAATAGCCGGACTGCTCAACGCCGCCGATGTCTCCCGGCCCCCGCAGCTTTAAATCTTCTTCCGCAATGACAAACCCGTCAGCCGTGCTTGCCATCACCTTGAGCCGCGCCATACCGGTTTCGGTGATATTTTTCCCATAGAGTAAAAAGCAATAGGATTGCTCGCTGCCCCGCCCGATCCTACCCCGCAGCTGATGCAGCGCCGAAAGGCCGAAGCGGTCGGCGTGTTCGATGACCATACAGGTGGCGTTCGGCACATCGACGCCGACTTCAATAACGCTGGTAGCCACAAGGATGTGAATAGCTCCTGCTCGGAACTCCTGCATAATAGCCCGCGCTTCGTCTTCCGGCACCTTGGAATGCAGAAGCGCAAGCCGGTGATGGGGAAAATCCCGCGTCAGCTCCGCGAACATATCTTCCGCCGATTTAAGGCTGAGCGTCTCCGAATCTTCGATAATCGGGTACACAAAATAGGCTTGCTTCCCGGCAAGGATATCCTGCCCGATAAAATAATACACTTTTTCGGCCTTGCTTTCGGGAGCAACGTATGTAATCACCGGCTTGCGCCCGGGAGGCATCGTTTTGATGACGGAAATGTCGAGGTCGCCGAACATCGACAGCGCAAGCGTCCGCGGAATAGGCGTCGCGCTCATCATCAAAAAATGCGGAGCCTTTTTTCCGCTGTCGATGCCTTTTTGGATAATTGCAGAGCGCTGGAGTACGCCGAAGCGGTGCTGTTCGTCGATAACAACCATACGCAGGTTTTTATACAGCGTCTGTGCGGAAAAAAGGGCGTGCGTACCGATGATAAGGTCGATATTACCGGAGGCGAGCTGCTGTAAAAGCTGAGAGCGTCCCGCCGCTTTGAGGTTACCGGTTAAAAAGGCGAGCCGTACGCCGAGCGGTTCCAAAAGCTTTGCCGCGTTATCGGCGTGCTGCCGTGCCAGCAGCTCAGTCGGCGCCATCAGCGCCGCCTGTCCGCCGCCCTCTATCACTTTTAAGCAGGCTAAAAATGCAACAAGGGTTTTTCCCGAACCGACATCACCTTGAATAAGACGGGCGGCGGGCGCCGTTCCGTCGAGGTCGGCGTTAATCTCTGCAGTAACGGTGTGCTGGTCTGCGGTAAGCGTAAACGGCAGACGTGAGATCAGCTCCTTTTGCAGCGGACTGTAGGCGTACTGCAGCGCCGCCGGTTGAGCCGTACCTTCCGAAGCGTCATCCCGCACCGCCGTACGCGGCAGCACACCGCGCCGCTCAAGCGCACGCATACCGACAGCTGCCTCGTACAGGAAGAACTCCTCAAAGATGAGCGCGGTACGGGCGTTTTCCGCCTCCTGCATGGAAGAGGGGCGGTGCATTGCAAACAACACGGTTCTTTTATCGGGATAGCCGTATTTATTTAATACATCGGCGGGAAGTTCGGAGTCGATGCCCCGCGCATACGAATTAAGCGCCTGCTCGATGAGCTTGCGCAGCTTTGTCTGGGTAAGCCCCTGCGTTAGCGGATACACCGGCAAAATACGGCGCTCCGCCGTATCGTATTGTTCTATATCAAACGAACTCGATTGGATAGCCCCGTATTTAACGGAAAAACTTCCGTAGACCAACGCCTTTGTACCTTCGGGAAACGATTTCTCTAAAAAAGGCCGATTAAAGCACGCAAGCTCGCCGCGGGTTCCTTCGGAATCGCAGACAATCAACTTGAGCGTTTTCATACGCCCGTAGCCGAACCATTGCTGATCCATAATCGTTACCGGAACATTCAATTTATGAAACGCATTCCATTCGCTGAGCGTATTATACCTGCTGCGGTCTTCCCATGCGCGCGGCCAGAGCCGTAGTAGATCACCGACCGTCGAGATCCCCAGCCGATTCAGTTGTTCAACAGTTGTTTTCCCCGCCCCATACAAATTTGACACGGGTGTTTGAATTTCTCCAATCAGCATAGGGGCAGTATACCACAAGAAAAAGCCTTACGGCGAGATGTTTCGCCACATGACGAAGCAAATACATCGGAGTGTTTTTAATAGCTCCTGCAAAACGAACCAAAATTCTTAATTACGTACCCCTATTCCCCACCATTCATCGAGCATTGCTCGCGCTTCTTCCTGTAATACAGGAGTAACGCAGGCTTCCAGCTGTTTGAGGTTATCGGTACGGTATGTGCGTCCGAGGGCTTTGACTGCTTTGCGTATTTCGCTGCCGATGGAGGGGTGGTCATCCAAATAAGAAAGGATAATGGTAAACACCGAAGCAGCGGAGCATACTTTTTCCCATTCGGCAAGGTCGGAGATTTCTTTGCGGGAAGTAACGCCGGTGTTGATGCAGTAATTGTAGACAATATCGGGAATACCTCGATATTTATCCGCATATAAGGCAATAAAAAAGTAGGTAAGAACGTCTTCCGCCATAGTGCAATAGGTAAAGGGAATGGCTGCGTAGGCCTTTTGAACAAGATTAGTTTTAAAAAGTTTGCCCCACAAAAAGTCCGAATAGAGGCGTTTTATCAGAAATCCGTGCATAATTGCATCGCCATGTAAAACACCCTCGTATACGTTTTGAGCTCTTCGTACAAAAACGGCAACACGTGCTTCCGGTTCCCCTTCCGTACCGAATACCGCTGCCTTTCCATGCACAATATCCGCGCCGGACGCACAGGCGGCATCGTACAGTATATGGAGAGCCTTTGGAGGCAGCTCATCATCGGAGTCGGCAAAGGCGATGTATTCCCCCGATGCAGCGTTTACCGCTGTCCGGCGTGCTTCCACCAGCCCAAGGTTCTTCCCGTGTTCCAAAAACACGAACGGCAGCCCCTGCGCATTAAATCGCTTTGCGTATATTTTAACAATACTCCGCAGTTCTTTTGTGCCCGGGCTGCCGTCGTTGACAATAATAGTTTCAACCAGCGGTGCATCCGCCTGTTGTAACACTGTGTCTAAAAACCGCCCGACCAGCCCCTCCGTCCCGTACACCGGAACGCAGAGGCTGACAAGCGGCTTGTGCTGCGCTGCACGCCCGAAGCGCACTGCGCAGCGTTGGCGAAAAGTCATCTTACGGGTTATTTCCACTCAAAACCGGAACCGGGACATAACTCCATAGAGAATTTACCACCGGCTTCCTTTTCTTCCGGTGAGTTCAAATTTCCGTCTAAATCGTATTCCAAAACTTTATTGTCACTCTGAGGATCAGGCAGCGGACTCAGCGCCCCCGAAGTATTTCCTCCTACAGCATAAGCTCCATCCGAAGCAATGACGAGCTTTTTCGGCTTAACAGCGATAAAGCGGTAAAATCCATAGCTGACTCCCGGATCCGTACCATCCGGAGGTATGGGACTCTTTTCATGCACTTTCTCTGCGTCACCGGAGAACAATGTTTTTGCAGTTTCAGCGATTTTATACAGTATTCCACTGCTCTTAAATTCATCAATTCCATAATAGGAAAAAGCCGGATCGCCATATTTCATATTCTTCTCTAGCTTTGATGTAATAGCATACAACACACCGTTAACTATTCGCAGATCATTAACAGTGTTATCAATTTTCGTATATTGCGGATAGGGACCACTAGGTTCCGTAGGAGTCAATTGAAGTTCTCCGACAGTAATTGCTCCTTTATCGGCTCCGTCCTGCTTGGCGTATTTCTTTACCGATAATGTATAACCGGCAGGAGATATGCTTATTGTCCTTACACCGACAAACACCCCATCATTATTTGCGGCAAGTGCGGTAACTTTTTCACTTGCCGGAACTGTGATACTATAAGTCTCAGCCTCGGCATCCGGAAAGTCTTCATAACCGGAGGCGTGCCCCCATTTAAACCTTTTTATAGTATGCGGACTACTACTATTCGCCTCTGCATAATATAAATAATTTTCCCCATTGGAAATATCTACAGCAATAGCAGCAATAGTAGTCGATGTTCGTAAATCCAAGTCTCGAGCCGAAGTCTTATCGTACGAACCGTCTTCTTTCAGTGCAAAGCGTCTTACCGTGCAATATAAACTGTTGTCTTTCCACAGTATATACAGATTACCGTCTTGGTCATAGCAGAACACATCGGTAGGAGCAGTAGTCTGTTCGCTGGAAAACCAGAACTGATCGTCAGGAATTGTTGGGCAAGGTGTGTTCGCGTTATCGGCGAGCCAATATTTCATACCATAATAGTTAGGCACAGTAACACCGTTATCGCTTTTCTCCCACAACAGTATCTTCGTATTGGGGAGCTTGTACTCAGGTTTTTGCTCATACCACGTTGCACCCGCATCTTTGAAAGTTACCCCATGAGTTTTCCGATTAAGCACAGCGATACGGTTTTTGTTGGCGGTTATATGCCAGTTCTCATTTATATAGGCAAAATCAACTCCATCGTCTGCGATGTACAGGTTGTCCTCATCGCTGCCGATAAAGCCTACCGGATTGGAAAAATACCGTGTATCAAATGTAATAACGGGATCAGTTCCGCCGGCTTTTGGATTAAGCCCCTTAACGCCTTTTTGTTCAAGAGTGCCGTTGTCTTTATACGCACACTGCACAACCGACCCCACCATATACCACTGGTTACCCGCTACGCTATTCTCGCTGAGCAGGCAATACACATTGTCTTCGTCGGCAAAAAGGCCTGTACAGTTAGTGAGGTTATTGCCGAAAACGGTATCTGTACGCAGTTTAGGAAGATTTAGACTCGCAGCATCAGGTCCTCCAACCGGCTTAAATTGTAATCGCTTACGCCCCGGATGAGCAGGCAACTCTTCAATTTTAAACTTACAGGCATACAAGGTAGTGCCATACACCACAAATAATACATCATCATAAACTGCCGCAGCACTAACATTAGGGGATGAAACAGGAATCGGGAAGCTGTCCTGTACGATATATTCAAACGAATGGTCTTCTTTTTCTTTGAGGCAATAAACGGTACTACCGTCAAACAAAAAAATGTAGTTATGTTTTACATCAATCGCCATATTCGTTATCGTATCGATAGTAGAGGGCGGCAGTGCATCGACAATCTTATCGTGAAATCCGGTATCGGTACCGCCATTCCCTTCTACATCGATACGCCGTAAATGAGTAGTCTGGGTAACCGAGTGCTTATTCCGATACAGTACATATATTCTGCCGATACTGTCCCGTGCAATAACAGGGTGAACATCATGATGCGCACTATGCTCGATAGGAATATTCTTTAAAAGCTGTTCACCGCTTTCCAGCTTGAGAGATGCCGCACGTCCGGCACCGTTTATAAGGATATTCCGCATGATCTTCGGTGTTTTAGACAGCTTTACGAAAATTAAATTGTCCCCTGCCGTAACGGTGTGTTCTTCTGAACCGCGCCACTCGCCTGCCGCCGTTGTAACCTTCACTTCTATAGTAATTTCCGTACCGACGGGAAGTTGAAGCATTACATCTGTCCTGTGTTCTGCATCTACCAACTTATGCCCATTTTCATCGGTAACGGTGATTGTTGTATTATCTTTGTGAAAAATAGGCAGTCCTGCCGCATCAACTGAACGGGCTGCTCCCCCGCCCCCAATAACAACCCGTACGGTGCCGGTATCTCCGTCGGTAAGCATACCGTTACATGCCGTAAATACAAGGCACAGTACTGCAAAAAGAATACTGACAGAGTTCACATACAGCTTTTTCATATCCTACCTCCTCGTACTAGTCTTTAGGCTTTATCATAGAATTAAATATGCTATCTTTTTAAGTACCCACACTTTACCCTTTTTTTTAAATATAGTATACACCGTTTTCGATAAAAACACAAACACAAATCGTGAGTATACGGGACAAACCGCCTTTCATAGGGATTCCGGCCGGTGCGTTTGCCCTGTAGTGTTTCATTGACTGAAACAAGCAAAAATGCCATACTTGCGCTAACTTTATACCTTTTTAGGAGGATTATAAGATATGAAGAAAAGACTTTGTATGCTCTGTTTACTCACCGTATTTTCGGTAGGTTTTCTTTCCGCTAACGTAAAGATGAACCTTGAGCTCGGCCCGGTGTACACCTATTTTGGCAGCCGCGAGCCTTCCGGCAGCGGACACAAATCATGGACAGCTCATACCGGCGGTTTGAATATACTGTTCGGCGTCGAATTTATTCAAAATTTCGGAGTATACGGAACTGCAAATTTTGCTTTCGGAAAGGACTATTGGTATAAGACTTCATACCCACGGTCATATTCAGGAAACTTGATAGATGCAGACTTAACCTATGCAATCGACAGCCAGTTCGGGTTCTTCTACGTATTCCACCCCGTAAAGAATCTGGATTTAAGACTCGGTGCCGGACTCGGCATCGGCGGAAGCGGGCGAAACTACCCTGAGGGGTCAGACAAAAAGGAAAAATCACAGGTCAATATCGGCGGCGGCGTCGATTTGAATATTTCTTATATGTTTACTAAAATGGTCGGAATCTACGGCGGCGTGTCGGATACTTTATATGCCCCCGTATACACGAAAACTAAAACAAAACATAGTAACGGTTCCATCGGTACACAAGAAGATCCATACGTATCCGGCAAGATTGCCAATTCATTAAATATCAAAGCAGGAATAAGATTAGTATTTTAAAAGCAGCCTATCCGCCTTCATATCCTTATTACGCCGCAGCGCTTTAGAGGAATGAAAGCGGGTGCACAAAAAAAAAGCCGGTTAAAGAACCGGCCCGCCGTCTGGCTATCGGCCGGTTAATGGGTGGGAGGGGAACTAACCGGCCGATACTCTATATATCGGCTTTGATGTACTAAACCTTAATGCATTTCAATTTTAATTTGTAATTTCCTGCAAGAGAACATCCATCGTCATCGTCATTTCGTAGGTCTTTCCTTCCTCAACGGTAATTTGACGGGTGAGTTCATACGTTCCCATCTTAAAGACAACGGTATGCACACCTACGGCAACCGGCAGCGGTTCTTTTGAAAGCGTTATCTCTTGATTATCAAGAAACACTGCAGTGTGTTCGGGTGCTTGTATGTGCAGTAACGGCGTAATAGATTTCAACTGAACTTCCAGCTGCGTGATTTTTCCCCGCTCGACAATACAGGAGCGCATTTCGGTTCGATACGCATCCGAACTGATACTTACCGAATACGTTCCCGGCAATAACAGCTGCAAATCTTCGAACTGTGTAAGATATTCGTTATTCAGCTGCACGGTAATCGGTTTTTGTTCCTTTTCGGGAAATTGAAGCTTCAGCTTTAAGCCGCCTTCAGCAATCAGAAGGGGGCGGATGATAACCGTAAAAGAGGCTTGCTCAAAATCGTCAGGCAAGCCTTTCATAACAGGACTCAGCCGCAGCATAATAGGACTTACACCAATGAGGCCTGTATACGGTAAGAGTTCGCTATTCTTTATGTGCTTAAAAGTATAGTCTTTTTTTACCGGAATCCTCAGAATATGCGAAAACCTATTCGGCAGCAGCGCCGTGCTGATCTTTTTTGCAGAATAGTCGATATATTTCTTTGAAGGTTGCGGTTTTATATCGGTATACACCGTATAGGCGATGGAATTAGGATAATTCATACTTGCCTTATCCTGCTTTATTTCAAGTTCTATCCCTTCCAAAAACAAAAAACCGCTTTTAACCGCAAATGAAACAGCGTCATTATAACCGATAGTAAGCGATACGGGTTCAAACGCATCCCTGTCAAAGACATACGAATGCATATTACCGACCCTAAAGCTGTCAGCGTAAAAAAAAGAAACGGCAAAAAAGAAAAAATATGATGTTATACACAAGAGCTGCTTCATGACTTTGCTTTCTTTGTATCAATGAAAAGAGACGGATTCTTTGCCTTTCCTTGCTCGCGTACCTCAAAGTGTAGATGAGGCCCCGTGGAAAGACCGGTAGAACCGACATACCCTATTACTATACCTGATTTTACCTTTTCATACAAGCGGGCTTGAACCTTGCTGAGATGTCCGTACAGACTTTCCCTGCCGTCATCATGGCGTATCAGGATGTAATTGCCGTAGATATTGCTGTATGCAATTTCAATAACCGTACCTGCTGCACAGGCATAGACAGGACTTCCGGTTGGAGCGGCAAGATCGATGCCTGCATGGTAGGTTGATTTTCCGGTAAAAGGGCTTTTCCGCATACCGAAGTCTGATGTAACAACGGCATGCTGCAACGGAAACCGATAGAACGGAACAAAAAAGAAGCTGCGCACGGTGCTGTCAAGCATCGCATTTGGAAAACATTCTACCCGTATCTTTTTCTCGGGATTTGCAGCGGAAGGGAGCGTAATGGAAAAGGATTCGGTTTTAAGCTTTTTACACAGCGCTTCGGTCAATTTTTCGATATCGGAAACCGCTTTTTCGGGAAGATAGAGCGCCGGTAAAGCCGGCAGCAAGAGCATTTTGCCTGAAATATCGGTTTTGACGGATTCGATACCGTTTAAAGTGATCAATGCATCATAAGGAATACTGCATCGGGCAGCGATTCGGATAATGGTATCCTCTTTTCGTGCTCTATAGCGGTAAAATTGCAGGGGTAATTCATGGGCGGTTTTTCCGGCTGCAAGCGCTTTCCGTGCATAGAGGACATCATCGCTATATTGCTGAAAAATATGATTTTGCGGAGACAGCTCCGGTATCAGCGGCAGTTCCGCGTACTGGGCTGCCGCAACAATATGAATAAAAAAGATAAATGCGCAGCAGAGCGGAAATTTTTTCATCACCGGAAGCGCTATATCCGGTCTTCCGAAAACCCAAAGGCTACGAAACCGTATAATATAAACGAGAGGATAAGCACCGAAAAGGCTAAGATACGATGATAAGCAAAAATAAATACAAAGAAGAGGATCAATCCTCCGAAGAGAATGAGCTTTTTTATGAGCGAATAGAGGAATCTTCGCGGATGGGCTTTATAGCTTTTTATACTGCGCTTAACAATAAAAAACAACAGAAGGGCGGAAAAAAGCAAAAGACTGATAGCGGTATACGTTTGTGTGTACCGCGTTGCCAACAGCCAAAGCGGATAGACAATGCAAAAGCTGAAAAGGAGGCAGCCTCCTAAAAGTAAAACAAATGTACACACCTTCAAAAATAGGGACTTATAACCGGCCGCTATTTTATGAAAATACTCTTTCACGCTTTAAACCTTTTACAATAAAATAGTAGCGGCAGCCTGTGCATACCGAACCGTTGAGAGCGGTTCCAGAACTGCCGCCAAGAAACCTACACGTTATTCTTCGGAAATTGCTTCCGTAGGACAAACGCCGGCACATGCACCGCAGCTGATGCAAGCATCAGCATCGATAACTCGTGCGCCATTTGCTTCACTGATAGCACCTACGGGGCATTCGCCCTCGCATGCACCGCAATTGACGCAAGCATCGGAGATCTTATAAGCCATAATCATACTCCTTGATATGTGTGATGCCCGTATCATAATCAGAACGGCTGAAAATTGCAAGCATCAGGAGTACCCGGCAAAGAGCGTTTTTTTCCAACGGGTAATCATTTGCAGCGCTTGAAGCGGCGTAATTTCGTCGGCGTTTGTAGAAAGGATTTCGTTTATAACCATTTCTTCATCACTAAAGAGATTCTTTTCCGGACTCGTTTTCTTCTTCGCCGGTACGGTAAAGTCCGTAGGTATGGTAGTACCGGGCACTTGTGCGTTCAGCAGCTCCGTCGCCCGCCGGATAACCGTTTCCGGCAGCCCGGCAAGTTCCGCAACGTGCACCCCGTATGAATGGGCTGCGATCCCTTCGATAACCTTCTTTAAGAATACGATTTTTCCTTCGGTTTCCAATACATCCAAACAAAGCTTTTGCAGCCGCGGATGGACAAGTTGAGCCAGCTCATGGTAATGGGTTGCAAAGAGGGTTTTTGCACCGATCGTATGCAAAAGATATTCGCTTACCGCCCGCGCAATTGAAAACCCGTCCCCCGTCGAAGTACCTCTACCGATTTCATCCATAATAACGAGGCTGTTAACCGAGGCATTCCGCAAGATATAGGCAGTTTCGGTCATTTCGACGAGGAAGGTAGATTCCCCACGGGCGAGGTTATCGCTGGCGCCAACCCGGCAAAAAATACAATCGACGGGGGTAAGCAGCGCTCTTTCAGCCGGCACAAAAGAACCGACCTGTGCAAGCAGTGTAATGAGGGCAGTCTGCCGCAAGAAGGTGCTCTTACCGGCCATATTAGGCCCGGTAATAAGCGCAAACGAAGGGATATCAGAAGCGGCAGAAGAAGAAAGCCGTATGCTATTCGGCACGAATTCGCCTGTAGGCAAGTGGTTTTCTACGACAGGGTGCCGCCCTTCGCAGATATCCAAAATCCCGTCGGCGGAAAATTCCGGTTTTACCCATGCATGAAGCGCTGCGGTATATGCAAAGGATTGAAGCACATCCAATTCTGCAATTTCTTTTGCAAGAAGATGCAATAGTTCAATTCGATTATATACTTCCGTATGTACTGCAAAAAACAGCTCTTTTTCGCAGGCGATAATGTTTTCGCCGACATCGTTCAGCTTTGTTTCAAGCTTACTTAAAGCCTCCGTCGTAAAGCGGTCGGCAGTTGTCAGCGAGCGGCGTCTAATAAAATGCTGAGGAATCTCCGCCGTTTTAAGGCTGCCGTGGGTTACCTCAAGGAAATAACCGCTTAACCGGTTATACTTGATTTTTAAGTTTTTAATCCCCGATTTTTCCCGCTCTTTTTCCAAATAGTTTTCCAAAAGCTTATTGGCGTTATCCCGCGTATCGCGCAGTTCATCCAGTTTTTTTGACCAGCCCTGCTTAATCAGTCCGCCTTCTGAAAGGACAATCGGGCAATCTTCGGCGATGCTGTTATCCAGAAGCGTATAGATCCCCTCCATATCATTGCTCAGTTTTTGCGGCAGCTGTAAAAAAAAGAGGCCGTTCCTTTTGCTCAGCCGGGCAAGTTCGATGCAGGCTTTAAGGCTCTGCTTAATTCCTAACAGATCCTTTCCGTGAGCCCGCTGCATGGCAACCCTGCCGGTAAGCCGGTGGATATCAAGCACTGCCGCAAGGGTATTCCGCACGGCAGCGAGCGCCTTTTCATTGCGGAAAAGCAGCGTCGTTTTATCAAGCCGTGCGTTTATTTCTTCGGCGGTTCGCAGCGGATGGTAAAGCCAGTGCCGCAAAAGGCGCGTCCCCATTGCCGTCTTTGTATAGTTGACGGTTTCAAACAGGGTAAAAGAATCCGTATTGTCATGCAGATTTTGCAGCAGCTCAAGGTTTTTACGGGTCGCATCATCCATCATCACAAAATCAGAGTCGCGGTATACCTTTATGCCTGTAATATGGGGCAGCGCCGCTCCTGTCGTTTGCTCCAAATACTGAAGCAGCAGCCCTGCCGGCGGTAATTCGGGAGATGCAGCCGTTAAGGAAAAGGATTTAAGGGTTTCGGTACCGAAGCACGCACACAGCCGCTTTTCTGCGGACACGGCGGAAAAATGCCAGTCGGGATAGAGGTTTTGCAGCATCTGCGGATATTCTCCGCACAAGGTTTTTAAATCCGGCACCGAATCGGCCAGCGATATTTGAATAAGGATTTCCCGCGGCTGTACACGGCCGAGTTCTTTTTTGAATTGCTCTGTAAAATCGGCACGCGGAAAAGAAGTAGCAAAGAATTCTCCCGTACTGACGTCAAGATAGGCAAACCCGATAAATACGTCTGTAACGGCGCCGCAAGTAATTTCTTTCGGTGTACAGTAAACGGCGGCAAGGTAATTATTTTGTCCTTGATCAAGAAAATCTTCCCCCGTAGCGGTACCGGGGGTAATCACTTCTACAATCTTTCGTTCGGTCAGTTCTCCAGGGACGACCTCCGAAACCTGCTCGCAAATCGCAATTTTTTTTCCGGCGCGCAGCAGACGCGCAATATAAATACGTGAAGCGTGATAAGGAATGCCGCACATAGGACTTCCCGTCCGCTGTGTCAGCGTTAAATTCAGCAGTTTGCTCACCTCGATTGCATCATCATTGAACATCTCATAAAAATCGCCTAAGCGAAAAAAGAGAACAGCATCTCTATACTGCGCCTTTATTGAGAGATACTGCTGCATCATCGGGGTGAGCGACGCCGGTTTTGTCATATTAGTTTGAACTGAGCTCTCGGATAACGGTTTCCGTAATATCGACAGTCGGGCTATACCAGATAATTGCTTCGCCCTGTTGTAAGTTTAGTACCATCGTATACCCCTGACTTTCTGCAATCTTTTTAATTGCGGCATAAAGGCGGGAATAAAATACATCATCACTTACCAAGCTCTTCCGCAGCATTGCCAACTCGTCGTTACATGCCTTGGAATATTCAAGCAAGAAACTTGTCTTTACGTCGATTTCAGCCTGATATTTTTGGACGGCATCGGCTCTTCCGATTGCTTCCGCATCTACTTTTCTTTGACGAAGGGCAATAATTTCATCGGACATCCGCTGTATTTCAGCTTGATACTTTACCTGTTTTGCCTGATAGTCGCGAACGGAACGGGAATCCCGCAAAAAAGTAGAGTAAATACGGGAAGTATCGACAACTGCGAAACGGGTTATCTGCTGCGCGGATAGTGCAACGGCACCCGCCGCAAGACAGAATAATATAAAAGCATATTTTTTCATCTATTTGCTCCTCTTATAGGTTAGGTACATTAAACGATAATACGAAGCGCCAATCGGCTCCTCTTCCGTTTCCCCACACCAGCTTACCATTCTGTGCTTTAAAGGTGTTTGCAAACATCAGCCGCAGCGGGAATTGAGGAATAACAAAGCGCAATCCCGGCCCAAAGCTGAAATAGTAATCATCAATTTTAAAGGTTTTTAAATCGGCCAAATCCTTTTTGACGGCGGCCGCATCAGCAAAAAAGTCAAAGGAGAGAATACCGTGCGCTAATGGCCATCTAAATTCTATCCAATGGTTGATCAGCACATTCCCCTTGCCGGTCGATCCCAGCGTCAGCCAGCCTCGGCCGGTAAACATACCATCAATAGCGAGTTTACTGCTATCTCCGATGAGGCTGTTCGGCATCGGTATCTGGAACGAGAAACCCGTATAAAAGGCCAGTACAAATTTGAGGTTCCAAATTTCAGAAACAGGATAATCGACAAGAGTAATATATGCTTCCGCTTTTGTTTCGGAACGGAAGAAATATTCATCTTCAACTTTTGGTATAAGACCGAAGAAAGAGATTTGTTCACTTAAAAACCAGCCTTTGCTTGGGTCATAGGTAATATCGCGCCCGTCAAGCGAAAGCCGTGTCCAAAACGAGTTGCTGAGCCGCCATTTAGCCTCCTGCTGCCGTATCGTCGGATCAGCTGCGCGATAGAGAGACGTATCATAGAAGTTCTTGACCAATGAAAAGTTTACACCGCCGCGCAGCGTAGTTGTAAAGAAACGGTTATACCATCGATATCCGGTATGAACGCCGAAGGTTGTTTCAAAGCGGTCATATCGCATCCGGTAAGCATTTGCCAAGTCTTTATTCTTTTCAAATTCTTCTTTATTTTTAAACGGCCCGTAAGGGAATACCATATCCTGATAATCAAACAACGATTTATGCGTAATCGATAAATCAAACCCAAGCGTCAACGGATAGCCAAGAAACCAGTTTTCAGCATAACCGAGTTGAAGTGTTTGATTATCCGTTGCCGCAGTCGCATTAACCGATAGTTCGTTTCCGCGTCCTGCAAGGTTCCGTTCCTGCCATTGCACAAATAACGAAAGTGGGAAACTGTCGGCATCCGAAATACCCGAAAAGGTAATTCCGAATTGAATACTTGCCGTCGACTGCTCTTCAACATTGAGGATGACATCGATCAAATCCTGCTCGGAACCGGGCTGTACATCCGGAACAACCGTAGAAAAATAACGCAAATTAAATAAATTACGCAAACTATTGGTAAATTTTGATTTTGAAAACACATCTCCCGGCTCAAATAGGAGCTCACGAAGTATAACATAATCTTTTGTCCGTGCATTACCACGGATAATAATATTTTCGATATGACTTCTACTTCGTTCAACAATAGTAATCACGAATGATACTTTTTTAGTGGTCGAATCACGCTGCATTGCTTTTGCAATATAATTCGAAGTATAACCGTTTTCAAAATACATATCGGCGATGGCTTGAAACCCCTGTTCAAATCGAGTCATATTCAAAACACTGCCCGGTGCCAGTCTTATTTTTGCACTTAAATCTTCGGTAGAAAAAATCTTATTTCCCTCAAAAGAAGTTCCGTTGTAAGTATACTGTTCGCCTTCCATAATGATATATGTCAGCTTTACCATGTTCTTTTGCGGATCGGATTCCGAATCTATATCCTTAACAATATTTTCAACATGAGCATCGATATAACCGCGTTCACCGTAAAATTGCTGTATAGCTATCTTATCTTCTGCGAGCAGACTCTCTTGAAAAATTCCCTTGACAAGGAATTTGGCCGGTTTGGTAAGAAGGACACCTTTTAGAGCCTTTTCTCCGACAGCGGTATTCCCTTGGAAGGCAACTTCGGAAACAATCGTTTGCTTTCCTTCCGTAATGGTAAATTCAAGGATAACGCCGCCTTGGGGACTTTCGGACACATTTGAATTCACAACGGCGGATGCATAACCTTTTTCTATATAGTAATTTTTGATAGTTTGTTCGTCGGCATTCTTTTTTATCTCATTGTAGATATCGCCTTTTTTCAACAGTACCTTGGATAAAATATCGCCGCGCGAAATTTGATAATTTCCCGTTACCTTTATTAGGGTAACGACAGGCTTTTCGGTTACTTCAAATTCAAGCCGAACATACTGATAATCGATGTCGGCAGGAACCGCTTTGGGCACAATGTCGGAAAAATAATCAAGCGCATATAATTTTTGCAGTATTTCCGAATACGTTGCATCGGAAAAGGGCTTTCCTTTAAATGAATCAAAAATACCGTCCATTTCGGTTTTTGATACGCTCTTCAACCCCTGAAAAACGATGGTTGTTATCGGTTTGTTTTCATACCAATTATCGGGAGCTTGTGCCCATAAAAAGCAGAAGGATAACATGAGTACCGTTACGGCTATCACCTTTTTTAACATTAAAGACTCCTCTATCTCATTTACATCATCTTATCAACAATATGATTACCGCCGAGCATTTTTGAACTGCACGGCAATACCCTCTTTGAGGGTATTGAGTTTAATATGAATATTTCCATGAAAAAGTCAATGCAGCATCTCCTACAAATAAGGTATCCGGTTTTGTAGGGGCGACCGACCAACGAAGCAAGAAGAAGGGTGTTGCCATTTCCAAACCGATTTCAGGTTGAAATAAAAGATCCTTATAAACAGGACGCTTTGAGCCGCCGTTTTTAAGCGATTTGGAATCATAGTGGCTTAAGTGCAGCAGCGCATCCGCATAGATCGCCGAACCGAAATATTTCCCTATATAAACACTTGTATTATCAAGATAGTTACTCATTGTTAAAACAGTATTCTGGTTTGCAGCGAACAGGTTACCAAAAATAGCATTTTGCAGCAACAACGTGCGGAAAGAAAAAGCATCCAACCCTAAAAAATCCCTGACTTTGCTTTCCGCTTTTTTGAGAAAACCTACTTGTGCCAGAATATCGGAACTGGAAACCAACAGATTTTGCCATAGATTATCTTTCCCCGTATCGCCGATAGCCACTTGTCCCAATAGCTGCATAATTTCATTCGTAGAACGGGGCGGATCCGAGCTGATTTCCGGATTAAAACTGAATAATGACTGATCCTTTGCCGTCAAGACAAGCCGGAGCGGTTCACCGCTACTGTCACGATCGCGGATTTCTGCCCTTAATGTTACCAACGGTTCAATTTCCTTAGCCACATCTGCAAAGGAGATGGAACCTTCACGGATATAGAAACTGCGCTTAATATAGAAAACTTCTCCTCCCCGCATTTTTATATCACCTTTCATTGTAAAGTTACCGGTTTCGGCATCGGCAATCAGTGAAAGTGGAGAATCGGTAGGAACAAGTGTTCTTAAGATTGGAAAATCTGCAGTCGGCCAGCGGAATTCGGCCTTATGACCAAACTGTAAATCCAGCTTCATATCAAAAGCAATATTACTCTCCCCTCCATATTCGGCATTGAACTTATCAAGATTATCAAATTTAAACACAAAGTAGCCTGAATCGAATGTTGCGGAGCCGTATACGCCGACAAGCGTAGGTGTTACCTTTATCTCAACGGTACAGCCGACAAGACCGTCCGCTTTGAACAGGATATTATCGGTCTTAAATACCCCCATCTTGGTTCCCAGCGTTCCACATTGAACTGAAATATTGTTGGGAATCCAACCCGAAAATTCTGCGGTGCACCGCGCCCAAATATCCGTCGAAGGCCCTTTCAATACGGTATACGGTACCTCAAGCCCCGTACCGTCCGCAATGATATCGAGTAAAACAGGCCCATAGACCTCCGGTGCATAGCGGGGAGAATTGACGGTTATATTCTGCCCGACTAATTTCCCATTAAACTCAGGCTCCATCGGTTTGCCACCGATCGTCAAATCTCCTGTAAGCGTTCCACCGTAAAAGAGTACATAATCCAAACCGGTTATATCCCATATCCGTTTAACGTCAGCACGGATACCCGACACTTGCAAATTTAAAGCATCTTTTTTTACCGTGCCGTCCAAATTAAACTTGAGCGGAAGAGATTCCGCCAATTGGAGCGAAACAACCCCATCGTCTAAAATAAAGCCGGTTATATCATCATTCTTTCCGGCATAAAACGCGGTAACCCCCGGATCACGGATCATAGAAAGCGGCACCGTATTCTTTCCCTTAAAGTCACCGAACTGCCAATCGCTCAAAGAAATATTAATCGTAAAGCGCTTCGTTACGTTGTTGAGCCGGGAAAGCAGCGCAGATTGAGCTTTTTCGTCAGGCTGCACGCCGGTATACACAGTACCGATATGCGCTTTAAGCTGTTTGTCGGCAATCATACCGGCATAATCGGCTTCGAGCCTTCCGGACATTTCAGCAAGCGAAAAATTACCCGCTATATCGGAAACCTCATGCGTACCCCATTTAAGCCGGGTAATATTCAGATCCGCTTTTTCATCTTCTATCATAAGGGAACCGGCCAGGTTCAAATCTTCTCCCTGAACAAGCATCGAAAGTTGAGACAAATCCAATCGAGCTAAAAAGGAATCCGAAGCGGCCGAAAACACCACATCCGCCGACACCGCATGCTGCTTTCCTTGCGTGTATAAAAAGCGAGCCAACGAAATGGCATCAAGTTTAAGCGAGCCGTCTGCACGGATATCTCCGCTTGAAAGATCAAGCTTTGCTGCAAACTCAAGTTTTTCGGCGGCATCGGGGGAAACGAGATTCATCGCAGCAGTGTAGCTCTGTCCGCCTTCACTATCAGATGCAGAAGCTGTCGTTACGGCCAGCGTACCGGTCAGCGCGTCGTCATCGCCAAGTTTTACTTCAGTCAAAAGCAATCCCGAAGGATCTGCTTTTCCCATAAACTTAAAGCCAATCTTTGCCGGAGCAAATGAAACAGGTGTACCATAACTGACGTACCCGTTATCGATAGCATAAAGCCAATCCGTACGATTATGATATTGAAACTCCGAATCCAGGGTTAAAAAGAGGGGCAAAAAAGGCAGCGGTATTTCATTGGTTTTGACGGTTCCTTTGAAGCCGGAACCTTTTTCATAAAGAGCACTGATTGCAAGACCATAGTCACCGTAAATATTGAGAACATTCTGAGAAAAGACTCCCTGCACCTGATAACCGATCGAGTTAATCGCTAAAGAACTGGTAAAAATAATATCGCTTAAATGCTCAAATTCGGCATTGATATTTCCGCGAACGGACATATTTTTGTAGGATAGTTCGATATCGGTCAATGCAAAGGAAGATTGATTGCCTTTTACCGATAACAGTGCATAAAAGTCATTCAGTATGTTTGAAACTAAGACGAACCTGGTGCAATTATATGAAAAACTGCGTAAATCACTCGAAATATAAAATTCGGTTGTACATTGGAGCGATTCAACGGCTTCATGCGGTATATCGACACCCGGAACGGCCGCTTCAATAAAGCTGCAGATTGTACCGATACCCACAGCGTCGAATGTTCCATGCAGCTCTACAAAATGAGGAGAAGCGGAAGTGCTGCTGCCTTCGTTATAAATATAAGAGCCGTCAAAACGATACTTTCCATATCCGTCTTCGGCCGATAAGGTATAATCGGCTTTCTGGGCCGAAGGATTAACTGCTAAAGTGATGTTATGAAGGGCTCCTTCGCCGGCGGTCAATTTCGGTATTTTGCAAAAGAAGGTCTTTCCTCGCGTAAAAAACTGAAAATCTGCAGCCGCTGAAGCGCCGGACGGAAGGTTAAACCGTCTTATGGCAGCCGTTCCGGTAGGAATCATGGTGTTGAGGTTAAAAGTAAATTCGGAAAAAATATCTACATCTGCCCCTGATAATGAAAGCCGTGAAACATCTATCTTTGCATCTTTTCCTTCCGCCGCAAGCTGCAAGCGAGAAGATGCAAGCCGGTATGAAGAGAACGTCAACGGCGGCAGATCGAAACTTAAATCGGTATCCCATTGGATATGCTGCCCCGAAAGCGCAAATTGAACATTGCCGGACATTGTTATAGAAGCGAATTGGGCGATACTTTTGGGGGCATTATATACCCTCACGGACTGCAAAGGAGCAAAATCTTTGCAGCTAAACCGTCCGTTTATATCGTTTGTTGCAATATTCCAGCTTGCGGTAAAGTCAACGGGCTGAAAATCTTGCATAGTGTTAAAGGTAAAAACTTGATCACGATAATCAGCAAATAGTTTTACCCGGTGTATACCGAAACGATCGGTGGAAATATGAGAAAAATCGGCAACAGCCGAACCGGCAGTCAAATTTTTGTTAAACTTTCCTTCGATAGTAAGACCCGTTTCGGCCTGACCGATGGCTGTATAATCAGCATTGCGGTAGAAAGCCGTACTGCTCAGACTGACCGTTAATGCCTCCGCATTGATGCCGAAATAGCCCTCCGTTATTTTTGCATCAATATCGTGCACAGCATTCCTAAATCTCAAACGGACATTTTTAACATGCACATTCAGCATTTGAGAGGAAAGAAAAGAAAGAATCTGTTCGGTATTTGCAGATGACTGAACGGAAGGTTGAGCATCCATCGCCGCGTTAAGCTTGTCGGCAAGTGCTTTATTGTGCACTAAGTCTATGTCTATAAATCCGTCGGCAATATTCACGGAATCTAAAATTTCGGCAGTATTCCCCCATAAGAGCGCCCAGAATCGGTATCGGATGGAAAAAGCTTCAAAAGAAGCCATTTCCATATTATGTTCAGCGTCATAGACTTTTACATTCCGTAATGAAACCGACCGCAAAATCGAAGGAGAAAGCGATTCGTAGGACAGACGTATATTGTATGTTTGCTCCAATTCCGTCAAAACTACCGAACGCACTGCCGTCAATTTTTTTTCCAGCGTCTGCATCAGAGGACGGAGCATCGCAAAAGAGAATACAAGTATACATAAAAATAGTAAAAATTCTATTTTAGACCGTACCGCAGGTTTCATCGGAGGGCTATTATATCAGAAAAGAAATTGCTATGATAGATAAGCATGCTAGACAAACACATCAGGAGCCTTTTAAATTTCCCCGCAGAATAAATGAGGCTGTTCAACCTTTCCTTTTGAAAATATACGGCGCATCTACTGCGTCATACGCTGAAAATAAATGCTCAACGTATATAAATACGTCTCCGCTTTATTTTCAGCTAACTCCTTGTATCTACACCATCTATTTTCAAAAGGCTAACGGAAAGGTTATTTTTTGTCTGATACGATTGCCTTTCTGTAGAAAAATGTGCAAAATTTTGGATAAAATTTCGCACAAAAAGGAAAAACTATAGATGATTTTGAAAAATTTTGTTGTGTTTGAGGGGCTTGACGGGACGGGGACGACGAGCCAGATACGGTTGTTACAGGAAGCGTTTGCTTCCCGCGGGCGGCAAGATGCCGTACTGTTTACTTGTGAACCCACCGATGGTTCCATTGGGAAGTTAATCCGCGAGGCGCTTTCGGGTACAGTAGACTTCGATGCCCAAACGATAGCCTACCTTTTCGGAGCGGATCGTTGTGAGCATATATATGGTAAAGAAGGTATTTTAGCCCAGCTTAAAGCAGGAAAAGCAGTTTTTTCCGACCGCTATTTGTTTTCCAGCCTTGCCTACCAAGGTTTGGCTGCCGGAAAAGAACTGGCAGGGGCAATCAATGCACCGTTTCCGCTCCCCGAATACCTGTTTTTCTTTGACCTGCCGGCGAAAACTGCGATGGAGCGAATCGAAAAACGGAATATCCCGCGGGAAATATACGAAAAAGAGACGTTTCAGCAAAAAGTTGCGGACGAATATCAGGTTATTCTCCGGTATTATGCGGAAACGGCACCGGATATGCGGATTATCCGTATCGACGCTGCTCAATCGATAACAGAAATTCACGAAAAGATATGGAGTATCGTCTGCAATCTGCCGATAGTATGAGAGATGAAAAGGCGTTTTTGCTTATCCGCAGTGTTACTTTTTTTCTCATTCGCACAAACGGCGTTACTGCCTGCGTACTTTGTAACGTATAAAGAGCAGTATTATAAGCTCTATCATATTCATTACAAGCAGTATCCCGATGATACGCTCGAGAACATTTATTGGCTGGAAAAGGCAATTAATGCGGATTTTTGCAATCCTCTGTATGCATTGGGAAAGATCAACGATAAAACGGACTGGGAAAAATACCGGTACCTGTTTATGATGCACTTAAACCTGAAAATGGTAGAACAGCACCTCCGGCTCGGTATGAAGTATGATAAGCAGGTCGCATATTTTTATAATGCGCCGTGGAAAGAGCAAAACATCGAAAGCTTAAAAATGGCCGAAGATTGTTATAATACCGCCTTGTTTTATTGGAAAGAAGCAACGCTTTGGGCGGAAAAGGCAAATGTGCGGAAGTTTCAGTTTCTTTTCTTAACCGACCTACAGTATTGGGAGGATGAACGGGAGCGGATCGCACAAAAAAAACTCAACTATGAACGCACAATAACACGGGAATTGGAACGGCTCGCCAAAGTCCGCGCCGAATTTATCCAAATGGAGGACACATACTGATTCCTTTTGAAAATAGCGGGGCATCTACTGCGTCAATACCGCCAAGGAGGGCGGGGCATTCACACAACAGCGATGTTTTGCGTGAGCAAAACTCGCCATCAACAAATGTCCACGGATGTACATTTGTTGATGAGGTATCTACCACCGCTATTTTCAAAAGGCTAACGAAAAGATCGGTTTCAAAAATTACGGTCTCCATTATTCTGCTACGTTTTCCATGAATGCGAATGCTGGACAGGTGGGGCGTTAATTGATATACTAAACTATTAGTATTATATAAAGAAGAAAGAGGGTTAAGAAAGTGTCTCGAACACGAGGATATAAGAAAACTGAAAACAATATTGTACGATATATCTCAAAAAAGATAAGGAAAGCAGCTGAAGCGGTTTTGCATTTTTTTCAGCGTATCATTGCCGGCGGTCAGAAAAAACTGACCATTATGATCGTACCCCATTCGCAGAAAAAAGTATTAAACTTTCAAACCAGTATTTTTAGCTTACTTTTTACACTGATTATTGCTATCGGCTTTTTCTCTTCATTCTTTTGGTTTGCACACAAAACAGCGGCATCGGTACAAGATCTTTCCGCTACCAAAGAGGAAGCCCGTAAAGCACAGGCAAGCCTGGATGTATTACGGGATGAAACAAATGAGCTTTTAAAAACGGCGCGGAATTTTCAAACAGCGCTTACCTCAACGTTTTCTTCCCTCGGTTTAAAGACCGCTGCACCGGCAGGACAAACGGCAAACGGCGACTTATCCTTTCTATTTAATATGCATGAGGTTGCGGAAGGCTCTCTAAAAGAAGCGGCGGAGTTGCAGCAACTGACTTCATACCTTAACGATGCCGTTTTACCGGTACAGGAAATGGGAAAACTCCTTAATATGCAGACGACTCTCTTTTCCGATATTCCGAGTCTCTGGCCGATTAAAGGCGGCATCGGGCATATTTCGATGGCGTTCGGTCAAAACCGGCATCCTTTTACCGGTCAGTGGTATATTCATAAAGGTATCGACCTTTCAACTTATCGTTCGGGAGACCCGATCGTGGCGACTGCCGACGGACAGGTTGTTACCGTAGAGTTCGACCCCGGTTGGGGAAATTATATCATTATTAAGCATAAACACGGTTTCTACACCCGCTATGCACATATGCAGTCTTACCGCGTTACCAGAGGCGAGTATGTACAGCAGGGACAAACCATCGGATATATCGGAACAACCGGTATTTCGACCGGGCCGCACTTACATTATGAAGTACATATCGGTTCCGATGTTGTAGACCCGATTAAATATCTTAATATCAAAGCTTCCAATACAAAGCAATAGCTATGGCAAAAAAAAACTTTATCGATGACATTTCGGTCAATACCATTATAGGACCGGGAGCACTGATATCGGGAAACGTAACGGTTTCCGGATTTTTACGGATAGACGGTGATATCGATGGTAATGTGCAGACTCAAGGACGTGTCATTATTGGAGAAGACGCCCGGATACGGGGAAATATTAGGGCAGCTTCGGTTAGCGTCGGAGGAATTGTACAAGGCGATATTATTGCGCCGGATTATGTTGTCATTCTTTCATCGGGTATGGTTATCGGATCGGTTCTAACAAAAAAGTTGCGGGTTGATGATGATGTCATTCTACACGGATTCTGCTCTGCTACCGGCGATCAAACCGGTTTTGAGGAAGCGGAAAAGAAATATTCGAACCGGCAAGCACTCCACTCCTCCACTTTTTCTTACTCAAAATAGAGGAGAAAAATGGGAAATCAAATAGAAAGTTCAAATTATGCAGTGGGAGTAACCGTTCAACCGTCCTTACACCCCCCAACGGCACAATCCGAAAAAGACAAAAAAAAACTGAATAAATTTAAAGAGATGCTGAGAAGCGTCTTACCCCAAACTCAGCCGGGAAATGAAGCCGATATAATCGAGCAGCTGAGCAAATTACCGCCGGAAGAAGCGGTCGCTCTATTGCAAGATGAAGTACGGTCTGCAGGGGATACATTACGGACACGCCAAAATCCTGAAACGATTTTGCAGTACAAGCAGGCTGTTAAAAACTTTATCAGCTATGTCGCACGTGAAGCATATACGGTTACAACACGGACTCATTTACGGCGTGATAAGACCAATCATTTAAGACCGCGTTCTTTTACCCAAATTGTTATTATCAATGAAAAGCTTGACAAATTTGCAGGTGAGTTACTCTGCGACCAAAAAAGCCAACTTTTTATTCTTGAACGGTTAGAGGAAATATACGGCCTAATTATAGATTTGATTACATAATAGGAGTCAGAAATGGATATTGAATTTGTAGAAACATATACCGAATACGAAGAAATAGATGATTTAAGCGCTTTGGAAGATAATGATGAACCACAAGCGGAAGAACCTATACAAGAAGGTGCTTTCCCTCAACCGCTCTATCAGTTAAAGCTCGAATATTCACAAGAGACTTTTTATGCAACAACGACGGAATTAAATCTGCAAAGCGGAGATTATGTCATTAGTCCCACACGTTACGGAGACGACATGGCTCGTGTAATGGGTTTGGTACAGCATCCGATCAGAGTAGCAATTAAGGATATCGTTACCGTCAGTCGGAAAGCAACGGAGGAAGACTTTCGCCGTGCGGAAGAAAATATCGAAAAAGAGAAAACGGCAAGCGCTCTTTTTAAAGAAAAGGTTATCGCCCACAAGCTGGATATGAAGCTGATTAACTGTCACTACTTACTCGAAGATCCTAAAGTTATCTTCTTTTTTACGGCAGACACCCGTATCGATTTTCGTAAGCTGGTTAAAGACTTAGTTGCCATTCTGCGTCTCCGTATTGAGCTTCGGCAAATCGGTGTCCGCGATGAATCGAGAATAGCAGGCGGTATCGGTTGCTGCGGCCGGCCGTTTTGCTGCCATGCCGTAACCGACAAGCTGAGACCGGTATCTATCAAGATGGCAAAGGAACAAAACCTGTCGTTAAATTCACTCAAAATTTCGGGGCAATGCGGACGTCTGCTCTGTTGCCTGTCGTATGAGTATGATTGGTATGTGGAAACTCGAAAAAAGCTGCCCTCAATCGGTACCAGCCTCTACTACGATAATACGCTCTTCCGCATCAGCGAAATAAATCTGATTACCGGTATTATTGCGCTTGCGGGCGAAGACGGACGAGTTATTTCCATGCCTGCTCAGCGTTTTTCTCAGCAGCACGGAAAATGGAAAATTAATTAGCAAAGAGCTTCTACTTCCGCCTGTTCCGAAGCAGTACTGTTGATAATTATTTTTGTAAGAGACGCCTTTTTAGTTGATGATGTTAATAGGGAATTTCACCGCCAAGGCGTAGGGGACGCTGTTGGGCAGTTGTACATCCCTGTACAACTGCCCAACCTTCGGTTGCGTTAATTACCGATTATCCATCGCTTTTACCCGTTTAATTAAGGTGTTATAGCCGAAAACTTCTCCTTCGTTGTTCCCATAGTGCCCGCATTATTCTTATAGATTGCAAGCTGGAGCAAAGGCACCTTTATTCCCCCGTTCGGCAAGGCGTCGCAGCCGCTAAAAGCGCCGTTAAAATTGACGCCGTAAGGGCAATTCATTTTTATGCTTTGTAATTTTTCACAGTATTGAAAACATCTTGTCATATCATAAACCCCTGAAGGAATATTGGGAACTGTAGTTAAACTTCTACAGTAACGAAAACATTCCATCATACTCGTAACGGTTGCAGGAATAGCGGGAACCGTAGTTAAATTTTCACACCCGTAAAAACAAGCTCGCATATCCGTAACGCCGGAAGGAAAGTTTTCCAAAGAGACAAGGTTTTCACACTGAGAAAAACAAGCGCTCATATCGGTAAGACCTGAAATACTGTTAGGCAGTTTAAGCGCAACTTTTTTAGAGGAGTTATTGTTTAGCAGAGCTCCGAGTGGTCCTGGATTCGGGGGTGATGCGTATGTACCCTTTAAGTCCGATGCGGTTATACCGGTTACTTCGATATAATTTACTTCGGTTGACGAAGCATTGGCAAGGAAGGCTGCCAACTTACCGTATGGTACTTCCGTATATCTGCCCTGTTTGAGACAGCCGTTTCCGCCGACCGTCCACGGCTGCGGGGTGCCGCTTACGATTTTCGGCGTTACGGCAAACTTATATGTCTCGTTCGCAAGGGTTACGCCCGTGCCGGCTGTAAGCACTTGTGTGGTCGTATTGTAGGCGGCAGGCGTAATGCGGGCAGCGATGCCGCCCGGCGGGGTTAAGGAGCCTGCAACGGTTATCTTTGCATCGGAGTTTAAATACACATCGTTGAATCTCTTCATGCCCGAGGGTACTTCTGAGGACGGTGTGATAACGGCGCTGTCTTTCATTGTAAATGTTGCGGTCGAGCCGGCTGCATACACGCCGCCGCCATAAAAGGACGGGGATCCGCTAATATCAGAATCGGAACTTTCCGCAGTACAGCCGGTAATGCTGCTGCTGCCGCTCATATTAAACGTTGAGTTCTCCATGTACACGCCGCCGCCTCGAGACTCTGGGGTGCCTGCATTGTGGTTAATTTCCGCTTTACAGCCGGTAATGCTGCCGCCTGTCATATCAAATGTTGCTCGGTTTTTTACGCATACACCACCGCCGAATGGAGAACCGGTGAATCCCCCCGATTCTACTTTACAGCCGGTAATGCTGCCGCCTTTCATTATAAAGTTTGCCGTGCCGGTGCTGCCATGCGCCACTTCAACGCACACACCGCCGCCGTCGACAAAGTAGGCAGAGCTTACCTTACAACCGGAAATGGTTCCGCCTTCCATTGTAAATGAAGCGGTGCCTCCGTCACGGGCACTGATATAAACTCCTCCGCCGGAGACACTTGCTTCGCTGCCTGAAATTTCGGCTCCGGTTTTCATTGTGAGCGTGCCGTTTTCAAGGTAGATACTGCCGCCGAAAGAGGAAGCAATCTCCGTTGTTTTATTGTTTTTAAGCGAACCGTTTAACGTGCAGTTTCCGCCTTCCATGTATACGCCGCCGCCGTTCTTTGCTTTGTTGCCCTCAAGGGTGCAGCCGTTTATGTTGACGGTTGAACCTTTTATAAATACTGCACCGCCGAAGCCGTTGTCGCTGTCGGTACCGGTTGCTTTGTTTGCGTCAGCTCCCGTGCCGCCGATGGTACCCCCGCTGATGGTTACGTTGGACGGGGTGCTGCCGTCCTTTTCTGCACAGATTGCACCGCCTGACTTTGCCTCGTTGCCCTTGAGGGTGCAGCCGTTTATATTGACGGTTGCACCCTTTGCGTAGATGGCACCGCCTGTGCCTGCTTCTCCCGTACCGTCAGCTATTCCGCCGGTAAGCGTCAGGTTTTGGATGGTGAGCGTTTTGCCGATTTCTACCTTAAAGATGCGGTGCTTCGGTTTGCCGCCGGTGTTTTTGTTTGCATCCAGTATGCCTATAGAAGTCTCGCTTTCGCCTTTTATCGTGAGGTTTTTGTTGATGGTGATGTCGCCCGAGTTGCCGGTAACGGTTGAGGTATCGGCTGTCGCTTGCACGGTTCCCCTTATGAAGATAGTTTCGCCTGCTGTCGCATTGTCAACCGCATCTTTCAGCGCCTTCCATGCCGAATTCGGGTATTTTGTGCCGTCTACAATGCCCATCAGCTTACCGGCGGCATCTACTTCCCAATACAGTATCTTACCGTCGCTCAATGTTTGCGGCGTTACCGTAAACTTGGTGTAATTTTGATTAGGTGATGTACCCGCTGTTATGCTGCCAGTCAGCACTTGCGTGGTCGGCAGGTATTTGTCGTTCGGCACCGTAATGCGCGCTACGGGGGGTGTGCCGGTCAAAGCCCCGTTAAGTTTTATCTTTGCAGTGGCGGTTGTATCTGCGGCCAAATAAACGTCGTTTTTATGAGCTTCTGCAGAAGGGGTAACGGTTGCAGAACCTTCCATCTCAAATGTTCCCTTGGCTACATACACGCCGCCGCCTTCGGCCGTTGCCGTATTGGAAGTAAAATCGGTGTTTTTCATAACCAGATTCGACCAGTTTACATAAACACCTCCCCCGTTTTGCGCTTTGTTTTCGGTTACACTGCTGTTTTCCAGTATGAGTTTTCCACAAACATTGCCACTACTCGAAGTGCGAAGTAATATACCGCCGCCGATAGTTGTAGATTCGTTTTTGGTAACAGTACAGTTTTTTAAAGTAATTGCATTGTTTGGGCCGTATGTTGCAAACACCATACCTGCTCCGCCTGCTGCACTGGTGCCGGTCAGTTTGTTTTTATGTAGAGTAACACGCGTTAAAACAACGGAATCGGCGGTTGTTGTTGCATTATGGTTTCCATACAAACAAAGCCCTGCTGCAGAAGATCCTGCGTCATTGTTTTTGATCATGACATCGGTTATCTTCACATTCATAAGGCAGTCCGATCCTTGAATAGACACTCCTCCGCCAAGCCCATAAGTAGTATCTAAGGCTTTACAGCTCGCAACCTCCGTATTTGCTATTACCAGTTTACGCTCATCGGTAGAAGTTGTACCAAACATGTTGCAATAAATGCCTCCGCCGCTATATTTTGCTTCACAGTTCGTAATAAGTACATTGCGTATTTCAAGCTCACCTTTCGAATAAATAGCGCCGCCTTTTCCGTTGGGATTAGAAGAGCCGCCGGGATCTGTTTCGTTATTTTTGCCGTTTTTCAGCGTCAGGTTTTCCAGCGTGAGCGTTTTGCCGTTTGCAACATTAAAGATGCGGTGTTTCGCTGTGGGGGCATTGGGATCGGTCGTAGTACTGTTTGCGTTCAGAATGTCCGAACCCGCTCCGGTTTTGCCCTTTATCGTAAGGTTTTTGTCGATGACGATTTCGCCCCAATTGGCATCTACACCTGCGGTGCCTTCGTTTGTCGCTTTAATTTCGCCGTTGATGGTGATAATACTACCGTTGGGGAAATTCTGCACGGCATTTTTCAGCTTTTGCCATGCAAGTGTATCCGAGCCGTTTATAACGGCGGATATCTTTTGCAATCTTCCGTCGCTCTTTATTGTCCATATATCCGTTGAACCGGCAGGCTGTGTTACGCTGAACCTTTTGTAGTTTTTCAGTGTACCTGATGTTATATCGCCCGTAAGTACTTGCGTACCTTCGCTGTAGGTTTCAGGCGTAATGCGGGCAACAATAGGATCTGTACTTGTCAAAGTACCGTCTACTTTAATCGAAGCACCGTTTGAAAGATACACGTCGTTTTTGCCCGGCGTGTTTGCGTTAGGTGCGATTGACGGGGTAATGACGGTTTTGCCTGTCAGTTTAAGTATTCCTCCGGCTTCGACATAAACCGCCCCGCCTTTTCCGTCGGCGGCATAGCCTCCTTCAAGCTTTATATCTCCAAGCGCAAGCTCCGTGTTGTTGCCGCTTACTTTGAAGATGCGCGCGTTGCCGCCTGCGTTTAAGGTGCGGACGGTAGTGGTCGACGATAGTAGTTCCAGTTTTTTGCCGCCCGTCACGGCTATTTCGGTATCAGCAGCGGAAGCAGCCAGGTCGGAACCGATGAAAATGTACAGGGAGGAGCTATAATCATACTGCTCCGGTCCCGTACCATTCTCGGGAGCGTTTTTTACAACGTTTTTAAGCTCGCTATAGGTGTTTAGGGTGCCAAACCCCTTAATATATACGGTAGTGTGCAGCCCTGGTATTCCGCCTCTTTCAGTCCATACTTCAAGTGGGTATACTGTACCGCCGATTACCGTTATTTCCGCCGGCGCCGATGGCGACTGTTCGGCGCCGCTGCCCAGTTTATACTTTACCGCAGTTCCTGCGGACGCACTCAGTTCAAGCTTGAAGTTTGAGAAGGGGGCGGTGTAAATAAGCAGTGGGTTTTCGGCGGTATACTGTCCGGCATCGGGAATGATGTCTTCCGTAACATAGGCTTTAGTACCTGCACTGATGCAGTGCAAAGAGGGATCGCTGTCGTTAAAATTCTGCTTCAGTTTAAGGACGGGAACTTCCTGCCATAACAATTTAACAAAAAAATCTTTTGAATCGCTGTCATCATAGCCGCTTAACTGCGCTTTCAGACTGATTTTGTAGAGCGCTTCGGTTCCGCTTGCGGCGAGTGCCGGTAAGTTTACTGCAGCGGTTGTTGTGCCGCTTACCGTTCCGCCGCTTCCGCTTAGCTGTTCCCAAGTACCATCGGCCTTTTTCTTATAGACTGTTCCCGTTATGGCGGTTCCGGTGAATGCAGCTTTTGCCGTCAATGTTTTGCCCTTTATGCCGGGGATTCCTTTTGGATTGCTGTCCGATGTTCCCGTTATTTCGGTCGAACCGTCAAACAATTGCACATTAGCAAGCTTATTTTTTTGGGTGCTTGCCCGTATCACTTCGGAACTTAAGCCTTGTTCGTCTTTTATGCACACCTCGTATGCTTTTTCAGGGCCGCCGACTTTTACATCGGTCTTTAAGCGGAGAAGCCCGTTCCCTGTAGGAAGTTCGGGATCGGTCGGTTTAAGTTTTTGTACCGCATCTGCCGCTAAAAGGTTTCCGTCCGGTGTAAAATCAGAACCTGTTACGTTCAAAGTAATAGGAGGACGTGATACGCCGCCTGCCGTAATGTTCATTGTGTTGATGTCTTTATGGACACTCTGACTGTCTATCATTTTATCCATGTCTTTTACGCGGAATATAAGCACATAAAAATGATTGCCGTCCGAATCAGCCGTTGCCGTTTTTCCGATTCCGGCGTACTCCAACGCAGGGGCGGTGTCAACTTTTAAATTTAAGCTAAACTTGCTACGGAATACTCGAGGATCATCAGTGATGAAGGTAATTTCAGGACTAATGTTACCGTTACCCCACTCGTGCGCTTTCAAAAAGGTCGATTTGTATTTAAGTTCCAGTTTATCGTTTGCGGTTTGTGTTAAAGTGTAGTCCGTACCATAGCCCGGCTGTTCATCCGGCTTAAACCCCGGAAAGCGGATAACCTTTCCTGCATAGGAAGAAGAGGAGTCAGGCATAACGAGCTGAAAGTTTTTCGGATTACGCAGGTTAATCGTAACCGTTACATCGCTTGTTGATGGTATACACAGAACACCGTCTTTATTTGTTGGGTACGGCTTTTGAAGCTGATCAATGCTATAGCCTGTTGCAGAAACCTCCGCCGCCCAATAACTCAAATATGTATCTATATTCGAGGTAAACTGCTCACAAGAGGTACATAAAAAAGTGAAAAAAATTCCGGTTAAAAGGGTAAAAACTTTGCGCATACGTTCCTCCGTTTTGAGGATAAGGGATTATTAAAACTGATAATAACCATTAACGAGATTATCTTTAGGGAAATAGCACAAAGTTCTAATATCTCTCTCTCCTCTATTTAATAAGACGGTCGTAAGAGTTTTGAACCCTTTGGGTTTTAGAGACCTTATCTTCCGGAGTCGGAGCCTTATCCAACTTATTCAGATACGCATAAAGCTTATCTGCCGTATCCTGACTGATTGCATGTTCCATTTCGCACGCTTCATGGTCAGCGATTTCTGCGTCCACACCCAATATATCGGTTAAGAACTTATACAGCGTGTTATGCCGTTCGCGAACATTTTTTGCAACGGCACAGCCTTTTTCGGTGAGGCGCACCAACCCATAAGGTTCATGTTCAACAAAGCCGGCCTCTTTTAACAGACCAAGGCGTTTATTTACACTTGCCCTCGAAACCATCAATAAATTAGCGATATCAATTGAACGGACAGCCTCGGTACCGTGTGATAAATCATAAATAACTTCCAAATAATCTTCTTGCGAAGCAGAAACTCTTGCTATCATACACTCATTATATACCCCTTTCACCTCGTTTGCAAGTTTTAATTTTCCCGATACCGACTTTCAGTAGCGGCACGGATGAAAAGATACTCTCCGTAAGCCTTTTGAAATAGACGCAGTAGATGCACCGTATATCTTTGAACCAACGCTTTTGAAAATAGTGATACCGGATACAAGGCGCGAACAAAAATAAAGCGGAGGCGTACTTGTTGTACGTCGAGCATTTATTTTTGTGCAGCAACGCCGTAGACGGTATGCATATTTTCAAAAGAAATCGCTTTGTGCTATACTGTTAACATGGTACCTAAAATATGTCTCGTATTGACGGAAAATACTATCGACAAAAATATTCAGTTAATTGAACGGTACCGTTCATGGATCGACATCGTTGAACTACGGGCAGACTTTCTTGACCCGCAGGAGTTGCTGTATATCCGCAGGTTTCCGAAGCTTGCCCGTATACCGGCTATTTTAACCATCCGCAGGTTTTTGGATGGCGGAGCATTCAAAGGCGGAGAAGGATCCCGTATTACCCTGTTTGCACGCGGGCTCTCCTTTGCGGATACCGAACCGCTGAATAATTTTGCATTTCTCGACCTGGAATCCGATGTGCAGGCATCGAGTTTGGAAGAAGCGGCACAAGCTTTTAATATCGGCATCATACGCAGCGTCCACAGCATCAAAGCACCGATCAAGGATATTGCCGCTAAAATACGGGATATTCGGCGGACGGATGAAGAGATTGTAAAAATTGCATATAAGGCCGATAACCTTGCGGATGTAACGGCGCTTTTCAAACATGCCCCGCAGTTTAACGGACAGAATATACTGATTGCGATGGGCAAATACGGTATCCCATCCCGTATTTTAGCGTCGAAGCTGCATTCTTCAATTGTATATACTATGCCGCGGGAATATATTGCACAGCATCATTTGGAACGGGAATTCATCGATCCTATTACGCTCAACGAGCTATATCACTTCCGCACAATAAACAGCGCAACGAGCATATACGGGGTTGTCGGTACAGATACGACAAGGAGCCTCAGCCCGGCTATTCACAATAAAGGCTTTGAACGAAAAGGAATCAACGCCGTCTATATCCCGATTTCCGCTGTAGACAGCAAGGAAGTTATTGCATTTGCCGATTACACCGGAATAGCAGGACTCTCGGTTACCCATCCATTTAAATTCGATATTATTCCTTTTTTGGATTCGATCGGGCCTGCTTCAACGGCATGCGGCGCAGTGAATACGGTACTATTTGACGGCGGTAAACGGCGGGGCTTTAATACCGATATCGATGGGTTTTCGCGGGCTTTGCAAGCATTTTTACACGTTCGGAGTCTTAGGTTTAAACATATCGCGATTATCGGTACCGGCGGAGCGGCTCATGCAGTTGCCAATGCCGTACATCTGCTGCATGGAAAAGCCTGTATCTTCGGCCGTTCTGCAGAAAAGGCGAAACAGCTGGCAGGGCGGTATAACTTCCGGTGGGCGGTGTCGGACTTGGCTTCCGTCCGTACACTTAAAAAATATTCCGACGTTATCATACAAGCAACCTCCGTCGGTATGCATGAAAATGAAGATCCGCTTGAATTTTACAGTTTCTCAGGCTCCGAAAAGGTATTTGACGTTATCTATACTCCCGAAAAAACCGCACTTTTAAAACGAGCCGAAGCTGCCGGCTGTGATATTTGCAACGGATACGATATGCTTCGGTATCAAGCTTATAAACAATTTGAACTATTTACAGGAGGTTCCTATGAGTAATACTATCAGTGTTGAAGATCAGAAGGTATTGGTAGCCCATACCGCTATCGATAAATTGGTTTCCGAAGGGCTCATCCATTCCGGTATGAAGATCGGTCTTGGAACCGGCTCTACCGCAATGCCTGCCGTAAAGCGTTTGGCCGAATATATTGCAAAAGGGAAGCTAAAAAATATCGCCGCCGTTCCCACCAGTTTTCAGACATCGATAGCGTGTGAAGAATTCAACATTCCGATTTTTTCCCTCAGTTCGGGACGAATCAACGGTTCGCTGGACTTAACAATTGACGGTGCAGATGAAATCGATTCCAAAAAAAATCTTATCAAAGGCGGCGGAGCGGCATTGCTGCGTGAAAAAATTATCGCGTATAACAGCGAACTGTTCGTTGTTATCGGCGATGAAACAAAGAGCGTCAAAACATTGGGCGTCAATTTTCCGCTCCCCATTGAGATTGTACCGGAAGCACGGCTCAGCATTATGAAAAAACTTGAATCTTACGGAGTCTCAATGATTATCCGCGATGGAATCCGGAAAAAAGGGCCGGTTATCACCGACAACGGAAACTTCATCATGGATATAAAATGGCCGGCCAATACAAAAATCAATCCTGCTAAATTGGAAAGTGAACTGAATGCCATACCGGGCATTATCGAAAACGGATTTTTTACCCAAAAACCTCCGCGCGTCTTTTTAAGCCGCTCAAACGGAACCGTCGAAGAATTCTAACGAGTGAGAGGATAAAAATCAGAGCAACCGTCCCGAAAGTTAAGCGGTTGCTTTCCTTTTGCACAAAATTTTGAAAAAATTTTGTGCAGGTTATATTATGAAGAAGGGGAAGCGCATCAGACCGATAGATAAAAATCGCGGAATAATGAGGCTGTGAGACCATTTGAACCTTCTTCAACTGTTGTACATCCGTGTACAACAGTTGAAGGCGAGTTTTGTGCATGCACAAAACATCGCTGCTGTAGGGAACCACTGCCATCCTTGGCAACTCTGGTTGAACAGCCTCATTATTCCGCGGGGATATTCGTAAAAATGTCTGATGCGCTTCCCCAGAAGGAAGAGAGATGAGAATAGGGATTTTTGCGGCGGAACAGCAAGAGATAGAAAATATCCAGCACAGTCTGCAAGGACGGAAAATCGAAAGAGCCAGACTCGCGTTTTATGAAGCGGGCTATGGTAAGCATACGGTTATCAGCGTATGCGGCGGCATCGGTAAAGTGAATGCAGCAATTTGTACGCAAGTGTTGATTTCGGAATTTCACGCGGAAGTGATTATCAACACCGGTACTGCCGGAGGCTTAAACGATTCGCTGCATGTATTCGATTTGGTGGTCTCGATCGATGCAGTACAGCATGATGTGGATGTGTCGGTTTTCGGCTATGCAAAAGGACAGATCGCCGGAACCCCCTCTCCGTTTTGGAAGGCTGACGACGGTCTGCGCGCCGCTTTCATGAAAACCTTTACACAGCTGAAAAATGACCATACGGAAGATTTTGCAAATACCGACAGCATGATTGCCGGACGCATCGCTTCGGGAGACCATTTTATTGTAAACCCCGCGGTAAAGCAAGAAATTATCTCGACGTTTCATGCCGACTGTGTCGAAATGGAAGGCGCTGCGGTTGCTCAAACCTGCGTAATGAACGCTGTCCCCTTTGTGATATTGCGCTGTATTTCCGACAATGCGGGGGAGCCTGCCGCAATCTCATATCAGCAATTTTCAAAAGAGGCCTCACGTATTTCGGCGATGTTGGTGTTGCATACGATTGCCCTCCTATAACTTTTGAAAATATACGGCACATCTACTGCGTCACTCGTTCAGCGAAGCACATCCATGTACTTCGCTGAACACAAGTTTGACCGGTGTCAAACTTGCTTCTGCTTAATACGAGCGGCATCCATGCCGCCGCTCAACGTATCAAAACTGCCAAGGAGGGCAGTGGTTTCAAGCAGAAGCAAGTTTGCTCTTGCAAACTTGTAGCCCAAAAATGAACAGGGATGTTCATTTTTGGGCGTGCCTGCGGTACTTTTTTACCGTATTCCTTGTATCTACATCGTCTATTTTCAAAAGCGCTGGCTATGCAGAACCGCCCACGGATGGCGGTGGTTCTAATCAGCAGCGTGTTTGCCTTGCAAACACGTAGGTAAAAAATGTACAGGGAAGTACATTTTTTACCGTGCCTCCGCTTTATTTTTGTTCGCGCCTTGTATCTGCACCGTATATTTCAAAAGGAAGCGTTGCAGTTTATCAAAAAATGGAATATACTTTTGTAGTATGCTGCATCTACAAGGGCATATAATTTGGAGGAACAGGTATGGCAACAGTTAAAGCGATGGATCTTTTTGAAGCGTATGCAAAACAGAAACTACCGATGGATCAAGGATATATTGTTTCATCGTTCTTTAAAGAAGATTCTGCATACAGTATTTACGAGATCGTTTCCTATGCGACCCTAAAGGATATTTACCTAACCAGCAACGGATTAACTTTTCAAACAAACGGAAAAAAGCTTTTTCTGTTTGTTGAGCCCGAAAACTATCCGCATAAATCTATGGAACCCTATTGCCGTGAACGTGACTTTCAGGTACCGTTGCGATTTAAAGATTCAAATATCATCACTGCAAAGAATCAATCAAAGATTATTTTCAGCAAGGATCCGCAAGAAGCGCTGTCGGCATTTACTGTCGTAAAGCCAACTGGTATAAACTTTGCTTTCCTGTTTTACCCGCTTCCGGATGTATTCCAGTCCATCGAACTGTTCTTTGAACAGACATTGAATAAGGAAGCCGGAATTCCGGTTCGTGATGCAAAAAATGCTGCAAAAGAATTTGCGCTTTTAGGCTCCAAGGTTCTGACATGGCCGAATTTGGAAGAGCAAAACGCAGGTAAATAATCGGTTGTCTCTGAATAATTAGGTATAGAGCCGGAAACGGCTGCGTAATTGAAACCGCATCCCAAACCGCTCTGAGCACGCTATTCGCTATTTGAATAGACCGGAGCGGTTTATTTTTCTCCAAGTAGTTGTTTTAATTCCTGTATCTCTGCAACCAGTTCCGAACGCTGAATTTTCTGATACTTCTTAGGCAACATTTCTTTACTGGTACATTCGAGTACGGCGACCAAATTCTGTAATTCAATATCATAGGGATATGAAGGCGGAATAAAATCGTCGATAGTTTGTTCAATGTCTTCCGTCGTCAGCATCGTGCGGTTGTCGGCGGTTGCGTTCATTTTTGATCTAACCAAAATAGCCTCAATGTCCGCACCCGATACGGGAAATTTCAGTTTTTTATTGACGACATTCGAAAACGAAATATCTTTTGTTTTAATCTTCAACTTCCGTTGCAGCGTTTCAAAAATTTCAACCTTTTCCTCTAACGTTTCGGGATAAAAAAGCGCCAAATGCTCCTCCGCTCTTCCCTGCCGTTTTAAGTCTATCGGCAACAAATCGGGACGGCTCGTAATCAAAAACCAGATGATTTTTCCGCGGTAGTCGGTATTGCCCATAAAATTTGCAATTTGCGCAAAGACGCGGGAGGAACCGGCACCATCCTGCATTTTACGGTTTCCTAAAACAGCGTCGGCTTCGTCGATCATTACGGCAACGGGCGCCATTGCCCGCAGAATATTCAGCACTTTTTCTAAATTAGATTCTGTTGTTCCTTGCCATTGCGTATGAAAATTTTTAAGTCGTACCATCGGAATACCGATCTCTCCGGCAAATGCCGAAACAAGGAAGGACTTACCCGTACCGATCGGCCCGGAAATTAAATACCCCATCGGGAGTACATCGGTTCTTCCCTGTTTAAGCGCCTTGGCCATCGACTTAAAGCGCTTTTTTACAAATTCATGTCCTGCAATAAAGGAGAGGTCATGCTCCGTTTCCAAAAATTCCAGCAAACCTCCCGCTTCGTTTTCGATAATCTCTTGCTTTTTTTTGCGGAGATATTCAAACGTAATCGGTACGTCTTCGTTATACGACTCTTTTGCCAGCTGATTAAGGTTTAATAAATTTAATCCCGACGTCAGTTTTCCCACCCGTTCCGCGTTGAGGAGCCGCTCCAACAACAGTTCTTCCTTATTCTGCAAATACGTTAAAAAATGGATACGAATTGCTTCCGATGGGAGCGGGATGGCAACTTTTACTGTTGAGGGAGAGGCGACAAGCCGTGAGTTCACATCGGCAAGGTTCTCGGTCAGCATGACGATCGAAATATCTTCATTGGTAAACTGAGGATCGTGCGACCAGCGGTTCAGGGTAACCAAGCAGTAACGGTCAACCGCATCGAGGTTTCCAATCTCCTCCGCAGGAATAACCGTTTCAGCATAATCGATAATAAGCACCATTCTGCGGCCGCTGCCCATATTGAGTGTAAAATAGCGTTCAAGATACGCAAAGGCTTTGACGGGATCGCGGGAATAAAAATCTTCGACGGGAACTTCGGGGTACCGGCTGTGCATCGTCGCAATATAGGCTTGCTCCATCTCTTGCATACAAAAAGACACGCCGCTTGATTTATCGTAAAACACGATAATATCTTTATTGCCGAAAATAACTTCCGAAATATAGTCCCATATCTTTACAAAAACAAAATGAGCGCTTGCCCGATGGTTGTGCGGTAAAAAGTCGCGGATATTGCCGTGCACAAAATAAAGGTTGACCGTTTCGGTACAATATTTGGTTGCGAGCTCCTGTGCCCACGGCGGTAAATCGTGGATAAGCTCGCTATTGTATTTTATCAGTTTTTTTCCCGAAGACAATTTCCCATCCCCCCTCTTCTATAATACCATATACAAAAACCGGTAAAAATACAATAGAAAAGGGAGGCTATGCGTATAGGAGTTCTTAGATGATTCTTATCACTTTAAATTGAAATAACAGAGAACCGACAAAAAGGCCAAGTACAATACGGAGTAACAGGATAATAAGAATCGTCAATATGAGCCGAGTACGATACTGCAGCGGTTTTTGCGGGAGAAAACCGGTAACCTTTGCAATAACGGGACTTAAAAATCTATCTAAATTATACCAAAACGGAGAACTGCTTGACGAACCGAAGAGATCGTACATCAACCGGACAGTCAAAAAGATGATCAGCAAGTTCAGCATAAAACCGATAAACGACCATACCAGTTCTATGATACTGACACAGAGCCCCCAAAGCGAAATGGTACCGGTGGTTAGAAGGGATGTGATAAGCTGCGCCGCAATGGACAAGATACCGAGCGACAAAACAGGAGAAAAATCAACCATACCGATGCGGGTAAATCCGAACCGTCTGAACCAATTCAAATAAGGATCACAAATGGATGACAACATCCGCCCGAAAGACGAATAGGCTGCAGAGGGAACCCACGACAGCAAAATCTTAATAAAACATAAAAAGAGATAGACATTGATCAGCTGCCTAACAGTTAATAATAACGAACGCACCATAGCAGGCTCCTCATATTAATCGGCAAATTTTACCGATTGCATTTCCGTATAACATACTGATTAAAATGCAAACCGTAAAGCCCCTCATCATTTTGGTGTTCTTGCTTCTGACCGTTAGACCGATGGATAGTATGATAGCCTTTCAACGGCAGTATGATATTACGCAAAGCATTGCGAAATAGCTGTGCGTGCGTAGTTTTGTTCCAGCATTGCTTTATGCGATAGGAACAGCGGGTCGTCGAATGATTTTGCTTCTGTGTGGCAATGCACAATACAGGCTTGGCATTTTATGCAAATGCCGGGAACTAACGAAACGTCGTTTTTGTCGATGGAGCCCATCGGGCATACGGCCGCGCAAACGCCGCAGTTGTCGCATTTTGCTTTATCGGTAATCGGTTTTGCCTTTAAAAAATTAACCGGCTTTCCATCGGTGCCGAGCGGAACATAATAGGCAGTGAGCGACTCGTTTCTTTTTATCTTGGAATTGGCGAGGGGCTTTCCGGAATTTTGCAGCTTTTTAACCACCTCTTCGGCAAAAACAGTTAGCAGTGCCTCATCGGCATCATCCGGCCGCCCAATGCCTATTTCTGCAAACGCATGTTTGCAGACTATCGCACCGGCTCCGATTACCGAAAAATTATTCTTTTCCAACTCCATGTGAAGCTCGCTCAAAGAATTGTCAAAACTGCGGTTTCCAAAAGTAACCACCGC
This sequence comes from Treponema sp. OMZ 855, assembly GCF_024181145.1. Classification (NCBI taxonomy): domain Bacteria; kingdom Pseudomonadati; phylum Spirochaetota; class Spirochaetia; order Treponematales; family Treponemataceae; genus Treponema; species Treponema sp. OMZ 855. Next base: position 556,671 of record NZ_CP051194.1, on the reverse strand, counting down.
TATTGCACGTGTTTGATTCCCCTTGAACAGGTTTTGCACAAAGGGCAATACCTTATTCGGAATGCGTCCTGCGTAGGTCGGCACACCGAAGACAACCAAATCCTCAGGTGAATATGTCCTGGTTTCGATATGGGCAGCCGGCAGCGTAAAGTCATCAACTTCAACCGGAATATTCAGCTTTTGTGAAAACTGCGAAGCCAGCTGTTCAACTACCCGCTTGGTATTGCCGGTGGGGCTAAAAAAGACCGCTTTTATATTTTTAATTGATTGCATACTCTTTTCCCTTATAGAGGATATATCGAGAACAAACGCATTGGAGACAAGAGCCTCATGCGTTTGTTCTTCAGTTGAAAAAGCTGTGCGGAATTCCGCGCAGGAGAAAAGCTATCGTTTATTGGAGCGCTTCCAGATATGGAGCTTTTCCGCTTCGGCAATAAGCGAATCTCTAAAATCGGGGTGCGCGACCGAAATCAAGGCTTCTGCCCGCTGCCATGTCGATAAGCCCTTTAAGTTGACCTTTCCGTATTCGGTAACGAACCAATGGACATTAGTTCTTGTGTCCGTAACGACGGACCCCGGCGCAAGCGTCGGGCGGATACGGGAGGTAAGTGCCCCGTTTTTATCCTTAAAGGTGGATGAACAGCAGATAAAGCTTTTTCCACCCTTGGATAAATACGCGCCCAATACGAAGTCGAGCTGTCCGCCCGCGCCTGAAATATGCTTGGTTCCCGACGTTTCGGCATTCACTTGACCGAACAGGTCGATATCTACTGCATTGTTGATGGACATAAAGTTATCGATTTGAGCAATCACCCGCGCGTCGTTTGTGTAAGAGACCGGTGCGCCCATACATACGGGGTTGTTATGCACATAGTCATAGAGCTTTTTTGTCCCTGCGGCAAAGGCGAATACCTGTCGCCCCGTATCGATTGCTTTCTTTGCGCCGGTGATTTTTCCCGCTTTGGCAATATCGACAAAGGCATCGACATACATTTCCGTGTGTACGCCGAGGTCTTTTAAATCGGACTTTGCAATCATCGCGCCGAGCGTATTAGGCATACCGCCGATACCGAGCTGCAAACATGCTCCATTCGGAATTTCTTCGATGATGAGCTTTGCGACAGCCTTATCGACTTCGGTCGGTTCACCTTTATCGACAAGTTCATCTATCGGCGGATTACTGCCTTCGATAATCATATCGACATCGGAAATGTGAATCTTATCATCGACGCCGTTTATGCAGTTCGGCATATTGGTATTGACTTCTACAATGACGATGTCCGCACAATCCGTAACTGCTTTGAGGTGCGAGGCATTCAATCCGAAATTGAAAAAGCCGTCTTTATCCATTGGCGCCGTTTGAAAAACCGATACGTTAAGGTGCTTAATATTTTCGTAATACCAGCGCGGCAATTCCGAATAGCGGAGCGGTATATAAAAACCGAATCCAGCAGCGATGGTTTTACGTTCATACCCCGACATGTGCCAAGAATTCCACGTAAGGTGAGCCGCAGGAGCTTTTATTTTAAAGATTTCCGGTTCCCGCAGTACCACACCACCTCGAATATTGACGTCTTCAAGCTCAGGCAGCCGCGCGGCAAATGCCTTATCGAATGCAACAGGGGTGTTATTGCCCCATCCGTAATCGAGCCAATCGCCCGACTTGACTACCTGTGCAGCTTTTTCTGCTGTAGTCAGCTTTTGTTTGTATAACGAACTGTAATCCATGACCATTCCTAGCGGTTATTGAACTTTTCGATTTTTTCTTTTTTGACAAAAGCGTTCATAGCCATTTTTTGGTCTTCCGTTGTAAAGCATTGAGCAAATTCTTCCGTTTCAACGGCAACTGCTTTGTCGATGCTTACCTGCAAGCCTTTATTGATGGCTGCTTTTGCCTGTTTTATTGCAAAGGGAGCTTTTTGGCAAATAGTTTGCGCCATGGCGAGCGTTTCCTGCATTAAGGCTTCCGGTTTTGTTACTTTATTAACAAGACCGATTGCGAGCGCTTCCTCTGCTTTTATCGTGCGGCAGGTGTAGATCAGCTCTTTTGCGCGTCCGGCGCCAACAAGCCGGGCCAACCGTTGCGTCCCGCCGAATCCCGGTGTAATACCCAAACCTGTTTCAGGTTGGGCAAAACGGGCGGTTTCCGAAGCAATACGGATATCGCATGCCATCGCAAGCTCGCAGCCGCCGCCCAAAGCAAAGCCGTTTACGGCAGCGATGACGGGACAATGGAAGTTTTCTATACGGAAAAACACCTTGTTCCCAAAGGCGCCGTATTCTGCTGCCTGTGCCTTATTTTTATCTTTCATTTCCGAAATATCGGCACCCGCTACAAAGCTTTTTTCGCCCGCTCCGGTAAGAATCACCGCGTAAATATTTTCAGCTTTTTCAACCTCATCCAATGCATGATTAAGGTCGGTCAACACCTCGGTGCTGAGCGCATTTAAAACCTGCGGTTTATTAATGGTAATAGTTGCAATATGTCCATCTATATGAAACAATACCGTATTCATCTGTCACACCTCCTCCGCTTTTACTTTGAATAGTCGTAAAAACCTTTTCCGGTTTTGCGTCCGAGTAATCCGCCGCGTACCATTTTACGGATAAGCGTACAGCAGCGATATTTGCTGTCTCCCGTTTCACGGTACAATACGTCCATAATAGCCAATACAACATCAAGACCGACTAAATCACCGAGCGCAAGCGGCCCCATCGGATGATTTGCACCGAGCTGCATTGCCGTATCGATATGTTCGGCAGTCGCAATACCTTCCTGCAGAATAAAAGCAGCTTCGTTAATCATGGGGATAAGAATCCGGTTGACAACAAAGCCGGGGCCTTCGTGTACCTCAACCGGTGTTTTTCCTAAACTCTTAGCGGTTTCTATAATAGTATTTTTTACTTCATCAGGCGTATTGATTCCTGAAATCACTTCTACCAACTTCATTCTATCGGCAGGGTTAAAGAAGTGCATCCCGATAACGGGGTGTTTAATGCCCTTTGCAATTTCGGTAACGGACAGAGACGAGGTATTTGTTGCAAAAATGGTAGCTTCTTTGCAAATACCGTCCAGTTCGGTAAAAAGCGTTTTTTTCGCTTCGCTGGTTTCCAGTATGGCTTCGATAATTAAATCGCAGTCGGCCAAATCTTTGTATGAACCGGTCTTTAAATTTCCCTTTATGGCAGCGACCGCTTCCGCCGTTATTTTGCCTTTTGCTGCCAATTTATCGTAATTTGCTACGATTTTATCTATTCCCGATTGCGCCCATTCGATTTTTATGTCGCATACCGTAACCTGATACCCATTTGAAGCAAATGATGTGGCAATCCCCTGCCCCATCGTGCCTGCGCCTACAACACCGATTTTCTTCATAACTATGGCTCCTATATAGACCATTTTGTAAAACCTACTGCCCGAAAAGGGATTGACGGACAGTACCCGCCGGCAACGCCGGTGAAAAATGTCTCATAGACATCTCGAAAAACTCAGTCGTTTTTTCAGGAATGCCTGACTTTAAAAACAAAGATAGCATATCACAAAAAACGCCTAGGATAAAGCCCTGAAATGAGATTGTATATTTATCAGATGGGGTATATCAAAAAGGCAAGTCGCTTTTAAGGCAGCACGTTTTCAATACAGGCTTTACCGCTATTGCGGCTGACGCAGCCTTGCGGTTAAATAGATAGGTTCAGTGGGAATCTTTAATTCGGTGCATGAACCTTTGAGCATTACGTAAACATCCATGGATTTTGAACCTTTTTGTCAATCAGAACGTTTTTAGTCAAAATCCCTCCATTGTACTTTTTAGGTGCAATGTTTAAAAATATTCTGTTATTGCATATTTTCCCCACCGTATTACTATCAGTGAATATAAAACAAGATATTCATTGACACAAAGCCTTCATTTTGCTATATTGGCAATGAATATTATACAAGATATTCACACATACAAAAAAGGATTACTATGCCGAAAGCTTTTACCGAAGAAGAACGCATAAAAATAAAAGAAACGCTTATGGAAACCGCGCTCAATTTATTTCACGATAAAGGAACAAAATCCTTGAGCATAGCGGAATTGACCAAACGGGTCGGTATTGCGCAAGGGAGTTTTTATAATTTTTGGAAGGATAAAGACGCTCTCATTATAGAACTCATTGTGTACCGCGCAAATCAAAAACTACGCACTATTGAAAAAAAGTTTTCAACTTCGCTTACCAATCCGGCAGCATTTCTTACGGATATGATATACAAATCTTCGATTGATCTTATGACAAAAATTCAAAGCCAGCCTATTTATCAGGATGCGTTTAAGCTATTTGAAGCAAAGGGGCAAAATGAGGCACATAAAATTGAAATACTGTATCAAGATTTTTTAGCAAAGCTGATACGATATTGGGAACAGCACGGAGCAATTACGCGGGTAGATCAAAAAGGGCTGATGAGCGCATTTATCGGAAGTGCGGTTTTGTGTTCTCAATGCTATCAGTTTGATGCAGCCTATTTTAACGAAATCTTACGAATATTTATATCTGTAATCGTAAATAAATATATAGAAGTATGAATGTAAGCGTTTTCCCTTAAAGGAGTTGAATACAATGCGGATAGCTGATTTTACACAGATACATAAAGATGATGTACTCATTGCAGGCGGCAAAGGATCCAACCTTGGTGAGATGACTGCTGCGGGAATACCGGTTCCTAAGGGATTTGTGATTACCGCAGATGCGTATCGGGAATTCCTTAAAGAAAATAACATAGATGAAATTATCTTGCGTGTTCTTACAGCGGCGCAAACGGATGAACAAGCCTTGTTATCCGCAGTCGGCACATTTCGGAAAAAAATCATAACAGGACATTTTCCTGCTCAATTGGAAAAAGAGATAAGAGCGAAATATGCGGAACTCGGGGAAGCTGCGAGGGTTGCGGTCCGCTCATCGGCAACGGCGGAAGATTTACCCGATGCGAGTTTTGCAGGTCAGCAGGAAACCTATTTGAATGTGCAAGGGATAGAAGATGTCTTAATTCAAATACGCCATTGTTATGCTTCGCTATGGGGGGAGAGAGCGGTACGCTATCGATTTAATCAGGGATATGATCAGAGCGCTGTTGCGATTGCCGTTGTTATTCAAGAAATGGTAGAAAGCGAAAAAGCGGGCGTTCTGTTTACCGTCAATCCGGTAACACAAAACAAAGATGAAATGCAAATCAACGCAAGTTACGGATTGGGAGAAAGTGTAGTAAGCGGCAGGGTAACGGCAGATAGTTATATCGTAAATAAATCAGGCGATATACTGGAAGTTACTATCGGAACCAAAGAAACGCAAATTGTCTACGCGGATAAAAACACCAAAGAAGAATCGGTAAGCGAGGAAAAAAGAACCGCGCGGGCGTTGAATGATAGTGAGATTGCAGCTCTGGTGCGCGCTGCATTAAAAATAGAAAAACACTACGGTATGCCGATGGATATTGAATGGGCAATACAAAAGAACCAAGTATATATTTTGCAGGCACGCGCAATAACAACCTTAAAAAATAATGATGATGAGAAGCTGGTTCAGGAATATATCAAAGGTACTACATTAACACGCATGATGAAACAAAATATGGCTTTTCAGTTTGAAAAAATGCCGTTTGCTTACCGTGCGCTGGACTTTGATTATATGCTAGCAATTAATGACCAAAAAGCCCGGATATTCGCAGAAGGCGGTATTGTTTTTAATTCAAATCCTGTAATTGATGACGATGGTATTCAGACACTTCCTGAAAATAAAAAAGGTCTTACTCTGCGTATTTTTCATATCTTTACAATCATTCGGATGCTCAAAAATTTTGACTATTGCGCGGAAGTATGTAAAGATTTTATGGCGCAATATGAGCAAGAGCTAGCGCATATTAAAACCTTAGATTTTGAGAATATGACATTAGCCGAATGTACTGCATTTATGGAACACAGTTATGCGCTGACAGAAAAACTTGCATACGATAGATTTAAATATGCCTTATTTCCGTCTTTTCTAATGAGCAAAAAATTCTCCAAAATAATAAAACGTGTAGATACAAACTACTCTGCCTTTGATTTCTATTGGGAACTCAATAATAAAACAGCTGTTGTTACAAACGATATTTCTCGCATGGCGGATACGATACGGAAAAACACAACTCTAACGGAAGCAATACTATCCGGCGAAAGATTCAACACACTGTGTGCCGATTTCCCTGTATTTAAGCAGCTTGCGGATGATTTTATTAAATGCAACGGTTTTAAGTCTGATTACAATTGCTATTGCATCGAAGCAAAAACATTTATCGAAGATCCCGATAGACTTGTCAATATTATACGCCCGTTATTAAATACCTCTGATGTATCGGATCAAAATTCTCATAATAACAACAATAAAAATTATACGGATTTAATGCAGCAATTAAAGCATATTTATGGAAATAAATATCCGCGTCTAGAACAAGACATACAGCACTTCCGGTATTTTCATGTTGTTCGAGAAGAATCGCAGTATTTATGGGAAACACTCTTTTATTATGTTAGGCAGTGTGTAAAGCGGATAAATATTCTGCTCTTAAACAGCGGAAATTATAAACACGGAATTACAAATCTTTTTCACTGTGAATTATTGGAAGTGTTGAAAGCCGGATATATCAGTGATGTTTATAAAGAAAAGATCGCAAGGCGGAATGAAAAATTCCCGCTTGCGGAAAAGGTTTGGGAAGCTTCAAAATTACTGGTGTTCGATTCAACTGGTGATGTACTGAAGGGCGTAAGCGGAAGCCCGGGAACTGTTGTAGGAACGGTGCGCATTATTCGTAGTCCTGAAGAGTTTTATAAGATGCAAAAAGGAGATGTGCTGGTGTGTCATCTCACTGATCCCGAATGGACACCGCTTTTTAAACTTGCAAGCGCTGTCGTTGCAGACACCGGCTCTGCGCTCAGCCATGCAGCAATTGTTGCACGGGAATTTACTATCCCAGCAGTATTGGGTGTCGGTTTTGCCACCGTCAAATTCAAGGACGGTGACCTCATCACCGTTGACGGAAACAAAGGAGAAGTGCGGAGCAGTGCAGACGCATCAGCTACTTTTTAGCTACGCCCGCAGAATATGTGAGTCCGTTCAACCAGAATTTCGCCGCTTTGCGACTCAAATGGTTGCCCTGCCTCACATATTCTGCGTTACTTTATATACTCGCCTGATGCGTCTGCACTGGTTTTGAAAAATAGTGGGAAATTTTATTTAAAATTTCCCACAAAAAGAAGGCAACCGCTCAAAAGATTTTCGATACGTTTGCCTTAAATTACGGAGCTGTTGAGATGGATTCAAAAGAGCAAAGACGGTTTAACATTTTAACAAAACCGATTTTTCCGTTGCTCATTAAAACGGCAATTCCGACAATCATCGGTATGTTGATCAGCGTTATATACAATGTAACCGATACCTTTTTTGTCGGACAATTACACAACAGATCAATGATTGCGGCAATCGGTGTGGTATTCAGTTTTGTCAGTGTTATTCAAGCAATCGGTTTTTGGTACGGCTACGGCAGCGGTAATGCAATGTCTAAAAAAATCGGAGCAAAAGACTATGCAGAAGCGGAAATCATTTCTTCGATAGGTATTGTCATTGCAATCGTAACCGGCATCGTAATCGCAATCGCAGCATATATTTTTGTTGTACCGCTTGCAAAACTCATCGGCGGTAGCGCATCGCAGGACGTACTCACCTTTACCGTGCAGTATTTAAAGATCATTATCATCAGCATTCCGTTCAGTTTATATGCAGTAACGGTGTATAATCAGCTGCGTTTGTGCGGAAATGTACGCGATGGAATGATCGGATTACTTTCCGGAATGCTGAGCAATATGGTGCTGGATCCGCTGCTGATGTTTCCGCTTAACATGGGATTTATCGGCGCCGGATATGCAACACTGATCGGTCAAATAATCGGGTGTATTGTGCTGACGCTCTTAGCAAAACGACACGAGAGTATTTCGTCCAATCTAAAAAAAGTACAATGCAGCAAAGCGCGTGTGTATCATATTCTTGCAGGGGGGCTTCCTAATTTTTCGCGGCAGGCAATTACCGGCGCTGCATTGGTGCTGCTCAATGTTACGGCAGCACGCTACGGCGAAAGTATGATCGCTGCTTTAACAATAAGTTCAAAAATTGTTGCAGTGGCTTTTATGATTATGATCGGTTGGGGGCAAGGCTTTCAGCCGATTTGTGCAATGAATTACGGCGCTCAACAATATGCGCGAGTAAAAAAAGCCTTTATTACTACCGTCGCCGTGGGAACACTTTTTTTAACAGCTGCCTCAATAATTTTATATATCTTTGCCGACCACTGGATGCAGCTGATGTCAACCGATGAGGAAGTAGTGTCTACCGGAGTTTCGATACTCAGGATGCAATGTTTTTCGCTTCCGCTGTTAGGCGTTTTTGCCGTCAGCAGTATGTTCATGCAGAATATCGGCAATTATTTTTCAGCGCTCCTGATATCAATTTCACGGCAGGGTTTCTTTTATGTACCGCTCCTATACCTTCTGCCTGCCGTATACGGGAAAACCGGTATCTACCTGCTGCAGCCGGTCTCCGATGTTTTATCGTTCCTGTTTGCCGTTGCGGTGGTGTGTAGGTGGTATGGGAAAAATGCGAACGATTTACAAGTAAAAAAAGGCAGCAAAAGATGAGAATATAATTAAGCGTTTTTTATGACTAATCTGTAAGTAGCTAATGAAAACCTATACTTCAATTATTTGCATAAGTGTATTTATACATAATGAAGGTAAAAGTCCAATTGGGTTTATAGGAAGTATAATAGATCAATCTTAAAAACAATGACAAGAGTTGAAGGTTTTATCTTTCCGCAGCAATCTGTGTACCATGTCCGGGCTCGGGTTTGTAGATATCGGTAGATTCCGTTTCGATAGTATAGGTTTTTGCCAGCCGGGTAAAAGAGGAAGAAGGGCTTATCTGCATTGAGGGAATAAAAAGATGTTTCCATGGTTTGCCTTTATGTGCCGCGATCCATTCGGAAACGGTTTTGCAGTAGCGGACTGCCCTGTTTTTCTTTGCAATGACATCGGGTGTGTCCTGTTTGTCTTCTCCTTTTACTTCAATCAAATAAATGCAAGAAGATGTTTCTGCTACAAAATCGGGTTCGTAATGCTTGCCTCCGTTGTATTGCAGGTTGAATTCTTTTTTTGCAGGACGAAGCCATTTTTGAACCGTCTGATCTTGTTCCATGATACGGGCGAGAATGAGTTCCGGTTTGCTGTCAAACTTTGCTTCCTCGAATACTCCTTTTTTTATACCGGTAAATACAACCGATTGTATGTCTTTGTCATAAGAATCAAAGAAACGGGAAGCGGTCGAGTAGTTGTAGGCTTGTTCAAGATTATAGGGCTGCACTAACGAAACTTTTTCTTCAAGGAAAGCTTCTTCACAATAAAAATGCTTCATAAGCTGTGAGTGAATTTTATCGGCAATATCTTTTTTATTCATCATTGCGATATTTCTCATACCGTTTTCGGAATATTTATTTCTGTAATGAGAACAAACTTGAATAACCAGCTTTTGTAACAGTGCTGCAGAACGCCGATAATCAATTTCAGATTTTTCGCATAGGCAGTTCATAATCTCTGCAAGCGGGTTGTAAGCCTCAAAGTCAATGGCGGAACCTTTGATATGAAGCCTGTCCCCCTGATCTTCCAAATTTTGTATAAGGATATCTTCACCCGTTACCGTATGATTAAAGGGTTCAAGGTCAAGATCAAAATCCGCAAAATGGTATTCCGGTAAGCCCGAATCGGTAATGGTAATATGCGGAATAGGTATGTATTTTGAAGAAAGTGTTTCGCAATAGTCGGAAACGGTTTCGCTAATCCACGAAGCAAGCGGATCGGCATTCTCTGTATAGATTGCACTTAAATCTTTATCCGATGAAAGTTCCTTTTTAATGGTCTGTGTAATTTCCGTTTTTTGGCCACTTGAGAAACTCAACTTTATGTCCGTACCGGTTTGCCGGCGAATATATGTCCCTACCGTTTTTTGTATGAGTGTTCGGGTATCTTTGAACAATGCAGCATGTGCTTCGTTTTTCTGCATTCCGGTTATCCGATAGGCTTTTTCCAATTCCGCATCTTCATCGAATTGAAGGGATACTTGAGTGTACCTAAGATTTTCCTGAGTAATGTCTTCCGCCTTTATGATATTTTCGGCTTTAAATATGGAATCGCCTTTTTGCGCTTCTTCTAAAAGTTCGGCAAATTTATCGTGAGCGGTAAGCATTACCATGTCAATTTCTTTATTGCCTGTCCGCTCGCCGTAGGGAAGGCGTAAACCGCGGCCGACCATTTGTTCCCTTAAGATTTTTGAAGCTGCTTGCCGCAAAGGAACTATTGTATAGAGGTTATTAACGTCCCAGCCTTCTTTGAGCATATTTACATGAATAACAATTTCAATCGGATTTTCGTATTTTTCGACCTCAAGCAAAAGCTTCATGTTCTCTTCGCTTTCGCTGCCTCTTTGATTTGAATGTACTGTAATGATTTTTCCCTTGTAAGCTCCGTCCTTAAAAGAATCCGAACTGAGGTAGTTTTGCACCTTTTCGGCATGGGCTGTATCTTTACAGACAATAAGCATGAAAGGTTTTACTTTCCGCTTACCGGTGTTTTGGGCATACTGTTCAAGTTTCAGTTTTGCCCGTTCATGACAGAGAATACCGTCATTGAGCATAACCTTGTCAATTTCTTCTTCTCCGAAATTGAAAAATTGAATATCCTGACGGGTTACTGCAAAGGGGGTACGAGTGTAGCCGTCTGCAATCGCTTTTGAAAGCGGATATTCATACACAACATTTTTAAAGTTGATCTGCTTTGTTCCCGATTTTGTGTAAGGTGTCACCGTAAGCTCCAAGCCTAAAATCGGCTTAAGTTCATTCAGCGATTGTACACCTCTTTCTGCCCGATAGTGGTGAGACTCGTCCATTATCAATACAAGGTCGTTCATAGAAGCAAGACTTCCAAAAAAAGAGGTACCAAGATATTCGGAAAGGCTCCGCATTTTTGCCCGCTCTTTGTTGAATTTATCTATGTTAAAAATAAAGATGCGGATATCGGAGTCGAAGAGTTCAAGATTTTTATAGCGGTAGTCTTCATCGGCAATGATGACCGGAGTAGAAGAAAAACAGCCGAGTCCTTTTAAAACATATTTTTCGCTATGAGGCATTCCAAGGTCTTGTTTTAATTTTGAGTAGATGGTGGTATTGGGAGCCGTTACAAAAAGGTTTTTGATACCGTAGTTTGTATAAAGATAGGCAATGAAGGCTCCCATCAAACGGGTTTTACCGACTCCCGTTGCAAGAGCAAAGGTAAGCGAAATAAAATCACGCTCAAAATCGCTGCAGGTAGGATAGCTGTTATGTACCGCTTTGAGGGCAGCTTGTTTATTGCTTTGTTTATCGGGTTTTACCGAATCGACTATTTTTGCAAGTATTTCAAGAGATTCTTTTTGAGGTTTTCTGAGGCTCATTATTCCTGCAATGTAGTCAGTCGTGTATTCGGGAAAACGCTTAAGCATAGGTCTGTTCCTTTTCTTCCTCGTTTTCAGTATGTAACGAAATCCATTTTTTGATTTTCTCACGAGTGATATTGCCTGATGCAATTCCTAAGCCTAAATCTACTAATTTGTTTTGAGTATATCTTATGGAATAGTCAATATTAGTGCAGTGCCTAAATACCCCAAATGTATTTAAGCAGCACTTTTTTTAGCTGCTGTTTTCCTGTATACCAGTGGAGGTAAGCCATCGGGATTTACTGTCGTGATACGTTTCGTGTTGTAATAAGCAAACGTGTATCTCCAGACGATCGTCTTGACTTCCTCCACAGTCAGTTTTGTTGTATCAAGCTGATAGATCTTTTCCTTTTTCAGCGTTGCAAACCAGCTTTCCATCCGGGCATTATCCCAGCATTTCCCAACTCCACTCATACTCTGCACCGCATGCAGCTGTCCGAGCGTCTTTTTGTACTCGCCGCTTGTATACTGGCTTCCGCAATCGCTGTGAATTATCGCTCCACTTGGTATATCAAAATTCTTGTATGCCTCCGTTATCGTTTTTATACATAGTTCCTTTTTCATGTTTGTGTCCATTGCAAGAGAAATGATCTCCCCATTATAGCAGTCAAAAAGCGGCGACACATACAGTTTTCCGTCTTTGCACAGTATCTGCGTTATATCCGTCAGCAATTTTCTCAACGGCTCTTGTGCACTAAAGTCTTGCTTGATGATATTCTGCGGCCTCATCGCCTTTTTGTCGGCTTTTGTAAGACCGTCAGGGCTTCTTCTGTCTTCATGCAGCAGATTTCCTCGTGCCATCGCGCGTCTTACCGTTGACAATGAACGCTTAATGCCCCGTTGTTCAAGTGCTATCTGCATACGCCTGTCCCCATAGTTCTTGTTTTCTTCATCCTCATCAAGAATCTGATGCATTTGAGCAAGCAGTTTCTGCCATGCTTTCACCTTTTTCCTGTTTCGCTTCCATTTATAAAAACCGCTTTCACTGACCGGAAGAGTCGCGCACAGCATCCGTGCTGAAAACAGCTTCTCAGCAGTACGGTGGTGGATGTAAGCGAAAAGACCATCCTTTTCTATTTCTTCCGGTCTTGAACGAAAAAACCGAGTGCATCCTTGAGTATCTCATTCGCATTTTTAAGCTCGGCTATTTCTTTTTTGAGCCTGCTGTTCTCTTTGTGAATGTCAGCTTCTGTATTTTTTCCTTCTTTGTTTTTCTTTACCCGCTGCTTTCTCCATCCTGCCAATGTTCCATAGTTCACGTTAAGCTGTTCACACGCTTTCTTCACTCCGATATAGTCCGACAGCTTCAATGCCTCGATTTTAAAGTTCTCATCGTACCGTTTCATTGCCTCTCCTCCTCTCTTTTTCGGCAATTTTGGCACTGTACTTTTATTGTATCACTCCACATACGACTTTTCCGATAAAGTAAAGGAAAAATTGAGGCTTAGCGATGCGGAGTATAACGAGTTGAAAGAAGCCGAATCCAATCCTCAACTGAGGTAAGACTCAATTTTAATGAGCTGGAAAAATATCAGGCGGAAACGACACTCGTTTTTGCATAATTATTAATAGAAAACTTTAAAAAACTTTGCAAACTTGACAACCGGACAAAAATAGCTCACACTGGAACTACTTTTTAGGAGGTTTATTTTGAATAAATCATTATTACAAAAAGCGGCAATGGTATTGTTCTGTGTATGTATTGCATCTACAATCTTTGCCGGAGGTTCTTCAGAGACTGCAAATGCGGAAAACGAACTCAATGTGTATTCTATTATGCCGGAAAAGTATGCGACGCAGATTTTTTCGGAATTTACAAAGGATACCGGTATCAAAGTTAATTTTGTTCGTCTCTCTTCCGGTGAAGCGCTGTCGCGTATCATCGCAGAAAAGGCAAATCCGCAAGTAGATTGTTTATGGGGCGGTCCGTCGGATACGTATGACGCAGGTGTTAAGGAAAATGTTTTCGAACAATATAAACCTGCAGAAGCCGATAAAATTCCCGCAAATTACCGTTCTCCGGATAATTACTGGACGGGTATCGGGATTATTCCGCTATGCTTTCTCACCAATACGAATTTTCTCAAAAAAAATAATCTTTCGGAGCCGACAAGCTGGTACGATTTATTAAATCCTGCATATAAAAACGGCTTACAAATGGCGGATGCCCGAACATCGGGAACCGCAACGGAGCGTATTTATTCGCTCGTAAAAGCTTTCGGTGAAAAAGAAGCATTCGACTATCAAAAAAAGCTTAATGCAAATGTACAACTTTATACAAAAAGCGGTGCAGGCGGCGCTCTGCCGATCGCAAACGGACAAACTGCTAGCGGCGTATTCTATCTTGTCGATGCGCTTGATATTACCCATCAAGGCTATCCGCTCGTCATCTCTTTCCCGAAAGAAGGTGTTACCTACGGCGTCGAGGGATCGGGAATTCTTAAAGGATGCAAACACCCGAATGCTGCGCGCAAACTCATGGATTGGGCGTCAACAAAAAAGCTCGGCGACTTTATGATGGCTCATAAAATTTGCTATATCCCGACACGTTCCGATATAAAAGTTGATGATCCTGCCCTCGATATGTCAAAAATGAATTTAATCGATGCACCATCCGTGTGGAAAGGCGAAAAACGGAAAGCGTATGTCGAAAAATGGATTCAGGAAGTTATCCAGCAGTAGAATAAAAAATCACATCGGATTGAATGCCGGAGTTTTGAACTCGGCATTCCGGTGATACACGAAAACTTCGGCAAACGGTGAATTATCCGGAAAAGTTTTGCGTATTTTTCCCTTCACCGTTGCCGAGTTGAGGATTAGCAATGTATATTAATAAGTCTTCACAAAATGAATGCCGTATACTTTTAATCAAAAAAGATCCGGCTCTTTTTTGTACGCTCGCTGTCATTTGGTTTTGTTTTGCGATATTTATTTTTTATCCTGTCATCACGCTTTTGTATACGGCATTTTTTTCAAATGGCCGTATTTCAGCCGAGTTACTCAGAAAAAATTTTCTTAATGCATATACGCTGAAAGCATTGTGGAATAGCCTCAAACTTGCGGCTGCGGTCAGTATATGCGGTACATTTTTAGGATATGTCTTTGCTCTTGTCGTAAATAGGACGAACCTTCCGAAATTTCTTAAAATAGCTATCAGTGCAATAACGATTCTGCCGCTTATTTCACCGCCGTTTACGAGCAGCATTTCGCTGACACTTGCACTCGGTCCGAACGGGACATTATTAAAATTGCTCGGTATTCCCGATGCAAATATTTACGGATTTACGGGTACGTGGATTTCCGAAACACTTACCTATTTTCCCGTAGCCTATATGGTCATCTCTGCAATTTTAAATACAATGAGCTCAAACCTTGATGACGCCGCATCAAGTTTAGGTGCAAAAAGCGGACGGATATTTCGAACGATTACGGCACCTCTTTCGGTTCCTGCTGTTGCGAACTCCATTCTTTTGCTCTTCGGGTCGAGCCTTGCGGATTTTGCGACGCCGCTCATTTTAGGCGGCCATAAATTTCCCATTTTGCCGACACAGGCATATCTGCAAATCACCGGTATGTTTGATTTGAATGGCGGATCATCCCTTTCGTTTTTATTAATAATCCCTGCGCTGTTCGTATTCTTTTTCCAGCAGATGCTTGTTGGACGAAAAAGCTATGTAACCGTTTCGGGTAAGAGTGCAGCGCAATCGAAATTCATTCCGTTGCCGAAGTGGATGAAAATACTTTGCTATTGTATTGCCTTTATCGTAATTATTTTTGTTATCTACTTGTATTTTATTATCCTTGCCGGATCGTTTGTTAAAGTATGGGGCATCGACAATACGCTGACACTGCAAAATTACCGATACGTTTTCGCAAATGGAAAAAAGGCGCTGTCTGATACGCTGACGATCGCAATTATCTCGACGCTGCTCGGTGCTTTGCTTTCGGTTGTCATCGGCTACATCATTCAGCGGAAGGAATTTCCGGCAAAACGCCTGCTTGATTTTTCTTCGCTGCTCAACTATGCGCTGCCCGGTACGGTCGTCGGTATTGCGTATATTGCAGCGTTCAACAAACGTCCGATTTTATTAACCGGTACAATGACAATCCTCGTTGCCGCGTATATTTTCCGTTACTATGCAACAGGTATTCGATCTGTTATCGCATCGCTGCAGCAGATTGATCCTAGCCTCGAAGAAGCATCTGCAAGTCTCGGTGCGGGCACCGTGCGGACATTTACGCACGTAACGGTTCCGCTTATCATTCCGGCGATACTTACAGGTATGCGCTACCTCTTTATCCATTGTATGACGGCAATCAGTGCAACGATATTCCTTGTTTCGGCGCGGTGGACACTTTTGACGACGCGCATCCTTGAAAGCATGACAGAACTGCAATTTCCACAAGCCTCTGCATTTTCGATCGTGCTCATTATCATCGTCTTTGCTGCCGATGCACTTATAGCACTGTGCATGAAATTATACTCGATGCAGTTTACAAAAGAAGCGAAGCAAAAATTATAAACGGATTTACACGGAGAACACTATGGCAGATATATCACTTGTTTTAAAAGATGTTACAAAAACATTTCCCGAACGGAACGGCGGCATTTTCAATGCAGTTGATAAAGTCAATATCGAAGTCGCGAAAGGAGAGATGGTTACGTTTTTGGGGCCGTCAGGTTGCGGTAAAACGACGACATTGCGCATGATAGCGGGGTTTGTCAGCCCGACAAGCGGCAGCATCACTATTGCAGGCAAAGACATGACGAGTGTACCGGTAAATGAACGCGCGATCGGATTCGTGTTTCAAAACTACGCGCTTTTCCCGCATATGACGATTTACAAAAATGTCGGATACGGATTGAAAGCTCGCGGCGAAAAAGACGCGGACATCCATGATAAAATCATCAATGCATTGAAACTTGTCGGGTTAAGCGGAGACGAAAACCGTTACCCCAATCAACTGTCCGGCGGTGAACAGCAGCGCGTTGCTCTTGCCCGTGTCATCGTTATGGAACCGTCACTCTTGTTGATGGACGAACCGCTTTCGAACCTCGACGCAAAGCTGAGGATTCACATGCGCACGGAAATTCGCAGAATTCAAAAAGCGCTTGGAACAACATGCTTATACGTTACGCACGACCAATCGGAAGCGCTCACCGTTTCCGACAGAATCGTTGTTATGAGCCGTGGTAAAGTCGAACAGATCGGAACACCGCTTGAAATATACGGCAGCCCCGCGTCTACTTTTGTCGCCGATTTTATCGGTCAAGCGAATATCGTTCCTGCAAAAGTGCAAAAAATCGAAGGAGATATGATTACCGCGTCGATTTCTTCCGTCAATGAAGTAACTGCAAGACGGGGCTGTGCAGACTCTCCAGCGGTAAATGCAGACGTATTTTTTGTTGTCCGTCCCGAAAATATTTCCGTACAGGATAAAGATGCCGGTTCCGTCAAAGCCGTTGTGCAGACTTCCGTTTTCGTCGGCAGTCACGTCGAATACGATCTGTTGTTCAATGAAAAAACAGCTATCAAAGCAAGTGTCGATTTTAAGCCGGATATGAAACTCTACCAAAGCGGAGACATCGTATCACTCGGCTTCGACGAAAAAACAACGCTGTTTTTGGATAGGTAAAAGAAAGCTGCTAAAAGTCATTTTTCTGTCACTCGTAAAATGCTTATAGTTCCCCTTACCCGCGCCGTACACGGTCAAACCAAGTTTCGGGTTCCTTGTTCCATTCAAGCGCGATAGCGGCTTCTTCGGGACTTAAATACTTTTCTTTTTGCAAGAGCTCAATTAAAACCGAAAAACGGGAAAGCGATTCAAAGGGACAGTTTTCGTTTTCAAAATTGGCATCAGCTTGCGCAAATTGATAAGAAAAAATCGCTTTTAAACTCACCTCGGCGGCTCCGGCTGCGCGTAAGGACTTCACCGCGCCGATGCTGCTCTTCCCCGTCGAGATTAAATCTTCGATAAGCGCTATCTTCTTACCTGCAACAGCCGCCCCTTCTATTGTGCTGCCCGTTCCGTGATCTTTCGGCGCGGAACGCACATAGGCAAGCGGTTTGTTCAAGGCATTTGCAATGAAGGCCGCCCACGGAACCCCCGCCGTAGCAACACCCGCAATCACATCGGTATCGGCAGGAATTAATTGTTTAAAGGCCTCCGTAATGAGAGTGCGCTGCTGAGGCCAACCTAAAAGAGAGCGGTTATCGCAATAGATAGGGCTGCGTATCCCCGAAGCAAAGGTGAAGGGATCCGCAACGTTAATCTTGACGGCTTTTACCTCAAAGAGCGTGCGAGCGACCGCAATTTCTATTTCTTTTTTGTCACAGTGAACAGCATTCATAATTATTCCTCCTCATTTCCTATGCCTGAAATACGAAACGTCCGGCGGGGCGTTCCTGTAAGTCGGCGGCAAAACGGCCGTCACGGTAGACTATCTTGCCGTTGACAATAGTCATATAATTTTTACCGATAAAGTTCCAGCCCTCAAAAGGAGACCACCCGCATTTCGATACTATGTCCTTTCGGCCGAGCTGCCAGTGTACCGCGGTGTCGGCAACGGTAATATCGGCATCGGCGCCTTTTGCAAGTACGCCCTTGCGCGTTAACCCGAGGATTGCAGCAGGATTTTCACTCATCAGCTTTTGAAGCAGCGGCAGCGTGATATTTCCTTCCGCCGCCGCAGTGAGCATCAGCGCCAGCGAGGTTTCGACGCCGGGGATGCCGAAAGTCAGCTGTGCCAGTTTCTCATCCAGCGTATGAGGCGCGTGATCGGTGCCGATGGTATCGACGTAGCCGTCCCGAATGGCCTGCATCAAAAATGCAGTATCGGATTGCGCTTTCAGTTCGGGCTTCATCCGCAACAGCATATCGGCTTCGGCGCTCACTTCCCACATACCGGTATGTAAAAAAAGATGATGAGGCGTTACTTCCGCATAAATGGGATGCTGCCGGTTATGTAATTCAGGATTTTGCTTCGCCTTGATGACCGTCCGCATCTCTTCTTCGGAAGAAATATGGCAAATATACAAACCGTTCCCATAGCGGGCATTCAGCTCAATCGCCTTGTCGATCATCTCCGCTTCGGCATGTACAAAGACCAAGCCGCCGACCTTAAAAATTTCAGTCAGCAGAGCGGTATCTTCAATCAGCATAAGACCGGTGCTCACATTCATAAACACCTTCGTGCTGCGCGCCCGACCGCTGCCGATAACGCGCCGGATTTCATCAATATTATTGTGTTTTGAAGCGCCGAAGTGGAAGCCGAAATTAACGGCTGAAACCCGCGCCGCCTGTGCAATTTTTTCCGTAAGCGCCTGAGCCGTTACCGTCGGCGGCTGCGTATTCGGCATATCAAAAAAAGTCGTTATGCCGCCTTTTGCACAGGCGCGCGAGCCGGTATAAAAATCTTCTTTATGGGTAAGCCCCGGATCTCTCATGTGGGTGTGCAGGTCGATAATGCCCGGCATAACGAGGCGGCCATCCAAGTCAATCTCTTGTGAGTCCATTCCTTGTGCATCCTGTACGGGGCGAACCTCTTTCGGGCAGTCTTGACCTGACATACCCTGTTTGATAATGATGTCTTCAATTATATCGCCGTTGATGACAAGATCGATAATTTCGTTGCGGACGGTTTTCCCGTTTTTGAGTATGAGCACCGTTTAGCCCTCCGTTGCCTGCCTAATTTCCTCCAAAACCGCGTGCACCGCCTGAACGGGATCGGGATGTTGGGTAATCGGGCGGCCGACCACCAAATAATCGGCTCCGTTTTTTAGCGCTTCGTAGGCAGTCATCACCCGTGCCTGATCTTCTTTGCGGTTTTGGGCGTACGAGCCGCTTTGGGTAAAGGCAGGGCGGACTCCCGGACATACGGTAATAAAATCCTTACCGAAACGCTGTTTAATAGCGGCAGCCTCCTGAGCGGAACAGACAATACCCTGTAAACCGGCATTGCTGACAGCAGCCGCCATCGCTTCGACGGTTGTTTCAACATCGACGGCAGCTCCGTAGAATTGCTGTAAGTCCTGTGCATTTAAATTGGTTAAGACCGTTACGCCGATGCAAATGCTCTGAGAGCCTTTTTCTTTGAGCATCTCGGCGACTGCCCGCATGGTTTTTTCGCTGTTGGAGCAATGCACATTGAACATGAACACGTTTTGCTCCGCCGCAAAAAGGCAGGCCTGTACAACAGTGTTGGTAATATCGTGGAACTTTAAATCCAAAAATACTTTTTTATTTTTTCCGTGCAAGTAATCGACAATGGCTCCCTTCGTCCGTAAGAAAATTTCGAGCCCTGCCTTATACACCGTAACGCTATCGCCGAGCTGCTCCACGAGGGCGGCTGCTTGGTCGAGTGTGTTATAGTCCAACGCAACAATCAATTTTTCGCGGACAGCGCTGCTGATGGTTCCGCATTGTGTTTTTTCCATATTGTAAAACTCCTCCGGGATGAGGGTATCTCAAAGCTGTTTGCTTTCGAGACTCCCCTACTCTCCTCTTATTGAACGGTATTGCGAACAGTACTGCGATGTTTGAGTTTGCTGCGGTATGCAGCGCCTCCGTCGGGATGGCTGCGGCCGACCAAATCCGTAACGGCAGTTTGATGCCTTTCACAATACCGTTCAAGACCGTCAAGTATTTCTACCGCAGCGCAAGGATTGTTAAAAAGACCGCAGCCGACCGCAACTGCCGAAGCGCCTGCAAGTATAAATTCGATTGCGTCTTCCGCAGTCCGTATACCGCCCATCCCGACGATTGGCAGCGACGTAACCTGCGACACCTGATAGACCATCCTGACCGCGATGGGTTTTACCGCCGGGCCGGACAGTCCACCGAAAATATTACCGAGCAGCGGCTTTTGCGTATTGATGTCGATTGCCATACCGGAAACCGTGTTAATCAGCGACAAGGCATCCGCGCCTTGAGCCTCCGCGATGCGGGCAAAAACCGTAATGTCGGTAACGTTCGGCGACAGCTTCACGATGAGCGGTTTCCGGCTTGCCGCCCGTACCAGCGAGACTACCCGCTCCGTTTGCGCCGGATCGGTACCGAAAGCCATCCCCCCGTGCTTTACATTCGGGCAGGAAATATTGAGTTCTACGGCCGCAACTTCCGCGATGCCGTTCAGCCGTGCGGCAAGTTCCGCATATTCTTCTGCAGTTTTGCCGTTAATATTAATAATCAGCGGAATGTGCAGCTGCGGAAGGATTTCCGGTAATACCCGCTGCACAAACTCATCATAGCCGACATTTTCCAAACCGACGCAGTTGAGCATACCGGACGGCGTTTCTGCAATCCGCACTCCTGCATTACCATCCCGCGGCTCAAGCGTTAACCCTTTCAGTACCGCCGCACCGAGGATATTCGGATCAAAGAAATCCGCATAGTCGGTACCGTAGCCGAAGCAGCCGCTCGCCGTCATCAACGGGTTCGCTAAATGTAAACCTAAAAAATCCAATGTAAGTTTGCTCATATCATTCTCTCATTTTTACGGCAATTCGTGCGGGAATAAAAGCGAATCAAAAACAGGGCCGTCGGCGCATACTTTCTTCACCCCCGCAGCCGTTTGAATGGAACATCCCATACAGGCGCGCACACCGCACGCCATCCGGCGTTCAAGGGAAAGCTGACAGGGTAACTGCGCCGACTGCGAAAACGCACGTATTTTATTCAGCATCGCAGTGGGGCCGCAGGAATAGATCATCGCGATGTCCGCAGAGGAAGCCCCGCTGCCGCGGCATTTTTCAATATACGCTGAAAGCACATCCGGTACAAACCCGTGAATACCGAGGCTGCCGTCATCGGTACAAAGGATGAGTTCAATATCCGCAGGCAGGGCAAAAAAATCGATAAGTTCTTGAATATGCCGGTCGCGTCCTCCTGCAAAAAAAATAATGCGCGCTTCCGGCTGTCTGCTCCGAATAGCCCGTATCAGTTCAGGCAGCGGTGCAAGCCCTATACCGCCTCCCGCGATAATATGACAGGAGCCGGCGGAAGGAATCATAAAGCCGTTCCCCAAGGGGCCTTGAATAGCAAGGCTTTCACCGGCACGGTATTGTGTTAATTCTTGTGTGCCGGCGCCTATGGGGCGGTATACAAAGCTCAAGGTACCCTGCTTCTCATCAAATGAATGAAGACTGATGGGGCGGGGTAAAATATGGGATTTATCGTGCAAACTGATCATGTAAAACTGTCCCGCACGGGGAAGCTCGGAGTCTTCCAGCCTCCGCGGCAATCGGACAGTGAGACAGTAACAATCGGCTCCCGCATATTCATGGGAAACAATTTCGGTTTTTTCAAAATGCTTTTTTCCGCACCGGTGTTCCATACCGCTTCTCCGCTAATTTAAATTAAGCTTAATGTCGGCGATCGGAATAACCCGTTCACAGTAAAAACACTTGTAGCAGTCCTGCCCATGAGAATGTACTTTTATAAACCGAGACGGTACCGCTTCATTATTTGAAATACATTTAAAATTTTCGCAGTGCATAAACGCTTCAATTTCATCAGGCAGTTCGAGTGGTATTTTCTGTACAACCTTACTGTCTTTAATGATATTGACCGTCGCATGGGGCGCCAACAGCGAAATTTTTTCCAGCTCAGATTTGGTCAATGTTTTATCGGCAATCTTAATCAGACCTTTTTTACTGTGCGCCTTGCTATGCAAATTAAAACCGACGGTTACCATATCGGTATACTCTTTTAATTTCAGCATTTTGACGATCGCAAAGGTACGCTCCGGCGGTATATGGTCAATCACTATTCCGTTTTCTAATGCAGTTATCTGTAATTCCATCATTCAACTCCTTCTGACTTTAATACACTTCATTCTCTACTACCGTTCTAGGGAGAGCATCATCATTGCTTGTCTAATCGGGATGCCGTTCCGCGCTTGTTCAAAATAACGCGCATATTTTGTCGTGTCCAAATCCACATCGATTTCATTCACACGCGGCAGCGGATGCATGATAATCATATCGTCTTTGCACTTCCCTTCTATGTTGCCTCTATTGATGATATAAATGCCTTTCACCTTTTCGTATTCTTCCGGATCGGGGAAGCGTTCGCGCTGAATGCGGGTCATATAAAATACATCGAGTTTATCCAAGCAGCCGGTAAAGTTTTCTTCTATATAGTAAGTAACTCCTGCATCATTCAAATCGTCAAGAAGATATTGCGGCATGGCGAGGTTTGACGGAGAAACAAAGTAGATAACCGGATGAAAATGCTTGAGGGCTTTAACCAACGAATGAACGGTACGGCCGTATTTTAAATCGCCGGTAAAAGCAATGTGGAGATTTTCCAAAGTGCCTTTTTCTTTCATAATGGTATACAAATCGAGCAGCGTTTGACTTGGGTGCTGGTTTGAACCGTCGCCGCCGTTTAACACCGGCTTATGAGAAACGGAAGCCGCAAGACGCGCCGCTCCGTCCAGCGGATGACGAATCACAATGATGTCGGAATAGGATTCCACCATGCGTATGGTGTCCGAAAAGGATTCTCCTTTTTTAACGGATGAATGTTCCGTATCGAAATAGAGGATATTTGCACCGAGCCGCATTGCAGCCGACTCAAATGATAGTTTGGTTCGCGTGCTCGGTTCATAAAACATGGTTGCAACAATCTTGCCGTGCATCAGCGAAAGTTTTTCCTCATCGGACATTTTTTCTATTGCTTCCGCCTTTTTCAAAATGAGCAGAATTTCTTCTGCGGTAAAATCATTCATTGAAATGATATCCTTCTTCCCGTTTATCATAGAACCTCCTCAAGCAAAAAAAAAGGATACTGTCTTCATTTAGAAAACAGTATCCTTATCGGTTACGGTAATAATGCTTACCGGCAGTTGAAAGGGTAAACCCCTGCGGATTATACCCCCGAATGGTACACAAGGATTATACTGGTGTTGCCGTAAGCGCTTTATCATCATTGCCTCTTTTAATTTAAATCGTGGGTTTATAACATAAAAAAGAAGGATATGTCAAGTATTGCTAATTTGTGTGATTTTAGTCAGATATGTTTTAAGCTGCTGCGCGCTGATGTACCCATGCCTTTATTGTTTTTTATAACTATGGTAAAATCCCTGCCATGAACAGCATAAGCACTTCTATCAAAAATTTCACCGGCTTTTTTACTACAGAAACAAATGAAATACTCACTGCAAAAATATGGAGTATTATACAATTTGTTTTTATTCTTTCTGTTATCTCTCTCTTTTTTAAAATACTGAATTCTATCGTAAAAAAAATCACGGTAAAAAAATGTTCATTGCAAATACAGCATATAATTGATAAAGGTATCAGATACGCAGGTTTTGCCGTTATGGTGCTGACGGTTTTTCATCGGTTGGGGATAGACATCAGGGCCATCCTTGGTGCTGCGGGAATTGCCGGTGTCGCAATAGGCTTTGCAGCTCAAACTTCAATATCGAATATTATTTCCGGATTATTTGTTATAACCGAACGAGCATTTAGAATAAACGACGTCATTGAAGTTGAAGGAACTATCGGCACGGTGCAATCGATTAATTTATTGTCGGTTATCCTAAAAACATTTGACAGTCAATACGTCAGAATTCCAAATGAGACGATAATAAAAGCAAACCTGATAAATTATTCTCAGTTTCCGTATAGACGGGTTAAGACGGAATTGGGTGTCGCTTACGGTACTGATTTAAGAAAGCTGGAGCAAATACTTTTATCCGTTGCAAAAAATAATGCATTTATTATTGATGATCCTGCGCCATCAATTCTTTGGACAAGTTTTTCAACTTCAAGTATTGATTTGACTCTTATGGCATGGACAAAAATCGAAGACTTTGTAAATTTACGTAATTCACTGTTTGTCGAAATAGATGAAAGGCTTAAGCAAGAAAATATTGAGATACCTTTCCAACAGCTCGACATTCATATAAAAGGGAACCAAACGATAACAGTACCCGAATGTGAGCAATCGAATTCCCAAAGGCAGAGCATCGAAGTCGTAAACGCTTCGTGCGAATAAATTGTTCCGATTACGCAACAATGAGGTACCGATATGCATAAGATGACGGTAGAAGATGAAGTGCGCTTAGTTGATTCGATGATCGATCTCTATGCAACGGCGCATCGGTATGATTCTTCAAAGTCTGATATGGAAGTTATTGAGGCAGCGGTACCGGACATAGAGTCATTAAAGGCATATACACATAAACAAATTGAACAATGCCGATACCGTGGCAAGCATGAAAAACCGTTTTGTAACGTTTGTCCGGTACATTGCTACAAGCCGGAGATGCGTCGGCAAATCCGCGCAGTTATGCGTTACAGCGGCCCGCGTATGTTATTCCGACATCCGATTTTGAGCTTACAACATCTGATCGGCACTATTCGTAGTAAAAAGGAGACAAAGGATACTTAAATGAAAACAACTGAACAAGAACATCTCCCTGTAATGGGTATCGGTCCTGTATGTATTGCAATTATGATTGCCTTCACTGCCGCAGGTATTACCGTGGTAAAATTCGATCTACTGACAAACGGAAACGTACGTAGTGCAATCATTACAATCGTTTTTGTCATTGCCGGGATATTGTGTATTGGCGGCGGCATCGCATTGTGGTGCGCTGCAGTATTCGGTTCCCGTATCGATATTAAGATAAAATCAAATCAGCTTGCAACGGATGGTGTTTACGCCCTCGTGCGTAACCCGATTTATTCCGCTTTTTTATTTATCTGCACCGGTGCGTTATTAGTCTGCCGAAATTGGTATATATTGATATTACCGCTGCTCTTTTGGGTATACCTTACCGTGTTTATGAAATTGACGGAAGAGCAATGGCTTACCGAACGTTTCGGCGATGAATACGCAGCGTATTGCAAACGGGTTAACCGCTTTATTCCGTGGAAGAAATAGTAACTATTCACCCGTCGGTTGTCGGCGGACATACGGTTATTCCGAATAGTGCAACAAGCAATTGAATTATCAATTACTTGTTGCACATTGAGCCGAATTACCAATTAAAGTGAACTTACTTAATCGCCTGTGCACCGAAACCTTTGACTGCGCCGAACAGTTTTACCGCATCATCTTGCGGATATTTGTTTGCAAACATCGACACATCGGTTTGAACTTTCATCGTCTGGTTTATTCCCATAGCGCGTCTGAACTCGTTAGCGGCGGAATTCGGGTCATAGTCGGTTTTTTCTTTATAGGTTGCGTTTAAGAAACCTGCCAAATATGCTTGGTTTAAAACTTTTTTAAGCGGAGCTACGTCTTTCAGCTCTTCGTTGCCTTCGGCGCTGTTAAAGCGTTCAACGTCTTCAAAGTCTTTTACCCATACATATTCGAAGGTACCTAAGCCCGGCAGGGTTGCATCCGCTTGTTTATTCATAAAGAACCGGTTGTTGTCTACAAGTACCTTTCGTCCGTTTTCCATGGAAGCAGGGCTGTCGATACGGCAGCGATCGATTGCGGAAAGCGCAGAAAGCCCGATAATATTATGGTGTACGTTTACTTCAACCTTTGTCATAACGCGGAATCCGTATCCCATATCCTCAAAAGAATGAGTGCGCGGCCACGTAAACAAAACCGTATTATATGCGAACTCGAGCGTTATGGCGGTCGGTTTATTTTCCTTTCCCCAAATTTCGCAAGCAGACATCGCATTCGATGTAAAGACATTGTTTAAAATTTTTACATCACCGGTACCGCCGAACTGGATAGCAAAATTGGAAGCATTATTGAATACACAGTTTTGAATAAGCACATCACATTTCATAATACTGCCGCCGAATATTGCCTTTTCTGTTGTAATGGATTTTTCACCGCCATTAACGCCTTCACCCGGCGGCAGGATGAGCATACCGGTTTCTACACCGGCAGGTTTGCCTTTTGTCGGATGGTAACCGTTGGAAGCTCCTTTATCGAAGATGATACCGTCAATAACAAGTTTTTTACCCTGCCCGTCTTTAATATCAAACTCCATAGCCTTATTTGCACGGCCTGTACCGTTTGAAGAGGCAGGCGGCATAACGAGCGTACGGTATTTTAAAACATCCCGCTTGGAAAAATCTTTTGAATAGCCGCCGTAGATCTCGACCGCTTTTTGGATCATGATAAAACCCTTATCCCGAACGCCATAGTAATTACCTTCGGCAACATAGATTTTATCCCCGGCCGCTACTTTCTCAGCAGCCTTTTCAATGTTCTTAAACGGTGCATCTTTCGTACCTGCGTTTCCGTTCTTACCCGTTTCTTTTGAAACGTAATAATCTGCTGCAGTACCCTGCATTAAGACACAGCACACCAGTAAACAAGTTATGAGTGTTTTCTTCATCGTCTAACCTCCTTTCAGTTGCGCCCCTATTGTTTAAAAGTGTAACATGGGGTGAAAACAAGGTCAAGGAATATAAGCAATAGGTCAAACAATGCCCTCCTATTAACTGTGTTTTAATAGGATAACATCGCAAATACGTCTGAAAGGAACCTCTAAAAAACTGATTTGCAATCCGCACTAGCGGAGTCGATAGGCTTGCTATTTTTAGAAGCTTCCTATAGCGTAATCTCATTCGTATACAGGTTTTACCCTTTGCACTCTGTGCCGGTGTCACCAATTGTTAGACATCATTGACAATCTGTTTCTGTTTGGATATATTTTTTCATATCAAACAACTGACGATGTCGTCGATTATTTGATATGGAGGACTATTCTCTATGAATGATACAAAAAAGCCGCAGGAGAAAAGCGCTGCAAAGGAGCGGCAATCCCCGGCAAATGCTACAGAGGAAAATCCGGCACAGGAGAGTGCTGCACCGCAGCAGCAGGAACGAAATCCGGCGAAGCAGCAAGCCGTTAAGCGGCTGTTAAGCTATGCGGGCAACAGCAAAGGGCTTTTGCCACTGTCGCTGGTGCTTTCCGCTTTAAGCGCACTCGTCAGTTTTGTGCCGTACATTATGGTGTTCTTTGTAATGCGCGATGTGATTTCCGCAGTTGCGGCAAAAGAAGCGGTGAATGCAGCAGCTCTTACACGCTACGGGCTGTGGGCGGTCGGTGCTGCTGCGGCGGGCTTTGTGCTGTATTACGCAGCGCTCATGCTTTCGCACGCGACGGCATTTACCATTCAACAAAACCTTTCGATACGAATGGCGGAAGCGCTGGCGGACCTACCCATCGGCTGGCATATTACGCATGTCAGCGGCAAGGTGCGCAAGGTGTTTGAAAAAAATGTTAATCAGCTTGAAACGCTCATTGCTCATAATATGCCCGACACCGCACAGAACATGGTCTCTCCTTTTGCAATACTTGCGCTTACATTGGTATTCGACTGGCGGCTCGGGCTGATTTCCCTTTTACCGCTTGTGCTTGCGTTTGTTCTGCAAGCTGTGTTAATGCGGATTAGTACAAACTCCGGTTTTATGCAAAAGTATGAAGATGCACTTGAGCAGATGAACAACGCGGGTACCGAATATGTACGCGGTATTTCGGTTATCAAAACTTTTAATCAGTCTGTTTACTATTTCAAAAACTTTTACACCTCGATTATGAACTATAAAGAGTTCGTTCTCCAATATTCGATGTCGTGGGAAAACGGCTATTCGATTTTTTTATCGCTTATTAAACTAGGCTTTGTATTCTTGCTGCCTACCGCTTTACTGATGGCTGGGACGGCAACGCTTGATCCGCACTTTTTTTACAGCTTTGTATTTTACCTCGCCTTTGCACCGGTTACCTACACGATGCTGATGAAAGTTATGTATGCAAATACGTTTTATCAGCGTTCAAACGATGCACTCAACCGTATCGAAGATATTTTGCAAGCGCCGCTGACCAAGGAACCGGAAACATCCATACTGCCTAAAAAATATGATATTGCATTTAACAACGTGATATTTTCATATAAGACGGAGACAGCACCGGAAGCAGCGAAAACGACAAAGACCGCCGCAGCGCACAATAATAGCGAGGGAGAAGCTGCGGCATCCGAAGCAGCAGAAAAAGACTGTACCACGGCTACAGAAACAGGAACTACTGACAGTACCAGCCTGCAAACCCAGAGCCGCACTGCGGTAAACGGTATCAGTTTGCACATCCCCGAACATTCGCTCACCGCACTGGTCGGTCCTTCAGGCGGCGGCAAAACCACACTGGTCAATTTGCTCGGCCGTTTTTGGGAAATCGATTCCGGAAGTATCAGTATCGGCGATGTTGACATCCGCGATATAAAAACAAGCGACCTGCTGCACACTGTCGGTTTTGTGTTCCAAGAGAATAAGCTTTTTAAGGAAAGCATTTTAGAAAATATCCGCTACGGCAAAAAAGATGCAAGCCGCGAAGAGGTAATGGAAGCACTCCGCAAAGCCGAGTGTATGGATATTATCGAAAAACTCCCCGCCGGTATCGACACAGTGTACGGCACCAAGGGCACATACGTCTCAGGAGGAGAAGCCCAGCGGTTTGCTATCGCCCGCGCCCTGTTGCAGGATGCCCCCATCATCGTGCTTGATGAAGCAACCGCCTTTGCCGATGCCGAAAACGAATACAAAATCAAAAAGACCTTCGACGTACTGCTCAAAGACAAAACCGTCATCATGATTGCACACCGCCTTTCCTCAGTCGTAAACGCAGATAAAATCTGTGTTATAGACGAAGGCAAAATCGCAGAAGAAGGAACACATAAGGAACTGCTTGCACGGAAGGGCTTGTACGCAAGTATGTGGGACAATTTCCAAAAAGGTATCGAATGGAAAGTGTAAAAATCGGACATCCTGAGTCCAATTTTTAACTCGAGTTTGCTCCGCAAACTCGGGTACGTATGGCGTTTCCGGCGTCCATGCCGGAACGGATAAAAGGCTTATTTTCGGGAGAGAGTACGGGCAGGATACCCGTGCAGGGAAAAGTACGGCGAGTTTTCGGCAGAAAACTCGGGATAAAAAGCATACACGGATGTATGCTTTTTATCGGGTTCTTAAGGAATTGCAAGCAAGGCGTAGCAATTCTGAGCCCTTAAGCATTATTTTGAAGATGGAAGAGGAATGAAACAACGGAAAATGGTTCAAAAGCCTCTGGCGCAAAAAGCGCACATTCCCTGCAATGACTGAAAGTTTTATGCCGATGTGTTATAATCGCCTGCAATGAATATGTCTGCGGATAAAATTAAACTTGCTACCGTTTACTTTTCACCTACGGGAACAACGAAAAAAGTCATTGATTATATTGTTAAAGGAATTGACGGGGACATAATATGTTCTACGGATTTGACTAAACGGGACAATAGAGAAAAAACACAAGATGTAAGTTTTGCAGATGCGGATTTGATAATCGTGGGCGCTCCGACATACGGAGGCTTTTTATATAAGGAATTCAGAAACTGCATAAAGCATTCGGATTTTCAAGGAAAATGTATAATTGCAATCACTCTATACGGTAATGCATCACCGATGTTTGCTACCGGAGAAATGATATCTATAATACAAAAGGGTAACGGAAAGCTGCTCGGGTACGGTGAATTTGTCGGGGAGCATTCATATTCCGGTAAAGATATTCCGGTTGCGAAAGGCAGACCCGATAATGATGATTTACAAAAAGCGGTACTATTCGGAAAGACTGTAAAAAACAGATTATTACATACGGAGACACGACATCTTTATAATAGGGCACCTGTGTTTGATAAAATTATAAGTTTTATCGCAGATAATAAACCGATACATACCGGGAAAAGAATATTTACTGTTCCGTATACGAATAACGAAAAATGTATTCACTGTTCCGAATGTGTAAAAGTATGTCCTAAAAGTTGTATACGTGCGGATATGACAACCGATAAAAATGAATGTATTGTGTGCATGGCATGTGTTAAAATATGCCCGACGGAGGCAAGAGAAGCTTATCCTAAAAATATACTAGTCAAATTAGGTTTACATATTATAAATAAAAGAAAGCATAAATCCCGGTTTTTCTGATCGGAGAGCGGTCGCGACCGTTATTGTCATCGAACTCGATTATCAAAAACAGCGACTACGTGATCGATATTGAAAAGGCCTGCTCTAGCGCAAATTCCCTATAATTATGTAAAGTTCTTCAGGAGTAACTATGAGTTTAGGAGATAATTTTAGAAAACCTGCAGGCTTTATCGGTAAGCTGATTGTCGCGGGAATGAATTCAGGACATACGCGCATGGCGGAATGGGGCTTTTCGCATTTGGATGGAAAAATTTTAGGTAGCGGTCTTGATATCGGATGCGGCGGAGGTGCAAATGTCAAACGATTGCTTGAGCGCGGCTGCGAAGAGGTAACCGGCATTGATTATTCCGATGTCTGTGTTGCGCAATCGACGAAATGCAATAAGGCGTATATCGAACGGGGAACCTGCCGTATACTGCAAGCAAGCGTTTCTTCCATGCCGTTTGAAAACGATTCATTCGATATTGCGACGGCATTCGAAACGGTTTATTTTTGGCCGGAAATAGAAACAGCGTTTAAAGAAGTGTTCCGCGTACTCAAAAAAGGAGCGCACTTTTTTATCTGCAACGAAGTAGACGGGCTTCATAAAGGCGATGAAAAATGGACGAAAAGAATCAGCGGTATGAAAATCTATACCGCTGAACAGTTGAGTGCACTGCTGACTTCGGCAGGTTTTACCGGTATACAAACCGACTCGCTTTTTGCAAAAAGGTATCTGTGTGTAACGGCGCGGAAAGGGTAAATAATTGATAATGGATAATTTCTGAAAAGGCTCCGGAAGCGCATATATAAATTCTTGATCATGCATATAATTCAATGCTATAATATGCTCGTATGGAGGATTTTTATGAGAACGACGCTTGATCTGTCCGCTCCTTTGCTCGAAGAGGCAATGGCGTTGACAAAAACTCGGACAAAAACAGAGGTTATCACACGTGCGCTTGAAAATTTGATCCAAAAAGAGAAAGTGCAGCAGCTGAAAAACTATTACGGAAAAATTGATTTGGATATCGATTTAGATGCGCTGAGAAAAAGGACATAAGATGGTACTGGTGGATACCTCCGTTTGGATAGAATATTTTAAGGGAACCGGACGGGCAGCTGTGCTTAATGAGCTGATCAATAACAACGCGCTTTGTATCAATAACCTTGTGCTAGCAGAACTGATTCCTTCAATTAATCTGAAAAAAGAATCTAAATTGAAGCGGCTCCTGCTTACGGTTAATCAAATAGATATCGAAATAGACTGGGACGAGATTATCGATATGCAAACTAAAAATCTATTAAACGGTATAAATAAAGTCGGTATTCCCGATTTGATAATCGCTCAAAATGCGATTAATAATGATCTTTTTTTGTTTTCATTTGATAAACATTTCAGCCTGATGAGTGATTTGTTTGGGCTTAAAATGTTTACGGACAGGAAGAACTCAACATAATTGGTAATGTTTGAAACTTCACCAATTAACCATTACACATTACCAATTAAATGAAGGAGAAATTATGTTACAAAGATTTTTTGCGTTATCCGATGCGGGGACGCGGAATTTACGTTTGTCGATTACGCTCGCGGTTATTATCAACTTATTTATAATGGTTCCGCTGGGACTTTCGCTGTATGTGCTGCAGTATTTTTTGGCGCGCATTATGCAGCAAGGTTTTCAAGCCCCGAATGTATGGGCGGTAGTAGCAGCCGGAGCGGCGTTTATAGCCGTGCTGTTTATCCTCGAAAAATTAAAGTACGGCAGGACGTATAACGGCGCGTATGAAGAAGCGGCGAACGTGCGTATTTCGCTTGCAGAGTCGCTTCGGAAGCTTCCGCTGTCGTATTTCGGCAGGCAGGATTTATCGTATTTAACCTCAACACTTTTAAACGATGTTACAACGATTGAACAAGCGTTTTCTAATGTCGTACCGGAAATGTTCGGCGGTATTATTTCGATTTTAATTGCGGCGGCTCTTTTAGCGTTTTTGGATTGGCGAATGACTATTGCATTGTTTGTTTGCGCCTTTGCAGGATTTTTTATTGTTGTCGGCTGCCGGAAGCTGTCGGAAAAAAAGATGAAAAGCGTCATCGTACGGAAGGATGCGATATACGATTCGCTACAGCAGATGATAGACAATATCAAGGTGCTAAAATCTTCCGATAAAAAATATTTGTATGTGCAAAAGCTCAAAGACGATATTACCGAAACAACGCACGCTGCGCTCAAATCGGAAGCTGCGATCGGAGCACTTATGTTCGGTGTGGCCGCGTTGATCCGGTTCGGCTTTCCGCTCGTCATTTCGTATGGAGCGTACTTGCTGTCGCAGGGGCAAATCGAACTGTTGACCTATATCGTTTTTTTGTTGGTCTCATGCCGTATCTTCGATCCGTTGACGACAGTGTTTATGCTGCTTGCCGAATTCTTTTATACACTGATTGCCGTCGAGCGGAAGCAGGCGATTGTCAATTATCCCAAGCAAACGGGAAGCGAAGCTTTTAAGCCGAATGGATATGATATCTGTTACGATAATGTGTCGTTTTCGTATAATGAACCGAGCGGCAAAGGTCTGAGTAACATCGGTGGAAACGCTGCCGATAATTCAAATAATGCAGGTAGCACCGCAAACGATACCGGAGAAAACACGGTAAGCGGAATCAGCTTTACTGCAAAGCAGGGCGAAATTACCGCACTCGTGGGGCACTCCGGCTGCGGGAAATCCACCATTGCGCGATTGGCGGCGCACTTTTGGGATACGTCATCGGGTACGGTTAGCATCGGCGGCGTCGATGTTTCCACGGTAGAACCGGAAACCCTGCTCAGCGCATTTTCGATTGTGTTTCAGGATGTTGTGCTCTTTAACGACACGGTGTACAACAATATTTTAATCGGCAACCGGAATGCAACAAAAGAACAGGTGCTCGCCGCCGCAAAAGCCGCGCAGTGCGAATCGTTTATCGAAAAACTGCCGCAGGGCTACGATACGGAAATCGGCGAAAACGGTTATACCCTTTCCGGCGGAGAACGCCAGCGACTTTCCATCGCCCGCGCTCTCCTCAAAGATGCACCGATCATCCTTTTGGATGAAGCGACCGCCGCCCTTGATCCGGAAAACGAAACGCTCATTCAGCACGCCATCGGTACACTTATAAAAGGTAAAACCGTTATCGTCATTGCGCACCGTCTCCGCACCGTAAAAAACGCCGATAAGATTATCGTGCTCAACAAAGGCATCATTGCCGAAACCGGTACCCACACAGAGCTAATGGAAAAAGACGGTATTTACCGTGAGATGTATAGGTTGCAGAGAGAAAGCGACCAGTGGTCGGCGTAAATAGAAGGGCATCTACTTCGTTGCTTAGTAAAAATTAATCCTCAACGTATCAAAGATACGCCTCCGGTTAATTTTTACACGCGCCTCGTATCTGCTCCCTCTATTTACGCCGACGGATATTTCAGAACCGCCACGGACGGCGGTGGTTCTAGTCTGTAGCGTGTTTGCTTTGCAAACACGTAGGTACGAAATGTACATGGATGTATATTTCGTACCGTGCCTGCGGGTGTTTTTTGCACGCTCCTAGCATCTGCTCCACCTATTTGCAAGTTGAGGGGATTGCTCGTTCTTCTCTGTCCAGCATGAATCAGAACACGAATTGCATAAACGCCCCGTTTCAACTATACTTATTTTATTATGATAGAAATGAAACGGACAGTTACCTGCGGAGAGCTGCAAAAAAGCGACGCCGGTAAAACAGTAGTATTAAACGGATGGGTACACCGCAAGCGCGACCACGGCGGTATCTCTTTTATAAACTTACGCGACCGCTACGGGCTGACACAGGTGGTTGTCGATGACGATGCAAGCCCTGAGCTGAAGGAAACCGCAGCCGGTTTGAAGATGGAATATTGTATTGCCGTTGAAGGCTCGGTGCGGGAGCGTCCCGATTCCATGGTCAATACCGAAATGACAACCGGACATATCGAGGTGAAGGCGCAGCGCATTGTCGTGCTGTCGAAGAGTGCTGTGCTGCCCTTCCAGATTGACGAAAAAACCAACGCCAACGAAGACCTCCGGCTCAAGTACCGCTACCTCGACCTGCGTTCTCAGACCATGCAGGATCACCTGATATTGCGCTCAAAGGTTACGTTTGCCGTGCGGGAGTACCTCACAGCGCGGAACTTCTTGGAAATTGAAACGCCGACCTTTATTAAATCGACGCCGGAGGGCGCGCGCGACTATTTGGTGCCGTCCCGCCTCTATCCGGGCAAGTTCTATGCGCTGCCGCAGTCCCCGCAGCTGTACAAGCAGATACTGATGGTCTCCGGCTTTGACCGCTATTTTCAGATTGCCCGCTGCTACCGTGATGAAGACGCACGCGGCGACCGCCAGCCTGAGTTCACCCAGATCGATATTGAAATGAGCTTTGTTTCCCGCGATGACGTGCTCGACGTTACCGAAAATATGTTCCGCACGGTGTTCAAAAAGACGATCGATGCAGATTTGGCGCAATCCTTCCCGCGGATCAGCTACGATGATGCCATCGACCTGTACGGCACCGACAAACCCGATATCCGCTTTGAGATGAAGATGCAGGATGCCGCATGGATGGCTGAATGCACCGAGTTTGCCGTGTTCAAGGATGCGGTCGCCGCCGGAGGAGCCGTCAAGGCGCTTGTAGTGAAAGGACAGGCAGCAAACTACAGCCGCAAAAAGATCGAAGAGCTTGAAGCTGCGGCAAAAATCTACAAAGCAAAGGGGCTTGCATGGGCAAAAGTTGCAGGCGGCGCATTCGAAGGCGGTATTGCCAAATACTGTGCCGGTGCCGAGGCTGAAATATGCAAAAAGCTGAACGCCCAAGACGGCGACCTGCTCCTCTTTGTTGCCGATGCAAAATATAAAACCGCCTGCACCGCGCTCGGCGCTGTCAGAAGCAAGCTCGGTAAGGATTTAAACCTGCTTGATCCAAAAGTGTTCGCCTTTTTGTGGGTTATCGACTTCCCGCTCTTTGAATGGAATGAAGATGAACAAAAATGGGATCCCGCACACCACATGTTCTCCGCGCCGCAGGAACGCTACCTTGATACATTGGAGCAAAACCCCGGCGAGGTAAAGGGAGACCTGTACGACCTTGTACTCAATGGCTACGAAGTCGCTTCCGGCTCAATCAGAATCCACAATCCGGAGCTGCAAAAACGGATATTCAACATTGTCGGCTTTAACCCCGCCGATGCGGAAAAGAAGTTCGGCTTTTTAACGGAAGCGTTCAAATACGGAGCGCCGCCCCACGGAGGTATTGCACCCGGTCTTGACCGCATCGTAATGCTGATGGCAGGCGAAACCTCAATTAAAGAAGTGATCGCCTTCCCCAAAAACACCTTTGCCGTCAGCCCCATGGACGAAAGCCCCAGCGAGGTTGACGAAAAGCAGCTTGCCGAACTGCACTTGAGCATTCGGGAATAAGCAGTGGACATCGAAGCGCTTGAATTCCGTGCGGCTTGTTTGCAGGCCGCGCGGAATTTTTTTATTACACATGGATATCTGGAGCTGGACACTCCGGCGCTTGCTCCGGCGCTCATCCCCGAAAGCTGTCTCGAAGTGTTCCGCACAGAATACCTCAAACCCTTTAAGACCGGCGAAGAAGCGGCAGTCCCGCTCTTTCTTGTCCCCTCCCCGGAAGTATTCATCAAGCCGGTTATTGCCGCGCACGGCCGCTCGGTGTTTCAGCTTTCCAAATGTTACCGCAACTGCGAATCAGTCGGGCATATTCACAACCCCGAATTTACCATGCTGGAATACTACACCATGCAGGCGAATTACCGCGATTCCGTCACGCTTACCGAAGCTTTTCTACAGACTATGGCGCAGGCAGTTGCGGGACTGCCGCTTGCCGCCCCCGAATTGGGTGCGGTGCTTTCCAAACCGTTTTTGCAGCTGACTATGGACGAAGCCTTTAAACGATTCGCCGGTTTTTCCCTTGCCGAAGCGGAAACACCGGAGCTTGCCTTTCATGCGGAACAGCTCGGCCTCGGCGACAGGGCGCAATATGAAGACTGGGCGTGGGATGATTTATACGAGCTGCTCTTGGTGCACTGCATCGAACCGCAGCTTCCGCCCGATGTGCCGGTTGCGCTGCTGGACTATCCCGCCCGGGTACCCTGCCTTGCACAGGAACGGTCGGAACAGCGTACAGCCGCGGACGGACGGACATATATATGGAAGACAAAAGAGCGGTGGGAAGTGTATGTACGCGGAGTAGAGCTCGCAAACTGCTATACCGAAGCGCGGGATGCGGGAGAAATCAACCGCTCTTTTACGGACGAGACTGCGATCAAAAATGCAACGGCGCGGGTTCCGCATCCCGTACCGGAGAACTTCGGCGGGATCTGCGCCCGTATGCCCCCATGTTCGGGCGTCGCGATGGGTTTTGACCGCTTAATCATGCTGCTCGGCGGCAAAAAAACGCTCGAACCGTTTTTATACGATGGATTTTCTCGTCTATGATACACCTACAATACATGGGGCAGCTCTAAAAACTCACTTAGAACTTGTTTAGAGGGATTCCATACTGCTTTTGCAGTTTGTACATACCGATTCCGGATTTGGAACGACATCCACGCCCTCAACCGCGGCGGTCTCGGCGTTCAAAAGCCCTATAAACAGGATGTGATTTTCTTAGGCCTATTTAGTGAAGATAGGCCTAATCTGTCTGCTGATGATGTGTTCAGGCGAGTATTATGGTAGAAAGATACAGTTGTTTGGAGAGGTACAGCTTAGATTGAAAGCGCATAGTTTCTATGATATTATGAGGAAAGATCGAAAAGGTGTTATGTGGACTGCCCAGTGGGCAGCTATTATGGAGAAAAGAATGGCATTTGATTTCAAGAAAGAATATCGGGAATTTTATCTTCCCAAAAATCAACCGGAAATTGTAACAGTTCCAAAAATGAATTATATTGCAGTTAGGGGAAAAGGAAATCCAAATGAAGCAGGCGGCGCTTATCAGCGGGCAGTTGGAGTATTATATGCGGTAGCGTATACTCTAAAAATGAGTTACAAGACTGATTATAAAATTAACGAATTTTTTGAATATGTTGTTCCTCCGTTGGAAGGTTTTTGGTGGCAGGCCGGGATTGACGGCGTAGACTATTCAGACAAATCAAGCTTCAATTGGATTTCGGTAATTCGTATTCCAGATTTTGTTACAAAAAAAGATTTTGATTGGGCTGTAAAGACTGCTGCTGAAAAGAAAAAAATCGATTGCTCCTCTGCGGAATTTCTATCGATTGAAGAAGGCTTGTGCGTTCAGATAATGCATAACGGTTCTTATGACGATGAACCGGCAAGCGTAAAAATTATGGATGATTTCATTCGATCAAATGGATATGAAAACGATATGACGGAAAAACGTTTGCACCATGAAATTTATCTTTCAGACCCCAGAAAAAGTTCTCCGGAAAAATGGAAAACGGTCATCAGACATCCGATAAAAAAAGCATAATTTTGTGAAAAATTGTTTGAAATATGGTATAATGAAAGTTGGAGGTGCGATATGTCAGATACCGCCTACGCAGATTTTACGGAACAAGTGCTTTCTCTTTCCTATGAACAGACAATTATTTTAATGGGGAAAATGCTCGAGTCTTTGAAAACAAAACGGAATGAAGAAAATTATACCGAAATGGAAAATGATATTGCCCGAAGTTCAATGAACACTATGTGGGAGGAATTAAAAAATGACACATGGTGAGATATGGACAATTGATTTTGGGCAACCGGTAGGCAGCTTGCCGTCAAAAATACGTCCTGCCGTCATAATGCAAAATGATTTGCTTGGAATAAAAGATCTGAATACAGTTGTGGTAATTCCTTTTACTTCGAATCTAAACCGAGCAGATTTTGAGCCTAATATTCTTATTGAAAAAGAGGAAACTGGGCTTTCGAAAGATTCGGTCGCAGTAATTCATCTTATTGGTGCGGTAAATAAATTTTGCCTTGAAAAGAAGGTGTCAAGACTTTCCGAAGAAAATTATCAGAAGCTTGTGGAAGCTGTGGTAAAATTGGTTGCAAATGAGTAAAAAATCACATAACAAGTAGCTCAAAGCCGACAAACGGGACAAGCCCGTTTGCGGTTTAGCTACATAGTTAGGTTGATGCCTTCGGCGCAATAAGAAGAAAAGGCAAGGAGTATGTATGCCAAAAGGAAGTAAAAAGGAAATATTGCTGTGTATTGTATTTTGGGCTTCTTTTATATTAGCTTTTATTGTAATGATTGTCATGGGACTACGTGGATCAAAATCATCGAATTATGAAATAATTATAAGTAATGTTTTATTATTTCTTTTTACTACAGTTGGTTCTGTTATTTCTGGTTATTTATTTAATAAAAGTTTATCTACAGAAAAAATAGACACAATTGCTGAAAGATCTTGTGAAAAAATGGTTAATCTTTCTCTAGAACTGCAAAATTTACGAACTTATTTGTTAAGTACAGAAGAGGCACTTGAGGATGAATTGAAGGATTCTGATGTTATTCAAGCTGTTTATCGACAAAGAATATTAGCAGCGGCAGATAGAGTGAATTCATTAAGTTCTTCAAATGACACTTTTAGAAGTGATTGGCTTGGTGTTGTTTCTGATAGTTGTAAACAAAATCTTGAGATTAAATTTAATACTATAAAAGAAGTTGTTTTTGAAACCAATGATAGCCGTCAAACACCTAATACAAAGTATGATATTCATAATGAAAAAAATAATCTGCTTAAGCAACAGATGTTAATGCAAATATTACCTTCAAGTAGAATGTCTGTGATAAGGTCTGTAATAACAAATTATACTATTGACGAAAGAAGTGAAAATTATCAGAAAGGAACTATGGAAATAAGAGTTTTAAGAGAAACAAAAATTGCAACTGGAACATGTAAGTTAATACCTCCGTTTGATGATATACCTCAGACAACTGTAAAACTAATTTCAAGCCCCCATGAATATATTTCCGAGAAAATGCCATATCATATTGGAAATGGAACAACTTATGATTTTCATATAAATTTCACATCGAAAGATAAATCTCTGTCAATTCCAATTGGTCGTTATATCTTTGAATATGAAGTAACCCCAAGAGACTCCTAACACCCGCTTCAACCTGACATTTGTTTTGTCATAAAAATTGCTTTTCGTGCCTTTGCCACACTGCAACTTTTCACGCCAATTTTTGCCGTTGGCAAAAACCACAAATGCGGTTTAAAACAAAGTTATGCTAATACTCAACTTTTGTGTTTTATAAAAAATGAAGAAGACTAGTAATAATGATAAAAATAGCGGTTGGGAAATACTTTGTTATTTACTAATTGTATTTTTTTTATTTTTAGCATGTAAGAATTATTATAATCTTTCACACTTGGAAAAATTTGGAATCATTGAAACCGCAATTATAAAATCATATTCAATAAAAAGCCATATAGAGGGAAGTGGAACATATTATCATGTAAAAATTGAATATAGTTTGCTTGGTGAAAATTTAAAACAAATTTGTTCTTTTGATTTCAAGCCAAGTGAAGAATACTATGAAAATAAAAGAATACAAATTATTCACGATTCTAAAAATGATTTCAAACTTCCAATAGCTGAAAAAGAAGCGTATAAAAGAAATGAAATAAATGGAAATTTTATCCGTGCAATGGGAGGTTTATTTATTATATTATTAGCAAGATGTGTTAATTACATATTCGAAAAAAACCGTAATCGAAACAAAAGAATAAAAAAACTTATAAAAAAGAAACCTGAATTAAAAGAGAAGTATAGAAAAGAAGAATGTATAAAAAATATAATCATTTTAATCTTGTTAGTACCTTTTCTGTTAATTCACTGTCTAATTGAATGGATAAGAGAAAGGTTTGATAGCAAAAAAAGAAATAAATAATGGCAGTCTGCTATACACCGATACGTTTTACAACTTAACTGTATGTTAGATGAACGTACTATCGTACGAATTATCAATTCAGGAGTTATAAAGCATGAATGAAAAAAATGAACTAAAGAAAAAATCGGATATTGATTTATGGATCATTTTTATATCAACAATGCTTGTTATTATTTTATACAATAGTTTTTCATCAATAATTAGAACTATAACAAAGAATGCATGGGGATGTGTATTTATTTTCATTATATTTTGGAATGCTTATTAAACAATTTATTTGATATAACACCCGCTGGGGCGCTGTAATGGGATAATAGATGAGAAAAATCTTTTTTAGCAAGTTTTAGTTGCTGAACATAAGCCGAACTTTAAGATTCAGTTTAAAAAGCTTTTTCACATCACATACTCACCGATTTTTATAAAATATTTTGTGTTGACAAATCGATAAAATAGTATGTATAGTATAGATGTATATAATATGTAAATGGGATGAAAATAAAACTCTGAAACTATAAGGTTAGGTCGACAAGCCAATCACTTGCGGAAAATTTATAGGAGTTCTTAAATGAAAAGGAATACATTTGTTGTGCTACTAGTCTGTCTATTGACAATATCAGTAGCAGTTGGATTTGCAAGTTGTGAAGTAAAAGAAGAACCCTGTCTGCAATGCCGTGGAACTGGAAAATGCTCACACTGCGATGGGACTGGACAAGATTACGATACGCATTATTATAATCATAATTGTGTTGCGTGTAAAGGTTCTGGAAAGTGTCATAGATGTAAAGGAACCGGAATATATAAATATTAGAGATATTTATTTTGACACGAATTTTTTTAACGCTGCTATTTTAGGCAATGTATTATTTATGTCTTTATTACACAATATAGGAACTGATAATGAAGTTAACAGAAAGTTTAAGAAACGATTTTATAGCTTCTCTGAATAGATTATCCAATTCAATAAATAAGATTATTGATGAAGAATATTATGATTACTTTCAAATATCTGAAATCCATAGAACGTATATAGAATATTGTAAAGCCTTAAAATCAGTTGAGCTTTTTTCAGATATTCCCGTGAATTTTGATATAAAATTACCAAAGTTATTTATAAAATTAAATTGGGTAGGAAAAGCCACTATAACAGATTATTTTTTATTTGGAAAATATACACAAAGGAATTATCGATTCGAAAAAAAAGCAAAGGCAATGCTTGAAGATATAAAAATAAATCTGCAATTAATATATGTCTATCTGAAAAATAACAATGTAATTCAAAACCAAAATAACAGTTATATCAATGAATTAAGGGGATAAAATAATGAGAAAAAATATTATTATTTCTATTATATATCTTTGTTTCTTTTCATTTGCATATGCTTCCGAATCTTATGAAAAAGAATATATAAATAAGCCTGTAAATAATAATACCCAGTATACCGGGCGGGTAAAAATAACTCAGGGAAATAAACAATATCATAATATCTGGGAAATAAAATCAAATTCCGTAAAATGTAAAAATCAAACAACCATTATTAAATGTACCGAAAAAACGAAAGTATATACCGATTTTAAAAACACTCAGAAAGATGATTATACACAATACCTTATACATCCTAATTGCGAATTTCTTGCAAGCGGAAAAGTTGATGGTCAATGGGTCTATATAAAACTTTTAGAAGGAGACTGGCGGTGGATTTCGGTAAATAACATACAGTTTATCACAGGTTCACTAAAAGAATTACCTGAGTTGAAATTTCAAAAATCTTATAGCGATGAATTTACGACTATCGTATTTTATGAAAATGCTATTCATATATGTGCGACAGATGATTTTGATACGGATGTATTAAATAATAACATAAGCGGACTTTTTCCTTTAAAGAAAGATGTAGAATATCAATTAGATTATATCAACTTTAATAATAAAAAATATCTAATGCTTGCAAATGATAATCTTATATCATTAATAAATGATTATAACAAAGAAATTTACTATGGCGTTGATGGAATCAGCGTACTAAGAAAGGAATTATTTGGATTTTCTATGCCACATATTTTTTCCGCCTCCAGTGAGTTAAAAGAAAAGAACACTTTATATTCTGCAAAAAATCTTGATAATCAAGATGGCAATGCGCCTTGGGTTGAAGCTGTAAAGGGAGACGGAATCGGTGAGTATATACATATACAGTACGATCAGATCCAGGCGCTTATTATTTCAAATGGATATGTACATTTTAATAAACCGGATCTTTATGAAAATAATAATCGTGTTAAACTTTTTGATGTCTATAATCAGGATGGCAAAAAAATTCAAGAAATTGAACTTAAAGATACGCCGAATCCTCAGATTTTTAAAATTGCAGAAAAATGTCAGTCTATAAAACTGGTAATTAAAGAAGTTTATAAAGGAACCAAATGGGAGGACACCTGTATAAATTACATTAAGATTATTCCTGATTTTTGTTCTTTAGATGGATTTATTTTAAATAATTAAAATACCGGATTCATTTATGATTAACAGAAAGTCTTGGCAAAAAATGAAAAAGATTTTACGAATATGCATAATAGGGGTATCGA
Organism: Treponema sp. OMZ 855; assembly: GCF_024181145.1. Taxonomy (NCBI): domain Bacteria; kingdom Pseudomonadati; phylum Spirochaetota; class Spirochaetia; order Treponematales; family Treponemataceae; genus Treponema; species Treponema sp. OMZ 855. The sequence goes on along the minus strand of NZ_CP051194.1, from coordinate 513,656 downwards.
TCATGAGTTTATTTTCTTGCTTTAACAGTAGAAATAAAGAAGAAGTATTTTGGACTTGGTTTAAGAAAAATTCATCGCGGTTGTTTCATTTTGAAAATGAACAAGAAGAAATATTTAATGAGCTTGCTTTTCAGCTTGGAAAAATAAATCAAGACTTAACTTTTGAATTTGGTCCTATACAAAACGGTAAAAGAGAATTTATAATAAGTGCCGGCGGAATAAAAGCTTCATTTCCGGCGGTTGAAAAACTATACTCGGCAAAACCGGAGATCGCTGAATGGGAGTTTATTAAATTCCGACCCCGACGTGATACAATACATACAGTTCAATTCCATGAAAAGAAGATTGAGCCGAAAGAAATCAGATTCCTTTTATTTAATGATGATGAAAAAGATAAAATTGGAATATTACTTTTTCTGAATGGATATAATGAATCCGAAAGCACAATTTATTATCAAATTGCATATCTATTTCTAGATCACATAATCGGTGAGTATGATGTTGAAACTTATATAGGTTCAATAGAGATACAAGGTTTTGACAGTAAATATTTCAATCAATCTATTCAAATCGATAATCTTGCTATGATGTTTGATGGGGAGAAGATAAAATTACAGCCCACCTCACCATAAGATAGAATAGCTCTTACTTTTTGACATTTCTCCGATTTCGCTATATACTGAAAGCTCATGAATGATAGAGGCTCTTTAAAGAAAGAAAGTCTATCGATATTCTATACTTATTATCAATAAACAGGAGTTTTTTCATGGTTATTTTGACATTGAACTGCGGCAGTTCTTCGGTAAAGTATCAGGTGTATGATTGGGACAACAAAAGTGTCCTTGCATCGGGTGTTGTAGAACGGGTAACTCAGCCCGGCAGCGTTATTACCCACGAGGCAAAGGGAAAAGACAAGTATGTGCTGGAAAGCCCCTGTCCCACCCATACCCATGCGGTTGAACTCATTATCAAGACCCTAACGGATTCGTCCGTAGGTGTTATCACCGACATGAATGTGATTAAGGCTGTCGGCCACCGCGTAACCCACGGCGGAGATAAATTTATCAAGTCGGTTATCGTAACCCCCGAAATCATCAACACATTCCGCGAAGTGCAGGATTTAGGACCGCTGCACAATCCCGCCAATATTATGGGTATCGAAGCTGCTCAGAAAGTACTGCCGAATGTTCCGCACTGTGCGGTTATCGACACGGCGTGGCATCAGACGATGCCCGAAACAAGCTTTATGTACGCCATTCCCCACGAATGGTACGAAAAATATTCCGCCCGCCGTTACGGCTTCCACGGCACCAGCTTTCTCTACACGGCAAAGCGAGCTGCCGTCATCCTCGGGAAAAAGCCGGAGGATACCAATATCGTCATCGCGCATATCGGGAACGGCGCTTCGATGTGCTGCGTCAAGCAGGGCAAGTGCTTCGATACCTCGATGGGACTGACCCCATTGGAAGGCTTGGTCATGGGTACCCGATCCGGCGACTGCGATCCCGCCCTTCCCTTCTATATTATGCGGAAAACCGGCATGACACCGGCGGAAATGGATACTGCCTTGAACAAAAAATCAGGACTTTTCGGCGTTACCGGACAATATGTTGACCGCCGCGATGTTTCTAAGGCGATGGAAGAAGGCGATAAACGGGCACGGCTTGCCTTTAATATGGAAGTATATCGCTTGCAAAAATACTTCGGCGCCTATATCGCCGCGCTTGGTCAAAAACCGGATGCAATTGTCTTCACCGCCGGCGTTGGAGAATTCGGCTTCGACACCCGGCTCGCCGTCTGCGAAGGCTTAACTCACCTCGGTATCAAGATTGACCCCAAGAAGAATGCACTTGCCCGTACCCGCAACGCGGAAACCTGCATCAGCGCTGATGACTCGCCGGTAAAGATATTCGTTATCCCCACCGACGAAGAACTCGTTATGACGGAAGACGCATATGCATTGATGAAGGGAACCTACGACGTGCATACCAAGTTCACCTATTCATTCCAGTCGCCCGACTATGTCAACAAAGCTCGCGCGGAAGGCCTAAAAAAAGACCTCGAAAAGAAACCGGAACTTGCAAACATCGTCGTAAAGATTCCCGGCGCACGGTAAAAATAGACATCCTTGTCCATGTTTAACTACAAGTTCATTGGGCAAACACGCTATTGATTAGAACTACCGGCTGCCATCGTGATTTTGCATAGCCAGCGCTTTTGCAAATAATCTCTCCGTCAGCCTTTTGAAATAGACGGTGTAGATACAAGGCGCGAGCAATTTTTATTCGTGCGGAGGGTTTAATGCCCCGATGCTTTGCGTCGGGGTTATTGATTTCAGAAAAAGCCAACCGCATCAGACAAGTAAATAAACAGCGCAAAATAAGTGAGGCTAGGCGACCATTTGAGCCGCAATGCGGCGAAATTCTGGTTGAATAGCCTCACTTATTTTGCGGGGATACACACAGCAGCCTGATACGGTTGGCTTTTGGAGATTTGTATGTACATAAAAAAATTGATAGGCACTCAATGCTATCTTTCGCCACTCAATATCGAAGATGCCGAACAATATACCGTTTGGCTGAACGATATGGAAGTGACCGAAAATCTGCAATTAGTTTCATCGATTATTCCTGTCGATGGAGAAAGGGAGCTTCTAAAAAAACTCGCTCAAGATCACAATTACGGTATCATCGACAAAAAGACTAATGAGCTGATCGGCAATGTCGGCTTTATCGACATCAATCACCTTCACCGGACGGCGGAAATCGGTATCTTCATCGGCAATAAGAGCTATTGGGGTAAGGGATACGGGCGAGAAGCACTGTCGCTGCTGCTGGATTACGCTTTTAAAAAGCTTAACCTGCATAATATTCTGTTACGAGTATATGACTTTAATCGGCGTGCCGTTGCCTGCTACGAAAAGGTCGGCTTTAAAAAAATCGGAGAAATCCGCGACGGTTTAATCCGAAATATGGAATACCACAATATCATCCTGATGGATATTCTACCCGCAGATTTTTACGAAACAAATCCTCAGTATAAGTAAGCGGTTTTCAGTATGTGCTTCCGTTTTCATGCAAAGACGAGCCGTTTCATTTGTATAAGCAGAGCGCCGCGCTATTTCTCTGCCGCACCCGATGTAAGCGGTAAACCGCGGTCAAGAAAAATCTGCTTTGCAACTGCATACTCTTCAGCCGAAAGCGGCGGCACGCCTTCCAGCGGATAGACCTTGCCGAGTTCTTTCCATTTAAATACACCGAGTGTGTGGTAGGCAAGAAGATCAACTTTTTCCACATTCGGCAGCGGCTTAATAAAGTCGGCTAGCTTTTCTAATAGCGCTGTATTATATGTAATGCCCGGTACAATCACATGCCGCAGCCACACCGGTTTATTAATAGAAGTAAGATAATCCAAAAAGGCTAAAACACGGGAAAGCGGCGCTCCGGTCAGCTCCTGATGCTGCTCTTCATCAATCGATTTTATATCGAGCAGAACAAGATCGGTGTACTCCAAAGCCGCCTTTACTTTATCGTTTAGAAAATAGCCGGATGTATCCACCGCCGTATGCAGTGAATCTTTTTTGCACAGTTCAAAGAGATTTTTTACATATTCAGGCTGTCCGAGCGGCTCCCCGCCGGTTACCGTAACACCGCCTGCAAAAAGGTAGTAGTGCTTGTACCGTCTGATCCGCTCAAACGTCTCCTCAGCAGTATCCAGAATACGAGCATCCTTTCGCTCCCACGTATCGCAATTATGACAATACTTGCAGCGCATCGGACACCCTTGCAGAAATACCACAAACCGCAATCCCGGCCCATCTACCGTCCCAAATGTTTCATACGAATGAATATATGCCATAGAAACTGTTGTATAAAATCCTTTTGCCGTAAGCCTGTTGAACAGTGTACTTCCGTGTACACTGTTCAACGACAAGTTTTTCTAGCGAAAAACTTGCTGCTATTTAGAACCACGCCCATCCTTGGGCGTTCTGATACGTTGCGCATTTATTGCAGAAGCGGCACGGATGCCGCTCGTATTAACCAGCAGCGATGTTTCGGCTTTGCCGAAATTCGCCATTAAAAGTGTACACGGATGTACACTTTTAATGATACGACGCAGTAGATGCTCCCCTATCCGTAAGCCTTTTGAAATAGACGATGCAGATGCTAGGAGCGTACAAAAAACACCCGCAGGCCTACTTGTTGTACGTCGAGGACTGTTTTTTGTTAAGCGACAACGCAGATGCCCCCTATCCGTAAGCCTTTTGAAATAGACGATGCAGATACAAGGAATACGGTAAAAAAGTACCGCAGGCGTATCTTTGATACGTTGAGGACACTTTTTTACCGTATGACGCCGTAGATGCGTCGTATATTTCAAAAGGACTGGTTGATGGTACGCGAAAGCACATCCAACTGCTGCTCTCGCGTCAGCTTCACGAAGTTTACCGCATAACCGGAAACGCGGATGGTCAACTGCGGATATTTTTCGGGATTTTCCATTGCATCTTCCAACAGCGCCCTGTCGAACACGTTGACATTCAGGTGCTGTCCGCCTTCCGGAGTAAAGTAACCCCTCAGCAGATAGGTCAAATTATCTACACGGTTATTTGTTTCTTTACCCAACGCATTCGGCGCGATTGCAAAGGTGTACGAAATACCGTCACCGATATCTTCAAACGGCAGCTTGGCAACTGAAGCAAGCGAAGCAATCGCTCCGTTGGTGTCGCGCCCGTTCATCGGGTTTGCGCCCGGAGAGAACGGTTCATACGCACAGCGTCCGCACGGTGTTGCACCGGTTTTCTTTCCATATACGACGTTCGAGGTAATCGTCAATACCGACTGCGTTGCTTTTGCATGGCGGTAGGTTTCGTGGCGGCGCAGGTAGTTCATAAACTTACGTGCAACCATAACCGCAAGCTGATCCGTCGCATCATTGTCGTTACCGTAGGGAACATATTCGCCTTCACGTTTAAAATCAACCGCGAGCCCGTCCTCATTGCGGATAACCTTTACCTTGGTGTCGCGGATTGCTGCAAGCGAATCTGCAACAATTGCAAGGCCTGCAATACCGGTAGCCTGAATGCGTTCAACATCCGCATCGTGCAAGGCAAGCTCAAACGCTTCGTATGAATATTTGTCGTGCATATAGTGAATGATTTTCAGCGCATTCATATACACACCGGCAAGCCATTTCATCATCTGCTCGAACCGTTCCATCACCTCGTCATAGTCGAGATATTCCGATGTGATCGGGCTGAACATCGGTGCTACTTGTACGCCGGACTTTTCATCACGTCCACCGTTGATGGCATACAGCAAACACTTGGGCAGGTTTGCTCGTGCACCGAACAGCTGCATTTGCTTACCGATCTTCATCGGAGAAACACAACACGCGATACCGTAATCATCACCGAAGTCGGGGCGCATCAGATCATCATTTTCATATTGAATGGAAGAAGTCTGAATTGAAACCTTTGCACAGAATTTATTCCAATTTTCCGGCGCATGGTTAGACCACAGCACGGTCATGTTCGGTTCCGGAGCCGGGCCCAGGTTGTACAGTGTGTGCAGATAGCGGAACGAAGTTTTGGTAACAAGCGGACGTCCGTCAACGCCCATACCGCCGAGCGCTTCGGTAACCCACGTGGGGTCTCCGGAGAACAGCTCATTGTATTCCGGCGTGCGGAGGAAGCGGATAATGCGCAGCTTAATAATAAACTGATCGATAAGCTCTTGTGCTTCCATTTCGGTGAGCTTTCCTTCTGCGATATCCCGTTCGATAAAGATATCCAAGAACGTGGAGGTACGCCCAATCGACATGGCCGCTCCGTCTTGATCTTTTGTAGCGGCAAGGAATGCAAAGTATACCCACTGTACCGCCTCCCGCGCATTTTCAGCAGGACGCTTTACATCAAAGCCGTAGCTTTCGCACATCCGGACAAAGGCCTCCAGCGCTTTTATTTGGTCGCTGATTTCTTCGCGGTAGCGGATATCCGATTCGCTTAATTCATTTACATCAAGCTGCTGCATCGCTTCTTTGCGTTCCTGTATCAAGTTGTCAACGCCGTACAGTGCGACACGGCGGTAGTCTCCGATAATACGTCCCCGTCCGTAGGCATCGGGCAAACCGGTGATAATGCCCGACTTGCGCACTGCACGCATCTCATCGGTATAGACGGAAAAAACGCCGTCGTTATGCGTCTTCCGGTACTTGGTAAAGATTTCTTTGGTGAGCGGGTCAAGTTCATATCCGTAGGCTTTCAGCGCATTCTCGACAACGTGCCAACCACCCTTAACGTAGATACCGCGTTTGAGCGGAACATCCGTCTGCAAACCGACAATAACTTCATCATCTTTTAAGATGTACCCTGCACCGTAAGCATCGATCCCTTGAGGCTTTTTGGTTTCAGCGTCATATACGCCCCGTTTTGTCTCTTCTTTAAACATTTCCGTGAGTTTATTCCACACACGCAATGTTTTCTCCGTAGCAGGAGTCAAAAAGCCGTCATCTCCCGTATAGGGAGTATAGTTATTTTGGATGAAGTCGCGTACATCGATACCGGTGCGCCAACAATCACCCTTAAATGAAGAAAAATAGTCAGACCACTTATTCATGGTGTAACTCCTTATGTTGTGATATCCCTTACTTCAAACTATGAGTTTTGTTGCAAGGAGCTTACATATTAGAGAAAAAAATATATTAAAGCAAGCACTTTATAGCAAAAAATAATAAAACGCTTGCAAAAAGTACCGGAACTGCATAGAATACCGGAGTAACTTCAGCAGCCACAATAAGGCTGCCTCGTTATCCGTCGAGTTTCGGCAAAGCTGAAACATCGCTTATTAAACATGTGCGCTTTCCGCGCACTAATTCAACAGTTTCCAAAATGCACATTTTATTCAACTGTTGAATTTTAAGGAATGCTATGCTTGACTATCGATTTATCAAAAATAATTTGGAAGCGGTTAAACAAAATATTATTAACCGCGCTATGCATGCCGATGCAGAGGCTGCCGTCCGCCTCTTTGACGAACGGACTGAGATGGTAACTGCGCTGCAAGGGTTACAGGCAAAACGGAATGAAAACTCTCTTGCAATGAAAAAAGCAAAGGATGCTGCAGAGCGTAACGCGCTTATCGAAACCGGTAAGGCGATTAAAGCTGAAATTGCGGCTGCAGAAACAGCATTAAAAGAAAAAGAAGCGGCACTTGATGCTGCAATGATGCAGATTCCGAACATGGCGCACCCTGATGCTCCTGTCGGCAAAGAAGATACGGAAAACTGCGAAGTAAAACAGGTTGGTACCGTTCCTCAGTTTGATTTTGAGCCGAAAGACCATGTCCAGCTTGCGGAAGCACTCGATTTAATCGACTTTGATGCCGCAACAAAGGTTTCCGGCGTAAAATTCTACTATCTTAAAAATGAAGCGGTATTCCTGGAGCAAGCGCTGGTATTGTACGGTCTGAATATCCTTCGCAAACACGGCTTTACTCCGTTTATTACCCCGGATGTCGCAAAAGAAGAAATTCTCCGTGGTATCGGCTTTAATCCGCGCGGAAGCGAATCAAATGTCTATACTATAGAAGATGAAGGCACCTGCCTTGTCGCCACGGCGGAAATTACCCTCGGCGGATATCACTCGGACGAAATACTTGAAAAAGCAAAGCTCCCGTTGATGTATTGCGGCCTTTCGCACTGCTTCCGGCGCGAAGCGGGAGCGGCAGGTCAGTTCTCTAAGGGACTGTACCGTGTGCATCAGTTCACCAAGTTGGAGATGTTCGTATACTGCACCCCCGAAGAATCCGATGCAATCCACGAAAAACTCCGCCTTATCGAAGAGGAAATCTTCACCGGTTTAGGCATTGCGTTCCGCGTTGTCGATACCTGCACCGGCGACCTCGGTGCTCCCGCCTACCGTAAATGGGACCTGGAAGCATGGATGCCCGGACGCAACGGCGGGGAATGGGGAGAAGTTACCTCTACCTCGAACTGTACCGACTATCAGGCACGCCGCCTCAATGTACGGTTTAAAGACGATGACGGAAAAAATAAATACGTGCACATGCTGAACGGTACGGCAATTGCCGTATCCCGCGCGCTTGTCGCTATTATCGAAAACTACCAGCAGAAGGACGGCAGTATCAAAATCCCTGAAGCGCTGGTTCCCTATTGCGGTTTTGATGTCATCAAAAAGAGATAAGGCTGTCAAAAATAATGCTTGCATAACCCTGTAAATATTTATATAATAGAGGGCAATTTACTAAATTTCTGGAGTATTTATGAGCGGAGTAAGTATCGCGTTATTGGTATTTTTCATTATAGTTGCATTTTTGATTGTCGGACTGGTATTATTACAGAATGAAGAAGGCGACAGCTTAGGTGGCCTTTTTTCAGGCGGATCGAATTCGGCGTTTGGTTCGCGTTCCGGTAACGTACTGACAAGAGCAACCTATACACTGATAACGCTCTTTTTTGTTGTTACGTTTTTCCTTGCATGGCTGAATAAAAGCCCCGGTGACTCCGGTTTGCAGCAGGATGCTCAAATTCAGCAAGCGGAAACGGCAACCGAATGGTGGAAAGAGACATCATCCGATGCTAATGGAGCCGGCAATACGGAGAATACCGAAACGGCGCCTCAATCTTCCGAGGAAACTGCTGCCGAAAATACATCTCATTAAGCAGTACCCTCGTATTTAATAACTGTTGCTTGAAATATGCATTCAAATAAGTTGCAGCGAGATGAATATATCGCTATTTCATTCTAGGATTATTCCTCTATAGAAGGGGTGTACGAGCAGGCATGAAATATTTTATTACATTCGTTAGCATACTTTTTTTAATGGCCGGTCTGGTATTTTGTACGGATTTAACACCGCTCTCATTTTATACCGAACCGGCTTTATTCCCCTTTAATGCAGTAGTAGGTATTGTAGAAGACAGTCATGAGTGTCTGTACTTTGCTACCCATTCGGGACTCATTAAATATAACGGAATTACCACCCAAAAATATGAGCATCTCCCTTTTGATAATACGACCATGCGTTCAAGTCAGATTCAAACCATGTATATGGACACTGATGATGTGCTGTGGCTCGGTACCTATAACGGATTAGAGCGTTTCGATATCAAAAGCGGCACGATCAATCATTTTCCTGTCAGCGATGATGTGATTACAGCGATTTTCCGCGATTCAAAACGGCACCTATGGGTAGGAACGATCAATGGATTATACTTTTGCCGTGACGGAAGCTGTAAAAACTTTATTCCTTTTAATAACCATCAATATAATTCTTTTATCGGGAACAATACCATCAGATCAATCAGCGAAGATTCCCGCGGCATCATCTACGCCTCAACGTATGACGGGGTATGGCAATACAATGAATCGGAAGGGTCTTTTGAACCGTGCAGTCTTATACCTGAAGGATGCCCCGGAAAAAACGGTGTTGTATACCACTTTATAGAAGATACCAACGGCGTATACTGGCTTTCCGTCTGGGGTGTAGGGCTTGTCCGTATTACGCCCGGCAAAAACAGTTATGAAGTATATTCGCTGCCGGATGCACGGATATATACGCTCTATAATAATTTTATCACCAATGAGTACATTGCCGCAGGAACGTGGGGCGGCGGTATATACATCATCAATAAAAGAACAAAGGAAGTCATTCCATATAAAGCCAATCCGAATATGGTGGGGTCTTTAACCAATAATGTCATATATTCATTCTTTATCAATAAATATAATATGTTGTTTGTCGGAACGGCGGATGCGCTAAACATAGCAGATTTAAGCCGCCAGTCGGGCGACATCGCAGTACCGCTCTATACCGAAACTGCCGGAAACAACAAGAAATTATCGCATCTTGATGACACTATTGCCTGTTTAGCCTCCAGTGATAACTGCATTTGGGCGGCTTCAAATAATATCCTTGTACGCTATAACTTTAATGAGCGTGAGCCGGAAGAGTTTCCGGTCACAATGGGGAAAAATGAGGTGAACGGCGCGATCATTTATTCCATCAGCGTTGTAAACGATACGAAAGCCTGGATCGGTACCAACAAAGGTTTATTTTTCTTTGATTCAACTACTGCTTCATTTACGCCTATTTCATTATATAACAACAGAATATCCGATACCTCAAGTTTTTTAGTACACTCTCTCTATCAAGATTCAGATGATACTCTCTGGATAGGCACGTATGGTGCAGGTCTTATCCATTTTTCCCCAGAAAACGGTATTCTAGAGCAGTATCGTCATTCCGATGCCCCGCGCTCGTTAAGTAACGACATTGTCTTTTTTATCAATCGGGACAGCCGCGGTACACTGTGGATTGGAACAAATAAAGGCTTATGCCGGTACATTCCCGAAACAGAGGATTTTACTTCATATTTATATAATGTAAATAAACCGACGGGAATTTCCTCCAACCGTGTCGATTCTTTTTGCGAAGATTTGGAGGGGACACTATGGTTTGGTACAAACGATGGCGGTATCTGCCGCTTTGACCCCAAAACAGAACTCTTCCATACCTATACAAAGGATGTCGGCCTCTCCTCCAATCAGATCATCGGCATAACCGATGCGGATGACGGCTTTTTATGGATAGCGGGACTCAAATATTTAAATTTATTCGATATAGCACACGAAACAGCCCAAGCATATAATATCGCCAACATACGCCAATATGGTTATTTTTCCTGCCCCCCTATCGCTTTAAAAAATAAAGGATTATTTTTCTTTGGTACCGATAAGGGAATATTAAAGATATCTCAAGAAAAGCTCTATGCCTTCCGGCTTCAATTTGTACCTATTAAAATACGGGCACTTACCGCAGACGGACAACCGGTTAATCTTTATACAAAAAAACAGCCGCTCACATTCGACTACAAAACCAATGATATTAAAATTTCATTTGCAGCGCCCTACTCTTCCCGGCACAAAAAGCCGGTTTACGCATATAAATTAACCGGTATTGATAAAGACTGGATCGTTTCATCAGACCGAAACTATGTACGATATACACACTTACCACCCGGATCGTATACGTTCTCAGTAAAAAATGCAGCCGAGGGGAAGAATATCGTACACGACAGTATCTCGTTCACGATACGGCAAAGTTTCCTTATCTCCCCCGTTATGATTTGGTTTTATATCGTAGTAGTCTCGATTATGGTTTTCTTAGCCTACAAAATCCATAAGCTCTATTGGTTGCAGCGGTATGCAGATCTGCTTGAAGAAAAACAGCTGGTATTGATACAAGACAACTTTACTCTTAAAGAGCTTTCCCTGCTCGATCACTTAACCGGAATAGGCAACCGTCGGTATATCGATATGCTCGGCTTAAAAATATGGCAAATGGCGATGGAGCATAAGACATCGATAGCAGTCATGATGTTCGATATCGACTTCTTTAAAAATTATAACGACCGCTTCGGTCATCAGGCAGGTGATGAACTGCTGCATTTAATCGGCGCTGATTTAAAAAAGCGCATTAGAACGGAAACAGACTTAATAGGTCGATACGGCGGTGAAGAATTTTTGATTGTAATGTATAATTTGCTTCCCGAAAAAGCGATGCATATTGCGGAAGGAATCCGAAAAACGATAGCAACAATGCATGAGCGGCACGCTAAAGAGATGGTAGGAGAAGCAACTATCAGTATCGGAGTTTTTGCAGGAGAACCTACCGAAAAAGACACCTTTGAACACATGATCCATAAAGCGGACTGTGCGCTCTACCGTGCAAAACAGACCGGAAGAAATAAAGTGGTATTTTACGACACAACAATGGAACAGCTAATCAGCTGTAACTAATGTACCGGTTAATTTTAAAATAGATTTATCGGCACTTCTCAATAGTAACAAGGAGCAGCGCGTGCTTAACACTATGCGAAATATCGGCATTATGGCGCATATCGATGCCGGAAAAACAACAACAACCGAACGTATTCTTTTTTATACCGGAAAAATTCACCGTATCGGAGAAATTGATGACGGAGCGGCGGCAATGGACTGGATGCAGCAGGAACAAGATCGGGGTATCACCATTCAAAGTGCTGCAACGACAACCTATTGGCGTGATCATCAAATCAATATTATCGACACACCCGGACACGTTGACTTTACCGCCGAGGTAGAACGCTCACTGCGCGTACTCGACGGCGCGGTTGCCGTACTCTGTGCGGTAGGCTGGGTGCAACCGCAGACGGAAACGGTGTGGCGGCAGGCGGATCACTACCACGTACCGCGCATCTGTTTTGTAAACAAGATGGATAGAATCGGCGCCGATTTTTTTGCGGCGATGGAGGATGTCAAAGAGAAATTCGGCTGCACGGTAATGCCGCTTGAAATTCCCATCGGCAGTGCAGAAAGTTTTGAAGGCGTTATCGACCTTATAACAATGGAAGAAATCCGCTGGGATGCGGAAACCGAAGGGGAAAAATTCACCCGCAGCCCGCTTTCCGACCAATACCGTGCGGAGGCGGAAAAATACCGCGAAAAAATGCTGGATGTTGTTTCCGCCTACTCCGATACGGTAACGGAGTTGATGCTTGAAGGAGAACCCATTCCGGCAGACTTGATTAAAAAAGAAATCCGTACCGCGGTACTCAAACGGCAGTATATTCCGTTTTTGTGCGGATCTTCACGGCGCAATACCGGTATTCAGCCGCTCATCGATGCTATCGTAGACTATCTCCCTGCTCCCGATGAAGTTGCACCTGCCGAAGGAATTCAGCTGAAAAAAGAAACGCCTGTTTCCGTTCCCTGCAAAAGCGACGGCGTGCCGCTCGGCTTGGTCTTTAAGATTCAATATGACCGAGAAGCGGGCGCGCTCTGTTATGTCCGCATGTATTCGGGAAAAATAAAGGCAGGCGATCAGGTATATAATGTTGGCAAGAAAAAACGTGAGCGGATCGGCCGTATCCTGCGGATGCACTCCAATAAGTCCGAACCGATGGACAGCGTGGAAGCGGGCGATATTGCCGTATTTGTCGGGCTCAAATTGGCGCAAACGGGCGACACACTCGGCAGCGAGGGAATGCCGATACTCCTTGAATCAATGCAGTTCCCCGAACCCGTTATCTCCGTAGCCATCGAGCCGAAAAGTCTTTCGGAAAGCGATAAACTAAAAGAAACCCTCGCGATTCTATCACGGGAAGATCCTACCTTTATAAGCCGTGAAGATGCGGAAACAGGGCAGCTGATTATCTCAGGTATGGGTGAGCTGCACTTAGATGTTCTTACAACCCGTATGCTGCAGGACTTTAAGGTGGAAGCCCGTATCGGCAAGCCTCAGGTAACCTACCGTGAATCCGTCACTCAAACGGTAGAACACACCGAACGGTTCAGCAAGGTGCTCGCCGGCAAAGAACAGACAGCACAGCTCACACTCCGTGTAGAGCCGCTTGAACGAGGTTCGGGGAATAGCTTTAAGAACACGGTTAAGGTTTCTACGGGAGGCACTCCGCAGGCGCATGCCCTCCCTGAAGATATTATCGAGGCGGTGGAACACGCGATTCGCGGCGCCTTTAATTCCGGTATTCAATACGGCTATCCGTGCGTAGACATCGGCGTAACCCTCATCGATGCCGAATACGACGAGCTGACTGCAACAACCTTTGCGTTTGAAGCCGCCGCTGCGATGGGCTTTGACGAGGCGTGCCGAAAAGCCGCCCCCGAACTGCTTGAGCCGGTAATGAATGTCGATATCCTCTGTCCTAAGGAATTTGTCGGAGATGCGATGAGTCAGATGACACAGCGGGGCGGCATGGTACTCGGCATGGATTCAAAACCGAATATCGATGTTGTACATGCACAGGCGCCGATGGCAAAACTCTTCGGCTTTTCCACCGATTTACGCTCCGTTACGCAGGGCCGCGCCTCTTTTACGATGAGCTTTAGCCATTTTGAAATTAAAAAAGGCGGTCTCGGCGGTTAATCGCATAGCCGGTCAGTTAACCGGCAAAACAGGTGCCGACATCCCACGCAGCACGGATCATCGGGTGGTCTTCCGGTACTTTTTTAACCTTATCGGCGACCTTACTGAGCGGTACGGCAGTGATAACACCCTGTTGCAGAGCTGTCATAACACCGTACCGTTCCTCCGCGGCGAACTCCGCCGCAACGGCGCCGAAGCGCGTTGCCAATATACGGTCATAACCTGAAGGAGTACCGCCGCGCTGTAAATAGCCGAGCACCGTCACCCGTGCATCGGCGCCGGTCGCCGCTTCTATCTCCCCTGCAACCCGATAGCCGATTGAACCGACCATAGCTTTACGTGATTCTTTTAACGCTTTTTTGTTCATATCCTTTTCGCTAAACGATACGGCGCCTTCGGCAACTGCAACAACTGAAAAGTTTTTTCCTTTTCTACGGCGTTCCTGTAAGTGCTCGGCTATTGCTTCAATCCGGTAGGGGATTTCCGGGATGATAATGACATCACTGCCTCCGGCAATACCCGCGTAGAGCGCAAGCCACCCCGCCTTATGCCCCATAATTTCTATCACCATAATACGGTTATGGCTTGCCGCCGTTGTATGCAGCCGGTCGATCGCATCCGTTGCAATATCAAGCGCGGTGTGGAAGCCGAAGCTCATATCATTATGCACAATATCGTTGTCGATGGTTTTCGGAATACCGATGATGTTCAGCCCTTCATCTACGAGCATATCGGCAGTAGTCTGCGACCCATTACCGCCAAGAACGGCAAGACAGTCTAAATGTAAGTCTTTGTAATTTTTTTTAATACAATCAACCGCCCCGCTGCCGTCCGCATTACGCCAACCGCGGTCTTTAAACGGTTTTTCACGGGAAGCCCCCAAAATAGTCCCGCCGCGCGCGAGAATGCCGGAAAGATCTTGCTCCGTCAATATATGGTATTTATTTTCGATGAGGCCGCGGTATCCTTGCTCAATACCGACCACTTCCATTCCGTAACGGTTCATCGCTGTCCGAGCTAAAGCTCTGATCGCGGCGTTTAAGCCGGGAGCATCGCCCCCCGATGTTAAAATGCCGAGGCGTTTATGTGTAGTCATGTTAAAAGAATACCCTGCTTTCTCCGCTTATGCAAGCGAAAAAATCCGGGCAAACGCATCAGATTGTTTTTTAATAGCCCGCAGAATAATTGGGGCTGCTCAACCTTTCCTTTTGAAAACAGGCGGTGTGGAATTACACTGGTAACAAACGGAAAGTTTGAGTATACTGAAAAAATGAGTGAATTGATACAACCGAAAGTTCTTAAAGGATTTAGAGATTTTTTGCCGCATGACGAAATACGGCGGGCTCTTTTAATCGAAACCGTTACCAATGTATTTAGAAATGCAGGGTTTGTGCCCATCGACACCCCCGCTTTGGAATATTCCGAAGTGCTGTTGCGCAAAAGCAATGGGGAAACCGAAAAGCAAGTGTTCCGTTTTAACGATAACGGCGGACGCGACATTGCGCTCCGTTTTGACCTGACAGTCCCCTTTGCCCGCTTTATTGCGGAGCACTACAGTGAATTATATTTTCCATTTAAGCGATATCATATTGCAAAAGTCTGGCGCGGCGAAAAACCGCAGGCGGGACGTTACCGCGAATTTATTCAATGTGATTTTGACAGCGTCGGTTCGGACTGCGCCTATACCGATTTTGAAATCCTGAAAGTTATGTATAGCGCTCTCAGAGCGCTCGACGTTACAAACTTCCGTATTCATATTTCGCACCGCGGCATATTCAACCGGTTTTTGGACAGGCTGGAGCTAAAGGATAAAAGCGAAGACATCCTCCGCATTGTCGATAAATTAGCAAAAATCGGCAAAGAAGCAGTAATCGAACAACTCGCAGAAATTGCCGGAGCTGAAAAAGCTGAAAAAATCGTGCAATACAGCAGCGGCCTTGCGGCAGGCAGCGATTTTGAAACAATCCTTGCGCACATAGAAGCGCTTGCAGGAGGGGCAGCCCCCGATACCGGCCGCTTACGGGACGTATATCAGCTCCTATGCGACGCAGGTATCGCGGACAGCTTTGTGCTTGACCCCTCCATTACTCGCGGCCTTGACTACTACACCGGCATTGTGTACGAAACCTTTTTAACCGACCTTCCGCAGCTCGGCTCAGTTTGTTCCGGCGGCCGCTACGACAATTTAACGGGACTCTACATGAAGGATACGGTGAGCGGGGTCGGCGCTTCGATCGGACTTGACCGTCTCCTCGCAGGATTGGAGCAGCTCGGTATCGGATCCAAAGAGGCCGGTTTTATCGACGCAATCGTATTTTACGAGAAAGGTAACGCCATCCGCCTGAACAGTGCAGCGGCGACTTATCTGGAACAATGCGGCTGCCGTGTAGAAGTATTCCCCGAACCTAAAAAGATACAGCAGCAGTACGGCTATGCCGAAAAGAAAGGCATCGACTGG
Organism: Treponema sp. OMZ 855; assembly: GCF_024181145.1. Lineage (NCBI taxonomy): Bacteria > Pseudomonadati > Spirochaetota > Spirochaetia > Treponematales > Treponemataceae > Treponema > Treponema sp. OMZ 855. The sequence continues at coordinate 497,252 of NZ_CP051194.1, read as the reverse complement.
GGGCTTTTTATCGAGCCGCTGCCGGAAGGTTCCGATAGCAACAGCGAAGCTGACAGCGTCTCCGTTTCTTCGGCATCGCAGAACTGCGCCGAAATGCCGGTGCGCCTTAAACACCTGCCGACCCGGACGGAAACCACCCTATTATTAAAAGATGTTCCGGCAGCTCTGAAAGGCGGTAAAAAATGATTATTGCGATAGACGGCCCTGCAGGTTCGGGCAAAAGTACCGTTGCTAAGATGATTGCGGCGGATTTGGGCTTCACCTTTATGAACACCGGCAGCTTTTACCGTGCGCTTACCCTCGCGGTGCTCCGCTCATTAGGCGGGGATGAAAGCGGCGCCGGCGCAGAAAAACCGGATTTGGAAAACGAAGTAAAGTGGACGGATTTTGCAAAAACCGTATCGCTTGAATACAAGCAGGACGGAATGTATTTAGACGGATCCTGTGTGGAAGCATATCTCCGCAGCGATGCCGTGGAATCGGTTGTTGCAGCTCTCTCCGCGATTGTGCCTATTCGGCACCTCATCAACAACAAGATTCGCGCCGCTGCAGCAAAACTGAACATCGTCTGCGAAGGCCGGGATATGACCACCGTGGTATTTCCTGATGCCAAATGCAAGGTCTACCTCGATGCTTCCGCCGAGGCACGGGCACGGCGACGATTCGGACAAGGTACCAGCAATCTCTCGGAAGCCGAAATACTCAAGAGCATTGAAGAGCGGGATACTATCGACCGGAATAAAAAAGAAGGCAGTCTAAAAATTGCTGAAGATGCCTTCTATTTAGATACATCGGACTTGACCATAATGCAGGTTTGTGAGAAAATAAAAGACAAAATACACGATAAAGGGTTATTTATGGAACAAAAGGAAGTGGCAATGGATGCAGTTACAAATTCCGATCAGAGCATCCAAACACAATTACCAGAGGAGTATTTGAATTTTGAATCTCCTGAAGTCGGAACATTAAAAGAAGGCCGTATTATCGCGATAACCGATGATTCGGTTTTTATTGACGTTGGCGGTAAATCGGAAGGACGTGTCGCACGCGAAGAATTTACTGAAGAACCTCAGATCGGCGATACCGTACAGGTATACATCGAAAAGACCGAGGCAACTGACGGTAAGCTGATTATTTCCAAAGAAAAAGCAGACCGTAATATTTTACGCAAAGATTTGCAAAATGCATATCGGAATAAAACTCCGGTAACAGGCGTCATCAAAAAGCTTGTAAACAAAAGCGGATATGATGTCGATCTCGGTGCAAACATGATTGCATTTCTGCCGATCAGTCAGGCTGCTGCACAGAAAGTAGACAAGCCGGAATCCCTGTTAGGCGAAAAGGGATCTTTCTATATTGAAAAGATGGTCTTTGACCGCAAGGGAAACAGAGACAATATTGTAGTTAATAGAAGAAAATATCTTGAAGATACGTTGGAAAAAAATCGCGAGGCATTTTTTGAAAATACCAATATCGGTGACGTTGTAAAAGGTAGCGTAAAAAGCTTTACCAGCTTTGGAGCATTTATCGATCTCGGCGGCTTTGACGGTTTGCTCCATATCAACGATATGAGCTGGGGCCATGTTACCCGGCCGAAAGATTTCGTTAAAAAAGGTCAAGAAATCGATCTAAAAGTTATCAGACTTGATCCGGCTGAAAAGCGCATCAATCTTTCATTAAAGCATTTTACACCTGATCCGTGGCTTGAATTTGAAGATAAATTCCAAGTAAACGATATCGTAAAAGGTCATGTTACAAAGATTACCGATTTCGGCGCTTTTGTAGAATTATCGGAAGGTATCGAAGGCCTTGTACACATCAGCGAATTCAGCTGGGTAAAAAAGGTAAGCAAGCCGAGCGATATGGTTAAAATCGGCGATGAAGTTGAATGTATGATCCTCGGCTATGATATTCAAGCTGGACGGGTCTCGCTCGGCTTAAAGCAGGTAACGGCAAATCCGTGGGACAATATCGGCGAGCGGTATCCTGTGGGCACCCGCTTAACCCGTAAAGTAGTTAAACTGACCAACGCCGGTGCGTTTATTGAGCTTGAAGAAGGAATCGACGGATTCTTGCATGTCGATGATCTTTCGTGGACAAAACGGGTACGCCATCCGAACAGCGAGCTTGAAGCAGGTCAAGACCTTGAAGTAATCGTTATCGAATGCAATCCGGCAGAACACCGCGTCCGCCTCGGCGTAAAGCAGTTAAGCGATGATCCGTGGAAGACCTTTGCAGAGGCATATAAACCCGGTTCGACCGTCGAAGGCGAAGTTACCTCGGTAACGGACTTTGGTATATTCGTAAAAGTACCCGGTGATATCGAAGGCCTTATTCACAAGCAAAATCTTGTAGAAAACCGCGAAGATAATCCCGACGAAGTATTAAAGAAATACGCTGTCGGCGATAAAGTAAAAGCAGCTGTTCTTGACGTTAACGTTAAGGATAAGAAAACGGCTTTTTCAATTCGCGACTATAAGAAGCGCCTTCAACAAGAAGAACTCTCACGCTATATGTCCACCAAACAAGAAGACGGCGAGGGAGCCTTTACGTTGGGCGATCTTATGAAGAATAAAGCATCGGAATAGTTTTGCTGTGAGAGCAGCGTATGTATATCTCAGGCCGTATTTTACCCGAAAGATTAGCTGCTCTCATCAACACCCCCTTATTCACCCGCGGAGCTTCGGCTTCGGGTGATACCTTGCTCGAAATAATTCTCCGTTCGAGTATGCAAGCAGTGGATAGTACCGCTGCTTCTCTTTTTTTAGCGGACAAAACGCTGGAAAAGACTCAAACGGTTGCGTATATATGCGATGATACCTTTTATTGCTTGCACGCAAAAAAAGAGTTACCGGCAGCAGCGGCGTGGGTGTTACGGCAAAATGAACCGTTAAGAATGAATGCTCCCGATGCGGAAAGCCGTTTTACCTCCAACGGTATGGACGGAACACCTTATTCGGCATCGGGGTTTATCGCAGTACCGCTGTGTGTAGAGGATTCACGTATCGGTGTCCTTCAAGCAGTGGGAAAAAAAGACGGAGGGAATTTTTCAGAGTCCGATCTTTCGTTATTGAACCTTGTAGCCGGATACGCTGCACCGGTTTACCGTACTTCATGCGCATATCAGGTTTACGAGGATGCTGTAAAGCAGAGGGAGCAAAGAGCAGAATATATAACGAAAGAAACACCTTTTATAGCGTCCAGTCCGGTAATGCGGGAGAAATTTGAGCTCTGCAAACAGCTTGCATTCTCCGACATACCGGTACTCATTATAGGTGAAAACGGGGTAGGAAAAGCATCGGTTGCAAAGCAGCTGCATATTCACAGCCGCCGTGCGGATCATCCCTTTATTCGTGTGAACTGTACCGAACCGGCAGAACAGCTGCTTGCGCACCGCTTATTCGGCGGTGCTGCGGACGGTACGTCCGTTACCGATGCCTCCGATAAAAGCTGTTTTCAACAAGCCGAAGGCGGTACCTTGTTCCTTGATGAGGCGGCGGCCATTCCGCTTTCACTGCAAAAGAGGCTTTTAGACAGGATTTTACAGCTTGAACAAAGCGGCGGGAACATACGGTTGATAGCCTCAACCTCCCGCGACCTTGAACGCTTAACCCGCGAAGGAGATTTTCTGTCGGAACTGTACGGTAAATTAAACGTACTGCCCCTGTATATACCGCCATTACGGCAGCGCAAAGAAGACATCGAAGCGCTTGCGCAGTTTTTTTTGCGTCAGGCAGCACAGGAAATGCGCAAACCCTTTACCGGTTTTTCGGCGGATGCTCAAGAGGCGTTACAGCAAGCGGAATGGAAGGAAAATATACGGGAACTAAAAAACAGCGTAGAATACGGATGCTTAAACGGATGTCCGCCGCTCGTTACCGCTGAATATTTATTTCCCCCTTCTGCGGCTGCGGTACTAACCGGAGAGACCGGTGGACTTAAAACCGCGACAGATGTATTTAAACGGACATATATCCGAACAGTACTGGAGAAAACCGGCGGCAATCAAACGGCAGCAGCTTCGATACTGAAAATTCAAAGGACATATCTTTCACGGTTGATGAAAGAGCTAAACATAAAGGAGAACCTCTAAAAACTTCAGTTTTTTAGAGGTTTACCTTAGATTTATTTTGCGATGTTTCAATTTAAGTCATTACAGTAAAAAGACTTAAATTGAAACTCATTATCAGCTTTGCTGATGAGGCATCTTCTAAAAATCTAACCAAGTTTTTAGAGATGCCCAAAGGATTAATGGGAGACCTATATGGCAGAACAAAACGACCAGACGCTTTCTTTTTCGGAACGCTGCGGACAATTTTTAACTCAGAATCGGAAACTGATTGTCATTATACTGGGAGCAATCTGTGCGGTTGCCGCAATCGCTTTGATTGCATCATCACTCACTACACGCGCGGCGAAAAAGGCATCCGTAGAAACGGAGACAATAATCTCCGAATGGACGGATTTACGGGATAAAAACGCCGAAGATATGACGGCTAAAGAAGATGCACTTGCCGAAAAACTTGAAAAGCAAGCCGCAGCAAACGGCCACTCATACTCCGCATTTAGAGCCTACACAACCCTCGGCGAAATCTACGTACTGCGCAAGGATTGGGAAAAAGCACTCGCCTCTTACCAAAAGGCAGGAGAGGCTCTTCCGAAAGCGTATACTGCCGGTATCGCCTATTTTAATGCAGCAGTCTGCGCCGATGAATTGCAGCAGCATGATAAAGCTTTGGAACTGTATACCTTGTCGGCAGCCTCAGACGACTTTCCGCTGAAGCCGCGAGCATTGTTTAACATCGGACGGCTTGAAGAAACCCTCGCTCATCCGGACAAAGCGATTGAAGCATATACCAAACTTACGGAATCATATCCCGATAATGATTGGACACTGCTTGCAAAATCGCGGATTATTGCACTTTCCATCAATTAGCGGGAAAACACTATAAGGGGCTATGCAGCTGTTGCGGCTTTTATACCAACGATATACTTTTCTTTTTTGTTGTCTCTGCAGTCTGTTTATGACAACCTGCGGTATTCCGAACTTGACCTATCTTGAAAAGCCGCATTCAGTACGTGAGAACAGTAATAGTGAAGATTTAAGTCAGCGGTACTGTCAATTCAAGACCGCTGATACGGCAAATAGTGCTGTGACAGGCTTTCAAGGAACCGAAATTTACTATCGAATCTATGCACGGAAGGATGACTGCGAAAACGACCGCAGTCAAATCGACAAGTATAATGATGATAACCCGTTCGAAGCGGCAAGGTATTTGGAAGAAACAAAGAAATACTATCGCTTAGAGACAAATCTGATATCAACACGTCCATTGATTGATAAACATTCTGCAGATGTTACTGTCCGCTTCCGCTTACAAGACTACGGTTCATCTCCTAGCGATCCAGCAAAGCTTATTGTAAACTCAGTTCAAAAAGGAATCCCACAGAGAAATACTAGAATCTCTCCTACCAGACGTGCATTTAATAAAGACAATATCGCCGTAGGCGATAACGATGTACAGGCCGCCAGCTCGAGCGGAACGGAAATATACTGGTGCGTGAACTTTTATGCTGTCAGCTATGGATACACACCAGCACTTACTCCGCTCTACAGTGAATTAAAATCCCTCGGATATATTTTAATAGAAAAAAATTAGTAAAACACTCAATAAGCGGCTCTATTTTAACGATATATAAAATATACGATTAAAGTAGAAGGGATAGTTATGCTCAAAAGATTTCCGCTCAAAGCACGTTTATCAATTACTTTCGGTTTATTATTTGCCGTTTCAATGACAGTCATTAATGTTATTTCTATCAGCAGCTCCCGTATCGCACTTATGCAGCAAGCGGCATCGCATCTAGTAACAGTAGCACAAAATCAAGCGGCAATATTTGAGCAAACATATATTGAAAAATTTAGAACACAAATGGAAACATTAGCACGAGGCTCCGTAATTTCAAATACGGATATTCCTCTGTCTGAAAAAATAGAAATTTTAAAAAATGAGGCGGAAATAGCGAAGAAAGACGGATGCTTACGTATGCTCGTAACCGACACCCAAGGAAATGCGTATAGGACAGATGGTACAATGGCAAACGTTAAAAGCCTTGAATGGTTCCAAAAGAGCATACAAGGGGAATTTTTCATTAGTACGCCGTACTCTTCCTTTAAAGACGGCTCGTTGGTCTGTACGGTAGCAGCGCCCATCTACGGAAAACACAAAACGATCATAGGCACAATCGCAACCGTATATGACGGCTTAAAAATATATGAAACAATACGGAATGTAAAAATCGGAGAAACCGGCGAGGTTTATATCCTTGATAAAGACGGCACTACTGTTGCCGACCATGACCTCGAGCTCATTTATTCGCAAGAAAATTCCTACGTAAAATCTCAATCGGATAAAAGCCTTGAAAGTGTCGGAAATTTTGAACATACCGCCGTTCAATCGACAACTTCCGGTTCCGGCTCTTATGAATATAAAGGCGCGGTAAAAGATGCTGCATACGCAAAGATCCCGACAACGGGCTGGACACTTATTGCAACGGATTATCGTCAAAAATACATGGGCGCCATTAGACTTATCATTATTATCGATACGATATTGGTCATCTTGGTGGTTTGTATTATTTATGCAGTCTCACTCGGACTTTCACGATCGCTGCAGAAGACAGCGGATGCGCTCAAAGAAATAGCACAGGGAACGGGAGACTTAACGGTCTCGCTGCCTGTTAAGGGAAAAGACGAGCTTACCGATATAGCACAGTACTTTAACGAAACAATCGGAAAGATAGCCGGAGCTATCCGTTCCATAGAAGCAAATACAGCTGATATGGAGGTCACGGGTACCAATCTTGCAGATAATATGCTTGAAACCGCAAGTGCAATACGGCAAATTACGGCAACAACAGAAACGGTAAAAGAGAAGATGATCAACCAAGCGGCAAGTGTTACCGAAACGGCGGCAACCGTTGAAGAGATTATCAGAACAATCAAGCAATTGAATAGCAGCATCGAAACGCAAGCAGGCAGCGTCGCACAATCTTCGTCTTCAATAGAGCAGATGGTTGCAAATATTGCTTCGATCGGGCAAACACTCGGAAAAACCGATCAAATTATTAAAAACTTTGTTTCCGCCACGGGTGACGGAAAGGCAGCCTTGGTAACTTCCAATACGGTAACACAGAAGATTTCCGAAGAATCCGGTTCTTTAATGGAAGCCTCTAACGTTATTCAGCATATTGCCTCACAAACCAACCTGCTTGCAATGAACGCAGCTATCGAGGCGGCTCATGCGGGAGAAGCAGGAAAAGGCTTTGCCGTTGTCGCCGATGAAATCCGTAAACTTTCCGAAGACTCTGCAATACAAGGAAAGACAATTACGGTAACGCTTAAATCTTTAACTGCGGAAATTGAAACACTGTCAGCTTCATCTAAAATCGTAGAAGAAAAATTCAACTTAATTTTTGGATTGGCGGAACAAGTAAAATCGATGAGTGATCTTTTAACCGCTGCAATAAGAGAACAGGAACACGGCAGCAAAGAGATATTATCGGCTATTAAAAACATCAATACCGTAACAATGGAAGTGCAATCCGGCTCTGAAGAAATGTTGAAAGGCGGAGAAGGTGCAGCACACGAAATGCATACACTTGACGAATTAACGCGCACTATCACCGACAGCATGAACGAGATGGCATCGGGCGCCATACAGATCAATAATGCCGTACAAGAAGTCAATATGATGACGCAGAAGAACCGAGAAAGTATCGAAAAACTGGCAAATGAAGTGGGAAAATTTAAGATCAATTAGGGGTTTAACCTAAGAATCCGCCGTGGCTCAAAAGTGTAGTTCTGAAAACATTTTTGGACGAGGACGGCAATGGTTTAGAACCGCAACAACGTTTCCTCTATTCTTTTTTCTGCAATAAGGTACCCAAATGCCGGTGGCTGGTCTGTACTACTTCCAATACGGCGCTTGTCTCTTTTAAGAATGCTTCAATATCTTTAAGCGAGCTAAAACCGCCGTGGATAGTAGTATCCTGCTCTTTAATCGAAGAGGATATTTCTGCCAACGCAAGACCGGCTGCATCCAAAGTCTCTGAATTTTTATCATAGGTGGAAAGAATACCGGTGAATGATTCTTGAAACTTTGAAAAGAGTGAAATAAAAAGGGTCATACTTTCACTGATGCTTTTTACCGATGACTGTAACTCAGCCATTTTTGTCTCAATCATTTTAGCAAAGGTGCCGGTTTTGGTAGAAAGGTTTCGTACCTCATTTGCAATAATTCTAAAACCGTCGCCCGCCTTGCCTGCATGAGCGGCTTCAATTGAAGCATTAATAGCCAAAATACCGGTTTTTATCGAAATGTTTTGGATATCTGAGACCATCGCTTTAACTTCACCGGTGTGTTCTTTGAGCGTTTCAAATGAGGCTGCTGTGGTTCGTGCAGTGGCTGCCGCTTCATCGATTTCACCAAGCCGATTATGGATTTCTTTTTGCAGTGTTTTTCGTCCGCTAAGCACCGCATCTAATAAATCATCTACATGGTTCGCATTCGCAGCAGAAGAGCTACTCTCTTTTTGGATTTCTTCAAATACTGAAAGGATTGTTTCAAACCGTTGCTCCAGCTGCTCCATGGAGCTATTGATAATTTGAAACGAATGTCGCGTTACATAGTCTAATACAACACCTTTATTGTACTTAACAACAATTTTATCTACTAAATCGGCAAAATTCTGCAGAGCTGCTTGTTCATCTACCATATATTATTCCCTAAAATAACCTATCAAGATAATCGACTCCGCATTGCAAATGAGAAAGCCAATTTAAGAAGAGCTCTACCTTGTCGTCTGTATAAATAGCCCCGTGCTGCGGCGCAATAATGATAGGATTTAATAGCCGTACAGCTTCAACCCAGCGCTTGACAATCTTATTGGCTGCCATATATCGGACATGGAACGGTTCGATCAACGGGATATGCTTTTGGAAATCATCGATAAAGAGCGTTTCATCTTCCTCTTTCTCAAACACCGCAGCACCGATATCGCCGCTGAACAAAATACGGGAACATTCATCAAAGAGTGAAAACTGCCCCGGAGAATGCATAAAGTGGGAGGGAATATAACGTATTTTGTTGCCGGAAGGTAAAGAAACGCTCATCCCTTTATCGGGGATACCGGTCATACGTGAAACGTCAACAATACCGAAGTGAGGCATAAAACGGAGCCAAAGAGAAGAAATATAAATCTGTGCCTGTGTAACACCAAGCCACAGAGCGATGCCCGAAGATACATCGGGATCTTGATGAGAGAAAAAGATGATGTCTATTTTATCTACTGATATAAATCTACTGACGGCGGTTACTACCTGTGAAAAAAGATGTACCCCACCCGGATCCAGCAGAATACCGCGGCCGTTATCAATGATGAGATACTGCATGGTCTGTACGGCACCCTTTCGGTATTTTGTTTCGCCGCCCAGCCAGATAAATTTATGATTTTCATCTTCGTAAAGGATCTTACCTTGTATATTTGTATCGCGTGTCATTATTTTTCTATCACCTCGTATTCAAAGACTGTATTTAGGGCATCTCTAAAAAACCGGGTTTTTTAGAGGTTTCCCTTAACAATATACAAACGCAGTATACCGATAAATTAGGCGATAGACAAGCACACGATATGCATAGTGTACGTCCATTCAGCTTTTAAGAGATGCTGACAAATATCAAAAAAAAGTATATAGTACGGCTGGATTTCGAGCAAAAAGCCCGTTTCTGCAAAGGAGTATATAATATGAAATACGTCAAATTATGTGTCTTTACCCTTATGATGCTTATTTTTACGGTATCATGCGGTAATAAAGATACAAAGAATATCATAAGCATTAAAAAGGCATCGACCGAAAAGCTTATCAGTGCATTCGAAAAATTTGAAAATAATTTTATGCTGCGCAGTGATGTTTTTGATAACGGCTCTGCAAAAGCAGAATTTTTCCTTACCGACTATGATCTGCAAGGGCCTAAAGCGCAAGACATATTACAAACAAAAACGATTGCCGATACGATGATCGCAAATAAAATCGGTATAACAGGGCTTTGGATCAACGATAAAAAGGCTCAAGCATTTAAGTATTCGTATGCATTGAATAATATTTTAATAAACGAAGAAAAAACCGACCTGATAAATATTGTTATGGGGCAAAAAAATATTGAAGCGGCGAGTCCTTCGATATTCAATAAAACATTTTCCATTCCTGCACAAGACCTCGGAAAAGCCCTTTCGCTTATCGACTCTAAGGAATTTCCCGCAAATCTCAATATCGATTTAACCTACAATACATTGAAAACACTGAGTTCCATCCGGCCGAATAAAGCCTCGCAAAAACGCTATGATAAAGCGCAAGATATTCTCTATAAGAACGCAGTTATCACACGGAACGGCGATACGTATTCCATCGTATTCAATAATGATGATGTCATTAAATTTATCCCTGCGCTGATAGATGCGGTAAAAAACGATAACCGTTTAACATTCCTCTGGAAGTTTTATGAAAAACTCTTAGAAAAAGAATTTAAAGAGATTGAAGAAAAATTCAATACGGAAATAAAAGATAACATAAAAGACTGTACTTTTACGGAAGAGCTGACCGTTAAAGATAACCTTGTCGAAAAAGCTCAGTATACGGTTGCTGTCAGCGGAAAAGAGATAGTCACATTCGGCTGCGGCATCAAAAATTATGAAAACCCGATCGACGGCATGACATACACGCTCAATATTACAGGGTCTAATACCGCAGATAAAGACTCGAAGGCGAGTATAGTATCCTGTGTGTTTGCTTCTAAGGGCTCTGTAACCGACACGGCAGCCGATATCGATTGTTCCGTCTCCGTATCTTTTACGGATAATCCCGATACTCCGCTGCTTCCGGTTTTTGATATGCATGGTTCATTTTATGCCGATACCGCAAAACAGAACGAAAACTTTAAAATCGGTATGGACATGGATATAACACCCTCGCGTAATGACAACATGAACGAAAGCATAGCGGCCTCAATGCAGGCATCAGGGAGTGTTATAAAAGCGCCGGATATGATTACGTATAACATCGATACCATCAACATTGAGATGGAGGAACTCGAGAAGGAAAAGTATACTCTTAAGCTCGGAACCGATGCATCGGTTATATTCAGCAAAAACATCCTTGAGGATATCAGTATGCCTAAAGAAACGGTCAATGTTCTCGAAACAAAAGTCAATGAGTGGCAAGCTATTAAAGACGAAATCACGGCAAACTTGAAAGCACTTTCAACTTTGCTAAATCTATAAAACAAAACACACCGCATACCGCATGCACGAAATTTTCCTCAAAATTTCGTGCATTTTTTTTCTTCTATAAAGAAAGCGGGGAATATTCATAAAACGTCTGATGCGTTTCCTTCCTTCTGCGTGAAATTTTATCCAAAATTCCACGCACTTTATTCTAAAAGAGGGAAACGCATCAGATGAATAAATTAAATTCCGCAAAATAGAAGTTACAGCTTTGGCAAAAACCTTTCCGTTAGCCTTTTGAAAATAGGGGTGCCGGATACAAGGCGCAGAGTGAATAACACCCGCAGGCGTGCTTTTTGCATGTCGAGGACTGTTATTCACTCTGCAACGCTGTAGACGGTATGCATATTTTCAAAAGGAAAGGTTGAATAGCCCTTTTATTCTGCGGGCAATGCACCAAGAAATCTGATGCGTTTCCCGATTGTCCTCAAGGTTTTCCGCTAAATTCCGACACTGTAGCAGAAGGGGTATAAAATGGACAAAATATCGGCTGCAGAGAAAATCGAACAGGTCTTGCAGCAGCAAATTACCGTGATGAAAGAAGTATATGCATATCAAAAAGAGCTTTCGGACTCCGTGCGCAACCGTTCATGGGAGGGGATTGAACGCTGCGTACTGAAAAGTACGGAGGCTTCCAATGAATTTTTACGGCTCGATAAGCAGTGTTTTTTGCTTCTCAATCAGCTTGATCCGTATAACGAAGATGGACGTGATTTTTACGGCTACATTGCATTGCTGCCTGCGGAAAATCAAAAAAAGCTCAGTTATTTATATCGTAGTCTGCAACAGCAAGCACAGCTTGCAAAAACGGCAAACGATACGCTTGATGCCTACGTTACACACGTACAGACATTGGTACAAGATATGATGGATGCCGCAGAAATCGGTACAAGAACTTCATTTTATACCCGCACTGGTGCGCCGAGCCAATCGAATTACAGCAGTTTGGTTATCGATACGGTATTTTAACGGATAGTATTCAAGGAGGAAGGTGATAAAAATGTCTACATTTGCTTCGATTGAATTAGGAAAACGCAGTTTATTTGCACACCAGCAGTCCATTCAAACTGCCGGTCATAACATATCGAACTCATCCACGGAAGGATATACCCGTCAGCGTGTTCAGCTCGATTCTTACGAGCCGCTGTATCGTCCCGATCTTTCACGGGCGGAAACTCCCGGACAAATCGGACAGGGTGTTGCCGTCAGCTCCATTACCCGCCTGCGCGACGAGCTGTTGGATCAGCGGATTGTCGCCCAAACCGATAAGCAGGGGTACTGGGAAACACGCGATTCCTACATCTATATGCTGGAACAGCTGTATAACGAACCGGAGGATACTTCCGTTCGGACACGGCTCGATCAGTTTTGGGATTCATGGCAGGAGCTGTCAGTCTATCCCGAATCGACGGCAGCGCGCAGTGCGGTTGCTACCCGCGCAAAAACGCTGACCGATGCCGTGCACCATCAGTATCGGGACTTGCAGGGCATCCGCGATATGATCAACGGCGACATTGAAGCGCGGGTTAAGCAGGTAAACTCCTTTACCCGGCAGATTGCGGCGCTCAATGAAGAAATCGTAAAAGTTAAAGCGATGGGCGACAATCCCAACGACTTGATGGATAAGCGCGATGTATTAACCGAAAAACTAGCCGACCTTATCTCCATCTCTGTAGAGAAGGTGGATGCCGACGAATCCTACATCATTTATTCGGACGGTATGGAGTTGGTACAAGGGCGGACATTCCGCACCTTCGGACTTAAAAGCGGTACTGGAAACGAAGGGTATGCCAATGTCGTATGGGAAGATTCCGGCAATCTTGCGCACTTCGGCGGCGGCAGGCTGGCTGCCCTTATCGAACTGCGCGACGGAGATGTCCGCGACGAAATCAATAAACTCGATACGATGGCAATGAACTTTGTCGACCTTGTTAACGACATTCACCGCAATGCGATGGGCTTAAACGGAAAAACCGGTATCGATTTTTTCAAAGAACAATATTTTATCAACAATACGGTCGGTAATTTCGACCGGAACGGCGACGGTGAATACGATTCTTCATATATCTTCCGTTTGACCGGCGCATATAGCCTTGATCCGCGCGAACAAATCGGATTGGAAGGGACGATCACCCTTTCCGCAGGAACGGGAACAGTTCAAGTACCCTACGCTTCCACTGATATGGTCGCCGACCTTGTAGACCGCATCAACCGTTCCGGTGCGGAAGTCGTCGCATATCTCGACCAAAACAATAAGCTCGTGCTCAAGGGGACAGCGGCGCAGGATACCGAAAATCCCGACTTTGTTATCAGACACGTCGAAGATTCAGGGCGCTTTTTAGCGGGATACGCCGGCGTGCTTACCGGAAGCGGTGCGGAAAACGCCTACGACTGGCAGCAACCCGATGCGGTGAACGTACTGTCGCAGGAAGGTGCACAGTATGCAGTTTCCCCCATTGCGCACCCCTCCGGTTGGATGGAAATCAATCCGGTTGTCGTAAGCGATTTACAGAATATCGCCGCCGGTTACCCCAGTCTTGAAGGTATCCCCTACCCCGGAGACAACCGTGCCGCCGTCGCTATCGCAAAGATACGGAATACGCCGGTTATGGTCGGCAACACCCGCACCTTTGACGAATTCTTCGCCGAGGCTGTTACCAATATGGGCTTAAAGGGCGAACAATCCGAGCTTGCGTTGAATACACAAACCGCTATCGGCAAGGAACTCCGCGATATGCGCGACTCGATTTCCGGTGTCAATATCGACGAAGAATTGGCGGATATTATTAAATTCCAGCACGGCTACAATGCGACTGCTCGTTTTGTCGCTACCGTCAACGAGATGCTCGATACTATCATCAACCGCCTTGGTGTCTAGTTTTGAGGAGTAAGTATGCAACGGATTAGTTCAAATATGCAGCATTCGGACAGCAGCTATTCGGTGCGGAGGCAGGAAAGCAGGCTGCACAAGGTAAACAGTCAACTCAGTACTCAGCGGCGCATCCAGCAGCTCCGCGATGATCCTATCGCTGCAGGACATTCGGTACGCTATAAATCGCTTTTGGCACGGCTTGACCGCTTTGAAAAAAATGCCAAGACGCTCAACGACCAATATAAGGTTGCAGAGGCGCCGATGCAGAGTGCGCTCAACATTATGCAGCGGCTCCGCGAACTTTCCGTAGCGGGTGCAACCGGTACCTATACCGCTTCTGATCTTAAAAAGATGGCGCCCGAAGTAGACGAACTGTTGTACGAGCTTGTTCAAACGGCAAACAGTTTTAGCGCAGACGGCACCCGCCTCTTTGCCGGTACGAAAAGTTTTACCGAACCTTTTGAGATTGTGATGGGCGATATCGACGGCGCAGGTTCCGCCGTTATTACCAATGTACGGTACAACGGTTCCATCGACACTAAACAGGTGGAAAGCGATGAGCTTTCGTTTATGGAGGCAAATCAGGCAGGGAACCGTATCTTCTGGGCGGAACGGCAAACGCTCTTTTCCGCAACCGATGCACGGAACTTTATCGTACAGCAGGACAGTGTCATCGAGATAGACGGCGTTACTATCCCGCTCATCGCAGGCGATAACGTCTATGCAATTATGTCTAAGATCAACAGCTCAGGCGCAGCGGTTAAGGCTTCGCTCGACCCCGTTACCAACGGTATGAATATCGAAACGACCGATGCACGGCAGCTCTGGCTACGCGATGCCGGAGAGGGAAACGTACTCGCCTCTCTCGGTATTGTCAAACCTCAGCAGCGGCCGCCGTACAACCTTGCCGATTCGGTGCGCGTATCGGGAGGTTCGCTTTTTGATGCGGTCATCGCGATGCGCAACGCGATGTATGCAGGCGACCATGAATCGCTCGGCGGCAAAGTACTCGGTAGTGTGGACGGAGCTATCGACAACCTCGCAGCGCGGCTTGCAGAAAACGGCTCCCGCTATGAACGCGCGGAAGCGGCGCTCGCCCGTTTGAATATGCAGATACCGAATGTAACGGGAGCAGAATCCCGCGAAGCCGATTTGGATTTGACACAAGCTATTTCCGATCTTAAAATGTATGAGTATACGCATCAAGCATCGTTAAGCACGGTCGGCAATTTATATAAAAACACGCTGCTCAATTATTTAAGATAACGATGACAAAAGAAAGGGAGTTTTAGTATGGAAATAAAAACGAAGGCGCTGGGTACGGTTACGATTGAAGAAGATCAAATCATCACCCTGTCTGAAGGTTTTTACGGATTTAAAAAGTATCACCGCTTTGCCTTGCTCGATGCAAAGCAAAAGCCGTTTATATGGATTCAGTCGCTTGACGATGCAGAGCTTGCGTTTATCGCCATCGATCCTTTTATCTTCCGGCCTGACTATGAACTGGACATCGATGATAGTTTGCTCGAACCGCTCGGCATTGAATCTCCGTCGGACGTACTGGTGTTTGCATTGGTTACCGTTCCGTCGGACGGCTCGGCAATTACGGCAAATCTGCAAGGCCCGCTCATCATCAATAAAAAGAATAAAAAGGCAATGCAGCTGGTCATCGGCGGGGAAAAATGGAAGACTAAGCATGATATCGTCGCTGAAATGAAACGCGGAGGTTCGTCATGTTAATCCTTTCCCGAAAAACAAACCAAAAAATCCGCGTCGGCGATTCAATTGAAATTACCGTTATCGAAGTACGGGGAGATCAGGTTAAAATCGGCGTTGAAGCCCCCCGCTCCGTCAAAGTATTCCGCGAAGAAATTTACGACGAAATTCAGCGTGAAAATAAAGCGGCGCTCGCGACCGGCAATATCGATTCGCTTGCTCAACTGGGATTAAAGTAAAAAACGGTAATACAATACGGGAGCATTGCATTACTGCGATGCCTTCCCGATCACGTGCCGCAGTCGCCGATTATACTACAGCCCGATCCTCGGGTACGCGTGACTGTTCCGTCTCATCATCTTTGAGAGTGTGCCATACTTTATCAAATGCGTGGTGAATCTCTTTAAAATATGCTACGAGCTGCGGATCAAAATGCTTCCCTGCGTTCTCAAAAATATATTGGACAGCTTCATCATGTGAAAGCTCGCTTTTATACGATCGTTTCATACGCAGTGCATCATATACATCAGCTATTGCGACAATCCTTGCCGAAAGCGGTATCATCTCACCTTCAAGCTTAAACGGATATCCGCTGCCGTCCCACCGTTCATGATGGCTTAATGTTATTTCCTTTGCCATTGCAATAGGATAAGATGACACAATAAGAGCGCCATTGATTGTATGTTCTTTCATCACTTCCCATTCAATGCCGGTTAATTTGCTCTGTTTTTGCAAAATATAATCCGGTGTACCGATTTTCCCTACATCATGGATAGCGGCCAAAACGGAAATATTATCAACAAAGTCTTGATTAATTTGGGGATACCGGTTAAGTCCAAACAAGTATTCGGAAAACTCTCGGCAATAAAAATTGAGCCGTTGTGCATGATTTCCCGTATCATTGTCTTTCAGCATTGACGCTTCTAACAACCCATTGAGCATCATTTTGTACATTCCGGTCTGCTCTGCTGTTACATCTTCAATAATTACCCAATATCCAAGCAGATAACGATTATCCCTATCAAAAATAGGATGAACCCGCACTCTCGTATACAGGGTTTTTAATGTGTGCGATTTATGCACCATATTACCGATCCATGACCAGCCTTTTTCCGGTGACCGTATACTTTCAAAAAAGTCTTTTATCTCCGCTTGAGTAAAAACTCTGCCGAAAACATTAAAAAGAGGCTTCTTCTCCAATGCGTAATAACCCGCAAGTAATGTATACACGCTCTTGGTCATGTAGCGTATAACTAAATTACTGTCAATAATCATAGTAGGAATGCTTCTCGCATTTGTCAATTCAGCAAGTTCGTCAAAATACGCCTCTTGTTCTTCCGATGACATCGCTCCCGTAATCGGCTGTTCCTGTTTCGAGGATATACTTTTTTCCATAATTTAGTCCTTCTCTGCATCGCTCTTTCGAATATACTGAGGCCCTGCATAGTCTGCAGCATTCTTCAGTACATTACCGTGCTTTTGCATATACTTAATCATCGAATACGCAAAAGAGAGAGAGTCCGCTTCAATAAAATGAAAGCGGATACTACTTTGCACAATTGCAGCAGTGTTTTTAAACACTGCCGTGCCGTAGCCGGTAACCAGCCATTCTTCGTTTTCCGAAAAGTGCGGGAGTAAATCAGCCGCCGGTTTGTCAAAAGCTTCTGTTACCGCTTTTCCATTTTTAAAAAGCTGCGCATAAAAGCGTTCCCGTTTTGCATCTATTATTACGGCAATATTTCCATTCCACGCCTCATACTGCGATGCTATGCATGGGAGCGTAGGAATAGGAATAAAACAGCTGTTACTGCTCAGCTGCAATGCTTTCGCCGCTGCAAATCCGAGTCTTAGGCCGGTAAAAGAACCGGGACCTTCCGGCGCCAATACCGTTTCCGTATCGGCGGCAGTAAATCCCGCGGCTGATACGGCTGCATCGATAAGGGGGAGCAACCGTTCTGCGTGGGACGGACCGTTACCGGCGAAGGATTGCGTAACTAATCCGTTAGGACCGTATGCCGCAACTGAAAGGGTTGAAGTGAGGGTATCTATTGCAAGTATATTCATGGTGCTACCTCATATTCGATTAAGCTGTCCGTTTCATACGGCCAGTTCGTGATGGTAATAGTTCTGCTCGTATCTTCTTCCGGCTTGATATGAATAAGTACGGTACGTGCCGGTAATTCCGACATAATTTTTTCACTCCACTCGATAATACACACGCCCTGACCGTACAGCATATCCTCAACACCGAGATCTAAAAAATCTTCCGGTGAGCTGAGCCGATACACATCCATGTGATAAAGCGGCAAGCGTCCGTAATATTCCGATATGATGGTGAAGGTGGGACTGGTAACAGCTTCGGATATATCAAGCCCTTGCGCAACGCCTTTTGTCAGCTGCGTTTTTCCTGCTGCGAGCGTCCCTTGCAGAGCAAGCACATCGCCTGCATTGAGTAAGCGGCCTAAAGCCCGACCAAAGTTGATAGTATCTTCTACTGTTTTTGTTCTGTATACCATATCAGCCCTAACTTTTTTCTTAGTTGAAGAAAGCATCCTTCGTAATAGTTACAAGCATAATATACTATTCCGAAATCCGCTGTTTGTATAGGTCATCAACAGAAGCAAAAGAACGAATACTCTTTCCTAACGGATAATTTACTATCAATAAATCCACACCCAATGGGGGGGGGGGGGGGGGGGGGGTAATCCTATAAAAAATACACTTTTTCATAATATCTTCTCCTCTGAAATCACCATAGCACTCGTATAATGGTTTGTCAAGCATATTGTCTCGGTAGAAAAAAACAACTATAATGCGTTTCTGTTATCCTTGAATTATGTGTAAAGAAACTACCCGTATTTATTTTGAAGATGATTACTGTGCGGTTGCCTATAAAGCAAGCGGTGAAAATTCCCAGACGTTTTTCGCGCCGCTTTTTCCGCATAAACCGTTTGTAGCTCCGGTTAACCGGCTTGATACTCCCGTATCAGGTATCGTATTGCTGGCTTTTTCTGCCCAGATACAAACGCTGTTTTCCCGTGCATTTGAAGCCGAAGCTGTGCAAAAAGAATATTGGGCAATATGTGAACGGTCTACAGAACATCCCGCAGAAGTATCGGAGCCGCAGCGGCTGGAGCATTGGCTCGGCTTTCATACCAAAACACAAAAAGCCTTTATCGGCGCAGCTCCTATCGATATAACTCCTGCAAAGGCAACGTCTACCGATATCACAAAACCTAAAAAGCATAAGAAGCCGGCGCTTAAAAAAGCCGTTTTATATTGGACGCTGTGCGGAGAAGGAGACCGGTACGACTTTATCCGTATTAGGCCGGAAACAGGGCGCACGCATCAGATTAGGGTACAGATGGCAGCCGCCGGACATCCCATCAAGGGAGACTTAAAATACGGAGCGCGGCGCAGTGAATCGAACGGCGGCATACGCTTGCATTCCTACAAGCTCTCGTTTATCCATCCGATTACGCACCAAAACATTACCGTTGAAGCGCCGCCTATGCAGCCCGACACCCTTTGGCATGCCTGCATGGCGGCATGCACAAACAGTACAATGGCCACAAATAAAGGAGAAGCGGACGCAGGTGCGGATACAACCGCTCCAGCTACATTACCTACAAGCCATCAAATAGACGCGGAGCGGCACCCGTGAAGCGGTCGAAGCAGGTAAGTGGGGCAGCCGCGTTTGAAGCTTACTACAGCGCTCTTTTCGGCGACCGTTGGCCGACGCTTCGGGAAGCGCTTCTCAAAGAGACGCAGCCGGTGGCGTTTTCGGTGTGCGGCGGAAGGCCGTATTATCTTGACCAAGCGAGTATCTATGCGGCACAGGCGCTTCCGTCGATTGATGAGGGCAGCTATTTAGATATGTGCGCCGCTCCGGGCGGCAAAACGCTGGTGCTTGCCTCCGGTATGGGACAGGAAGCCCAGATACAGGCAAACGAGTTGTCGCGGGCACGCCGAGCGCGGCTGCTCACCGTACTTGATGAGCACCTGCCGCCGGACATAAGCGCCCGCATCGAAGTTACCGGCTATGACGCCGCTACCCTCCCCCGCTATCGGCAAGCGTATTACGACCGCATTTTACTGGATGCGCCTTGTTCTTCGGAGCGCCATGTGCTTACCGATGCGAAATACCTTGCCTGCTGGACACCTGCACGGATTAAAATGCTGGTGCAGCGGCAATGGGCGCTCCTTTCGGCAGCTTTCTTACTATTAAAACCGGGCGGCTTTTTAGTATACGCAACCTGTGCGCTTGCCGATGCAGAAAACGACGGCGTCGTACAAAAGTTGTTAAAAAAATACGGAACCGAAGCCGCCATTCACAGCGGTACCGCAGCAATGGAATTTGCCGCAACCAATACCAAAACAGCCGGCAAAAACAGCACACCGCTGATGCTCGGCGAAAAAACGCTGTTCGGCAGCCGTTTTTTGCCCGATACCTGCGGGGGAGCAGGCCCCTTGTATTTTTCGCTTATCGAAAAAACGAATTAAGAGAAGGAATACCATGATAACAGAACAGACAGACCATAGTGAACAAACCGGCGTAGCCGATATGCCGCCGCAGGGACGACCCATTAGAACCTTTGTACTGCGGAAAGGGCGGATTACCGAGGCTCAAAAAAAAGCGTATGCGGAATATGCGCCGCGCTGGTGCATCCCCTACAAAGCGCAACAGCTTTCTTTTAAAGAAATCTTTGCGAATGATCATCCGGTCATCATCGAAATAGGATTCGGCATGGGGGTCGCAACAGCTGAAATCGCAGCGCAGCATCCCGAAATCAACTATATCGGCATTGAGGTTTTTCAAGCAGGGGTCGGAAAGCTCTTAAACGAAATTGAGCAGCGCGGGCTTAAAAATATCCGCATTATCGAACACGACGCTATTGAAGTATTGGAAAAGATGATCCCCGACGCCTCAATCGCAGGCTTCCATATCTTTTTCCCCGACCCATGGCAAAAGAAAAAACACCATAAACGGAGGCTGCTCCATCGCCCAAGAACCGACCTGCTGGCTCAAAAACTGCAAGAAAACGGCTACCTCTATATGGTAACCGATTGGTACGACTATGCAGAGGATGCCTTTGCCGAACTTTCGGCCACTGAAGGGCTCCGGTCAAAATACGAAGGGTTCGCCCCTCCGCAGCCATGGCGTCCCAAAACCAAGTTTGAACAAAAAGGCCTCAATAAAGCGCACCCCATCACCGAACTGATGTTTATCCGACCTGCACACGACAGGGTAAATGCATCAGGCCGTTTTTTAGTAGCCCCGCAGAATAAGTGAGTCTATTCAACCAGAGTTGAACCGCTCTGCAGTTCAAATGGTCTCATAGCCTCACTTATTCTGCGCTTTTTATTTACTCTGCCTGATGCGTTTACCCGTCTGCTAGGAAAAGGTGCGAAATTTTAGGAAAAATTTCGCACTAAAAAGGTCCATATTCATTCACGTAAAAATCTAACCGAAATGCGAGGGCTTGCATGTTCCAATCGGACAAGTTATACTCGGTCAGTGATGGCATCTCCGATAATGAGAAAACAAGTTACTATTCGTTTTTTACATAGAACCGTACTCTTCCTCTTTACCGTTCTGATTGCCTTATCCGTTTTATTTGTGTTAGGGAACATTCAAAACTTTTTGGATTCAAGCCAGATCATTATTTTGCAATTTCTTATCGCAGGCGGCATTTTACTGTTCTTAATTGCCGTTTTTGCTTTATTGTTTGAAATCAACTACAATATCTATTTACGGAAGCCCTACTACCTCGGACGCTGTATTATCAGCGGTATTGCTTGTATATTCGGACTCGTAATTGCAATTGCAGCCTCCGCTATTCTTTTACTTTCGAGCGGTCTTAATCTGGTATAAGGACATACAATGATGTTTTGGAAAAAACTGTACGCAGGAAGAGCAGCCGTATGTACTCAAAATACGCAGGAGCAGATCAAAACAGCCGTCGTTACGGCGTACACACGCTTTTTGGAACTCAACAGATTGCATGAAAAAGATATCGTTTCCCTACAATTTTCGATTACATCCGATATAACAGCGGCAAATCCTGCAACTTTATTGCGCTCCGCCGGTTATGCTTCTGCGGTCGCCCTTTTTTGCAGTACGGAACCGGATATCGACGGCAGTCCTCACGGTATCATTCGCTTCCTTTTCTATTACTATGGAAAAAAGAAAGCGATACCGGTTTATTTGGGCGGGGCGGAAAAACTCAGGCCGGATCTGTTTCATCGCACAACATAGCGGATATTTCTGAAAACTTCGGTTTTAAGAGGTACCCTTTACTTTCTTTAAGGATATTCCAGTTTTATGAGCACCAAGGAAAATAATGGATTGATATGGGTTGTAAGCCGTGAATATGCCGGCTTTGCAGAAGCCGGAGGCGTAAAAAACGTCGTAAAGTCATTGGCAGAAGCAGCGGCAGCTTACGGTCTTACGGTTACGGTATTTTTGCCCCGTTACGGAAACAATAGCGAAGATCTCGATAACTGCATCGGAGAAGCACAGATACGTGTCGGTGATACCCCGCATTTGGTGAGATATTTTGAACTTTTCAGGAAAAACATCCGTTTCATCTTTATCGACTCCGGTATTTTCACGGAAAAAAAAGATATTTATACCTACTGCGCCGAAGAACTCGATTATTTTCGGGAAAAGCTGCACCGGCCTGATCTTAAAAAAGGAGACGGTTACATCGACAACCACGAAATGAACGTATTATTTCAAAAAGCGGTCTATTGTTACGGATTACGCAACCATACTGCTCCGCAGGTATTGCACTGCCATGATGCCCACACCGCTTTGCTTCCTGCGTTCATCTCTGCCCGATGTACGGGCAGGCGGCTATTTCGGCATACCCGTACACTTATCACCATCCATAACGCAGGGGACGGCTACCGCCAAACCTTTTATTCGTTCGAATATGCGGCACATTTAACCGATCTTCCTCACAGAGTATTGGAATATGGCAGAGTCGATTATACGGTCGAACCCTTTCTTGTCGGTTCCGCCTTTGCTGATTTAACGACGGTGTCTCCGTGGTATGCAAAGCAGCTGATTTCACCCGAACATTCGCCGTATTCTTATCTTTTTTCAAAAACCCTCGCCCAAAAGCATATTCATATTACCGGTATTACCAACGGAATTGATTTCGCGACATATAATCCTCTCGATATGGAATGCTCAGGACTCCCTTTCGCGTTTGACATACAAAAAGAGCAGTTTGAAGGAAAATATGCCTGCCGTTCATTTTTACTGGACAAACTACAATCGCAGACCTGCACAGCGCCGCTGTATGATGGCATACAACAATACGGCAGCATGAGTACACAAGAAGAGAAGAGAACACTCTACCTGATGTACCACGGCCGGTTGGTTCGGCAAAAAGGCGTCGATGTATTACTCAAAGCAATTCCCCGCATACTGGAACGCTTTCCTAACCTACGGTTTATTGTAATGGGACAGGGAAATCCTGAACTTGAAGCTGAAGCGATCGCCCTCGCTGCCGCGCTGCCCGGAAAATTTGTGTATTGTAAGGGATATAACCGAAAGGCTGCTCGGCTCATCACCGCAGCAGCGGACTTTATTGTTTTACCGAGCTTATTTGAACCGTGTGGCTTGGAAGATCTTATCGCACAAGTTTACGGTACCATCCCGATTGCGAACGCACAAGGAGGCTTGCAAAAAATCATAAACGGGAAAACAGGCTTTTTATATACGCTTCCGAATGGCGAAGAACAAAACACCGACATACATATCAGTGCATTGACGGAAGCCGTATTGAACCAAGCAGAATCTTTTTTTGCAACCGATAAAGCAAGGCTCACCGATATTCCGTATTTTAAAAATATTATTTTACAAGCATGCACAGCGCTCCATACGGAATTTTCATGGAAGCATATTTTTACCCAACAGTATCTAAAACTCTATTTTCCTAATTGATGATTTTTTTTCTTATTATTGAAAGCCCCTCATTTTATGCCGATATAAAAAGAGAGCGCCTATAGCAAGGGAAAAAATGGAAAAAGAGATTATTATACATTTTCTGAATGAGCATTGGGATGAGTTTGCTGATTTGTTATCCGAAACAGCTAATGCGGATGCCGGCCGCACACTTATGGAGAAATTTCCCGATGACTTTTTCGAATTTGCGAATTTACTTTCAAAAATGATGACTGTGCAACAAAGGCAAGCAATTGATAAACAAACAGGGCTTTTAGAAAAAGCACAGCAATTCCGGAAAAACGATTCTCTCAATGACGAAGAAGAACATACTGCAATTATCGTTAAAAACGGCCTTTTTATGGTGCAGCCTCAACGATACAACGAAGCATTGAATAGCTCTTTTAAAACACTGGTCGATTCAGTTCTCTAGTACAAAACGGGAATTTATGAATAATAAAGCATCTCTAATAAGAAATATAAAATCTAATGGAAATAGGAAATATGGAAGACAAACAAACTGAATCGGAACTAAAAAAAACAACTATGGACATTCCAACCAAACGGCGATTCGGCGATAGAAAAGAAGGACGGCGTATCCGTTCGATAGAACCCATGGCGGTAGTAGCTCCCTTTATTATGCCGTCAAGAATAGGAGCACAAAATTTATTTCAAGACAGCATCAATGTCGCTGCGATAGAACATTTCGTACATAAAAAAAGAGCCGATGGCCTTATCGGTTTCGGCATCATGCATGTATTGGTTGCAGCCTATGTGCGGACAATATCACAGCGGCCGGGTATTAATCGATTTTTAAGTGGATTGAGACTTTATGCCCGCCATAACATAGAAGTGGTCATGGCCGTTAAGAAAGAGATGTCGCTGGAAGCCGAAGAAACAATGATGAAATTTTTCTTTGACCGAAGCGCAACCGTCACCGATGTGTATCACCAGATGACTCAGAAAATAGAAGAGTATCGAAATAAACGTGAAGAAAAAGAAAGTGCCTTTGATAAAATTGCGCGTAAACTCGGATTTATGCCGAATTTTCAATTACGTGCGGCAATCGCATTTCTGAACTGGCTTGACTTCCATAACTTGTTGCCGGAAAGCCTGCGACTGCTCAGCCCTTTTCACTGTTCCGTTGTCTTTTCCTCGATGGGCTCGTTAGGTATCCGCCCTATATTTCATCATTTGTACGACTTCGGTAATGCACCCGTATTTATCACTTTTAGCGCGATGCGGAGATCACAAGAAATTGCACGGGACGGTACAGTTACCAATATACGAAACCTTGACCTTGCCGTTACCACCGATGAACGGATTTGTGACGGCTTCTATTATGCCTCCGCTTTCCATGAATTGCATAAATATCTGGAAAATCCCGAACTGCTTGAACAACCGCCGGAAAAAATTATCTACGATATAGAGTAACAAGTTCACCTATTCCGAGTGTCAAGTATAAACTGCAAGCAGGTACTTGACACATATAAAAAAATCGGATATAAATTTTCTATTGTTTTTGCCGTTGTAGCTCAGTCGGTAGAGCAAAGGACTGAAAATCCTTGTGTCGACAGTTCGATTCTGTCCGACGGCATTATTTAATCTTTTCAGTGTTTTAAACCTTTTTTTCAATATTTCCACTATTATCTATTATTATGTATTTTATAGCTGCTGTTGATTTTATATTATATGCTCCAATATAAGTGAGAAGAACGGCGGGTATTAAACCCTCGTACAAATAAACTTGACATATTTTAAAATTAAAAAACTTTAAGTATTTAAATGATTGATGATATGAAAAAATGGAAAATGAAAACCGGCGAACCTCAGCTGGTACATTCGCCTGTATTTATTTTGAAATAAAAAATGGGGAGACAAGGATTCGAACCTTGGAAGGCGGAGCCAACAGATTTACAGTCTGCCCCCTTTGACCGCTCGGGAATCTCCCCATATTGATGAGCCAACTTAGGGATTCGAACCCTAGACCCCGAGATTACAAATCACGTGCTCTGGCCAGCTGAGCTAAGTTGGCATAAATATGGAATATATCATATCGGTTTTCTTTTTGTCTGTCAAGTGTAAAACAAACAAAAAGCTGAAGCATTATCGCTAACTATTCTTTGTAAATCTTTTTATATACTCAAGCAGTTCTTCATATTGTTCTTTAGTCTCAAATGCATCTTTTTTGAAATACAAGAAACGTCCGTTTGTAAATTCTAAAATATAAAAGGCTTCATTATCGATATCAAATAAAAAATCTTTTAATAAAAATTTCGTCGATGTTCCTAACTTTATTGCCTCAACATAACCATCTGTTATTTCTGTAATGACCTCAATTTTGTCTTTTGGCAAATTAAATTTTTCGGCAGCCAGAGCATACTGCTTCCGCAGATTCTTTTTCAATTTCCGTAAATATATTTGTTTTGCAAAAATAATTTCCGCGAGAACCCATAAAATATAGGAGACACCGATAATACTTTGGAATAAGTAGCCTTTAATTAGTATGAGTACCAGCACAAGAAAGCTGATAATGAGACAGGTTAAAAGTATCCTGCGCTTTTTAATATTTTTACTTAGGATACCTGTTTGCTTCCACATATCTATTGTAATATTTATTTGATCTTCTACAGAGACGCTCTCTTTTATAATCATTTATAGTTACCCTTTCGGCTTTAAGCAGCGATACATGGGCAATGCCTGCACCGCTGCTCTTTTGCGCGTTAGTATAGGTTTATTTAAAACCTGAGTTTTTTGGACAGCCCCGTGCCTTACAGCTTGTGCATTTTCTTAGGCTGCGTCATATTCTCCGGCTTCAGGATTTCGTCGAGCGCTTCCTTCGATAATAAACCGCGTTCCAGTACAAGGTCGTAGACGCTGCGGTCATCTTTGAGGGCAGTCTTGGCAATATCGCTTGAGATTTCGTAACCGAGTACCGGATTAAGCGCCGTCACCAAGCCGATACTCCGATAGGTTAGCTCCTTGCACCGCTCGACATTTGCTTCGATACCGTCGATACAGCGCTGCCGAAGCGTAGACATACCGTTATTTAAAATCGAAATCGATTCCAAAATACTGTAAATGATAACCGGTTCAAAGACGTTCAGCTCCAACTGCCCCGCTTCGGATGCCATCATTACAGCCGTATCATTTCCGATAACGCGGAAGCATACCTGATTCATCACTTCGGGGATAACCGGATTGACCTTACCGGGCATAATCGATGAACCGGGCTGCATTGCCGGGAGATGTATTTCGTTCAAACCGGCGCGCGGTCCCGAGCCGAGCAGACGAAGGTCATTACATATCTTTGAAATTTTTACCGCAAGGCGTTTCAGCTGCCCCGAATAGGAAACAAAACAGGTGGTGTCATTCGTTGCGGCAATCAAATTCTTCGCCTTCGTAACAGGATAACCGGAAATTTCTGCGAGCCGTTTTGTTACCAAATCCGCATAGGCAGGGTCGCTGTTGATACCGGTACCGATGGCGGTTGCTCCCATATTGATTTCGAGTAAGCCGGAAACAGCATGCCGGATATGCGGCACCTCTCCCTCTAAACTCGCTGCATACGATTCAAATTCCTGACCGAGTGTCATCGGCACCGCATCCTGCAGCTGGGTACGCCCCATCTTGATATGCCCGCCGAATTCTTTTCCTTTTTGGCGGAAAGAAGCAATCAACTCTTCAAGCTCGGTAATCAGGCTTTCCGTGTGTAAGCAGATACCGAGCTTCGCTGCCGTCGGATACGCATCGTTGGTAGACTGTGCAAGGTTGATGTGGTTATTCGGATGGCAGAATTGGTATTCGCCTTTTTTATGCCCCAGCAATTCAAGTGCACGGTTCGCAATCACCTCATTTGCGTTCATATTGGTAGACGTTCCCGCACCGCCTTGAATCATATCCGCAGGGAATTGATTATGCAGTTTACCGGCAATAATTTCTTTACAAGCACCGATAATAGCTTCTGCTGTCGGTTTTTCCAGCAAACCTAATTCATAGTTTGCCTGTGCCGCCGCCTGTTTAACCATCGCAAGGGCTTTTATAAAGCCCGGATAGGCGGAAAGATGCACGCCGGTAATATTAAAGTTTTCCATACAACGAAGCGTTTGTACGCCGTAATACGCCTCATCGGGAACATCCCGATACCCTAAAAGATCATGTTCTTGCCGCATTGTTTCCTCCTAATCTTTTTGGCAGTTGAATTTTCTTATTTTTGTTGCAGCTCGTGGAGTGAATCGAAAGGATAGACACCGCTTACGGTTGTTTCGATTCGATTACCGGCGGATGATCCGAATATAACCGGAGCATCCGGCTGCATAAACTCGGAAATAACCTGCCGGCAAGCACCGCACGGCCCGACCGGATAATCCGCATCGGGGGTTGCGATTGCAATAGCCGTAAAGTTTCTTTTGCCCATTGCAACGGCACGGAAAATAGCAGTGCGTTCGGCGCAGTTGGTCAATCCGTAAGAACGGTTTTCAACATTCACGCCGGTAACAACACTCCCGTCATCAAGCAGTAATGCAGCGCCTACTCTAAAATGAGAATAAGGGGCGTATGCATTTTCCGCTGCCTTCATAGCTTGTTCAAAGAGATGGTCATACTTACTTGAATCTTTCATACTACTATTATACCATATAGACTATGAAAATTACAGCTTTCGATAATCGTTTTATTATTTTTCCTATTCTTTTTTTATTCATATATATCTTTGCAGCAGCGGTACCGCTCGGATCGGATCTTTATCTAAAGCCTGTGTGGGTACGCACCATAACACCGGATAGTGCGCAAGCCGAGTTGGAAGGCATGGGGAGTGAAACCGAAAATGCAGTCTCGCAGGCGGCGCCGGAACAATTTGCCGATAAAACACCGAAAGTATTTTTGACGGAAAGCCGCTTCGGTTACTTTACTGCCGACGGTGAATTACTCCGCTCATCTCCCGTAACCCAGCGCATTTCAGCTTCTTCCGCAGCGTGGACGGAATACGGAAGCGATGCCGCTAAAACACCGATTTATCGCCCCGACGGTTCGCTGATAACCGTCATCGAAGAGCAAGGATTTGTATACATCGACGAAGACCGTTTCTACTTATTTGAGCCGGGAGGAAGCGCCGTTAAGCAATACGGTGCCGACGGGAAACCGCGCTGGCGTTATCTGCACACCGCGCCGATTACCGCCTTTCATAGCACAAAAAGCGGAGCTATTATCGGATTCTCTGATGGAAAACTTGTCGTTCTTGATTCCGAAGGTAATGTACGGTCGGACTTTTATCCGGGCGGCAGTGACTATCAGGTTATACTGGGAGCAGCAATCTCCACCGACGGAAAACTTGCCGCCTGTGTGTGCGGCATTAACAGTCAACGCGCATTGCTTATACGGATAGACGGTAATAAATATAAAATCATACATCACCGGAAATTGGAAGGAAATCTTCACAGGCAGGTCTTTGTTGATTTCGATATAAAAGGCTATAACGCCGTGTTTGAATGTGCCGAAGGTATCGGCTTTATCGACTGCGATCGGTTGATATCGGGTATTATGCCGCAGCGCGGTATGGTCATTTCCGGCGGTCAAAATCCGTATAAGAATATGATGGCGATTATCAGCAGACAAGAACAAAGCTCAACATTGTCGTTTATCGAAGCGCCTTTTTATGTCGTTGGACACACCTCCTTTCCTTCAAAAAATACGTTCCTTGTACAAGAGCGGGAAACGATATTCCTTGCGACCGACACGAAGTTAGCCCGTATCGATATAAAATAAAGTGAAAAATAGGATACTGATATGAAACGATTTTTCTTTTGCCTCTTAGCAGCAACGGTATTTTTTGCGGAATTATTCGCATTGGAATGGCCTGCCGATACACAAAATTTCTTACGGCTTTTCGGGCAACGTATCGGTGAAAATACTTTTGAACAAGGTTTGACCTTTGAAGATGCGGCGACGGTACGCGCTGCGGATGACGGAATTCTCTTAATTGTCATAGATAAAAAATACGGCTCCGGAGCTTTCCCTTCTACACTTGGAAATGCATTGATATTTTTACACGATGACGGACTCCAAACGGTTTATGGAAACCTTGACGATACCACGGTATTCCGCAACAGGGTAACCGCTGAATCAACAGCTGTTATCGGGAAAACTGGAAACAGCGGATGGGGAAATCCTAATGAGCTGATCTTTCAAGTGAGCGATAATCAAAAAAAAGTATATATCAATCCGTTATTACTACTTCCGTCGGTTAACGATAAAATAGCGCCGCAGATACAAGACATCATTTTGATAAATGAGCAAAATACCGTATTTCAAATGAGCGGGCAAAAAAATGTGCGGCAGGGAAGCTATGAACTATACGCGGATATTTCCGATACGGCTGTACCGGGCGGGCGGAGTTTTAATCCTTTCCGTATTACGATTTTTGTAAACGGCACTAATATTCGAACACTGCCCTTTGAAACGATTACCCAAAAAGACGGTGAATCGTATCTGGGGAATACCGCCTTTACCGATACGCTGCTATACCGGCGAAAGAATGGACTCTATTTAGGCAAGATTATCTTAAACCGCGGAAAATCCGATATATTAATTACAGCCCGGGATATTACCGGCAATGAAAAATCGGAACGGTTTACCATCCAAGTAGACTAGCGGCTCAGGGTAAGCACATCAGATGGCCTTTTCAATGGCCCCGCAGAATAATGGGAACCGCCCAAGCAGAGTTTCGCCGCTTTGCGGCTCAAATGCTTGCCCGGTTCCCATTATTCTGCGATTTTTATCTAGCAGTCTGATGCGTTTATCCTTCTCGTGAAAAAATGCGCAAAATTTAAAAAATTTTGCGCAAACGAAAAGGTAAGCGCTTGCAATATTTTCGGTGTGGTTACCTTTTCCTTGGAAGAACTGTGCGAAATTTTAGGTAAAATTTTGCACAGTTTATTTTAGAAGAAGGTCAATCTCATCAGAGAATATAGATAAGAATCGCAGAATAATGGAGGTTGGACGACCATTTGAACCGCGAAGAGGTTCAACTCTGGTTGGCCAGCCTCCATTATTCTGCGGGAATATTCTCGCGACTGTCTGATGAGATTGACCGAGCGGAGGAAATAGTGAAAAAATACGAACTGATACAGGCGTTGATTGAGGCGGGGGCGGTTTCCGTTATTCGGGCGGAAAATAAAGCGCAGGGGCTTAAAATCGTGGAGGCGGTGCGTGCCGGAGGGATCACGGCAATCGAAATTACCATGACCGTACCGCACGCCGACGAAATTATCCGTGAGCTAAGCGAAGTATTCGGTGCGGATGTATTGCTGGGAGCCGGTACGGTACTCGATGCGGAAACAGCGCGTGCCTGTATCCTTGCCGGTGCACAATATATCGTCGGGCCGTCTTTTGACGAAGGTTGCGCTCACCTTTGCAATCGGTATGCGGTGCCGTACATTCCCGGTGTGATGACCCCGCAGGAAGCGGTGCGGGCGCTTGAATTCGGTGCTGACATCCTCAAGCTGTTTCCGGCAGAGCTTTTCGGGCCGAAAATTATCAGCGCCTTTAAGGGACCGCTTCCGCAGGGAACCTATATGCCGACCGGAGGCATCACTGCCGAAAATGCAGCCGAGTGGATTAAAGCGGGAGCTGCAGTGCTCGGTATCGGTGGAGCATTGACAAAAGGCGCTAAAACCGGTGATTTTGAATCGGTTACCCGTACCGCCCGTCAATTAAAAGAAGCGGTTACCGCAGCTCGCAGGATCTAGATCCAGTGATAATAAAATTATTATGAATCAATATTCAAAAACAGGTACATTGCTTAAAAGCAGACAAGAAAATAAGTGGCTTTTGGTATTTGAAAGCCTATTAACGGGCCTATTGACGGGACTGGTTATTACGGGTTTCAGGCTGTCGATCTCTTATATTAAAAATATCCGTGTTGCACTATACGGGGTCATACAGTCAACAGGTGCGCTTGGCGTTGTTCTTGCGCTGGTTAGTTTGGCGCTGATAGGCTTATTTGCCGGTTTTATTATCACAAAGTGGCCGATGATTAAAGGCGGCGGAGTTGCACAGATAGAAGGCGTGTTTATGCAAAAATTGCAGTTTTCGCCGCTGTGTGAACTCCCGCTCAAGTTTATCGGAGGTGTGTTGAATATCGGCTTGGGGCTTTCGATGGGACGCGAGGGGCCTTCCGTGCAACTTGGCGCCTATGTCGGAGATGCCGTTGAGCGGCTGGGGAAACGATCGTTTACCGAACGAGTATGCCTTATCACTGCGGGTGCCGCCGCCGGACTTTCGGCAACCTTTAATGCCCCTTTCGCCGCAATTGTTTTTGCTCTGGAAGATATTCATCATCATTTAACGCCGTTACTCTTAGCTTGCGTTATGGCAGGGTCTTTTGCCGGCGATTTTGCCGGAAGTATCTTTTTAGGTTCCGGCCCGATTTTTCGATTCTTTACGACCGTAGAATTCCCGCTTTCGCAATTCGCATGGCTGATAGGACTCGGGATGTTTGTAACGCTTGTCGGGCACGGTTTTAAACAGTCAATCTATTTTTTTCAGCGATGCTATAAAACGCTCCATATTCCGCCGATTCTGCGGCCGATGATTCCGTTTTTGCTGTCTCTGCCGATAGGTTTGTGGCACAGTTATGCATCCGGCGGTGGAGACGGGCTGATAAAAGCACTGACTGAACAGCAGTCCTTTCCGCTTACAATGCTGCTGATGTTCTTAATCGTCAAATTGCTTTTTACCGGTATTTCCGCAGGATCAGGGGCAATCGGAGGAATCTTTGTACCGCTTCTTGCCTGTGGCGCAGTGAGCGGTGCGTTGTACGCAACCGTGCTTGTGCATTTCGGCCTATTGGCGCAGGAACACGTAACTACCATGATTCTTTTCGGTATGGCTGCCTGTTTTACCACCGTTATTAAAGCACCGCTTACCGCCTGTGTTATTGTGTTTGAAACAAGCGGGGCGTTCCATCAGCTGAGCGGTTTGGTACTCACTTGTTTTACCGCTTATCTGACGGCAAGTTTTATCGGTTCGCAGGCGCATGACCATATCTTATTAGCGCAAATATTTGAAGCCGAACAAGGTAACACGCATTCTTTGAGCGGTAAACACGGAACATATCACCCGCAGCTTTATGAATTACCTATCGGGCTCCAATCGATTGTGGCTTTAAAGAAAATCAGAGAAACGGACTGGCCTCAAAAATGCCGTATTGTCGGCGTTATACACGGTGAAGAGGAAACCATTCCCGACGGAAATACCGTATTGTACCCCGGAGATAAACTGGTTGTCCTCGTTGAAGATGATACCGGTTTTCTTCTAGAACAACTTACCGGTTTAACCGGTGAACAGGTTCACTAAATAATTTTTAGGTAATCTTACAATTTTTTCTTGCTATTTACCATATTCGCAGTTATACTGATAGAATGAGTAAACATTCGCATCTCTATCAGTATATACTCATAGAGTAAAAATACGCGGGTGATATGTATTATAGTTAAGGAGGAGATTATGAGTATTTCAAAAGAAAATATTTATAAGCTCGAAGGCTGTGTTCCGTTAAAGACGGCAATCCCTCTCGGTATGCAGCATGTTTTGGCTATGTATGCCGGAAACCTTGCCCCGATTTTAGTTATATCGGGTGTTCTTAATATCCCGGCGGATATTAAAGTTTCGCTGCTGCAAAGCGCTATGTTTGTTGCCGGCGCCGTTACATTCGTCCAGTTGCGGCCTATCTGGAAAATCGGTTCGGGGCTCCCCACCGTTATGGGAACCAGTTCAGGATTTATCCCCGTTGCTATCGGCGTAGGACTGCAATATGCCGCAATGGGAGACTGGTCAAACGGATATGCTGCTATTCTTGGGGCATCCCTTATCGGCGGTTTAATGGAGTTTATGCTCGGGTTTATTGTAAAACCGCTCCGCAAGTTCTTACCGCACGTTGTTACCGGCACCGTTGTTACCACTTTGGGAATTTCGCTTATCCCGGTCGGTATTAAATTTGTCGGCGGTGGAGTCGGTCTTGAAAAAACACCCGGATTCGGCTCGATAAAGAATCTGTTAGTTGCACTTTTCGTCTTTTTAACAATTATCTTTATCCGGCAAATGTTTACCGGTTTTTTGAGCATCTCTTCCATTCTAATCGGGCTTATTGCAGGTTACGTTGTTGCAATCTTTGCCGGTATGGTCGATTTTACACCGGTAAGAAATGCCGCATGGATTTCCGCTCCGCTCCCGTTCTTTGCAGTAGGGCACCTGAACCTCACCTTCTATTGGGATGCTATTGTCCCATTCCTGCTCGTCTATCTTGCGACAACTGTAGAGACAATCGGTGATAACACCGGTATCGCAGTCGGCGGTCTCGGACGTGACATAACAGACAAAGAATTGCAGGGGGCGGTTCATGCAGACGGTTTCGGCAGTATGTTTGCGGCAATCTTCGGCGTTATGCCGAACACCTCATTCAGCCAGAACGTCGGGCTTATCGGTATGACAAAAGTTGTCAACCGCTTTACAATCGGAATCGGTGCAGGCTTCTTGGTATTGTGCGGATTCTTCCCCAAACTTGGAGCAATCGTTTCGACTATCCCGAACCCGGTATTGGGCGGCGGTGTATTGCTGATGTTCAGTATGATCACCATGAGCGGTTTAAACTTGATTTACCAAAACGGAAAGATTACGGAACGTGATATTGTCATTATCGCAGCATCGCTCGGTGTTGCTTTCGGTTTAAGCAACGTACAGGAAGTCATGCAGCATATGCCGATGTGGTTCCAGAACATCTTTAAACAGGCCATCGTCGGTGCCTTTGTTACCGCACTTATTTTGAACCTCCTGCTGCCGAAGTCAAAAAAAGATGAGACAACATGATGAGGAGCGCTAAGCTAAGGTTTAATACACCGATACCCCATATCGGATAGCACACATACAGTGCAAAAGATTGAATCTATACCCCGAGGCTTCCTTTGCATCGGGGGTATAAAAAGTAGTTCTAGGAGGAAACGATGGACGTCTCGAAAGAGAATATTTATAGACTTGAAGGACGTGTTCCATTAAGAACGGCGATTCCCTTAGGTATGCAGCATGTTCTAGCCATGTATGCAGGAAACCTTGCACCGATTTTAGTAGTTACCGGAATTTTAAATATTCCACCGCATATTAAAGTATCGCTGCTGCAAAATGCGATGTTTGCAGCGGGTGCCATTACTTTTATACAGCTGCATCCGATTTGGAAAATCGGTTCAGGATTACCGACTGTTATGGGTACCGGTTCGGCATTTATTCCTGTTATCATCGGAGTCGGCACTCAATTTGCTGCGATAGGCGGGGATTGGATGAGCGGTTATGCTGCCATTCTCGGAGCCACACTGATTGGCGGATTTATGGAATTTTTGCTCGGATTTATTGTTAAGCCGCTCCATAAATTTTTACCGCATGTTGTAACCGGAACCGTTGTTACAACCTTGGGGATTTCACTTATTCCGGTCGGTATCCGGTTTGTAGGCGGCGGCGTCGATATTGAACGGACATCAGCCTTTGGTTCGATGAAAAACTTATTGATCGCACTGTTCGTATTTTTAGCCATTATTTTTATCCGTCAGCTATTTACCGGTTTTTTAAGTGTATCATCCATCCTTATCGGTTTAGTCGCAGGGTATATCGTTGCAGTCTTTGCCGGTATGGTTGACTTCTCTCCGGTAAGAAATGCGGCATGGATTTCCGCTCCGCTGCCGTTCTTTGCCACAGGACATCTCCGTTTTGCATTCTATTGGGAAGCAATAGTACCCTTTATGCTTGTGTATCTCGCGACAATGGTAGAAACAATCGGCGATAATACCGGTATCGCGGTAGGGGGACTTGGAAGAGATATAACCGATAAAGAATTAGAAGGTGCGGTTCATGCGGATGGAATCGGTAGTATGATTGCTGCCCTTTTCGGCGTTTTACCGACAACTTCATTTAGTCAAAATGTCGGGCTTATCGGCATGACGAAAGTAGTCAATCGTTTTACAATCGGAATGGGCGCAGGTTTCCTGGTACTGTGCAGTTTCTTTCCTAAACTTGGCGCAGTCGTATCAACTATTCCCAATCCCGTATTAGGCGGCGGTATGTTGTTGATGTTTAGTATGATTACCATAAGCGGTTTAAATCTGATATACCAAGATGGAAAGATCACAGAACGTGATATTATCATTATTGCGGCATCGCTAGGTATTGCGTTCGGTTTAAGTCACGTCCCTCACGTTATGCAACATTTACCGAATTGGTTCCAAAATATTTTTAAACAGGCAATAGTCGGAGCTTTTATCACCTCAGTTCTGTTAAATATAGTGCTGCCCAAAGAAAAAGAAGGCGCGTAAAACTTTGCAACGGATTACTACAAAGCGGATATTCTTTGTTACCGGCGAACAGGGCTGCGGGAAGTCTACATTTCTTGCAGC
Source organism: Treponema sp. OMZ 855 (assembly GCF_024181145.1). Taxonomy (NCBI): domain Bacteria; kingdom Pseudomonadati; phylum Spirochaetota; class Spirochaetia; order Treponematales; family Treponemataceae; genus Treponema; species Treponema sp. OMZ 855. Next base: position 460,930 of record NZ_CP051194.1, on the reverse strand, counting down.
CCTTATGCAAAAATATGCTCTTCAGCCGTCAGGCTTTATTACAAAAAAAGAAGAAGCGGTAAAGGAACCTGCGTTATATATGCATCCGGTTGTCGCCGGTACCGCAATATATCGATACACAACCGGCAACTGCGTCGGAATATGCCGTCCGCCGAAGCCGGTCGGATTTCCCCCGGTATTTGATATGTATGGGGTTATGTGTTTGGATCAAGCGGAAAGGACCGTCCTTGGCGCAGCTCATGCCGATTGTGAAGCAATGCCGCAACACCTCTCCCTACCGGTAATCTTAATGGACGAACTCGGCATTATGGAGGCGGAAGCTAAACTCTTTTTCCGTGCCGTATGCACTCTCTTTTCCAATCCGCGTTATTATATCATCGGAGCCGTTAAACCGCATGGAACACGCTTTTTACCGGTCTTGGAACAAATGCCGGAAGCCATAATATACCGGCTAACGCTGCAAAATAGAACAGAACTATATGAACGGCTTGAACAGGCGCAAAATTTTACATCGTTTTTAGATGCCATCGGTGCCGAATGAATCTTCAAACGCTAAAAAATGATACCGACTGCTAAGAATACTATCACAAGAGAAAACGTTTCCTACACTATCGGAAGCACTACCCAACTCCCCACTGCAATTCTCCTTGCAGGAGGGCTTTCTACCCGTATGGGCTGCTGCAAACAGCTGCTCCCGCTTTGCGGAAAACCTTTAATCAAATACGTTATTGAAACACTGCTTGAGGCGGGGCTTACACATCTGGTGATTACGGTAAATGCCGAAACACAGCAGCCCATAACAGAAATGACAGAACACCTCGCACAAAACCAATGTGGGCAAAACAAGTCTCTAAAAGAACCGGCTGCCGGAAGCGAAACCTTCCGTCCATTCCACTGTGATATTGTCTTTAATCCGGAACCGGAGCGGGGACAGGGACATTCGGCGGCTCTTGCAGTACAAGCCGCTTGCCGCGGCTATGCCGAAGGTTTTGCCGCAACCGCAAATACCTCCTCTGCCTATACCCCAAGCGGCTTCTTATTTTGCACTGCCGACCAACCTTTTTTGCAAGCCGATAGCATTCGCGACCTCTGCTCTGTATTCCGCCGCAATTCCGGCAGCATCGTCTCGGCAGCCTTTAACGGCAGGCATTGCTCTCCGGTTATATTCCCGGCAGTACTAGCTAATGAACTCAGCTGTTTAGACGGAAGCATCGGCGGCAGAACCGTGATGAACGCTCACCCAGACTTGATTCTGTACTCCCCGCTCCGTTCCGAAATGGAAGCCTTCGACATCGATACGCCTGAAGACTTTAAACGGGCGGAAGAGTATGTGCAGCAGCACACACAGGACAACTGCACCGAAATATAGAAGATATACCTTCGGCGTTCTTTTACCGCCCTAACCGGAACATGAGTGTTTTGCCCCGGATCATAACCAGTGAAATACTTTCCATACCGGGAACACCTTCTGCTGCCGAATAGACAATAGTTTCCATGTCTTCAACTCTGCCGAAATATTGTACCGCATACTTTGTTTGAGCGGTAGATTGATACATAACCCGTATTGTTTCGACTTTAGTGTTCAATACATTTCGGAATTTGTTCATCAGTTTACTGTCGGAACTATTGTTAATAGTAATTTCATACCGAATACCTTGTGCATAATCCCGCACCAATGCTTTTTTCGCTTGATCAACGGCAACACTCATTGCTTTAAAGACCGTTGACTTTATCGCGTTCTGTGCCGCAGCTTCGGTACTTCCGCGGTCGAATGTCTTAGGACTGCTATAGGGTACAGCGCCGAGTAATTCTCCCGTAGACGGATTGTACATTTTCAAGTTAACTTCAGCTTGAGCATAGTAACCGCCTGTTTCTCGGCCGCCCTGCACAAAACCGTCTACTTCAATATAGACATCAGCACCAAGTTTTTGTGCAATCCACTGTACAACCGAAAGATCAGCCGTATCAGGTTCTTGAGTAAACAGCGTAGCACTATCTGATTTTAATGCTTCTACCGCAGCATAATCAACGGCACGGTACCCGTTGTCAAGCAGGTATTTATTCGCCATGTTGACGGCAGACTTGGAAAATATACTTCCGTCTTTTGCCTTTTGATTTGGCACAACCATATACAGCATACCATCGACATACTGTGTGATAAATCCGACATTATTTCCTTGCAATTCACTCTTAATTTTTGCCTCACGTACTTCAGGACTCGATAGAATATTGCCGCCCTTTGCAGAATAGGTACCGATCATATCGAGTGTACGGCGTAATTCATCCATTTTTACCGGTACGGTGATCTCACAATAGTATCCGCGATACGTTTGAGCACGTCGCAAAATACGCATATAGTCGGTTTCAAGGTAAGCATTCGGTCTTGTCCCGGCGTAAAAAGCGGAATGTAACTTACTGCGGTTCTGCATTTCTTCCGTCTCCCCGATAAGGTCGATAACGGCAAGCCGCAGGGTATTCGCTTTTGCCTGAGTCAGTGCTTCCAAAAACGTATATCCCTCTCCGGAACCGGCATAATAAGGGTTGTTGCCTGTGTACTGCGGAATCCGCGGCATAACGGTACATGATGTCAAAAGCACTGACAGCAGTGCATATAATACAATGTTTCTTTTCATAGTTTTCTCCCTATCGTGTGAGTTATATCAGACCGCTGTCTAAAAACTTCAGTTTTGGACAGTTTCCTTAGATTGAGATACGTGCCTAGAACCTGCGGGTTATTCCTATAAAAACATGAAAGTTCATGTGTGATGATAGGACATCCCATACATAATTATTAACCTTATCGAGTTCCGGCTGGGGAAATAGGCTTTCTTTTTTCAATTTTTCAGCCGCCTGCGCGGGACTCAGTAAATTATGCATATAGCCGAATCCGGCACTCCCGCCTATCGTCCAATTCCGCGAAATAAAGTAATCTGCTGATACAAGCACCCTCCCACCGAGTTGAGTTGAAGTAACGGTATAAGTCTTTGCTGAATTTGATTGCGCGGCAACGGATGTACCCGAAAAGCAAAATTGTAATTCCGGTGTAATCTTAAAACGGGATGTATAGAAATTATAAACCCCGATACCTAAATATCCTGTTCCGAAAGGAGTAAGCCGCATCGGTTTTGCACTCAATACAGCGGAGGATCCAATCGGTTGTTGTATGGCATACTCATATCCGACCGATATACTGAGATGAAAATTTGCCTTGTATACAGCCCGTATACCGAAAGTCGGCTGAACACGCAAAAACTCCTTTGAGTCTTTTGTCATTACGCCGGTAATGGGAACCGTTATACCTGCATATTCTTGCAGTAGAATACCGGACTTTAAAAGCTCTTTAACCCCATCCCCTTCGACAATCGGCTGGTCTGCATAAATCACTTTTGCAACTGAAAAAGTATCGTGTACTTCCGAAATAATTAACAAACCGGTTTCTTTTACGGACTGCTTCCCCGCAACTGAGATAGATTTTTGAAGGATATATTCATCTCCTGCATTTATACCGATATCCTTTCCCAGCTCGATTGTAACGGTATTATTTTCATGGTCAACGGCAAGTACTCCGCTTGCCAATGCAAACTCCGGTTCAAATTTGATTGCCGTATAAACCGAACTTATTAAAGAATCGATTGCTTCGTCAACCGCATCGGAACGCCGTTTTGCAACTTTTCTAACGGACAGCGGTATAACCCGCTCACTCGCGGAACCGGAAACATCAAGGATAGATATAGCCCCTTCTATTCTGACTATCCAGTACTTTTTTATAACTTTTTTGCCCTCAACTACAGTTTCTTCAAACATAAGACGTTCATCATAGTCGGTAATACGGGGAGCAAATACCAAAAAAGCTCCGGTAAGCCGTTCCCAATCGGCACGGGTAAAAGCCTCTTCTCCCGATAACACGGTTTCCGAGATATCCGATTGACGCTCTTTCATCCTTTTGATTTGATCGATAAAGGACACAATATTGTTTGAGTTGAGGCGATACTCCATACCAATCACATTAAACCGTTTAAAAGAAGTAACAACATCGATAATCCGTTGATCTATTCTTGCGGCAACTTCGGAAGGGATATATCTTGAATGAGAAAGTCTAAAAACTGCAATATCTTTTTTACCGCTTACCGTTTGAGCAGAAAGCAGCGTTGCTAAGAGTACATATACTAGAGCGAATATGTATCTTTTAGGATATTTAAACATGGCCGTATACTAGCATAATCGATAATTTCGACGCAAGAGGAATTCAAGGCGACCGCATAAGATATTACCGGATATTCCCCACCCAAAAATATACATCCTTGTACATTGTTTGACTACGTGTTTGCGATGCAAACACGCTACTGCGGAGAGCCACCGCCATCCGTGGCAAGTTCAAAAATTGACCTCCTTGTCAATTTTTGAACGCGAGTTTTTGCTAGGCAAAAACGTCGCAACTGCATGGAACCACGGACATCCCTGTCCGTTCTGAAATGCCTTTTGGAAATAGACGGCGTAGATCCGAGGCGCAGCAACGCAGTAATACACACACTTCCAGCGCTTTTGAAAATAGTGATACCGGATACAAGGCGCGAACAAAAATAAAGCGGAGGCACGCCCAAAAATGTACGTCCTGTACATTTTTGGGCTACGTGTTTGCGATACAAACACGCTACTGCGTAGAACCACCGCCATCCGTGGCGGTTCTGAAATACCATTTGCCGTTAGCCTTTTGAAATAGACGATGCAGATACAAGGAATACGGTAAAAAAGTACCGCAGGCACGCCCAAAAATGAACATCCCTGTTCATTTTTAGGCTGCCAGTTTGCGTTAACAAACTGGCTTCTGCTTGAAACTACCGCCGTCCATGGCGGTTCTGAAATACCATTTGCCGTTAGCCTTTTGAAATAGACGATGCAGATACAAGGAATACGGTAAAAAAGTACCGCAGGCGTATCTTTGATACGTTGAGGACACTTTTGTGCCGTATGACGCAGTAGATGCGTCGTATATTTCAAAAGGAGCCCAATCTTTTAATCTCTTCAATCTTATCCCTCACCACCGCCGCTTCTTCAAACAACAGCATATCTGCATATTCTGCCATCTGTGATTCGAGCTTTTTGATAAGCTTTTTGCGGTCGGCGGGGTTCAAAATATTGAAGCTGTTGACGAGTGGCTCGGTTTCGGCGCGGGCGGCTTCTTTTTTGATTTCCGTTTCGCGTACCAAAATATCCTCGATGGATTTTTTGATGGTCTTGGGCGTAATGCCGTGCTCATCGTTGTATGCTTGCTGAATTGAACGGCGGCGGGTTGTTTCTTCTATTGTTTCCTTCATCGCGTCGCTGATACGGTCGGCATACATCACCACGCTGCCGTTGGCATTACGCGCCGCCCGTCCGACAATCTGTACCAGGCTGGTGGTTGACCGCAAAAAGCCGATTTTATCCGCGTCGAGGATGCCGATAAACGACACTTCCGGCAGGTCGATACCTTCCCGCAGGAGGTTAATTCCGATGAGCACATCGAACTCACCCGCCCTCAAGCCCTTGAGGATTTCTACCCGCTCGATGGTTTCCACCTCGCTGTGAATGTACTTTACCTTTAAGCCCAGACCGGTGAGGTAGTCGGTAAGGTCTTCCGCCATCTTCTTGGTGAGGGTGAGGATAAGGCTCCGCTCATCCTTTGCGATACGCTTTTTCACCTCGCCGTAGATATGCTCCATCTGACCCTCACTCGGATGAATTTCGATGAGCGGGTCTAAAAGACCGGTCGGGCGAATGAGCTGCTCAACAACGCGGGTAGAATATTGCAATTCTTTCGGACCGGGCGTTGCGGAAACAAAGACTGCCTGATTGAGCATCGATTCAAATTCATTGATTTTGAGCGGGCGGTTATCCAGCGCGCAGGGAAGCCGGAAGCCGAAATCGACGAGGTTTTGCTTGCGGCTGCGGTCGCCTTCGTACATCGCGCCGATCTGCGGAAATGTTACGTGACTTTCGTCCATAAACAGGAGAAAATCTTTTGGAAAATAGTGAAAGAGAGTTGCAGGCGGTTCCCCCGGCTGCCGGTTCGCAATCGGTGCGGAGTAGTTTTCTATACCCGGGCAATGCCCCATCTCGGAGAGCATTTCGATATCGTATTCGGTACGGGTTTTCAGCCGTTCAGCCTCAAAGAGCTTTCCCTGCGCCTTGAGCGTTTCCAAACGTGCATCAAGCTCCTGCTTAATCCGCTCGATAGCATTGGGGATAGCATTTTCCGGTAGGACAAAGTGCTTTGCAGGATAGATCGAAAGCTCTTCGTATTCTTGGCTCACTTCGCCGGTCAGCGGGCTAAAGCGGCGGATACGCACAATCTCTTCCCAGTCAAACTCGATGCGGTAGGCTTCTTCCATATAAGCAGGGAATATTTCCATCACATCGCCCTTCACACGGAACCTGCCGCGCTCTAGCACTGCATCGTTGCGCTCATATTGCAGACTGATCAGCTGTTTTTTGAGTTTACCGGGATCAACGGTCTGCCCTTTTTCTATGGTGATGCGTAAATCGCGCCATGATTCGGGCAAGCCTAAGCCGTAAATACACGACACCGTTGACACAACGATAACATCCCGCCGCTCCATCAAACTGAATGTTGCCGAAAGCCGCAGCCGGTCTATCTCATCGTTAATCGCAGCGTCTTTTTCGATATAGAGGTCTCGCGCCGGGACATAAGCTTCCGGCTGGTAGTAATCATAGTATGAAACAAAGTATTCGACGGCGTTTTCGGGAAAAAAGCCTTTGAACTCGCGGTACAGCTGCGCCGCAAGGGTCTTGTTATGGCTGATAATCAGCGTCGGCTTCTGCACCGCCTGAATGATGTTTGCCATCGTAAAGGTTTTGCCCGAACCGGTAACGCCTTTCAACGTTTGGAACCGATCGCCTGCAAGTATGCCGTCCGCAAGCTGCCTGATCGCATCTCCTTGATCGCCTGCAGGCTGGTAGTCCGCCATCAATTTAAAGTGCTTCATAACGGATGAGATTGTACTGTATTCTGTAGTTTATTTCTATGATTTTGGTACGGGTACACGAAAATACGCAGTAAAGAATGTAATATCACCGACGTCTGTTGTGGTGCTGATGCGTTTATCCTGGGTGTAGTCGGAAATTTGCTTGTAAAAAGCACCCCCATATATTATAATAAATACATGAAAAATGATAATAAATCCGCGAGCGGACAGGGCGAGGCGCTTTTTGTCTGCGGCGGATGCAATGCAAAAATCGGCGCCGGTGTTTTGAGCGCCTTACTGAAAGCACTCCCCAAGACTTCACACGAAGGATTATTGGTCGGCTTTGACAGCTCCGATGATGCGGCTGTTATTCAGCTGACACCCGATATAGCGGTCATCCAGACCCTTGATTTTTTCCCGCCGATGGTAACCGATCCTACCCTTTTCGGACAGATTGCAGCAGCAAATGCCCTCAGCGATATATATGCGATGGGAGGTGAGCCGGTATGTGCAATGAACATTGTCTGTTATCCTGAGGAAGCAACCCGCGATAATGCATACGCGGCGCTGCAAAGCATTTTAACCGGCGGAGCAGAAAAGGTAAAAGAAGCAGGGGCTGCGCTGGTAGGCGGACACTCCATCCATGACCCCAAAATAAAATACGGACTTTCCGTGATGGGGACGATACACCCTGAGCGTATTTGGCGGAACAACACTCCGCAGGCAGGAGATGTGTTATTTTTGACTAAAAAACTGGGGATCGGGATTATCGCCACCGCGTACAGCGCAGGAGAAGTTCCCCGCTCCGCCTTTGACGAAGTCGCTGCCTCGATGACCTACCTCAATAAATACGCAGCCGAGGTTCTCCGGAACTTTACCGTTCATGCTTGCACGGATGTAACCGGTTTCGGCTTGAGCGGACATCTTTCTGAAATGACCGGCACGGATTTTACCGCCCGCCTTGACGCAAACCGTATTCCCTATATTGAGGCAGCGTATCAGGCAGCCGGTGAATTTTTGCTTACCGCCGGCGGACAGCGGAACCGGAACTTTGCCCAAGGAAAAATTCAATTCGGCATAAAAGATTTTGCACTCGAAGAAATCATCTTTGACCCGCAAACCTCAGGCGGTTTACTTTTTGCCGTCAGCCCTGCCGAAGCGGAAAAAATCAAACCGGCCTTTGCCGAGGCAGGAATCAGCCTATTCCAAATCGGCGCCATCGAACCTCGCGCGAATTATCCGATTGTGGTGAGTTGATGGTATGAATTTCGAGTTTTCCCGCGGCAAGGATTGTAGGGGCCGCCCCGTCGATTTCCGTACATCCGTGTACAAAAATCGACTGCGAGTTTTACAAAAACTCGCTAATGTTCAAATCACCGCCATCCGTGGCGGGGCTGTTCCGAAGCGTAGCGGAGGAATGAAGCGAAAGCGGAACCCCGAAAAGCCTGGTTTTTGCGATTGTATCGCAAAAAGCCGCCCAAATTATTAAAAAGAAAAACTCGGGCATTCAACCTAATAGTTATCTGAATGCTCTATATGGAGGAAAATGATGATTGAAGTAAATGCGATGGGCAAAGTGTGTCCCATTCCCGTCATTATGACGAAAAAAGTATTGCGCGAAAATACTGCAGGAGAAAACATCCTGATACGGGTGGATAACGAAATTGCGACCCAGAACCTGACCAAGATGGCAGGACAGCTGAATATCAAAGCAAGCGTTACCAAGCTGAACGATGCGGAATACACCGTACTCTATGACTTTCAAGGTTGCGAGGCTTGTGCCATTTTGAACGACACAAGCGTGTTGGAACAAGGCGCTGACGAATATGTTGTGGTGATCAATTCCGATAAGATGGGCACCGGTGATGAAGGCTTCGGCACAAAGCTGTTGGAGAACTTTGTATATGCGCTGACCGAACAGGATCGTATTCCTAAAATGGTGGTGATGTATAACTCCGGTGTCCGCCTTGCAACCGAGAACGAAAAAACCGTCAACGATTTAAAAACCTTGCAGGAAAAGGGGACGGAAGTGCTTGCGTGCGGGCTGTGTTTGGATTTCTACGGCTTAAAAGAGAAACTGCAAGTCGGTTCGGCTACCAATATGTACCGTATTACGGAAATTATGCGTACCAATAAAGTCGTAAAGCCCTAAGCTATGCAGAACGAAGTATTTTGCGTTATTTCATTTGATAGTACTCATCAGGCAATCGCAGCGGAAATGGCAGTAACCGGTCTCTCCGGCGCCCGCTTGATCCCGCTCCCTCCGGAAATCTCAGAAGGCTGCGGGATGGCGCTGCGGGTCAACCGTGAAGATGCGGAAAAGGCGGTTGACTTATTAAAAACAAGCGGAGCCGCGTATCAGGATGTGTATACGCTCACCGTCCAAGGCTCGGACAGAACCGCAGTAAAGATGTCTGGGAAATAGTCAGAAGGGTAAGCAGTATGATTTATTTTGATAACAGTGCGACAACGCTCCATAAGCCCGACAGTGTTGCAGATGCAGTGTATGATGCGATAGTCTCGCAGCAGTTTGCAAATCCGGGGCGTGCTGCGCATAAAACCGCCCATGCGGCGCTCGCCTCTTTGTATAAAACCCGTGTTGCCGTTGCCCGTATCTTCCATATAACAGATCCGCTGCAGGTTGCACTGTGCCAAAATGCAACAGCAGCCTTGAACCTCGTACTCAAAAGTTTGTTCGGAGCAGGCGATCACCTCATTACCACTGCACTCGAACATAACTCGGTGTTGCGTCCGCTCTATCAGCTGGAAAGTCAGGGGGCGGAGCTTTCGATTATCGGCTTTGATCTTGAAACAGGCGAACTTGACTATACGGCAATGGAAGCGCAGATACGGAGCAATACCAAGGCGATTATTGTTACCGCTTGCTCCAACGTTATCGGTGCTGTGCCGGATATGCAGCGAATTTACGGCTTATGCAGAAAGAACAATCTGACATTGATTATCGATGCATCCCAAAGCGCCGGTACCATGCCGATGGATATTTCGCAATATGAACAAACTATTGTCTGCTTTACCGGGCACAAGGGATTGTACGGTCCGCAAGGTACCGGCGGTATCGTCGTGAACGGCGACTTTGCTTTTAAGCCGGTATTTTCCGGCGGCAGCGGCATTCATTCTTTTGACAAAACACACCCCGCGACAATGCCTGATGTCTTTGAAGCCGGTACCATGAATGTGCCTTCCTTTGCAGGACTGGCTGCAGGATGTGCATATATCGAACAGCTTGGACAAGAGAACGCCGCTGCGTACTTAGCGAAGCTGCGCGCATACTTTTTCAAACTCGCCGCAGACCTTCCGTTTATCACGCTCTATGCGCCGAACGTGCAAAATGCCGGTCCCGTTATCGGGCTGAACATTGGAACAGTGCCGTCTTCTGAAGTGAGCCGCCTCCTTGATGAACGGTACGGCATTGCAACCCGTCCCGGCGCCCACTGCGCTCCGCTTGTACACCAGACCTATAAAACCGAGGCGCAAGGGATTGTCCGCTTCAGCTTTTCTACGTTTAATACGACGGAAGAGATAGAGGCGGCCGTGGACGCTCTTGGGGCCATCAGCGAGTCCTTTTGAAATATACGGTGCATCTGCGTTGTCGCTTCACAAAAAACAGTCCTCGACGTACAACAAGTACGCCTGCGGGTGTTTTTTGTGCGCTCCTAGCATCTACACCGTCTATTTCAAAAGGCTTACGGAAGAGCTTTTTTCAGAACGGACAGGGATGTCCGTGGTTTCAAGCAGTAGCAATGTTTTTGTGCAGCAAAAACTCGCGTCCAGAAGTGTACACGGATGTACACTTCTGGACAGGCTATTTCAAAAGGCTTACGGAAAATGTGTTTTCAAAAGCGGTAGAGGTGTGTGCATCTACTTCGTGCTGCACAAAAATAAATACTTGACGTTTCAAAACGGACAGGGATGTCCGTGGTTCTACGCAGTAGCGATGTTTTTGCGCAGCAAAAACTCGCGTTCAAAAATTGACAAGGAGGTCAATTTTTGAACTTGGCACGGATGCCACTGGTTCCACTCAGAAGCGAGTTTGTTTACAAACTCGTAGCCCAAAATGAACATCCGTGTTCATTTTGGGCGAGGATGTCCGTGGTTCCACTCAGAAGCGACGTTTTTGCTTCGCAAAAACTCGCGTCCAGAAGTGTACACGGATGTACACTTCTGGACAGGCTATTTCAAAAGGCTTACGGAGAGTATGTTTTCAAAAGCGGTAGCGGTGTGTGCATCTACTTCGTGCTGCACAAAAAGGATCGGTACGGGATTTAGCTTGTATCACCGCAGCTCTACTTTCCACTCTTTGATGGTACGCTTTTCTTCATCAAATCCTGCACCGATGAGCACAATCTTTTTCCCGTCTGCCTTGTGCTGTGCAGCATAACCGTTCTTTTTTATCTGCACGAGGGCATCTTCTGCGCTACCGTTACCGGAGAGCTTAAACTCAAAGACATAGATGCTATCAGCAGTCGTAACTATACAATCGGCCCGACCAGTTGAACAATGCACCTCTGTCTGTACAAACTGCCCCATCAGCGCAAAGACGAGATACACTGCTGTTTGGTAGTTCTGCTCCCGCAGTTTCAGGTTTTCTGCGGTGAAGTTGTCATATGGAATACTTGAGATAATCGCTTGCATCCGCTCCATAAACTCATCCACTTTGCCATTACGGATGTCCTGTACAAAGCGTCCTATCCATACCCCTGTTTGACCGAACGGTATATCGGAGTATGCCGGTAACAGGTTTTGTAAAAAACCGTACCGTACCTCATCATTCGGAAACCCCAGCTGATACAGCCTCAAATCGTTGATATATCTCTTGATAGTTAAATACCCTGCTTGAAACAGGATAGGCAACGTATCTTGTGCTACTGCCCGGTAGGTTTGCAAGCCATCCTCATCAAGTTCAACTTTTCCGTCCAGATCGGGGATATAATAATGCGCTTCTTTTAAAAAGTTGACTAAGAAAGTCGGCGTTCCCGTACCGAACCAGTAACTTTTTAGCTCTTTATCATCAAAAGCATTGAGAATGCTATAGGGATTATACATTCCTTCCCCTGCCGGATGGAACAGATAGCCGTCATACCATTGCTTTAGGGCTGCAAGTGCCTGCGGATAGTCGAGCTTTTGTTTTTCTGCAAGTGCTTGTATCTCCGGTTGAAAATTTGTTTCAAGCTCTGTTTGACTCATACCGCAAATGCCAGCATAGGTTTCATTGAGGCTGATATCTTTGAGATTATTCAAATCGCTAAAAATACTGATCTTGCTAAACTTGGTAACACCAGTGAGAAAGGCAAAGCGGATATATTCATCACAGGTTTTAATCACCGAGTAAAATGCTTTGAGCGTATTACGGTAGTGTTCATTCAGCTCTTCATTTATTCCCATCGTTTGTAAAAGCGGTTTATCGTATTCGTCTACAAGAATAACTACCTGCTTGCCGGTTTGTTGATAGGCAGCCTTTATCAGCCGTTCAAAACGTGAGGCAAAAAACGGCTTTTCCTCTTTTGCAACGAGTATACCGTATAGGCTTTCCTGCTCCTTTAATAAAGAATCGAGCCGTTCGCTCAAAGCTTCGCTTTCAAGATACTGTCCAATATTAAAGTCAAAATACAGCACCGAATATGCTTGCCACGGGGTTCGGTTTTCTTGTGCAGCCTGCTCCTCTTCTGCTTTTTCAAGATACAAACCTTTAAACAGCTCTTTTTGCCCGCGGAAATATGCCGCTAAGGTTGAAAGAAAGAGGCTCTTACCAAATCGCCGCGGACGGCTGAGGAAATACACCTTACTGCTGTTTGCTAACCGAAAAAGGTATTCCGTTTTATCCACATAAAGGAAACCCTTTTCCCGTAAATCTTTAAAGCTCTGCACGCCGAGCGGCAGTTTGCGGGTAATGTTCATAGCAATAGTATAGCAGGGTTATCATCTTTTGCAAATATACGGCACATCTACCGTCAAAACTATACATCCGTGTATAGTTTTGACTACGAGATGGCGGTAGTTCCCAGCAGCGACATACGGTCTGAGATATTCAAAAAACTCTGATGCGGTTATCCTATAAAAGAATATATTAACGATTTGACACGGTATTTTTATTGGGGTATACTTAATAAACTTATTTGAGGAGGCGCAAATATGCGAAAAATAAGCTTTAAAACAGTAATGGGAACAGCCATGCTGGTATTCAGTGCCTTTGTCATTTGCTCATGTACAAAGAGCGAAGAACCGGCAAAGAAAGCTATGAAAGTCGGTATGGTTACCGATGCGGGAACGATTGATGATAAATCATTCAATCAGGGGACATGGGAAGGCATTATCCGTGCAAAAGAAGAACTCGGCGTTGAAATTAAATACTTAAAGCCGGTCGGAACAACTGAAGCGGACTATGTAAAAGAAATTTCCAACCTTTATGATTCAGGGTATAAATTCATCGTTTGCCCCGGATTCAAGTTTGAAACTGCAATTTTCAAGGCTCAGACAAAATATCCTGATGCAAAGCTCGTTATCATCGACGGTAACGCTCACCCCGCCGATTCGTATGACGCTCAAAACGGCCCGAACACCATCGGTATTCTTTTTGCCGAACAGGAAGCAGGCTTCACAGCAGGTCTTGCCGCCGCACTTCAATTAAAAGAAGGCCGCTTCGGATTTATCGGCGGTATGGAAATTCCGGCTGTCCAGAAGTTTAACTGGGGATGGCAACAGGGTATCAAATACGCCAATGAAAATCTCGGAACAAACATCGAAATGCATCCGGAAGATTTCGTATATCAGGGAACATTCAGCGACATTGCGGCAGGCCAGCAGATCGCAGCTTCTATGTTTGACCGCGGTGTTACCTGTATCCACGCAGCAGCAGGCGGTGTCGGCGTTGGTGTTATCAACGAAGCGAAAGCACGCCGTCAGGTCGGAAAAGACGTATGGGTTGTCGGCGTTGACGTTAATCAGTATAACGAAGGCTTACTCCCCGATGGAAAGTCGATTATTCTAACCTCTGCAATGAAGTATGTAGACCGTGCATCCTATGATATGATCAAAGATGAACTCAACGGCAAATTCCAGGGAGGAACGACACTTGTTTTAACTGCAAAAGAAGATGCGGTCGGTATTCCTGCTGAAAATCCCAACCTTTCCGATGATGTACAAAAGAAAGTAGATGAAATTTATCAGCAGATTAAATCGGATGCTATCGTTGTTGCCGACAAGCAAGGCGATTTATTCCGTTAATCGATAAGCATTTCTTTTTGCGAATCCGAGGCTGTATGAATGTATACACCTCGGATTTTTCTTTAATTGTTTATAAGGAACCTCTGAAAACAGAGGTTTTTAACACCAATAATTAGATAAAAGTTTACAGTGTAAATAAAGGAAGGCCTGATCTGTCTGAACAATATGCTATCGAAATGCGCCACATCCGCAAGGAATTCCCCGGTATTGTTGCAAATGATGATATAACATTGCAGGTAAAAAAAGGGGAAATCCACGCAATTCTCGGGGAAAACGGCGCAGGTAAATCCACTCTTATGAGTATTTTATTCGGTTTATATCACCCTGATGCGGGAGAAATCCTCGTCAACGGTAAACACGCGGTTATCAATAATCCGAATGATGCCAATGAACTCGGTATCGGTATGGTACACCAGCATTTCCAGCTTGTACATAACTTTACCGTTACCGAAAATATTATACTCGGAAAAGAAGGCGGTTTTTTTCTTGACCTGCATAAGGCCGAGACAAAAATAAAAGATTTAAGCACCCGATACGGATTACAAATCGATCCTAATGCACGCATTATGGATATAACGGTTGGTATGCAACAGCGTGTAGAAATTTTAAAAATGCTGTACCGCGATGCGGAAGTGCTCATCTTTGACGAACCGACCGCCGTTTTAACGCCGCAAGAAATCGAAGAACTTATCCAAATAATGAGGAATCTGGTAAAAGAAGGAAAATCCATTATCCTCATTACCCATAAATTACAGGAAATTAAGGACGTTGCAGACCGCTGCACCATTATACGGAGAGGAAAGTTTATCGATGTGATAGACGTTGCAACCACTTCAAAAAATGAGATGGCGGCAAAGATGGTCGGACGTCCGGTTGAATTTAAGGTGCAAAAAGCCCCTGCCCAACCCGGTGAAGTAGTGCTTGATATACAAAATCTTAAAGTTATCGGTTCCAAAAAGGTACCTGCCGTCAACGATTTCTCGCTGCAAGTACGCAAGGGTGAAATTGTCGGTATCGCAGGTGTAGACGGGAACGGACAAAGCGAGCTTGTTCATGCACTTTCGGGCTTAATGCCGGTTGCGGAAGGATCTGTTCTGCTTTGCGGTAAGGATATCACAAAAACATCAATCCGCGAACGCAACGAATCGGGTATGGGCTTGGTTCCCGAAGACCGTCAAAAGCACGGTTTGGTTATGCAGTATTCCATTGCGGAAAACACCATCATTAAATCGTACTACAAAGAACCTTTCCAAAAGCACGGCTTCCTGCATAAAAACAAGATGTTCTCATTTGCAGGCGATATCACCAAACAATTCGACGTCCGTTCGGGCGAAGGCGTTTATTCCGCAGCACGGAACTTGAGCGGCGGTAATCAGCAAAAGGCTATCCTCGGACGCGAAATAGCCCTCGATCCCGAATTACTGATCGCCGTGCAGCCTACCCGCGGTTTGGACGTCGGCGCTATCGAAGCAATTCATAAAGAACTGGTAAAGCACCGCGACAGAGGACGGGCTGTTTTACTCATTTCTTTTGAATTGGACGAAATCTTCAACTTGTCGGATCGAATTGCGGTTATGCACCGCGGCGCTTTAACCGGTATCGTCCGCCCTGAAGAAACGACCGTTGAAGAAGTAGGCTTGATGATGGCCGGAGATAAGCACAAACATGGAGGCCAACAGTGATGATAAAAAAACACACGGCTCTTGCGGATAATACCCTTGTAATCAGCCTTTCTGCCGTATTGCTCGGTTTAATTGCAGGGGCAATTCTCATCCTTTTTATCGGAGAAAATCCTGTTATTGCCTTTACCTACCTTTTCCGCGGCGGTTTGATGAACATCGAACGTATCGGAAATACGCTTGCAACTGCAACGACACTTTTATTAGTAGGTCTTTCCGTCTCATTTGCATTTAAAACCGGTCTCTTTAATATCGGAGGTTCGGGGCAGATGCTGATCGGCGGATTGCTCGGCAGTATGTTTGCCTTATCGGCAACCTCTATGCCTCGACCGCTCTTTTTTATTTTACTGATTCTTATCGGTGTCGTGAGCGGTGCTCTTTGGGGTGTCATTCCCGGTTTATTAAAAGCGCTGTTCAACGTACACGAAGTTGTTTCAACTATTATGATGAACTGGATTGCCTATTGGCTGGTATTTTATATCGTACCGGGTTACTTAAAAGCGGAATATCTTGAAACGGAAAGTAAATCCATTGCCGTTACCCGCTCGCTTCGTACCCCATGGCTTACCAACTTGTTCAGCAGCGAATACGTAAACTACGGTATCTTTCTCGGCATTCTTGCAATGATTCTCCTTAAAATTATCTTGGATAAGACAACCCTCGGCTTTGAATTAAAAGCAGTCGGATATAACCGCAACTGTGCGGAATATGCAGGGATTAAAGTAAACCGGAATATCGTTATTTCGATGATGATAGCGGGAGCGCTTTCGGGCTTGGCAGGTCTCACCTACTACACCGGCTATGCACTGAATATGCAGATCGGCGTAATGCCCTCGCAAGGGTTCGATGGTATCGCTGTTTCATTGCTTGGTGCAGGGACACCGATCGGAGTTGCACTCAGTTCAATTTTCTTCGGAGTGCTGCACGTCGGTAAAGGCTTTATGAGCGCGAACACTATTGTTCCGCCGGAAATTGCAGACACTATCATTGCGGTTATTATCTATTTTACTGCAACCAGTCTGCTCTTTAAACGCTTCTGGGGAACTATTTCCAAAAAGATACGTACACGCCAAACAGCCGGGCTTTCTGCAGAGGAGGTATAACGTATGTGGCATATTTTAACCTTAATTTTTCCCTATGTAATTGCATATACGATTCCTCTTTTGATTACTTCTCTCGGCGGATTATACAGTGAGCGAAGCGGTGTTACGAACCTCGGTCTTGAAGGACTTATGCTTATCGGCAGTTTCTCTGCAGCGGTAACTATCAATTTACTGCAGCAATCCCTTCCTGCAGGGATCGTTATTCCTATCGGATTGCTGGTTGCGGCTATAGCCGGTATTCTCTTTTCGCTGTTGCATGCCTTTGCGTCGATTACGCTGAAAGCGGATCAGGTTATCAGCGGTACCGCCATCAACATGCTCGCCGCCGCATTGACCATCTATATGGCTCGCACGATAACCGGTTCGGGAAACGTACGTGTTGCAGGCATTATCCGGCAGGACATACCCGGTCTTTCAAAAATTCCCGTATTGGGGCCGCTTTTCTTTTCGCAAGTGTATTGGAGTACGTGGATGGTATTACTGATACTCATTCTGTCGTGGATACTGCTGTATAAGACCTCATTCGGATTACGGTTGCGTGCCTGCGGCGAGCATCCGTCCGCCGTTGCGAGCGCCGGCATTAACGTACATCGAATGCGATACTTTGCGGTATGCGCGAGCGGTGCACTTTCCGCATTGGGCGGCGCTATTATCCTCGTAACCTATTCGGGAGAGTTTAACGGAAGTGTAGACGGTCTCGGCTTTTTGGCTATCGCTGCTTTGATCTTCGGCCAATGGAAACCGTTCGGCATTTTGGGTGCAACCTTCTTCTTCGGCTTTGCCCGTACCGTCGCGAACGTTTCGCAGGTGATCCCCGCTTTAAGCGGCATACCGCCGGTGTGGCTCAAGATATTCCCCTATCTTGTTACGCTGATAGCCCTCGTACTGTTCAGTAAAAACTCTGCCGCTCCCAAAGCAAACGGCGAACCGTATTAAAAAATCACCCCTTACACCCCGGCGCTCTGCGTCGGGGTATGTTATTGATACTGTGATATTATCCTTGAGATTATAATAGCCTGCAAAAGCAAAGAACTAAATGACCGAAGAGAAGTTTACTTCACTAATATTTTTATATGCATTAGTAAATTTCATTTTATTTATTTTATATAGATTTACACAGAGATTCAAAATAGTACATCGATTTCTTTCACTTATTGACAACCTCATTTTCAGCCTCTTGCTCGGTTATGGTTTTTATCAGGCAAATCGATTGTTTGTACTTTTGGTACCGAGCGTATTATTAATTGTGTATCCTATTGCTTGGGGACTGAATAGAGAATTATCAGATGAAGAGCTGGATTCTGTAGTAATATTGAAATCGCCATTTCCAATAAAACAAGAAAATAGAATAAAATTAAAAATTGTATTTATCCATTTTGCAACATTCCCATTTTATTATTTATTGGATAGTTGGAGTGCAAAATAACATCGCTATGAGCAACACATCTACTGGAATCAGATTACGATATCCGCACCATCCAAGAGTTTTTCGATCCTAACGATATTAAGACAGCTATGGTACCCGCGTTCTCAACCGTAGTGAGCTTGGTGTTCAAAGCCCTATAGATTGAATGCGATTTGTCTTTATCCTATTTAGCAAAGATAGGCCTAATCTGGCTGTTGATGATGTGTTCCGGTGGATACTATGGAAGAAAGATTTAATTTCTTATCTTGTAACAGTTTAGATTGCAAACGAGTAGTTTTTATGATATTATGGGGAAGGGTCGGAACAATGTTATGTGGACTGCTCTACTAGAGCAGATGAGGATGAACCGAAGAATGATAAATAGTGAACAAATAATTGCTTTATTAATCGATGCTGATAATACGCAAGAAAAAAAAATGAAATCTGTAATAATGGAAATTTCAGCATACGGTAGAATTGTTGTAAAAAGAGCCTATGGTAATTGGACAAAAGAAGTGTTAAAGAAATGGGAAGATGATTTTAGAAATCTCGCTATTAAACCAATCCAACAGATTGATTATGTAAAAGGTAAAAATGCAACTGACATGGCATTAGTAATAGATGCCTTAGATTTTCTATATACTTCCAATTATGATACATATGCAATTGTTTCAAGTGATAGCGATTTTACTCCTTTAGCTATTAAACTGCGTGAATCAGGCAAATTCGTGATAGGTGTAGGTAAAGAGTCTGCCTCAGAAGCTTTTAAACAATCTTGTGATCTATATCTTTGTTTAGAAAAACTTAACATGGATTCTGATGAAGTTATTGAGGAAGTTGAAAATAATGCAAATAACAAAGAAACAGAAATAGACGAATTAGATAGATTGTTACAAATTGCTGCAAATTCTTATCAAGATGACGAAACTGGATATACAAATGTAAGTTCCGCAGGAACATATATAAAAAGGGTAAAACCTGATTTTGACATATCAAAATACGGTGTTAAAAAATTACCTGAATATATTGAACGAAAATCTGATTTATATGAAATGACTAAATATAAAGGAAAAGGAACTGTTAATATTATAGCTTATAAACTTAAAGAAAATAACACATAACACAGTTTTCAAAGCCGACAAACGGGACTGTGCCCGTTTTCGGTTTAAAACAATGTTATGTGGACGCCTAGTAGAGCGCGGGGTAGAAAAAAATGGAATATATTTTAAAAGGTAAATCAAGTTTGGAAGATTATATAGATTTTAATAGAGCAGCCATTCTGCATAAAAAAAATTATTTTTTATAATGTTTATTTATTTTTTTATAGTCAGCAAGCACTTTGTTTTTTTAAATATAATTTAGATACAAAGACTAAGTCAAAACAAGGATTTGCATATCTTTTCGAAAATTGAAAGGATTATCAATTTATGCTAAAATAAAAAAGAGAAAATTTAAGTTAGAGATTATTGAGGAGAAACGATTATATGAGTAATGGAATATCTATTGGAAAAGGAATTCTATGGATGCTTGTTTGGTTTGGCTTTATGATTCTGTATACGATTCTTGATATTTCAATATGGAGAAAGATTGCCCCTGAACAAAGTAGGGTTTTAAACTTAATTACTGTTGCTTTATGTATAACAATATTTCTTAATCTACTAATGACAAAAACAAATTTCAAACTACATTTGTTTTCAAATATTTCTTTTCAAGGAATAATATTAGCATTAGGGTGTTCCATATTATTTTATTTTCTTTTAGATAAGGGATTAGATCCCATATTTGAAAATTTATTTCCATCAAGTAAAGAAAACTATCAACAAACTATCTGCTTAATAAAGATATCGCCGATTGCCACTTTTTTTGATTTTTGTATCCTTGCGCCTATTCTTGAGGAAGTTTTAATGAGAGGATTTTTGCTTAACGGTTTTTGCACAAACTACGGGAAAATTGTTGCCTTGCTCATATCTGCTGCACTTTTTTCAATACTCCATTTTAATATCGTTCAAATGGTACCTTCATTTATATGCGGCATAATTTTAGGTTTGCTTTATTTTTATACTGATTCTATATTTTCTTGTATCCTTGCTCATATAGGGTATAATACGATTTCATATATGATGATAATGTTACCTATATGAGCATCATCTCAAATAACTTAGTTTAATTACAATCGAACTATTAAGATATAAAAATTTTGCTTATAATTTTATTTAAAGAGGGAGAAAATTGAAAACTATACTTAATATTTTTTCTAGAGGATTTATCGGATTTTATGCAATTCTGACTCTTATTGCAGTGATTGCAGAAATTAAGGGGATAGGTTTTAAAACTGTTCACTTGCTGTATTTTGTCGGATCTATTTTGTTGATTTCGGCTGCGGTTACGAATCTACCATGGCTTGTATATCTTTCTTTAGTGTTAATGATTCCATTAGTAATTTTTACCGGTTATGTGGTTGGGAATTTAGAATGGTCTCATATTATAGTTCGCATATTGATTACATTACTATTGTCTTTACTATACAGTTACTCAATTTGCTGAGTAAGTAGAAAAAAATGTAAAATATTTTTTTTAATATGTATGATGATAATCAAGTTTTTGATATTTAGCTAAAAGAGTGGGGGCAAGAATTTAATCGAACTATTAAGATATAAAAGTTTTGCTTATAATTTTATTTAAAAGGGAAATTGAAAATTAACACATAACACCCGCTTCAACCTGACATTTGTTTTGTCACGAAAGTTGCTGGAATCGGTCGCTGCTAGTGCAGCTCCCTTTTTAATGCAACTTTCGCGCCAACTTTGCCTTACGCTTTGCGTCGATAAAGGCGCAAATGCAGGTTAAGCGAACGTTAGACTGCCCCCGTGGGGTGCTTGGTATGAGGGAAAGAAATGAAATTAAAGGATATATTTCTAGTATTACTTTTTATATTAATAGCCTCATTAAATCTATTTGCATCAAATTCTCGGAAATCTGAAATTGATAATATTTTATATTACGCAAATTGGATAAAAAATCATGAATATACAACTTATGAGAATTATGAAAATGAATTAAACTATACCACAATAGAAGTTTCTGATCGTGAAAAGTGTGGTTTCCTTCCAAATGAAATATCTTATACTAAGAATGCTAATCTTTACTGCACAGAAATATATCTTGATGATGTAAAAGACAGATTAATTGCGATGATGCAGATTGAAGGAAGCGGCAGATTCCCCTATCTTACGATTTTTCGCTTTGACAGTAAAAAACAAAAATGGATTATATATTATTACGGTGACGGCTCAGCTGGAAATTGCGGGTTAGTCTATCCTGTTCAAAATCCCATTACAGGAAAAACTTTATTTTTTGAAGAGGAACGTAATTTTGATAATAGACGTCTTGTAGCATATAATCTTCTTTCATTTAAAAATAAAAAATGGAAAAAAGAATCAACGGCAAGAGCCTGTTATGTTTATAATCTTACAAATGATGAAAAGAAATGGATTTCTTCTGGCATAATTGAAAAAATGGCTACGTTTGATTATTCATTCATGGGACTCAAAGGCGACCATCCTGAAATAATTGAGCGTGAAGTTTTAGATAAAAAAATCATCGCGAAACCTTATTATACTTCGATTGGTTACATGGCTTCTAATTTTGAGATAATTATTTATAAGCGAGGGGGTGAAGTCCTTAAAAACGAAGGAAAAGTATTTGAAGACGAAAGAGAAATTTTAAAAATCAATGAAGGACAATGGGGATTCAATCTAGTTGAAAAAGGTAATAAATTTTATCTGGTATATATAGGAATGGGAAATTCCAGAGAACAACGAGTTTCAATAATAGAATCTTTTATGCTAAATGTTTTAGATTTATCCACCCTAGAAATTGTATACAGCAGTTATATAAACTGTGATATAGAATTTAAATAAAGAATATTTTTTAATCGACTCAATCTCGATTAAAAAATGGAATAGAACTTTAAGGCGAGTCAATATGAAAGCGTCGCGTAACTATGCAAAAGAGAAAGGGCTTCCTATTTCTTCGTTAACAGATTCTGAAAAAGAGCAATTTACAAAAAGGAAATCTTGCAAATAGTAAGGTTTCAAATTCGTAGAGAGATAGAACCTAACACAGTTTTCAAAGCCGACAAACCGGACGTGCCGGTTTGCAGTTTAAAACCATGTTATGCTCACACGCTATAGGGCATGGTTTTTAGAAAAAGGGGGAATAGGATGGTTTTTCCAGGTTTAAAAAAATTGGGCAAAGAATTTGGGTTCAAAAATAACGGAACATATTTTTATGGATTTATAAATAATACATATATTATGTTTGCAGATGGGGCGAATCAGAAAAATGTGAATTTCATATTTCCAATTGAATTAAATGAAGATGATAAAAAGAAAATTTTATCTTGGAAAAGGAAAGGATATGCAAAAACTATAGATTTTTTTCACGATCAGTCTTCTAATGTTTGTATTATATTTGCAGAATATTTTTTACCTTTCAAAATTTCAAAAATAAAAGAAGTAATTGAAGACATAACTGGGTATATTAAACAAAAATACCCACAAGAAAAATCAAAATGCAGTGGAGATAACTGTACAGCAACAGATGGACTTAATCTATTTGATGTTGATGGTATTCCGGTTCCAATGTGTTCTTCTTGTGCAAAAAGATTAGAAACTAAAATTAACAATGCGTATGAAGATTTTAGGCTCCAACCAAATAATTATCTTCAAGGTTCAATAGCAGCAATAGTTTTTTCTATTCCTGGAATATTAGTAACATTCATTTTATTTTTATTAGGTAGAATCGCAGGTGCGTCAGGTTTAATATATTTTTATCTTTCACAAAAAGGCTATGTTTGGGCAAAAGGCAAAATGAACAAGATAGGTGTACTTATAATTTCTTTAATAAGTTTGGTATATACGGCTGTTGGAGTATATTTAAGTTATATTGCTGTTATTATAAAAGAAGTATTAAGGCTTCCAGAAATAAAAGGGTATCCAATATTTGAAATTGTAAAGCTTTCTTTTGAATCAGTAAGAGAACCTGAAGTCAAAAGAGAATTACTTACAAATATATATTTATCGTTGTTTTTGTGTGGTATTTGTATTTTAATAAATATGATTCAGTTATTAAAATCAACTGGCAAGGTAAAAATAAAAAAAGCATAACAAGGTTTTCAAAGCCGACAAAACCTTTGTCACAAAAGTTGCTTTCCGCATCTTTGCGCCGCTGCAACCTGACATTGCAGACAGACCGCAAGTGCAGATTAAGCGAATGTTATACGCACAGTGCGCTGCGCTGGAAGTTAAGGGGTAAAAATGTATTATTTTATTAAAGATCATAATTTGTTATCCTCAATAAATTACCTATTGATTTCGTTTGCTTTAATATGTGTTGGATTATGTGTGACAATATTGTGCAATAAAGTGAGTAAAAAAAAATTAGATGCAAGAAAAAAATCTAATATTCAAAAGACTGATGAATTCGTGCACGAAAATATTGAAATTTATGAAATGCTTTTAAATAATTTATGGAAAAATAAGAAAAGAGAATATTTTAGTTATAAAGTCTCTATATATCTAATTGTAATTTATGTTATTCTTAACATAATTTCTTTTATTTTAAAGGGTCAATTATTTAGCAACAAAGCAATTTGCATCTTATATAATCTTTATTGGATGGTTTTGCTGATTCTATTAATTAATACATATAATTTCATTATCGATAAAAAAGAATGGAAGTTTTTACAAGCAAAAAGTTCGATAACTTTTACAGATAAATATGTTCTCGAAAATAATGAAAAAATAAAATTAGTAGTATATTCTAATGAAGATGACTCTTGGCAATTTTTATCTGGCAGACAATTGAATACTGAAGATGCTAGAGTTGTGTCATTAGAAGAAATAATTATTAAATATCCATTGTATGAAGCAATGTATATATTGCCAAAAGGATATGTTGCTTCAAAAACAAAAAATAAATGGATTATTACTAAAGAACAAAACGGCTAACGCCGTTTTTAAAGCCGATATTGTACTTTCATGCAATATGGTTTAAAATAATATTAGGTTGACACCTACGGCGCGGAGGAGAAAAAATGAGAAAATTTTTTTTATTATTAGTATTGGTAGTTATCGGAAACTATGGTTTTTCCAATGAGTATGAACCTGAAAAAATGCTTACGGAAGTGAATGATGATGTCGCAATGTATTTGGGAGGGGTGGTTGCAAAAGGAACAGGGGTAACAGCATTGCAGACCAATATCGTACCTCAAGGAAAAGCTGATATTGTAATAACATCTGCGGCAGGAAAAAAATTTGAAATAACAGGAATGAAATGTACTTCTATGGTACAGGCCTTGGATGCGAGTAATAATGAAGTAGCTTATATGGTTACATTATTTACCGTAAAAGAATCTTCACTCAAAAAACTGAATAAACAAATTAAGAAGAATCAAGTGAAGTTCTCCACCTTGCTTAATACACTTGGCGAAAAGGATTTAGATTCAGAAATGGCAGGAACTGCAGAAGAACCGGATACGAATACTTTTACTAAACTTAGAAATTTGCAGGCATATGATATCTTTGTGAAAACATCCGAAGGCAAAGAGATACATCTTCAAATTTATGTAGAAAATTTCCATGACGCTCAGGATTTGTAATTATTTGAAGCAAAAAATGAGTGCTCAAGCATAATTTACTGGGTATATGGTCCGAACAACTCTAACATCACTATAATCGGACTTAAACCCCATACAACTAAACAACCCCGAGCATGGAGTTACTATTGGAAGTTTTTATATTTGAGGTGTAAGTGACTTTGTGACTTATAATAGGTAAGTATATGAAAAAAGTATTTGAAACGAATGATAAAAGAGAAAGTAGCTTCTTAAAAAATCATTTAAATGATAAATATTATGAAAGTGAAATCCGAAATACTTCAGGAAAGTACGAATTATTTGTAAATGAAAATATTTACGATGAAGTCTTGATTGAAATAAATAAAATCGGAAAGAAATTATCAGGTGATATTGTTTTAGATAAAAAAGAAAGTTTAAAAGAAAATAAATATAAAAAAGGTTCCTTTTTATATTTCGTTGAAAAATACTTCCAATTGAAATATATACATTTATTTACATTTTCTATAATTTATTCTTTGATAATAAATATACCTTTCATCATAGTCTCAATTAATAGGATAATAGTAGAAAAAAGTTTCAATACTGAATATTTAGTGATTTCACTTCTGCCGTTTTGCATAATGATATTTCTTAGCCAGTTAATACTGATTTGTACCAGATACTATCAGACATTAAAAATGGTGAATGAGATTTTTGTAATCAGAATCGGTAAAAAAAATGACTATTCGAGCTTAAATTACAAAATAATTAATTTTATTATTGCACTTATTAGTCATATAGTTATTACGGGTTTTATTATTAAAATTTATATAGAACTTATGTACTAAATAAAAAAGCCGCCCTATTAAGGACGGCCTTTTACTGCTCATTACCAATTATCGGTAAATGGAATTGCTTTACCGAACATTTCCGTTATCGTGCGTATTCGATAATACGCGTTTCGCGGATGAGCGTTACCCGAATACGGCCGGGATACTTCAGATCGTTTTCAATCTTTTTCGCAATATCCCTGCCTAAGGCCTTCACTTCTTGGTCGGGTATCTTTTCATTGTTTACCAATACCCGCAGCTCGCGGCCTGCTTGGATTGCATACGCTTTTTCAACGCCTTGGAACCCTTCTGCAATTGCTTCAAGGTTTTCCAGCCGTCTGACGTAATTGTCCATCGTTTCGCGGCGAGCGCCCGGCCGTGCGGCGGAAATAGCATCGGCAATCTGCACCAGTATGGATTCCACACAAGACGGTTCAATGTCGTTATGGTGCGAACCGACCGCATTGACGATACGCGGATCGAGGCTCATCTTCCGCGTCATTTCCATACCAACTTCGGCGTGGTTCTTGTCGGAATCGGCTTCGGCACCCTTACCGATATCATGCAGTAAACCGCCGCGTTTTGCGATTTCCACATTCGCGCCGATTTCTGCAGCAAGCGTACCAGCCAAAATGGCAACTTCTTTGGAATGCTGCAATACGTTCTGTCCGTAGCTCGTTCTAAAATGCAAGCGTCCGAGTGCACGCACCATTTCCTGTCCCATATCGTGAATACCGAGGTCAAAGAGCACTTTTTCCCCTTCTTCATACACGGTTTGCGAAATTTCGCGCGTAACCTTCTGCACAATTTCTTCAATCCGCGCAGGGTGGATTCGGCCATCCAGAATAAGCCGTTCCAATGCGATACGAGCAATTTCTTTCCGCACCGGATCGAAACAGGAAATAACCACAGCCTCGGGCGTATCATCGATAATAATATCGACACCGGTCAAGGTTTCCAGCGCACGTATATTGCGCCCCTCACGCCCGATAATCCGTCCCTTCATTTCATCACTCGGCAAGCTCACCGTAGAAACGGTTATATCGCTCGTTGTCTCCGTCGTCAGCCGCTGAATGGTCGTAACCAAGATATCACGCGCTTTTTTTTCAGCGGTAAGGTTCGCTTCCTCTTCTATTCTATTAATAAGAACCTGCGCATCCTTTTTCGCCTCATTCGCAAGACTCTGGATAATTAAATCTTTTGCCTGAGCCTGTGTCAAACCGGAAATACGTTCCAGTTCTTCCTTGTACCGTTCTTCCTCCCCATCCAAGACTTTTTCACGTTCGTCAAGCGCATCCTTCCGCTCAACGAGTTGCTTTTCATTTTTTTCTGCCAATTCCAGCCGTTTATCCAGCTGTTCTTCTTTTTGGGTTAAGCGGCGTTCCATCCGTTGAAGGTCGCTTCTCCGTTCGCGGTTCTCTCGTTCTTGTTGATTTCTTTCCCGAATAAGTTGTTCTTTTGCCTCAAGAAGAATATCCTTCTTTTGAGCTTCAGCCTCTTTTATAGCCTCCTGTAAAACCCGCTCTGCACGCTGTTCAGAAGCAGATAGTTGAAATCTGGCATACAGCCAGCGAATCGTCCATCCAAGAATTAAACCGATAATTACGAGAGCAATACACACGATCACCATCATGATTCCAGACATGTTTGCTCCTTATAACAGTAGATAACTGTCATCTTAAACTTTATACTGAATACCTCAAAATGTCAATAATTTTCAATTTTCCGAACAGGTTTAATATGTAAAAAACCGGAAGTAGCAAATTATAAGAAACTATAGTAATATAGTTATGGCATTTCTAAAATTTTAATCACCTGTAGAGATGCCCATAAACAGGAGGAGCTATGAATACGATAGTATTGGTCATTGTTGTCGCATATCTTTTATTGATGCTTTTCATCGGCTGGGCATCTTCAAAAAAGATTAAAACGAACGAAGATTTTATGGTAGCCGGAAGGCGGCTGGGACCGATTTTAATGGCAGGAACATTGACTGCTACGGAAATCGGAGGAGGAAGCTCGCTCGGTGTCGCAGAAAAATCCTTTACGAATTGGGGATTGAGCGCATTTTGGTATGTTGCAACGATGGGTATTGCCTATATCGTACTTGCCGTATTTGCCCCCCGTCTACGCCGGACAATGGTTAAAACCGTACCCGAATACTTTAGACGCCGATACAGCGGCTCGGCAGGGTTGATTACCGCAATTATTATGATTTTACCGCTGATCGGTTTGACGGCCTCTCAGTTTATCGCTTCTGCGACAATCGTATCTTTTATGCTGAACATAAACTACTCCGTAGCGGTTATCATCGTTGCGATTGTTGTTACCGTATATTCGATTATGGGCGGTTTATGGAGCGTTACCATTACAGACTTTGTACAGGTATTCTTGATTATCATCGGTATGGCACTTGCGTTGCCGTTCTCTCTCAATCTTGCAGGCGGTATGCAAGCCGTCGTAGCAAATGTTCCGCCCGACACATTCAGTCCGTTTAAGGGCATTGGCGTCGGCGTGATTATTTCGATGACGATTATGTATGTTGCATCTTTTTCGGTAGGGCAAGAGGCAGTTTCGCGCTATTATGCCGCCCGTGATGAAAAAGCTGCCGTACAGGGTTCAATCATTTCCGCAATACTGAACTTTGTATATGCCTTCATTCCGACGCTTCTCGGTATTATTACGTTGGCGCTTATCAATATGAAAAAAATAGACGGAGATATCATACTGAGCCAAGGACCGAAATACGCGCTGCCGCATTTGGCGATGGCAACAATGCCTGCATTGATTGTCGGACTTCTCTTTTCCGGTATTATTTCTGCAACGATGTCGAGCGCCGACTCTGACTTACTGGGCGCCGGTTCCATATTCGGAAACGATATCTACAAAATTTACATCAAACCGAATGCGACAAACAAAGAAGTTATGCGCGTTACGCAAATCACTATGCTGATAGTCGGCATATTCGGTATGCTCATTGCACTGTTTAACACCGGCAGCATCATTAAACTGCTGCTATTCTCGTTTACACTGCGAGCGGCAGGCGCCTTTTTCCCGTATGTTATGGGACACTATTGGAAGCAGGCGTCAAACATCGGCGCTATTGCCTCGCTCATTGCCGGAAGTATTGTCGTCATCATCCTTGAGCAAACAAAGACCTCACTTTTCGGCCTTGACCCCATCATTCCGGGATTGGCACTCAGCTTTATCTGCTTTATTATCTGCAGTAAGATATTCAAACCGAATACTGAAAGCCTTGATTTAGCGGAAGAAAACGGCTAGGACATCCGAAAAAACTCGGTTAGATTTGCTTTGCATCCTTCAGGATAGAAGATGCCGCATCAGCAAAGCATCTCAGCTCCTCGCAGTTTGAGGTAAAAATCCGGACTGCGAGCGCTGTTCCTAACTTTTACAATCAACAACCCCGACGCAAAGCATCGGGGTATTAACCCCTCGCACGAATAAAGGCTTACGGATAGGGAAAATGTGTATAAACCGCCCCGAAGAATGCTTTAATGACGGCAAACAGCTCTCTCCGTCGCTCGGAATCTACCGTATGCAGCTCTTTTAAAATATGCAGCGAATGAGCAAGTCCGTTAGCCGTTAATTCACTGAGCGTTTCCGCACCGGTACCGAACAGAACGGCAAACAACGTTTCGATAAATTCTTTCCGCTCGGTATCGTTAAGATGAGAAAGCCATTCCCGCATGGTTTTTTCCGCAAAATAGCTTTCCTTTGTCCGCCCTTGCTGATATAGTACAAACCCATCCCGTTTAATTTGCCAAGAAAATACATCATGCTGCCACAAGGTGTTGGTTTCGGCGCTTTCAATAACGGTATAATGCGGCAGATAGGATAAAAGCACGCCAACAACGGACGACTGCGGAATAAAAGAAGCGGTTTTAGGGATAATCGCTTGAAATCCGCTCCGCTGTTCAATATCAAAGGCAAAGCCGGGGCTGTCAAAACAGAACACCCGCTCAATCCGCTCCCGTATCGAAGCGGCGGCAGTCCCGGCCGCATAAAGCGCAAGGTTTCCGCCCTTGGAATGCCCTGCAATGTAAAGCTTTTCAGTGCCGCACACAACGGCAGCTTCCGCAGCCGCCGAAAGATAATCCGCCGCTGCAGTATGAGAGGGGATGGGGGCGGAAAGGCTCAAAAGGCAGTCTTCTTTCCATCCGATTATACTATCGTCCGTACCCCGATAGACAACACAGGCAGACCCCGTTGAAAGCAGGGCAGTAATTGCGGCAAACTGCTTATCCGCACTGCGGTCAATCTCATTCACAAAGCCTTTTAAAAGAATAGAACCGAAGCGCTCCGTTTCCCCAGCAGTTTTGAGCAAATCGGCGGTGAGCGGGTTGATTAACACACCAAACTCTTCAGGAGTTCCACGCGTAGAATCGGTGGCGTAGATACGGGCAGCTTCCCGCAGCGTAATACCATCGGTAAATTGGGCTGGGACAATATCGGAAAAGTTAAGGTAAGAAAGTTGACACAGAACCAGCGCATCTACCGCATTGAACGGGCGCACTTCAAAGGGAAGATCGCCCCGCCAAACTAGATAATCGGAAAGGTTTGCCATCGAAGGTTATGTTCCTGCAATGCTATTTTGCGGCAATTTTATTATATAGCGCATCAAGATCTGCCTGCGAAAAGTACGAAATATGCACGATGCCTTTTTCAAGGTCGCCTTTAATTTCCACTTTTGTACCCAGCGCATCAATAAATTGCTGCTCAATATCTTTAACAGCAAGCTGCGCATCATCCGCTTCCGGCCGGCTTACCGGCTGCGGTGCCGTATTTTTCCGTCCGGCGCGGCTGCCGTTTTTCAACTGAGCTGCCTGCATTTCCGCTTCACGCACCGAAAGCGCCTGCTCCGTAATGCGGGTAAACAGCAGCGTTTGATCTGCCGGATTGATAAGCGAGAGGATTGCCCGCGCATGACCTGCGGTGATGAAGCCTTTTTCCAGCGCTGTCTGCATTTCGTCGGGCAGCTGTAAAAGCCGCATCGCATTGGCAACCGCCGATCGGCTCTTCCCTACCCGCTTAGCGGTCTCCTCCTGATTGAGGTTGGACAGCTGCATAATCTCTTGATATGCCTTCGCCTCTTCAATCGGATTGAGGTTTTCCCGCTGGATATTTTCGATAAGCGCAATTTCAAGTTTTTTGCTATTTTCAAATTCACGGAAGATGACCGGCACCCGCGTAAGCCCCGCTAAAAGCGCCGCTCTCGTTCTCCGCTCTCCCGCAATAATATAGTATTCATCGCCGTTTTTTTCCGCGATAATTGGCTGAATAATCCCGTGTTCTTTTATGGAAGCGGCAAGTTCCTGCAAACTCTCTTCGTTAAAGGTTCGGCGGGGCTGAAACGGATTGGGTTTTAACAGCGCGGGGTCAAGTTCAACCGAAGCAGAACCGACCGTATCAGCGCGATTTTGAGTACCGGCTTGTTGCGCCGCTTCTCCTCGCATCACATTCTGCTGCAGCATTACAGACAAACCGCTACCCGATTGTACATCCGAAGATTGTGCAGCAGCATCATTTGAATACAAATCCGTGATATCGGAAGGAAGCAAGGAGTCGAGCCCTTTACCCAGTGCAGATTTAGGCACGGTCAAGCACCTCCTGAGCGAGTTTTGCATAGCTGCGGGCACCGATACAAGAATCATCATACTTGCAGATGGGCAGCCCGTGGGAGGGCGCTTCGGAGAGGCGGACGTTACGCGGAATAATCGTGCTGCATACGCGGTCTTTAAAATAAGCGGTAACCTGCTGCACCACTTCCTGCGCGAGCTTTGTGCGGGAATCGTACATCGTGAAAAAGATACCGCCGATTTTAAGGCGGGGATTGATTTTTTCCTGTACTCTTTTAACGGTTTGCAAAAGGAGCGTTAAGCCCTCAAGCGCAAAATACTCACACTGCAACGGAATAAACACCTCATCCGCAGCGGCGAGTCCGTTCAGCGTTAAAATCCCCAATGACGGAGGGCAATCAATTAAAATATATTCGTATTCTTCTTTAAGGAGGGCAAGATTGTCGCGGAGAAAAAATTCTCGAGATTGCTGATCAACCAATTCGATGGTCGCACCCGATAGATTAATATCGGCGGGGATTGCATACAAGTCCTTAACCGCCGTCGGTCTGACCGTTTTTTGGATAGGAATTTTTCCGGCAATTGCATCATAAATACTCGGCTGTTTTTTGGAAATACCGACGCCCGACGACATATTTCCCTGCGGATCAAAATCTACAAGCAGCGTTTTCTTCCCTGCCTGTGCAAAGTATGCGCCGATATTGACGGCTGAAGTGGTTTTCCCTACCCCGCCTTTTTGATTAACAAAAACGATACTTTTCCCCATACGGGGCAGTATACCGCATTTTCTAAAGAGATAAAAGGCCATTTATTGACTTTTCGTTGAATAATGACGATATTTAGAGCTATGGATTCAGATACTTCAAAGACTTTAGATACGCCGAACGCGGCAGATACGTCAACTCAACAAGACGCAAAGGCGGTTATTCCAATCGAAGAACTTTTGCCTAAAAAAATCAATCTTATTCCGCTGAACGGCCGGCCTATTTATCCGGGGATTTTTACCCCGCTTTTGATAAACGACGCCGATGATATCCGCTCTGTCGAAGAAGCGTACGGCAGCACCGGTTTTATCGGTCTTTCGCTGTTAAAAAACGAGACGGAAGATCCGGGCGCCTCTGATGTATACCAAATCGGAGCTGCTGCGCGAATTATCAAAAAAATCAACCTACCTGACGGCGGTATCAATATTCTTATTTCAACCTTAAAGCGGTTCAAAATCCGCAAAGTTGTCAACGAGAAAAAACCGATTGTCGTAGCGGTTCAGTATCTTGAAGATGAGGAAGAGAATACGGTTGAGGTAAAGGCGATGCTGCGCGGGCTTATCGGAGAGATGAAAGAACTTTCCGAAAACAACCCGCTTTTTACGGAAGAGATGCGGCTCAACATCGTCAATATCGATCATCCCGGAAAGATTGCGGATTTTACCGCCAGCATTTTGAATATTCCGAAAGAGGATCAGCAAAAAATACTGGAAACTATCAACGTCCGTGAACGGATGGAAAAAGTTTTTGTTCATATCAAAAAAGAAAAAGAGCTGCTCGATGTTCAGCGGAAAATTCAGGCCGATCTGAATACGCGGATTGAAAAAAATCAGCGGGAATACTTCCTGCATGAAGAGCTCAAAAGTATCAAAAAAGAACTGGGCTTGAGTTCCGATCCGAAGGATGCCGATGAAGAGAAATTCCGCAAGCTGATCGACTCATTCCATTTTGAAGGTGAAGTAAAAGAGACGATAGAAGCTGAGTTTGAAAAATTCAAGTTCCTCGAGCCGAATTCGCCTGAGTACATTGTCGGACGGAATTATCTTGAAACCGCGCTGACACTCCCGTGGAATCCTCCCGAACCGGAAGCGTATAATATAGAAGAAGCGAAAAAAGTTTTGGACGCGGATCACTACGGGCTGGAGGATGTAAAGAAGAGAATTATCGAATACCTTGCGGTACGGAAGCTGAAAAACGATACGAAGGGCTCGATTGTTTTGCTGGTGGGGCCGCCCGGTGTCGGTAAAACGAGCGTCGGCAAGTCGATTGCCCGTGCAATGAATAAACCGTTTTTCCGGTTCTCGGTGGGCGGTATGCGGGATGAGGCTGAAATTAAAGGACACCGCAGAACGTACATCGGCGCGATGCCCGGTAAGATTTTGCAGGGATTAAAAATCGTAAAAACAAAGGCGCCGGTCTTTATGATTGACGAAATCGATAAAATGGGACAAAGCTATCAAGGCGACCCTTCCAGCGCCTTGCTTGAAGTACTCGACCCCGAACAGAATGTTTCGTTCCGCGACCACTACCTCGATCTGCCGTTTGACCTGTCGCATATCGTATTTATTCTGACGGCGAACACGCTTGACGGTATTCCGCGCCCGCTGCTCGACCGCGCCGAAGTTATTCAACTCGCAGGCTATATCGATTCGGAAAAAGTAGAAATCGCAAAGAACTACCTGCTGCCGAAAAGCCTTGAGAAAAACGGCTTAAAGAAAGCGCAGGTGAAATATTCCAAGCAGATACTGCTGCATATTGCGAACGGCTATGCGCGGGAGGCGGGGGTACGCAACTTTGAAAAGAACCTCGATAAGCTCCACCGGAAAATCGCCGTTGAACTGGTTACCGGCGAGCGCGGCGAAAAAGACGTGTTCGCGCCCGATACCGCCGAAATCGAAAAGATGCTCGGCAAACCCATTTTCCGCGACGACGATATCAAATACGCAAAGGTTCCCGGCACGGCAATCGGGCTTGCATGGACGAGTATGGGCGGCGATACCCTGTTGATAGAAGCCTTGCCGAATAAGGGCAAGGGACAATTCCGCCTGACCGGTCAGATGGGTAATGTGATGAAGGAGTCCGCCTCGATTGCATGGACATGGGTGCGCCACTTTGCCGACGCACATGGTATTGCAAGCGTTAAGTGGTTTGAAAGCCACGTTATCCACCTGCACATTCCGGAAGGCGCAACTCCCAAAGACGGCCCCTCCGCCGGCATCACGATGACTGTTGCACTGCTTTCGCTGTTGTCCGGCAAAGTCATTAAACCGAAACTCGCCATGACCGGCGAACTCTCACTGACCGGTCAGGTACTCCCGATCGGCGGTTTAAAGGAAAAAACCATCGCCGCCCGCCGCAACGGCATCAAGGAGATTATCATCCCCGCCGCAAATATCCGCGACCTCGAAAAAATCCCCGAGCACATAAAGAAAGGCATTCAGTTCCACCCTGTTACTAGGATGGAGGAGGTTATTCAGAAGGCCTTCCCTCATACCTTTTGAAATATACGGCACATCTGCGTTGTCGCTACGCCGAAATAAATGCTCAACGTATACCCGATACGTCTCCGCTTTATTTCGGCTAGGCTCCTAGCATCTGTGGCGTCTATTTCAAAAAGCTTACGGAAGGGGTGCATCTACTTCGTGCTGCACAAAAATAAATATTAAACGTATCATTTCCAACAAGAATGCCGATGGTTCCAAGCAGAAGTGATGTTTTTGTGGAACAAAAACTCGCCGTCAGGAATGTGCATGGATGCACATTCGCCGAACAATGGCATCCATGCCAAAAAGTCTGAGCAACTGCTTGGTATACTGAGTCGTGAGGAAACCGTAAAGATATTTTCTCTTTTGCTCAGGAATGACTGAGGTCTTTTTATCCGCATGTTGGAGTGTTGTTCTTACAAAGTGGTTGCAGTCGATTTTCATGCCCTATCAACCGAAAATGTATCCTATTTAGTGAAGATAGGCCTAATCTAGCTGTTGATGATATGTTCTTGGGAATATTATAGAAGAAAGATGTTATTGGTTTAATCCGCGATAGTTTAGATTGCAAATGGGGCGTTCGTATGATATTATGAGGAAGGGGCGAAAAGAAGTTAGGCACACGCCTCCGGCGGAGGGAAATATTTCTGCATTGATTATTGAAAAGAAAAATACGACGGGGTATTCTGAGAATGATATTAGGAATATAAATTATTACTATTAAAAGGAGTTCAAGAATGACTACAAATGATTGGGTGGATCCAAAAGTTATGGTGGCAATTTATGCTGCTGTTGTATCAACAGTTTCGCTAAGTTGGAATATTATTTCTTCTGTTAATAACAATAGGAGAAAAATAAAAATTAAAACAAAATTTAACATAGTATTCACAAAAGATGTTTTTGGAAACTTCTCACCAGTTGTTGCTGTATTATCAACAGAAGTTACAAACTTTGGCAAAGAAGAAATTCATATTAAAACAATTGCTCTTAATTTTTGTGGAAAAAAGATAGAACTAATGGGAGTTCAAGCAGATTCAGTTGCTTGTATTGATATGTCAGGAAAAACAAAATTACCTCACATATTACGAAAAAACGAGATATTTAAGGATGACATGGGTACAGATAGCTTACTTGATAGTATTGGCAATAAACTAGAGGCAAATGATAAGGTAAGAATTGAAATAGATGATACCTTAGGAAATAAATATTTCTCATCCACAATGAAGTATGGAGATATTATCAACCATTCAAAAAGTGCAAAAGAAATAAACAGAAAAAGTGCAAAACAAAAGCATTAAAGCTAATGACCGATAATATTTTTTGCCTAACACCCGCTTCAACCTGACATTGCGGACAGCCGCAAATGCAGGTTAAGCGTTAGTTGAACGGCCGCTGCGCGCCCGTTCAACGGAGCGGCGGAACCTCCGCCTGTCGTCCGGCGCACAGCGCCGTCCAACACGCGAATTAAGCTGACGGCAAAGCTCAAAAGCCTTTCGGCTTTCTCGCTTCTTGCAGCTTATCCGCCGCCCCGTTAGGCGGACGGTTCGCTGCGCTATTATTATGGAGGAATATAATATCATGATGAAAATATTCAAATTAAAAAGGGAACGTATATTTTGTGCAGAATATGAAAAACTTACCCAAAATAATGAAATAGAATTCAGCACTAATAAAATTGCTGTAATATATGGTCCAAATGGAACTGGAAAAACAAGTTTATCTTCAATTTTAGAAAAAGCTGCAAATTCTGAGTTTGATATTGAATTTAACAACATAAGATATACAAATAATGGAGAACCTTTCGCTCATATAATTCATGACCAAAACGGAAGAAATATAATAGAAGGCTCAACTGAAGATTTTATACTTGGAGATAACATAAAAAAAGAATATCAACTGAAAGAACAATTAGATAAAGGATTTCGAAATTTATATGACTCATTAATAAATGTATTAAAAGTTAGATTTGGTATTACAACAAAGAACTCTGTATTTTTATCTTTGTTGGATGATGATAAGTTAAAAGACTATATTTCTGATTTAGCGAATAATAAGCAAAAAGGAAATAATATCGATAAGGAAGATTTTTTAAATTATTTTAACGAAAAAAATGCTCTTGACGTATCATCTTATGATGATGAGAAATTTTATTTTTTTGTTGATAATAAAAAAGACAAAACCTCATACTTAAATGCTTTACGACAACTTAAAAAAGATACATTCTGTAAAGAAGAGCAATATATAAAAATTGAACAGACGAACGATGCTATATCAATATTAAAAAAATATCAAAATATACATAATTGCATCGTATGCGATAACGATATAAATCAAGAAGCTCTATTAGCAAAAAAATCAAACGAAAATAAAAATGCTTATAATACGCTATCAGATAATTCAAAAAAAATAATAGATGGGATTATTATGAAAGTCCCTGCAGATGACAAATTTGAAATAAAAAAAGCTTTGGAAGAAATTTTTTTTACAGGTAATTTGGATATTTTAGATAAGTTGTTAGCAGAAATTGAAACGTATGAAGTTTTATACAAAAATCTTTTGACGAATGAATTTATCAATGCTATAAAAGACGCAAATCTATTAAATATTTATAATGAATACAAGAAAATAGTATCTGAAAAACCTGAATTCGAGGATGAAGATGTTATTTTTATAGAAAGCTTCTTAAACAGTTGCTTAGAAAAAAAGATAACATTGTCTCGTGATGAAAACAAGAATATACGTTTATTATTAGATAATAAAGAATTCTTAAACCAGGAAAGAACAAGCTTGAAGCTTAGTAATGGCGAACAGAATTTTTTGTCATTATCATTTGAACTACTGAAAGCAAAAAAAGTCAACGAACAATTAGTCGTTTTAGATGACCCTATTTCAAGCTTTGATTCTATTTATAAAAATAAAATTGCATATGCCATAATCAAATTTTTAAGTGATAAATATTCTTTAATTCTTACACATAATACTGACTTAATAAAATTGTTAGAGCATCAATTAAATAATTCTTTTATCTTATACTATATGAACAATACTGAAGGTGAAAATAACGGTTTCTTAAAAATAAATGATCATGAAAAACGTATATTATTATATATTCCATCATTGATTAAACTTTTTTGTTCAGACATTGCACCTGAAATATTGAATGAAAAGGCATTTCTTATATCAATCGTCCCCTTTCTTCGAGGTTATTGCTATTTAATCCAAAATAATGAAAAAAAAGACAAATTGACAAAAATAATGCATGGATATGAGACAGAAAGCGTAAATTTATCTTTATTATATAATGAATTATTCCAAACAAATATTATAGAAAATGAACACGTTATATCAGTACATGATATTTTATCTT
The DNA here is from genome assembly GCF_024181145.1 of Treponema sp. OMZ 855. NCBI lineage: Bacteria > Pseudomonadati > Spirochaetota > Spirochaetia > Treponematales > Treponemataceae > Treponema > Treponema sp. OMZ 855. The sequence continues at coordinate 422,876 of NZ_CP051194.1, read as the reverse complement.
ATGATATTGATGATTTAAATATTTTAAAAAAGGATAAATTCCCATTGTTGGCAAAAACGCTAATGCACAGCTTTACCTACCTTTATCTGCGAATGACTGTCGAAAAAAAACTTGTTGATAAATATGGGGTAGATACAAAAAATAATTGTATGCTAAATCAAATAATAAATAAAGCTTTCCCAAGTAGCAAAAAAGACCTGGAAAATACAAAGAATAGAATTTTCTTCTTATCAAAGAAAACTCTATTAAATGAATTTAATCATTTTGAAATGGACATGAATATTTTTCAACCAGCCATAGATATCACAGATAAAGCTCTTGAAAAGGAAAAAGAGGAAATATTAAAAAAGTTAGGTTCTTTATAGAATTCGCCTAACACCGTTTTCAAAGCCGACAAACGGGACTAAACCCGTTTGCGGTTTAAAACAATGTTAGAATGCACCTTCCGGCAGAGAGGAAAAAATGAAAAATAAAGAAATATCTCACTCATTTATACATGAAGTACCTTTTACTTGTCAAATGCTAAGTTCTAGTGCCCTCAAAATACGAAAATCAATCTATTCCAAAAGATGAAATTATTAAATTTATTTAACAAAGAGAAGAGCTCTTATATATTAACTGAAAAAGATCAACGTTGGAATAATTTTATTGACAATGTATGTTCTAGAAATTTATCAACATTATCCGCAATACAACGAAAAGCAGTAATTTGTTTTAACTATGATGCATCAATGAATAATGGGGGATTTAGTTTATACAAAGATCACTATCCACTTATAAATCCGACAGAATTAAAAGAAGCATTAATTGAAATCAGTAACGAAGAAATTGCCAATAATTATATAAAGGCTCTTGAAGAAGGGGGAAAAGATGATTTTGTAGAAACAGACATGAAATATGGAGCTTTTTATCCATCTTTGTGTGAATATTTACAAGAATATGTCGAAAAGAATAAAGATTGTATATTTGACTAAATTGGAATATTTTCAGCAAATCAAGCCAGCGAAATGAGGTGAGATAAAAATGGAATAAATTGAGATAATTAAATTCCTAAAAGACAATATTTCTCCATACATTTGCTTTGTCACAAAAATTAATAACACATCTTCTTATAACAAACTTTCTTCCCATTCTTTTTCTTTAAAGCCGATAAGAATTTTATTTTGCGTAATAATAAGCGGTCTTTTTACAAGCATACCGTCCGATGCCAAGATACTATACATTTCATCATCGGTCATACTGGGAAGTTTATCTTTAAGTTGTAAACTTTTATACAGTAATCCGCTTGTGTTAAAAAATTTTTTCAGCGGTACTCCACTCTGCCGATGCCAGGTCTGTAATTCAATTGCAGACGGATTTTCTTCTTTGATGTGTCGTTCAATATAATCAATATGATGATCATCAAGCCATTTTTTTGCTTTCATGCATGTCGTGCATTTAGGATAATAGATAAAAGTCATATATCTTCCTTCGAATTGAAATCTGGACATCTGCTATACGCTATTGCTTACCCTATGAGAAAAAAAACTTAAAACACAGACGCTTATTACCTTTGTGCTAAAAATATATCCAATTCCTCTTCCATACTTATAAGCAGAGCTTCTGATCTTTTAATTTTTTCCAGTATCGCTTGCTTTTGTATTTTTTCCAACTTGGCAAATACCGTATCAAAGAGCTCTTTTTCCGTCACTTTTGGTTCTTCATCAAGATATTCTATTTTATAATATCCGGTCCACGCCTCGAACGGCTGCTCGTTTTCCTGCATGTAAATCTCCTTATGCTAACCTTAACATATCACGTAGATGACCTTGAAACTCACCGGATGTTGTCTCTCCGTTCAAAAAAGCTTTTATTTCTTGTTTTATTCCGGTCGGGAAGCGCCGCCAATAAGAGCCCGTCCAATCATGCATTGCAGCAGTAAGGTTGCGCTGTGTTTCAACCGGCATTTCTCCCAAACTATAGGAAACAAACTGTATAACCATTTCGTACAAAAGATCGGCAGGAATACCCTGCACCGAACCGTTCTTTACCAAGGAAGCACGGCGGTTTTTACCGCCTGTCCCGCTCGATTGCGGAATCCATGAATCGACCAGACCGGCAATCTGTTCCTTAGAAAGTTCCGGTGCTTCTTTTTGCAAGATATCGGCGGCATAATCCCGAAAAGTATGCCGGACACCATCCATACTCGCATCAATAGAAGCGTAGATCGATTCCGACATTTTCTTGGCTGCTTCTTCCGGAGTAAATGGGATGCTGCCGTTTATCGCTCCCTGAAGCTGACCTTGCCGGCGTTCAACCGCTGCGGCAAATGCGTCAATCTCGCGTAGATTCGCTTTATTCAATATATAATCAAGCGCAAAGAGAAAATCTCCGTCGGTTTTTGCATTGTTCATGAAGAAAGCATATACTATTTTGTGGGATTTTTAAAGAGGAGGGATAATAGAAATCCGGGCAACCGCACGGGATATGTTTAATGCGGCTGCCTCAAAAAAGATGAAACACTCTAAAGAAATAATAAAAAATTTATCGCCTCGTTAGGGTAATGATAGAAGTAATTATCGTTAAAATCGTTGCTGTTACCGTAATCAGCGGTACATAGATATTGAAATTATACATAAAGGCATTGCTTTTTGCCGTAATAATCGTATTCGGCCCGATAATCGCATCCTTGTCAAGTTTTTTACCATACACATCTCTAATCACGACAGCTCCGCCGGAATTCCGCTGATAGTCAAAACCTCCCGCTAACGCAATATAAAAGTCAACTTTACGGCCGGGGGTATACGGATATGCGCCAGGACTTGTTACAGCACCGTTCACTGTTACGGTTTGTTTAATCTCCGGAACAATCAGCCGGTCTTCTGCCTCAATTGGAATAACTGCATGATAGGATTGATCGAATAACAGCGGACTTAAATTTATCGGTATCTGTTTTCCTTGCCGAAAGATATATGCTCCTGTAACATCAACCCACGGTTTAGTGAATATCGGCAACCGCTCGCGAACGATTGAAATAAGATCGTCACCTTCATTAAAAGGAATAGGAATAGTCGTAGCAACAATTTTAAGATCACCATCTTTATTTATTGTACTTGCATCAGTTTGGCTTGAAGGAATACCAATTGTATTACTTTTTTGACCATCTGCTAAAATTGTACGTCGAGTTTCAACATCGAGCGGAATGTCAAGATACACAAACGGACGAAGCGTTTTTTGAGTATCAATATATACTTTGTCTAAATGCCGTAGAGGTTCACTTCCACCTGATTGCTCACTGAGCGCAACAAAAAAAGAATCAAACTTTGTACTTCCGTCTTCTGTGTTTGTTGTACGGGTTATTTTAACCTGTGTTCTATTGGCTCCGGCGGTATATCCACTGCCGTAAACGGTAATAAGATCGGTAATTGTTTCTGTTTCAGCCAATTCATACGTTCCGGGACGCTCGACAGCTCCGGAAAGAGTAACACGCCGCTTTATACGCGGAATCGTAATAACATCACCGGGTGATAAATATGGGTCTTGGGAAAGATCGCCAAATCGTATTGCCTGGAAAAGATCATACTCAATTGTTTTTCCTGAACGTCCCGTAATAGAGAGATAACGACTTGAAGCAAAATCCGTTAATAAGCCGGTAATAGCTTGAGATGCCCGCATCAGCCCCCATGCTTTTACTTCTGTTGTTTTACTCACTTCTCCCCTCACCGTTACAGTAAAAGTACTGGGAGCAGTAAGTACAAACTGAACAACACTGAGCGGATAGTTTTGTGAAACAAGTGTTTCAACCTGCTTTTTAACAGTTATAAAGGTCTTGCCGTTTGTATTTACCGAACCTAAATTAGAAACACGGATAATGCCGCTTGAATCCACAACAATCTGATAACTCACAGGCGTTTGCCCAATCGTATATCCAAGTTGATATATATCCCCCGGCAAAACCCGATAATCGGGATTCGCCATTGCTTGTTGAGCAAGTCGTTTTGCCTCTACTTCTGCATCAGAATTTGAAGCTGCGCACAATAAGGATACGGTAGCTGTAAAGAATAGAATTATCGTTAGAAATAGCTTATGCTTCATGATGCTTGTCCTTTTTCCGTAAGAACTTTGTCTGCACTTTAGGGTCGCGATATATCTCCTGCACAGCATTCAAAAGGAAAGCAAGAAAGATTGATAAGAAGAGGCCTGCGGCAAAGGCAATGATGCATATTTTTGCTCGCGACGGACCAGATTTTTTTTCAGGTACTTCAGGCATATCCAATATTTGAAAAACCGGAGTTTCAGCCTCAATTTCTATTTTCAAAAGTTCATATTGAGCTTTTAACTGCCCGTATACTCTTTCTTGAACAGAAATTTCACGCTTAATTTGTTCTATTGCAAGAGCCGAACCTCGCATACCACCCGATTGAGCTATTTTATTTTCCAAATCGCCGGCTTTCTGCTCTAAACGTTTTATTTCATCAAATGATTGCTTCAAACTTTTCTCTAAATTCTCTTTCGTGCGCACTTTTGTATCAAGTCCCAGCTCTGTGAAGCGTTTTTCATAATAGTCAACAGCAGCCAAGACCGCTTGTTGTGCAAACTCAGGATCGATGTGGGTAGCAGCTAATGAGAATATTCTGCTTTTATCGTCCAGTTTTGCCTTGAGTAAACCTTTTACGATCTTCCGAGTTTCGGTTTTGATGAACTTGTTAACTTTATATTTTTCGGCAATATGCAATTCTTGGGCAATAGTATCGAGGAACGCATTACTGCCGGCAATATAGAGCGCCAACTGCTGTGTAGTATTTCCACTGCTGCCCCCCAACCCCGCTAAATTGCCTAAATTACTTTGTTGTAAGAAAGAAGCTAAAGCACCACCGGAAGCACTACTGTTGTTTTCTATTCGCATAAAGGCTATGCTTGTATATACATCCGGCATAAAGGATTTTTCCGGCTCCATTTTTTTACCAATAAGAACATAGGTAAAAACAGCCACCGAAATCATGCAGGTTAAACCAATAATCAGCCATTTCCATCGCCACAATACAACGGCTAAATCCAGCAAAGATATTTCATCACTATCGTTATTTATATCATGTTCCACTACGATCTCCTTAGTCCTTTTTTGAATGACGTTAGTTACGGGGGTATTGAAGTTATTCACTATAAAAATAATGTCCTTGAACCTTATCAATAAATTCGTATTTAACCGTATTATATAAACCATCTTTCAATGAAACCGGAGGTTTAAAACCAGTCTTTTGAATACTAATTGAATCAAAAAGCGTATTTGCACAAAATTTTTTTACCCGGATAGAACTAATTGCTAATTTCTTTCCGGTTATTTTGGCAAGAAGATCAAAACAAAGTCCCCCAAAATACCCTAACCAATACGGCCAATGAAAAATTTTATGATGCGACTTCCCCAGTATACTATACACCTCTTTGGTAAGAGTATTCATATTAAAATCCGGCTTATCTATATAGTTAAATAAGTGTTCCCCGGAAGCATTAGCAAGAGAAAATTCAATAAAAGCAGCAATATTTTCAACATACGCCATAGATTTTCTGTTATTTCCATCACCGATAAAGGGAAAAAAACCGGAACTAATTTGCCGTAGAAGATTATATACATTGCCTCTGTTCTGTTCACCAAAAACAACAGTAGGGCGAATAATCGTAAGCGAATTATTCGTATCGGAATTCAACCATGCACGATACTTTCCCTCCGCCAACCATTTTGTTCTTCCGTAATCATTAAAATAATTTATCTCCCCCGTCTCATTTGTATTTAAAGGCGCAAAACCATATACGGCAACAGAACTTGTAAAGATAATTTTTTTGATACCATGTTCCGAACACACTTTACATACATTTTCGGCACCATCAACATTGACTTCATCATATAAACTTTTAGGCTGAACATCATCGCGATGTTCAGCCGCCAAATTGATGACACACTCGATATTGGAGTTTAACCCTTGCTTTAGGGAATCAATATCTCTAACATCTGCAAAAGTCTGCAATTCAGGATAATACTTGCTATCCTGCTTATCAAGTATTTTAATTGTATGTCCGCCAGCTAAGAGCCGCCGAGCCAATCTTGTTCCGATAAAGCCGGAACCGCCTATTATTGCTATAATCATTATTAACCTCTCCCATAAATAAAACATTGCTCATATTTTATTTACGTAATATTTTATAAATATATGTAAAGATTTTTTTCGGCAACACTCTAGGGAAAACTCTAACAACAAGTAATTTCAAATACTCACATTTTGAAAAGAAACCACTATTTAAATGTTTTTTTAGAAAAAGCAGCTCATCCCTTGCATAGTACAATCCATGCCGCCGCCCTATCATATCATTACCAATCCTTGCATATACAAGTACTTCCGGAATATTATCTACAGCATATCCATGTTGCAGAATACGAATCCATAAATCATAATCTTCAAAAAAATGAATATCTGCATATCCTTGCAGACCAATGACTATTTTCTTTCTGAAACAAACAGCCATATGATTAAATGGATTACGGAAATGAGCATAGCGCCTTATATTTGTATAACCGGTAGGTACTTTTTTAATGCGGCCATTCTCATTAGGATCATCATAAAATTCTTTAACATACCCTGAAGACAGCACAACATTCGGATTTTTTCCCATGAAAATCATCTGTCGATAAAACCTATCAGTGCAAGCTATATCATCTGAGTCCATTCTAGCAATCAACTCACCGGCACAGTGTTGCAGTCCAAAGTTTAAAGCATATGCAAGTCCTTTATTTTGCTCATATCCGATAATTTTAAGTGGCAATCTTTCTTTCCATTTTTCTAAAATGGCATCCAACTCAGGCGTAAGACTCCCGTCTTTCACACATACAATCTCTTCTGCTGGACGAGTCTGCATAGATAAACTTTTCATACATTCATCAAGATACTGCGTTTTTTCTTTATAATAAACGGACATTAAAACAGATAAGAACATAACTAATAATCCTATCAAAAATACTAAGAATATTTAAAAACTTTAAACAAAAGTTTTAATGGAACACACCGCACAAGATAAATAGCAATTAAATTTAAAATTCTCCCTTGCACAGGATAATATATATATTTTTTATTTAAAAGAAAAAATGTTTCAATCTCACTATTTTTATCTCCGGAACTAAACAAATATGCAACAAGATTAGAAACATACAGATTTGCAATAAAAAAATTTAACAGAGGGGTAAGCTTATTATCAGCAATACTAGTAGAAAGAACAGCATTCCGAATAATTTCAAAAGATTTCATACGATCCGGCGTATATATTTTATATCCCTGCATAGCAGAATTATCGCGTAATTGATATATAAAACAGATTCTTTTCGAATAATAAAATGAATCTGTCTTATTTATAGTTTTTATAATAAATTCCACATCCTCACCGATTTTGACACCTTTAGTAAATGAGATCGCATGGCTTTCCAAAAAAAACCTGTCATATATACAACTGCATATATTACAGGAAAGTTTTTTCGAAAAAAAACTTTCCTGTAATATCACAGGTGTAAGCAGAACATCATCAAACTCATTAGAAATATATTTTTTAACAAGAACATCTCCTCTTTTCATTATATACCCAAATGAGAACATTTTTGTAGTCGGATGTTGTAAAATAATATGTTTAAAAAAAGAAAGGGTTCCTTCTGTAAGGATATCATCAGAATCTAGAAAATAGATATATTGACCTTTAGCTAATCCCATCCCCCTATTTCTGGCAACAGAAACGCCTTCGTTATTTTGAGTAATATATGAGATTCCTGTATATTTGCTCACAAATTCTTTACAAATAAATTCAGTATTATCAGTAGAGCCATCATTTATAATAATAACTTCACAGTCCTCAAGATTCTGTTCAACTAGCATAGTCAAAGTTGCGTCAAGAAACTTTGCAGCATTAAATGCAGGTATCACAATTGACAATAAAACATTATGCATATTCACAACGACCTCAGACAAAAAAAATTGATCGATAAGGAACTACGCCTTGAGCTCCTTGTATCACAACAGTAAAAACATAAAATAAAACAAAATATCCAAAGAATAACCATGTTACAACCGGCTTTTCAATTTTTTGAACTTTATAAATAAACAGAGGATAAAATATTATTTCAGTAATCTGAAAAACATAATTCAATCTTATCAAAACATTAACACCGTGTGCAATATTTGCAAATGCGGTCGAAAAAACAAATAAGTGCAGCCAAAATTTTTCTGTCGCGTTATTAAAAGCCGAGATATAATAAAAGGCTAATACAACGAATACATTAGGAACAATAAGTTTAAAAACAGCAGCGCTAGATGTTTCGGTAAAAAAAGAAGAAGTAAAATAGCTAGCGTAATGAAATGATGCTGGTATTAATTTTGTGACAACACCTTGAATTGGTAAAATAATAAAGGGAATAGAAGCAAGCCATATCATTATATACATTCTTTTTTTATTGATTTGAAATATTGGATATAATACGCCAATAAATACACTATAATGAAACAGTGCCGCAAAAGCAGTTATAAAAAAAAAGCGTACATATTTTTTTCTCAGCGCAAATTGAATACCTATAAAAAAAATAGCAATACCAAGCATTTGCCGAACAGCATTAAACGATATAAAATAGTAGTTAAAAGCAACATATAAAACAACTGAAAACACAAAATCGATTGAATATTGTTTTATAAAATATAGTAACAGTAAATTAGTGATCAGCGCAAAGAATAAAACACTTAGTTCATACGAACAGCCAAGATATTTCAATACAATATTTACATATCTATAACCAGGTTCTATATACGAGGTGTTCTCTATATTATTATATATATATTCATACGTATAATAATCGGTTCCTATTCCATATCGGAAGCCTGCAATCACAACTAATAGTACACCTAAACATAAGACAGATAATTTTAATATTTTCTTATCAACTCGTGAAAATAAAAAGAAAAAAAGTAATCCTATTAAGAAAAAACCATAGAATAGCATACTATCTATTTAAACCCGTCAATTCATTATTAATATATCAATCTAATTATTCAAACTATTTAGCTAAAAATGCTTGTAAAATTTCCATATCATTTTCCCATAAAAATGGACAGCCTTGTTTTATTATATGATTAACTTTTTTATTTACCAGTTCTCTATCTGACACTAAGCTAACAAAATCTTGAATAATTTGATTCCTATCAATAGTGAAATCATAGATATTTCCATTATACATCGTTAAATCATCTGAAGGAGTATATCGGGCAAACGGTATGACTCCATAATAAATATATTCAAAAATTTTATTTGGAGAACAAGGGAGGATACATGAATTATTAAAAAAATAAAAGCCAATATGGGACTTAGCAGTCACTTTGACTGCAACATCACGTGAAACAGTTCCTAAATATTGGAATCGATTGTTAGTCGACTCCTGCAAAGTACGTAGTATTTTTATAAGTCTGTCATCGGATGTAGTCCCCGCAAATACACAAGCATATTTTATATTTGCGGCTTCAAGCGCTTTGACACAATCAATCATGAGTTCAACATCTCTGTCAGCATGCCAATTCAAAGATCCAACATAAGAAATGAAAGGAATCTGGCCTTTTAGCTCCAGCAAATCAGATGCAGAAATATAGGCTCCTGAAGTAGGATAATTATGAACTATACAGGAATTGTTTATATCAATTTTTCTAAATATAGAACAAGTTTTCAATCTATGTTCTTTATTCACGCATATTAAAAAATCAATAGAATTGATAAAAAGTTTTTCATATAAAAAAAATTCAGGAAAAATTCGGAGTGTTTTTAGTGTTTCATAATATTCATGACGATCATAAATAACTTTTATCGCTTTTCCCCATTTCAATTTAAGTTTTGCGACAAGAATCAATAAAATTGGATCATGAATCATAAAGATAGGCTCAATGTCTTCTGGTATCAACTTTCCAAGATCATTAATTATCTTACCTCGCCGACATAAAATATCCATCCGTTTTCTTAATTTATTTCCACTAATTGAAAATACTATCTCTTTATCTGTATTTTTGTAGGTTTTATTTAAAAAATGTATATTTAATACTTTACATACACCATGTTCTAGAAAAAAATCCTGGTATTTTGTTATTCGATTATCTCCCAACACATGAGTACTCAACATAACTAAAATTTTTTCTTTCATTACAGTTTAAATACCTTTCCATCTTCAATGTGGACAGTTTTTACCGCATTGCGTAAATCGACTATCAAACTTGATTTCTCTACAATGTGTTCAATATCAAAACATGAATGATTCGTTGTAAATACAACACAGTCTACCTTAGACAATAATTCATCAGTTAGATCGGTACCAACCCATTGTTTTCCATGATCGTCAATGCATTCGGGAATATACGGATCATGATACAGAACATTCGCCCGCTTTTTAGCACATTCTTCCATAACAAGCAAGGCAGGACTTTCGCGCGGATCATCGATATCCGGCTTATAGGCAACACCAAGAAATAAAATCGTTGCCCCGTTCATTGCTTTTTGTTTACGATTAAGAGCATACATAATCTTATTCATCATTTTATGCGGCATTTGATTATTAATATTACCGGCAGTATTTATCATCGTTAGATCGAAGTTAAACCCTTTTGCTATATGTTCAAGGTAGAACGGATCAAGCGGAATACAGTGACCGCCGATTCCAGGACCGGGATAAAAGGCTTGGAAACCATAGGGCTTGGACTTTGCGGCATCGATGACTTCCCAAATATTGATATCCATTTTACCAGCCAAAAGAGCCAGTTCATTGATGAGCGAAATATTGATAAGCCGATAGGTATTTTCCAATATTTTTACCATTTCGGCTACACGGGGGCTTGATACAGGATAGAGATGTTGAATTGCTTTGCTGTAGAGCGCAATAGCTATTTTCTGCGCATCTTCACCTAAAGCACCGACTACTTTCGGAGTATTATCGGTCTTATAATCTTTATTGCCCGGATCAACCCGTTCGGGGCTAAAACAAAGCCAAAAATCTTTTCCTTCTTTCAATCCCGATTCCCTTTCTATAATTGGCTTCATAAAATCTTCAGTTGTCGTCGGATAGGTAGTGCTTTCAAGCGAAATAAAAGTACCTGCTTTCATATTTTTACCGATATCGATACAAGATTGTTCAATAAACTTCATATCGGGCTTTTTAAAATGGTCGAGCGGTGTTGGCACACAGATAATAACCGCATCACATTCTTTAATGCGGGAAAAATCGGTTGTTGCAGAAAGTTTTTTTGTGTCTTTTACTACGCGGCTTAAATCTTCATCTTTTATATCACCGATGTAATTTTTTCCGGCATTCACTGCTTCTACTTTTTTAGGACTTTTTTCAAAACCTAAAACCAGTACATCTTTTTTTGCAAAAGACACAGCAAGCGGCAAACCAACATACCCAAGTCCTATAATTCCGACAACTTCAGTATTATTTTCAATTTTTTTTATGATTGTTTCAAAGTTTGACATAATATATCTCCTATAAACTCTGTATTCTTATACTATCTACCCATATTATCAGCGTAAAGCTTCTACAATTTGTTCTGCAGTATGTCCGTCACCATAAAGTTGTGGATAGTCCTTTGGAGTGTGAACATTCCGAATCGCCGCTACGATTTTTCCCGCATCGGCACCGGTCAGCGTATTCCAGCCGGAAGAAACAAGCTCGACCCACTCGGTAGTATCACGCATGGTGATACACGGCTTTTGAAAGAAAAAAGCTTCTTTTTGAACCCCTCCTGAATCTGTCAGTACTGCAGAACAAGCTTCTTCGTATTTAAGCATTTCTAAATAACCAACAGGTTCTATCAGTATAACATGCTTGCCAAATTGCAATCCATGCTCCGCTAGTATTTTCTTTGTACGAGGATGCACAGGAAAAATAAAGAGCCGTTCCGAAAGCGAATTGACGGCATCTACAATGTTTTTTAACCGTACCGGATCATCGGTATTTTCTGCCCTATGAATAGTTAGCAGAATAAAATTGTCAGGCGTTTGTAATGAAATCTTTTTCTGACGGTAATAAAGTGAAGCGTCATACATAATATCACCGGTTTTACAAACAAGCTTATTATCTGGCGAAGGTGCACCATCCTTAGACATAATTCCCTCTTTCTTGAGGTTTCCTATAGCCGTCTCCGTCGGGCAAAAAAGCCATGTTGAAAGATGGTCAGTAAGACGACGATTTTGTTCTTCCGGCATTGCCATCATATAGGAACGCAATCCAGCTTCAACATGAGCTACCGGAATACGAAGCTTGCTTGCAGCTAGGGCTCCAGCCAACGTAGAATTCGTATCGCCGTATACAAGCACAGAATCAGGCTTTAACTCTAACAGCAATTCTTCAAGCTTCTCAAGCATAAGACCGGTCATTTTACCGTGAGAACCGGAACCGATATGCAAATTATAATCAGGTTGCGGAATATCCATCTCGGTAAAAAATATATCGCTCATATTTTGATCATAGTGCTGACCGGTATGAGCAATTGTTTCCGTTACACCAAGATTAGGATTGCTTTTAATATAACGACTTAATACTGCCGCTTTGACAAATTGCGGACGGGCACCGATAATTGTAAGAATATGCATAAAATTTTTCTACTTTGAGGAAAAAAATTTTCGTAAAAAACGTTTCAACTTCTTTAATAAAATCAATTTACTAGGGTTTGTCCAAACATCTAAGAAATAAGAGGTCTTATAATCTGCATGCTGTTTAGGTGGATTTTTCAAAATCCTATCGAACTCTTCTCGCGAAATCTGTAATTTATCCAATACAAACGCAATATCTTTTTCCATCTTATCTTTATCATAAGCAGGTTGCTCATATAATCGTAAGGCTTCATCACGAGTCAATTGTTCGGAAATAATTAGGCTTGATAAATGAGATGTGCGCTTATCTACTTTAAATTTTTCTTTAAACCAAACCAGCTGAATAACTTTTGTCAATATGTTCTCAAGATGTTTTGCTTCATAATACGTGAAACCGGAAAAATCATGCAATTCTTTAATAGCTCGCGCTTTATTATAATCTATATAATCAAGGGGAGTAATTGTCTTTAAATGCAATATCCGGTTATCGATCATACGGCGCTGCCAAGAAATTAACGGTAATTTATTCATCGGTTTGGTTCCAAATAATTTGTGGATAGCCTTAATATGAACAAAATCATACGCCGAATGAGTATTCCCCGACTGTAAAATGGATTCCAGCGAAAAATTTTGCCCCGATAAAAAATATTTTATTTTCTTTTTCCGCGCAAAATCATAAAGAGCAGCGAATAACACATTATCTTGCGGAATTGCCAAATTAGGAACTTCTGCATAGAAAAAAGCTCGATTTAAATCTAAAAATTGTTCTTCATCAGGCTTAATAGTAACAAGAGTGATATTTGCTTTTTCTACAAGATCTTTAACGTTTTTTTTTGCTAGCTCAGTATCAAACCCATCATCAATATGCACAGCAAGAATACGCAAGCCCCACTTAGCTGCCCCTAAATAAGCAAGATATGCAGAATCAAGACCACCGGATATACCCATAATGCAGTCGAATTCTTTATCTTTACCTTCATTTTTTAAGACAGTTAATAATTGTTGAAGCTTCATTTTCCCTTCTTTATTGGGAAAATATCGATACGGTTTTACTGCAAGCGCAGCAGTACAATAATTGCAATTACCGTCTTGATCAAACCGTATATTATCATCCGATACATTATCCATAATACATCTATTACAGCGTTGGAATTTAATCATATATTTATCCTCTTCCTTCATAATAAGTAAGTAATCTCATCCACCGATAATTTATCTATCGACTCATAAGCCCTCTATCCGGAATGTATATACGTTAGACATTTCTCAATCCACATTTTTAACAATCTTCTATCGACAATCAAAATCATTACTAAAGCAGCACTTGCAGATAAAATTTCAAAAACTTTAAAATCGACAAAGGTATTAACAAAGGCAACAAGCCATAAAATAAAAAAATAAACAGTTGCTTTTACAAGTTTAAATTTCATCGGATACAATCTTATTGAAAAAAATGTACGGACATAAAAATAGCAAAGATATACAATAGAGATGACCATGGCAGCGCCTTTTGCACCGAATTTCGAAAGAAAAACAAAATTTAAACCGACCGCAATCAAATCCAAAATAATAAACGTATATGTTTCATACATCATTTTTTTCTTAAAATATATTCCAAGATTAGAAACTTCGGTTATCGTATACATGACAGGTAAAAATACTAAAAAAGGCATAATATGTGCAGAAGCCGAATACTGCCGGCTAAGAATAAGTACAATAATATCTTTAAACATAATCAGTAATAACGCAGCAATTACCAGAAAAAATAATAAATTTTCAAAAACAGTCTCATATAAAAAGGTGTCATCTTTATGTTTTTCATAATGTTCAAAAGCAGCTGGGGTCCAATACATAGAAAACCCTGACTGTATAAGACGTAAAGCTGCTATAATTTTAAAACTGACACTATACAAGCCGAGTTCATAGAAAGTAGAAAACTGCTTTAAACAATATTTATCAATTCCGTCAAACAAGGTGGACAAGAAATGCGCTGCGACAAGCGGCACCGAATAAAGTAAAACTTCTTTTATATTGACACCTGTAATTTTAAATTTTGAAAACCAGAATTTACGCTCAATAAGAATCGCAATAACCGATACTACCAGGTTGGAAACTATTCCTCCGTATATTATTGCAAGATATGATTTTTCAAAAAACAACGAATAAACAATTATCGTCGCGGTATTGGTTATGGAAAGAAAAAAATTCAGCAGAGAAAACAACAATGCTTTTTGCTGCATTCGTATCGATAAAATTGAATAGCGCTGAATTAATCTAAAGAATAAATCGACACATAACAAAACCACTAAATATGGAATATCTTTATCAAAAAAATACAAAGATACCCGATGTGAAAAAATCAATAATCCTGCACATAAAAAAATAAAAATACAAAAACACGGAAACAGACAACTCCACAGCAATGCGTACCGATCGGCACCTTTTTTCTCATAAAAAAAACGCATAAACGCCTGATCAGTTCCGAAATTAACTATAGGGAAAAGAAAAACTGCGACGGTCGAAAAGAGAGTTGCAACACCAAAATACTCTGGTATGATAAAATACGTAACAATGGGTGTTGTAAAGAATGATACGGCAGCAGCAGCAAAAGAGCCGACAGAAAATTGTAATAATTTTTTTAACATATATCAGTCATTCTGCTATTTTTTTGCAAATAAAATCGTACACTCTTTTACACGTTTTTCCGTCGGTATACTTAATAAAAAGATTTTTAACATCATTATAATGCTTGTCATTCTTATGCGTTTCTCCGCTTAATTCATCCTCAATAGCGGCATACAATTCTTCTTCGGTATAAGTAATTTTCCCTGCACAAAACAGCTCTGCCGGTTTATAAGACAATCCTCTATTTTTCTCATATTCTTCACGGTCGGAAAAATTAAAAATAACAGGCTTACCTGTAACCAAAAAATCAAAATAGGTAGATGTATAATCAGTTATCAACAAATCTGCGTGGGGTAAAATATCATATAAAGTATATTCAGAAGATGATTGATAAATAATAATATTGGGACAACTATCCACACCATTTAAAACATCATCCAACATACCAACATGAGATTTAACAAGCAAAACAGTCGAGTTATCATTCAATAAATTATTTAATTTAGTATAATTATCACAACCGATAATAGCCTGATGTTGCTTTGCCATTTTACCGTCTCTATGTGTAGGAGTATATAGAATAATATTTTTAATTTTCTCATCAACTCCTATCATTTTTTTTATTGTTGGTTTATCAAAACGTGGATTTACAATATTATCATGACGGATAAACCCTAATATTTTATAGTCAAAATATGGCACATTTGATGCACACATATCCATACGAGCTGCAAAATCGGAAGAAGCAACTACATATTTTTTTGTTTGTACTCTTGTTTTTTCATTATGCTTAGCAACATCAGATTTAAATGGCCCAGCATAATAATTCAAACATATATCAATTTGAAATTTCTTTTTTATTAAAAGAGGAGACATCACATCAGGAGTAATAATTATTCTACATTTAAAAAAAGCAAAATAATATTTTATATAGTTTAAAATACATCTATGCATTTTAGGTGAAATAACCGGCACCAATTCTATATATTTTAATTGTTTTTGAAGTTCACAACAATCTCTATAAGTAACATCATTCAATATACTAACATATATTTTTTTAAACGAGCTATCAACAGTATCATGATACTTCAAGAGATATTGCAAAAAAAATAAAACGTTATCACCTGTATAATTTTTTATACTAAACTTTTCACGCAATGAAGAATCTTCAGGAATTACAAATAAAAAACTATTCCAACATGGAAGCCATAACAAAATTATTTTACATACTAAGTAATACAATTGCTTTATGTAGTATTTTAATTTTAAAATCATAACCGCTCCTTTTAAGGGGGTAAATAACAGAACATTCATATAATATAATCTTTTATTGTTTCGCTTTGCAACATAAATCATTCTTTTGAACATCGGAAGTAGAAAAAGCTATAAATTTTTGCAGATAACATGGACTCCGTTTTTAAGGCGGAGAGCGACTATATCCTTATGCTTACCAAATTCGATTCTAATTGTTACTACATCCGTTTTATGTTCTTCAAACATCGTTCCCCATACATCAAACGCCCCCTTTCATCCCCCCTACGCCTTCTCTCCCGCCTCATTCACCTTGCCGTGCACCCGTGCAGGGTTGCCGTAAACGAGCGCATACGCCGGCACATCCTTTGTTACCACGCTCCCGGCGCCGATTAAAGCATATTCGCCGACGGTTACACCACATACGATTGTTGCATTTGCACCGATGGATGCACCTTTTTTAATCATCGTTTGTTTGTATTCATGTTTGCGTTCAATAAAGGCGCGAGGGTTTATCACGTTGGTAAATACGCAGGATGGTCCGCAAAACACATTATCTTCTATTATAACATCATCGTATAACGAAACATTGTTTTGAATTTTCACACCGTTGCCGATAACCGCCTTACCGCCGATGTTGACGTTCTGCCCTATAGAGCATTTTTTACCAACTTTAGCACCGCTCATAATATGGGTAAAATGCCAAACCTTTGTTCCTTCGCCTATTTCAGCACCTTCATCCACGTAACTTGATTCGTGTACAAAATAATTTTTTTCCATTAATATTCCTTGCTCAATAAAAAGTCGGCGATGTAAAAATGCTTCACGCCCTCTACATTTTCCTGCCAAAATTCATCCATTGTTACAACAAATTTAGGATATTGATCGCGGATTTCCAAAAGTGGGGAAAACTCACGACTAACGGTCTCTTGACTTTCCAATTTATAGGCAACTTGAATATAAATCTTAGCTCCGTGTTTTTCTGCAATAAAATCAATCTCTTTTGCACCGAACTTACCGATGTACACATTATATCGCCTACGTTTTAATTCCAAAAAAACAATATTTTCCAATATGCCGGAAATTTTCTGATCGGTATATCCTAAAGCGGCATATAAAAGCGAGACATCGCTTAAATAAAACTTTTCTTGTGTTTTAAGCAGCTCCTTCCCTTTTATATCATAACGATGCGTACGATACAAAACAAACGCCGCTTCAAGTGCATTCAAATAATTGTATATTGTATTTACATCCAATTTACGTTTTTGATTTTTAAAATAGTCGGCAACATTTTTGCCGGAAAAGCTATTACCGATATTGTCAAAAGTATATTTTACTACCCGTTCAAGAAGTTCAATATCACGAATATTAAAGCGTTGAATAGTATCGCGGAGCAGTACCGAAGCGTAAATGTCTGCTACAATTTTATAAGCCTCCTGTTCTCCGTAATCCGCTGTATGGATAACAGGGAAGCCGCCTTTCCGCAAGTACGCGGTAAAAGATTCCCGCTGAGTCATATCCCGCTGTGGAAAATACCGATTTTGAAACTGCAAATATTCTGCAAATGACAGTGTATATATCGGAATTTCAATATAGCGACCGGCAAGATAGGTCGCCAATTCCGAGGATAAAAGCCGCGCATTGGAACCGGTAATATAAATATCCGCATTAAAGTCAACAAGGCAAGAATTGATACACTTTTCCCAATCCGCAACTTCTTGAATTTCATCAAACAGCAAATAGACACGTTGTTTCGGTTGAACTCGTTCGGCAATATATCGATATAAATTCTCGGCGGTTTTAAGCGCGAAAAAGGCAAAACTTTCAAAATTGATAAAAATAATACATGTCTCTTCGACGCCTTGCGCAATAAGCTCATCACGCAACAAAGATAAAATGCTTGACTTCCCGCATCGGCGAACCCCCGATAATACCTTTATAAAAGGTTTACCAATAAAAGGGAACACCTCTTGCAGATAATCAAATCTTCTAACCGTATTTTTTATACTTACACTCATAAATAAACCTAATATCAGGATTATTTTATGGGAATAGCCATAAAAAGTCAACAAATATATAAAGTTTTTATAGATACATCTTTAAAACTTCATCATGCAGTATCGAATCTTCTTTTAAAGAACCGTTCTACCGTTTATAAAATTCCTTTATTGCATCACAGGTGTATGTAATTTCGTCTTGAGTCAGTTCAGGATACATCGGCAAAGCGAGAACGGAAGCGCAGAGTTTTTCTGCAACAGGGAAATCGCCTTTTTTGTAACCGAGGTACTTAAAGCACTCCTGTTCATGCAAGCATTTAGGATAATACACCGTCGTACCTATTCCCTTTTCGGTAAGATATGCCTGCAGCTCGTCTCGTTTTTCGGCAAGGATATTAAACACGTAGTATACTTCTTTCCCTTTCGTTTTTACGACAGGAAGTTTTACCTGTCCTATATCTTTTAACAAAGCCCGATACTGAGCGGCGTGTTCAGCCCGTTTTGCAATCGCATTATCAATATGCTTTAGCTTAACGTTCAAAACGGCAGCCTGCAAGCTGTCAAGCCGGGAGTTATAGCCGATGTAATCATGATGATATTTTTTTGTTGCCCCATGAACACGCAAGCTCTTAGCTTTTAGGTAATATTCTTCGGTGTTCGTAACGATCATACCGCCATCGCCGTAACCACCGAGCGTTTTAGTCGGGAAAAATGAATAAATTCCCATATCGCCGATAGTCCCGGACTGATGCAACGCGCCGTTATACATATCCTGCATACCGAACGCTTCCGCAGCATCCTCCAAAACGCGAAGATTATGTTTTTTTGCAAGCGCCATACAGGCGGTCATATCCGCCGTTTGCAAGAACAAATGTACCGGCAATATTCCAACCGTTTTGTTTGTTATACGATTCTCGGCATCTTTCATATCCATACAGAAGGTATCTTCGTCAATATCGCAAAAAACAGGTTTACCGCCTAAGCGGGCAATGCAGGAAGTTGATGCAAAAAACGTAAAAGCGGGCGTTACCACCTCTGCTCCGTCTTTAAAGCCGAGAATATCGGAGGCAATCACCAGTGCATCGCTGCCGTTCGCTACACCAACTGCGTATTTTGCGCTGGTGTATTGCTTTATTCCTGCCTCTAAATCTGCCACAGCTTTTCCCAATATAAAGTCGCCCGTTTCAAGCACGGATGACAAAGCCGTATCGAATTCGTTTTTCCAATTTTTATATTCGCGTGTTGCCGTATAAAAAGGTACTTTCATTATCGTTCTCCTCTTAGCTTTTATCTTCTTGTCCTATTTAAAAATACCCTTCATTTCCATTGTTGAAAAATCACACGGCAACGTTACCGGCAGTCCGGTTTTTTGGGATTTATAAATAGCCAAAATAATCTCTAACGCTTTTTTCCCTTTTTCACCCGAAACAAGCGGCTCCCGATTATGCTCGATCGCATCGACGACATTTTTAAACAAAGCCGTATGTCCAAAGCCGTATACCGTCGGCGGGTCTTTTTCATTAGGATTCAATACTTTTTCTTCCGTATCGCCGACTTGGTCGGCATCCGCAAAACGCCAAGTTTCCATCTTATTAACAGCAAGCCCGCCGATAACAACCGAACCGTCCGTACCGAATAAACTTAGCGTCTCGTTCAGATTTTTCGGATACACATCGGCAGTTCCTTCTATTATACCGACAGCTCTGGAGGCAAATTCTACGATAGCACAGCCGAAGTCTTCGGCATCGATCGGGCGAATAAATCGCCGGGTCTGAGCCTGCACGCGGACGGCGTCTTCGCCCATCATCCACTGCAAAAGGTCAATCCCGTGCGTACACTGATTCATCAAGGTACCGCCGTCTTGTTCCCATGTACCTCGCCACTTTGCCTGATCGTAGTAGCTCTTATTCCGATTCCACCGCACCTGAATCATACCGTGCAGCATCTTACCGAAACGCCCTTTTTGATACGCTTCGCGTGCCCGTACCACCGGTGCATTAAAGCGGTTTTGAAAGCAGACTGCCAATGTTTTACCGTACTGCTTTGCAGTGTCGATCATAGCTTGTGCATCGGCGGTGGAAAGCGCCATCGGTTTTTCGCAGATGACATGGGCACCATGCTGCAAACAATACACGGCAATATCTTTATGCTTGCCGGACTCGGTTGCAATCGTTACTATATCGGGCTTACAAACCGAAAGCATTTCTTTATAGTCGGCAAAAACTTGCACTGAAGCATTCGGTACTGTTTTACCGTATTCGGCTTTCTTTTCTTCCGCACGTTCCAATAAAGGATCGCACACAGCCACTAAATCAACCTTATCCTGCATCGCAGCGAAGGCCTCAATATGCTTAAAACTTATTCGACCGCAGCCGATTAACCCAATCTTATATTTCATTTTACACACCTCTCATTTATCAATACTCATTGTACATTACCGACAAGATTTCGTTTAAAAGCATGCTCAAGAATATACGTTTGCCCGCGCTTATAGATGGGATAATAATCTTCATACCAATAAAGAGCAGTCATAGTATGCCTATGCAGCAAAGTGCTTGCTTCACCTTGCTTCTTTTTTACACATACCCCTTCGGTAAACACCTTATAATGCAGCAATCCCGCTATCTTCCGTATATCGACCAGATCAACCTCTCGCTGCAAAAGCAAGGAAAGCTCCAACTGTAACGATAACCGATCATCGAGATGCAAAGCTCCAGGCATCGCAACAGCAATATCTACATCACTTTTATCAGTTTCAGTTCCGCGAGCGCATGAACCGTACAGCATTGCAAGGATAATTTCGGGCTTAGCGTCAAAAAAGGCAGTAAGCTTTTCTATAATTGCGGTATTCATTCACGCTCTTTTTTTTCCTAAAAATCAAGTCTTTGCGCAGAATTTTACTATCCCCAGACGTACAAATACCGCTAAAACCGCACCGGTACAGTCGGCAAACCAGTCGTAAAGAGAAGCATCACGCCCGGGAACAAAGATTTGGTGTATTTCGTCGGAAATACCATAGCAAGCAACAATACAGCAGACAATCGTACAGTATTTGAGCGGTTTCCCAAGCCACTTATCGGTAGAAAACCAATAAGAAAGCGTAAAAGCGAAGCTCTCGAAAGCACATGCATGTAAGAACTTATCCAATCCGGGAAAAGAAACAGTCTCCGGAATAGGCAGCTTTGACTGCGCAGAAAGGAGAAAGATAACAACAGCGATACAAATCGACATACAGCGCATACCGCAAGCAATACATTTCTTCAGTATCATTATTACAACCTCTGAAAGACAATGAGAGCACACCTCACCCGTTAACACAACAGCCATGTCTTTTCAACAGGTAGTATGCCGCACTATATTAAATGACCGCCGCTGCTTTCTGTGCCGCCGAAACAGGCTCCATTCCGCATAAGGCTGATAAGCAAACGATAAAAATATACACCAAGTCTAGGCTAAATGCAAGCTATAGTTTTTAGGGCTTCCCTACCCTTTTCTGTTAAACATACCGCTTGTGAAATAACAGGAAAGAACACCGAAAGATTTTTGCTAAAAACTGAGATTTTTAGAACTTTCCTATTCTGCATCGTCTTTCTTGACAATGCGCACCTTTCGCGCGGATTTCGGTTTTGTGTTTGGGCTGCGTTTATTGATGATTTTCTTTTTTTCTATGTCAGCAGTCTCTGCGGAAATAGTCCGCTGTTTTTTCTCCCGTTTTGCTTTGAGCTGTTCTTTCCGCTTCTTTTCGATAAATTCAAGGCTTTCGTTAAGCCCCTGCAAAAAGGTTTGCATTTCATCCTGAAATACGACAATTGCATGACGGTCAAAACCGGCGCCGTCGGTGTTTTTGCTTTCAACAATCTGCAAGAAAACATCGCCCAGCCGATTTTCTTTCACATTAAAAAAATATGTCCGGTTCTCTACCGGAATTTGAGTGGTAAATAATTCTCCTCGAATTCCCATTCTGTTATCCTTCCCATAAATTCGACAGCCGAACAAAATATCAATTTTGGAGGCAGACGAATTCGTGCGCGAAAAGCGCACATGTTTAATAAGCGACGTTTGCGTAAGCAAACTCGCAGTGTTTTTCAGCGGTACCTATCTGTACCGCTGAAAATAAACCTTCCCTTAACCTTCCCTTAATTTTTTGCCGATACCGCCGCATCGGCTTTGCGTACCATATCGCCCTGCCACTGAACCAGATATTCTTCCACTGCCTGATCATAGCCTTTGATGTCCGCCATAATGCGGAATACCGGTTCGGTACCGGAACCGCGCATCCAGATAAAGGCAATCGGCGTATGGCTTGCATTATAGAACTGCACCTTGAGGCCGCCCTTTGCGGAAACCCCAAAATCCCTGAGGTTTTCTGTACAAACCGTCCCATTATACGCAAATACTTTACAGGCTGCTATACCGAACCGGTCTTTCAGCAGCTGTTTTTTATCCGCCCATTCCTGCATAAAAATCTTCTGATACGCCGATTTCAGTGCGGTATGGTCGGTTGTGTGAATATGCATCAGCGCCCGGGCTTCCTGCGTCGGGGTAGTCCAATAGCAGGGGAGTGTTGCAATAATATCCGCAAAGGTAAAGTCTTTCCGGTATTTTGCCGTTTGCCCCGACCGCTCGCACCAGATACGGAACGGGCAGGAGCGGTCAGGCATATCCTTTATGAGCAGGAGCTTGCTGATTGCAAAGAGCGTATTCAGCGGATCACGCACGGCGGCAGGGTACGTAATATTCCCCCCGTTGGAACCTTCGCCGAGTATCCGCACTTTATAACCGTACCGGCGCGCATCTTCCGCTCGATTTACTACATTGGCTTCGCCTACCTCCGCATAAAACACTTCCGCATCCAAGGCTTTTGCGATTTCGTTAATGCGGAGCGATGTCGGCCCGTTGACGGTAACCGCGAGCGGCGCGCTGATGTTACCGCTGTAGTGCAGATAACTCAGTTCCGCGATAACCGAAAGCGCGAAGACTTCCTGCGCTTCAAGAATCAGCGCTTTTTGCTGTCCCTCATCCCAGTAGATGATATTTCCGCGGTCTCCGTCGCAGTCGGGCATATAGCCGAACAATGTGTTCTCTGCCTGTGCGGGATTGCTCCGGTGCAATTCTTCGATCTTGGCTGCACAGGTTGCAAGGTTTCCCCCTTCGGGAATAATACCGTGGACGATATTTCCGGCCTGTTCCGCAATGCCGACAAGCTGCATACCGAGCTTTTCAAAGAAAGCTCGGTCTACCGAAGCGGCGCGGGCACTGCCGTTAAAATCTGCAACCAGCGTAAAGGGCTTCCCTGCTGCTGCAAGCTCGGTGCATTGAGCGCGGATGCCGTCAAAGAACCGCGCTTGTTCCGCGCTGTCTTTTGAATCGGCAATCACTTCCTGTAAGAAGTTTTGATAGGCGGTAAGCGCCGCTTGTTTGTGCGCCGCTTCTGCCTCAAATACTGCCTGCACCGGTGCCGGGGCGGCCTGTTTGCGCAGGGCAGCTGCGGTATCTTGGCGGACCGCGGCGCATTTTTGTGTGAATAAAGCTATCAGCCGCGCGGATTGAGTTCCGTCCAGTACGCCCCCGGTATCCAACCCGAACTTAAAGCCGTTATGCCCGATAGGGTTATGGCTTGCGGAAATATACATAAAAGCCGCCCCCGCGGAACGTGCATACGCCATAATCTCCGGCGCCGCGGCTATCCCAACCGATTGTACCGCTAAAGCCGCCGAACCTGTTACTGCGGAACTATTCCCAGCGGCTGTTACCACGGACACATCTGAACTTGTTATCGCGGAGGCGACTGTAGTAGCTGTTGCCGCGGAAGCCGCTGCAAACGCAGTTACCGCCTCTTTTAAAAGCGCTGCTCCGGTGGGGCGGCTGTCGCGGGCGATAATTACCGTGCGGATTGCCGGAAACTCCGCTTGTAAGAATTCCGCAAATGATTGAGCGGCAAAGAAAACAATATCGCGGTCGGCGGCGGAAATTTCCGGCGCTCCGTCGTTTTCGCTTCCGGATTGAGCAAACACTTTGCGCCAGCCCGACGCCGATAGAATCATCTTTTCAAATGCATGCTGTAATTCAGGGTATGCTGTATTCATTGATATTCTCTCGTATCGAAATCGATTAACCGGGAACCTCTAAAAACTACAGCTTTTAGAGGTTCCGCTTAGCTTTAATGTGCTTTTAAAAACGCCTTGTAGGCACGGTACGCCATTAAAAGGTCGACTTTGCTGATCAATTCGATGGGAGCATGCATCGACAATACCGGCACTCCGCAGTCTACGACTTCCGTTCCGTATTTAGCGAGGATGTAGGCAATCGTGCCTCCCCCGCCGGCGTCGGTCATACCGAGTTCCGCCGTTTGCCAGACAACATTGTTGGTATCGAATAAATGCCTGATCTTTTGGAGATATTCGGCATTTGCATCATTTGAGCCGCCCTTGCCGCCGGAGCCGGTGTATTTGTTGATGCAGATACCGTTGCCGATAAACGCTGAATTGAGCTTTTCAAATACGGACGTAAACGCGGGGTCATAACCGGCGGATACATCGGCAGACAGCATACAGGAATTGGCAAATGCGCGGCGCACACCTAAATCGCAGGGAGCTTTTTGCAGGGCGGCAATCTCTGCGACCATGTTTTCAAAGTAGAGCGCTGTCATGCCGGTATTACCGACCGAGCCGATCTCTTCTTTATCGGCAAAGAGGGCGACGGCAGTCTTTGCAGGAGTGCCCGAAACTTCGAGCATCGCTTTCAGTGTGGTATATGCGCATACGCGGTCATCATGGCCGTGCCCTGCAATCATCGAGTTATCAAGCCCGACATTCCGCGCCTTTCCTGCAGGGACAATTTCAAGCTCCGCAACGCGGAAATCTTCTTCCGTGATACCGTATTTTTGATTCAAGATTTTTAAGATATTTTCCTTAACCGGAGATGCCTTATCTCCTTTTTTATCCTCTTTAGATTTGTCTTTTTTCTTATCATCCGATTCATCCGGCGTTGCCGGTTTCATATTACCGACCAGCACGTTAAGCTGTTCGGCGGTAATACCTTCCGCTAAGGTTTCCTGCAGCTGCTTTTTTGAAAGGTGGATGAGCAGGTCATTGATAAAGAGCACCGGATCGTTTTCATCTTCACCGATGCATATTTCAACCTTCTTGCCTTCTTTTGTAAAAATGACCCCGTGAATAGCGAGCGGAATTGCAGTCCACTGATACTTTTTGATGCCGCCGTAATAGTGGGTCTTTAAAAACACGAGATTGGAATCTTCATAGAGCGGCATCTGTTTGACGTCAAGGCGCGGGCTGTCGATATGAGCACCGACAATATTCATCCCCTGCATGATATCCTCGCCGAGTACCATCATCACAACGGACTTATCCTTATTGTTGAGATATACCTTTGTACCCGCCGGCGCTTTTCCGCTCTTTATGACCTCTTCAAGCGGTTTAAAACCGGCTTCCTTTGCCTGCCGTATGATATGAGCGGCGCATTCGCGTTCGGTCTTTCCGGTGTTTAAAAACGAAATGTAGTGTTGAGAAAGTGTTTGCATTTCGGCAAGTTCACTTTCGGTGAGATTCTCCCATGCTGTTTTGGCTTTATACGTGAGTTCCATAGTGTACCTTCTTATTGAATTTTCATCGGATGGGGCAGTATATACTATTGAAGAAGATTGTAAAAGAGGCGCACTCGGTTTCGGAATATTAAAACAAACTGGACAACCGCCGGAAAGTCAGTTACACTATAAAAAGATAGATGGGCATCTCTAAAAAACCGGTCAGCTTTTGGAGATGCCCGGATACTTTCTAAAAGGAGTTAATTGTGAGTACAAAAAAATTAGGTCTATTGCCGCGTCTTATTATTGCAATCGTTGCCGGTATTTTAATCGGTAACTTGACGCGCTCCATCCATTTGCCGTTGCCTGTTCAGATTTTAGCAACCTTTAACGGAGTATTCGGCAACTTTCTCAGCTTTATCATCCCGCTGATCATCCTTGGATTTGTTATTCCGGGTATTGCAGATCTTGGAGCTGATGCAGGAAAGCTGCTCGCCATCACCGCGGGTATTGCGTACGGTTCAACGCTGCTTGCCGGTACCTTAGCCTTTGTAACCGACTCGGTGTTCTTCCCGTTCTTTTTAAGTTCTCATGCGGATATTTTCTCCCATGCGAATCCCGAAGACGCGCTGTTGCCCGGTTTATTCGGTATCGATATGCCGCCGCTGATGGGTGTTATGACCGCTTTAATTTTGAGCTTTGTACTCGGTATCGGTATTGCGGTAACCCGCTCGGAAACCTTAAAAAATGCAACTCGCGAATTCCAGAATATCGTTACGAAAGTAATCGAAGTTATCATCATCCCCCTGTTGCCGATCCATATTTTAGGTGTATTTACCAACATGACCCATGCCGGACAGGTAGGACTGATTCTCAGAATATTCGTTAAAGTATTTGCAATCGTTATTGCACTGCACGTCATCATGATACTTATTCAGTACATCATTGCCTGTGCCATTGCAAAACGGAATCCCTTTACGTCGATTAAGACAATGCTGCCGGCGTATGTTACCGCATTGGGGACTCAGTCATCCGCAGCAACCATACCGGTAACGCTTGCTTCCGCAAAGAAAATCGGTATTCAGGAAAAAATTGCAGACTTTGTTATCCCGCTTTGTGCAACCATCCACCTTGCCGGAAGCACCATCACCCTTACCAGTTGTTCGATGGCTATTCTCATCCTCCACGGACAAACGGCAAACGCCGGCGTTATGCTTCCGTTTATCGCGATCTTGGGTGTCGCAATGGTTGCCGCGCCCGGTATCCCCGGCGGTGCAGTTATGGCAGCGCTTGGCTTTGTCCAGTCCATTCTCGGCTTTAACGACACAATGAGTTCATTGATTATTGCGCTCTATATTGCACAGGACAGCTTCGGAACTGCATGTAACGTAACCGGAGACGGCGCAATTGCCATTCTAGTGGATGCCATCTCGAAGGATAAGAAGAAAGCGTAAAGACATACTTTTATTCGATAGGAGAAAAGATGAAAAAGACAAAGATTGTCTGTACTATCGGTCCCGCTTCCGACTCGGAAGAAATACTGCGCGAATTATTTAAGGCAGGGCTCAACGTATGCCGCCTTAATTTTTCGCACGGTACGCATGAAGAGCACCAGATCCGTATCGACCGTATCAAGAAGATTCGGCAGGAACTCAACTTGCCGATTGCGATTATGCTGGACACCAAGGGGCCGGAAATACGGCTGAAAAACTTCGGCGTTAATTCCGTACAGCTGAGCAAGGGACAGCAATTTACGCTTACCGTACGCGATGTTGTCGGCGATGAAAAAATATGCAGCGTAACCTATAAGAACCTTGCGCAGGAAGTACAGCCTAATAATCGCATCCTTATAGATGACGGCTTAATCGAACTGAAGGTCGAGCGGATCGATAACGGCACCGATATTATCTGTACCGTCATGAGCGACGGCCCCGTATCGAATCATAAGGGCATCAATATTCCCGGAGCAAAAATCAACCTCCCCTTCCTGAGCGAACAGGATATTTCCGACTTAAAGTTCGGCGCTCAAAATGAGGTTGATTTTGTAGCAGCCTCGTTTACCCGCGGTCCTGCGGATATCTTAAGCATCCGCAAGGTCTTGGAGGAAGCGAATGGGAACAATATCCATATTATTGCGAAAATCGAAAACCAAGAAGGCGTCGACTCCATCGACAAAATTATTGAAGTTTCCGACGGCATCATGGTTGCTCGCGGCGATTTAGGTATCGAAATTCCGCCGGAAGAAATTCCGCTTGTGCAAAAGATGATTATCCGTAAAACGTTGCGGGCAAGTAAACCGGCAATTACGGCAACCCAAATGCTTGAGTCGATGACGCATAATCCTCGCCCGACGCGGGCGGAGGTTACCGATGTTGCAAACGCCATCTTTGACGGAACGAGCGCCATTATGCTTTCAGGAGAAACGGCTGCGGGAAAATATCCGGTAGAAACCGTTAAGATGATGCACCGCATTGCCGTTACAACCGAAAACTCGTTGAACTACGACAAGATTATGGGGGCGGTTGCACGGGAGCATTCTTTGACCATTACGAATGCCATCGCACACGCAACCTGTTCTATGGCGTTGGAAATGAATGCGCAGGTTATCGTTACCGCGACCTCTTCGGGAGAAACGCCGCGGGCGCTTTCAAAATACAAGCCCAAGGCGCCGATTGTTGCGGTAACCCCCTTTGAAGCAACTGCACGCCGGTTATCGCTTAACTGGGGCGTGTACCCGATTGTAACATCCTATTTTAAATCGACGGACGAGATGTTCGAACAGTGCATTAACGTCGCAAAAGAGCATGGGTTTGTACAAGAGGGCGAACTTGCCGTACTGACCGCCGGAGTTCCGATCGGACTGGTCGGTTCGACAAACTTGTTGAAGGTTGAAACCGTCGGAAAGATACTGCTGAAGGGTAAGGGCACCGGCGTTGAATCGGTTGTAACCGGCCGAGTAAAGGTTATCCGCACCGAGCAAGACTTGCTGACCGACTTTGCGGACGGAGACATTATCGTAACCCAAGCAACCAACGATTTAATGAATTCCTTTATCGAGCGGGCAGGCGCCGTCATTACCGAAAACGGAAATTTAAGCGGACACGCTGCCTTGATGGGAATGAACCTGTCGAAACCTACAATCGTCGGAGCCGCCGAAGCAACGGCCGTATTAAAAACAGGCGATATTATCACGCTGAACGGAAAAACCGGCGTCGTGATAAAAGGAACCGCCGCTATTTATTAAATCATCTCCGATGCAACATGACCAATGGGGATGTTTCAAAAGTTTGTTACTTTTTCAACATTTCCAGTGGTCTGTTCATTCAGCGCTGCCAAATTTCCGGTACAATTTTTTCTGCCAGTGTTTTACCTCATAACGGGAAGCAGCTATTTTGAAGATAGAAAGGGACGAAGCGGAAGAAAGACGCTTTTATCACCTTATCCATTAGTTAAGTGCTTCTACTTCCTGCACGGTTAGACCGGTAACTTGTACGATCTTCTGTATGGAGTCACCGAATTGTTTTAGTATCCGTGCCGTTTCAAGCGCTTTTTGACGGGAGCCGCGTTCAAGGCCTCTTGCTTCCCCTTCGGCAAGACCGAGCGATTTACCTTCAGCTCTTCCGCGCTCAAGGCCTTTACGCTCAGACTCGCTTATCATCGAGAGCCGGTCGCTTTCATATTCCCATGCTGCCTCATACCGCTTCCGTTCTTGCTCATCCAGATAAAAGATGTCCATCACCTTATTTGCCTTCGCCATTACAGGATTCCCTTGTGCGAGCATAGACCGCTCCTCCTTACTGTCTGTTTTGATAAACATAAGCCATTTTTCTAGGCTTGTCAAATTATCTTTTTGCAGCTTTGTTAAGTCTAAAAAGTGAATCTCCAAAAGCTCATCCAAAAGTGTTTGTTCTTCCGTTTCACGTATCTGATAGATTGAATGTATCTTTTCGCTCAGCTTAAACGGACTATTCAGCACATTGATTGCAATACACTTTTTCAACTGCGCATACTGGAAACCGCTCATAAAATGTTCATGGATCAGTTTAGAACAGTAAAAGATACTGCGTTTAGGATAATAATCAAAATAGGTATTCTGCATCTCTACATCGATTTTACGGCCGTCGCGTAAGCGGATTTTAATGTCGAGCCGCCCGGTTTTATCGTTGTAGAATCGGGGAATCTGTTCACTGTTTTCGATACGAACATCGTCAAAATCATCTGTGCTCAAAAGGGTAACCAAAGAGAGGAATTCAATCATGATGTCTTTGTTTTCCTCGGTACCAAAAAGCTTTTTGAATGCGTAGTCGTTTCGAGCGGTGAACAGCATTGGACTGCTGTGGGATTTGCTCATTTTCACTCCTCCTACAGTCCTTATGCGACTTTTGGAGGAAAATGGCTGGAAAAACCGGCATAACTCATCTAAATAATTCATAGTTTTAGCAAATTCTCTCGGTATCACATTTTTTTAAAAATTTTTATTTTTTTCCCAAAATTTCAAGCCATTTTGAGGCGCGTGCTTTATAAGACAGACAGCATCAACCGCAAGGAGGTTTTTATGCAACAACAAAAACGGGCAAAGCCCACAACACGTATGAAATGGGGATCGCTGTTGATCTGTCTTGTACTGCTCGGTATAACGGGATGCCAGCAGCCGACAAAACCGTTAGTAAAAGAGATCAAAACGGACAAGTCGGTACAAAGGCCGTCTAAACCCGATAAACCGAATAACGGAAACGGTGAAAATACAAATAATGGAACCGGTGCCCATTCCGGCAACGGTCAAAGTAATGAGCAAGAGGAACTTACCTATAAAGGACTTGATATTCCTAAAACCCTTGCACGGTCGCCGCAGCGATTGCGTGAGTTAATTTTCCAAGGACAACAGCTCAGTGAAACGGGTCCGCAGCTCAATACTCAAGGGATGGTGGTAAAGTACATCGAAAAAGAAGTCGAGTATGATGTTTCGGCTGCTTTTGACGATACGCTTTTGCTTGACCCTTCCCAGAACTCAATTTATCCCGGCTCTGTTCTGCGAGGCGATAGTCTTGATAAAGACAGCTATCAGGAAATCATTGAAGGCAATAAACGAAAAGCGGTCATTTCTTTCGATTTACAGGGAGTAAAAGATAAAGAAGGAAAAGACGGAAAAGCAGGTATTACGTCCGGCGAAATCTTCCCGAATTTAGCTTCATATAGAGAGCTGCGTAATAAAATACTCAGTCAAAGTATTACCTACCATGCCTCTGCCAATTTAAGCTATGAAGAACTGGAAATTACGAACGAAAAAAGCCTCGAAGCTCAGCTTAAAATAGGAGTGGGTTTCGGTGCAGCTGGGATTAAAAGCAAAATCGCAGCGGGCTTTAAATTTAAAGATGGAAAACATAAGGAACGGCGGCTTATCAAATTTGTCGAAACGTTTTACACCGTGGATGTGAATCAAGAAGCAGCTCCGCTTATGATTAATATACCGCGCGAGAAGGTGGGAGATACAATGCCAGTGTATGTATCATCGGTTTCTTACGGACGCATTGCCTACCTTACCATTGAATCAGAGCAGGAAAAGTCCGAGCTTAAAGCCAATCTCGACACGATATTTAAAGTTACGACAACAAACCATGCCGAAGCAGACATCGATCTGGCTATCAAAAAATTGGAAAAGGGAACAACGATTACAATCAATATTATCGGAGGGGGCAGCGAGGCGGTTACCGATCTTAAACAGTTTCAAAAGTATATTGTAAAAGAAGGATTTTCCGCAAAGAACCCTGGGCAGATTATTAAGTATCAATTACGATTCTTGGATGACAATGCCACTGCATATATCAAATACGGCGAAAAATACAAGACGGTAGAACGTGTTGAGGTACCGGCAAAAGGATACAAGGTAACCGCAGTGATAGAAAATATCAAAGGCGTCGGATTCGACTCCGCGGATATTACGGGTACCATTGATATGCAGCCGCGTGATAAAGATAAGCTTCAGAAGCCAATCTTTACCTACAGTAATACCAAGCCACTGCCAAAATTAACGGTTAAGCGCAATGATAATGCAAAACCTCAACCGCAGCCGAACAGTATTATGCTTCCGGACGAATCTTCCGTTATTCAGCTTTCCTTCGATATAAAGGGAACTATAAACGGTGAAGAACACGTTTTTGTAAGCAATAAACAAGGAGGCAATCCCAAGCTGCCTACGCCTACGGTCAACTTACTCGTAGACACAGAAAGCCCCTTACAATCCTTTACACTGTATCGAAAAGGGAATCCGGCTGAAAAACTGGTGTTCGATGTCCGGTTTACAGTTGAAAAAGAGAGTTAACAGGAAAAGGACGATGTGCTGATTTTAACCCCCGTGCAAAGTTTTACCTAAAATTTTGCACAGGTTTTGAGCCGCAAGCAGAACAACCTTAATACCAGTCGCCGCAGATAAGCCGATGCGCGGCGGAACCGGGGAGCGGTATCGGCGGTAATGCATCGCGTGTAAACCATGCGGCCTCCGATAGCTCTTCCTTTTGTACGGTAATATCGCCCGAAACGTATTCGGCACGGAAGGCAAGCATCAGCTGGTTGGGATACGGCCAGCCTTGGCTTCCGCGATACCGGATATCTTTGACGGTTAAGCCCACTTCTTCGCGTATTTCGCGAGCAACGGCTTCTTCTACGGATTCGCCCGCTTCGATAAAGCCCGCAATGCAGGTATAAATGTCGGAGGTATGCTGTACATGCCGTGCCAGCAGGATTTGCTCACCATTACTGATAAGCACAATAATACACGGTGCAAGAACCGGATACCATATTCTGCGGCATTGCGGACATT
Source organism: Treponema sp. OMZ 855 (assembly GCF_024181145.1). NCBI lineage: Bacteria > Pseudomonadati > Spirochaetota > Spirochaetia > Treponematales > Treponemataceae > Treponema > Treponema sp. OMZ 855. Next base: position 390,016 of record NZ_CP051194.1, on the reverse strand, counting down.
CCAGCGCTGTTTCGCTTACGCTTAAATGCAAACGGCTGCCGCAAGAAGAACAATACTTTGTATGATGCAGCCAATCGAGCAAAAGTGCTGCACGGGCAACAACCGCCGCATACTCGGCAGGTTCCGTTATGAATAGGCTTCGATACGGTATCCGTTTAAGCCCGTCAGGTTCCGCCGCTTCGGGCGATAAGGCTGCCGCAAACGTACGGTATGCCTGTTCACCGTAAGAACCGAGAATATCACTATCATTATATTTTTTAAGAACTTTAGATACTTCGCTACCGTTCGGCAACCGGCCGTTTTCTAAAATAAAAATATTTTTCTTTTGTATCAAAATACCAAATTCAAAATCAGCCCCATCGGGACAATCTATAAGCGCCATATTTTCAGTATATCATTTTCTCATGCTTTTTGCACATCCTCTAAAAAGTGCTTGCTTGACAAGAGCATTTTCAAAGTGTAGGCTATGGAAGTATCGGCGTAATCTAAAGATCTTACTTTTTAGAAATGGCTCGGTTAATGCTACCACTCTATGGAAAGATACCGTTTGATTGATATAAGCGGTTCTTTCCTCGATTTTTATCAATAAGGATGTATTATGAAAAACGCAGTAATTAAAGGGGCAAGTTATACGTTAGCATACAGCCCCGATCTGTTAAAACGGAACGGTTCAACTCAGACCGCAGCGATTGCAAAAGATCCTGCTGATCCCTATATTGCCGCAATTCCGTCTCATTTAAGAACCTTTGAACAGGCTGTTCAATATCCGCCCAATCAGGTGTATATCGGAAATAAAAGACCTGAAGATTTGCCCGGTATCCCCGAGCCGTGGTTTAAGTGTACCGAAAAAGCCGACCGCTTCGGGCCGTTCGGTGAAATTGCAACACAAAAAGAACTCTACATCTTGATGAAGTATGCCGACGTCTTTGAACTGGTATACTTAACCGAAGAATTTACTGCCGAAGCGGCAACGATTATTCAAAATCATCCGTTAATGAAGGTTAAGGCGATTACGTTGGGAGAAGCTCATTCCAAGGCCGATATCGAAAAGTTGGTACAGTCGCACACGGCAGAAGGTTTATACGACAATGACGTGTTGGTTGGCTGTGTCAAACAAGCGCATGATACCGACCCGAACTTGAGCGCCCATACGATGCTCGAAAACCTTGTTACCAAGGGAAGCGGTATTTTAACCGCGTGGCACCTCGCAGAGCTTGAAGGCATCAATGCGGCGGACATCGATTATATTATCGAGTGTTCCGAAGAAGCTGCGGGCGATGTGAACCAGCGCGGAGGCGGAAATATCGCAAAATCCGTCGGCGAAAAAGCGGGATGCGTGCATGCAACCGGCTGTGATATCCGCGGTTTCTGTGCAGCGCCGGTACATGCATTGGCAAATGCCGCTGCGCTCGTGCGGTCGGGTATCTTTAAGAACGTGATGGTTGTCGCAGGCGGTTCCGTACCAAAGCTCGGTATGAACGGTAAAGATCATGTTAAAAAAGAGATGCCGCTCCTTGAGGATATGGTGGGCGGTTTCGCTGTTTTAATTACGGAAGACGACGGTGTAAACCCCGTTATCAATACCGACGTAATCGGTAAACATACGATTTCTTCCGGTTCTTCTCCGCAGGCGGTTATGACAGCGCTTATCTACGATCCGCTCAACGTCGCAGGGATGAAGATTACCGATGTCGAAAAATTTGCTGCGGAGTTGCAGAATCACGAGATTACCGCTCCTGCAGGAGCCGGTAATGTGCCGGAAGCGAACACGAAGATGATCGCCGCGCTTGCGGTTATGAAAGGTCAGCTTGAACGCACAAAAATCGCGGAATTTGTAAAGCAATACGGCGTGGAAGGGTTTGCACCTACGCAGGGACACATTCCCTCCGGTGTTCCCTTTATCGGCCATGCGCGGCGGGATATGCTTGTAGGAAAGCTGCACCGCGCAATGATTATCGGAAAAGGCAGCTTGTTCCTCGGCCGTTTAACAAACCTCTTTGATGGTTTAAGCTTTTTAATTGAGGCGAACAACGGCAAGGGAAGTTCCGGTGCTGCGGGCGGTGCCGGTGAAGCAGAAATTAAGAAGATTGTAGCCGATGCTATGCGCGATGTCGCTGCCCGTATCTTAGCGGAGGGCGGAGCAAAATGAGCAGTACAAAACAACAACTGGCCGATGCCTTCAGCCTGATGGCGAAGGGACTGGAAACCGGCGCCTTTGCGGAAGCCTTTCCGGTCGGCTTAACCGTCCCCGGCAGCGAGCACGGAGAAGCGGAGCTTATCCGCGCAGCAAAACTTGCAGCCCATGCCAATCCCGGATTGGATATTGTGCTAATCGGCGGCCCGAAAACCGAGGGGTTCCGCTGGTATGAAGCGCCGACGCTGGAAGACGCCCATCATAAAATGGAAGAATTGTTTAAAACGGGCGAAATAAAAGCCGTGGTAACAATGCACTACACCTTCCCTCTCGGCGTTACAACAATCGGAAAGGTAGTAACGCCCGGCTTCGGCAAAGAAATGTTTATTGCGTCCACTACCGGCGCCTCCGATGCCGACCGGTATAAGGCAATGCTGTTAAACACCTTTGCCGGGATTGCCGTTGCAAAGGCAAACGGCGTTGAAAACCCGACGGTCGGGCTTTTAAACATCGACGGTGTTGCGACGATTGAAAAAGCGCTGTTAAAGCTGCAAAAAGCGGGTTATCCGATACGCTTTACCGAATCGCACCGCGCCGATGGCGGGGTACGCATGCGCGGAAACGATTTGCTGCAAGGGACGCCCGATGTGATGGTCTGCGATACCTTAACCGGCAATGTGTTGATGAAGCTTTTTAGCTCCTTCTTAACGGGCGGCAGCTACGAAGCCTCCGGTTCCGGTTACGGCCCCTGCGCCGGTAAAGATATGACCGATGTTGTCGCGATTGTTTCCCGTGCATCGGGCGCTCCGGTTATCGCCGCAGCTTTGGCGTATTCTGCGCGCAGCGCTCAGGCAAACCTACAAGCGCTGTGCCGTGCCGAAATACAAGCCGCCGAAAAAGCGGGGCTGCAAGCCATACTCGACTCGTTCGGCTCCGCAAAAGAAGCAAGCGCGGAGACAGTCGCGGTACCGCCTAAGAAGGTTGTTACGGAAGAAATCCACGGTATCGATGTTATCGACATAGAAAATGCCTGCAAGACGCTCTGGAAAGAGAACATCTATGCGGAAGCGGGCATGGGCTGTACCGGCCCAGTCATCCTGCTTGCCGGTGAAGACGCCGAAAAAGCGCGTAAGATTTTAACCGCAGCGAACTATATATAAAAAGAATCGGGTAAACGCATCAGACTTCCTTTACAAATATACGGCGCATCTACTGCGTTGCCTTGCCAAAAGTGTACATCCTTGTACACTTTTGGCAGCGAGTTTCAGCAAAGCTGAAACATCGCTTCTGATATAACCAGCGGCATCCGTGCCGCTACTGAAAATACTCAACGTATCAAAGATACGCCTGCGGTTAATTTTTTCGTGCGCCTTGTATCTGCACCGTCTCTTTGCAAAGGCTTATGGGGAGCTTTTTTCTCCGAACCAGCCGGGTAAACGCATCAGACAGCTAAAAACATATCGCAAAAGTCTGATGCGTTTACCTTGTTGAAGCTCGCTTGACCTTTTAATAAAATAAATTTATTATCATTAATATGGGTTTCCTGACAAGTCAACAGCTTAATAGGTATTACGATTTTTTCCAAAAAGCAGAAATAACTTTTACAAAAGAAGTCATTCAAGCAATGAGTCTTAATGCACAGCAATCATCAATACGCTGCGTCGGCTCCGAAGGAGGACCTTGGCCGTGTGTCATTAACTCTTCTTCGATGATAGGCGCAAAGGTCATCGTACCGCAGCATTGCGGAATATACGAAAAGATATGTGCAGGCTCCACAGCGATTTCTTTGTGGTTCTCATTTTCACAAACGAATGGAAAAAGCGACCTCTCTTTTTTCGTCTCCGGAAAAGTGGTAAGCTGCACACCATATACGGTGACGCCCGATTTACTCCTGCTTAATATTGAATACACACAACGTGCTCCCGATGACTTAATTGAAAAGCTGGGGCTTCTTGTGGATGCAAAAGCGAATACCACCAAGCGCGGTGACGAACGTATTGAACTGAATGCGGAAGCAATGCGCAAACTCTCACTCAGCAAAAAAGAAACGATTGTCTATATCGAAAATATTCCCCGCCGTTGTATCGTGCGGGATATTTCGTTTTCCGGCGCAAAGTTTATTATGGCAGGGATTGCTCCGTTTTTACTCAATAAAGACTGCGTGTTGAAGTTCGACTTCGATGACCCCACTGTTATTGTCGGCTTGCGCGGAAAGATTATCAGAGCAGAGCTGGTAGAAAAACGGAAAGATCTGATTGCCGTTGCGATGGCATATAACCCATCATCCGTACCGCTTGCTTATAAAATACGCTTAACTCAATACTTTAATCAGCAGCGTAAAATCTACCCCTAGTGAGGTTTATTAACACGCGCACACTTCCGTAAGGCAATAGGACATACAAATGGAAAACTCCGATAAGCAGCTTGTTTATATCAAAGTACCCGATGAATATACATTAGCGACAAAAATTCCCGGATTTGATTCATCCATACCTCTCCCGCTTCTTCTAACGGACGAAGGGAAAAATTTTACGGCGGACAGTATTTCCGAAGAGATGATTTTAGCCGGTATGCTGAATGTATTCGCCTACGAAAGAGATAATCAGCACATTGCATACTATCGGGATATTTTTAAGGAATTACGTCCGAATATCCTTGAAGAAATGACCAATGCTGCAATTTTAAAAATAAAAAATGCTGATTTTGACTTAGCCGAACAGTTGCTGTTTGCACTTGAAGGTCTATTCCCCGAACACATCCAAACAAAACTGAATGTTGCATTACTGATGGATGAACGCTCTCGATTCTACGAACAAGCGGGAGCAGAGGATTATGCAGAATATTATACCGATAAAGCATTTCAGGCCTATAAAGAAACACTCGCAGCTGAACCGCCGCTACCCGAAGCCTTCTTTAATGCCGGTTTTTTCTTTATCCGTCAAAAAAACTTTCCCAAAGCAAAGAGCGTATTTGAAACATATTTACATATTGAAACGGCACAAGATGAATTAACGGCACACCGTAAGCAAAAGGCTTCCAAACTCATTGCGTGGATAGAAACTCAGGCACTTGACGACGAGCTTTTCAAAGGTGCTTTTGATTTTATCCAGATGGGCGAAGAAGAAAAAGCGCTTGAAAAAATACGGGAATTTTTGGAACTGCACCCTAAGGTATGGAACGGGTGGTTCTTGCTCGGCTGGGCGCTGCGCCGACAGGCACGATGGAAGGATGCTTCGGAAGCATTCCTTCATTGTCTGGAGCTTGGAAAAAAGACTCCGAAAGAACTGGCTATTGCCTATTGCGATATTTGTAATGAGCTTGCCATCTGTTTAATGGAGCTTGACCGGTTTGACGAAAGCCGCCGTTGGTTGATGAGTGCGCTTGAACAAGAACCCGAAAATATCAAGATTATTTCCAATTTAGGAACTATTTCGTTAAAAGAAGGAAAGACGGAAGAAGCCAAAGCCTTTTTTAGAACGGTTCTTGATATTTATCCCGAAGATACACTCGCCGTTGAAATTTTAAAAAGACTGGAAAATCAATAAAGAATACGATACGGAGTATACTATGAATATAGCTATTATTTATGGCGGAAGATCGGGTGAGCATGAGGTATCGCTAGTCTCCGCTTCTTTTGTTGTCCGTGCTATCGGCAGCGAACATACCGTACATTTAATCGGCATTACCAAAAACGGCGAATGGTATTTGCAGCCGGAGTCCCTTTTGGAACATATCCGCAAGGATACGGACGCGGTACTAACAATAGAACGCAATAAAACCGCCCGGGTTGCTGTCATTCCGGGCGGAGGCACTGCATCCGGTTTATCCGTAAATGGCAAACCGATTACAGCGGATGTTGTTTTTCCGGTGCTGCACGGCAGCTTCGGAGAAGACGGCACCATCCAAGGTTTATTTGAAATGGCTGACCTTCCGTATGTCGGCGGCGGCGTGCTTGCAAGCAGCGCAGCGATGGATAAAGAAAAAACAAAGATAATCTGGCAGCATGAGCAGTTACCGATTGTGCCGTTTCTCTGTGTAAGAAAATTCCAATGGGATAACCCGAAAGAACGCGAACGTTTCATCACTCAGGCGGAAAAAGAATTGGAATACCCGCTGTTTATAAAACCTTGTAGGGTCGGCAGTTCCGTCGGCGCCGGTAAAGCGGCAAATCGCACCGAGCTGTTGCAAAAGATGCAGGAAGCCTTTCTCTGGGATAGCAAAGTACTGATCGAAGCGTGTATTGCCGCGCGCGAAATCGAATGCTCCGTAACCGGCAATGACGAATGCGTGGTCTATACGCCGGGAGAAATTATCCCCTCTCACGAATTTTACGATTATGATGCAAAATATACTGATCCTAACGGCGCGCAGCTGAAAATTCCTGCCGATATCGACGACGAACAGCGCCGAGAAATCCGTAGCATTGCAGGCAAAGCCTACCGAGCGCTGGATTTAAGCGGCTTATCACGGGTTGACTTCTTTATAGATAAAAAAACAAAGAAAATCTATTTGAACGAAGTAAACACTATTCCGGGCTTTACCGCTATTTCGATGTTTCCCAAGATGTGCGAAGCGTCGGGGATGCCGTACCGGGAACTGATCATGCATTTGTTCGATCTTGCGATAGAGCGGTTTAATTCTTCGCGGCAAATTAGAACGGATTGGAAGTAAAAGCGGACGTGTACTCGCCGGAAAAAAGCGTGTGAAAGGTTACTGCCCTGTAGAGAAGCCGCACGAAAACAATGGGCGGCTTCTCCTAAGTAAAATTGTTGATTAAACCTGTTCGGAAACGCAGTTATTGGACAGGTCTATTTACTATGAACGCGTCCGATAATAATCTTCTTTTGACTTTCAAGACTCTGTTGAGGCCGCAGGTAAATTCTTGTCATAAAGATGACAAAGAACAGCGCCGCAACAACAATACCGACCGCATACGAAATCGTAATTCCCTGCATACCAAGCCGAACCAGATTGAAACACTCCGGTGCATACATCAGATAGGTAACGGAAACAGCCGACATAAAGGTTGCGGGAATAACCGCGATCCAGCAGCGGTTCCGGTTAGGATAGTTTGTCGCAAGATAAGCGCCGCCCGTCCATAAGACAATCATCGCAAGTGTTTGGTTCGACCACGAGAAATAGCGCCATACAACATTGTAGTTGATGAGCGAAATACAGTATCCGACCAGCAGCAGCGGCACCGCGATTGAAAGCCGTGTTTTCAGATTCTTTTCGTCGAGTTTAAACCAGTCGAAGATAATCATACGAGCACTGCGGAACGCGGTATCGCCCGACGTGATCGGACACGCGATAACGCCGACCATTGCGATTGCACCACCGACTGTTCCGAGAAGACCGGTACAGATGGTGTATACCGACTTTGAATTTCCGCCGCCGATCTCGAGGAGGGCTTTAAGACCGGTACCCGATCCGTCTTTGTTCCAAAAGAAAGCGATTGCTGCCGACGCCCATACCATTGCGATGATACCTTCGGCAACCATTGCGCCGTAGAAAACCCAACGGCCTTCTTTCTCATTTTTTAACGTACGTGAAACAATCGGGGACTGCGTTGCGTGGAAACCGGAAATAGCACCGCACGCTACCGTAATAAACATCAACGGCCAAATGGGGCGCTGAGTCGCGCTTGGATACAGGTTTTCGAATGTCAGCTCCATCATAGGACGGGTACCGCTGTTCAGTATTGTTGCAACCGAAACACCGACAGCCATTAAAATCAGGAAAATACCGAAAATCGGATAAAGGCGTGCAATAACCTTATCAACCGGAAGAAGGGTCGCAAGGAAATAGTATACAAGAATGATAATTGTCCATACTTTTACATTGAGCCACTCCGGAGTTAACAGCGCAAGAAGCCCCGCCGGTCCTACCATAAATACGACACCGACCATAACGAGCAACACCAAACCGAATACACGCATGATGTTCTGCATCGTATGACCTAAGTATTTACCGGTGATTTCGGTAATACTGGCGCCATCGTTCCGCACCGAAAGCATACCGGAAAGATAATCGTGTACACCTCCGGCAAGCAGCGTACCGGCAACGATCCAAAGGTAAACGCTCGGCCCCCACAAAGCGCCGGAAATTGCGCCGAAGATCGGCCCTAAACCGGCAATATTCAAAAGCTAGATTAAAAAAGCTTTCGGCTTTGAAATCGGCACATAGTCTATCCCGTCAGGATTAGCCATAGCCGGAGTCCGATTGGCTTCATTCGGACTAAACACTTTTTCTACAAACGTTCCGTACACCAAGTAACCGACAATGAGTGCTGCAATACACAGCAAAAACGTTACCATAAAGAGTATCCTCCTGTGAATTGGATTTATGAATGACCCTTGAGCTTGCATTACCATTGAGTCATTACATATAAAGTATAAATCTGTTTTTCCCGCTTGTAAATAAAAAAACGGAATTTTATTGCACGCGCAAAGATATTAAAAAATCGGCGCGGATAGCCAAATATAAATCCCACACCGATCCGTTTTCATCCACCTTAATTCCTACACAACTTCCACCATAATCCGCCGGACTATATGCAGCATTGTTCCAGTGTCGCTCTGTCGATTAAAGAAGGAACAACCCCTACTCGCGTTGTCGAAAATCCGGCGGCATAAAGTGCATACGGCAATGCGTCAGACAAGCTTTTTTGTTCGGATAAAAAGACGGCCAGTGCCGCAATAAAGGCATCGGCAGCTCCGGTTGTATCGATGGGTTTGAATATATCGACAGCTGGGAACCATCGCTCGTATTCGGAAGTTCGTACATAACAGCCATCGCTGTCAAGCGTTACGATAACCGTCTTGACGCCTTTTTCCAAAAACCATGCGGCTTTTTCTTCCAATGTTCCGGCAATGGGACACAGTCTGTATAATTCTTTACGGTTCGGAATAAAATAATCCAGTTCCGGTAAAAGTTCTTCCGCTATTTCTTTTACGGCGGAAGGTTTCAGCATAATTGCAACGTTATATTTTCGTGCGGTTTCAATCGTCTTTTTAACTGCTTCCATAGGTATTTCGGTTTGCAACAAACAAAAAACTGCATCGGTAAAGAGCTGTTCACTGCGGTATATTGAATCTGCAGAAATCGTTTCATTAGCACCGCCGTATAACACGATACCGCTTTCTCCATCACCTTGGATATGAATATAGGCTTTACCGGTAGAATGCTCTTCGTCCACATGCACAGCCGTTGCATCAACGCTGTTATCATGTAAGAGGTTCAAAATCATATCACCATCAAAGTCCCTTCCGACATTGCCCACCAGCGACACCTTGGCACCGAGCTTCGCCGCACCGACCGCTTGATTTATCCCCTTGCCGCCCGGTATTATCGAAACACTTTCAGCAGAAATGCTTTCTCCTGTCTGAGGATAATTGTTTACGGTAAGTAAGATATCCATATTGATACTGCCTACAACGATGATTCGTTTTTTGCGCAAGGGTGCAGGCAGATCAATGCTTTTGTAATGATTACAAGTAAATGCTTCGGTATATGCCGGTATATCCGTTGCTTTCTTTTCGATTTTATCTATTAAATACCGGCATACAAAGACTCCGAAATGAAATAAGGAAAGCGGAATCGCCGATATGGGCGGAAAGGGTTTGATATACTCCGCATCGTCGATACAGATGATAGAAAGATCCTGCGGTATCCGGAATTTATGTACCGTTGCATACTCATACGCCGTTACCGCCGTATCCCAATCACAGCAAATAAGCGCAGAACAATTATGTACCGAAAGCGCTTCCTGAACATTTTTACATTCAACATATAAACAATGGTGATCGAATAGACACCGTTCAACGCCTTGCCGTATGGCATATTCTTGCATATCGGTTCCGTCATACACACAGCGTATTTTCGTATGTCCCAACCGTAGCAATATATCTGCTGCGGTATATCCCGCTTTTTGGTAGTCATAGAGCACACCGTTGAAACCGGCGGCATCAGTATTCAGTGCTGCAAACGGAATACCGCTTTTATGCAGCACCGCTGCCGTTCCGGAACTATCGCATTCTGCAACAATACCGGCACTATCATTTTCTGCAGCAACTTCGACGGGTTCCCATAAAACCGCTTCTGCCCTATTCTTACATAAGGCGGCAATGTGTTTTGATTCGCTTTCCGCAGAAGTAGAAAGACATACCTGTACTTGGTACCCTTGCCGTTCAGCTTCATGCAAAAAACCGTTTGAGATCGATTGCCGTTTTTTTATACCCGACAGTACAAGCCCCAATAAAAAGCTTTTTGAATTCGTATTATTTTTAATAAAATCATAGGGAGCGTACCGGTATTCCTTAACGATTTTAAGCACTCGTTCGCGCGTTTCAAACTTTATCCCCTTATCCTTTCCGTTGATAATTTTTGAAACCGTCGAAACGGAAACACCGGCAAGCTCGGCTATATCATTTATCGTCAAAGGGTACCTCTGCCGCCGAGGGGATTGAGGTTTGCGCTCCCTTACGGGTAACAACAATTGCCGCGACCTCAGTTGCATAACGGACAGCCTGCAGTAGCGAAGAACCGGACGCAAGCCGAACCGCAAGCGCAGCCGTAAAAGAATCACCGGCGGCTGTCGTATCGACAACGGGAACGGAACGAGCAGGTACAAGATGCTTCCCCTCCGATTCGGAATTTACAAAAGCACCTTTTTCGCCGAGTGTAACAATGACATTCTTTACACCTTTTGTACGCAGCATATCGGAAGCGCTTTGATAGTCCGAAACATCTTTGCCCGTCAGTAATGAAAGTTCCGTTTCGTTCGGTTTGATAATATCAATGTATGCATAAAGTTCGGAAGGAAATACCCTCGGTGCAGGAGCGGGATCAAGAATAAATGTCTTGCCTAATTCTTTTGCCCTGCGGGCGGCGTACAGTACCGTTTGTATCGGTATTTCCAGCTGACACAATATGATATCACAGCTGTGCAGCAAATCGTCGTTATCGGCGATATCTTTTTCTGACAGTGTTTTATTAGCACCGGGAACAACAACAATACTGTTATTGCCCGCATCGTTTACCGTTATCCATGCAAGCCCTGTTGCGCAATCGGTGCGTACTAAAAGACGGGAAACATCCACGCCTACAGACTGTAAGCTCTTCTTTTCGATTTCAGCATAGCGGTCTGCGCCGACCGCTCCGAACATAACCGTTTCCGCACCTAATGAACCAGCCGCGTATGCTTGGTTTGCTCCTTTTCCACCCGGTATCATATCGGCAGTTTCCGCTAAAATCGTTTCGCCTGCTACCGGTATATGCGGAACACGAACTACCATATCGGCATTTAAACTGCCGATAACCAATATCTTTTTCATCTTCATGCTTCCTGTTATTTTATGTATACGCCATACAGCATTGCTCAAGCAGCCGGACAAAGCCTTCTCGATCGATATCCATACAAGCTGTAACATTCGGTTTTGGTCTGTTATTATTTACCCGCTTATCTGCAAGCGTCATACCGGCGGTATACTTTCCTTGCGTTTCGATAACGACATGGTAATCACATACTTTAAACAACTCAGGTTTGATCAAATACGCAATAGTACACGCATCGTGGATAGGGGCGCCTTGGAATCCCAAATCAGAGTGAAAGCGGCCGAAGAAATCGAGCAACTCTGCAACCAGCACGGCAACCCGTTTTTCGGATTTACGCAGCCTTTCTATTTCTTCCGAAAAGATCATCGCTTTTTCGGTTACATCCAGTCCGCACATCACAATGGGAATACCGCACGAAAATACAATGTGTGCCGCTTCGGGATCGACAAGAATATTAAATTCCGCTGCAGATGACCAATTACCGTGATCGATACCGCCGCCCATTAAACATATCTGCTTGAGATTTTTTTTCACATCGGGATATGCTAACAGCAAAATTGCAAGATTCGTTAAGGGGCCTGTTACGACAAACGTTACCGGTTCGGGACTTTCAGAGATAAGCCGGCGGTGCAGTTCCCATGCGGATTCAGGCACACCGGTATAATCCGTCTCCGGCAGAACCGGCCCATCCAACCCTGATTCACCGTGCACACTCGGTGCTACTTCCAATCTTCTGACGAGCGGATACGATGCCCCTTTTGCAAGCGGCGGAGCTTTCCCTAAAAACGAAATAATCTTGCGTGCATTAGTATATGTTTTTTCAATGGTTTGATTACCGGCGCTGACACTGACCCCCAACACTTTAAGCTTTTCGGATGCAAACGCCATGATCAATGCTATTGCATCATCATGACCGGGATCACAGTCAATTATAATCGGTATTTTATTGTCCATAGTTTTCTCCTTCAAGCGATTTGCGCTTTCCTACCGCGCTTCCGCCATGCTGAAAATACAATCAGTCCGATAACGGTTGAAATATAGGGAACGGTTTTTATGAATTCATCTGGGATGCTCATCGCCGCTAATACATTCGACAAGGCATCGGCAAAGCCGAAAAACAAGGCTGCAAACATCGTCGGCACCGGAGCCAACCGTCCCATTGCCGCAGCAGCCAACGCGATAAAACCGCGCCCCGCTACCATGCCTTTTGTAAAGGTACTCATGTATGCCATCGAAAGGAATACACCGCCTAACGATGCCAAAAATCCGCTGATAAGCAATGCGATAACTCTGGTCTTACGAATGGGTATCCCGACGGATTCCGCTGCATCGGGATTTTCGCCTACGCAGCGAATGTGCATACCAAGCTTTGTTTTATACAGCAAAAACCAGACGGCAAATACCGTAAAGAACGCAATGTATGTCAACACGTTTTGCCCCGACAGAATGCTGCCTAACACGGGAATAGCGGCGATACCCGGTATAACCACTTTAGGAAACACCAATGAAACTAAGGAGGATGTACTGCCTTTATCGTGAATCAGTACATACATAATAAATACCGTTCCGCCTGCGGCCAATGTGTTTAACGCAATACCGGATAAAATGATGTCTGTTTTTAGATACAGCGCAAAGTAAGCCAGTAAGACAGCAATTAATAAACCGCCGCCTAACGCAATTAAAAAGCCTATAAACAAACTGCCGGTTAAGCCGGTACCCAACGCGCCGAATGCCGCGGCAAAAAGCATAATGCCTTCCAATGCTATATTTGATGCACCTGAATTTTCCGCAACAACCGAAGCTTGTGCAGCAAACAATAGCGGAGTCGTAACACGCAAAACGGAATAAGCAAACTCCGCAGTTAAAATATAACTCAAAAAGTTATCCATCTAAGCCGCTCTCCTGTTGCATTTTAATGAGTGCTTTTTGCCGCCATTTACTTAAAAAGGCCTGAGCTGCGGCAAGCATTATAATAATACCTTGAATGATTGAAACCATTTCTGCAGTAACGTCCGTAGATGTCGCCATCTTATCGGCACCGATTTTTAAATACGCCAAAAAGAAAGCGGCAATCGGAATATAGTGCGGTTTATTTTTTGCAAGAATAGCGACAACGATACCGTCAAACCCGTACCCCGGCAAGCTTTGCCATTGGAACCGGTCATACATTCCCAATACTTCAACCGAACCGCCGACACCCGCAATAAAACCGCCGATAAGCTGTGAGTACGCGATAATTGCCGTCGTGTTTAAGCCGGCATAACGGGCAAAGCGGATATTCCTTCCGGTTTGTATCAGACGATATCCCCATGCCGTACGGCGGATAAACAATACGGTCAGCACTACTACGGCGCACAATATCAACAGTCCGAAGTGCAACCGCATTCCGGGAATAAGACGTGCCAATTTTGCATTGGCAGGAATCAGGTACGTTGCCATAAATCCTGCCGACGGATCTTTAAAGGTCGTATTGGCAAAATATTTGGTTATGTAAAAGAATACATAATTCAACATTAAAGACGAAACCAACTCATTTGCATTCCATCGCTGCTTTAAAAAAGCCGGAACCCAGCAAACGACAGCACCGCATAACCCGCCGATAATAATCGATACAAGCGGCGCAATAACAGGAGGCAGCGGTATAAGCAATGCGGTAAATACCCCAACGGCGCCGCTCACATAAAACGCCCCTTCCGCACCCATATTAAACATATCTGCGCTGAACATAACGGCAACTGCAAGACCGGTAAAACTGAGCGGAATACATAGCTCAAGTACGTTACCGAAACGGCGTGCCGATTCAAGCGGCCCTAAAAAGAGCTTCGAAAAAGCGAGCAGCGGTTCTTTACTGACACATAAAATAATAAGAAACGATAAGAGCACCGCAATGCCGATCGCTGCAGCAAACCGTATCAATTCAAATCTTTTTTCAAATGAAAGGCGTCCTATTAATTTCATCGTAAACATCCTGCAAGTTCATGTGCACCTTGCTTTTTTAAGCCGAGCATATACTCTCCCAACTCAGTTTCACTCACCATACCGGCATCCGGAAAATATGCGGTAATTTCACCGCCGTACATTACAACCAAACTGTCGCTGATTTCCAGAATCTCCGCCAAATCTGCCGAATTCACCAAAATAGCAGCACCGTTATCGCGCATTTCAATAATCTTTTGATGAATAAACTTTGCAGCGCCGATATCAACACCTCTTGTCGGCTGATCTGCGATAATACATCCTGCCGAGGTTGAAAATTCGCGTGCAATAATAACCTTTTGCATATTTCCACCGCTCAGCATTTTTACCGGCACATCGGCACTTTTTGTTTTAATCATAAATTGGTTGATAAGCGTATCAGCCCATTGTTTTATTTCATTCTTCTTTAGAATGCCCTTATGTACAAAGCGCTCATCTTCCGTAAAGACGGCAAATAAATTTTCTTGAATGGAAGCAGTTACCGCCGTTCCTACTTTTATTCTATCCTGCGGTATATAGGAGATACCTTCTTTTCTGATTGCAGCAATACTGCGCGATGTTATATCTTTACCGTTTAACATTACGCTTCCTTCAGTACAGTGCTGCAATCCGGTTATGGTATCGATCAACTCTTTTTGCCCGTTTCCTTCAACACCGACAATACCGAGAATTTTCCCCGCAGGTAAATCAAAACTCACATGCTTGAGTATGGGACGTCCGGTATCATCGTGCATACATACATCCCGCAATTTTAAGACGGTCTGTCCGGGAACGCTCGGTTGTTTTTCTATTTCCCAATGTATATTTTTACCGACCATAAGGTTCGATATTTCTTTTTCAGAAATTTCTCCGGCGGAATACACGCCGACGGAAGTACCGTTACGCAATACGGTTATCCTTTCGCATATTTCTTTAACTTCATTTAATTTATGACTGATAAATATAATCGTACATCCCGAATTCCGCAGCTCTTTTAATTCAACAAATAATTCTTCCGTTTCTTGCGGAGTTAATACAGCGGTCGGTTCATCCAAAATTAAAATGCGCGCACCTTTATATAACGCCTTCAGAATTTCTACTTTCTGGCGCGTCCCTATGGGCAAATTTTTAATCTTTTCTTTCGGGTCAATAACAAAATGATATTGATTGATAATTTTTTGAGCCTGTTCGTTCATGAGTTTTTTATGAATCAACGGGCCTTTTCCGGGTTCCATTCCAAGGCAGATATTTTCTGCAACACTCATCGATTCGACAAGCATAAAATGCTGATGTACCATACCGAATCCGTGACGAATAGCGTCAAGCGGGGATTTGATATGCAATTCGTTTCCATTATATAAAATCGTACCTTCAGTCGGTTGCTCAATACCGAATAATATTTTCATCAAGGTACTTTTACCGGCGCCGTTCTCACCGACAAGGGCATGAATTTCTCCGGCACGAACCGAAAAATTGACACGCCTATTAGCCGTAACACCGTTAGGATATATTTTTGAAATATCCTTCATTACTAAAATATCATCTGCCGTACTTTCAACATTCATTCGGATAGTCTCCGCATAAGCACGGAAAGTGAGGCCGGGGATTCCCAAAAAGTTAGTTATGTTCGAGACATCCCCAGCTTCCGTGCAATGCTTTTTTAATTATGGGCGAGCGGAATCAATATATGCTGTTATATCGGCTTGCTTCATACCGAATGCTGTCTTAACTGCAATCTTTCCATTTCTGATTTGGGTTTCATACTCGGAAATATGCTTGCGAACTTCGGCAGGAACTTTCGCCTGATACACTTCATTATCTGCAAGACCGACGCAACCTTCATTTATTCCCAATGCTACACGTTTCCCCCATACCAGTGTATTGCTTTGTATTTCTTTCATTGCAAGATACATGGACTTATCAACGCGTTTCAGCATGGAAGAGATAATGAGGTTTGATAAAACAGGATCGGTCTGCTTATACAGCATAGCCTGATCACTATCCACACCGATAATGAATTTATTCTTTTCCTTTGCAGCCTGCAGCGCACCTTCTCCGGCATTCGATGCGCACACAAAGATAATGTCGGCACCCATCTGATACTGTGTCAACGCAAGTTCTTTTGCTTTTGCAGAATCGCTGAAATTTCCGACAAAAGAAGAAATGATTTTAATATCGGGAGAAACGGTTTTTGCACCTTGTATAAAACCGACTAAGAAATCGAGGATAACGGTATTATCCATACCGCCGATAAACCCGATTTTCTTCCCCTTTGTCATTTCCGCGGCAAGTACGCCTGCAAGGAATGAGCCTTCATTCTGCTTGTATTCTATCGAATAGGTATTTTTAAACAGCCCTGCAGAATCGGAAGCATAATCCATTGCGGTATCGTAGACGATGATTTTTTGATTCGGATAATCTTTTGTTATCTTTGATACAAGCGCCTGCATTTGCCATGTTCCGCAAAAAATAATATCGTGCTTTTCATCACAAAGATCACGCAATGCAGGTTCCCATTTTGAGTCATCATACCCGACTTCAACTACCTTGGTTTTGCAATGCAGTTCATTTGCGATCATCTTCATACCGTTGTTTGCGGAATCATGGAAAGACTTATCTCCAAGGTTTCCATTGATGATCAGCGCGACACTCGGTTCCTTTGAACCGCTGTTCTCTTTTGCACCGAAAGCAAACATAGACATGCCTAACAGTACAAACAGACCGACAGAAAGAATCTTTTTCATACATCCTCCAATTGTTTTACGACCGATACGGTCTTGTTAATAAGTTCTTGCAAACTTACCGTTTTATTTCCTCGTAAATAGGTTATAATTTCATCGCCAAAAGGATCCGTCCAGTGATCTTCGATTCCCTTTGTACCTAACTTTGCACCGAGCGCAGCGCCCAGCTGTGCGGCATTACAATCGACATCTTGACCGCACATCGCGATATAGTGCATGACATCGTTAAAATTATCTTTGCCGAAATACAACGCAACTACTTCTGCCGCGGCATTCGGATACGCATGGATCCAGTTATACCGCTTGTATTTTTCTTCGCATGCCGCCCATGCCTCATAAAAATCCTGCTTCTTCATACACTGCGCTAATGCAAAGTGAAGCACGGAGGCATATTCAGAATCCTTAGGAATATAGGAAACGGCTTTTTCCAAACATCTCCGCATAGGATCTTCCCCGTATGCAAGGCTGACCAAAACGGCGTTAAACACCTCTCCGAGAATTCCATTCCCGTGGTGCGAAATTTCCGCATCGCGCCATGCAAGCAGTGCAGCCTTACGCGGATTTAACGGAGCTACCTGACCGCACACGGCACCCCGCATTTGTGCACCGATCCATTCACGGTAGGGATTCCTAAACAGACCGCTTTCCGGAGGATACATCCCTCTACGTAAATTATCCAATGCAACCTGTTCGGCAGACCAACCGCAGGGTATTAACTCCAGCCATTGGTCGGCAATATCGGCGCTTGTCGGCATCCCCTGTACTTTGCAGCACGCCTCCAGAAATGCAATTTCGTATGTTATATCATCGTTGTAGGTATTCGGGTTACGCACATAAGTACGGATTTCGCCGAATTTTTTCTTCAGCTGTGCCGTTGTATACCCTTCAAGCGCCGTTCCCAAGCCTCCGCCGCATAAACGGCCGAGCCACGCGGCCTTTGTTTTATCGTACAACACGGCATTCGGCAGTGTTTCCGCGGTTGATTCGGGAAACTCGATTGCTTTTTCATATTCATTGAAGCTTTGATACAACTTACTTTTCCAATAGTCACTTGAGGTATCGCTCGGGCACATAAAAAGGATATTAAATATGCGGGCAGTGATCCTTTGCAGTGCCTTCATATCATTCCGTTTTAGCGCATCAAGCCCTTCAGGAATCAACTCCTCTGCGGCACTGACATCGCACCCCAGCGCTTCTATGGACTGGACAGCGGCGATCACCACACTTTCAGGGGCATGAGAACCGGGCACATGACTTGCCCAGTACACACGAAGCATATTGTCCACCTGCTTTTCAGCGGCATTCGACGCCTCCCATGTTTGCTCGTCTTCCGATAGCACCACCGGAACGGCATTTTTTGTTAAATCATAAATATATTCCCACGCTTTCATATCATCCTCGCATCGAATCTAACTTTATGAAAACATTTTTAGAAAACATTTTCATAACTTTACATACAGGATACACCCCAAAATTCCATCTGTCAAATGTTTTTTTACAAAGTATCGAATTATCGGACAGTATTTTATTCGTGCGGAGGATTTAATACTCACCTTTTCTCGGCAACGCTCTGCGTCGGGGTTGTTGATTTACGGCGTTTCATAATTTAAAATCATTGGCGCCTGTTTTATCGCTGAGTTCATAAGAGTAGGTTTTGGACGAACATCTCTCAAAGCTCATCGAGTTTTGAGAGATGCCCAGCAATAGTGAGGAAGGATAGACCGGCGCTGCAGAAACACGCATTCATTTCTACCGCGCCGCAGAAAAATTATTTATTCATAAATTTGAGTAGGTCGATAACGCGGTTGGAATATCCCCATTCGTTATCATACCATGACACTACTTTAAAGAAGCGCTTTTCGCCCGGAAGGTTATTCTGGAGCGTTGCCTTGCTGTCGTAGATGGAAGAACGCTTGTCGTGAATAATATCGGTGGAAACGATTTCTTCGTTGCAATAGCCTAAAATTCCTTTCATATAGGTTTCGGAGGCTTTCTTGAATGCTGCATCGAGTTCTTCGATCGAAGTATCTTTTGTTGCACGGAAGGTTAAATCGACAACCGAACCGGTGGGGGTCGGTACGCGGAATGACATACCGGTCAGCTTGCCCTTTGTTGAAGGCAATACTTCGCCGACAGCTTTAGCAGCGCCGGTCGTAGACGGGATAATATTGATAGCAGCAGCCCGTCCGCCGCGCCAATCTTTCATCGAGACACCGTCAACGGTCTTTTGTGTTGCGGTATAAGAGTGGATCGTTGTCATCAATCCCGTTTCAATTCCGAAACCTTCTTTTAAGATGACATGGACGATGGGAGCCAAACAGTTGGTGGTGCAGCTCGCATTGGAAACAACGTGATGCTTTGCGGGGTCGTATTCGTTTTCGTTGACACCCATAACGATTGTCTTAATGGGCTTTGCGGCATCGGCACTCTTGCCGGGTGCGGAAATAATAACCTTCTTTGCACCTGCTTCCAAATGCCCGTACGCTTTTTCGTTCGTATAAAGACCGGTACTTTCGATAACGACATCGATACCCAATTCCTTCCACGGGAGCTGTGCAGGAGTTAAGCCTTTACCGGAGACGCATTTAATTTCATGTCCGTTGATAACGAGTACATCTTCGCCTTTTGTACCGATTTCGGCATTCATCTTGCCTTGTACGGAATCATACTTGAGCTGATATGCAAAATACTTTGCATCGGTTGAAAGATCGACAACCGCAACGACATCAAATTTATCCTTTCCAAGCAAATTCTGTTCAACCAGAGCCTGGAACACGAGCCGGCCAATTCTGCCGAATCCGTTAATAGCTACTTTCATATTTATCTCCTTAGCAAGAATTTCGAACACACTGAGCACGACCTATTAGACAATGCTGCGGCTGCGCTTTGTGTTCTATAAATCTTTTTTTAACTGTAAATAAAAAGAGTACGGTTGTCAATATCGTATAATTCAGGACAGCCGCACCGGATTCTTCTTTAATATAAAAGATATTTCTTGCGTATGTCGCTGAACTGCTTTGTCTCTTTTTCGATACGGGTGAAATAATCCTGTGCGGTTTGCGAAGGATTGGTGAGCTGTGTACAACCTGTTAATAAATGCAAACCGCAGTATTTTTTACCTGCATTGTTTATCGTAAACTTGTCGGGATAGAGGCGCTTGATTTCGTAGAACATGGCGATTGCCGTTTTAACAGGGGCAAAACTGCGGCGGTCGGTAACGGCGATCTGTACTCCTCCGCAGAGCTGCCCCGTATAGAGCGAAAGCGATGGGGTAAAAAACGCGGGCAAAAAGCGCACTCCTTCCAAGCCTAATCGGTTCAGTGAATCGGCTAAACGGTACGCATCGATGTAGGGCGCCCCGAGGTACTGAAACGGCATTGTCGTTCCCCGCCCCACCGAAAGATTGGTTCCTTCAAATAAACAGACGCCCGCATACACGAGTGCTGTCTGCGGCGATGGAATATTGGGAGACGGCGGTACCCATATTAGAGGCAGCTCGTCAAAGTAGGTTGTTCTGTTCCAACCTTCCATCGGGATTACCGTTAAATCACAGCGAATACCGTATTCGGTGTTGAAGAGCCGGGCAAGCTCCCCAACCGTCATACCGTGCCGCTGTACGATGGGGAAATATCCCGTAAAGGAACGGTATTCAAGTTCCAGCATATTTCCTTCGACAGTATCGCCGATTGGGTTCGGGCGGTCGAATACGACAAATTGTTTTTTATGGCGCGCACATTCTTCCATCGCGTATGCCATGGTGGAAATATAGGTGTAGAAACGAGCACCGACATCTTGAATATCAAAGCAGAGGATGTCGATATCTTTCAACATCTCCGGCGTCGGCCGCTTGGTATTTCCGTAAAGGCTGTATACCGGAAGTCCCGTCCGCGGATCGGCGCTGTGCCCGATGGACGCCCCCTCCCGTTCGTTGCCCTGTATACCGTGTTCAGGTGAAAAAAGCGCCGTAAGCTGCACCGACCGGCTTAACAGCACCGCGGAGGGCGTTCCGTCGGAATCGATACCGGTTTGGTTGGTAATCAACCCTACCCGCTTCCCAGCAAAAACGGCGCGGTACTCCGGCAGCCGCTCAATCCCCAATTTCAGCCGATTCTCTGCCGTAGCTTCTTGGCATACAATACAAAATAAAAAGAAGAATACCGCCGTCTTCAGTTGGCGTAAATGGCATACAGACGTTTTCATAAGGGGATACAACTCAAATATATTTCTCATTGGGAGTATTATAGAATACCTTCACGCTTTGTTAAACCGGTATGGAAATTTTCAATGAGATGCAGTATATTTAGCAACAAAACACCCAAATATGGGTGAAACATATATCAGGAGGAAAAGATGAATACTGATACCATAAGAATGCGAAAGTTCTTTAACCGGATTACGGTAGCGGTGCTGGCCGTTATCGTATCGTTACTATGTACTGCGTGTCCCCAAAATGGTGGGGCTTCCGGCAACAACACGGGAAGCTACACACAGGTACCCTTTGCACAGTTAGACGACTATCTTAAAACAAAAGCCTCTGCCAGCACAGTAAACTACATCGAAGTAACAGGGCTTAAAAAAGAAGACTTAGGAGGACTTATGGAAGCAAGTCCTCTCGGCAAAACTCTTAAAGCGTCACCTTCTAAAAAAGTTGCGCTTAAATTCGGTGGTAAAATAGAAGGTCTTACAAGTATGGGTTCTTGTTTTGACGGCTGCGAGACCCTTGTACAAGTTTCCGGAATACCTGAAGGGGTTACGAACATGGGAAGTTGCTTTTATGGCTGTACAAACCTCAGACAGGCTCCGGTAATCCCTGAAAGTGTTGAGGCCATATATTTTTGCTTTTCCCACTGTACAAATCTCAAGCAGGCTCCGGTTATTCCGGCAAATGTTACGGATATGTATAAATGCTTTTTGGATTGCGAAAACCTTCAAAATGTTGTTCTTAAATGCAATTATAATCCCGCAAGAGATAGCTCGAATAAGCCCTATTTCAAAGATACCTTTGATGGCTGCACGGCTTTAACGGCAGGCGGTATTAAGGTTCCTGCAGGACAGCTGGAAACGTACAAAACTAATGCAGACGTTATGGGCGTTACGGAGGATAAGTTTGCCGCCGAATAAGGTAAAACTTTTCGATATTTAAGAAAATAATCATACCCCCGACGCAGAACATCGGGGTATTAAAACCTCTGCACGAATCAAAAAATACTTTTGCCCGTGTTATTCGCGGGCAAAAGCTATAGCAGAAACCATCCGTTTTAAGTATACTAGCGCTTAATTATGGAAGATAAAACGCAGGAAATGGAGCGGATTCAAGAACTGCTCGACAATAGGCACTACGTAGCTTTAATTGCAGAACTCGCTGAGATGAATGCGGTCGATGTAGCGGAAATATTGGATAAAGAAAATGCGGCAAATGCGGTGTTTCTTTTCAGAATGCTTCCGAAAGACCTTGCTGCCGAGGTATTCGCACTCCTTTCGAGTGAGCAGCAAAGCGCATTTATTTCATCGATTACAGATAAAGAACTCGGTCCTATTCTGGACGAACTTGCGTTTGACGATGTCGTAGACCTTGTGGAAGAGATGCCTGCGAATGCCGTCAGAAAGATTTTAGCAAACTCCGGCGAAGAAGAACGTAAGCTCATCAATCAATTCCTCAAATATCCTCCCGACTCTGCCGGAAGCCTAATGACGATTGAGTACGTCAGCCTTAAAAAGACCATGACGGTAAAACAGGCTCTGGATTACATCAGAGAGACGGGGCTAAAAAAAGAAACGATTTATACCTGTTATGTGACCGATGCCAACAGAGTGCTTGAGGGCATCGTTTCATTAAAAGAGCTTGTGTTGGCTCCTGAAGACGAGCTAATCGAAAATATTTTTGAAAGCGAATGTATCTATGTGAACACCCACGATGACCAAGAAAGCGTTATTGCGGTTTTTAAGAAGTACGCATTCCTCGCCCTGCCTGTTGTCGATGCGGAAAAACGGCTGATCGGTATTATCACCGTTGACGACGTCATGGATGCTATGGAACAGGAAGCTACAGAAGACTTCCAGATCATGGCCGCTATGCAGCCGTCCGAAGACGCTTACCTGAACACCGGTGTTTTTAAACTTGCCAAGCACCGCATCGGCTGGCTGATGCTCCTAATGGTGTCGGAAACCTTTACCGGCAAGATTATCGAACACTACACTGAACTGCTGGCAACGCTTACCATACTCACTTCATTTATCCCCATGCTGATGGATACCGGCGGAAATTCGGGCAGTCAGTCATCGACGTTGATTATCCGCGGTCTTGCTACCGGTGAAATTCAGCTGCGTGACTGGGCAAAAGTTTTGTGGAAGGAACTCCGTATCGCAATCATGGTCGGAGCGCTGCTCGGACTGACCATTTTTATAAAATCTTATTTTTTAGACGGTAAACCGATTCTTGTCTCTGCCAGCGTCGGTTTAACGCTTGTGGTAACCGTTACGATTGCAAAACTTACCGGCGGTCTTTTGCCGATTCTTGCAAAAAAGCTCCATATGGATCCCGCTATTATGGCAGGCCCGCTCATCACCACAATTGTAGATGCGGTCAGCCTTATCGTCTATTTTAAGATCGCAGGTTTCCTGTTA
This sequence comes from Treponema sp. OMZ 855, assembly GCF_024181145.1. Lineage (NCBI taxonomy): Bacteria > Pseudomonadati > Spirochaetota > Spirochaetia > Treponematales > Treponemataceae > Treponema > Treponema sp. OMZ 855. The sequence continues at coordinate 366,226 of NZ_CP051194.1, read as the reverse complement.
TTTTAAAAGGTAATATGATCGGGATTGTATGAAATGGTTTGAACGCTTCCGATACCGTACATTTTCTCAGACTGCATCCGTAGAGGAACTGTTGGTTGAAGTTTTTAGAAAAACCATTCATCTGTCTTCTGCGTTAACCGTTGTCTTTGCAGAACACTGGTATACACTTACGATTGCCGGTATTGCCGCTATGAGTACGCTCTACTGTATTTCCGAATTTCTCCGTATACGCGGCTATGAGCTTGGTATCATTGCGCATATCACCCGTTACGCATCACGGAAACGTGATAAAGGGCGGTTCGTCTTAGGGCCGCTGACACTTGCCGGCGGGATACTCCTTGCACTGCTGCTCTTTCCCATGCATACGGCAAAGATTGCCATATTTGCACTTGCTTTTGGGGATGGGCTTGCGAGCCTTGTCGGAAAGCGTTTCGGTAGAATCCGATTAACTTTTTTTAAAGACAAAACCGTTGCCGGAAGTTTAACTTGTTTTGTAGCCGTGTTCCTTTCATCCTTTGCCGTCAGCGGGAATTTTTGGAAAAGCCTTATACTCGGTATTGCCGGAGCCGGTATCGAAATGCTGCCGCTTAAAGATTATGACAACCTTTTGATACCGGTTGCTATCGGTTTTCTTGCCTTACTTCTCCATGCGTAAGCTATTGCCACAAATAAAATTGATGAATTGCTTTCAGAAAAAAGAAGCCTGCTGCCAGCAGCGCCCCGATACCAAGCACGGTGAAAAACCATGAGCCGGTATACAGCAAGAGCGTATATGCAATTAACATTATCAATAGCCGAATTGCCGCCTTCCGGTACTCGGTAATGCTGCGGTAGATACCGACCAGCAAAAACGATACGACCGCCAATGCGCAGACAATCCCGCTAAAGGAATAAAGAAGATAGCGATAGGAGCGGGAAAACGAAAAAAACGAGACCGTATGAATGGTATCGATCGGGATAACATGGGACAATGCAAACGCGATAAAACTCAGCAAGAAAATAATAGATCCCGTTTCCCGCGTAAAAGTCTTATGAGCAAAGAGACTTGAGGTTAAAAGTGCCAAACATGCCCCAAACCGGAAAAAGAAAATAATTCGCGCAACGGAAGCCGTAAAAACAGCTAAGAGCGGATACCGCACTTGCAACGGAAAAAGAAGCTGTAACGCTTCAACGGATAACGCGAAAATAAACAAACTGAAAAACGAAATCTCCAGCGCATGGGTTTTTTCAAAAAGAAAGAAAACACAAATAAGCAGTACTAACGCTATCAGCGGAAACGCAGTGATACCGATCATAACTGCATAATTATTATAGGCAAAAAACGGAAGCCTTAATAATCGAAAAGTACTTTCCGAAGCTGTCGGCAGTTCTGCGAGTAAATTGTGCGCGGCAATAACAATACAGCAGCTTATGCTTCCGACTACCATGAGCGCAGCAATACAAATACCGAAAATTAAGATTCTATTACGTCCGGCTATTGTCATAGAAGTTAGTATAGTTTGAAAACCGCTTCTCTGTCAAATATGCGTTCAGCTATCTCCTAATGATAAGATTCCTAAAAAAAAGTCAACGAGCAAAAAAATTTTATTGCGGAAACAAATGTTTCGTGGTACACTGGTAATATCGCTGATTGGTACTCATTTATTCTAAAAGGAGGATACTTTATGGAAAAACTCTTTCAGCTTCAAGCGCACAAAACAAATGTGCGTACTGAAATCATTGCAGGTTTAACCACATTCCTTGCAATGGCGTATATCCTTGCCGTTAACCCGCTCATTTTAAGTGATGCAGGCTTAAATCCCGGCAGCGTATTTACGGCTACCGCATTATCTGCGGCAGTCGCAACCTTGATGATGGCAGTACTTGCCAATCTGCCTGTTGCTCTCGCCCCTGGTATGGGCTTAAATGCTTTCTTCACGTATACCGTTGTTATCGGAATGAAGTATTCGCCCGCAATGGCATTGACAGCAGTATTCCTCGAAGGTTTGCTGTTTATTCTGCTTTCTTTTTTCAATGTACGGGAAGCGATCGTCGAATCGATCCCGATCAATCTGAAAAAAGCAGTTGCAGCAGGTATCGGTCTTTTCATCACCTTAATCGGTATGAAAAATGCGGAAATTATCGTTGATAACCCCGCAACATTAGTCGGTCTCGGCACCGTTACATCGGGTCCCGCCCTATTAGGAATTATCGGCTTGGTGATTACTGCAGTATTGTATGTTCTGCACATCCCCGGCTCAATTCTTCTTGGAATTTTGATTACTACCGTAATCGGTATTCCGATGGGCGTTACCGTACCGTTCGGCGGTTGGGAAAATTGGTCAATCGTAAGTGCTCCTGCAGCTCCTATTTTCTGGAATTTTGATTTCAGCAATATTCTCAGCTTCCAGTTCTTTACGGTATTCTTCTCATTCTTGTTTGTTGATATTTTTGATACGGTCGGCACTTTAGTCGGTGTCAGCAACCGGGCAGGACTCACCGACAAGAATGGCAACATTCCGCGTGTAAAACAGGCATTGCTTTCCGATGCTGTCGGAACCGTCTTCGGCGCTATGCTGGGTACTTCTACGGTTACCAGCTTTGTCGAAAGTACTTCCGGTGTAGCAGCCGGCGGACGCACCGGTTTAACAGCGCTGACAACCGGTGTATTCTTCTTAATTGCACTGGTATTTTCACCGCTCTTCCTGCTTATTCCGTCAGCGGCAACAGCTCCGGCTTTGATTATCGTCGGATTCCTTATGTTGAGTGCGGCAGCCGAAATCGATTTCACAGATCCTACGGAAGGTATTCCGGCGTTCTTAACAATCGTTATGATGCCGTTTGCATACAGCATCGCCGAAGGTATCGTTTACGGTATCCTTTCCTACGTTATTTTGAAGGCAGCAACCGGCAAGTTTAAGCAAATCCCAATTGTTACATGGGTATTGTTTATTATCTTCATCTTGAGAATTGTTCTCCATTAAGCTATCCCACAATTAAAAATATAACGGGCATTCATACGAGGTATGCGTGCCCGTTTTTTTTACTTGCAAAAGATGCAAATAAGGATACAATATCTATTATGGATAAGAAATATGTATTGCTGATCGACGGTGATAACATCCCGCCGAGTTTTTTGGAAGCTATCATCACCGAAGTCTCTAAAGAAGGTGAATTACTGATAAAGCGTTTATACGGCGACTGGACAACACCAAATATGAATGGGTGGAAAAATTGGCTTGAAAAAATCCCCATTCGTCCGGTACAGCAATTCCGCAACGGCCCCAATGCAACCGATAATACCATTATCATGGATGCTATCGAGTTGGCCAATACCAATAAAAGCATTAACGCTGTTTGCATCGTTTCGACAGATTCAGACTACTACAGTCTTGCCCTTAAATTGCGGGAATACGGCCTCTATGTACTTGGTATCGGAAAGCAAAATGCTAAGGCACTTTGGGTAAATGCCTGCAATGAATTTAAGTATCTGGAAAACCTCGATAGTACAACAACTCCGGAAGAAGAGAGTCAAGGCTCCCCCTTTGATTCTCTGGAAAAATTGCTCAACCATGCCTATAAGAACTCACGGATGACGGAAGACGGATGGGTCAGTCTTTCCGATTTAGGAAAATCCATTAGGCGGAGTATGCCGGAATTTGACCCCCGATCATATAACCATAATACCTTACGGGAAATTCTTGAAGCTTTTCCCGATCAATATGAAATGACAACCGACAAACTGGTTCCCCCCAATCATTGGATTAAAGCGACGGAGCGACAAAAGAGCGATACATTGAGCGGTACCATTAAGCGCTTTAAGGGCAACTGGGGCTTTATCGAAACTGCCGACCACGGCGATTTCTATTTCGGCCTTACAAACCTCACCAAATCATCCCGCCGCAAAAAGATTACGGAAGGAATGCCGGTACGCTTCAAAGTATTTAAGGAACCGAACGCAAACGGAGAGAACCTTGCTGAAAGGAACGGCAAAGCAACGGATGTGGAACTCCGATAGAAAGGTTTGTTATATACTGCCATTACACATTCAAATATAAGGAGTTACAAAACGATGACTGCAACGACATCCTTATCAGATAAAAAAATGGGCATTAAGGATTTTATCTATGCGGGGGTATTCGGTGCAATATACATTGTGCTGATGATGATTATTATGATGGGATCTGCCGCAATCTCACCTATCCTCTATTTTATAGCCCCGCTGATCGTTGGATTGGTGTGCAGCACGGTGTATATGTACTGTATGCTGAAAGTACATAAGTTCGGTACGGCATTGATATTCGGCGTGCTTTTTACGGTTACGGCCTGTTATCAAAGTTTATATGCGATATTTTTTTCATTAGCAGCAGCACTTACGGCAGAATTGATTCTTTTCTTGGGTAACTATAAATCGCAGAAGATGTATCTGCTGTCCTTTGTATTTTTTAATCTGAATATGTCTGCGCCGACCATATTATTGCTCTTTAACTACGGACGGTTTATGAATCTTGCAGAAAAACACAGAGGCTTTGCCTATGCACAGTTGATCGCAAAATTAGCATTCAATGGGAAAATATGGTATGCCATTTTATGCTGCGCTGTTATCGGTGGAATAGGCGGAGCTTTTATTACAAAGAACCTCGTTAAAAAATATTTCGAAAAAAACGAAGCCGTATAAATAGCGGAAAAAGATATATTAGCAAGCGCAATTAGCTCTTCTACCGATATTTTCTATAGCACAGCAATGTTAGGTTGAATCGGATTCTATACCGATTTTTCAACAATGTATTCTATTTGCGGGAACTTTTGTTTAATTTGATTAATTAGAAAGCCGCTACTACCACGAACCATGGAACACCGAGAAAACCTTTGTACAATCGTATTTCAACCATATCATATATTTCTTTTTCCCCTTTCTTTTTTCAATTAAGCCGCCCGTATAATTTACGTTTAACCAGAATTGATGCAAAGGCAATGTCAACTTAACGTGAGTGTTAGAAGTTTTTCTTTACATAATTCAAATAAAAATTTATAAAATCATCTTTATTATAATTTTCAGTTTTATTCATAAACATTATATTACTAAATTCTAACCTACCATTTCCTAGAATATATTTTTTTGTATCTATTTGTTTCTTATAATTTCTAATAATCATATTTTTTTTCATTTTTTTAGCGAATAATTTTACACATCTATTTTGACTTCTTGCTAGTTTTAATAAAATTTTGTATTTTAATAATCCACCGCTACTAAAAAGAGGTGTGGATAAATCATCTAAAGTTTCTAATAATATAAGATTAGCATATTCGTTATTTAGTTTCAAGATTTTTGAATAGAGATTTCTCTTAATTCTAATTTCATAAGCATACAACCATGTAAATTCCATTATATAATCATATAAAAGTAGTGGATCATTTTCTATTACAAAAATAAAATAATCTTCCAGTATTTTTTTACATTTTATTCTATGAATATTTAAGGTATCACAGATTATAATTAAGGCTTCTCGTCGTCTGATATATGAAGAATCAAATAGCATTTTTTCACAAAATTTATAAATACAATCATTTTCATATTTTTTTAATATTAATTCTCGATATTTATGCGAATGAGTTACTGAATCACAAATAAATGAACAAGGACTTTCCGATGTATAAACAGCATCATTTTCATAACATTTTTCGAAGAAAAGATTTGTATCTTTAATTTGCAATAAGTCTTTGCATACTTCTTCCAAATACTCATCTGTAAGATAATAGGTATATTCTTTCACCTTTTGCATTAATTCATCTTTTTCCAATATTTTACCCTATTTTTACCCATCTAATAACTGGCTGGACTGCACACGCAGACTAAACGCGCGTCGGCTATAGTCCTGTGTTATGTGATATTTCCATCTCCTGTAAAGCTTTTTTATAAAAAGAATAAAAATCATCTATTTTATAGGAACCATATATTTTTTCAAAATAATTAATACTTTTAATATATTCATCTCTTGTGAAATCTTTAATCTTGTTTGCACCTTGAACATTTGTTATAAATATTTCAAAATTCATAGTAAAATTTTGAATACTGTCAGCTCTTATTTTTTGTAAGTATTTTTCATTTTTATTTAAGCCTAATACTTTCTTAGTAAGTTCTTCATCATCAAACAGAAGTATAGAAATGAAATTTATTAAATCAAAATCTTCAACAAGTAATTTCTTGAATTCCTTTGCTTTTTTACTTTTTAAATAAAATAATTCTGTTAGACATCTGGCAGTTAGTATAGGATTCTTTTTGTAATATTCACTAATAAAAGCTGCCTCCAAATATTTGCAATTACTTGCGCTTCGTTTTTTTGCAAATGTTAAAATTGCAACTTCTTTTTTATATAGAAAATCAGAGTATAAATATTCTGAAAATTTTTCCCAAAAATTTATTTCCTCCAATTTTGAATCTATATATTTATAATCTTTGTCCCTAACATTCAGAGTTACATATAAATCAGTTAGAAATTCTATAATATTTGGGAAAATAAATTCATTCTCAGTTTTTTGATCCATATCGATTAAATTATATAAATCAAACGGTATATTGAGAATTTCATCCTCAGAAAAATAATTATAGATTTCCTTGCTGTTGTATAATCTGCTGGAAAAAATTTTGATAAAATTCATTTATTCTATTATTCCTAAATACCCCAGTCGAGTATCCATATAACAAAGTAAGTATTTTTTTATTCATTATTCATCTCTCTATCCGCTTATAGTATATATCGCTTTAATCTTTTTATTAGGCCAATATGTATACTTTACTTTTTGAATGGATTGCTCTATAAGTTCTTCAGTTTCAGCCTGATAATTTTTATAACATTTTGTATAAATCAAACTTCCTTTATAAATTATCTCTATTGTTTTTTGTCCATCAAAAATTATTTCTCTAGATAACCTTCCAGGATTTGCTTCATCATAAAACCATTCATGGGTTTTATTGTCCTCACATTCCTTCACCAATCTACCGGAATCATCATAATTCCGTCTTACGATAGTTGAACCAAAAGAATATTCAACCATAAGAGCTTCTTTCTTAATATCATTATATTCATATTTATAAAAGCCACCACTACTTGAACTTACAGATTTCTTATGTCCTTTATCATCATATGCATAAATCCACTCAGTTCCATCTGATGCAACCTCTTTTACAAGCTGCTTTCTTTCATTATAAAAGTATTCTGTTTCATCAATTTTGATAACTTTATTATTTACGGTAGTTGTATAAACTTCCTTTATCAGCAGTCCGTCTTCATCATAAACATATTTCCCTGTTATTAATCGATGACTTACCGTAGTATCCAAAACAACTTTTGTCGCAAGAATTTGATTATTAGAATTATATTCCCAATATTGTTTTGTGCCGCCTTTTTCTTTTCCTGCACACATATAAATCATATTTCCATTTTCATCAAATTTATAAACTTCACATTCAGACTCAATCATTATAAAATACAGAAACAAACAAATTATAATAAGTGGGACAAAGCATACGGAAAGTATTAATACTCTTTTTTTCATTCTTTTTCCTTAGTAGTGGCTCAATAAGCCGCCGGTATAGCTACCGCTTAACCTGCATTGCCGCAAAGGTAATGATAGGTTGAAGCGGGTGTTATGTGTCAAATCAATTATAATCATAATATAATTCAACAATATTCATTAAATTCTCTATCCTTTTTTGATAAATCCATTTACTTATATTCCGGCTTGCTTCTACGCCAAACTGATTTTTAACAAATTCAATCATGTTATTTTTGTAAGACTGCCACAAAAATTCTGTTTTCTTAATATCTGCTAAAGTAATTGTAAACTTCGGACCTTCAATTTGACCATCACCTATCAATGCATCTATTTTTTCTTTTATTTCAGTATACCTAGAAATTAAATCATTAATATCTTCAGTAGAGTTACGACTTATGGTATCCTGCATTTGTTCAATGATATCCAAAAATTCTTCTTTCTGTTTGTTTGATGATTCTATTGCCCATGCGATATAGCCTGAACCATCATGACCTTCTTCTGTCCAGATTTTTTGATCAACAAAATTAAAATATGAAGTTACTGCTTCATGAAATTTTCCCCGATTTTCATTTTTTATTTTTTCCTGAAATGAACTTACTCTTTTCTTTAAATATTCATTATTTTTATTTTCTTCTCTTATAGCACAGAAATTAAGTCCGTATCCGCTTGTAACATAGTTATCTATTCTAAATTCATGTATCTCATTTTTTTTATAATAACCATAGAAATCTTCTACTGCAAGTGTAAATTCTGCAGGAACAATTCCTCCACAAATTATCAACTGTAAAATCAGCTGAGGATTAGACTCTTCAAAACGGCTGTTTTCTCTAGATGCTTCTTCTGCAAGCTGCCAAATATAATAAGGATTTTTTTCTATATCTTCATCGTTATAAAACAAATCATATTTTTTACAGAATTTTTTTGAATCTAATGCCGGAAGCTCTGCGCATTTAGCAAGAAAATCAAGTGTATCAATAGCATGCTTATTGTTTTCCAAGCCTGTTTTTTTCAAATATTTTTTATAAACGTTTAACGCTTCTTTGGGGTTAGCTCTTTTAAAAGTTTCTGCACGGTAAACAGTTCTATCAAGGAAATAGTCCATTGCTTTCTCGTGTCCATTAACAGCTGCATTCCGTAAATATTTATAGGAAGCTTCCGGAGTATTTATATAGCGGTAAAATAATTCAAAGTCAGCATTAAAATTCCCCTTTTTTGAAAGTGTCAAAAACATTTGCAGAGCCTGCTCTTCATTGCCGGACTCGTATACTTCAATGGTCTTTTCAACAGTTATTTGATTTTGCTGTACTGATTGTGAATAGCATGATGCTACAATTATAACTAGAAATATTATAAAAACTTTCCTTTCCATTTTTTATTCCAAGTGCTCCAGTGTGGGTGTTAGGCATATTTTCATTGTAAAATTTCTCTATCTTTCTCAAATTTTAAGTCATATAAACTAATGTAGGATAATCAATATAGATAATTAAAATGAATATCAAGCATAAAAAAGCTAATAACACTATATCTACTAAAAATATTTTGTATTCTTTATCTTTCGCTCGAAAAATAATGCCTACAAGAAGAAATATTAATATAGATAATATATAAATCAAAAAAACAGAAAAAACGATTCCAATCCATTTCTGATCAGTATATGAAATTGAATCTATTTGGAGCCGATGAGCAATTGAAACAAAAATACTAATAAGCCCCAAAAAAAGACATATAAAAAATAATGTCAAATCTTTTTTCAGAATTTTAAAAACACTATTCTTTTTATCCATTCAAGCTCCATATCTTTATCACATAGGTTTAAATATAAAGTCCAAAATCCAAATAAGACAAAAAATATATTAAAAATTCTTACAAATAAATTATGACAAAAAACTTTTTTCATTCTTTCTTCCTAAAAAGCAGGCCAGTAGCCTGTCGCCATAACACCCTTTAGCCCTTTTCCATAATATCATAGAAACTACACGCCTTCAATCTAAACTGACACCTCTCCAAGCAGCTATATCCTTCTACCATAACACCCGCCGGAACACATCATCAACAGCCGGATTAGGCCTATGCTCTAGAATCCCTCGCCGCGCACCAATGCGACAACGCACAGAAACAGTGCGAAAAGCGTGTACACGTATTTACCGAGGTAGTACCAGCCGTTGCCGTAGCGTTTCTTTGCTCCGGTGTTGATTTCGTCCAATAGCTCATCTTTTTTCATTACCCAGAACCACGAAACAGCGCCGAGCACTGCACCGATCGGGATAATATATGTGGAGACCAAATCCATCCATGCGCCCCAGCCGCCGAGAATTGCGCCCTTGGTTTCTGCGATGGGTTCCATAAATACACCGATGCCGAAGGTGATGACGCCGAGAACGATAATCACTGCAGTTCGCTTTAAGCCTTTAAACGTATGCATCAGCGATTCGGCGACCACTTCAAGCATATTCTGCAAAGATGAAACTCCTCCGAACACGACGACGAGGTAGAGGATGATACCGAATATTCTGCCGCCGGGCATTTTTTGAAGAATGGAAGGGAGGACAACGAACAGCAAACCGGGACCGCCTGCAGGATCCATCCGATAAGCGAAACACGCGGGGATCATCACAAGGGCTGCAACAACCGCCGCGATGGTATCGAACAATGCGGTATTTTTTGCTCCCGCTACGCAGTCATGATCTTTACTTAAATAAGCGCCGTATACAATCATCCCCGATCCGGTAATAGATAATGAGAAAAAGGCCTGCCCCATCGCAGTTATCCACACGGACGGATTTTTTAAATGATTCCAATCGGGGGTAAATAAAAACGTATACCCTGCAAAAGCGCCGGGCAAAAATGCCATACGAACAGCCAATGCCGCAAACAAGATGAAAAAAAGCGGCATCATTATTTTATTTGTTTTTTCTATCGTATGTGCGCCGAGCACAATGGTCAGCAGCGTTACAATAATAATAACCGCGTGATAGGGTACAACGCTGAACTGCTGAAAGGCAAAGGATTCAAACCACTGTCCGGGTTCTACCGTCATAATACTGCCCAGTACGGACTGCATAAAAGCCTTGAGTACATACGCGATGATAACAGCATACCCGATAGCGATTGTGATTGAACCCGCCAAGGGCAGCCATCCGATTATCTTACCGATGCCCTCAAGGTCTTTGCGGCCGTGCTTCCATGCATAGGCATAGGAGCCGAGCGTCCCCGTACCGCTGCGACGGCCGATTGCGTATTCTGCGGAAAGTCCGACATATCCGAAAAGGATAACAAATAAGATATAGATGAGCAAAAAGGCACCGCCGCCGTTGCTCCCAAGCTTGTAGGGAAAACCCCACACATTTGCCATACCGACAGCCGAACCGACGCAGGCAAGAATAAACCCTATGTTGCTGACAAACCGATTATTTTTTCTTTCCATCTTTTACCTTTACCTCCGCGGCTTCGGCGTCAGCCGCTGTTTTCGCAGCAGCCGGTTCGGTTCTAGAATCGGACGCGCCTTTTTCCATCCGGCTTTCGGTACTGTCTGCCGTATCAGTCTTGTTCTGCACTTTACCGTCTTTATTCGGCTCTTCCTGCGCTTTCTTGATTTTTTCTTCAAGTTCGGCGAAAGCTTTGTTTTCAGTGCTTTCGGTAAAACGGGTTTTCATCTCTTCAATAAAAGAAAGCGCTTGGTCATACCGTTTGGAAAGAATCAGTATACGAACATAATTGAGTGCCGCTTCGGGGTTTTCCGAATCCTCATCGTACAGTTTTTTGTACATTTCACAGGCGCGTGCTTCATCGCCGGTTGCCGCAAGGCTGTAGGCATACGCTTTTGCAATCAGCACATTGCCGGGCGCATCTTTATATTGCCGTTCAAGGATGTTCTTCGCCTTTCCCCAATCGCCTTGCAGCCCGTACACTCGTGCCAAATTATACTCCGCCGCATTTTTATGCGCAGGATCCTTTGCCGCCTTTAGATAAAACTCCGCCGCTTTGTCGTACTTAGTCACCTCGGTATAGGCTTGAGCAATCTCAAAATAGGCTTTCGCCGTTTCGGAATCGACATTACCCTTTGCAAACAAACCGGCAGCGGTTATAAAAAAAACCAGTAAAAACAGTATGCTGTTTTTAGGCACCCGATCAGCAATATTGCGAATACCCTCGGCAGAATTAACAGCTGGAATCTGTTGAACCGTCGCTACTGCTGTCGATTGAACCGCTGTCTCATCGATACGCTTATTTATTTTGAAGCACCACATTCTCAATCGCTCTCAACTGATGCCGGTAAAGCCCCGCGATAGTCGCGCCGTAATCCGCAATAAGCTGAATCATATTCCGCGGATGCTCTGCTTCATCGACACCGTTGATTCTATCGCCCGCGTCTCCCAGCCCGGGAAGAATATAGGCCGCAGAATTCAGTGCGGGATCCATCCACAACGTGTATACCGTACAATTCTTTAAGGCCCGGGCTGCACACAAAGCGCCTTTGAGTGACGAAATGACATGGAAACAACTGATCGATTTCGGTTTCACTCCTTGCCGTTCAAGGTATTTGACAACGGTAATCAAACTGCCGCCGGTTGCATTCATCGGATCTGCAAAGATCAGGTCTTTTCCGTTCAAGTCTTCCAAATTGAAATACGACATATCCAAATTAAGGACATACTGCATATCATCGACTTTTTTTGTATCATCCCGTTTGATCTTAAACAATGCGAACGGGGTTACATAGCCGTGTGAAGAATATTCTTCAATCTCCTTGGACATAATCATCGACGGAAGGAGCGCACCGCGCAACATCACACACATGACGGTGTTTTCTATTTTATGATCGATGTCGCTGATCTTATGCACGGCGTAGTTCTGTACGGGAACGGTAACCGGCGTTTTGGAAATAAGATAGTTTTTGCTATCCTCGTGGCTCCCGCTATACGCAAGTTTGAAGAGCATTTCAAAGGCGCGTTGAGTATAATAGATGAATTCGTTATGACCGGTTTCACTGCTGCGCAGTTTTGCCATAACGCGGGAGGCTTCCGCATGGCTTGCAAAATCGGTATTGAATGAATAGACCTTGAGCTGGGGTACTTCTTTGCAGATTTCCTGCAAAATCTTTCCCATTTTATCATACAATGCGATAATCTCAGTTTCAGCTGCATCTTTTTCTTTTTTATCTGCGGCAGCATCAAGCAACGTAAATTGCTGCATTGTCTGATTATACAATTCATCCAATTTTTTAAGGTATGCATTATCCTTCGATGTTAAATACCCTTGTAGCGATTCCGCTTCCATAATAACTTGTTTCATATCAAACTCCTCTATTAAATTACATACATAAACGCGGTCAGCTTTTTAAAGCATCCGAGAACCTCTAAAAACTTCAGTTTTTTAGAGGTTCTCCTTAAACTTTTTGCGATGTATTTTTATAAATTATTACAGTATAACAATTTATAAAAATACTCGTCGGGCATCTCTAAAAATCTAACCGAGTTTTTAGAGATGCCCATCCGTGTTCACAAAAAAAAACGCCCTTAAAAAAGAGCGTTTAAAAAGATTCATTAAAATGAAACAATGGCTGCAAAGGGAAAGGCAACAACAGCGGAATACCTTCCCCATTTTTTCGAGTACAGAATTTACATCCAATGCCGAAGTGCAACCATGTTTTGCCATTTGCGCAGTATTCTAATAGAATGAAAGCAATTGTGCAAGCCGTTCCTTTCCGATTATCTTTATAAAACCGGCAAGGCGCGGTCCTTGGTCTTTCCCAATCAACGCCTGATAAACAGCGGTAAACAGCGCTTTCGGTTCGATTTCGCACGCATGAGCTACATCATACAGCGCAGTTGAAAAAGCCTTTTCATCAAGCGCGTCCATCTGGGGTAACAGCTCATCGCGGATTTTGCAGAGTGCAGCAGTTTCGGCTGCGGAAAGTTCCGCCTTGCCGCCGTCGGTACGCAGGGCAAACCGGAAATCCTCCGGCGCACATTCGGTAATCCAATACCATGCGCACTTTGCCCGTGCTTCAAAACGCTCCCGCTGTTCTTCCTTCATATCCGGCAAAAGATTCATGACCGCCGCGATGTCTCCGGCATTGATTTGTAAAAGGTTACAAAGGTGTCTGAACGGAATTTGATACGATATACAGGACGGCATCCCTTCAACCTGCGAGAGTTCATAGATGCGGCGTTCCTTCGCATACACTTCATCGTTTTTAGCCTTATCGACACCCCATGCGATACGCTCGGTTTTATCGTAATCCTCATAGGTTTTGATAACGTCCAAGTCGAAGCTGATGGAAAACTCCGTGTTCGGCCTCGTTCCGGCAAACAGGTACCGCGCAATTTCAGGCTGATACACGTTTAAAACATCGGACAGACTGATGACCTTTCCCTTTGACGAGGACATTTTACCCGGCAAGCCCTTGATACCGATAAAATCGTAGCGGAAGCTGACGGGAGCAGGCCAATCATATACTTCATCCGCGACAAGCCGCGCCGTGTCGAAAGAACCGCCTTGGCTGTGATGGTCTTTTCCGGCAGGTTCAAAAACCGTTTTTTCAAACTGCCAGCGCATCGGCCAGTCAACTCTCCATCCGAGTTTTAATTCCTTTGAGGTACGTAAGTCGGCCTTTTCCTGATGGCCGCAGCTTGTGCAGCGGTATTCCAATCCGTATTCGCCGTCGTAAGAAACAATTTCGGTAGTGTCTTTATTGCAATTGCAGCAAAACGCCGCAACCGGCCAATATTCTTCCGTTGCGGGAATTTTATGCTCATCGTCGCGATAGCGGTTTAAGCAATCCTTTATTTTGCCGCGGTTTTGCAGCGCTTTTTTCATACCTTCGGCATACATGCCGCTGCGGTACCGTTCAGCCTGATATAAAAATTCCGGATGAATACCGACTTTCGGCAATACCTGCTCTACATCCACTTCGTGATGACGCGCGTAAGACGTGTCGCGGCCCGTTGTGTCGGGTACCATTGTAATAGGATACCGCAGATAGTTTTGCAGCGTTTCTTTTCCGGGCATATTCTCAGGCACTTTGCGGAACACATCGTAATCATCCCACGAATAAATAAAGCGTACCTTTTTGCCGCGGTCGCGTAGGGCGCGTACAACTAAATCAACCGAGATAATTTCTCGGAAGTTGCCGATGTGAACGGTTCCCGACGGCGTAATTCCCGAAGCGCAGGTATAAGATTCCAAATCGCCGCGCTCGCGTATAATCTTCTCCGCGGTTTGATCCGCCCAATGTACTAATTTCTGATTGTTTTGTTCTTTACTCATATCATTCCTGTGTTGAACTCAAACGTCCCTGTCAATTAGGCTCGAAAGGTTCTGTTTTGCTGATTGTTTGAAAAATATTGCGGAATTGTATACTGCGCGGTCGATTGTGTCAATTGAAAATACACTACCGTGCAGCGTTGCTGTACGCCGCCAATTCACGCCCTTGATTATAAATAATGCTGTAAAGGCAGGCGTCGAGCAACACTCCCGACAGTTCTTGCCCCATCGTGCGGATTTGCATATCGGTTTTATTTAAGAGCGATATAATACGGTACACGGTTTGCTCACTCCACTGTTTACTCGCCCGGCGATATTGGTCGATTGCTTTTTTCGAGGTAAAGCCTGCTTTTTTTAAGCTGAAATCGTCAAGCCCGCCGGTTTGCGCAAGATTGTGCCAGTCACGCAGCCGCCGAAAGCAGTAAGTAAGTCCTGCAATCAGCTGTACCGGCGAAGATTCTTTGGAAAGGGTCAGCTTTTGACGGATATTCAGCGCATATTCCAGATTGGCATTACTCAGCGCATCGAAAAGCGTAAACGGCGTTTCTTCTTTGTTATGAGCAAGCAGACGTTCAACAGTCTCCGCCGTCAGCGTTGTTCCCGGTTCAAAAAAGAGACTGATATGTGCACAAGTCGTTTTTAACGCTTCGGTGTTATTTTCTACCAGTTCCAGCAGAACCTCGATCGCATCCTGTTCAATACCGATTTTCGACTGCGCAAAAAAACGGCGGATCCAATCCTGTTTTTTATTTTCAAACAGTTCCCAGAATATTTTTTTATGATCTTTAGGTACCAGCCCCTCAATTTTTTTATCGATACCGATTTCATCGGAGATCAACACTAAAAACGCCCCGTCTTCATTGGGTGTCTGTTCAGCCCACTGTGTAAGCGCCTGTATATCTTCCTTTTTCTTGATTGCTTCCGCGTTTCTGACAACGGCAAACCGAGCTTCCGCGAACAAAGAACCGTTTTGAACGGCATCCAACACAACCGCTATTGAAGTATCCGCTGCATAAAAGAGATGATTGTCGAGCTGCCCATATTTTTTTTCCGCACTTTTCCGGAGCGCTTCAAGCGCATCGTTCCGTTCCCCCAATTCGGGGCCGGTAAAAAGCCATAAAGGAACACTCATCTTTTCGCGTTATTCCTCTTCAAATTTCGCGGCAAAAAGCTGTTCAAGCGCGGCAACTGCTTCGACTTCGTCGGCGCCGTCGGCAGAAACGGTCAGTTCGGTTTTATACCCCGCTGCCATTGTCATTACACCCATAATGGATTTTGCATTGACGGTAATATTTTCTTTTTCAAACATAATATTCGACTGGAACTTATTTGCCGTTTGTACAATCAACGATGAGGGACGCGCATGGATGCCGGCGCGATTTTGCACAACAATCTTCTTTGTTACCATAGATATTTTCCTTAATAGGTATCATCCGCCGAATAATACGGTACCCGGCTTGTATCACTTTCCATCCAGCGCAGAATATTTTGATTAAATTCTTTCGCAGAATAAACGCCCATACTTTTAAGCCGCTCGTTCATTGCGGCTGTTTCTAAAATAATCGGAATATTCCGTCCTGATTTTACCGGTATTTCCAAGAGAGGCAGCTTTACATCCAATATCTCGGTGGTAAGTTCCTCAGTACCGATGCGGTCATATACTTTATGTGAATCCCATTCTTCCAACTTAGCCACCAGCTGTATCTGCTTTTGTTCCCGCACGGAGCGGACGCCGTAAAGCTGCATGATATTGATAATGCCGAGTCCGCGTATTTCCATGTGATGCCCGATTGTCTTATGAGCGCCCCGCCCGATCAAACTGTTTCCATTGATACAGGTAATTTCGACAACATCGTCAACCACCAAGCGGTGCCCCCGCTCTACAAGCTCAAGTGCCGTTTCGCTCTTACCCACCCCCGAATCACCTAAAATGAGGATACCGAGGCCATACACTTCTACCAGAACGCCATGTATCGCTACAGTCGGAGCGAATACATTGGAAAGAACACGCATCAGCCGCACGGAAAGTGCACTGGAGGAAAGATCCGTTTGCAGCACGGGGCACCCCGTTTCCTGTGCCAGCTCTAAGAACACGGGAGGAGGAGGAATATTGTGAGAAAAGATACAGCAGGGAATATCGTAGGTCATCATTTTTTTTATATTTTCTACGGTATTGCTTTCGATAAGTGTTTGTAAATAGGCGCACTCCCCCCTACCGAACAACTGAACACGCTGATAAGCAAAAGAATCAAAGAAACCTGAAAGCGCAAGGCCGGGACGGTTTAAATCCGCAACGGTAATGCTGCGCGTCAACCCGTTTTGTCCGCACACGCAATGCAGGTGAAGGGCATCGTGCTCCGTTAAGTCGAGATCGAGTAATTCAAGTACCGTTAAACCCTTAGAAATCATGTATAAGCCTTTGTAAACGCGCCGATTACCCTAACCTCAATCTTTCAAGGCTTTGAGTTCGGCTTTGAGCGATGCGCTTTCGCGTGATTGACGCGCAAGGCGGTCGGCAAGAAGGCGCGACAAAAAGATACCGTAATGGGGATAAGATTCTATCAGCTTCATAAATTTCATCTTAGGCACTTTCACCAACGTTCCCTTTCCGATTGAGACAATCGTTGCCGACCGCGTATCATTAGTAAGAAATGCCATCTCTCCGATAAAGATATCTGCCGGCGTCAGCACCGTTAACAGCGTATTATTGACATAAACGGCATAGCGGCCGGATCGGATATAAAAGAGATTATTCGATTCGTCGTTTTGACGGCATACTACTTGCAAGTGATTAAAATGAAAGGTTTCCTGATCCCGCAAAATCGCCGGTGTGAGATTTGCACTGTTTTTCTGGTTCGGCACCTCGAATGAGACCTCGTTTCCCGCATCATTATAATACAGTTCTTTTACAAAACTCTGACTCATCTTAATACCCATCCCGTGCAAACCTGCCTCAAAAGGAGCATCAAGCGCAGAACGCCAGTCAAATCCCGGTCCATCGTCTTTGATGGTAATCCGTGTGCGTTCAGGCGAAATATCATACGTAATGAGCACTTTTTTCGTTCCGACAACAGGATCCATCCGCTTGATTTTAATCAACTCAAGTACATCCTTTCCCTGTTTGAGCCATTCGGTTTTTTCATCATAACTGATATTGCAATTCCCGTGTTCTACAGCGTTCAAGAGCAGCTCCATCATCGCACCCTGAAATGCACTCCGTTCAGCCTCGTTAACGCGGTCGGTATTATAAAGATAAGTGGAAATAAGATTCGCATAGAACATAACTTCAAACGGGTCTGTATCGCTGGTAAAACTGCCGTGTTCAAGCTCATTCGCCGGATGACTCATACCGCGGTTAACTAAAAAATGTTCATGATGATTTAAAATTTTAATAATTTGCGCAACATACTGTTCAAATTCCTTGCGCGTTAAAACGAATAAAAAGTTAGGCTCTTTCCGCTGTGTCAGTGTTGCTTTTTGCTCCTGCGAATCGGTAATTGCAATAACGCCTCCGAACAGCAGCCACGGATCATCTTTTACGATCTTAAGGCATTTCTCTGCATGAACAGACGGGTCGCCGAAATCAATAATCTTGATTTCCGGCATCTCATATCGAAAAGCAGCAAGCGCTTCAGTATAACTTTGCAATTGCTGCGAAATAATACTAAAGTTTGACTGCTTACATGCCTGCTGCATCGCCTCTACAGTGCTTACAACACTACTGACAATCGGAATCTTCTTCATAACTTTTACCTTTTTATGCGAAATTTTATCTAAAATTTCGCACAACTTTTGTAGAAAGACGGGCAAACGCATCAGAAATAGTTTAAGCGCTGCCTTTCATGCAAAATTTTGCTAAAAATTTTGCACATTTTATTTGATAAGCGGAGCAAACACATCAGGTTATTAATCAAATATCGAAAAATAAAGAGGCTGTGAGACCATTTGAACCGCGAAGAGGTTCAACTCTGGTTGAACAGCCTCTTTATTTTTCGGGGTACTATAAAAAAGCTGATGTGTTTGCCCAGACTTGGAGAGAGTATAGCATAATTTTATTTTTCGTGCTACATTTCGTTTCGTTCATGGAAAACCTATCATTTTTGCCGGGTAGTCCGCTTCCTGCCGGTGCTGCCGTCTATAGCGACGGTGTGAATTTCAGTATCTTTTCCCGTCATGCCTTTTCGGTAACGCTGGATATCTTTGAAAAAGCCGAAGATCCCACGCCGTGTTGTTCATACACTTTTGACTCTCGTACGAATAAAACAGGCGACATCTGGCACGTTTTTGTAAAAGGACTAACGAAGAACGCCTTGTATCTTTATCGTGTGGACGGCCCCTTTGCTCCGTACGAAGGAATGCGCTTTAATGCGGGCAATTATTTACTCGATCCATACTCGCGGGGGCTTGCCAACACGGAATCCTTTAACGGAAATTTTTCCACGCAAACACCGCCCCCTCATATAGACGGCGACTTGGCTTTCTTAACCGAACAGTCAGCTGCTCATTTTCCTAAATGCATCGCGATAGCTCACGATGATTTTGACTGGCAGGGCGACCATCCGCTCAATTATCCGCTAAAGGATTGCATTATCTACGAAGCTCATGTAAAAGGGCTTTCGTGCCATCCCAACGCACCGCAGCAGCACAAGGGAACCTATCAGGGTATTATCGATACCATCCCTTATTTGAAAGAACTCGGTATTACCAGTATTGAATTGCTGCCCATTCAGGAATTTAACGAGCATGAACTCACCAGAATAAACCCGCGGACAGGCACCGTGTTAAAAAATTATTGGGGATACAGCACCATCGCCTTCTTTGCACCTAAATCGTCTTATGCTTCCGACCGTGAAGGTGTTGGGGCGGTATTCGAGTTTAAACGGATGGTACGCGAACTGCATAAAAACGGCATCGAAGTCATCCTCGACATCGTATTTAATCATACGGCGGAGGGGAGCGAATTCGGCCCGACCCTTTCGTTCCGCGGTTTGGACAATACCATCTATTATATACTGGAAGATAACGCTCGCTATTACCGCAACTACTCAGGCTGCGGCAACACCTTCAACTGTAATCACCCGATTGTGCAGACCTTTATCTTAGACTGTCTGCGGTACTGGGTTATCGAAATGCACGTCGACGGCTTCCGATTCGACCTCGGCTCCATTTTAGGCAGAGATCAAAAAGGAAAGCTTATGGATAATCCGCCGACCATCGAGCATATTGCCGAAGATCCAATATTAAGAAAGACAAAGATTATCGCAGAGGCATGGGATGCAGGCGGCGCCTATCAGGTTGGAAATTTCCCCGGCGGCAGGTGGGCTGAATGGAATGACCGTTTCCGTGATGATGTGCGGCTCTTTTGGCGCGGTGATTCTTTCCATGCCAAGGAACTTGCGACGCGCGTAACCGGTTCCGCCGATTTGTACTCCGGCAACGGACGCAAGCCCTTCCATTCCATCAACTTTGTTACCAGCCACGATGGATTTACCCTCTACGATTTATTAAGCTACGATAAAAAACACAACGAAGAGAACGGAGAAAACAATCGGGACGGTACCGATTTTAATTGCAGCTATAACAACGGCTTTGAAGGGAAAACCGAAAACACCCGCATCGAAACCTTACGGAAGCAAAAAGCAAAAAACATCCTGCTAACGCTCATTTTATCGCTGGGAACTCCGATGTTGACCGCCGGAGATGAGGTACTGCGAACTCAGAAGGGAAACAACAATCCTTACTGCCAAGATAACGAGATAAGCTGGTTCGATTGGTCGCTGACAAAAAGCAACGCCGACATACTGACCTTTGTAAAAAAATTGATCCGTCTGCGCAAACAGCATCCGGCGTTCCTGCGTTCGGAATTTTTAACGGGTACACAATCAGACGGGCGACGTAAGAAGGATATCAGCTGGTATGATGCACAGGGCAATACCCCCGATTGGAACCAGCCTTCGTCTTTTTTGGCATATTTTCTTGACGGTTCTACCGCGGAAACAAGAGCTGAACGCGATGATAACAGCTTTTACATCATATTAAACGGCGGCAGTTTAGACGTTACTGCAACAATCTGCCCACCGCCGGAAGGAAAGCATTGGTACCGGCTGATAGATACGTCCTATCCGGCAGGGGAAGATTTTACCGATCCCGAACAGGCGCCGCTTTTGGAAAATCAGCAAAAATATGTCGCGCTGGCGGCAACTGCCGTCGTGTTAATTCTGAAATAAGAGGTAATTTATGTCTCAGTTAAAAGAAACCTTACGGGCAAGCATTTTAGGCAAGCTGAAACGGAATTTCAGCAAGGACATATCCGAGGCAACAATACGTGAACTCTATGATGCCGCGGCAAGCAGCGTTATGGATAGCATTCAGCCCAACATATCCGCAACCCGAACCGCGCAGGAGCAGCCCGATGTACGGCAGATGTATTATTTCTCCGCCGAATTTTTGATGGGGCGGGCACTTTCCAATAACTTGAACAACACCGGTATGCGTGCTGTGATGGAAGAACTTTTAACGGAGCTTTCCGCCTCGTATCGGGACATCGAGGATGAAGAACCCGATGCAGGGCTTGGAAACGGAGGTCTCGGTAGGCTCGCCGCCTGTTTCTTGGATTCGCTTGCAACACTCGACTATCCCGGACACGGCTACGGTATCCGCTATCAGTATGGTATGTTTGAACAGCGGATAGAAAACGGCTATCAGGTGGAATATCCCGACAATTGGCGGCGTTACCGTGATCCGTGGGAAGTACGCCGAGACGATTTGGCGGTAACGGTACACTTCGGCGGCACCCCGATATGCACCCAGCAAGCAGACGGCACCCTACTCTACCGCTTAGAAAATGCCGAGGAGGTTATCGCCACCCCTTATGATATGGCGATCATCGGCTACGGCACCAAAACCGTCAACCGCTTGCGCCTCTGGGAAGCATCCTCTCCCGACGGCTTCGATCTCCAGCTCTTTAACAATATGGAATATACCGCTGCAGTTGCAAAGCAGAACTCCGCAGAAAATATTTCGCGTGTGCTATACCCGAACGACACCGGTCCGTCGGGAAAAGCGCTCCGTTTAAAGCAGCAATACTTTTTCACCTCTGCAAGTTTACAGGATTTAGTGCGTTCGTTTATCCATAAACACGGTACGAATTTCGCCGACTTCCCGCGCTATAATGTTATCCAGCTGAACGACACGCACCCCGTCGTAGCAATCCCCGAACTGATGCGCCTTTTGATGGACGAACACCACCTCGGCTGGGATGCGGCATGGACGATTGTTACTCAAACATTTGCATACACAAACCATACGATTTTAGCGGAAGCGTTGGAAAAATGGCCGATAGAGATATTCCAAGGGTTGCTGCCGCGCGTGTATCAAATTGTAGAAGAGATAAACCGCCGCTTCCTACTAGAGCTGCGGGAAAAATATCCGAACGATTGGAAAAAACACAACAAGATGTCCATTATCGGCGAAGGGAAAATCCGTATGGCATGGCTCGCGATTGCCGGTTCGTTTTCGGTCAACGGTGTCGCGGCGCTGCACACCGAAATTCTTAAAACCAAAGAGCTTGCCGATTGGTATAATCTGTATCCGCAGAAGTTTAACAATAAGACAAACGGCGTTACCCAGCGCCGCTGGCTTTTAACTGCGAACCCCGCGCTTTCGGCCTTTATCACAAAGCATATCGGCGACGGCTGGATTAAAGATCTTACGCAGCTGCGGCAGCTTGAAAAACTGGCGGATAATCAGGAAGCGTTACAGGAATTAATCACGATAAAAAAACACAATAAGGAGCAGCTTGCTGAATTCCTCAAGCGGACGCAGGGAGTTGTGATCGATCCTAACTCGATTTTTGACGTACAGATAAAACGGCTCCACGAATACAAACGCCAACTCTTAAACATCCTGCATGTGATGACACTCTATAACAGAATTATCGAAGACCCGACGTATGATCCTATTCCGCACACCTTTATCTTCGGCGCAAAAGCAGCGTCGGGCTATCGGCGGGCAAAGCTCATCATTAAGCTGATTAATACCGTCGCCGACCGCATCAACAACGATCACCGTGTACGGGGAAAATTAAAGGTTGTGTTTGCGGCAAACTATTGCGTCTCGACTGCCGAAAAGATTTTCCCCGCTTCGGATATTTCCGAACAGATTTCCACTGCGGGTAAGGAAGCATCGGGAACCGGCAACATGAAGTTTATGCTGAACGGCGCAATCACGCTCGGAACGCTGGACGGCGCCAATATCGAAATTGTGGAAGAAGTAGGCGCTGAAAATGCCGTTATTTTCGGTATCACCGCCGATGAGATTCACACGATTGAGCACGAGCACAGCTATAATCCGCAAGAATACCTTAACCGTAATCCTGCATTGGCGAGGGCATTGACCCAGCTTATCGACGGGACGTATACGCCGCCCTTTGACAACAGCTTTAGAGAATTGTATGATTCGCTGGTATACGGCGTGGAAGGCCAGCGGCCGGACGTCTATTACGTACTGGCGGACTTCGACGCTTATGCAGCAGCGCAGGAGCGGATTGTCGGATGTTACCGCGACCAGATGAAATGGGCTAGGATGTGTCTTCTGAACATCGCCCGATCGGGTAAGTTCAGTTCAGACCGTACCATCGAAGACTATGTGCGGGATATCTGGAAGCTGGAAAAAGTGAGTGTCAATTAAGGGGAATGTCGAAAAAGAAAACACTTTTAAGACATCGCCAAAAATGGGAGAAAATAGATTATGGAAAGAACATTTGTAATGATGAAGCCCGGTGTAGTTCAGCGGCGGATTGCAGGAGAAGTGCTAAGCCGCTTTGAAAAAAAGGGACTCAAACTGGTTGCCTTGAAACTGATGCGTATCAGTCCCGAACTTGCAAAGAAGCATTATGCCGAACACGCCGATAAGCCGTTCTTCGGCGAACTGGTGCAATATATCACCTCCGGCCCCGTGGTTGCGATGGCTTTTGAAGGCGATGAAGCTGTTGCCATTGTGCGGAAACTCTGCGGAGCAACAAAGGTTTTGAATGCGGAGCCGGGAACCATCCGGGGCGATTATGCTTTGCATACCAATATCAACGTTGTCCATTCGTCGGACTCTGCCGAAAGCGCCGCGCGGGAGCTTGGCCTGTTTTTTCAGCCGGAGGAGTTTTTTAGCTGGGAAGACGGCAATAAAGATTGGTTTTAGCAAAAGCGGGGGTTCAGCTCGTTTGCTTTAACTGATAAACATTGATCACCTTTTAACACTCAATCAGCGTACCCCCGCAGGAATAAGGATTAAAAATGCTTGAAAAAATTACCAATACGTTTAGCGGCATTGTCCGCAAGATAAGCGGCAAGGCAACCATTACCGAAAAGAATATTGAAGAAGCGGTAGAGGAAATAAAAATTGCGCTGCTCGAAGCGGATGTCAACCTCCGCGTGGTGCGCCGCTTTATCAATGCAACAATAGAAGAAGCAAAGGGAGAAACCGTATTAAAATCGGTTAATCCCGGTCAGCAGTTTATCAAGATTGTCCACGATAAAATCCTGTCGTTTTTAGGCGATGAAAAGAAAAGCCTGCAACTGAAAGGCCCCGACACCCAGTCGGTTATTCTCTTCCTTGGTTTGCAGGGTTCCGGTAAAACGACATCCGCCGCGAAACTGGCCGCCCGGTTAAAGAAAGAAGGCCGTAAGCCCCTGCTCGTTGCCTGCGACCTCGTCCGTCCCGCAGCTGTGGAACAGCTCTCCTCTTTAGGGGAGCGTATCGACGTGCCGGTGTATAAAGAAGACACCAAGGATGCGGTACGGGTTGCACAAAACGCGGTTATCTATGCACGGAAAAACGATTTTGATACCGTTATCGTCGATACGGCGGGACGGCTGCAAATTGACGAAGCGATGATGCAGGAGATTGCTGCGGTAAAAAAAGCAGTAAATCCGGTAGAAACCCTCCTCGTCGCCGATGCGATGACGGGACAAAATGCCGCCGAGGTTGCAAAAGCCTTTGATGAACAGGCGGGGCTGACCGGTGTTATTTTAACCAAGTTCGACTCCGATGCCCGCGGCGGTGCGGCGCTGTCTCTTAAAACCGTAACCGGCAAGCCTATCCTGTATGTCGGTATCGGTGAAAAAATTGAAGATTTTGAACCGTTCTATCCCGACCGTATTGCCGGAAGAATCCTCGGTATGGGCGATATTGTTTCGCTCGTCGAAAAAGCGCAGGAAAATATCGATGCGGAAGAAGCCGCCCGCTTGCAGAAAAAGATGGCGACGGAAACTTTCACCCTTTCCGATATGCTCGACCAGCTTGAAAATGTCGAAAAGATGGGTTCAATTGAATCCATGCTCGATATGATGCCGGGACTTGCCGGTCAAATTTCCGCCGAGGATATCGATAAGGCAGGCTTTAAGCGGCAAAAGGCGATTATCCAGTCGATGACGCTTAAAGAGCGTGAAAATCACCACATCATCGGGCCGCCCCGCCGCAAGCGTATTGCGAAAGGTTCCGGTACCTCCGTTGCCGAAGTAAACAAGCTGTTAAAGCAGTTTGAAAAGACCCGTCAAACAATGCGGAAGGTCGCAAAGAGCAAGGGGCTTCAAGCGCGGCTTATGGGACTGATGGGGTAAAAATCTGCTTCCATAAAATTTTTTTAAAGGAGACCTCTATGGACAGTGTATTAAAAAGAGTTTTGATTCCGGCTATTCTCTGTGTAGTCTGCCTCACAGCCTGTACGACATTGCCGTCTAAGGCATTGTACACGGAACCGGCAGTTGCAGGGGTTACGGTTAATACAACAAATAATCAGTTTGACGTTGTATACGCTATTGACTCTTGTGTAATGCCCAAAGCAAAAGACGATTTTATTAGTTTCAAAGTCGATACGATGCTGTATACCTACCGGTTTGATTTTTCCGTCAATAACGGAATGAAAACTATACTCGACCGCTTTTTCACCATAAGCAATATAGCTGATTCCCAGCAGAGGCAAAACGGTCAGCGTTACCTTGGTGAAATGACCCTCTATGCTTATGCATTATCAGAAGAGACGACAAGCAGACTTATTGCCAAAGGAAAAATTGCAAATCATGTACGGTTTAGCTTTTTACTGAAAGACGGAAAAAAATATCTGGTGCTCGATGGTTTTCAGGTACAAACCCTCGATGGAAAATTAGCAGTTGACGACTTTATCGATAGTATTCCGTTTCATTACGGCGATATAAAAAAAGTATATGACTTCTTTAATGATGCGGAAGGACTCGAAGCAACACGGCAAAAGCAGTTGCAAATAGCCCTTGCAGCAGCGCAAGCTGAAAAAGAAAGACAAGCGGCACAAACAGAACCGGGAAACACGGACGTTATCGTAAATTCTGAAAAATCTTCTACCGAAGCCCAGTAAAAACCAGCCATTTTCTTTCGCGTGCTATATAACTTTCTTATCAAGGCTCTGAGAACTGCTACGAACTGATGTTTTTAGCAGTTCTCTACAAAATCTTGACCTTGCATAAGGAGGTTATATGAAGCGTATACTATTCTTACATCAGGCAAAAAATATCGTACGTAAAATTTACAGCGATCTCTTGTTTCCGCAACCGTGCCGTCTCTGCGGAAACATAAGTGAAGCAGGATTGCCGCTCTGTAATCATTGCATTCAAACCGAATTCATACCGTATATCACCGCTGATGCGGAGCACTCACAACAAACCGAAGCCCGCTGTAGACAGTGTGGAAAGATACTTATTTCCGAACATGAATATTGTACCCATTGCAGGCCGGCAGAGGATGATACGGAAAGGCAAAAACCAGCCTGCGATCGTATTTTTACGCTTTTCCCATACATTGGGCTTGGGCAAAAATTGCTGCCTGTGTGGAAGAACAATAATATCCGCACTTTTTCCACGGTATTTGCACCGCTTATCCACCGTTTTCTCACAGGATATCCGGAATTGATGAATATTCCGCTTGTGCCGGTACCGCCGCGCCCTCAAAAATTGCGAGAGAAAGGCTGGGATCAAATTGAAGATCTTGTAAAAGATTTATCGGTTTATCCGGAACTGACGATACATCGATGTTTAAAGCGGCAGAACGGCATTCCGCAAAAGAAGCTGTCCAAGACAGCCCGTGCAGTGAATTTACAGGGAAAAATCGAACTCTCGGAAAATACCGTCCCAGATAGGCTCATTCTGCTCGACGATGTAATGACCACCGGTGCAACACTCGAAGCTTGCGCACGTACATTAAAGGCAGCAGGCTGCACAGAAGTTTACGGTCTCTGCCTCTTTTTTGACTAAAAAGGAGCTAAAAGAAAAGCCTCTAAAAACTCAAGGTTTTTAGAGGCTTTCAACTTCTAAAGACGTATCTTTTAATTACACCGTTACACCTATACTGTTACTTCAGGAGTAGCTTTTGGGGCATTATTGAGCAATAAATCACCTGCACGTTTTTTTCCGGAAAAGAAGGTAATACAAGCACCGGCAATGTAGATTGTCGAATAGACACCACTTGTCATACCCACCAATAAAGCAAGCGCAAAGTCTTTCATATTACCGGAGGTAAAGACATAGAGCGACACAGCCGCAAGCATTGTCGTAACAGTGGTGATAATGGTTCGGCTCAGCACTTCGGTTTGGGCAAGATCCAAAACGTCAACCAAAGAAAGCTTCGGATTAAGCCGGATGTTTTCGCGGATACGGTCAAACACAACAACCGTGTCGTTGATTGAATACCCGACGATCGTCAAAATTGCCGCAATGGTGGTGGAATTGAATTCCATCTGCGTCCACACAATAAAGGTAATCATAATCAAAACGTCGTGAACCAACGCAAGCACGGCGCCTAAAGCAAATGTCCAGCGGAACCGTATGAGAGCGTAAATAAAGATTAAGAACAACGCCATAATTACCAGAACCACCGCTTGGAGAGCAAGTGAACCGGAGAAGCGAGATCCGACAAAGTCGGTACTTAATACGGCAAAATTATCCGCTTCATAAGCAGCTACCAATGCGGTGTTAATCAATGCCCGCAGTTCGGTATTTGCATTGGTGTACGTACCGTTATCGGGTAACCGAATTTGGAACATACGGTCGCGCGCTTCACCGACTTGCTGCACTGAAACCGAAGGAACGGAAGCAAGGGCATGACGCACTTCGTCGGCATCGATCGGCTGTATTTGGCCGGGAATATAATGTGCGCGGAACGGCTCCGTTGTAAGGCGGGAAGTTTCCGAGGTGATAAACACACTTTGCAATGCGGTATCGGCTTTTGCAAGTATTTTTGCCTTTACCCCCTCAATTTGCTGCTGCACAGCCTCGACAAACTGTCCAACGGTGGGGTATTCACTATACTTAAAAGACAGAACTTTATTTTCAGTGTCCACCGAAATAATGGTAACATCAATTCCTTGGGAATTTTGTGCTACCTGTATGTTTTTCTCACCATCATACGTTAAAATAAAGGCAGAAGGCGCAAACCGCACTTTCTCGATAAATCCTGCCTGAAAGTCAATACCGAAGTTAATGCCTTTCGTAAAAAGACCTACAAGACCGGAAATAATAAGAGCGGAGCTCACGAGAACCATAACACCGAAAAGCTTACTGAATTTTATCGTTTTTTTCATACGAGCGACCTCCAAGTAATATGCAGCTTCTTCTGGTGCAATGTTTCCGTGCCGAAATCAAAGATAAGCCGTGAAACAAAAAGGGCAGTAAATACGGAAGAAACAACACCGATTGTCAAGCTGTAAGCAAATCCCTTGATCGGTCCGGTTCCCAATATTGATAAGAACAGAGCTGCAATAAAGGTAGTGATATTGGAGTCCATAATCGCCCAGAAAGCGTGGGCAAAACCGGTTTGAATGGCAGCTTCTCTACTTTTGTGCAAAGCAAGCTCTTCTTTAATTCTTTCAAAGATAACAACGTTTGCGTCAACCGCCATACCGATTGTTAAAATCATACCGGCAATACTCGGAAGCGTAAGCGTAAGATTGAAAGCTGAAAGCACGCTGAATACGATATAAAGGTTCAATATCTGCGCGATACAAGCATTAATACCGGCAGAGCGGTACCAAATCAGCATGAACGCCAAAACAGCGATTAATCCCCATCGCAGCGCCATTAATCCCTGATTGATCGCTTGCTCGCCCATGCTGGCGCCTATTACCTGCTGGTTTTCCAGTTCGAGCGGCACATTAAGCCATGCGGTACGTAAAATCGTTTTAAGGTTTTCCGCCTCCTCCGCACTGAATCCGCTGATAGTTCCCGTACCGCCGGTAATCGGTTCTTTGATATTCGGCGCCGACTTTATCTTATCATCGGACACAATAGCCAGCCGTTTATCTTTATTTACAGTGGTAACCGTTGCAAAGATTTCTGCGCCTTCCTTATCGAGTTCGAATACAACCAGCGGCTCGTTGGTTTGACTGGTTGTCGTGCTTACCCGTTGCAGGTGCTTGCCTTCAAGGGCAGCTTCTTTCTTGATAACGAGGAATCCTTGCCGCTCATCCAAACCGTATGCATCCTTGCTATATACGCCAAGCACCTTGGTGTCTGCAGGGATAATTGAAGGATCGATGAGATTATAATCGGCATCAAATGTCCGTGTAGGATTAGCTGTATAGTAAGAATAAAAAGCCTGCGTTGCATCATCGTCTACAATATGGAATGCCAGCAACCCGCGCCCCATAATAATCGAGTTGATTTTATCGGCATCCGCTGCACCGGGGATTTCAACATAGATACGATCTTCACCCTGCTGTCTAATAACGGGCTCGGTCAGACCGAACTTATCGATGCGGTTGGAAATGGTATCGATGGCTAAATTCATCGCTTCTTTTTTTGCCGAAGTACTGCTATCGCCGCTGTCGCCGGTTACCGCGCTTAAATCGGCTTTGATGATGATGCTCATACCGCCGGAAAGGTCGAGACCGAGCTTGACCGCATTTGCCTGTGCATTTTTAATGCTCAGTATCTTACTCCGGTATGAATCTTCCATAATGGGACTCATTGTTGCCCGTGCTTTATCCTCAGAATTTTCAGGGAATGCTGCCAGCAATGCACCCGCCGTCCACACCGAAGGCTGCTCTTTGCCGAGACTTTTTAAGTTTTTCTTTGCAGCCTTAATGAGCGGATCATATTTTGCCGGAACCGGCTCGGAACTCCCCTGTTTTGCAGATGCAATCAATGCGTCAATGTCGGTTTTTGTCATATTTATGACATAATCTTTAATTTTTTCTCTGGAACCGAGAGCCAGCGCCTTATCGTCTTTACCTGTCCAAAAATACCATTTAAGGGTAGGATATAAAAATGCAAAGCAAAGGCCTAACACAGCCAGAACAATCACGAATCGAGTTCGCTTTCTCATGTCTATCTCCTCGTCTAACGGAAATAAACGTTCATACTGGGGTTAGGCACAGCACGAACGATTTATAAGCCGATACGCTCTTATACGGAACGTTTATTCCGCATCGCCGGAAAAATTGGGCGGCTGCGGTTTTTCGGAGCTGGAATCTTCAGCTTTCTTTTCTTTCTTTTTAAAGAGCGCAGAAAACAGAGAAGTCTTTTCCGGCACATTTGCCAGACGGCTTGCTTTTGTTTTTTCATCCAAAATAACACTGCCGATTGCGGAACGATTCATTTCGAGCTTACAATTATCGTCAACTTTAAGAATGATCGTTGTTTCTTTTACAGAAGACACGACACCGTGAATACCGCCGATTGTGATAATTTTATCACCCTTCTGAACGGAGGCAATCATTTCTTGCGTTTTCTTCTGCTCTTTCTTTTGAGGGCCGATAATAAAAACGTAGAAAATTACAAAGATAAGACCAAGAGCGAGCAGCGGAATAAAACTACCTCCCGATGCGGCTTGCTGCAATAATGGAATCGCATTCATTATTTACATCCTTATTTATGATAAATATCCTTAAAATACTAGCACAAAAAAAATGCGTAGTCAATTCACAGGTTATTCTGCCGGTTATTTTACCGACAGTAATTCAAGTTCAAAAACCAAATAAGCATCAGGAGGAATAACCCCGCCTGCGCCGCGTGAACCGTATCCAAGCTCCGGCGGAATAACAATCGTCCGTTTTTCACCGGCAGCCATTTGTACGGCCTGCTGGTCGAATCCGGCAATAAGCTGCCCTGCACCGGCGACAAACTTGAGCGGTTCGTGCATATCGGAATCATCAAACACCGTACCGTCAAGCAAAGATCCCTTATATTTCATAGTCAGAGTTTTGCCTGTTTGAGCTTTAACGCCCTTACCTTCTTTTACAATTGTATAGAAGACACCGTTTTCATTCTTAACGGCATTGGGAAATTTTTGTTTTATCAAAGCCTCATATTTTTCCCGCTTCTGAGCAGCACGCTGCTTTGCCCGTTCCGTAGCTCCTGCAAGATAGGCATTAAAATCTTTCTGGGTTGCCGTAAACTTCTGGGCTTCGGCTCCCTTGCGGATAATCGATATGGAATTCATACGATCACCCTGTACGATTTTATTGACAACATCTTGGCCTTTTACGACCCGACCAAACACCGTATGTTTTCCATCAAGCCACGGCGTAGGCACATGGGTAATAAAGAACTGCGACCCGTTTGTCCCCGGCCCGGCATTTGCCATGGAAAGGATACCGGCGGTATTATGCTTGAGGTTATCGACAAACTCATCGGGGAAGCGGTATCCCGGTCCGCCGGTACCCTTACCGTCAGGATCGCCGCCTTGAATCATAAAGTTTGCAATGACACGGTGGAAGGTCAGCCCGTCATAAAAAGGCTTTCCTTTCGCTGCATCCAATGTTCCTTCTGCCAACCCGACAAAGTTACATACCGTCATGGGTGTTTCTTTATAGAACAATTCCAAAACGATATCGCCCTTGTTCGTATCGATAACGGCATAGACGCCGTCCTTCTGTAATTCAGCACTTATCGCATTCATTTTTTTTCCTTTTTCAGAATCTCCCGTTAAAATAATTGCAGCAGCAGTCGCTGTCGCGATAATCAAAAAAGTAATCGGTAAAACCAATACCGCAATCTTATTCAACCGCATAGCTCCTCCATCAAGGTATTACACTATTCTCGTATTGCGCAATGAACCATCCGTACACCGCTTCTCCCCGTGTCCTAAACGAATTTTGTACCCGCTCCCTAAAAACGGAAGGAGCGCTAAAATCGGCACGTGTCAGCATATGTATCAGCAGATACTCTCCGAGATCGGTTACCGCAATCGAAGCCTCTAAATTTTCAGGTTCCATTGCTTTAAATATCGAATACTTTAAGACATCGACATTTGTAGATATGAAACCGGCAGAATCGGTGTCAGAACAGAAACGGTAACGATAAATATTTTTATCGAAGGTTAAATCCTTTTGCAGTACATAGACCGAAAAATCCGGTTCCGGATTGTCAACAGGATCGGCAATCCGGCCTTGCGTTTTAGGATCGTCAATAACATACGACGTCTCGTAGAGGGTCCGCATCTTCTTGCGGCTGCTCGAATAATATTGCAGTCCTTCCAGCTTTGAAACAGAGCGGAGAATGCGGGAGATTTTCTCTATGTCTTTTGTATTGCCTTGCATTTTTTTATGCACATACAACGCTTCTATCAAAAAAGTAGGATTGCCCTTGTTCCAGTTTTCCGCAAATGTTTGCGGCACGGCAAAAAGCGGCGCAAGCCGAGGCGCAGCGTTTTCTTTATTATACACCGACCGGAAAAGATGTCCTTGCTTAAGCAATTCTATCCGCTGCTCAGCGGATAAAAACGAATCAAGTACGGAAATCACCGAATCGGGTACATTGCCGACATCCTGTGCAAAAAGAGAACCGGCTGTTAAAAGGGTAAGAAGAATAAGACAACGCCTCATCCGCTACAGCCCCTTATACAGCACACGCACTTGTTTGTATAAGCCGTCACCTTCACTCTTTGTGTCAACATCCCGAATATCTGCAAGCGTACTGTGGATCAGTCTACGTTCATAGGGATTCATCGGCTCAAGCAAGACTGAAGCCTTTGTCGTTACAACTTGATCAGCGGTGGTATAGGCAAGCCGCACCAGCGATTCCTCACGGCGAAGCCGATAATTTTCACAATCGAGCATAATCCGTTCGGAAATACCGATTTTACCGGCATACACATTGGCAATCAGCTGGAGTGCATCCAGATTTTTCCCCTTCTTTCCGATTAAAATCGCAGAATCCTCGGAGGAAAGCCGTATAAGCAGCTTATGTTCTTCGTGTGAAAGGATTTCGATATTTGCGGTATAGCCCATCGCATGAATGAGCTCACCGATAAATTTCACCAAATCAGCCTCTTTCTCCGTAGAAGCTTCGCGTGAAAGCGCCGGTTGACGGGGCGTATCGGCAGTAGGCTTCCCTGCTGCGGCTTTATCGTCAATATGCACACGAATTTTGGCATACCCTTTCTTAAAAAGCGAGTTTTTTTGAATTTCAACAATTTCCACATCAAACTGATCGGACTCTACCCCAAGCTCGGCGATTGCTTTATCTATAGCATCACGTTCGGTTTTTCCTTCAAATTCATAGATCATTTCCGAACCTCCTTTTTCTGCTTCATCATTGCCTTAATGATCATCTGCTGAACGAGCATTAAGAAGTTCGTGCATGTCCAGTAGAGCAGCAACCCTGACGGCGCATTATAGAACATAAAGAAGAAGAATAACGGCATCCCGTAAAGCATAATTTTCATTGTGCTGTTTTGCTGCTGATCGCTTGTTGGAGTTTGCGTTATCTTTCCGAATACCATCTGCGAAATCACATAGACAATCGGTAAAATACGCAGATCCGTCCATCCGAGGAAAGGAATAGGACTGGGGAACTGCAAAATACTGTCACCGACCGATAAGTCCGGTATCCAATGAGGAATAAACATTGCACCGCGGAATTCAAAATAGTTATTAAACAGCCGATACATTGCAAACAAGATCGGTAATTGGATCAATAAAGGCAGACAACCGGAAAGCGGGTTATAACCGGCTTCTTTGTAGAGCTTTGCCATCTCCTCATTCAGCTTCTGCGGTTTTCCTTTATATTTTGCCTGCAAT
This sequence comes from Treponema sp. OMZ 855, assembly GCF_024181145.1. Classification (NCBI taxonomy): domain Bacteria; kingdom Pseudomonadati; phylum Spirochaetota; class Spirochaetia; order Treponematales; family Treponemataceae; genus Treponema; species Treponema sp. OMZ 855. The sequence continues at coordinate 332,385 of NZ_CP051194.1, read as the reverse complement.
TCTTGAATCTTAGGCTGCATTTTTTGCATCTGCTGCGTTGATTCAGAGCTTTTCTTGGTAAGCGGGAAAAATACAGCCTTTATCAAGATTGTTACAAGGATAATCGAAACACCCCAGTTCGGAATAAGTTTATAGAAGAATTGCAGCAGCCATTTCAGCAATATCTCTAACGGGCGCCAAATACCGCTGGAAACGGCTACGGTATCAATCCGCAGATTATCATAGTTGTAGTTGTTTTTTGACGGAATATTATAGGCACTTAAAATATTTTCAGAACAGGGGCCGAGATAAATACGGTATACGTCGGTTACCTTATTGCCGGTAATCACAGGCCGCGAAAAAAACAGCTGTCCGTCTTGAACGGTATCCGCATTAGGCTGTGCGGCAGAATACAATATCTGTTGTGCGGGAACCGAAGGAATAACGATAAGGCTGAAGTATTTTCCCGAAATACCGGCCCACGGAACGGAATCCGTAATCAACTTGGTCTGATTTGCTTTTAACGCAGTATCTTTTTTCTTTCCGCCTATATAGGAGAAAAAGTTCCGGTATTCGTAGCGGTCTGCTTTGGCATCCCAATCCGGACCGATTTGAGGCATTGTTCTCAGCGTATAGCCTGCATTATCAAAATTCAGCCCTTTCATATCGGCATCGCCGCTGACCGTAACAGCCAGTTCAAACATATAGTCATCAGGCAGAAAGGTGTATCGTTTTGCAAGTGTAAATGAGGATATGGAACCGTCTTGGTTTTTTATCGAAATTGTCTTAAAAAAGCCGACAATCTGCTTTCCATTTACAGTTTCTTCTTTGACATTAAAGAATTGATTTAAAGCGGGCGCCTGAGCACCGCCAAGCGCAATAGAAAACGCTCTATTCCGATCGGTGAGGTTTTTTACCATTTCTACATAAGAATCACCCTTGGAATTATTGCGTTCCAACAGCTTATACGAAATGATATCGCCGCCTCGATTTGTAAGTGTAATCTCCGCAATATCGGTTTTAACGGTAACGGTCTGTTCACCGATAACGGTTTCATCAGGGGTTTCCAGCACTCCGAAATCGGCAGGAGCAGTTTCCGCTACAAAGGTATTTTGCGGGACTTCTGCCTGCTGCTCCGTGGTAGAAACGGCAGTAGACGGCTGTTGCTGCACCGGCGCAGGCGGAAAAAATTTGTATTGCACAAACATCGAAGCTGCAATGACGAGACCGGAAAGCACCATTGCAATAACGGTATTCTTATTCATAAACGAATCTCCTAGGGGACGGGATCATACCCTCCCTTGTGAAAAGGATGACATCTAAGGATTCGTCTTACCGCTAAATACCCTCCCTTAACCGGCCCATATTTAGTTAGGCTTTCAAGGGCGTAATGAGAACAGGTGGGATAATATCTGCAACAAGGCGGAAACAAGGGAGAAATACACTTTTGGTATACCTTTACCCCCGCACATAATAAAAACGTAAAAAAACGCTCAATTGTTTTCAGATAATGGTGTTTCATATTGTTGAGATCGAACAGAGAACATATCCGCTTTTTTAAACAAACAATCCAGCTGAGCCGTACGCAAAGAAAAAGTATCATGCCCAGGGAATACAAGCAGAAGAATATCCTTTCCTATTATGAGCCGGGATTTCATCTGCCGGTACACCTCTTTAGATAAACGGCGCGCCTTATTCCTTTGTACGGCAGAACCGTAATGTCGTTTAAATGTACAAACAAAACGATTATATGGTAACTTATTCGGTAAAACGAACAACTTTGCGCCGTCGCAGCTATAGCGGTGTCCTATTTTAAACATACTTCGTATCCGCACGGCGCCGCAAAGACGCTCTTCTTTAGGCAAACAAGAGCGTTCCATGTGTTAAAACTCTTAGTAACTCTTTTTTTCGTCGGACACGGAAAGCTTATAGCGTCCTTTTGCACGGCGGCTCTTTAAAACCGCGCGTCCTCCGCGTGTTGCCATACGCGCACGAAATCCATGACGGCGCAAACGTTTTGTTCTGCTCGGTTGAAATGTCCGTTTCATAAAACTAGACTCCTTCTATATATAGTTATCAGGCGTATTAACCGCCTAAAAGATCTCGGGATAACGAGGAAAGCAAAATTTCCTTTAGCGGCTGAAAATAAACCTTCCTCAAAATACTAGACAGACGACTATACTATACCACCATAAAAAAGTCAATCAACGAGAAATGATTTTCAGAGCAAAACCTTGAGTAAAATTTCGCGGATCAAAAAAAAGGCATCCTTAAATTAAGGATGCCTTTTCAAACTTAGCAGGGGTAGGACTTGAACCTACGACTTCCGGGTTATGAGCCCGACGAGCTGCCAACTGCTCTACCCTGCGATGTACGGGGTGTAAGATAAACCACAATCGGAAAAATGTCAAGTATTATTGTACATCCAATTTAAACGGGTACTCGACGCGCGATACCGAGGATAGTCAAATCATCGTATTGAATATCTTCTTTTATTTGTTTGTAGTAAAAATATTCATCATAAATAGGATGCGGTGCCTTATCACAACAGTAAATATCATATTGTAGGAAGCACTTACTCAAGAATGCATCAATTTTTTTATCGACCTGCACACAATCAAAAGACTGTGCGGAACTATCCTTATACATTCTAAAGGCTTTCTCAACAGAAATAAGTGCCAGAACGGCATCTTCAATCGTTCCGTTACACGAAGAGAAATCAAAATCCATCTGCTCATACATAAGATCGCTTTGACGTTTTTTGAGCGTAAATTTTTTCCGGGCAAAGACCGCCTCAATAATCTCTTCAACCCTGTCTTTTCCCAATGTTTCGCTGTCGGTACCGATCAGATGGCTGTTGTCGTCTTTATCCTCCGGCAATACAGCAGCTGAATCATTCTTCGGTTTCGAAATCGGCACACGCAGCTTCCGTTTTGACTCTTCGATACCGTCAGTATAAAGAAACAGTATATCTCCGCAATTCAGGTGTATTTTTTCAATCGGATACCCACCGTTAAGACTTATCATCTCTGAAGAGAACACCCCTGCAGCCGACCCTGAACGTAAGGTATAGCTTTTCAAACGTCGTGCCTGTTTGTCGTAGATATGAACGATATTATCGCCTGCATTACAGAAATACGCATCACCGACACGCATATTGATAATACAAAGGCTAAATGCAGCAAAACGCCCCACAAATCCGTGCGATTCGATAACGTCATTAATCCGCATAACGATAGTGCTGAGGTTATAACCGTCTCGTTTATAGTTCCAGTTTTGAAAATAGCTTTGGAACAACGTCGCTACTTCTACCATAATAAGGGCGGCGGGAACCCCCTTCCCTGCAACATCGCACTTTATAACGGCATAATGGAAGGCATCCAATTTTCTATAATCAAAATAATCACCCGAAACACCGTGCGCACCTTCATAATAACCGAAAAATTCGGAATAAACGTCACGATGACTGCCCGTTGTCAGCTTCCTGCCGGAAGAACTAAGATCCAGCGGGATAAACATTTTTTGTATCTCTTTGCCAACCTTTAAATCTTTAGAAATAGCAGCGGCAGCAGCCAATCTTTCCGTCATATCGTTAATCGTCGTACCAAGCATCCCGAATTCGTCCCGCGAGGTAACTTGAACCGACCTACCGGCCAGCTTCTCTTTATCTTCCGTATCACGGATTAACGCAACGTGCGCCGCCAAAAGACCGAGCGGCCGTACAAATAATGAGCTGAGGAACCATGCGGTAGAGATACCTGCAATCAACACGATTAATGAGATCTTCGCAATAATACGAATCAATCGGTTTTGCTGGTCGTTTATTTTTTCCAAAAGACCTTCTACCGAAATATTAACAAATACGATTCCCTGCACACATTCCTGCGGATTATCGGGATTATAATAGATAATCGGTTCGTAGAATAAATATTCCGTCCTTTTTTTTGAAAGACTCTGTATTGAATAATCCGGATATGAACCGAAACCTTGATCGGCCAATGCCGAAAGATTGGATTGCAGTTTTGCTTCCAGATGTCTGATACTTGCCTGAATTTCAGTTTGGCGCTTGAGTATATACGGATCTCGATGTGTATCGAGCGCTTCCATTTCATCCATAAGCAGTTGAATCGAATCGATGTGCTGATGGACGATTAGCGTGGCTTCGCTATTGATATACGTCAACTTTTGCAGGATTTCTTCGATTCCTTCAGGATAAAACTGAGATTCTCCAGGGATATACCGATGAGTATTAATCACTTTAGTGATATCTTGATAGTCAGTTGCGAGAACATAGTGAAGCCCCGTCTGCCCGGGAAGGCTGCTTTTTCCCGTAACAACGACATATTTTGCTTCGGGGAAGGTAACACGATTCAATAATAAAATGTCCAAATCTTCCTGATTGGGATTTGAAAAATGTGTCTGAACTCGCAATTCAAGGTTATCAAGCAATATTTTTGTTTGCAGCAAAAGACTGTTTGAAAGTAAATCTTTATATGGACGGATAATAGCAATAGCGAGAGCCATAGCAACACTGGCAATAACAACAAGCAGAATAGTAACGATGATAACGATAAATTTTATACGGACACTACTCCATAAACTTACCGTTGGTTTGTATTTTTTTATGTTATCAAGGGCCTTTTTGCTTGCTTCCATGCTCGCTCCCGGTAAACTGCTTCATTGTTTTCGTTATTCTTGATTGAATAAAAAATATTATACAGCAAATACGCCACAAACAAAAGAGGGTATCTATAAAAAAAGAAGCAAAATTGTAACAAAACAAACCTTTTAATATAGGAAACCTCTAAAAACATCACCAAGTTTTCAGAGATGCCCTATATTTAAAATTTATTGTGAAATATAGCTGCCCGCAAAATCCATTACGGTAACGGCGCCGTAAGGTGCATTTCCGGTCTTGTTAAAGCCGATACCGACCTTCTTAAACGCTTGTTGTAGAATATTAATCCGGTGTCCACGACTCTGCACTCCGTCATCGATCAAAAGCTGAACAACGATTTCCCGTGCCGTCACACTGCCATACGCGCAATTTTCGCCGCAAAGAATACCCCACGTTCCGTAGCGGCTGATACGGGTAACAAGGTCGGAACCGTCGCTCCCCGTATGCCCCATTCCTCCGGTACGTGCCTGATCATCCGCAAGCCATTGCGCCGAACGGCACAACCCTGTTTCCAAAGTTAGCGGATCCACCGCAGCTGTAGTCTTTAGTACCCGTATACATTCCTGCAACGGTGCGATGCCTTCTTGAGTTAACAGCCGGACTTTTCCCGGTTCGGCATACATATTCCCATCGAAATATCTAAGCCGCGGTTCCAATACTTCGGCCGCATACCGCTTAGGATTTGTTCTTACAAAATTCAGTTCCTTTACGACTTCTTCCGCAAGGTATCTCGTGTCACTTAACGGCGTATCCGGCACCATCATATTATTGCCGGTAGTACAAGAAAACAAAAACAGCACAAATGCTGTCAGTAAAACAAATAGTCTCTTTTCCATATATTATACTGTATTCAATTTGCAATAAATAAGCAAGATTTCCATAGACCCCGGTTATTATATAGGTTATAATTGCCCTCTATGAAACGGCTGTTGATTGTTTTTGCATTTGTTACTGTGATGTCGGTTCATGCGCAGGATTTCCTGTTGGCAGGTACGCAGGACGGATTATATAAGCTTACCTCGGTGTCCGCACAAAAGATTTGGGATACGGCCGCGGTGCGCAAAATTATCAGAAGCGGCAATACATGGTTTTTTCTCACCGATAACGGCATTGCGCGATCGGATAATGTAACGCAGTTTGAGTATATCAACGACGGCCTTCCGATAAAAGTGATAAAAAAGATAACCGGCGGCGAAAAGTCCTTTATTAAAAAGCCTCAGATGTTGAAAGATTTGGAAGCGCATCCGTCCCGCCCCGATACCCTTATTACTGCTACAAACAGTGCTGTGTTTTTAAGTGAAGACGGCGGACGGCATTGGCGCAATCTCGGCTGCCATACTCCGGTCAATGGGTTAAAGGCCGTCTGTGTACTCGATCTGCCGGATGCACAGGGAAATCTGCAGCTGACCGTCCTTGCCTCCCACTCCATCTACGGCGTAGCATGGAAACAGCCGTCCATTTCAGACAAATGGCAGCCTTTAAGCGAAGGGCTTATCCCCGGGCCGGAAAGTGACGAAGAAATTTCCGATATTGTCGTATATACCCACCAGCAAAAACAGGAAGTGTATGCCGCGCAAACATTTACCGGCAAATTGTACCAACTTGATTGGCCGACAAAGAGCTTCCATGCCGTTTCGGAGTGGACGGACAGCATTGCAGGTGCGCGCTGCATCGACGGGCTCAGCCCTGCTGCCGTATCCATTATCGGCTGTAAAAACGGCGGTTTGTTTGAGATACCGCTGATGCTGCCAGCTCCTGCTCCCAACCGGCTAAAAGGAATAGAGCTGAGCCTTAAACGCATCGCTGCAAATCCGCTTTCGGCGTGGATACCGCAGCGGATGACGCGGCTCGGCAAAGCGGTGAGCCTTTCAGAATTGTGGCTGTTCGGCGAGGGTAAAAAAACACGAAAAACGGACTATCTCCGCCGCGCTACGGGACGGAAAGGTGTGTATCTACCGGCACATCAGGCAAGGACAGCCGCCGGTTTGCAGCGTTATTTTGACCTACTTGAACAAAATAAGCTCGATACGCTCGTTATCGATATGAAAGATGATTTCGGCTTTGTCCGCTACGACTCACAGGATGAAGAAATACAGGCAGTGGGAGCGGTGCGTCCCTTTATTCAGCTGGAAGATTTTACTGCAAAAGCGAAAGAACGCAAGGTCTACCTCGTCGCCCGCATCGTTGTGTTCAAGGATAAGCAGCTGTATCGATACCGAAAAAACGTGTATGCAGTAAAAGACAAAAGCGGCAACCCGTGGCAGGGTTATAAAACCGTTGACGAAACGGCAGAGCCGATTGAAGAATATTGGGTAGACCCCTACAACGAAAACGTATGGAAGTACAATACGGCAATTGCGGAAGAACTGATCCGGAGAGGTTTTGATGAAGTTCAGTTCGACTATATCCGCTTTCCCACCGATGGGGAAAATCTCTATGCGGCACGGTACCCTGCGCAGGAGCAGGGCATGGATAAGGAAAGCGCCATCATGTCCTTTCTTGCCTACGCCCGGGAAAAAATTCATGCGCCGATTTCAATCGATATTTACGGGGCGAACGGATGGTACCGCACCGGAGCGCGCACGGGACAGGAAGTAGAAGTGCTTGCCGATTACGTGGATGTGATATGCCCGATGTTTTATCCCAGCCATTTCCGGCAAAGCTTTCTTGCGCAACAACCGGCAGAGGAACGCCCGTACCGCATTTATCAGCAAGGCTCCTACCGGAATAAGATTATTGCGCACAATAAGGTGATTATCCGGCCGTGGACACAGGCGTTTTATATTCCCGTATCCTACGATAAAAAGTATTATAATGAAGATTATGTGCAGCGGCAGATTATCGGCATTAAGGATTCCATTGATGAAGGCTATGCCTATTGGAATAATTCCGGCCGTTACGCCGACATCCGCCCCGACGGCCTCTCACTGCCGAAATAAACTTTCCCTGCTATAGTTGTTCGCCGGAGCGGATTTTTTCTTCAAAGCGTTCCAGCTCTTTACCTTTAAGTCCGCTTTCTTTGCCTTGCAGTAGATTGCGCACAGCTTCCAATTCGGCGCCGGAAAGATGCACACCGGTTAAGCTATGCTTTTCAAACGATTTTGTTGCAAGAGGCGCCACATTTCGGCAAATCTCCAGCAGCACAAAAGCGTAATCGCGGATTTCCTTTTGAGCATGGCTATCGCAACGGAGCTTTAAGAAGTGAAAGAGGTTGTGTAAATCGATTTGCCAATACATTTCCGTGTACGCTGAAAGAGGTAAATTGATACGGGCAAGTTCCCGCGCCAGTTTTGTATCGATAAGCGCACTATATTCACGATAGGCAGTCTCCTGCTGTGCGTGCAAGGCATCCCGTATCTGCGTCCGCACCTCAAGCGGAGCAGGTTCGCTCATACGTCCTTGCCGGTTATCCGTACTTTGGAACGCGATATCCTCGGACGCAGGCAGATAACACTCATCCCGCATAATCGAATACCGTCCGGAAATTTCGTTGAGCCGTGCCGTCCGGTGCCGCACCCACTGCCGCGCAACAAAAATCGGCATTTTTATATGGAAGGTCAGCACAACCTGCTCAAACGGGGACGTATGCTGATGCCGCAACAGATAATCGATCAGCCCCGCATCTTCGCGAACGCTTTTTGTGCCATCTCCATACGACACCCGTGCCGCTTGTACAATACGCGCATCTCCGCCGAGATAATCAACCAACCGGACAAAGCCTTTGTCCAACACCTTATATTCTTTATCAAGAATTTCTTCCGCCGTGGGAACAATACAATGAGCCATATCTTATGTATCGGTATTTTTCTGCTGTGTAATTAATAGACCTATTCCGAAACGGAAGTTTCCGAACAGGTTTAATTAATACCGTCAAGCGGGAGATGTCCCTGCGGCTTAAAATCGCCGAGCAATACACCGAAACCCGCGGTAAACGAGACCGGCGCGTAGCTGTAAAGCGCAATCGCAGTGGGGATTTCCGGAATGCCCGACAAGAATACCGGCGAGAGGCAAGAAAAAATAATATACCGCTTTTTGGGATAGGCTTTATAAAGCTGCTGTAAGACTTTGAGCGATGAATCGTTTGAAAGACAGAAGATAACGGTATCGCTTGCAGCGGTCTTGGTAAAAATACCGTCCGACAGATTACTCGTTTGAGCGGCAGGAAAGCGTTTTAAGCCCGCCTGTAAAAAAGCGGAATATGAACCGGCAAGCAATATCTTTTCTCCGGTTTTTGTTGTATACGGAATATATTTGCCGCGGACAACGGTAACCGCCCGTGCGGCAAGGGAAAGAAAGAAAGCCTGTCCTTCGGCATCGGGCAGCTTTTCGGGAATAGTGTATATATCGGGATACAGCGGAACTGCATTGCCGCTTTTAAAATACCGGAGTTTTGCTTCGATAATTCTGTATGCCGCGTCCTTAACCCGCAGCCTGAATGCTTCGTTGGTTTGCATCCGCTGTAAATTTTCAGTCCAAAATGCATCGTAGAGGCGCGGCGTGGTAGAGGATTCGATAATATCGTTTCCGGCCTCAAGTGCGAGCTGTACCGCTTTGGCAATTGTACCGGCATAGCGGATGGCCCCGTGCATCATCATGTCGTCAGTGATAACCAAGCCTTTAAAGCCGAGCTGGCCGCGCAGCACGGTTTGCAGTAAATACTGAGAAAACGAGGCAGGCTCTCCGTGTTCGGATACGGCGGGAAAGTGTAAATGTCCGGTCATAATTGCCGGTACATCCGCTTCGATGAGGTATTGAAACGGTACCAGTTCGCGGTTATAGAAGGTCTCTTTGGAGATGGCAATGCTCGGCAGCTTTCCATGACTGTCAAGCGCGGTATCTCCATGTCCGGGGAAATGCTTGGCAGTTGTCAGTACGCCTGCCTTTTTACTCCCCTGCATAAAGGCACGGGCTAAAATTCCCGCCGCCTCCGGCGATTGCCCGAAAGAACGCGGCCCGATAATAGAAGATTCATGGTTGGTATAGAGGTCTACCGTCGGTGCAAAATTGAGATTGATGCCAAGAGCCGAAAGCTCCCGGGCAATATAAAAGCCTTCGTAGTAGGCGTCTATCGGATAACCGGAGGCGCCGATGGCGAGGTTACCGGGCGTTTCCGACGTACGTCCTTTAACATGGCGTATCCAGCCCCCTTCCTGATCGGTTGCAACAAAAAGCGGGATACGGAAGCGGGTACTGTTGGCCTTTTTTTGTAAAAGGCTGATAGCCTTTGCCAGTTCAACGCTATCCTCAGTATTCCAGCCGAATATTTTGATACTGCCGAGACTCCGTTCGGTAATCCAGCTCATTAAAAGATCGGTCGGCGCCTGCCCCGCCCATCCGAACATAAACGTTTGAGACAGCAGCTCTTCGTCGGTCATCGCCTCCGTGATCTGGCCGGCAAGTTCCGCGGCGGGGACGGGATCGTAAAAATCGGGCAGCGTTTTAAGGCCGGCGGCTTGAGCTTGAGCATTCAGTTGAGTATTGACCTGCAGTAAAATCGGCAGTGCGGCGCCGAATAGGACGGCGGCGAAAAGATGTTTACGGCGCAAAGCGGTTAACTGTGCAGGCTATCGATGTAAGCTGCTGCCGTATGAGCGGCAATCGCGCCGTCTGCAACTGCAGTAACCACCTGCCGGAAAGACTTAGCGCGCACATCGCCTGCCGCGTAAAGCCCTTCGATAGAGGTTCGCATATCCTCATCGGTAACGATATATCCCGTTGCATCCTTTGTTGCGTCGGGGAATAATTCCGTTTTAGGATTCATACCGACAAAAAAGAAGACTGCATCACAGGCAAGTTCCCGTTCTTCCTGCGTCTTTACATTCCGCAGTACAACGGCCGTTACCTTATCGGCTCCTTTAATCTCCGTGACGGTCGTATCGAATACCGCCGTTATATGAGGATTATTCAATGTCCGGGTAACGAGCGCCTTTTGCGCACGGAAGGTGTCGCGGCGGTGTACCATCGTAACGGTATCCGTCAGATTGGCAAGAAAGAGCGCTTCATCGCAAGCGGCATCCCCTCCGCCGACCACAACGATATGCTTATTTCTAAAGAAGGGGCCGTCGCAGGTAGCGCAGTATGAAACACCTTTCCCCTGTAGCTCTTTTTCGCCCTTTACACCGAGGCTGCGATGCTCCGCCCCCGTCGCAAGGATGACGGCAAGCGCCGTGTAAGTTGCTCCGGCGGTTTGCACGGTAAAGGTTTTATCTCCGTTTTTTGTAACGGCTTCTACCTTGTCGGAAGCAAACTCCGCCCCGAAGCCCGCCGCCTGTTTACGCATATTTTCTGAAAATTCAAAGCCGTTAATCGGTTCGGCATATCCGGGATAATTTTCAAGCGAATCGATTAAAATCGCCTGTCCGCCCGGCGCTTTTTCTTCAAGCACTAATACGTTTAAGTTCGATCGGCACGCATATTGCGCCGCAGCCATACCCGCCGCGCCGGCACCGATAACGATGATATCATAATTTGTATTCATTATTATAGTGTACGAAAAAAGAAAGTCTTGGTCAATTGAACGCGCGCCTTGCAGAAAAGAGAGCAAAATAGTACACTCATGCCTACATTTATGATTCGGAGGTTTTATTATGCGTTTTGTTCAAATAATGAAAGACAAAGCGAAAGAATATCACAATCGCTTGGTTTTGCCTGAAGCGACGGAAGCTCGTACTTTACGTGCGGCTCGTATGCTTGTCGATCAACAAATTCCCGCGGAATTATTTTTAGTCGGAAAGAAAGCCGAGGTTGAAGGAGCCTGCAAAAAGTTAGGTGTATTGACCGATGGTTTTACCATTATCGATCCTGAACATTCCGAATGGACGGAAGATTTTGCTGCAGCGTTATACGAAAAACGGAAAGCTAAGGGAATGACGCCAGAGGAAGCAAAAAAAGAGATGCACGATCCTTTACGGTTTGGCGCGATGATGCTCGCACAAGACAAAGCCGATGCAATGGTCGCCGGTGCGGAAAACACAACAGCAAACGTATTGCGTGCGGGGCTCACTATCGTCGGCGTAAAGAAAGGTGTTAAAACCGCTTCTTCCTGCTTTATCGTGGATACCAAGAGTACCGAGTGGGGAACGAACGGTGTATTGATTTTCTCGGATTCTGCGGTTATACCCAACCCTACCGCCGAACAGTTAGCGGATATCGCAACTGCGGCAGCAGAAAGTTATCGTGCCTTTGTCGGCCATGAACCTGTCGTTGCACTCCTTTCATACTCGACAAAAGGTTCAGGCGGCGATAAAGATGAAAGCCTCATCAAAGTACGCGAAGCCGTTAAGTTGCTGGATGAGCGGAAAGTAAATTTCTGCTATGACGGTGAGCTGCAGCTTGATGCCGCGCTCATACCGGAAGTAACCGATAGAAAAGCGCCCGGCAGTCCTATCCGCGATAAGGTAAACACGTTGATATTCCCCGATCTTAATTCGGGAAATATCGGGTATAAGTTGGTACAGCGCTTTGCAAAAGCAGATGCTTACGGTCCCTTTATGCAGGGCTTTGCAAAACCGTTATCGGACTTGTCCCGCGGCTGTTCGACCGAAGATATTGTTGTAACGGCAGTTGTAACACTCGTACAGGCAGGTAAAAAATAAACGTGAGCCGTTTATTCGTGCGGAGAACTCATTACCCCGACACGCTGTGCGCCGGGGTAGGTTGATTTCAGCAGAAGGACACCGGACGGCCACATCAATACCGCAGCGCAATGTCTGATGCGTTCATGCTGTTGTACGGATTAAAATTCGTTATCAAAAATAGGCGATTCGAATAAACGGTCTAATTCCCGTTCAGAATACCGTTTGGAATTTAAAAAATTTTCTTTTACCAGTTCTCGTGTTTCTTTATCTAAAACCAGCTTCTTTTCATCCCGTAGATAAACGACCAAATCTTCAAATACCGATAAAGGAAGCCACGGGAAGGCAATATCAAAAATATTATACCATGCATAGTATTGCTTCATATTTTCATCGGTTAACAACACCCCTTGATCTTTTAACCGATCGCGGGTTACGGGGTGAATAGTAAATACCTTTTCATTTAATAGATTGCAATAATCCTCGGCAGAGAAAAAGGCGCCTGTTTTTCTAATCAGTTCGGTTTTTTCAACAGATGGAACATCAGCTAAGATAGAAGCTGTTACAAAATTAAGCCCTTCCTGGCTGATTTTGCTTAGTTCCTTACCTTCGCTTTCTGCCAAAGTAAGGCTTTCCTTTAACAGTCCTTTTTCCAAAAGCGGCTTTAAAATATCTATGGCTTCCATAATTTTTAGTATAACCGAAAGAGCAATAAAAAACCAGCCTATCTTCTTTTTGTGCACAATTTTTTTTTACATTTTATACTTTTAGAAAAGACCGGCAGCCGCAGCGCAGCCGCCGTAAAGGGCGGTTGTTCTACGCGGAGCAATACAAAAATACGTCCGGTTCAGTATCCCTGATACTCATCGGAGGGCATCGGCTTTTAAAAGCCAGCGGTAAAACTCCATGCCGCTAACCGGTTTGTCGGGTTCAAAGTTTTTACCGTCTGTAAGCGGTACAACGTCTTCTTCTACCGTACCGACAATAGCATCAAAGTAAACACCGTCCATCATCACATCGGGAATCGGCAGCCGCCGTTTGCTGGTATAATAGCGTGTGTATTTCTTTAAACGGACTTCATCATTACCTACAATTAAGCGCCATAAAAACAGTGCCGCATCTTTTTTTGATGCAAAGTCTTTGAGGACATCCCGCTCCGGATGATACCACCCGTTTTTTTGCAGATAATCGGCAAGCATCGGCGGTTTCCACTCTGCAGTACCGGTTATAAAATCGAGTGCGTTTATAGAATCTTGTGTCAGTATCGCCATTTCTACCAATGAAAGAGGGGATGCTTGTAATATTTTTTCGGAAGATTTCCGGATAGAAGCGCCGTCTAGTGTGTAAAGTTGTAAACTCTGCTCGCGCTGTTCACCGTAGAGCTGCTGATATTCTTCAGGCAAAAATGAAAGTGAAGCGTCAAAAGCTGCGAGCGCCTTCCGGTAGTCTTTTACGGCAAAATAGAGCCCACCGAGTTCCGCTTTCAGCCGATAATAGGCTGGATTTTGTACAAGCCGCTCTTCCAAATAGGCTCTCCGCTTTTCCTGATCGGAAATAAGCCGCGCCGAAACCAATTGGACGTATTCATCATATTCATTTTGCTGCTTGGCCGCAGCTAACCGCTTCCGTGCTTCATTCGGCTGTTGCTGCAATAGGTATACGTCTGCAGAAAGTGCATACAGCCGTGCCAAATACGAAGAATCGGTAGACGGCTCCCGCAAAAAAGCATCGATATCCGTCTGTATCCGCTTGAGCTGTTCCGAGTTGTACCGTATCCGCTGCGAAACGATAGCCGATTCAAGCGTTGCAAGTGTTTTTTCACGAGCAGCTCCCACACCGCCTGAATAGCGGATATCCGTTTGCATGGAAGCACAAGAGATACCGCACAAAGTACAGAAAAGGATCATCGCGGCCATAATCGGCGTTAACCGTATCCGAAGCTTTGTTATAGCAGTATTCTTGACAATCGGGTAGCAAAAAAATTGAGCATTATGGTTAATCATAGCTCGGCTCCTTTCCATATAATAACAGACGTTATAATAGCAGACTTTGCCGCAATTTTTCATTGACTTCTATCTTATAGAGGAACGAATTTTTTTGCAATGATGTAATTTTGTTTAAAAGGAAGACATACGTTAACACATACGAATATGGAAGTTTTTAGAGGTTTCATGATGCCGTCTTACGCTGCGGCCACAGCATGGGCGGCAGGTTAAAAATTAAGAAACTTATATCAGGCATCCCTAAAAATGTCGTTTTTTAGGGATGTCCCGATCCTTTGTATAAATTAATTAGGGATAAGTGCGGCGGGGTTTCTCCTGAGCGACATTAACGCGGAGACGGCGTCCTTCAAATTCCTTTTCATTTAATTCTGCAATAGCATTTTGTGCAGCGCTTTCATCGGCCATTTCAACAAATCCGAAACCCTTTGAACGGTTGCTGAACTTGTCTTTAATTACAGCTGCCGAGACGACTTCGCCATAAGCTCCAAACAAGTTTGACAAACCTTCTTCCGTGGTTGCGTAGTTTAAATTTCCTACATAGATTTTCTGAGCCATACTCAAATCCTTTTTACCTTTTACGGTACTAAATAATGAATCCATACGGAAACAAGTTCTATGAGACCTTTATTTGATTATGTAAGCTGAACTTTCGGCTCTATCATTAATGGAAACAACGATCACGTAGATAAGCTACTGTAACATAGTTTTGCTAAGCGGTCAACCGACCAATACACGTATAAAAAAAGGCTTACGCACTTTTGTGTGTAAGCCTTCATTAAAATACAATAGCCGAACAAAGTATGAGCTCAGAGCTTTGTATAATCACCTGCTTGTAAATGTTATGCAAAAAAGCGTTTAAGGTCTTCGTCCACAGAGGTAATTCCCGCAAGCCCGAATTTGCTCACCAAGACTTCCGCTACATTTTTTGACAGGAAGCCCGGAAGCGTCGGGCCGAGATGGATATTTTTTACCCCAAGCGATAAAAGCGCTAAAAGAACAATAACAGCCTTTTGTTCATACCACGCGATATTAAAGATAATCGGCAAATCATTGATATCGCTCAATCCGAAGATTTCTTTCAGCTTTAAGGCAATCAGCGCAAGCGAATAACTGTCGTTACACTGCCCTGCATCCAATACACGCGGGATACCGTTTATATCGCCGAGATTCAGCTTGTTATAGCGGTACTTGGCGCAGCCTGCCGTTAAAATAACCGTATCTTTCGGAAGGGCTTGCGCAAAGTCGGTATAGTATGACCGCGCACCCTGCCGTCCGTCACAGCCGCCCATAACGACAAACTTTTTAATAGCGCCGCTCTTTACCGCTTCGACCACTTTATCCGCAAGGGCAAACACTTGTGCGTGGGCAAAACCGCCGATGATTTTCCCTGTTTCTATTTCTTGAGGCGGCGGACAGGTTTTTGCCTGCGCAATAATGGCGGAAAAGTCCTTGTGTCCGTCTTTATCAGCTTCGATATGTACACAGCCGGGATGTCCTGCCGCATTTGTCGTGTACATTCTTGTTACGTAGGAGGCTTTCGTCGGAATGATACAGTTGGTTGTCATTAGGATGGGGCCGTTAAAACTCGCAAAGTCGGAAGTTTGGCGCGCCCATGAACCGCCGTAGTTTCCTGCCAGATGCTTGTATTTCTTAAGCTTGGGATAATAATGTGCGGGAAGCATTTCGGAATGTGTATAAACGTCTACGCCCTGGCCTTCGGTTTGCTCAAGGAGCATTTCAATATCGCGCAAATCATGACCGGAAACCAATATACCGGGATTTTTCCGTACCCCGATAGAAACCTCCGTCATTTCGGGGTTGCCGTAGGTTCCGCTATTGGCGCCGTCCAGTAAAGCCATTCCTTTTACGCCGAATTCTCCCGTTTTAAGTGTGAGCGCAACCAACTCATCAACGGAAAGCGTTTCGTCGATTAATACGGAGAGCGTTTTTTGGATAAACGCATCTACTTCTTCATTCTCATGCTTTAGGATATTGGCATGCTTCATATATGCACAAAGCCCTTTCAGCCCGTAGATAATCAACTCTTTAAGAGCCCGCTTATCTTCATCCTTGGTTTGTAAAATACCGATGGTCAGTGCCTTTGCAAGCCGCGCAGAAGTATCGGCACCGATAAGAGTATCGATTTCGGCGTCCGCTTCAAGTTTTGCCTCTTTTCGCAAAGCGGCAATTGTTTCAAGGGTAAGCGTATTTTTTTTCTCAATCGCATCGGGATCAAAGTTGGCATTGGTAATTGTAACAAAGAGGTTGGTAGTTACGAGGTGGTTCACCTCTTTTGTCACCTTCATCCCATGCTCGCGCATATAGGAGGTAACAACAGAGAGCTTCTTTGTTGCCCAGATAAGGAAATCCTGTAGTCCTGCGACAACGGGATTCTTTCCGCAAACGCCGACCTTTATACAGCCGGTATTCTTAAATGTCTCTTGACATTGAAAACAAAACATCGAATCCATACATAACTCCTTGTGTGAAATTCTGAATGATACGGATTAAAGGCGAGCTTCTGTAACTTCGGCTTTTTACAGACCGTCTACAATAATCTCGATTTTAATCCCATACTCTGGAGCTATTGTATCGTAAGATGGTATGCCGGTCGGTAACATGGGTTACGGTATGGCCGATATTTTGGTTTATAGGGATAAAAAAAGGCTTACGCACTTTTGTGTGTAAGCCTTTGTGTTATGCACAGGATTGATGTGTGCGGAGACTTTAATCCCCCGGCGCTCTTCGTCTACGCGCTGCACCGGGGTTGTGGACTAATACATTCCGCCCATACCACCCATGTCGGGGGCGGGAGTCGCCGGAGCGTGCTTTTCAGGGAGATTGGTGATAGCACACTCGGTGGTCAGCAGGAGGCTCGCAATGGAGGCTGCGTTCTGCAATGCGGAGCGGGTTACCTTTGCGGGGTCGATAATTCCGACCTTCATCATATCTACCCATTCCATTTTTGCAGCGTCAAAGCCGATACCGCGCTTCTCTTTTGCTTTTTCCGCAACGACAGCACCGTCAATACCGGCGTTTTCCGCAATCTGGCGGATAGGCTCTTCAAGTGCACGCTTGACAATCTTAAAGCCGATTTTTTCATCTTCAGTCAGTTTGGAAAGATCAGCCTTGTTGAGCGCTTCCGCAGCTTGAATCAACGCAAGACCGCCGCCCGGTACAATACCTTCTTCGATAGCAGCGCGGGTCGCATTCAAGGCATCCTCTACGCGGTGCTTCTTTTCCTTCATCTCAACTTCGGTAACGGCGCCGATTTTAATAACCGCAACACCGCCGGCAAGTTTTGCAAGGCGTTCCTTGAGTTTTTCGGTGTCGTATTCGGAAGAAGAATTTTCAATCTGCTTCTTGATTTGGGCAACGCGGTCGCCGATGTGCTTTTTATCGCCTGCGCCGTCGATAATCGTCGTATTCTCTTTATCGATTTTAATACTCTTGGCCTGACCAAGCTGGCTAAGATCAGCTGTTTCCAGCTTTAAGCCCAATTCTTCGGAGATAACCTGTCCGCCGGTCAAAATAGCGATATCTTCGAGCATTTCCTTGCGGCGGTCGCCGAAACCGGGAGCCTTTACCGCACAGGTCTTTAAGGCGCCGCGGAGGCTGTTTACAACTAAGGTTGCCAATGCTTCGCCTTCAACATCTTCTGCGATAATCAAAAGCGGGCGGCCTGACTGTGCGACTTTTTCCAAAAGAGGCAGCAGATCTTTCATCGTAGAAATGGTCTTGTCGTGAATTAAGATATACGGATTGTCGTATACGGTTTCCATGCGGTCGCGGTCGGTTACAAAATAGGAAGAAATATAGCCGCGGTCAAACTGCATACCTTCAACATATTCGGTAACGGTTTCCATCGTCTGTGCTTCGCCGACATCGATAACGCCGTCTTTTCCTACACGGGCAATCGCATCGGCAAGAATTTTACCGATTTCCTGATCGTTGTTTGCGGAAACGGAAGCAACATGCGCAACTTCTTCGGAGCCTTTAATCTCTTTTGCGTTTTTCTGAATGTCGTCTACAGCGATTGCAACAGCCTTATCCATACCGCGCTTTAATTCAAGCGGTGTCATACCGGCGGCAACGGCTTTTAAGCCTTCGCGTACCATAGAGTAGGCCAGCACGGTTGCAGTCGTGGTTCCGTCACCGGCTACATCGTTGGTTTTTGTCGCAACTTCTTTTAAAAGCTGTGCTCCCATATTCTCAAACGGATCTTCCAATTCAACTTCCCGGGCAACCGATACACCGTCTTTGGTAACGGTCGGAGCGCCGAAGCTCTTGTCGAGCAGGACATTGCGTCCCTTAGGTCCTAATGTTACTTTTACCGCACTTGAAATTTGTTCAACACCGGAAAGCAGTTTTTTCCGTGCTTCTTCATTAAACAGCAGTTGTTTTGCCATCTTATGAACTCCTTCATCATTATAAGTGAAATTATGCTACGTACTGTAGTTTTTAACGATACAACGTCCACTTGGTTCAAAAATCACGTAAACGTTTAAAATGATATGATAGTAAAATACAAAAAAAAAGGTAAACCGGCAAGTGATTCCAGAAACCAGTTATAAAATAAACGGACAGTTCTAAAAATCTAACCGAGTTTTTAGAGCTGTCCGCTGAATTTTAGGAATACCTTGCTATATGCAAATCGGCTTTACCTGAGTGCCGCGCCCCGATATGCATGGACTTTTGAATCGATACCATGCGTAATCAGTTCAGGAATCGAATCTCCATCAATGTCGAGTAAGTACGGCGTTCCCGTGCCGGCAAGCGGGAAACCGTCCAGAGGGGCAAAACCGGAGGTATACCCGTAAAGGGCGTTTCCTCCTCCCGAAATAAATATTTCGTCTTTCCCGTCACCGGTTACATCGAGCAACGTGATGCAGTAATCATCCGCAGCACCTGTCTTTAACGGTAACGAGTCGGTTATCGCGCCCGCAGTGTTGAATTTAAACAGGTGTCCATCTTGAGAAACAACAAAGAACGCCCGCAACGATGCAGAATACGTCAAATCCGCCTTACACACGGTATTAAGATCACACGAGGCGATCTCCGCATAATCCTTCGATAAACTGCGGATAGAAAACCTGCCGTCTTCACTTACAAAAGCAGCGGCATAGTTTCCCTTTGTTTCTTCAAAGAATACCGGCGCTGCAGCAAAGATTCCTTCAAGCTCAATGGGATACCCTTCAACGATTTTTCCTTCTTTATTAAATAGGTATAAACAGCTTTCAAACGAGCGCGGAAGCGCTGCAATACCGTCTTTAAATATAACGGGAGCAGCACGCAGTTTAGCATTCATTGTGTCGGAAGTAGACCAATTATCGGTTGTACCGGCAAAGAGCAGTGCGGAGTCGGCAGAAAGCGGCACCGCTATACCGCCGTTAAAAGCAACCGGTTTGGGAAGGAGCTTTTCTGCCGTCAATACGGGATAGCCTGCAAAGGGTTCCAAGTTTTCGTTTGCCCGATAGATAGAACCGCGAGCCGAAACCGCCCACAGCGATTGGAGCTTTGAGTGTTTTATTTCGGCGGCAATGCCCGCCTTTCCATCGAGTGAAAGTGTTGATTCGCTGCCGTTTAAAAGATTCATACTCTGCACATTTGAACCGTTTGTCCAAAAGACATAGGGAACATTGTCCACAGTCTTTGCGCAGATAATATCGGATTCGGGCCGCTGAGAAAGGGAACGCGGAAAGGCGGGGATTTCTTCCAGTTTACGCGCATCGGTTTTTTGGGTATAGAAATCCAAATGAACTTGGCGTCCGGCCACAAAACGAAGCGACAGTACGCCTTTACCGTAATTCTTAAAGGCGGTTTTAAGCAGTGCATTTTGTTCCAAAAAGAACGGAATACTCCGATCCAGCGAATAGTATACTAAGAAAGACGTTTCGGCGGAAACGGCCTTTGCAATCTTCTTCCATTCATCGGTTTTTACCAAGAGTTTACCCGTATCAGTCTCTTTTTTGCACATACCGAGCGCTTCTGCACTATTAGAAAGATACAAATAGCCGTCTTGTATCATATAAAACGGTTCCGGCAAATCGATTCGAAAGGCTCGTAACAGTCCTGACAACCATGAGGGGAATACAATACGCGGGATACGGTTGTCATCAACCACTGCAGCGGTGCTGCGATCGATGAATATCGTATTAAACAGATCTTCCAATAGATAGCGGCACTTTGCCTCATCTTTTAATGAAATAAAGAAAACAGGTGTTTGAGAATCCCGATGACCGAATACACCGATTTCACTCCCCATCCATTCAAAGATAAGCTGATTCAAATCTTTGTTAAAAAAGAATGAGCTGTTTTTATTCGTTGAATTGAACGTCTTTGTCAGATCCGGAGGGAAAAAAGCTTTGGTGTTCTCGTAGAGGAATTGAGGATCGCCGAGGTTGAGCAGCGTTAAATAGGCAGTTCCTTCCGGCAGACGGGATAAAATAGACGGCAGTGTTGAGCGCCGCTGCAGGATAGTATTTACTTCGGAGCGTTCCGAAATCCAATTGATGATGCTATGAAAAGAAACCGTGTTTTCATCAAAGTTGACGTTGAGTGCCGCCGGTTCGGGGAATGCAAGCTCTCGCACCATGTTGCCGACGATATCCTGTTTTGCCGCGATACCGGAAAGAAAATACGACGGTTCCGCATATACGCTGACCGCTCCCCGGTTGGAAGCACGCAGTAGAGCCGTTAGCCGTTTACCGCTCTCTTCGGAGTTTTCGGCTAAACAGGAATAGAGCAAATCTTCCGAGGTCGCGGCGATAATAAGATTTTTATAAAAACAGATATAAAGCCGCTGGTCTTGGGTCAGCTTAAACAGGAATCCTCCTTTTGCATTACCGTTTATATCAAATTCGGTTTGCGAAAGGTTCGGTATCGAATCAAACAGTTCCGGCTTAACGGCAGTAATAAGGGGAAGCAACTGAACGGCAGCGGAGCGGACACCGATATCCGCAACAAGCGCTGCGTTATTGCCCTCATAAACAGCGATATTAATAGGAACATTCAGCAGTCGCTTAAACCAGTCGGATTGGAGTGTTGTGTTAGACCGCAATGCGCGGAGATTCCCCTGTAAAGCGGCCGTTTCGGGCGAAGAAAGAATCGAATCGACGGCGCTGAGGTACAGCCCTTTTTGCAGTGTATCGCTTGCAGAGCGAATAGTAACCGCAGCATAATATCCGTCGGCAATATGCCGCGCAGGATTCGTCCGGTTTATCAATGAATATCCGATTAACCCGACAAGCGGAATGAGAATAATCAAAATAAGGACGAGGAGAAAGATACCGGCTTTTTTGAAAAATCCGCTCTTCTTCCGCTTTTTTTTCGTGGGCGGAGGTGGAGGGGCATGTACCGTATCGGTGTCCGGTGCCGCCGTCTGCCGCTCTACCGTGTCAGCGTTTTCAATAGGCGGCATATCATGCCCTGCTGTTGAGTGAATGTGTTCATTGGTATTTAAATCGTCGGTATCCATAGAGCCTCGTTTCGCAGGGCAAATGCATCAGCTTTTACAGTACGCCCGCAGAATATATAGGCTGTTCAACCAGAATTTCGCCGCATTGCGGCTCAAATGGTTGCCCTGCCTATATATTCTGCGGAATCTGCTTTATTTCTCTGATGTATTTGCCCTTCTTCTAAGATAAACTGCGCAAAATTTTATTCAAAATTTTGCGCAAAAGGAAAGCAATCGCTTTAAATCTTTCCGATGCGGTTGCTCAGATCGCTTCGTTACTGTAGTTTTTGTTTGAGTGCATTAATTTGCTGTGCGTTCAGTCCGACGGTCTTGGTCAGATAGGTTTCCGCAACGGCTTTTAAATTGGCATCGGTAATAGCTTTGCCGCCGTTCATCTTTACGAACATATCGGTGATAATCTTCGCAATAACCGGATACCGCGCATCGGTTTTCTTGACGTTAAAATAATTCATATATGACAGCATATAGTCGTCGGCAACCTGCTGCACTGTGGCGCCCATCAAGGCTTCCAGTACGGCGGCAACCATACCTGCGCGGTCTTTGCCTTCATTACAATGAACATAGAACGGTCCTTTGTGCTGCCCCATAAAGATCAGTCCATCTTTCAGTTTTGCGATAAATGCAGGGTCGTTAAAGTCAATTCCCATATTAAGGGTGATAACCTGTCCATCTTTTACCAGCCGTTCATAGTAAGGAGCTGCGGCAAGATACGGCGCCATGCTTTCGGCATTGTCTGCAAGATTGATAACAGTTACGATTTTTGCTGCTTCAACGAGCTTTGCCGCATACGGGGCGCGAGCATCTCCGAATACCGGATTGCATCCTCTGTATAGCCGGTTAGCTGCAATGGAACCCGCTTGAACGGCGCGGAAGTTTGCGAATATTGCATCGGAAGCATAATCCTCACGTTTTTCGGATTTAACCAAGTGGCGCATTTCGTATTCCTGTAAATAGGCGCCTTTCTTGGAAAGAGACAGCGTTACCGGAGTTCCCTCGACTGCGCCGGTTTTGCCGCTACAGTTATCATAGCTCATCGCGATAGCGGTAAATCCGTGTGACATTCTAATCAGATAATCGCCTCTATTAACATCACTGTAGGTTGCAACAAAGGGAGCCGTTACGGTTTTGTCTCCCAGCTTTGCGAGCAATACATCGCCAAGCTCATACCCTTTTTCTTTTAACGCCGCTTCGGTAATGTCCGTTGTAAGATTGCCGTACTTATCAACCGACGAAACGGTTCCCTGCAGCGGCTCATATACCGGCTCCTGTGAACGGTTTCCGTCCGTAGTAGCACATGACATCAGCACGGAAAGGCTGAACAATAATGCAATCGATAGACGCATAAAACGTTTGTGAATCATAAAACCTCCAAAATATAGAAGCCTCACGCAGAAAAAGTGCAAACTTCTTTCTTAATAATGTACTATAAGTATATATGCTAATGGGGCGATAAACAAGACTTTTAACAATATACCGGACATCCGTACCGTCAAAAAGGTAGTCTTTGTTCCGCGAAAAGCCATACCCATCTGAGCCTTCTGCTCTTTTATTGAAAATACAAAAAATTTTAAAAAATTTTGCATAAAGACTAAAGTTTTTAGCTTATACCACCGATAAAAGATACGGAGATATTCTGTCTTGAGTCTCTAAAAATCGAACCGAACTTTTAGAGATTCTCTATTTTCCTGAAAAGCACGGATGCTTTTCAGTACCACATTTCATGGAGGAAATGCTATGGTTATCAACCACAACATGAGTGCAATGTTTGCACAGCGTACATTGGGTGTTACTGATGTACGTATCGGTAAGGACATCGAAAAACTGTCCAGCGGTCTGCGTATCAACCGTGCAGGCGACGATGCTTCCGGACTCGCAGTTTCCGAAAAAATGCGTGCTCAAATCCGCGGCTTAAACCAAGCTTCGGCAAACGCATCGAACGGAATCAGCTTTATTCAAGTTGCCGAAGCATATTTGCAGGAAACGACTGATATTATGCAGCGTATCCGCGAGCTGGCGGTACAAGCGTCAAACGGCATTTACAGCGCGGAAGACCGGATGCAAATTCAGGTCGAAGTCTCCCAGCTTGTTGCCGAAGTTGACCGCATTGCGAGTTCCGCTCAATTTAACGGCATGAATATGCTGACCGGACGTTTTGCACGTGAAGGCGGAGAAAACGCCGTAACAGGATCAATGTGGTTCCACATCGGCGCCAACATGGATCAGCGCATCCGCGTGTACATCGGTACCATGACTGCTCATGCCCTCGGCGTGCGCGATCTGAGCGATAACCGCACAATGACGATCGAAACCGCAGAAGAAGCAAACCACAGCATCGGTACAATCGATGAGGCATTAAAGAAAATCAACAAGCAGCGGGCAGACCTCGGCGCATACCAGAATAGACTGGAAATGGCTGTTGTCGGAATCGATATTGCCGCAGAAAACATGCAGGCATCCGAATCACGCATCCGCGATGCCGATATGGCCAAGCAGATGGTCGAGTATACGAGAAATCAGATACTCAATCAGTCCGGTACGGCAATGTTGGCACAGGCAAATTCAAATACCCAGCTTGTGCTCTCATTATTGCGGTAATTTCTTGTATAACTCTCTTGTCTTTTTTTCGGCAAGAGGGTATACTTGGCATCGTAGTAACGAGAACCGGCGGGATGCTTCCGGTGTCCCGCTCACATGATCTTTGAAAAACACCCTTAAGAAGCCCTGTATAACAGTATTATTGGTCTTCGGTTAGTACATCGAAAGCCAATAATACTGTGTAAAAAACCGAAGGAAAAGGCGCAACCAATTTCCGTAACGTTTTTATACAGTGATAATTTCCGGCATGGATGCCGGAAGCAGACTTCAAGGAGGGTTATATGATTATTAACCACAATATGAGCGCTATGTACTCACAGCGCAACACAGGCATCGTCGAGACCAACATCGTAAAAGACATAGAAAAGCTTTCCAGCGGTATGCGCATTAACCGCGCAGGCGATGATGCTTCCGGACTTGCAGTTTCCGAAAAAATGAGAAGCCAGATCCGCGGTTTAAATCAAGCAGGCCAGAACATACAGAATGGTGTTTCCTTTATCCAAGCAACAGAAGGATATTTAGCTGAAACCACTGATATTATGCAGCGCTTACGCGAGTTAGCAGTTCAGGCTGCCAACGGTATTTACTCCGCAGAAGACCGTATGCAAATTCAGGTTGAAGTTTCTCAGCTCGTAGATGAAGTAGACCGCATTGCAAGCCATGCTCAATTCAACGGTATGAACTTGCTTACCGGACGCTTTGCAAAGGATTCCGCAGCAGGTCCGATGCAGTTACATGTTGGTGCGAACATGGATCAGTCCGAAAAGCTCTTTATCGGTACAATGACTGCAGTAGCTCTCGGTCTTACCGGCGGTATGCAGGGCGGCGAAGGCGATATGATCACCATTTCTTCTGTGGAAGGTGCTAATATGGCTATCGGTACTATCGACAATGCGTTGAAGCAGATCAACAAGCAGAGAGCTGACCTCGGTGCATACCAGAACCGTTTCGAACTTGCATACAATGGTGTTGCAATTGCTGCTGAAAACCTGCAGGCTGCTGAATCACGCATCCGCGATGCTGATATGGCAAAGCAGATCGTTGAGTACACCAAGAATCAAATCTTGATGCAGTCCGGCACCGCAATGCTTGCACAGGCGAACACACAACCCCAGTCGGTTATCCGCCTCCTTCAATAGCGCTCAAAAGAATCGGGAAAAATAACGCAAACCTAAATCAACAGTGAGGGTTTGAGTAAAAGAGATTTCTGGATGTTATCTCTTTTTCCCGCGACTTAAGAGGAAGAAGAAGCCGCGCCCTTCTTCTTCCTTTTTTTTATCTAAGAACCTCCAAACGGTTGGAATCCATAAATTTAATACACAAAACACGTAACTAATTCGGTTTCATAAAGATTATTGATATTATAGCCGACAATGCTAGTAGCAAAGGTTTATCCGGCTTGACGGTAAAGGGGTTAGAGTGTCCGATATGAATATTCCCGGCATAGGAGCCGGTAAATATGATAATCTCATTGAAACGCTGATGAAAAAAGAGCGTGCCCCGCGCGATTCAGCTGCTGAAGATTTAAAAAAATACGAACGTCAAAATGCGATTTGGCGAAAGATAAACCAGTTCTCTACCGAAATCCGCGAAAAAACACGGGATCTCTATTCCTTTAACAATCCTTTTGTAGAAAAGACTGTTACCTCTTCCAACGAACGAGCCGTAACGGCAACTGCTTCACGGGATGCCCGCGAACAGACGTTTAAAATTTCCATTAATCAAATTGCCCAAGCAGATTCTTTTTTATCGAACGAGATATCCAAAGATTTTCAAGTTCCCAAAGGCGTATACACCTTTACCGTCGGCAAGAAAAATTTTTCGGTAAATTGGCAAGGCGGAAAATACCGGAACTTTATCGATGCCGTCAATAAAAAAGGAAAAGATATTGTTAGAATTTCGGAAATAAAAACTTCACCCAACGCGGTTTCATTGCTTGTTGAATCGCAGTTGACGGGAGAGGCGAATAAACTGGAGTTTTCCGATGATGCGTTATCTTTTGCGCTCGAAAACGGCCTGATAAAAAAGAATGACCGGCCTGCAGTAGATGCCGAAAAGACGGAAGCTGCAATCCCGGCACAGAAAACCGAACGCATCATGTTTTCAAAACCGGTACGCGGCTCACAGCAATATGTACTGGAATATACCGTATCCTTACAAAGCAATGCCGAAGCCTCCGGGACACCTTCTTCTCAAGGAGAGGCATCATCATCCAACGGGGAACCGATTTATGAACAAGTCGGTTCCGCATCATACAAGGGTGTAACCGTTAGTAATGCACCAAGCGATTCAAGCATCCTGCCAGAAACCCTTGGGTTAAATCAACAGACAGCTGCCCCTGTGGAAGATTATAATGTCCTTTCATTGGTTTCTCCGCGCGGAACGCTTATTCCGCTGCCGGCTCTGGCTGATACGGCCGAAGTTCAAACCTTTAGTATTCCGCTCAGCGAATACGGCGACATTAGCGGAATTACCGTGCATAACAACAACACCGATAAGACCGTATCGATAGAACAGATCAAAGTATATGACCCAAAAGCCACGGGCGAATACATACCGGTTAATCCTGTCTCACAGGCGCAGGAGGCTGCTCTTATCTTTGAAGGTATCCCCGTAAAGCGGAGTACCAATAAGATTGACGATCTTATTCCGGGAGTAACGCTCCAGCTTGAAGATAAAACCGATAAACAGGAGAGCATCAGTATTAAACCGGATCCGCAGCCGGCAAAAGATGCCATTATCGAATTTGTAGCAAAATACAACCGGCTTTTGACGGAAATCAATATTGTAACGAGCAACCAGCAAGCGGTTATCGATGAAATCGAATATTTTACTGATGATGAACGTAAGACGGCGGAAGAAAACCTCGGAGCTCTTTTCGGCGATACGACACTATCTTCCTTAAAGAATAATCTGCGCCAAATCGTTGCGAATGTTTACCGCAAAAATACCGATACCCCGATAAGAACCTTATCACAAATCGGTATATCGACAAAGTCGGACACAAGTTCGGGACTTAACGAAGCTCGGCTGCGTGGATATTTGGAAATTGATGAAAAGAAACTCGATGAGGCGTTAAAAAATTCCATTGAAGATGTCCGTTATCTGTTCGGCTATGATAGTGATAACGATGTACTCATCGATGACGGTGTTGCGTTTCAGGTGTTCAAACAGATAGATCCTTATGTACAGCGGGGAGGCATTTTTTCGACCCGGACAAACGGTTTGACTGCTCAGATTAAAACGAGCAAAGATAAAATCGCACGGTACGACAAAGCGCTTGAAAAAAAAGAGCTGGAGCTGCGGCAAAAATACGGGAATATGGACGGGGCTCTCCGGAATTTGCAAAAACAGTCGGATATGATCAATAATTTCAGCAGACAAAATAGAGGCGGTTCCGACAACTAATGCACAATACATTATTCGCATAGCCGCCGGAAAAGATAATAACTTGAGGAGTATGACTATAAATGGTAATAAAAATTAACGGCGAAGAACTTTCATACACACTGGAAAATGAAAAGACCCTCGGCGAGGTATTGGGCAGTATTGAAGAAGCATGCTGCCGCGAACACGAAACAATCGTGCAAGTAGCGGTTGACGGTAAAGTCCTGTCTTCCCAAGAACTCGACCAACTTTTTAAACAGTCTGTTGATACTGATATTACTCTTGAACTTTCAACATTCTCCGGAGCGGAAATCCGCAATTATATGAAGGGTTTAACGCAAGAACTATCCGATTATGCGGAAGACTTTGAGCAGGTTCCGGTATATATGCAAACCGGAAAAGATATGCAGGCACTCGAATTGTTTGGAGTATTTTCGGAAAAACTGAATGAACTGTACCGGTCATTACTCTTATCCGATATAACGGAACTCCCCATCGATATACAAATTGAAGGAAAATCAGTTCATGAGTATCAGAAAGAAATAACAGCATTATTGCGTGATATTGTTTCGAGTATCGAAGAAAAAGATATTATTCAAGTCGGTGATTTAGCCGAATATGAATTGGCTCCCCTTGTCAAAACTTTGATAAATGGGGTATCATCGGCTATACATTAGACGGAGACGGAAGCAGTGCTTGTAGAGGATATTATCGATATTGAAAAAAAGAATTCTCTCATTTATTATCGAGAAGAATTTGAGGCTACCGCCGTTTACAATATTCTGGAAAGAGAACAAAAAGGAAAAATAGACTTTTTAATCGAAGTTAATCCTATCGGTCAAAAACAACTCTTCGTACAGCTTATCGATAAGCCGGATTACCCTGTGTTGCCTATTCGTCTTGCATTAAAAGAAAAAATACAGCATTTGATTGACTCTGCCGCACTCCCTCTGTAGGAAAAAAATGCTGAAGATGCAGACTATCTTTAAGATAGTGTTGCCCCTTTTAAGTAGTTTACCGTTAGGCGATGAGCGCAGGGAATTTATCAAGGACGTAAAGTTATCCTAAAAGCGATTTTTTTTAGGATAGACACGATGCGTCCTATCATGTTTGGAGCAGCTCATGTATGAATATCATATTGAAGGCGGTTTCCCCGTAAAGGGTACCATCAAGGCAAGCGGAAATAAAAATGCTGCATTGCCCTGTATCGCCGCCGCCGTCCTTACCGACCAGCCCGTTACCTTAAAGAATCTTCCCGAAATCGAAGATGTTTTCGTAATGTTTAAAATCTTTGAATCCTTCGGCGGAACAATTGTTAAAGTTGCACCAAATGAATATACGCTGCAATTAAAAACCGTAACCGGTTATGAAGTACCGGCGCCGCTGGCTCAAAAGATACGGGCTTCTATTTTATTTGCAGGTCCGCTGCTTGCACGCCACGGAAAAGTTATGATGACTCCTCCCGGCGGCGACGTTATCGGACGGCGGCGGTTAGATACCCATTTTTTGGCACTGACAGAACTCGGTGCGCAGGTAAAAATAAACGGTCATTTTTTATTTACGGCAAATAAGCTCATCGGGCAGGATATTTTTTTGGATGAAGCATCCGTAACCGCTACCGAGAATGCAGTGATGGCCGCGGTAACCGCCGAGGGCGAAACCGTTATCACCAATGCGGCAAGCGAACCGCACATTCAAGACCTCTGCAAGCTGTTAAATGCAATGGGGGCAAAGATAAGCGGTATCGGCTCTAATATTCTGACTATTCACGGAGTACCCCAGCTGCACGGCGCGGAGTACCGTATCGGTGCGGATTACATGGAAGTCGGTTCGTTTATCGGGCTTGCGGCAGTTACCCGCGGCTCGCTTACCATTACCGATATCAACCCGCCCGATATGCGTCCGATAAAACTTGCGTTTAACAAGCTGGGTATCCGTTGGGAAATCGATGGGACAAGCCTTACCGTACCTGCACAGCAGAGTTTAAAAGTAAACTGCGACCTTGGCGGCATGATCCCTAAAATCGATGATGCGCCGTGGCCGGGATTCCCCGCAGACCTTACCAGCATTATGGCGGTTATTGCGACACAGGTGGAAGGCACGGTGCTTATCCACGAAAAAATGTTTGAATCCCGAATGTTCTTTGTCGATAAACTGATCGGTATGGGGGCGCGTATTACGCTTTGCGACCCGCACCGTGCCGTGGTTACCGGCCCCAGCACCCTGCACGGTTCCGAATTGGTTTCGCCCGATGTGCGCGCGGGGATGGCGCTTGTTATTGCAGCCTGCTGCGCCCGCGGTGAAAGCCTCATCCGTAATGTATACCAAATCGAACGCGGCTACGAACACCTCGTCGACCGGTTTAAAGCACTCGGCGTACAGATTGAACGCAAGCCGATCTGCGTATAACATTGCATACAAATGCTTACTTCGCTATACTTTTTCCGATTATGAAATATACACAGCTGCCTGTTTATGAACAAAAGGCACGGATTTTAGAGAGTTTAGAACGCCATCAGGTTATTGTCGTTGAAAGCCCTACCGGGTCGGGTAAGACTACCCAGCTGCCGGTAATTTTACATGAGGCGGGATATACGCAGACCGGTATGATCGGCGTTACCCAGCCGCGGCGGATTGCCGCTCTTTCCGTCAGCGAGTTTATCGCAAACCAACTAAAAGTTCCGCTCGGCGATTTAGTCGGCTACAAGATGCGGTTTGAAGATCATACCTCGCCGGAAACCAAGATAAAGATTATGACCGACGGGATTCTCTTGCAGGAGCTCAAACTTGACCCATGGCTCAGCAAGTATTCCGTTATTATGGTAGATGAGGCGCATGAGCGCAGTTTGAATATCGATTTTATCCTCGGGCTGCTCAAGCGGATTTTACAGGAGCGGCATGATTTTAAAGTGATTATCTCGTCGGCAACCATCAATACCGATATGTTTTCGATGTATTTTAACGAGTGTCCGGTTATTAAAATCGATGCGATGACCTATCCGGTTACTCTCATCTTTGATCCTCCTGCCATCACCGCTTCCACAGAGACGCTTGCTGCCGAAACCGCGCTGCTCGATAAAATCGCGATGATTGTCGGGCGAATTTTAAGCGAAGGCCGCCCCGGCGCCATTCTCGTGTTTCTCCCCGGTGAACGGGCGATTAAGAACTGCATCGAGCGGCTCTCGCATGAGCCGTGGTTCCGCAAGCTCTATCCGCTGCCGCTGTACGGGCGCTTGAGCAAGGAAGAGCAGGAGCGGGTGTTTAAGTCCCCGCCGTTCGGGAAAAAGAAGATTGTTATCGCAACAAATATTGCCGAAACCTCCATCACCATCAACGATATTGCTGCCGTTATCGACTCAGGCTTGTCAAAGCTGAATTTTTACAATCCCTTTACCTACACATCCAGCTTGGATGAAGCGCCGGTGTCGAAGGCATCGTGTAATCAACGGCGGGGACGCGCCGGACGGACACAGGAGGGGGTATGCTACCGCCTCTACACCCGCAAGGATTTTGAAACCCGCGTTATGTACACCACGGAAGAAATCTACCGCACCGACCTCTCGGAGGTGGTAATGCGGATGGCGGAGCTCGGTATCTACGACTTTGCGAACTTCGATTTTATCTCCCCGCCCGGCAAGAAGGGTATTATCGGTGCGGTGGATACGCTCAATATGCTCGGCGCGTTGGAGAGCGATAACAGCCTGAGTAAAATCGGGCAGATGATGTGCCTTTTCCCGCTCAGCCCGCGCCAATCCCGTATGATTGTAGAGGCAGTGCTCTATTATCCCGAATCGATTGAGGATGTATTGATTGCCGCGGGCTTTTTATCGGCACGCAGCCCCTTCCTCTTCCCCGACGGGCAGGAGCTTGAAGCGAGAAAAGCCCACGCAGCATTCCGCGATCCGCTCGGAGACTTTGTGTCCTTCCTTAAAGTGTACCGGCAGTATATGCAAGCAGAAAACCAAAAGAAGTTTTGCGACCGCTTTTACCTCGACGAGCGGATTATGGCGGAAATTGCCAATATCAAAGAGCAGCTGGAGCTGATTGTCTCCGATATGGGCGTGCCGATTCTCTCCGGTGGAAAACCGGCGGATTATTTGACGGCGGTTGCCCGCGGCATGATCCAATTTGTGTGCGCTGCGCAGGGGCGGGATGTGTACCGCAGCCTGACAACCGAAAAGATTTCCATCCATCCGGGTTCCTGTATGTATAAGGAGCATCAAGCCTTTATCGTCGCAGGAGAGATTGTGCATACGTCGCGGATGTATGCCATGTCAGTCTCGCCCCTTTCCAAAGACATTGTAGCGCTAGTCGCCCCTGCGCTCCTTGACAAAAAAGCGGCGCAGGAAGCGCGGGCAAAGGCCGGCACTGCTGAAGGCAGGGCTGATCGGTCTGCCGTCGGAACCGGAAGAGCCGGAGGTAAAAACGCGCAGGGAGCCGGTGCGTCCGGAAAGCTCTCCGGCAGCGCAGGAAGGGCTGCACCACACGGTTCCGCAGCGGCATCGGAAACCGCAGACAGAAAAGGCTCCGGCAGCACCGGTACCGCAGCTGAAAAACAGGCGCAGACGGTATCCATCTGCGGCACCCCGTACATTATACAAAAGATGAAAGGGAAAAAGCAGCTCTTGCTGCCGTGGGAACAGTTCAGCCATACGGTGGAGCAGCTGCGGGCAGAGGCCAGTGGTATCGTCTATGACGGCCAGCTTGAACAGCTGAAAAACCTGCGCGCAAAGATTACCTTCGGCAGCTATGAACTGCTTGCCGGAGAGAAACTCGGCTTGGTGTTAAGCATCGCCGAAGCTTTTCCGCTGCAGCCGCTCGAATCCGATACGCCATTCCCGCGCACCAAGAATTTCACGTTGCCTGATGACACAGTCGCCCTGCTGGAGCAGCTGCCGCTCATCTTCCGGACGGTAACGGCAAAGCAGAAGAGCAAACAGCTCGGCTTTATCACCCTGTTCAACGACGGCAACGGTACTTTCTGGCTTAAAACTTCGCGCGGGTTTCACACTGCGCTGCACGAAAACCTTGCTTCCTTGCAGCAGCTTATCGACAGTGCAGGGGCAGGACTGGATGAAGCGCAAACTGCTGCGGTTAATAGCCTCTACAGCAAGATCGCGAAGCTGATATAGGTAAAAAGCAGCCATATTGATACGGGCTTTACATCACCTGTAAAATGTGTAATAGTTGCGAATACGAGGAGTCAATGATGGAAAAATTTGTTTCGTGGGATGTCAGCTATGATGTGGGGGTACCGAGTGTCGATAAACAGCACCGCCACCTCGTTGATTTGATCAATAACTTATACAATGCTTGTCTTGGTGAAAAAGCAGAACTTGAAGAGACCTTTAGAGATGTAATGAAAGAATTGGTAGACTATGTAATGATTCACTTTAAAGATGAAGAAGTTATCATGGAAGAAATGAACTATCCGGCGTTAAAAGAACACAAACAAAAACATGAACTGTTTGTTAAAGAAATTTTAAAATCAGTTAATGCCTATAAAAACGGCAAACAATTCGTTCCCAACTCATTTGTCCGCTTTTTGCGCGACTGGCTGTTTAATCATATCTTAATCGACGATAAAGCGTGGGCACGCTATTACTTTTCACTCAAACAATAAAACAACAAAGGGCAGTCTTAAAAGCTGCATACTTTTCAAACTGCCCTTTGCATATTGCCAAACTTAGCGGGTAACGATACGGCTAAACCGCTTTTTACCGGCACGGAGAATAAGTTCTCCTGTTTCATCCAAGGCGGCGGCGGTAATGACCGCTTTAAAATCGGTAACCGATTCGCCTGCAACAAGTGCCCCTCCCTGCTCTATTAAACGGCGGGCATCACTTTTAGTGGCGCATAAACCGCTTTGTACAAATAGATCGACAATCGAAATCCCCTGCTCAAAAACACTACGGTTCATTTCTACGGTCGGCATAGCGCTTTTATCGCCGCCGCCGCCGAATGCGGCTTTAGCACCGGCAAGCGCTGTATCTGCTTCATCCTTACCGTGTATTTCTTTGGTAACTTCCCATGCAAGCCGCTCTTTTGCCTCATTAATATTGCCTGCACAGATACGGTCAATCTCTTCGATCGGCAAAAAGGTAAACAGCAGCATAAAGCGGCGCACATCGGCGTCATCAACATTCCGCCAATACTGGAAAAAGTCGAATACGGGGGTCATCTCTTTGTTTAAGAAGAGTGCGCCTTTTTCGCTCTTTCCCATTTTTTTACCGTCGCTGCGGGTAATGAGCGGGAAGGTAAGCCCGAATACTTCATCACCGGTCTTGCGCCGAACGAGGTCAACCCCTGCGACGATATTGCCCCACTGGTCGTCTCCGCCTATTTGCAGGCAGCAGTGATGTTTTTGGTGAAGCATTAAAAAGTCGTAACTTTGCAGCAACTGATAGTTAAATTCGAGGAAGGATAGCCCTGTTTCCATACGGATTTTGTATGCCTCAAACGAAAGCATCTTATTAACCGAAAAACAGGAGCCGATGTCCCGAAGAAAATCGATATAATTCAGATCCGCCAGCCAATTTTTATTGTTTTCTGGAAAGGCGGTTTTTCCGTCAAAACCGATAAACCGGTCAAGTTGTGCTTTTATCTTTTCAACATTTTCATCAAGCTGTTGATAATCCAGCATCTTGCGCATTTCAGTCTTGCCGGAAGGGTCGCCGATGCGCCCCGTACCTCCGCCAAGCAGCGCAATACCGATATGCCCCACATCGCGTAAATGCCGGAGTGCAAACTGCGGCACAAGGTGCCCGATGTGCAAACTACCGCCGGTAGGATCGGTACCGATGTAAAACGTAACCGGTCCTTTATCCATTAACGCGGACAGTGCTTCCACATTAGTACATTGCTGAAAAAATCCGCGGTCTATTAACGTCTGTAAAGCTTTATTCATAACGGGATGATACTCTTTTTTATAAATAAATGCAACTTTTACCACAAAACACACGAATCAGAGAGTTTTTGAGATTCCCTATAGTTGCTCTGTCTTCCAGTCTTTAATTGTCCGCGCTTGTTCATCAAAAGAGCTGCCGATCAATACAATCTTCTTTCCGTCTGCCTTGTACTGCGCGGCATAGCGGTTCTCCTTTATCTGATTAATTGCATCTTCCGCACTACCGTTGCTAAAAAGCTTAAACTCGAAGATATAGATGCTATCGACGGTTTGTATGACGCAATCACTGCGCCCAGTTGAGCAATGCACTTCCGTTTGTACGAACTGTCCCATCAGTGTGAAGACGAGATACACTGCGGTCTGGTAATTTTGTTCTCGCAGCTTCAAATTTTTCTCGGTGAAGTTATCGTACGGAATACCGGCGATGATCGACTGTATCCGTTCCATAAAGCCGTTTACATCACCCTTGCGGATATCTTCCACAAATCGCCATATCGACTTTCCTGTTTCAGCAGGTTGCACCGATGAATATGCAGGCAGTAAATTCTTTAAAAAGCCGTACCGTACCTCATCATTTGGAAAGCCAAGCCGGTACAACCGCGCTTCCTTTATATACTCTTTAATCGTCAAATACCCTGATTGAAAAAGAATCGGAAACGGTTCCTTTGCAACGGCTCGGTATGTTTGTAAACCTTCTTCATCAAGTTCTACCTTTCCGTCCAGATCGGGAATATAATAGTGCGCGTCTTTAAGGTAATTAACTAAAAAAGTCGGCGTCCCGGTTGCAAACCAGTAGCTTTGGAAAATCTGTCCGTCAAATACTCGCAACAGGCTGAACGGGTTATACATGTTTTCAGCTGCTTGAGCAAAACAGTAACCGTCATAATTTTGCTTTAGCTGTTTAAGTGTTTCATCGTAGGTAAGCTCATTTGCCTGTGCAAGCGCTTCAATTTCCGGAGCAAAGGTATTTTCCAATTCACTTTGGCTGATACCGCAGATACCGGCATATTTGGGTAGTAGACTTATATCGTTTAGATTATTCAGATCGCTGAAAATACTGATTTTACTGAACTTTGTTACCCCCGTCAAAAACGCAAACCGGATATATTCATCACAGGTTTTAATCACAGAGTAAAAAGCTTTGAGCGTATTACGGTACTGTTCATTGAGTTCTGCATTTTCCCCCATCGTTTGCAGCAAAGGCTTATCGTATTCGTCTACGAGAATAACAGCTTGTTTGCCGGTTTTTTGATATACAGCCTTTATGAGCCGTTCAAAACGTGAGGCAAAAAAAGACTTTTCTTCTTTTGTTACTTGTATACCGTATAGACTTTCCGGTTCTTTTAATAAAGAATCGAGCCGCTCGTTCAAAACTCCGTTTTCCAGATACTGCCCAATGTTAAAGTCAAAATACAGCACCGGATATTCTTGCCACGCAGCTCTGGCTTCTTGTACCGCTTGCGCTTCTTCAGCTTTTTCGATATAGAGGTCTTTAAACAGCTCTTTTTGCCCGCGGAAATATGCAGCCAAGGTTGAAAGAAAAAGGCTTTTGCCGAACCGCCGCGGACGGCTGAGGAAATAAACCTTACTGTTACTGATTAATTGAAAAAGATATTCGGTTTTATCCACATATAGAAAACCTTTTTCTCGTAAATCTTTAAAACTCTGTACACCGATCGGTAGTTTGCGCGGAATGTTCATATCGATAGTATAACAGGGTTTTCCGATTCAGCCTATCCTCAACTTTCCACCAACCGCATTATCAACAAAAAAAGCCTGCCCCGCGCAGTGCGGAACAGGCTTTTAAGTGTAGCTGTTAGGCCGAATACGGCTTAGTAGCTAACTTTGAGTGAAAGAACGAATGCACCGTAGTGTTGCCCATCGATAACAGACTTATTAATAACACCAAGGTATTTATTCTTGGTAATTGAACCATGATTCCACTTGGCTTGTACTTCAACCTTTTCAACCGGGCTGAATTTTACACCGAGGTCATAGGCAAGACCAACTGCAGAAGATCCATGGTTGGTTTCAAGCCAGACATCAGCAAAGGGTTTTAACCACATAGAATCGTTGATATTAATCTTGTATGCACCCCAAACCTTTGCAAAGAGCGGGAATTTCGAAGCACCAAGCAGTTGATACATACCGACATAGACACCTGCATCCAAACCTTCAACCAGATTGGTTGCATCTTTCTTATCACCCTTTGTTACAAACTGTGCAAACACAGCCATATCAGTACGACCATTTCCAATAGGTGTACCAGCTGAACCGACATACACACCGGCACCTATCCATTTATACTCAGCAGTAAATACAGTGTCCCAATTAAATACACGAGATGTATATTTAAGTCCACCATCAAAAGCAGCTCTTAACTTTAAGCCATCCATCGGCTCAGAAGTTACTTCAGCACCAATGCTGAGGTTATGATTAGTATCATACTGGTTGCTAAGTGTTGTGTTAACGGTAAGAGCAAAAGCAAGCATCTTATCAAGCGGCTTCATAGAAAGATCAAAACCGAGACCATAGTAGAAATCTGTTTTAGAATCTCCATCGGCCTTTGTCACGAAGGGGTAATAGCCGGGTTCAGGGAACCAGAGCGGTGCGGGAGGAGTACCGTGCAGAGAACCGCCTTCTACCCAACCGCCAAGCTCTTCGCTATATATGAACTCACCTTCATCTAACATGGTATTACCATCAAAATACTTCATGGTTTGAGCTTGAGACTTAGAAGCAGGTTTCCAATTGCTGCTGGAACCAAGTTTTAAGCCAACATCCAAATCCATAAAGTCCTTGTTTGCATAGCCGATCTTGGTACCATAACCGCTAAATCCTGGTTTAAATTTATAGTCATCTTTACGATATTTCTTATTTTTATCGACCGGCAACCATATTTCGGCATAATTGGCTTTAAAACTGGGCGTATCAAATACGGTCAAATAAGCGCCATAGATAAATAATGTAGCTTCAAGACCATCTACTTTCCCGTCCAGCGCAAAGTGTCCACCACTGTCTTTTTCGCTGAGGATATTCAGCTCCACATCTGTTAAACTAACTTCTCCATATACGGGGACGTCGTTCTTTGTGGATGTTTTATCAGCCTTCTTGAGAAGCGGGAATTTTACGCTCCAAGAAGCTTCGTTTTTAAATCCGTGTTTTACACCGCCCGGACCGAGGTCAACACCCCAGCTCAAGGTTGCGTCGGCTTCGATATCGACGCTCGGTTCTGCAGTTGCAGCATTTTGCGCCCACACAAAAGTAGCAGCAAAAAGAATAGTCAAGCTTACGAGTAGATATTTTTTCATAATGAAAAATACCTCCTTTAATACTTTCTTGGCCAAAGCGTAACACGCTTTTGTGCGGCCAAACTTAATTAAAAATATGCTAGCTGATTTTTTTTTATTTGTCAATCACTTATTTTGTAACTTTTTTGCTTTTTTTTTGTTACGGACAACCTCTCTTCCATATAATTATTACATATAATATAGAAGCAATAATCAACCCTGTTTTTGTAAAATCGCAGGGGATACCGCGAATAATGCGTAGTTACTGAAGCGCTTCCACTTCTGCTTGAGGGAGTCCTACAATTTTACAAATATCATTGAGTGGATAACCCATTGTAAGCATGGTTTTTGCCGTTTCGAGCGCTTTTTGGCGGGAGCCGCGCTCAAGGCCTTTACGCTCAGACTCGCTTATCATCGAGAGCCGGTCGCTTTCATATTCCCACGCTGCCTCATACCGCTTCCGTTCTTGCTCATCCAGATAAAAGATGTCCATCACCTTATTTGCCTTCGCCATTACCGGATTTCCTTGTGCGAGCACTTACCTTACCTCCTATCTTTTGAAAATATGTGGGCACCTACTTCGTTATTTCACAAAAATTAGTCCTCAACGTATCAGAAGCGGCACGGATGCCGCTGGTTTTAGTCTGCTACGTGTTTGTCTTGCAAACACGTAGGTAAAAAATGTGCAGGGATGTACATTTTTTACCGTGCTTGCGGGTAATTTTTGTTCACGCCTCGTATCTGCTCCACCTCTTTTCAAAAGAGTTAGTTCGTATAAATCGTAGTCAGTCTATCAGTTTTTGTTCTTTACCGGTAGAGACTTTTTTCTTTGCTCCGCCATGGATGGCGGGGGTTTCAAGCAGAAGCGATGGGGCCGTCCAAAAACTGAAAACCTATCGGCTTACAAAAATGCGGTGAGTGCGGTATACTGTATAAAACTCGGATACCCGTGTTCGAGTTTCACCGGTGGTAAACATCGCATACCGAAAGATAAAAGCAAGGAGGTGCCGATGAAAAAGAGCTTTGATGACTTGACGATAGCCGATGATTATATGTTCTGTACCGTAATGCAGGATGAAGAACTGTGCAAAGAACTATTGTCAATGATTCTTAGAAACAAGGTCGGTAAAATTGTACGGCTTTTTAGACAAAAACCTATCGAAAATCAAATAGCTTCCAAGGGCGTGAGGCTTGATATAATGATAGAAGATGAGACAGGAAAACTCTATGATATAGAAATGCAAACCACGAACGAACGAAACTTACCAGAGAGAATGCGCTATTACCAATGTGCGATAGACAACAGCGCAATTAACAAGGGCGGTGACTACAATGATTTGCCTGACACTTTTATCATCTTTTTATGTACCTTTGATTACTTGGAAAAAGGCTTACCCGTTTACACGATAAAACCTTACTGTAGCGAAGCGGAACAGGAATTTACTGATGGAACTACAAAAATAATCATCAACAGTACTGCTTCGGAACAGGCGGAAGAAAACCTAAAAGCCTTTTTATCTTACATGAACGGACAAAGTCCGAATACGGTATTCACTAGAAAGCTGGAGGAGAAAGTAAATGAAACCAAAGAAGACGAAGAGAAACGGAGGGAGTATATGTTATTAAAATCATTTGAAATGGACGCACGCAGAGCCGGTATAGCCCAAGGAATGCAAGCCGGTATAGCCCAAGGTAGAAGCGAAGGCATAGCCCAAGGTGCATATCAAAAAGCGCTTGAAACGGCAAAGAATTTACTCGGTTTAGGACTATCGATTGAGAAGATCGCACAAGCAACCGGCCTATCCCAAGCGGAAGTAGAAAAGCTGTAAGGCGAAATGAGGAGGCGCCGATGAAAAAGAGCTTCGATGGACAGCATCGAGCTGCCATGGGATTTGCTCATTTTCACACCTCCTACAGTCCCTATGTGACTTTTGGAAGAAAATGGCTGGAAAAATTCATCATTTCTTAAATTAAAATTTATTTAAGTGCTTCCACTTCTGCTTGAGGGAGTCCTACAATTTTACAAATATCGCCGAGGGGATAGCCCATTGTAAGCATGTTTTTTGCTGTTTCAAGCGCTTTTTGGCGGGAGCCGCGCTCAAGGCCTTTACGCTCAGACTCGCTTATCATCGAGAGCCGGTCGCTTTCATATTCCCATGCTGCCTCATACCGCTTCCGTTCTTGCTCATCCAGATAAAAGATGTCCATCACCTTATTTGCCTTCGCCATTACCGGATTTCCTTGTGCGAGCATAGACCGCTCCTCCTTACTGTCTGTTTTGATAAACATAAGCCATTTTTCTAGGCTTGTCAAACTCTCTTTTTGCAGCTTTGTTAAGTCTAAAAAGTGAATCTCCAAAAGCTCATCCAAGAGTGTTTGTTCTTCCGTTTCCCGTATCTGATAGATTGAATGTATCTTTTCGCTCAGCTTAAACGGGCTATTCAGCACATTGATTGCAATACACTTTTTCAACTGCGCATACTGGAAGCCGCTCATAAAATGTTCATGGATCAGTTTAGAACAGTAAAAGATACTGCGTTTAGGATAATAATCAAAATAGGTATTCTGCATCTCTACATCGATTTTACGGCCGTCGCGTAAGCGGATTTTAATGTCGAGCCGCCCGGTTTTATCGTTGTAGAATCGGGGAATCTGTTCGCTATTTTCGATACGAACATCGTCAAAATCATCTTTGCTCAACAGGGTAACCAAAGAGAGAAATTCGATCATGATATCCTTATTCTCTTCAGTACCAAAGAGCTTTTTGAATGCATAGTCGTTTCGAGCGGTGAAATGCATTGAGCTGTTATGGGATTTGCTCATTTTCACACCTCCTACAGTCCTTATGCGACTTTTGGAGGAAAATGGCTGGAAAAAACACTATAATTTACATCAAAAATTCATCATTTCTTAAATTAAAATTTATCGCTGAGAAACCTCTGAGAGCTTCTCCCCTCCCAGCAAATCCCGCTCATCCTATTCACTAAAATCGCTAAATGAGGTATCATTTTAGCCGTTTTATGAAAAAAAGGGGGAATCCGTTATGGATATTCAATCGGTATTAAAAAGTCTGCACCCGCTTGAGATCAAGGTATTAAAGAACTTTAAGATAGGCGAAGGATTATATGCGAAAAAACTGCAAGAGGTTTTGCAGTATAAAGAAGGTCATGCAAATCAGGCCTTTTCGTGGCTCAAGCTCAAGGAATTGGTAGAAGAAAAAACGAGAAAGACAACCGTTGTCTATGAATTGACGGAGCTTGGCAAGGATTATGCACAAAACGGATTGCCTACCGAGCGGATTATCCTATTGTTAAAGGAAGCAGGGCCACTCAAGCTGCCCGAAATTGCGCAAAAACTCGGTTTACAGAATAAGGATGTCGGCTCTTCCTTCGGGGAACTTTCCAAGGCGGGCTGTGCCGCGATGAATGATGAAAAAAAAGCGGCATATATAAAAGACCCTGACGATAAAAACTTCTTGCTGAAAAAAGCGCTGCTGAAACGTGCCGCGGAGGCTGCCGAGTGCCGTCTGCCTGAAGACTCTTTAACGGATGACGAAAAGACCTGCATTGCCGATATTGCGAAAAAGCGCGGCGCTGCGGATACCGCATTCAAGATTATCGAACGGGACGAGATTGTTTACGCCTTTACGGATATGGTTGCCGCAGTGCAGAAAGCCTTGAATGCGGCGGGCATTACCGGCGATGAAACGGGACAACTGACATCCGAAAGTCTTAAAACAGGCGCATGGAAAACGCAAACCTTCCGCAGCTACAATATCCAGCTGCCGCCAGCCCGCGTTATCCCCGGCAGAACAAACCCCTACGTTGATTTTTTGGAGAGCGTCAAAGATAAACTCACGTCGCTCGGCTTCGAGGAATTTGACGGGCCGCTGGTCGAAACGGATTTCTGGAACTCTGATGCGCTCTTTATGCCGCAGTTCCACGCAGCCCGCGACATTCACGATGTGTATTACCTAAAAAATCCCACGCACGCCAAAGCGATTGAGGAACCCTTCCTTTCCCGCGTTGCGGAAATTCATGAAACGGGCGGGGACAGCGGCAGCCGCGGCTGGAATTATCACTTTGATCGCGATTTTACTCGACAGCTTTTGCTCCGCAGCCAAGGCACGGTATTGTCCGCTCATCAGCTGGCAAAGGCAAAAATCCCGGGTAAATACTTCGGTATTGCGCGCTGCTTCCGCTACGATAAAGTAGACGCAACGCACCTTTCCGACTTTTACCAGACGGAAGGTATCGTCCTCGGCGAACAGGTCAACCTGCGAACGCTGCTCGGTATCCTCAAGATGTTTGCCGTCGAAATTGCCGGCGCCACCGAAGTGAAATATGTCGGAGGGTACTTCCCCTTTACGGAACCTTCTATAGAGGTGCATATCAAGCATCCGGTACTCGGCTGGTTTGAACTGGGCGGATCCGGCATCTTTCGCCCCGAAGTTACCAAGGCGATGGGCATCGACGTTCCCGTTCTGGCATGGGGTATCGGAATTGACCGTATGGCGCTGATGGCATTGGGGCTCAACGATTTACGCGAGTTGTTCAGCACCGATATTGAAGGCGTCCGGCTCCGCAGATAGCGCAAAGCGGGGATGCTTCAAAAGCCGGTTGCTTTTTCGACATTCCCAAGCGTACATAACACAAAAACGATAATCTATGAACCGGAAATCTTCTTTACTCAAAAGCGGTATTAGCCTGTCCGTACTCACCCTCATCTCGCGGATTTTGGGGCTGATACGGGAAATGACCAAATCAGCCTTCCTCGGCACCGGCCCCCTTGCGGACGCCTTTACCGTTGCGTTTATGATTCCCAATCTGCTTAGGCGCATCTTTGCCGAAAACAGCATGACCGTTGCGTTTATACCTACTTTCCAAACGTATCTGGAGGAAGAAAAACGCAATACGCCGGATGCAAAGGCGACGATGAAGGAGTTCCTTTCCGCAACATTCACTATGCTGTCTTTTGCCGTAACGGGCACCGTCATCATCGGGATTTTGTGCAGCGGTCTGATTGTTGCGGTGTTCTTTCCGAAAATCGGCGACTTTTCCGCAACGGTGCTCTTAACGCGCATCATGTTTCCGTACCTGCTACTTATCTCCGTGGCAGCATTCTTTCAAGGAATATTGAACGGCGTCCGCAGCTTTTTACCGACAGGGATTACGCCGATTTTGTTTAACCTGTCCGTTATCGGCTGCACCTTTGTACTCGCAAAGCCCTGCGGCAATCCGGCTCTTGCAATGGCAATCGGCGTGGTAATCGGCGGATCCTTCCAGATGCTGTTTCAACTCCCCTTTGTACTGCGCGCAGGCTTTTCGTTTAAGCTGATATCGTTCCGGCGCTGTGTCCGGAACGCCGGAGCGCGGAAAATCCTACGGCTGATTGTGCCGACCTTGATAGGTACGGCGGTGTATCAGATTAACGACCTCGTTTCCACGGCGCTTGCGACATACTCCGGAGTCGGAGTCGCGGCAAGTTTGCAGTATTCAATCCGTTTACAAGAACTTATTCTCGGCATCTTCGCCGTTTCTGTCGGCACGGTTATCCTGCCCGACCTGTCCGCCCATGCGGTTAATAAGCAATGGGAGGTATTTCAAAAACTGCTCTTGAATGCCGCAAAGATTATTGCGCTCGTAACCGTTCCTGCAACGATTTTCCTGCTCTGTTCGGGCGAACATATTATCATTTT
Source organism: Treponema sp. OMZ 855 (assembly GCF_024181145.1). Lineage (NCBI taxonomy): Bacteria > Pseudomonadati > Spirochaetota > Spirochaetia > Treponematales > Treponemataceae > Treponema > Treponema sp. OMZ 855. The sequence goes on along the minus strand of NZ_CP051194.1, from coordinate 288,797 downwards.
GGTGTATAAGAGCCGCCGCTTCACTGACGAGTCTGTCCGGCTTACTTTGCAGGCCTTTCAGTGGCATATCGCAGGGTTGTTTTTTATTGCATTAAACAGGATTTTAACCTCGGCTTTTTATGCGCAAAGCGATACCAAACGTCCCACGATTGCAGGTATTGCGTGTTTCGGAATCAATATTGTGCTTGCGGCAGCTCTGGCGGGTATTATGCAAGGCGGCGGTATCGCGTTGGCACTGACCGTTGCGAGTGCTGTCAATACCGGCCTTCTGCTGTATTTTCTTACCAAAAGCGATTCGATCGATGTGCGTACCTTGCTTGTATCGGCAACAGGTTTTACCGTTAAGATGCTGCTTTTTTCGCTGATTGCCGCCGCCCCGCTGTATTTTTTCGGTGCACGGCTCTACGATCCGTTAGCGGCGTACCCCCGCATTATCGCACAAGGACTTCCGCTCTTTATCAGCGCCGCGCTTTTCGCACTGATTATTTTAACGCTGCTTTTGATAACGGGTGATTCTTTGTTAAAAACTGCCGTACAAAAAATACGGCGGCGGTAAACGCATTAGGCCTTACCCTTGACAGCCCCGCAGAATGATTGTGGCTGCTCAACCTTTCCTTTTGAAAATATGCGGGCATCTACTTCGTTATTTCACAAAAATTAATCCTCGACGTGCAAAAAGCACGCCTGTGGGTAATTTTTGTTCATGCCTCGTATCTGCCTCACCTCTTTTCAAAAGGCTAACGCAAAAATTATTTTTAACCATCAGCCTCAATTTTTCTGCGATTTTTATATACTCGGCCTAATGCGTTTACCACCTGTTAGAAAAAATATGCAAAATTTTATTTCCGTAAAATGCAACGGTTGAACAAAATATGAATTTTGGAAACTGTTGCATTCGTGCGCGAAAAGCGCACACATCAATGCGCAAGTTTTCGAAAGAAAACTTGACGGTTAAGGTGAGCGGCGTCATTGTAGACGCTCACCTTATACCTATGAAATTTCGCATAGAAGGAAAACACCCACTTAAAATATTTCTGATGCAGTTGCGGTGGTCGCGGCAGTTTTTGTCTTGAAAACTTACCCGATTGCGTTTAAGACTTTGTTCAATCGGTTCTTATCAAAAAGATCCAACGGGCGGCCTTCCGTAAAGCGGCGTGCTTCTTCCGTAAAGGTACCGGCAGTCATACAAATCCCCTTACCGGCCTTCATCTCTTTAATTCTTCCGTGAAAGTCGCGCAACACCAACTCACCGACCGAGCCTTGAGAGCGGAAGAAGCGGTATATCACGAGATCCGCCCATTTGGGCGTATCGATTTCCGCAACAATATCGGTATAGGTTGCAAGAACACTGATATCAAGTATCTTCACTTTAGCGTTAGGAAAGAAACGAGAAACGATTTTGCGGCACAATCCGACAAATTCACTCTGCCCTGCCATCAAATATGTATGGAGGTTTTTATTCTGATTTAATTCCTGATACCGCATAATAAGGGAAGCAACATCTTTATAGCCCGGACTGACGGTCTGGATTTCTTTTAATTGGATCAGTGCTTTTTGTAAATCTTGCGTTTTAATCCGTGCAGCAGCTAAATTATAGCGCAGCTCGTTCATGATATCCAACGGAATGCTGTCATGTTTTAGACCGATTTCAAAATCTTCAATTGCCTTATCCAATTGACTCGCACGCATCCGTATTAACCCTGCATAGAGCGCTGCACGAGGCCCCACTTCGGGAGATACCCGCAAATGCGTAAAGATTTTTAATGCTTGATCATTCGAGCCGACTTCATAAAAACATTCTCCCATTGCAAAGAGTGCTTCCTTATTATCCGGCTGCACATCTAAGACTTTTTTCAAGCTGGGAAGCGCCTCTTGATATTTCCGTAAACTTTGGAGCGTATAGCCAAGATATTTTAACGCCATCACGTTATCAGGTTGAGTGAGCAATGCTTTCCGCAAAAACGGAACCGCTTTTTCATATTCTTTTTGAATATAGTAAATATATCCGAGGTTATAGTTTATTTCAAAATGGTTGGGATTAATATTTTTTGCCAGCAAAAGCCCTTTCTTCGCTTCTGCAAACCGGTCTGTTTTCATTGCGCTGATGCCGTACCGTAAGCTGATTTCAAATTGCTCCGATGGAATACGCCCGCTCATCTGATCCAACAGCGGCGCATAAGAAGCATAGGCCTTTTCCCAGTCTTGATCCTGAAAGTATATATCTCCGACCATTAAAAGTGCGGCGCTGTCGTTCGGATTTTGCGCAAGCCGCTTTGTTGCTTCGCGTATTACTGCGGCCTTATTTTTTTTGCCGATCGATAATGTTCCGCGGCCTTTAAGCCCCGTCATAACAACTGTTACGACGGCAACAACTGCGATAATGATGAAAATAGAGATAATTACAACAGACATACTGTATGTATTATCTTATCTATTTGGATAACTGTCAAGATAAGCCCCGTTTCCGAAATATTGCTTATTTACGAGTGCGGTGTCGTACGATATTCACAAAAAAATTCCACAGCGGGATTAAGTACAGAAAAAAGGCTGCTACAAGCACTACCGACGGCGCACCGATTGAAGTCAACGGAACGCTTACCGCTATCGACCACGGCATCAGAGGCGCAACAACAACGGCGGTATTCTCCAAGTAAGATGCAAGGGTGTTTTTATCTTCTATAAGATCGTCGCATACTTGATGAGTAAGTATAATCGCCAATGTTTGATTGCAGGCAATCGCCGAAGCAAATACGGATGCAGTAAGAACACTACCGAATGCAGTAATCCGTTTGCTGAGCCGCTCCATGAACCGCTGTATCCCTGCAAAAAAATGAGTTCCCTTAAACATTCCCGAATAACAGGATGAAATACAGATAATTATCGATACCCGTATCATAGAAACAATCCCGCCGCCGGTCATAAGTTTTGCCAGTTCCGCATCCTGAGGGTGAAAACCGAAAAAGACTATTTTTATCAGCTCTTCTGCATGTATATGCTGAAAAAGTCCGCCGCAGAACAATCCCGCAAGACAGCTGACAGTCATTGTTATTTTTACATCGATTTTCAGCAAGGAAAAAAGAATAATGATGCCGGCAGGAATAATCGTAAAAAGCGAAAGGTTGTAGGAGTCGGCAAAGATATGAAAGGTCATACCGTTCCCCGTACCGGGATTGATAATAAGCCCGATACTACCATACAGAACCGCCGTGACAATAAAGGGGATAAATGCGGTTTTCACCATCGTTTTGATATTATTGAAGACATCAGTATGCGTTAATCCGCTGATGAGATGCGCTCCCGACGACATCGGTGAGCAGCGGTCTCCGAAAAATATCCCCGAAATAACGGCGCCCCCTGCATATATAACGGGAATGTTCATACTGTTTGCCAGCGTCATACAGATAACACCGATGGTAGCGGCGCTTCCGAAGGCAGTACCCATCAAAAACGATACAAAACAGCATAGCAGAAAACAGATCAGCACCATTGCTTGCGGCACCGCGAACATGGATGCATAGTAGACGATAAAAGCAATGGTTCCGCACGCACGCCATATTGCAGTGATGCTGCCTATCAATATAAAAATTATCAGAATATTTTTTACGGTAAGAATACCGCGGAAGGAATAGCAGAGCATATCTTTCCACGTTTTGCCTTTAATAAGGCCGAACGTGAAGAAAAGCGCATAGCCGAATATCAACGCATATAGAATTGAATAGTCAAGAATAACGCAGATAATTAAACTGACGGAAAACAGCAACAGAATACATAATTCAAGCATAAGCCCTCTACGTTCCTTTCCATCATTATTATGCAGAGTTACCTATCTGTCAATGAGGAAGGCGCAAGGCAATTGCATCAGGTGGTTCTTGGCAACCCCGCAGAATAATGGAGATCGTCCAAGCAGAGTTGAACCTCTTCGCGGTTCAAATGCTTACCCAATCTCCATTATTCTGCAATTTTGATGTATTTGTCTGATGCAATTGTCCTTTTTCTCAAAAATAAAATGTGCAAAATTTTATCCAAAATTTTGCACAAAAGGACGGCAAAACCGCATCGAGGCAAAAAAAAGGTGATAATCACGGTACGGCTAAAGGAGAGATGTAAAGGCCGTACAATGACTATCACCGGGATTAGCTATTGTTTGTATTAAGCCGACACGTAAGATTTAAGCTTACCGTGCCAGGCTTTTGTAAATTTTTTCTATATTGGAGGTCATCCGTTCCATATAGGATAAACCGTCCTCAGCCGACTCGATCGTATAAATTGTTTGCACCGAAGCCCCAACTTCTTTTGCTAAGGTAGCCGAAACTTGCGGGCTGGCCGCATTTTCGGAGAAAACAACTTTAATTCCATATTGGTTACAATAATCTGCTAATTTTGCTAATTGTTGTGCACTCGGTTCTCCGGCAGAAAATACATCTTCGACACTATTCTGTTCAAGCCCGAAGTCACGGCAAAGATAGCCGAACGCTGCGTGTCCGGTAACAAAACGGCGATGGGATACTTTAGCAAAATTATCGCGGTATTTTGCTAAAAGCGCATCAGCATTCGCAATAAAAACTGCGGCATTCGCCTTATAGAAAGCGGCATTTGCAGGATCTACCTCGCTTAAACCGTCGGCGATATTCTTAACCATCACTTTAGCGGATTCAAGGCTCAACCACGCATGAGGATCAACTGCATCGTGGTCGTCATCATGATCATGGTCATGTTCGTCGTGATCATGATCGTGCTCATCTTCGTGGTGGTGGTGATGATGATGGTGGTGTCCTTCTGCGAGTTCGATCGGTTTAATACCGTTACTTGCGCAGATAGTCTTTATCGTATCCTGCTTCACCGCATGGAGCGCATCCATAAGCCACGGTTCCATACCCAAGCCGTTGTAAACAACGGCTTTTGCCTGCATTAAGAACTTCAGATCCCCAGCCTTTGGTTCAAAATCATGAGCTTCAACTCCCGGCGGGATAATCGTATGGACATACACCTTATCTTTACCCACGATTTCCGTGAGTTCCTTCATCGCATCAAAGGTTGCTGCAACGGCAACTTTTCCTTCCATGTTTTTCTCGGTTTTTCCGCCGGCAAACAGATTTACCGCAGCGATGCCGAAAAACATCATACAAACTGCTGTAAAAAACAATTTCTTCATTAAAAAACTCCTCTTGCAATGCTAGTTGCAAATCGGTTGCAAGTATACACAAATGCAAAAAGTTTGCAAGTAGCAAATAAGAATAAAAATTAATTATATATCACACTTTTCTCTACTTGAGGTGCTTTTCCGCCCCTTTACAGAACCGGATATTAGTCATACAGTAGCAAGGATGAAACTGCTCCATACCGCTGACCTGCATTTGGGAAAGACGCTGCATGAAACGCCGCTGCTCGGCATACAAGAAAAAATGCTGAACGATATTCATGATATCCTTACACGAGACGACTATGCAGCACTGATTATCGCAGGCGATGTGTATGACCGCGCTATTCCTTCGGCGGAGGCGGTTTCGCTTTTCAGCCGATTCCTTGCACGGATACGGGAGGATTGTCCCGATACGGCAGTGCTTATCATTCCCGGTAATCATGACTCCGCGCAGCGGCTCGCCTTTGCCCGCGAAATACTGCAAAACCAGCGCATTTATATTGCGCAGGATACAAGCAGGCTTACCGATCCGGTGATTCTTACCAAGGGCGCGGAAAAACTTGCGGTATACCTGCTCCCCTTTTTAAACTTCGGCGCTTTTTCGGAAGAAACAAAAGAAGCGTATCATACGGCAGGGGATTCACAGGCGGAAATGGCGGCGGTTGCGTCGCACATACTGAAACAAGCGGTACGGCCGGGCATACCCGCGCTGTTAGCGGCGCACCTCTTTACCGTCGGCGGGCAGAGCTCCTCCAGCGAGCGCACCTTTATCGGTACCGCTGAATATGTCAATCCCGACCTTTTTTCTTTTTTCGATTATGTTGCGCTCGGGCACCTGCACCGCTGCCAACGGATAACCGACAGAATGTATTATTCCGGTTCGCCCCTCCCCTACTCCTTTGATGAATCGGAGGATGCCAAGTGCGTCCTTTCGATAGATATCGACTGCACGCCGAAACAAAATACCGCCGGAAAGAACAACAAGAAGAAAGTTAGTGCGGAACTCTTCGATACTGAGACAACTAAAGCTCATGCGGAGCTTTTCGATGCGGAAATAACGAAATCCCGCACGGAACTGTTTAATACGGCAAATCAGCAGTCCGATATGAACAATGCAAAGGCTCCGCTCAACATTGAGCGGATACCCATTATTTCCGAACGTCCGCTTAAACGGCTGGAAGGCAATTTTGAAGAGTTCTTTACCGGAAACCGCTACGACGAATGGAGCGGCTGCTATCTGGAAATCACCCTGAACGATGCCGAGGTTATTGCGCACCCGATGCAGTTGCTGCGGCAAAAATTTCCGTTTTTGCTGAGTATCCGGCAAAAGAGCTTTATGAATCGGGAACAGCAGGACGGAGAAGAACAGCTGACCCTCCGGGAACGGACGGCTGAAGACCCGCTCACGCTAGCCGAAAATTTTAGCCGGTTTGAAATCGTCATTAACGGCGAGCCGAACCAAATGAAGCAAGAGCTTTTTGAACAGCTTTGCAAAGAGGCTATAGATGAGACCTAAAGAACTGATATTGCACAACATCGGCCCTTTTACCGGCGAGCATACCGTCAACTTTGACAGCCTCGGCTCCCTCTTTTTAATTTACGGACAAACCGGCGCCGGAAAGACCACGCTCTTCGACGCCATTTCCTACGCCTTCTACGGAAAACCGCTCGGCGGTAGATCAGGCGTTATGCGCAACTTGCGGAGCCACTTTGCGGACGACTATGCAGTCTCCGATGTTATACTCACCTTTTTTATCGGAGCGCAGCTGTACCGAATAAAACGGCAGCTGCCGTATACCAAAGAAGGCCGGAAACTGGAAACACCGGAAGAAGTCTCCCTTGAATGCTACGAAAACGGCAGCTGGGAAAACCGCTCATCGACTAACAAGCGGGAAACCGATGCTTCAATCCAAAATCTGATTAAGCTTTCCGACAAAGAGTTCAGCCGCATCGTCCTTTTGCCGCAGGGAGAATTTGCGCAGTTTTTGCGGGCACAGTCGAGCGATAAAAAAGAGACGCTGATGCACCTGTTTCCTATCAAGCGATATTCGGATTTGATGCAGGAAGCGAAGCTCCGCGCAGACACGCTGCAGCAGGAAGCGCATACAATAGAAGCAAACCTCGAAACCCTGCATACCCGCTTTGTGTACCACCGTTACGAAAGCGACCGCGCAGAGCTGCTGAACGAAATTGACCGTATCAGGGATGAACACGGCGGCGTCTTGACCACCTTACAGACAAAGAACACCGAGCTTGAGCAGGAAAAAATACTTGCAGAGAAGCGGAAAGAGCTGGAGCGGGTTACCGAAGAGCTGGAAGCATGCCGCATCCGCGAAGAGGATATCCGCAATTTAAAAGCGAAGATCGAAAAAGCGCAGCGGGCGGCTCCGCTCGCAGTCCACGTAAATCAGCTCCTTGAGTTGGAAGCGGCATGTGCGGCGGACGAGCGGCAGATACGGGAAAAACGGGAACGCATGGAAGAACTGACCGCTCGTATGAACGCTTTGCAGGAACGGCACAACGAGATCACCGCAAAAGAGCAGCAGCGGGACAGCCTCTATGCCGTCATCGACTCGCTGCGGAAAGCCGCCGTGTTGGAACAGGAAATCGAAACGGAGCAAGCCGAAGAAGGCAAGCTGAAACGCACCGCTGCTGCCGCCCAAGCGCAACTGCAACGCATCGAAGCGCAGCTCGCCGCCGTTACGGAAAAAACCGCAGCCATTGCTCCCGCCGTCGATGCGCTTGACGAGCGGGAACACGCCTACCGCAGCCTGCAAACCCGGCTCGACATGGAGAAACAGCTGCACGAGATCTTATGCAAGCAGGAGCAGCTTGCTACCTTTTTGCACAGCTATGCACAGGCTGCGGATAATGCGCGGACACAGCTTGCGGAGATCGCCCGTGATTACGATATTCAAACGGAACAGATCAATAGAATAGAAGAAGAAAAAAAGGCAGCGGAACGGCAGCGTGCGGCGGCGGCACTCGCGGAACACCTCGAAGAAGGAAGCCCCTGCCCCGTCTGCGGTTCGGTACATCACCCCGCACCGGCTCAAGGTATGTCAGAAAGTGCGTTCAGCTTTGACGAGCGGATAGAAGCGGCAAAACGGAGCGCAGCAAAACTACAGCACGAAAAAGAAAAAGCCCAGACGGCGCTCGCCGGTGCGGAGGCTTCGTATACAAATTATCAAAAGCAAATAGATGAACGGGCTGCCGCTGCGGAAGATTTACAGCTGCGGTATAAAGAATGCAGCGCGGTGCCCTTTCCTGAAGGAAAGGATGCGGCGGAGAGCCGCATTAAGGAAACCGCTCAGCAGATAAACGAAGCGGTGCAAGCGTACAACGCATCCCGCAAAGCCTTTGCCGAACACAAAACGCTGGAAGAAGAAGCCCGTCGTTTGCAGCGGGAGCGGCAGGAATGTACGCAGCAGCACCATAGCGCGGAACAACGCTTAAGCGGAGTTTCCGCCGCGCTGCAAGAAAAACGCCGCCAGTTTGACCAAGCTTTTTCCCAGCTACCCAAAAACCGGCGCAGCGTTCAGTTGAGTTCGGATACGGAAATTTTTGACAAACAGGGAACCGGAGGCAAAGCCAAAGCCCTCAATGCCCCTGCCGGCAAGACTGCACCGGAGCAATACGAAGTACCCGATGCGGAAACTGCGTTGGAACAATGCGAAGCGCTGCTGCAGGAACTCAAACTGACTATCAACGCTTATCATACCGATGTTTCAGAAGCAACGCAAAACCTTGAACGAATCCGCGGTGAACTTTCCGCGGCGGAAACGCACGGACAGGAACGCTCGCAGCAGCGCAGCGAAAAAACGGCATTACTCGAAGCCGCGTATATAAAGGAAGGTTTTGCCGATTTGCAGGATTTACAGCAAGCCGTGTGCAGTGAACCGGAAGTTGCGCAGTGGAAAACCGAAATCGACACCTTTTATGAGCAGTACGCGGCGTATAAACAGGCGGCTGCCGGATTGGAAAAAGACGTTACCGCGACTGAGCCGCGCGATCTCGATGAGATGGAAGCCGCCGTCGAAGCCCTGCGCCAACGGTATGATGAAATACAGGCTCGGCTCGAAGTTCTCAATGCGGAGAAAGCAAAGCTGGAGGAGCTGCACGCCCAGCACACGGAACTGACAAAAGCCCTCGCAGTTAAAACAGCGGAGGCGCAAAACTGGGTAGCCCTTGCGAAAGACCTCTGCGGCAGCAATCCGCGGAAGCTCCAGTTCGACACGTGGATCCTTTCCGCCTTTTTGCATGAAGTAACCGTGTTTGCAAATAAGCGACTTGAGCGGATGAGTGAAGGACGGTACCGGCTTGCCGTCAGCGAAGAGCACGGCGCAGGGAACGCATACCGAGGCCTCGACTTGGAAATCGCCGACGCCTACACCGGTAAGTGCCGCCCCTCCGCAACCCTCTCCGGCGGGGAAACGTTTATGGCCTCCATCAGCCTTGCACTCGGCCTTGCCGATTCCATCCAGGCACGGGCAGGCGGCATCAGAATAGATTCGATGTTCATCGACGAAGGCTTCGGGTCGCTCGACGAAAAAGCCCTGGAAAACGCCGTCAGCATCTTAGATGAAATACGTGGGAACCGGATGGTCGGCATCATCTCTCATGTCGGCGAACTGCAAAGCCGCATCCCACAAAAAATTGAAGTAATAAAAACCGGAACAGGTTCCTCCATCCGGCAAGGCAAGGCGCAACCTTGACTTTACTCGGATGGGAGTATAGTATAGGGACTCTTAATTAATTTTCGGGATTCTTTAAATACCCTAGCTTTAGAGTATCCCGCTTGTCAAAGTAGGTGCTTATGAATTTGAAAAACGCACTGGTTAAAAGGCTATACAAACATCCGCGTATTATTTTGGGTACTATCCTCGGCATCACGCTCTTCTTTGCACTACAGCTTCCGCGTGTCCGATTTGATAATAATAATTTCCGCTTTATACCGGAAAGCGATCCATCACGGATAGCCGACGCCGAAATGGCAAAGATATTCGGAGATTCGGTGCCGCTCTTGATAGGAATCCAACGGCATTATTCGACAGTCGTTAATCGGGAATTTCTAGAAAAAATGCAGGAGCTGGATAAGCAATTGCTTGCATTACCGTTAGTGAAAAACGTTGTATCATTGACGAGAACAACCCATATCGAAGCGGTCGGTGATTCAATTGTGAACGAAAAGCTTGTGCCGGAACATTTAACCGGTTCACAGGAAGAATTGAACACAATTACCGAAAGACTCCGTTCGATGGAAACCTATAACCGAAGCTTGGTTTCCGACGATTTAAAAGCGACACAAACTATTATCTTCCTTAACGTCAAACAGGAAGAAAGCGGTTCGCCGGAAACGGTTGCCGTATGCCGTGAGGTGATGCGCATCGCGGAGGAATGGGACTTCCCCGACTCCGTTACCTACGTAACCGGCGCACCGGTATTCAGCGAAATTGTCAACGAAGCAACCGGGCATGATTTAATGTTCCTTGTGCCTATCGTCGTCATCGTAGTTGCTGGGGTTTTATTCTTTTCATTTAGAAGATTTACCGGCGTATTTTTACCGCTGCTCACCGTAATTATTTCATGCATTTGGGCGATCGGTGCAATGGCGTTGCTGCACATTCCATTGACCATTCTTTCGACGGTGCTTCCCGTCATCCTGATTGCCGTCGGCAGTGCATACGGTATTCATGTTATCAATCACTATTTTGATGAAGTAACGCAGAGTAAGGAAATCTCTACCGAAACTCATTCGGCACAGATTGTCGAAGCTATGGCGCGGGTTATTCCGCCGGTTTTTTTAGCGGCGCTTACAACCTTTGCCGGTTTTGTATCATTCTGTTTTACGAGCGTTGTCCCGATTTTTGAGTTCGGTATCTTTTCGAGCTTCGGCGTCCTTTCAGCCTTTATTGTTGCGGTAACACTTATCCCTGCAATTCTTATTTTGCGCGGACCGCGGAATCCGACTATCGGCGGGCGCTTTGGGGCAAAATCGAGCCATAGCGGCATTATCGATCGGATTATTGCAGATACGCTGATGATTATTCATGCACACAAGCGCAGTGTACTTTTGGTCAGCGTTGGCTGTATCATTTTTGCGGGTTTAGGAATTTCAAAACTCGTTATCGATAACGTATTAATGGAATATTTTGAACCGGATGTGCAGGTTGTCCGATCCGATACCTTTATCCGCGAAAACTTCGGCGGTTCAAAGTTACTGAACTTAATTATCACGGGTACGAAACAGGGTGATGTTATCCGGCCGGACGTATTGCAGGCAATCGATTCACTTGCCGAGTATGCGGAAGAAAATATCCCCGAAGTAGGAAAAATAACATCGCTGGCGGATGTTATTAAACGGTTCAATCAAGTGTATAACGCGGATGCTCCGGCAACGGGACTCGTACCTACCGGTAAAAACTCCACGGGAAAAGGAGAAGAAGATTCATTTGGTGATTTCGGGGACTTCGGAGATACGGACAGCTCATGGGGCTTTGATGATACTGACTCATGGAGTAATTCGGAGCCATCGGCAGCAGCATCCGGTAAAACAGGGAACACCGCTGTGAAAACACAAAAAGAACCGGTGTATACTTTTTCCGAACTCATCGAAAAACTTGCAGCTGCTCAAACAGCCCGCCGCGGCAGATATGTTTCTGCGACCGAGGTGATTGATGCGTTAAAGAAAGATGTCAATTATAAAGGCGCTGCCTACTACGAAATTCCTACGGAGCCGCAAAAATACGGAAAAGAGACGCAGGAAGAACTTACTGCACTTATTCAAAATTATCTTCTTCTGATGGCGGGGAATGTGCAGGACTTTATCGACGACACATATACTCCGACCACGCTTAAAGTAAATATTCAGCTAAGGACGCTCGGTCAACAAGACAGCGAACGGGCATTGCAAGCAATTATGGCGTATGTCAAGGATAATTTTCCCAAAGATATATCGGTAGAACCGAACGGTTCAATGTTTATCGAGCAGTCGTTGAATACCCTTGTAGTACAGTCCCAGCTGATTTCCGTGGCGGTGTCGTTCGGCATTGTATTTTTAATTTTAGCAGTCTATTACCGCTCCATTATTGCAGGTATTATCGGCATTATCCCGCTGATGATTTCCGTTGCACTGAATTTTGGTTTTATGGGAATCGTCGGTATAAAGCTCAATATCGGTACGGCAATGGTGGCAAGTTTTGCAATCGGTATCGGTATCGATTATACCATCCACTATTTGGCGGCCTATCACCATGAGTATACCAAACGGCGCGACGACCGGAATTTCCTTATCCACACGTTCTACGGTTCCGGTAAGGCAATTCTGTTTAATGCGGTGTCGGTTGGTGCGGGCTTTGCCGTTTTAATACTTTCAAAGTTTAATATGCTATCCGAACTCGGTCTATTGATTGCGTTGGTGATGGGTACCAGCTCTTTTGCCAGCTTAACGGTATTACCAACCATCCTTTCGATTGTAAAGCCGCGGTTTATTACTAAAGCCTTACCGGGGGATAGTACAGAGCCGTAGGCTTTGATATTTTTCTAAAAGATTTTTATGGAGGTAACAATGAAAAAATTACTAATGCTTTGTTTTTTATTGCTCTGCAGCATCGCAGTGCTTTTTGCCGAAGAAACCGCCGAATCCATTATGAAGGGCGCTCCGTCAAAAATAACAATTGAAACAATCGGGACGCGGGCAAAGATGGAAATCCAACGAAATGGAACGACGATGGCGGAACTGCTGGTCGATCAATATTCCGTGCAAAAAGAAAACGATCACCGTACCTTTTTGGAAATCAAAGCGCCTGCAAATGTAAAAGGAACGCGTTTTTTGATGATTGCAAAAGACGGTGTTACCGATCAGCGGATTTATCTGCCGTCACTCGGCAAAGTCCGCCGTATTACCGGTGAATCGGAAGGCACCGAAAGCTTTCTCGGTACTGATTTTTCGTATAATGATATGTCGTATCTGCAGCGGGACAGCAGTTTGGACACATACAAGATATTGCGCGAAGAAGAATACGGCGGAGCTTTGTGCTATGTCATCGAGGGCGTTCCTAAGGATGCCAAATCCGAGTATTCCAAAACCAATGTGTGGGTAGAAAAAAATTCCAAGCATTTGGTAAAGATTGCCTTTTATGACCGGAAAAATGTATTGGTAAAAATCATGGAACTGAGCAATTACGAGGCAACCCAAGGTGTGGACACTCCTCGAATTACCAAAATGACAACCCTTTCAACGAATACGGCAACAACTATCAATATTATCAAGATGCAATATAATATGAATATTCCTGATAAGATTTTTACTCCGCGCTATTTGGAACAAGGCCGTTAAGTTTTACCATATAAAAAAATAACCGGTATGCCTATTGGCTATACCGGTTCATCAGATGAGTATCAGCGTAACTGTTATTCAATTACCGCGACGATATCGCCTGCCTTTAAAATTAAGTACTCTTCGCCGTCGATCTTAATTTGCGTTCCTGCATATTTATCGTGCATCACTTTTTGACCGACCGACACCTTAATCTTCTCTTTATCATCGCCGATGGCAACGACAACTGCCGTCTGTGTTTTTTCCTGTGCGGTATCGGGAATAATAATTCCGCTTGCGGTTTTAGTTTCTACCTTATCGACCTTTACTAAAACACGGTCTGCTAATGGCCGTACTTTCATGTAAGAACCTCCTATCATAGTGTACTTTTCGGTAGTAAAAAAAATATGCCCCGATGACATCAAGGGCATTTTAACCGGATATAGCTGTGTCAATTTAACCCAGTTTTAATTTTATTTATACTGAGTGTGTCATTTCAACCATACAAGGTTATGTTAAATATACAAATAAAGATATAAAAAGGCAAGTTTTTTTCCTCTTTTTATGATTCTACGCTAAAAACACCGGTAATACAGCGTTTTTGTCTCATCTTTCTTCTTCATTCTGTCAAAATCATGTCGAATTTTCTATTTAAAAAGTTGGCATGGTGTTTGCTGTAATAATTAGTATATACGGTTCAACCAAGACGATCATCAGACCGCCTCATTGACCGGCGAGTTCTTGCTGCATTGCACCGGAATATCGTACACACCATTTGTGCAAGGAGATGACCTATGGAAAGAATACAGAATACACGTGCAGATAATAATGTCTTTGCAACCTATTTAAGAGAAATAAACAAGATACCGCTGCTGTCCGTAGAAGACGAAGTAAAATATGCAAAAGCCGCTGCCGCCGGTGATGAAAAGGCAAAAAAGATACTGATTGAATCGAACTTGCGCTTTGTAGTAAATGTCGCAAAAAAATATCAGAATAAGAATATCCCGATTATGGATTTAATCAGCGAAGGCAATATCGGATTGATGAATGCTGCCGACCGCTTTGACCCCGAGAAGGGATACAAGTTTATTTCTTATGCGGTATGGTGGATTCGCCAAGCAATTTTAAAAGCCATCTGCGAAAAATCCCGCATGATTCGGCTTCCGTTGAACAGAGCGAACGAACTGGTACAGATTGAAAAAGCTCGTAAACTTATGGGTAAGAGCGGCAGCGAACCGGAAGATAAAGAACTTACAACTATCGCGCAAGAACTCCGTATTGAACCTGAAATGGTGCGGACAATTATGAATGCTGCCCGCGATCCCGTTTCTCTGGATGCACCGATATTTAATGATAATAGCGCTGCCAGTACCGGTGATTTTGTCGAAGATACCCGCTATATGCAGCCTGAAAGCTATGCGCTCGATATTGACTTACGCGAAAATATCGATACGCTGCTTGCTTCCTTGACTGACCGGGAAGCAGAAATTCTCCGTTACCGCTTCGGTTTAAATGGATATGAGCAGCTTTCGTTAAAGGAAGTGGGGATGCGGTTCAATTTAACCAAAGAGCGCATCCGCCAAATCGAAAAGAAAGCGCTTGAACGGTTGCAGTCGATAGGTCATCAGCACGAGCTTGAAAGCTTCGTCGCATAAGACCGCAAAAGTTTGAAGGTTATTCTGCTACACTGGGTATACGGTATTCGGTGTAGCGGACATTCTTCTTTTCAACGGCATCGCGCAGCGAACGTTCAACTTTCGAAAGTGCAGCGTTTCCGGTTTTTACTTCGACAAACAGCACTTCATCAACTGTTCCTGTAGAAAGTCCCGGAAAAGCAACAAAGTCTACCGGTTTTCCTACAAACCGAATTTCCGTCGGATCGGCAGGGAAACCGGGAAAAAACGCTGCGAATTGTTCGGAGAGCTGTCCGTTCAGTACGGCTCGCGACCGTTTAACGGCATCTTCACGTGCCATTTTTATTTCCGCAGCGAGGTGCCTACTCGCAATGAGCTTACCGATCTTCGTTCCAAGGAAGAAAGCCACAATAATGAATAAAATCACTGTAACTGCTAAAATAATAAGCAAGAACCTGACTTCTAACGTATCGAGCATACCTTTCCTCCTCCAAAAAATTTCTTATCGACGTAACATGCCGTATACCGTATTACTGTGAATATCGGTTATCTATAGTATTCCTAAAGTATTCTATAAAATATCCGATATAAGAGTTGATTTTTTCTACGAAGTTGAGGCGTTAGCGTATGTACCGTATAGGATCTGCACTTTGTTGCTGCTTTTTTTTATTGTTATCTATTTCTTGTGCATCCGGCACAGCACAAGGTGTTACCGCATCACCGGTCTCAAAACTGAGCGATGTTACAGAACAAGAATACTCGGAACACTCCCCTCAGGCAGCAGGATCAAGTAATAAGATTACCGAAATATCATCGGAGGAACAAACGCTTGCACGGCTGCTTCCGGAACTTACACAGGCTGTTGAAAACTACGATATACATAAGGTACTGGCATTGTTCAATGCTATTTATGAATCGTGCAACGGACAGGAAGATAATGCGGTTCTCATCGATGCCCGCAAGCGGATAGAACCGTTATTAGAAGCTATTTCCATAGAGGCAGTCAACAAACCCGCACCGGTGAATGCCGGTTCCCCGTTCACACAGCCTTTTACCGCTCGTGTCGTCATTACCGCACCCGAAAAACAGTTCCCGCTCGACAATTATCCTATTACCGTTCTCTACCCGTCCGCCGGTACCGGCAGTAGCTTAAAAAGAGAGCTTGTACGGACGGATTCAGATGGTTTTTTATACTTTACCCCTCCAACTCCCAACCGAGCATGCGACGGTACCCTTTTCTTTTGTCTTTATCCGGTAAAAAAGGATGCCGCTTTAACTGATGATGCAACCGACAATCTCTCCGTTTCTTTCCCCTATAAAGTCGCAACAACGGAAAAACGAATATCTTCCATTATCGCTATTCTTGATTATGATGAAAATAATACTCCGATTTTCTCCAGTAATATAACTTCAACACGGCTGCTTATGGGGCTGATGAAACGCGGCTTTACGAGAATAGGTCTTGATGAATATCGAGAACTTGCTCATACGGACGAGAATTCCGTTATCCGTGCCGCACAAGCAAAAATCGGTGCAGCTGTTGACCGTTTTATTTTTGGGAAAACATATATTACGGTAAAAACAGCGGAAGATAATACCTTCATCTGTACTATACGCGCTGAAATCTCGATTTGGGATTTTAAACAAGCACGGAAGATAAACCGATTTACCTTTACCCATACTGCGAAAGCTAAAACAAAGGCTCAAGCAATTTCACTCGCCCGCACCGATTTGGGGGAAACAGTAATCGCCGAAACATTCAATTATAGTCTTTAAGCAATGCGGCCTCTTGCAGTGCAAACTTTATTTGCTTATACTTTTTGCCATGAAGCTTTTTGTTGTGCGTCACGGTGAAACGGATTTGAATGTAAGCGAGCTCGCCTGCGGGGTTTCGGAGGCAAAGTTAACGGAAAAAGGGCGGATGCAAGCCCAAAACTTAGCAAGCCGATTAAAAGAAGATAAAGAAAGAAACAATATCACAACGATTTACGTATCTCCGCTCAAACGGGCGAGAGATACGGCTGCATATATTGAACAGGCATTACAGCTTACGGCTATTCCGGATGTCCGCCTGCAAGAGATAGATTTCGGTGATTTTGAAGGGAAACCGTGGAACAATCCGGAATTTTTATATATTCATAAAAATCCTTTTTTAACATTTCCTGCAGGTGAATCCTTTGCGAAAGTAGCACACCGTGCATACAGCATTATAGAAGATGTAAAGCATAAGCATACGGGAGACGGCAATATCCTCTTTGTCTGCCACGGTGTGCTGACAGCGGCTCTCTATACGTATTTTAAACCTTTTTCGGTAGAAGAACTGCTGCGGTTGGAAATTAAGAATTGCCAGCTGCTTGAGTTTGATTTATAAGAAGATCGGAGGCTGTTTTTTCCCAACCGGAAAAATATTGCTTCAGACAGGTTCCCATCTCGGGAAAAAACGGCGCTTCAATAAAAGGGGGCATATCAGTCGGTCTTGAGGCGGGAAAATACAACCGCCACGCATGGAGCAAGTAGTGCTTACAGGCAGGCAGCGGATTTCCACCACGGTATTTACGATCCCCTGCTAACGGATGACCTACGCTCGCAGTATGCTTCCGTATCTGATGTTTTTTACCGGTGATAAGTTTAAACAGTATCAGCGATGCATCAATCCCTCTATTATAACTCAGCAAATAACATTGTGTGATGGTTTTACCGCTTTCGTCTTCGGCGGTAATAATCCGTGACAACATGGTGCCGCGCACAACGCCTAAATAGTATTTACCTACTGTTCTTTCCCGCAAACATTGAGAAAACCATTGCGCCCCGGCAAGCGTCTGCGAAAAACAGAGCACACCGGTAGTATCTTTATCCAGCCGGTGCAGCGGTCCAGGTTTAAAAGAAAGGCTTTGCAGAGGATGACTAGCGAAGCGGGCAGGAGGCGGTATATCGGGGGATAACTGTACCGTAGTGTCGCACTGTAGGGTATTGCCGCAAAGGTGCGCAGCACCGAAAAGCAGCGCGTCGATGCTGTGCTCCCCATGTACGGGAATTCCCACAGGCTTATTGACGATAAGCAAATCGGTTGTTTTTAATAAGATCGGGATATCGGTAGGAATGCGAGCTTGCCTACCGGAGGTATGGTTCCGTTTACCGGAGGTATGGTTTTGGCTTTGTTCACCGGACGCAGAGTGCTTCCGTATCGGCTGTTTTTCAGCAGAGAGGAGTATTTCAGAAATTGATAAGATATCGCCTACTGCCGTCCGGTAATTAAGCGCTGTCCGCTTACCATTGATACGGATTAAGCCCTTACGGATTGCTGCATACAGCGCCGAAAGCGGAGTATCCGCCAGAAATTTTCTGATTACACGGTCAAGCCGCCTGCCGGCATCGTTTTCCGAAAGAATAAATTCCGTTTTATGCTTTTCCCATACGGCCGATGCTATTTAACACCAGTTGTTTAAACAGCGGAGCCGCTTTCTTCCCTGCATCCAGCACTTCTTGTTCGCTCAATAATGAGCTGCTCATACCTGCCGCAAGATTCGAAATGAACGAGATGCCGCAAACACGCATACCGGCATGGCGGGCAGCGACCGCTTCTACAGCAGTACTCATACCGACAGCATCGGCGCCGAGTATCCCTGCCAGACGTACCTCTTGCGGCGTTTCATAAGCGGGGCCGGTGAATTGACAATATACGCCCTCTTGAAGCGGAATATGCAAGGACTCTGCCGCTGCCTTAATATGCATCCGAAGATCTTTATCATACACTTGCGTCATATCGGGGAAGCGCACACCGAGGGTTTCAAAGTTTTTCCCAATGAGCGGAGAAGGCACAAGACAGGTAATGTGATCGGTAATCAGCATAAAATTACCTGCGCTGAAGTTTTTGTTCGCCCCGCCTGCCGCATTGGTTAAAAAGAGGATTTCCGCCCCCATCATTTTCATCATCCTGATAGGAAGCACCACATCGGTCATCGGATATCCTTCGTAATAGTGGATTCTCCCCTGCATAATAACGGCAGGAATCCCTTCTATTTTCGCAAATACGAATGCGCCGCGGTGTCCCGGTGCTGTAGAAAGCGGAAAATTACGAATGGAAGCATACGGAATAGTCGCATCAACCTCCAATTCGTTCGCCAGATCGCCCAGACCGGAGCCAAGTACTAATGCGATTTTAGGGGTGTACGGGATATGATCTTTGGTATTTTTAAAACATTGTATCAATTTTTCTTCAGCAGTCATATAATTTCCTTTAAACATCTGCATCGACATTTGTCAACAGGCGTTCCATGTCGGCTAAATCTGCAATACGGCTTGCAACGGTTTTGCCTTTCCCTGCCATTTTTGTATCGTATTGGAGCGTTGCACGATAAAGTTCAAGCACCATCGAAGCCAATAGGTTAAGGTTCGGCGCCAGATTGCTGAATGCCATATTACGGTACACTTTATCTGCAGTCGCCATTTTGGTGTTTGCCTCGGCAATCGAATTAATATTGGGAAGAACATCGCGCCGGACTAAATAAATAAAACGAGCAAGCGCGATAATATCATAATAAAGGTCATCAAGATGGAACCCCTGTAAGACAAAATCCTCGGAATGCTCGGTCAAATCAACGATGTGCCGCGATAAATCAATATTAGAAAGAATTTGTGCAAACAAAGGACGTAAGAAACGCGTTGCGATATTTTCATTGTAATGCCGCCCAATTCTTACGATTATTTCAGCGATAATTCTATCATCCACTAACATGGGCTTTACTATATATCAGTTCACAGGTTTTTACAAGTATAAACATCTTACATATCGACAATAAAGTAAAAAGGTGAACACCCCGCGAGCTGCGAAGGTTTGCTGTGTTCCTTGGCAGCTTGCTCGTAAGCTGCCAGCCATCAGGCGTAGTAGCTTGTAACCTAAAAGCCCCCGTAACAACACAGCAGTTGCGGGGGCTTTTTTTACGCCCCTTAGCAGGGAAAATAGACAAGAGATCTTTTATGACGAGCAAAATCACACAAGCCGAGTTAACCGCCGCGGTATCTGCCATTAGAGCCGAATTAAAGGTGCGGCATCCTGCATATCGCTTTTCTGTCATGGGGAGAAAAACAGAAAAGGCTATCACAATCGCACTGATGGAACACCCCATAGAACAACTAACAAATGAACAGCTTATGAGTGAATGGTTTACAAAAGCACCGGACAGTCTCATCTTCTTTGACTATACAACTTGGGATTTGCATCGGAAGCAAGATGTTAACGAAGCGGTATTTATGTCTAAAATCGCCATTCAATGTAGAAACAATAGCGCATTTAGTACGATTGACCACTTTAGTACATGGCTTAATCCCGTCGTGCTTCAATTATTCAACGAAATACAAAAGAAAGCAGAAAAGATAGCAGGTAAGCGGATAAAAATAGAACTTTCTATCGGAAGGACGTCTAGAGATCGAGTAATACCGTCTCACTATGTAGCACGCACACCGAAAGGGCGGCGGTTGCCGCTGTTTTAACATACAAACAAGGGAGGAATAATCATGGAAATTTCTGACAAAGGGTATGAGATGGTTACGGAAGCGCTTGATGACATTATCAACAAGGCTATTACGGGTATTCAAGAGAAAAGCCCGGAAGTAGCCCTGCACGAGATTCGGGCGTTAGGACATTTTACATTGAAAATCTTGCGCAATGAAAGCCTTATTACCGGCCGCAAAGCGAAGGGAACAAACGTATGATACAGCCGTTAAGCTATCGACGCGACTGCCTTTATCGTACCAGCGCTTTAACCGGAACAACCTTTACTGAAGGGGTGATCTGTTATGCGCCGGATTTTTCTTTCAAATACCACGTATTTCTCATCGAAAACGGTATAGAGCGAAAGAAGGGGTATTGCAAAGCCTATTCGGCCGCAGAGCGTATTTTACAAAGGTTTTTAAAAGGCGGAGCACCGGTAGGAGTGTACTGATGAATAAAGCGGAAGGAGACCGGTACGAACTTTATTCGTCGGTATTGGAGCAAAAAGCGGTTATTACCGATTACGGCGCCGGTATTATGGAAATGCAGACACAGGACGGGGTGCACTATACCCCGCCTGAAATGATACTGCTTTTTAAAGAGGGGAGGACCTACGATAAGCGGGTACACTTAATAAAAAAGATATTCGGCGGGAAGATTGTTTCCGTTGAAGAAAATAGGAAAAAAGAGGAGGAGCCGAGATGGCAAGTATGCAAAGAATAGCGATTAAAGACATCGCAATAGATGATGATCGGCACATAGGGGGCAAGGGCTCGCTTGAAACCCTTAAATCATCCATTGAGAAGGTAGGGCTTATCAATCCGATTACTGTCCGAAAGGGCAAGGATGAGGTATTTCCCTACGCCATTATTGCAGGCCGTAGGCGTATAGAAGCGGCTATCCTTTTAGATTGGACGGAAATTGATGCGGTTGTCTATGAAGCAGATGAGGTGGCAGATGATTCATATTTTACCCATGTTGCACTGGCGGAGAATGTGAACCGGCTTGATTTACATCCGCTTGACGAGGGGGCACAGTATGCACGGCTTTTAAAAGAAGGATATAGCCTTGAAGATTTAGCGGCGTATTTTGACCGCTCAATAAGCCACATCTACCAGCGGATAAAGCTATGCAATTTAATTGAGGATGCACGAGAAATTTTCCGGGATGGACAGATTAAAATCAGCACGGCCGCAAAGATTGCATCTTTACCGAAGCAGGTACAGAAAGAAATAGTTTCTGCACTAAAAAAAGAGCTGCAATGGGCAGGCGACCATGAAAAAACAATCGACCGTGTTATCAGGCAAATGATGCGGATGCCGCTTGATTTTCCGTGTGAGGCTTGCGAACAGTGTACGGCAAAGCGGACGCATTACGGCAATGCGGCGTTATTCCCTGAATACCACGACCGGAGCGATTATTGTATGGATAGCCGCTGCTATGAAAAAAATATCAGAGGCTTTTATCAAAAGACGGTTAGTGAATTTTTAAAAAACTGGAGCGATGCGAAAACTGTCTATATTTATGAAGAGGATAAAGAGAAAGCCGAATATTTACGAAGCATACTCGAGAAAAAGCCGCTTATAGATGCGATACCGGTACATGTATACCACGAAAGCTTTGAAGATTGTAGCACTATTAGGATTTTAGATGAGGATGAAACGGATGCAGTCTACTCGTCTTCAAAAGAAGTTTTAAAGCAGCGCGATATTATACCAGTATTGTATCCCCAATATGGGATGTACCAAGAGCCGGTTTTTTACATTGCCGTTGATGATGCTTCGTATGAAGAAATATTCTCTTCTGATTCTAACGAAGCGGAAAAAGCAGCAGGAAGCGACGAGGCCGTAGAATCGAACGGTTGCGATACCGGCGGGGATACCGATAGCAGATACACCGATGGCGACAACCAAAAGGAGAACGCTTCCGGGGCGGAGCAGGCGGCAGAAGAAGCAGTAGATGCCCGGGATTGGCAGACATTAACACCGCGTGCACAAGCAGAAGCCTTTAAACGAATATTTTTAGAATATTTACAACTTGAACGGGATAATATTCATCATCCGTTTTTTTATTTGCCAGCATTCCGGCATATTATGGAGATACATGTTCATTTTAAAGAAGCATTCCAGATAGTAACCGGTACTTCTTTGCAAGATTTTTATCAGCAGAAAAGATATGAAGACCTTACGTATCAACAGCTTTTAGAATTATACGTTTATGCAGATATAATCGAACGGATGCCGTATCATTTTCACCGTTTAAAAGTAGTAAACGGCATTCCTGTTGTGAAGGCAACAGATCTAAAAACCGATCCTTGGCGGGCACTTTGTGCGGATGTGCTGTACCATTTTTTACAGGAGCGTACAAACGCCGCGACGGGAAAGACAGAAAAAAAAACTGCTGCAACAGCCGATACGTCAGCGTAAACGGGAAGCGCTTTGTCATAAATTACGAAGCGCTTTTTAATGACTTAAAAAAGGACGGGCGAACATTCGGGTTAAGCGATTTACAGAAGCGAACGGGCTTACCGTATTACTCCATACAAGGGCTTGTTGATACGATGAGCATTCAGTTCCCGATTTATAGCCCGTCTTACGGTGAGTATGCAATATTGCAATAGCGTTTTAAAGAGAAAAAGTATGTAAGACTTTTTAAGTCTTTAACAAAAGGAAAGCGAGAGAAAAAAGATGCAAATAATCTTCTATTATATAAAACATATCGGAAAAAGAGAGACGTACTATGCCTTATAAAACGACATTACCGTGGCGGAAATTTCCGCGCGACACCCTTCATAATCCTTCTTTGCTTTTTATTATTAACCGCATGAAAGAAGAGCACCGGCAGGCGGTGTTTACGGTTTTTCTTGGGTTGTACTGTGAAGCCGATGATGACGGCTTTGTCGATATAAGCGATGAAGAGTTTTTTGCGGATCAATGCCTTACTGATGCCGATACGCTTAAGTTGATACTACAGCATTTTGAAAAGCGGCATTTAATTGAAAAGGTAGCCAAGGACGTTCCGATTTATCGCATTGTCGATTGGCTTTCTCCCTATCCACAAGGTGGGGGTGGAAAAACAGCGGCAGAGCGGCAAAAAGAATACCGCGAGCGGAAAAAAGAAGAAGCGCAAACGCACGAAGAAACCCCGGCCGCCCCGCCTGTGGGTGAACCCGCCACCCCGGCCACTCCGGCAGAGCAGGAAAACTCCGAAGGAGAACAAGGCGATGATGTCAACATGACAGATAATGATATAGGGCAAGAGGCTCTCGATGAGCAGATGAGTGAAGATATTTGCGCACTCATTAAAAAGGGAGCGGACTTAACGGACGATGAGCTTATTAGTCAGATAAGATTGTATAAGAGCGCCCGCAAAGACGGCGCAAGCCGAGAAGAAGCGCAAGAAGCGGCGGAACGGCTTTGCTCCGCGCCGGATAGATCAGAAAAAACCGAAAGCGAACAAACCGACACGCCCCCCGATTCCAGCGCCGCCGAGCCGACAGAAAAAAGCGTTATACCACCCGTAACGGGAAGCATAACGGAGCATAACGCGTTATGTAACGACTGTAACGCGTTACATAACGGCCGTAACGCGTTACGGCCTAAGATAAGAGAGGAAGAAGAGAGAGATAGAGACGGAGAAAGAAAGAGAGAGGTAGAAAGAGAAAGAGATCAAGAGAGAGAAAAAGACGCAGAAACAGAGCGAGAAGGTGAGAAAGAGACGGAAGAAGAGAGGAACAGGCAGAAAGAAACCCAAGAAGAGAATCCAGAATCGGGGAACGCCGTACAAGAGCCGGTATCGGAAGGTGATTACAACGATGTACAACACCTTGAAGAAATAGGTAATGAAGAACAGGAGGAGATACAGGGCGACGAAGGAAAATCGAGCCCTGTAAGCTGGATTACTGCCCTTTGGGAAAGCGTTTCACACAATGAGGTGGCCGTATCGGGGCTTGATGAAGCGAAAAGAGCACATTTTGAAGCGCTTTTTAGCAGTCATTTTAAGAAAACAGGTGGCCTTTTATACAGCATAAGTGAGCCGGAGAAGGCTTCACTACGGTTTTTAAGCATATTCTTGCTACCTTTGGCGGATGAACGAAACTCCCTTGAGGTTGTGGCAAGTCAATTTGTCGGGGTTTTGAATAATTTTATCAAAAAAGGGGTGTTTTTCGACTATGAGAAGTGCACGGCGCGCACCCTTTGTTCAAGTTATGTGTTTGAACCGGTATTTTTGAAGGTTGAAAAGATTTTGCAGGCAAAAACAGGCGGCGGAGCACGGTGGGGACAGTGTCTTATCAGCTGTCTTAAGCATTTAAAGGCGGCAGAATACGCCGTAATGAGTATCGATAGCGGATGATGGGTAGGAGCGGATAATGGCGGAGGCGGAAAAGCAGGAGATAAGCGTAAAAACGGAAGATAAAACGGCGTGGGATGAGGAATTGTCGGGCAAAAAACGGCTTTTTGTGCTTTTTTACTGTACGGAAGATGAGTGCTTTTTGAACGGCACCCGCGCGTATTTAAAAGCGTATAAGAACTGCCAGAGTGAGAACGCCGCCGCCGTCAACGCGGGTAAATTGCTCAGAAATGCTAAGGTAAAACAGGCAATAAAAAAACTGCTGCGTTTAGCGCGGGATGAGGACGATGAACAAGCGGTATACCGGATGATCAAGCAGTTTGAACAGTTAAGCTTTTACAATCCTGCCGACATTATCGACGCAAGCGGCGCGCTTCGTGTGAAGGATTTAAAAGAGTTGGGAGCACTTGCCTTGTGCGTGGAACAGATAGAAACACGGGTAACCTCAAGCGGAAGTTATACGGTTGTAAAACTTGCGAACCGCCAAAAGGCAATGGAGGCGTTTAGTAAGTACCTGAACATTATCAGGCCGGAAGTAGACATACAGGCGATGATGCCGGTTGTGATGCTTACCGGCAAGAATAGCGAATTTGAAAAGGAGGAAACAAAATGACAATAACGAAAAAAGAGCTTATCGATGCGATGAGAGACCTCGATGATGATGCAGAAATTTATATTTTCTGCAGTTCGCCTGATATGGGTGTAGAGGAATATGCCGATAGTATTTGCTTTGAAGATAAAGTTACCGGCGACGATGTTATGAATGAACTTACGATTGTTGCGTATTTTTAAGGAGGAGTAAATAGCATGATAATGGGAGATATATTAACGTTGGTGGAGTAATGACCTATCTATCCGTCTGCTCCGGTATTGAAGCGGTAAGCGTTGCATGGGAGCCGTTAGGTTTTAGACCTATCGGCTTTTCAGAGATAGAACCTTTCCCTTGTGAATTGTTGAAGCAAAAATACCCGAACGTCAAAAATTATGGAGACATTACGCAATATGAAAAATGGAACGCAGGACAATTTGACATTCTGGTCGGAGGCACACCTTGCCAGTCTTTCAGCGTTGCCGGAAAGAGAGGCGGAACCGCTGACGAGCGAGGCGCTCTCATGTATGCCTATTTGGGAATTGTGGAAACATATCGCCCCCGCTGGGTTATATGGGAAAACGTCCCCGGCGTATTATCCTCGAACAGCGGATATGATTTTACATCGTTCCTTGCCGGCTTGGAAGAATGCGGGTATGGGTGGGCTTACCGGGTGTTTGACGCTCGGTATTTCGGAGTACCCCAACGCCGCCGTAGAGTCTTCGTTGTCGGACATTCTGATAATAGGACAGACCTTGCCGCAAAAGTATTATTTGAGCCGGAAAGCATGCGAAGGGATTTTGAGAAGAGCGGCAAAATACAAAAGAAGCCTACCGGCATTATTGAAAAAGGCCTTGATTATTTCCGCCGAGGCGGAAACTACAAATACCATAGAGACAAAAAAGCCTCAACATTAAGGAATAGTGCATCGCCTGATTGCTTTGATTTGGTTTTAGATAGAGATTTAATCCGCCGCCTTACCCCGCTTGAGTGTGAACGGTTACAGGGCTTCCCAGACGATTATACACAGATTGAATGGTGCGGAAAACCTGCTGAACAATGTCCCGACAGTTTACGATATAAGGCAATCGGAAACAGCATGGCAATCCCTATCATGTATTGGATCGGAGAAAGGATTAAAAGGATGGAGGAGAAAAAACTATGCTCATATTTCCATTGAAAAAAGAATGGTATGAAAAAATCAAAAGCGGTGAGAAAACGGTAGAGTATCGCGAAGTTAAACCGTATTGGACGCAAAGGATTTCCCTCACTGTTTTAAAATATGGGGAACATCATTGGGATTTTGATAAGAAGCCACATATCTTTGATAATTTTCCTGCCCCCTGCTTTTTTCGGTTAGGCTACACAAAAGAAAGGTTAGAAGCGTGGATCACAAAAATTGAGGTTGTAGACGGTAAAGATACGGATTTACACATAGACAAACCGGTATACGCAATCCATTTTAAAGACGTGAGAGAGGTGGTTTTAAATGGAACTCATTGAAGAAGAAGATGATGATCTGTATTACTGTAAACAGTGCGGCTGGAAAGGTTCTTCAAGTGAACTCATAACCACAGATGCGACATGGGAAGATTACGCCCCATTTTTCTGCCCGAAATGTATGGCAGATGAATACTCTTTATCTTTGGCAGATGATTATTCTAAGCCTGATTTCTGGGATAAATTAAAATTTTTTTGCCGAAAAATATCTTTTTATGGGTTTAGGCGTAGGTGGAGTTTCACACATCTACCTTTTAAATATTTAATAGGTAAATTTCTTAAATATGACATTAAAATGTATTTCAGGAATCTTATCAAAGTAATAAAAGAAAGGAGTAAATAAAAATGGTTCTTGAATTACCGAGCGGATATTGCACAGAATGCGAAAGATATGTAGCAAAGCGCTTTGAATGGACGTCTGCTATGAGATTATGCGCAAGCTGCTTAAAAAAAGCACAATACGTCTATAAAAAAGACCTTATGAGAGACTTGCCAGACTATGAGCACTTCTTTTCTTTAACTGAATGGTATGATGTTTTAAAGAGTATTGAAAGGCAAGATGTTGAAGCAATGGAAAAATATCTTGCCATTGCACAAGAAAGAGAAATCATAGCCGACAATCAGGGCTGTTGCGACTACTTATGATTCTCTGGGAACCGCAGCCGAAGCAGCAGCTTGCCCTTTCGTGTCCTGCGTTTGAACTTTTTTACGGGGGAGCGGCAGGAGGGGGTAAAAGTGATTTCTTGCTTATGGACTTTCTAGCCGGTTGTAATGAAGGGCGCGGTGCGTGGAGGGGAATACTATTCAGGAGGACGTATAAAGAGCTTGAAGAGCTGATTATCAGGGCAAAAGAACTTTATACGCCGCTTGGGGCGCACTATCATAAAACTGAAAATGTTTTTACCTTTCCAACCGGTTCCTTTTTGCGCTTGCGCTATTTAGAGCGCGACGATGATGTCGGAAGCTATCAAGGACACCAGTATACTTGGTGTGGCTTTGATGAGCTCGGTAACTATGCAACCGATTATTGTTACCTTTACATGATTAGCCGCTTGCGGAGTGCGGCGGGGCTTAAATGCTATATGCGAGCGACCGGAAACCCCGGAGGAGTCGGGCACAGCTGGATAAAAATGCGCTTTATCGATGGGAAAAAGCCGAACACGATATATACCGATGAGATGGGGCGCAGTCGCTGTTTTATTCCGAGCCTTTTAGATGATAACCGTATTTTGATGAAAAACGATCCCGAATATGAAAAGAACTTAACCCTTTTGCCGCGGTACCTCTATGAAGCATTACGGCGCGGCAACTGGGACATTGTCGCAGGGGCGGCGTTTGAAGAATTCAGACGCGAAGAACATGTTATTAAGCCTTTTGCCTTAGAGAGCGGGCAATGGTTTAAATTTTGCGCAATGGACTGGGGGTACGCGAAGCCCTTTAGTATCGGGTGGTGGGCGGTCAATAACGAGGGGCGGATGATACGGTACCGCGAGCTTTACGGCTGCGAAAAAGGAGAAGCGAACAAGGGAGTAAAAAAAAGCGCGAGCGAAGTGGCAAAAGAAGCTTATGCGCTTTCCGTAGCGGAAGGAGTTACGGTGATGGTAGCAGACCCCGCAGTATGGAGTAAAACCGACAAAGAAGCGAGCATTGCTGAAAAGTTTGAAGCGGTCGGTTGGAAAATGATAAAAGCAAATAACGAGCGCATCAACGGAAAGATGCAGCTTCATCAGCTATTAAAGACAAAGGGTGAGGACGGTCAGCCGATGCTTTTGGTTTTTGACACCTGCTTTGATTTTATCCGCACAATACCGCTTCTTTTGCCGAGTAAAGCGCACCCGGAAGATATTGATACTGCGATGGAAGACCATATCTACGATGAGACGCGCTATGCAATTATGAGCGAGTATGCGCGGCATCCTGCAAGGGCATTGCAAAAACAGAGCGGACAATGGAGCTTCGCAAGTAAAAAAGCGAAAAGCGCCGGATGGGATCCGTATGCGTAATTATCGAAACTGAAAAGAAATATTTTTAAAAAGTTATATAACAAAATCAAAAGCTCCATTTTAGAATGCCATTATGGCAGAAGCGAAAAAGGATGAAAAAGAGGTTTTAAGCGACATTAAAACGCTTTTTGAACATCTTAAAACAAAGCGTAAAGTACACGAGGGGGAATGGCAGGACGTTACTACCTACATCGGAAGCAAGAACTTCGATTGGGAAGAAGTGCGCGATGAGGTAAAGCGGCCGAAGCGGCATACGGGACGGCCTGCAGAATACCTTGATAAACTCGTGTCGGGTTTAATGGGGTATACCATAAGCCCGAATGTTACATGGCTTAAACTTTCTTTAAGCGATTCGTCGATGCTCGATTATACGGGGGTGAAGGATTGGCTTGAGAATGCAGAAAAAGCGCTGTACGAAGAATTTAACCGCAACAATCTTTACACGGAAGCGCCCGCTTTTATCAGTAACGCCGCCCTGTTCGGGCATGGGGTAATGCTTATCGATGAGAAAAAAGAGACAGCCATCCGCTTTATGACGGTTTCTGCGCCGGAAGTATATATCGCAACAAATGAATACGGGGACATCGATACGGTGTGTCGGTATTTTTCCATGACGGTAAAAAATATTGTTGCGCGTTTCGGTTTAGAAAATGTCAGCGATACCATCCGCAAAGATTATGAAGATGCGCAAGGAAAGCAAAAGGAAATAAAAATCCTTCATGCGGTTTTTCCGCGCGAGAATTACGACAGCGATAAACTCGACGATAAAAACATGGCGTATGCAAGTTATTACGTTGATATGGACGGGGATAAAATCCTTGAGGAGTCAGGATACCACGAATTGCCGTACAGCGTTTTTATTTGGGAGCGCATTACGGCAAGTGCATACGGGGATAGCCCCGCGCGCAAAGCTATTCCCGATATGCGGCTTTTAAACAAGGCAGAAGAAGCGCGGCTAAAGCTTGCGCAGCTTGCTGCAGAACCCCCGATGAACGTACCTGACAGTATGCGCGGCGTAGAAAGTGTCGTACCTGCCGGATTTAACTACTATGAAAGCCCCGATGAAATTATGATGCCGATCAATATCGGTGCGAACTTTCCTATCACGCTTGATACCGTGCGGGATATTGAAGCTCGGATTAAAGACAAATTCAACGTTGATTTTATGCTGATGTTACAGGCGCAAGAAGCACAAAAGACGGCGACGGAAGTAGTAGAACTACAGGGCGAAAAGGCCGCGATGCTAACCTCGCTTATCGTCAATCAAAATAAGGCGCTTTCTGAAATTGTCAGGCGTACCTTTAACATCATGTACCGGCAAGGGAGACTACCGGAAACGCCTGCCATTTTAAATAATTCCGGGGCAAGCTTGAATATCGATTTTATCGGACCTTTAGCGCAAGCGCAGAAGAAACACCACCAGTCAGGCGGAGTGCAGATGAGTTTAATGCTTGCGCAGCCGGTTCTTCGATTATCCCCCGAAAGCGTTGACTACATTAACGGAGATGCGCTTTTAAAGAATGTGCTTGAAACAAACGGCTTTCCGCAAACGGCTATCAGAGAGGAAGAAGAAGTACAAAAGATGCGGCAAGCGAGGGCGGAAGCACAAATGCAAGCAATGCAGATGCAGGCAATGCAACAACAGCAAGAAGCGCTGATGGGAAATTATGACAAATTAAATGAGCCGGTACGAGAGGGAAGCCCAATACAGGAGCTCTCCGAACAATTACAGACGGGACTGGGAGGAGAAGCAGACGATGGAGCGCAATAAAGGACGGTGCGAACTGCCGGGCTTTGAGACAGCGAAGCGCGAAGAGCAATACGAAGAATTACAAAAAACATTCAAAAGAGTATTTAAAAGCGCAGACGGCAAAATCGTATTTAATGCACTTTTAAAAGACCTTTACTATTTTGATGCGGCAACAAGCGACGCTGAAAAAGCGTTATGCGAATATGCGAAGTTTTTTATAAGGGAACGATTGGGAATAAAAAAGACGCTTTCCATCACGGATGCCATCTTATCAAACCTTCACTAACCTTATCAAAGACGCGCGAGAAACCTTAAAAAGGAGTAAACGGATATGGACGCATTAGATCAGAATACTGGAAATCAAAGTCCACAGGGTGCGGGGAATGCAGGAAGCGGCACAGGCATCACCGGCACTTCCCTTACCGGCGCGTTTAATGACGCAAAAGCGGGAGAGGCGAAAGGCGGAGACGCTTTGAAAAATTCGACCGCGCAAGGAGCGAACGGAAACGCACCGGAGCAGACAGTAGCCGAACCGGCAGAGCTTAAAGCATGGGGAGCGCAGCTATCGAAGGAACTCAAGGAGAATAAGGACGTGGTAAAGGCGTTAGCAAAGTTTGAAGATATTTCAAGCCTTGCTTCTTCTTATATCGAACTTGAAAAAAAGCTCGGTAGTATGCACACGTTACCCGGAGAGAAAGCCACGAAGGAAGAACTTGACGCTTTTTATAAAAAGCTTGGCAAGCCCGACGCGGCCGATAAATACGGCTTTAAGCAGGAATGGGACGCAGAAAAACGCTTTGCTGAGGCGGCGTATGAAGCAAACCTTTCCGATGCGCAGGCAAAAAGCCTTTATGCGTTCTTCCATAAAATCGGGGAAGATCAGCAGGCACAGCTTGCCAAAGCGGTAAAAAAGCAGGCCGAAGAGTCTGACGCCGCATTAAAAAAAGAATTTGGAAACAAGGTCAGTGAAAAGATGGAGCTGTATACGAAAGGGCTTAAGGCGTTCGGTTCTGCTCCCGTCTTTTCACAATTGGAACAAACGGGATTAGCCTATCATCCCGATTTTGTAAAAATGTTTATCAAAATCGGAGAGGCGCTCGGAGAAAGCCGCACGGTACTGGGAGACGGTAAAGCACTGACCGGCGGCATTACACCCGCGCGGGACGGCGGCACGTTTTCATTTTTTGGCACATAGATTGATAAGGAGTAGTATATGCCTACGTTAAGTATGACAGACCAGCTTACGGCGCTTGAGGTTATGCGCAGAAGCGGCAATCAAGACGGGTTTCATATCGTCGAACTTTTAAGCCAGACGAATGAAATATTAAAAGATATGCCGGTATTGGAAGCAAATGACGGCACCGTACATAACACGATTGTACGTACCTCACTGCGGGGTGGAACGCACCGTAAATACAACGAGGGTATTAAACCGGGAGCGACCACGACAGATACGAAGCAAGACCGCATTACGATGCTTGAAGATTATAGCATCGTTGATAAAGACCTTGCGGAGCATTCGGGAAATGTAAAATCGTTACGCGAAAGCGAGGCACAAGCGTTCTTGGCCGGTATGGGACAGACACAGGCGGAAGAGCTTATTTATGGCAACAATGCCCGCAATGAAGCAGAGATTAACGGCTTTGCGGTTCGCTTAAGCGATTTAGCAAACAAGAACGTTATCAACGCAGGAGGAACGGGGAACCGCTGTACGTCGATTTATGTCTGCGCACTCGGCCGCGGCTTTACGCATTTAATTTACCCCAAAGGCAGAAGCGATTGCGGGATTAAAACCGATGACATGGGCGTACAAAATTGGCCGATGGAAGGCGGGCGCGTTATGCCTGCCTACGTGCAGTTTTTCTCCACGCATTACGGGCTTTCGGTTGCACACCCGGACGCGGTAAAGCGCATCTGTAACATCGACCAGACTACCAGCGGGGATAAGATTGTCGAACTTATCCTTGAAGCGATGATCCGCCTGCCCGCAGGAGCGCAAACGATTGCGATTTACTCCAATCAAGACGCCCTCGTTAAAATCGATAAGGCGGCATGGAGTAAAGGCAATGCCGTCTTTACGAGTACAGACCCGTGGGGCGAATTGATTACACACATTAGAAAGGGACGCTGCCGGAGAGTGGACGCCATCCTTTCGACGGAGCAAGCGCTTGTCTAATTGGTAATGGGTAATGGGTAATTTAAAGCCGTTACCCATTGCGTGAGTTTTACATTTTTTTCAAAGGGGTACTAAAGATGACTAATTTGTATTTGGATAAACGGCTTGAATTTTCTGAAAATCAGGCAATTACGACGAGTGCGGAAAGTGAGAACGCGCTTGATTTCGGCGTAGAAAAGTGCAGTGCTGAAGGGAAGACAATCGACATCAGAATTAAAGAAGATTTTACCGGCGGTACGTCGCTTACCTTTGTGTTGCAAGACAGCGCAGACGGGGCAAGCTATACCGATAAGCTCACGTCCCCGACTTTCCAAGCGGCACAATTAAAGGCGAAGGGGGAAGACGTGTTTTATTCCCTTGCCATTCCGAAAGGGATGCGCCGGTTTATCCGCTTGAAATACCAAGCGGCGGGAACGTTCACGAAGGGGAAGGTTCATGCCATTTTAAACACAGAAGCACGGATTTAAAAGGAGCGTCCTGCATGAATAAGAAAGAGCTTGAAAAGATGAAAGAGAAGATGAGAGCGGAAAACCCGCTTTTAACGGAAGACCAGATTGAAGATATTATCGCCGAAAGCGAATCAGGCGGCGGCGATGCAGGCGGTGAAGGAGCTCCGCACACGCCGGATTCCGGGGTGCCGGATGCGAATACGCTTACGCAAGAAAAGGCGGCCATTGAAGCGGAAAAAGCGGCGCTTGCCAAAGAACGTGAGGAGCTGGAAGCGGATAAAAAGAGATTAGCCGAAAAAGAAGCAGCGATTAAAGCCGCCGCCGGGAATCCGCAGACAAGCGGAGCGGGCAACAGCAATAACGGGAAAGCTACCACCTACGTGTGTAAGACGCGCTGTACCTTTAACGGACAGTATTACCGCGAAGGAGATATCCTCACGACGACAGAGAACGTGCCGGATTTTTTTGAAGCGGTGGAAGAAGCGTAACGCTCATCTTTTTTTTAAGGATTTTTTCTAGAGGCTTTACGGGCTTGCGTTGCTTTTTTCCCTCCATTTTTGGGCAGCAAAGCCTGTCTAAGCCTCTTTTTTTCTCGATACCGAGCAAGATGGAGTAGATGATGAATATAGACCGAGCATTAGCAAATAGAGCGCTTGCGGCAGTAGGACAAAGTGAACTCGATAGCGCCGACACTTCTTCGAAAGCGTACCTGATGGTAAAAAAATTTTATCTTACCACGATGCTTGAAAGTTTAGAGACTGCCAGCTGGACGAGCGGTAAAAAACGAAGGGGGTTAGAAAAAGCGGCTATCGATAACTATACCGATTTTGCAGGGGCCTATCGGCTTCCGATTGATTGCGGAAAGATTATAGAGCTTACCGACAAGAGTTTTTATATCGTTGAAGGGAATATCCTTTATACCGATTCAAATGAACCGGTATTAGTGTACGTTACGAACGGCCGCCTTGCGGAAGGAACGGGGAATCCTGATGAGGATTTTCCCGATTATGCGCCGCCTGAATATGAAGCAATGTTTTATCAAGCGTTTGAACTACGCTTAGCGAGTAAGTTTGCCCTTGAACTTTCAGGAGAACCGGATTTACACCGGATGCTATTACAGGAAGCGGCAATGATTGAGGCGGCAGGATACCGCAATTCCAAGACGTTAAGCGCCGGAAAAAAGAAGGGGAAACAATGGTGGATCGGTTAAACATTGCACATCCTTGTACAATGTTTAACCTCGAGTTTTAGGCCTTACAGCCTAAAACTCGCTCAGTGTTTGATACACCGCCATCCTTGGCGGAAGGTTTGAGAAGATCAGGAATAAAAGAAATGTTAATTACGAATTTTGCAGGTGGGGAAGTGAGTAAAAACCTTTACGGGCGTATTGATTTACCGCTGTATCAGAAAAGCGTATCACGGCTTGAAAATTTTACTATTCTGACGCAAGGCGGTATTACCCGCCGAAGCGGAACAAAGCGGATAGGGCGGCTCAAGGGAAAGGCGCGGCTTATTCCGTTTATCGTTAATACATCGCTTTCTTTTCTTTTTGAATTTGGTGCGGAGTATATTAGGATATGGAAGAACGGAGCGCTTTTAACCCATAGCGGCTACCCGATTGAGTTTTTACCAACCCCTGATTTACCGCTTTATAAGAGCGCGGAACTGGAAGCGCTTCAATATGTACAGACCTATGACCGACTCTATCTTACCCACCGGCACTACCGGCCGTATGTTATTACATGGCAGGGCGGGGACAGTTTCAGTCTTGGGACGCTCAACATTACCGGCAATGCCCACGAAGTGCCGTTTCAAGCGCCTGATGAATACCCTGCCTGCGTCGCCCTTTTTTCAGGCCGTCTTTTTTTAGCGAGCACCATCAAACAGCCGCAGCGAATATGGGCAAGCAAGGTTTTTGATTATGAAAACTTTACCTACTTTGATACGGTTGTATCTTCATCTACTCAATTAAAAAGAGCTGATTTACGGGTATTCAGTGCAAAAGCTACAAAGGGAAGCGCAACACTGACCGCAGTAACGAAAGATTTTACCGGTATCACGAATATTACCGATTACTATGTCTCCGGGCACAAGGGAGTGCCGAGCGGTACGAAGGTTGCTTCTGTTACGAGCGATACCATGACGCTTACCAATGCGGTAACGGAAGATAAAGAGGATATGGTGCTTTCTATTCATTTATGGAAGAACCCCGAAAGTCCTGCAAGTGAAGATTATAAAAATATAGAAAAAATTAACAATGTAACGAGCCCCGCCCATGCGTTCTATCTTGAACTTGCCAGTGATAAAAATGATGCGATTAAATGGCTTGCGTGTGCGAAAGATTTAATTGTCGGAACCGAATGCTCCGAATGGGTAATCCCCGAAGGAGTGAACGCGCAACAGGTGCAAGTACAGCTCCAGAGCCGGTATGGGGTTTCTGATACGCAAGCCGCGCTTATCGGGCGAACCGTACTTTATATCGGGCAAGGCGGGCATACGGTGAGGGATTATAGCTTTGATTTTCAAGAGCGGACGTATAAATCAATTGATGTAACACAGGCGGCAAATCACCTTTTAGCCGAAAGCGCGGCCGTTGATTTTGACTATACCAATACGGCAAGCCCGCGCATTTTTGTAAACCGTGAAGATGGCACGGTCTGCGTACTACTGTATGACAAAGATATCGGATGCGCCGCATGGAGCCGGATTATTCTTAAAAATGGAAAGGTTACTAATATCGCAACAATACCGGGAGAGGGCGGCTATGATGAATTATACCTGTCGGTTGAAAGAGCGGGCGTCTACTATTTGGAATGCCTTACGGAAGAAAAGGCAGGCGGGGAAGCCGTCTACCTTGATTCATATTGTGCATACACAAGCGAGACGGACGAGAGTCAGTATCGAATGGCAAGCGTTTATGTCAGAGAAAATAGAGAGCTTTTTACGTTAGAGGCGCTGCCAGAGAAGTACAAAGATTTTTCTAAAGAAATGTATATCGGCTATCCGTATGAGTCGGTTGTAGAAAGTTTACCGGTGATCAATTCGAGTGAAAATAATAAAAAGCGGATTGTAAGCCTTTCCGTTCGCTTTTTAGATTCGTATTTACCGCTTGTTTCGCAAGCCGATACGCCGGAGCAAACGATTTACAAAGATGAGCCATTTACGGGAGTAGAAAAGGTGCCGGTACAAGGCGGCTTTGAACGTGATGTATTTTTTAAGTTACGGATGGAAAAGTGCGAACGCTGCACGATTTTAGCTGTGAACGCGGAACTTGCGTAAGAGGAGGTCATTGATGGGAGTATTGGCAGCGCTTAGTGCGATATTTGGGGTACTTGGGGCGGGGTTTAGTATTTTTCAAGGTGTCAGCCGCGCACAAGAAAGACAAGAGGAAATATGGGCGCAACAAGAACAAGAGCGCAAAATGCGAGAA
Source organism: Treponema sp. OMZ 855 (assembly GCF_024181145.1). NCBI lineage: Bacteria > Pseudomonadati > Spirochaetota > Spirochaetia > Treponematales > Treponemataceae > Treponema > Treponema sp. OMZ 855. Next base: position 251,968 of record NZ_CP051194.1, on the reverse strand, counting down.
GCGCAAATAGCCGAACAAAAAGCACGCGCAGAACGGGAAATAGAATATGCTACCAGCGTTTTTAATATTGAAAAAGAGGACGCATTTAGAAAAAGTGATGATATAAAACATCAAGGCGAGCGTATTGATATGCGCGCCGACCTTAACGAAACACTGACCGGCCGCGCATTTAACTTAGCAATGCAAAAAAATAACATGGAAGATGAAAGCCTCTTGCTACAGCAACAACGCGGAAAGCAAAACTTTTTAAACCGGCAAGGGGCACAGCAAACAGCGCTCGGCATGAGCGGAGCGCGGCACGGGGCAAACAGCGCCGAACAGCTTTTAAAGCAAAACGAAGAGAACTTTAATCAAGACCTCGACCTTATGAACCGCCAAAGGGAGAATCAAAAGGACATAAATTTGATGCAGGCATTTACTAATCTTAAAAGAGGCATGTTCGGCATTGATGAAGAGCGAGACCAGGCAAATAAGGCTTTTCGGGATGCAAAGCAACTAAGGGATGACTACTCCGAAGGAGGAAGAGCGGTTAATTTATTTCATCAAAAGATAAGCAACCGCCGGGCAGACTTACAAGGCAGTATCGATTTACAGAATTTAGGCGGCGACTTTAAACAAGCGGCATTACGCCGTGCGTATGACAGGGCGGCGTATACGTGGATGGACGGGATTCATGATGCGGCGCAAGGACTTACCACCGGTGCTCAACTCGGCTCAAAGATTGCGAATTTTGCCCAAAACTGGGGTGGCGGCGGTTCTGCCGGATTAGATACCGCTGCAATGAATGCAGGAAAAGCGGGCGGTATAGGAAATCTTTTTTCTGATTTTCAACGGTCGAATGCGTTAAGCGCACGGCGGTATAAAGACCCGTTCGGGTTTATGTTTGGTTAAAAAAAAGGGGGAGAAAAAAGAGTATGGGACAGTACGGTATTTTTGATGCGTTTCAGGCAGTAGCCGGAGCGACAGGAACGATTTTAGATGAATTTGATAGGCAAAATAGATTAAAGGCGGAAGTAGAATTGCAAAGTGCAAAGACGCAGGCGGCAGAACAGTTCAATCAGTATTTAATCGATTTACAGTATCGAAATGATTTTGAAAATTTCCGCACTGACTGGGAGAATAAGAGTAAGGAAATATACAACAATGTAACGAAAGGCTTATCTAGTCCTTTTGCTCGGCGCCTGTATGACATGCAGTATAAAGATTTACACAGTGCACAAAGCATAAAGATTGCAGGATACCAGCGGGCAAAATTAGCCGAATTTAATACGGTTAATACCTTTAACAATATTACGGACATTATCGAAAGCGCGGGTTATACCGAAACAACGGACGAAACCGGAAGGACTATCAGTGTTACCGAACAAAAAGCCGCCGATGCGCAAAAGGCGCTCTTAACACTTTATCAGTATGAAGGGAGAAGCTACGAGAACCTTAATAGCGACTTACAAAAAGTCGGCAAGCAGCTCCTTTTGCACACGATGGAAGAAAAGGCTTTTACCGCCCTTGATAACGGAGAAGACATGGAAGCGGTATTAGATGGGATACGGGCTGACACGTCGCAATTGACACTTTTAAATAATCAAACGGTGTATTCAAAAGAGTTGAAAAAACAAGTGCAAGAGAGCGCGACCGACTACTACACTACTAAAATACATTACAAGCAGGAGCGCAATCAAAATTCTATTACGCAACGGTATAATGATTTATTAAAAAAGTCGGTGCTTGAAAGCTATGGCGCCGCCGTTCCGCTTGCGAAACAGCTTTTAAACGATATAAATAGCGCCATTGCGAAGGATAAAACCGCCTTAAGCCGTCCATTCTCCGAAAGTAAGACAAAAGAGCTTGTTGATTTTTTAAGCGAGCAAGATAAATACTTAAAAGGCGGCGGCGCTTCTGCGTTCGGTTTTTTAGCAAAATTAGACGTAAACGACCTTGCAGAAGTTATTATAGAACAATTAAAGAACGGGTATGCTGTTTTAAAGAAAGACGGAACACCGACAGGGGAGAAGAAATATTTTAGCGCAATAGATATTATCAACCATTACAATGACGATATGATTCCGCAAATGGCAAAAGCCGCTGGGGTGAGCGAAGTTGAAATGCGTTATAAACTTGCAGGATTAAAAGACGTTGTAAGCGCTAAACTATTCGATGATAAACACTGCCCGCAGGACATTAGAATTTTTTTAAAAAACAATGAACAGGATATTGAAAACATTGCCCGCGCGAGAATGGGAAAAAAGGCCGATACGGCGGAAGGAAAGATCGCTATTTCTACTTTACAATCCGGGTTTTATTTAGACCTTACGACAAAGCTTTTAAAGTCTAATTTTGTCGACAAGGAAAGTGGTATGTGGAAACTTGAGGCCGTAAAACAAGCACGCGATGAGTATATGCGACAACACTTATTAAATGAATTTAGTGCGGTAAAAGAAGAAGCAAAAACAGAAGCAACAGCCCCTGTAAAACAGCACTGGATTGGTGAAGATCGGAAGCAAGCAATAGAAGCAGGGGCTTTATTAGACACACTAGGCAAATTTGAAACACAGGATGTTCATGGACGTCCTATTGAAACCGATAAGATGCGCGAAGATAAAGAACAGCTTATCAATTACACATGGAATGATATTGCCGCGCGGGACGGTATTACGCTTAACGAAGCACAAGCAAAATACAGTCTTGTCGTCGATGCGAAAAATTCAGTAATTCACTTGACCGAAAATGCCGGGAGCGGACGTATTGATGGCGTTGTTGTCGAAGATGACGAGGGTAACCGGCCGCTTACCTTTATGCGGGTAAAAAAAGAGGGGAATAAATCGTATTATGAACCGCTTGAAAGTGGCCGTACCGTTGCGGATAAGCGGAAGAAAGAAGAAAAGAACACGGCAAAATTCCAAAACGATATGGCCGATTTCGGCGACCGGATGAATATGGATTATAGAGCAAAGAAACCTGTCTCCGATGCATTTAAGGCGTATGTCGAAACGATACCGCCTGAAAAACAAGCGCTTTTTAGCACCATAAAGAAAAGCGTACAAAAAAATGCAATCAAAACCGGTGCCGATACCGCACAAATGGAACAACGTACTAAAGCGGAATACGAGAGGGTTAAAAATACTATTCCTGAATTTGAAAAGACAATGGAATCGCGCATCCCTGAACACTTAAAAGACGGAACAAAAGAAGATGTTTTAGCGTGCTATGCATCGCTTACAGCTCCATACGATAAAGTAACCTTTATCGATGCGTATGAAAAAGAGCGGCGTGAAACCGATCGCGGCGATTTTTCACTTTTACATATTTTAAATAATTTTATCACACTGGCAGAAGAACGCGGTATTTATAACGGGACATATACGCATGCAGGTATTTCGGCTAAGAGAGCGCAATTAGAGCGAAGGGCAACAAAGGAGAGGCGATAAATGAGCGACATAAACGATACGATTCTTGGGGAAAACACAAGCCGACACGGTAAAACGCGCTATCACTATATTACAAACGACCCAAATACGATGTTTAACGGGCCGGAACAAAAACCGCAAAATATTGATTTTTCTTTTTTATCACCGGAAAAAATCGGCGAAGACATGCAGGAAAAGCAGCGGGCAAAAGCGGCATATAAAGACCATTACTTAATCGACTTGAACGACAAGCAATTAGAAATGATGAATACGCTTGTTGCACAGTCGGAGAATCCGGAAGAAGAAATGTTTAAACTGGCAACGATTGTAAAATACGCCGACGCTTTTAATCTTCCGATGCAATTTGTCAGTAATAATCTTGAATCCATCAATAAAGAATGGATCGGCACGGGGGCAACTCCCTACAAAAATAATTTTCAAGCAGTCGCCGACAGTTTTTTAATCGGCGTTAATACCCTAAATCTTTCGATGCTGGGTAATCGTCTGATGATCGCAGAAAAAGCAGGAAATGAAAAAGAAGTGCAATCACTTTTGAAACAGCTTAAGGAAGCGGAAGATAAAAATCTTTCATTACAAGATAGAATTCCGCGCAGTTGGGTAACAAATATTTTAAAGGCGGGAGCGAATACTATTCCTTTCTCCTCTACTGTATTGCTCCCTTCTCTTGCAGCTTCCGTTGCAAGCCCATTAGCAAGCGGTGTCGTTGGTTTCGGAATATCCACGACAATGCAAAACGGCCTTGAATACTGGGAGTTGCGAAAGGCCGGAGTAAAGCGAGAACTTGCCGAACACCTTGCAAATACCTCGGCGTTCATACAAGCGGGCATTGAAACTTCCTTAGGGAATGTCGCAGGGGTTATGGCAAAGGGTTTAAAGATCGATACGGTTACGAGTAAGGTACTAAAAAAGCTTACCGCGCAGCGGGTATTGCCGACGCTTGCACGGGTTATAATGCAATACGGCGGGGAGATGGTTGAAGAGGGCGTTGAAGAAGCATTACAAGAATTGGTAAGCGCCGGAACAAAAGCGACCGCCGCCGCGCTCCAGGGCGAAGGGGTAGAAACAGAGGATGCGTGGACGATTGCCGGTAACGTGTGGGAAAGTTTTAAGGGCGGTATGGCGGGTTCTATTGTCCTTGGAATCCCGGGCGCGGTGATAAACGGAAAGACACAATTTTCCGAAGCGAAGAACATTAAAAAAGAATCGATTATCAATCCTTCAAAAGAAGCGTTTATCAAGCAAGCTGAAAACCTTTCAATTTTTGAGGGTTTGAATGGAGCTGATAAAAATGAGTATTTAAGCGAGTATTACGATTCGCAACAGCACGAGCGCGAGCAGTTCCAAAACAGTAAGGCCAAAAGCTATGAAGAATGGCTTGCCCCCGATGCCCGCATTGAAGGGGAAACGGTACGGGATAGCGCAGGGCGGGTTGTTTACGAAACCGATGCAGAAGGAAAGCCCGTCTACGAGGAGACGGATGCGGGCTTACAGAAAAAAGAAAAGAAGTACGGGAAAGCGGCGGACGTTGTGCGGGCGGGAGAGCGCCTCTATTTAAGCGAAGGATACCGGCACGAGTTAAAAAACGGCAGTATTAAAGGGGAATACATTGTCGGAAACCCGACCGAACAGACCGACTATAACGATTACGGGCATATCTATTATTCATTTGACAAGCAGAAGAACACGGTAACGATTAACGAGGTTCGGATGCAAAGCGATGCGTACGAGTCTATTATAAAAGAGTTTGTGCGGGATTTCGGCGAAAAGTTTACCGGAGCGGAGATCGTTTGGGAGCCGAAAGGGGAAGTACTCCAGAAGATAAAGGCGGAACTGATTGCAGAAAACCCGCGCGGGGAACAAGGCGGCTTACAGTATTTTACTGACCGAACAGAAGAAGCAGACAGCCGCGCAGCGATAAAGCTTAACGAACGACTAAAAGAGACGATGCCGAACCTTACCGACGTGGAGCGCAATACTGCAGTAAGTATTTTTACCGCGCTTGCACACGGGGCAGGAATGGATACGGAAACCTACCTTAACACCTACTACGGGGAAGCGGTTATCACCAATACGCCGCCAGCCGATATGGCAGGCGTTGCAGCGCAAGAAGGAATACACACCAAAGAGATAAAGGGGGCGAGCGAGTTTAAAGAGCTTTCGGGAGACATTAAGGCGCTGGTGTATGTGAGCGAGAAAGCGGACTTTAGTACATTTGTTCATGAAGCCGCACACATTGCACGTAAGACCTTGCAAGGCAGCCTCTTACTTGACGCAGAGAAAGCCTTTGACGTTGTAGAGGGCAAGTGGACGCGGAGCCAAGAAGAAGCATTTGCCCGCGGCTTTGAACAGTACCTCCGCGAAGGAAAAGCGCCGAATGCGGAATTACAGTCGGTATTTCAAAAGGCCGCGGAGTTTTTAACCCGTATCTATCAGAGCTTAAAAGAGCTTGTACATTTAAACAATGATATACGCGCCGTTTATGATGAGCTTTTAACCGGAGAAAAAAGCGTATTGCAGGAAGCAGAACAAAACGCACAGCAAACAGAACAACGCAACCGCAGCAGTATAAAAGAATTCGGCCAAAATTATACGGATTATTATCACAAGGGAATAGAAGCGATTGAAAAAGTTTTACAGGAAAAGAAAGGGCAGGTTGTTGGAGCCTTTACCAGAGCAGACATCGGAGATATTGACGTCGTTTGGGGCAATGAGAAGATAGGACTTCAAAAGATAATCGCAAAGCACTTAAACGATTTTGAACCGTTCGGAGCTGGTGAACAAGGCGTTGTTTACGGTATCGGGGAAATCGTAGATAAAGGGACTTTAAAGGAAAATAACGGGGTTAATACCATCACCTATGAAAAAGACGGAAGGAGTTTTAGAGTAGGTTTAACAAAAGGCTGGAATGGAAAAGGGGAAAATCAATGGATTATAACGGCGTATGAAGAAAATACAGGAAGCGGCAAAGGTAAGACCCTTTCTGCTGTTACCGAATTTAATCCTTCGCAGACACCCGAAGGAACCGCCGCCGTTACCGATACAGTACAAGAAAAGGCGGATGCCGTCAAGGCTTCCGAAACGAAAAAAGAGGTAGTAGACGAGGCATACCGTCAGGCGACGGAAGCGGCGCGGCAGAAGACGCAGGAAAGCATCGAAGCTTCAAAAGCAAAGGCGGCCGACCTTGCGCAAAATGCCGCACAGTATGAAAAAGAAGCGATTAAATCCTACAAAGAGCAGAATCCGGCATTAAGCGAAACCGAAATAAAAGAGAAGATGCGCAAGGAAGCCGCTCGAGCGCGAATGAGTTATGAAGCTTTTACGCAAATGCAGGCGCAAGAAGCGCGGAACTTAAAAGAGTTTGGCGATGTACTTTTTCAAGTAGAACAAGAGTTTTTTGACGAGGTAGCCGAGAGCGCCGATGCAAAGCGTGCAAAGGAAGCAATAGAAGAAGTGATCACCGTCGGCGACCCCGACACTCAAACGTGGAAGCTTTTTTATTCCAGCGCAGAGGAGCGGGCAAAGGCGGATAAAACATTCCGCGATGCAATCGGGCAGGAGCTGGAAGCGGCATTACAGAAGGATATCAAAAACGAAAAGATAAAGGATGAAACCTTTTTAAAGATAGCAAGCGAAAAAGAAGCCTTGCGCTCATTTTTACGGCAGTATAATGACGCCGCACAGGCAGGAGCGATACCGGCAGAACTTACCGCAAATCTTGACGGGGTGCTTCCCTCTATCGCTTATGCCATCAGTAACGGTAAACCCTTTACCGAAAAACAGCAGCGCCTTGCGATGGATGCGATTATGCAAAACACTACCGCATACCGCAATATTTTTGCCGAAATTAACGGATACACGGCGTTACGAAGTCTTACGGATGCAGAAAAGGCGTTTAGTGAATCCTTTAGCAAGGCGGCAACGGAAGGGCGTGTCAGCTGGGCGGAAAAAGCGAATCCGGAAAGCCGAACACAAACCGAAGCACAAAGCCGTGCCGATATCGATGACGCGCGCTTTTTAGAAGAGATGGCAGATGATGAAAAACTTACCGCTTTTTTAAAAGAAGCGGCCGAACTTTCCGTATTTGACTTTGAACAGAACACTCCCGCAGACGAGGCAGAGCGTGCCCACTTTGAAGATATAAAGCGCAAGCAAGAGCGGATATACCGCGAGATGCGGAACTTTTCGTGGAAGGGCACGCTTGCAAAAGTGCTCCATGGAGAAGCGCCATCTGAAAAATCCATTGCAAATATCCGGGGCCAGATGCAAAACGCCGCACATTCGTTCCGCTCCCTGTATGCCGACATTATGGAGCACCCCGATTTACGGGTACAGGACGCCGATACCACCGATGCACGTATTACGACGCGCTTAAAAAGCCGCCCCTATAAAACGGTAACGCTAGAAAATTTAAAACTGGAACAGATGAGTAATACCCAAAAGGAAGCGCTTATCCGCGCCCTCGATAACGAAGATGTTGAACAGCGGGTACGGCAAGGGGCTATTACAAGCGAGGATGTTGAATATATTCAGGATCTTGTGCGTTCGAAAAATCAGACCATTAAAGGGCTTGAAGCAGAACTTGCCGACGCAAAGGCGGAAAATCACAACGACACAAAAAGAATCGGAGCACTTGAAAAGAAGATTAAAGATGAGCGGATCGCCCGTGCGGTATTAGCCGACACGATTAGGGCGCGAGACGTGGCATTAAAAGCGGTTATGAAGCGGATTAGTTTAAAAACCTGCGATGCGGAGCAGGCGCAAGGGCTTGCCGCGGTACAATGGTTTTTAAAAGACAAGGTACAAAAAGCCTTACATGCGAACATTGATTCAGATGAACAGCGTCTCCGGGAAGCGTATACGCTTTGGAAAACAAACGGCGAATATCGACAGACGTTAGCGCGTATGAGCACTCGAAGAAAAGAGGGGGATTTTAAGCAGTTAATCAATAACCTTGATAAAAAAGATTTTAAGGACTGGACGGCGGACGATAAAAAGTTAGCCCGCCGCCTTATCCCGACCCGCAATAAGTTTTTTAGCTTAGGTCTTTATGCAAAAACTGAACAGAACTTTTCAGATATGCACACGGCAGACTTAACGCCTGAAGCGATTGATACGGCGGTGAGTAAGATTCTCCCTGAATCGCTTGTCGCAAAATTAAAGCACCAACCCTTAAAGCAATGGACGGTTGATGAGCTTATCACCTTAGCGCAGGTGATAGAAGAAAAGCACCGCGAGGGAAAACAAAAGTACATGGCAAAAATAGCCGCGAAACAGGCAGAAGCGGCGCGGATACGGGATGCTTCTATCAAGACATTACGCGACGCGAAAGGTTATAGCGACGATAATGCAGGGTGGAGCGAGGATGAAAAGAAGAAGAAAGGTGGCTTTGATGCGCTTAAGCGAAAGTTAAAATATGCGGCAATGCGCCCGTATGCGTTTATCGAAATGCTTGACGGCGGAAAGCGCGGCGCCTTGTATGATATGCTTGAGTTTGAACAGCGGGAATGTTATAGCCGCTTTAAAGCAGGACGGGATACACGGGTAGAGGCATTTAATAGCTTTTTAGAGAAGCAGGGTTTAACACTTGCAGACTTTGAGAAGAAAAAGACGTTTGAAAACTTTTATGCAGAGCGGGAGCAAAAGAGCCTTACCCTTACGACACAAGAAATACTGGGGGCATACTTAGCAAGCTTTGATGAGAAATCCCGGGCGGCGGTACAGTATGGAAACTTTGCAGAGCAGGCGGAGCGCGATATGGCAAAAACCTCCGACAGTTACGGCGCATTAGATGCCTTTACCGATGCACGATACAGCGCAGTTCTTGCCGAAGCGGAGCGGCTCATGGCAGCCGATGCGCGGTTAAAAGCGGTTGTAGAATATTTACAAGCGGAATACAAAAAAGAAGGGGTGCGCTTGAGAGAGCACAACATCACCGTTAATAACACCGTAACTGAAATACGGGATAACTACTTTCCGATGCAGCGGCTTGAGGTTTCCGGTGAAGAAGATGCGCGGCAGACGCAAAAAAAGATTATCGGCGAACATGCGACCGGTACACGGCACGGCGTTGGCAAAGGGCAGACAAAGGCGCGTATTGATATCGGAAAGGCCAATCAAATGCCGATAAACCTTGCCGCGCTTACAACGTACTTTTCAAGTGTGGAAGCAAACGAGCGCCTTTATGCATACGATGCATACGCACAAAAACTGAACCGCGTTATTAAAGGCTATGAAGCAAAAAACTTCCGGCGCACCCTTGAAAACGCATACGGAAGCGAGGCTGTCCGCTACCTTGATAAGCAGGTTAATACCATCATCGATCCGACGGCAGGAAGGGTGTACTCCGATTCCGATAAACTCTTGCGCGTTATCCGGGGCAATACCGCCGCGGCTTATTTAGGTTTTAAACTTTCAGGGATTATTAAGCAGGGAATTTCAAGCCCCGCTCCTTTTATGCAGTACGTAAACCCTCTCCACTATGCAAAGGCGGCAAGTGATTTAGCTTTTCATCATAAAGAGATGGTTGACTTTATATACAGCCGCTCAAAACTGATGCAAGACCGTAGCTTTGATATGATGCAAAACATTACCGAAGAACTTGCCAAACAGGCAAAAACGAAAGCAGGTAAAGCGCTCACCCAAGTACAGCAATTTGGGATGCAAGGTCTTGAGATGATTGATAAAGCCTGCGTTGCTCCCGGATGGCTTGCCGCGTATCGGGAAGAAGCGGCGCGGCTTACGGAAGCGAATAAGGAAGCAAAGACGCCAAAAACCGACAATGAAATAGACCTTGCCGCAAGCCGCTATGCTGATGATGTGTTAGTCCGTACACAACCGTCAGGACGGGCGGAAGAACTTGCCCCGCTATTCCGTGAAGGTGGAGAAGCGTTGCGTTTACTATTGCAGTTTCAAAGTTCATTAAACGTTATCTACAATAACTTACGCCACGATTTACCGAATGCTATTAAAAACAAACAATACAAACGGGCGGCAGGAATTGTAACAGGTTATGCGCTTGCCGGTATAATAACGGGACTTATAACTGAAGGTTTCGGCGGCGGCGATGATGAGCCTGACACGGCGGATAAGGTTAAAAAAACGATTTACTTTGCCTTTACGCAAGGGACGGACAGTGTACCGGTGATTAACGGGATGGTTAATAGTTTGGCTGAAAAACTCATTACCGGTAAGACAAGTTATCGCGGCAGCTCGAGTCTTTACCCTGCCTTTGAAAAAGCGGTACAAGGAACGGCAGCCCTTCGGGATGCAGATATTCAAAAAGCGGCCGGTCGATATGCGGAGGCAGCAGCGTTAACATTGGGCTTACCGACATCAGGAACAAAAGAAGCTATCAGAGCCGCCGAGCAAGTTTTTAACGGACAGGCGCCGAGTGCGCTCTGGGGGCGAAGATGATGGCTAATTTGTAATGAGTAATGCGTAATCGATAAGGGGTATGCAATGAATCTACAGGCGGAAGATAAAAGTAATAAGGCGATGACCGTCGGTTCTTTGAATGTTTTAGGCGGGATGAAAAGCGATGAACTTACCACCATCCATACGCATTTACAGACGCAAGACGGCGTACAATCTCGTATCATCGCGGACATGGAAAAGCTTTATCAAAGTATTTCGGCCGATGGTGTTATTACCGCGAATGAAAAACAGATGCTGAAAAAAGAACTGACCATTATTGAAACCGAATACCCGATCATCCTTGCAAAAGCGGAAGCAGCAAAAAAGCGAACGGTCGATATTGAAAAATATAAGGAAGCGTTTCAAAAGCTGTACCACTATATCTACCGCGAGTTAAAAGTATTTGATTCCATGCAAACCGCTTTAGAGATAGAACGTACTACGTTTAACGCCGTCTTTGCTGCCTACTATTCCTCCCGGGCGTTATTGCAGATTGCTCAAGACGGAAAGCCCGCCGATATGTCATTTCCTTTAGACGGAAGTGCATTAGTACATACCTGCTTTGATGAAACACCTCAAGCACTGCCACAAGTTAATCCTTCCTATACAGCATGGCAAAGCCGTATCATTGAATACGATTGTACCGGTAAACAAGCAATTACAATGACATTTGCCGAAGCGCTTAACAATGTCATTATTTTATCGGGCACTTTACACAATGATTTTACCTTGCGCGTATTTTTTGATAGTCAAAACGGTAACGGTGCAAAACAATATCAGATCATTTATACCCTCACCGGTAATTATACCGTTACTATCAAAACCGATGTAGCGCATACCCGTACCATTACACAACATATTAGAGAAGAAACATACGGCGCGGGATGTTATGCGGTTGTCGATTTTAAAGGAAATATCTGGCACTTTAAAGGTGAAAAAGGTACAGGCGGCACATTACAAAATATAGATGCGGTCGATTTTATTGAAGATACTGATTTTATTATTACCGAAGGGAATAAAGATATTCAGAAGGTGCACAAAACCGGCGCCCTCTCTGCTATTCAGCAATTCGATAGCCCCATCGGGGAAGTAAAAATATTTTATGACGGAGCGTATAAGCACGGTTTTTTAGAAGCAAACGGACTTCCCTTTAGTCCTGATGTGTTTCCTGAATTTACTGCGTATGTAAAGCGTGTATTTAATACCGGTATCGATCCGGTTACCGGTTGGCCGCTCCGCCCGAAGCTTACAGGGCAGATGCTTGAAACAAAAGTATTTTTAAAAGCAGTACAAGGGGTATAAACTATGGCATATACAAATGAAGCGTTAGGCAAGGCGTTAGAAGATTTAACCGCCGCTTATAATAATTTTATCACTAAGGCAAAAGAGGCGGCAATCGCTGCAATAGGCAATACGGTTATTGCTCAAGTTAAGCAGGATGCTAAAGAGTATATCGCTTCCGAGCTTGCCGCACAGAAAAACAAATTAGAAAAAGCGATAGAAACAGCTAAGATTGCCTTACACAATAGTGCAATAGAAGCGGACACTACGCTCAAACAAGCGGCAGAAACAAAGAAGCAGGAACTTGCTTCTCTTATAACTGCCGCAGAAAATACCATAGAAACAAAGTTGACGCTTGCCAATCAGCAAATCAACGATAAAATACAAAAGACCGTTCAGGAACAATTCGAAGCGGCCGCAGACACAACCGTTAAGGCGAAAATTAATACGGCAATCAATGAAACGCTGATCAAAATCTTTCAAAACGGTTATATCCAACGGCCGGGGATGAAAAGCCCGCTGGAAGATACTGCCCTTCATTTTGAGGGCTATAGTTGGTACGAGGTCAACTATGACGGTAACTTTTTTAGAGCGAAAGGGCGAAATGCTAAGGCTTTTAGCTCTAAAAAATTGACGATAGAACAAATCAGGAATGGCGATTATATCTTTCAAGATGATGAGCAAGAGGATGCTGTCAGGAATATAAAGGGGAGTTTTAAAAAAGGACAAGGGGGATATGAGAGTTTTGATTATACCGGCTGTTCTGGTGTTTTTCAAGCAAGCGATAACCATAGAACAAATGACACTGCCACAGGTGTGACAGTGTCGCGGTATGATAATACCAAGCAAATTATTTTTGACACATCAAAAGATCCAAATCTAAAAACAGCCGAAGAAAACCGCTCACGCAACTTAACCTTTACAATCTGGGCGTTGGTAAAAGACGAATAATAGGAGACTATACAATGGAATTTGTAGAGCGTTTGGAAATTAAAGACAATATTATTTTAAGACGAGTAATAGGGGCAAAACCTAAAGTTGAAAAGGAAGGTATAACTTATATCTACGCCCCTAACATTCAAGCTAACATTGGTGATGATGTTAGAATGTATGAAGATTTAATTACCGGCAAAAAGAAGAGTTTAAAACAACTTGTAGAAGAAAACCTAATCCAACTGCCCGAAGGTAAAAAACTCAATGAAGCCGGTACAGACTTTGAAGATATGAGCGAAGCCGAAAAGGTTGCAGCCGGTCTTATTCAGCTCAAGGCCGATGAAAAGGTCGAGGGTGCTTACGTCGTCAAAAAGACTGAAAAAGAACAGTACGATGCAGGGCTTATCAGCAAGGAAGAATATAACGCATACATTGACCGTCAGCGAGAAGCCGCCTATCGACAAGAAGCGGATCCGCTGGGTATGCAGGTAATGCGCGGAGACATAGATAGGTCAGAATGGCTTGCAAAGATAGCAGAAATAAAACAGCGCTACCCGAAGGTATAAAAAAGGAGTATCTGTCATGGAAGCAATAAACTACGTACCCGGCGGGCAAAATATGATTTTAACGGAAGATGCACAAATAGTGCCGGGGGCTTCCGGTAATGCGTGTTATCTTCCGGCGGGAGTCGGTAAAATAGCCCTTGAAGGAGACCGCAATGAACTATCGGTTTCTCTTTGGCGGCAATGGGATGGCATTGTAGAATCTGATACTCCACGCGGCATTTTTAGTTTTAAGAATATCCAAATCTTTTTCGACAATATGACCGACCTTTTAACCGTTGTTATAAACGGCTTTAAGGCGATTACGGATATTAAAGACGACCAGCAACAAACGCACTGGGGTTTCACTTTTACAAAAAATGGGCTGTTTACAGTGTATAAGAATGCAAAGCAGGTGTATAGCCTATCGGCAGGGGATAAACCGGTAGATATGACCAACGGCTTTACCATCGGAGGGGGGCGCACTCATGCGACATTCGATGAGGTACGAGTATATAAAACCGTACTGAAGCAAGGGGAGATAAACGGACTCTTTTATTTAGTAAGCAAGGGCACGCAGGTAAAACAGCTTGAAAAAATTGTACAATCGGCTACCCCTAAATACCTCGGTGTTACCGAAACGGTACCGACTACCCGAACGGTGGTTATTACCAAAGGCGAAAGGCTGGGGGCACAGGATGCCAATCCCGGCGACTGGGTATTGATGGCTAAAACAGTCGGCGGTTGGAAAGTCGGGGTGTGTTACCGCTGGACGGGGAGTATGTGGATTAACCTTGAGCCGGAATACAACTACACCGAACAGTATCAGGCGGCGCTGTATCATATCTGCGAGATACCGGAACTGATGCAGAATACCGGACACTTCGGGGCATTGTTTGCGAAGGTGCTGGTAGCGCAGCAAGCGTTTATCGATAAGCTAATAGCGCAAGAGGCGTTTATTAAACAGCTTGCAACAGAGCAAGCATTTTTACGGCAACTTATCGTGCAGCGGCTCCGCATCGACAGCGATCCGAACTCTAATACAGACTTTGAAGCATGGTTTGATGAAACGAATGGCTTGAAGATAAATAATAAGGGAGAGGAGATGCTTAGAGTTACACCCGATGGAACACTCCAGCTTGCAAAAAAAATATTTTTTAATTTTGTACAGCATAAAGATATAGGGAATGTTTTATATACAAATTCTGTAGGAGAATCCTGTAAAGATATTTTTAATCGTTACGGAAGTATTTCAAAAACTGCATACGGCTACTTAGACAAAGATTTTATACATAAAATAACAATACAAAAAGTTGATGATGCAAATGTTGATTACTGGTGTTTTGTACATTTATTCTTTGGACGAAGTTCTAGAGGCTTTTGGTATAAATTCAGCATACCGAAAGATAAATATCTTATAACATTTTTTGGAAAAGATAAAACATATACTTATTTACAAATAAGGCATCCAGCGTATATTTCTTACCCACCAGATGGAACAAAATTAGATGGTTTCTATGGCTCGCTACTGTATAACAATACAGCAGCAGAAAAATTTCATTCTGATAAAAGAATTTATAAAACTTCTGGGGGAGGTTATTATGAATCTGCGGTAGGTTATATCGGAGAAAATGTAACACCTGGAGAAATTTTTGAATATGATAAAATAATCGAAGAAAAGAATCCACCTGCTATAGTATTGTATGATGATGATCCGTACAAAATAACTTCTGTTATGAAATTTGAAAACATACCGAAAACAAAACCATCTGCACCAAATATTATATGGAAAGATGGTGAGTTTTTAAAAATTAGTTAGTTAAAAAAAGATATAACTTATCACCTGTTTTTTTCCAATAGGTTTTTAATAGCTTCCAATTATCGGTTATTTTAATAGTTTCTGAGGCAAGTCGATTGATGGCATCTGATGTTTTTTGATCGGTTATATCAGTTATCTGTGATAATTGCCATGCAAAAAACTGAATAGGAACAGGATTTATGATTGTATTTTGAGTAGTTATTGATTGAGTGGTGAACAAAGGCACATAATAATACCGCGGTAGCGTTATGATCTTATTTGTTACAGGGTCTCTTGTTTCACGATCGCCACAATAAAAATAATCTTCTAAATTATTTCTTATACAAGCATCGTTTTTAAGAAGGATGTTTCTACCTGTTTTGTTTACAACTAATACATTCATAGGCAGGCTGTTCTCAAGAACAAGCATACTGTTTGTCTGTGTTTTTATTTTAGCCCCATTCACGCTAATCAATTCGCAGACACTGCCCTCATAGACTTCAAAAACAACTCGGTTTGAATGTGCGGAGTTACTATAAGGATCGTTACGTTTAAATATTGTATACAACGATTTATCAACTTTTTTACCAAATTCTTTTACATTTGTGATAGATACGACTACTCTCCAATCAGATTGGTTATCGACAATAAAGATTGCTGTTTTTTTTCCGCACCCCGCCAGCGTCAAGACCAGCAGCAATAAAAAAGCAATCTTTTTCATAATAAACCCCTTTAAGTGTGCGATTAGTATACTATAAGCAGCATGAAAAAAGCAATAACGGGTGAATTTTCTTATAATTTAAAACATTTCTGCTCCACGCAAGCATTTTTTTTTTACAACTTATATAACATCCTGCTTGCAACTTTTTATACTTACTACCATGACAGTAGAAACATTGCCACATAGCGAATTGATTATAGTCGGTGTTATCGTATTAGCCTTTATTCTCATGATGAAGAAGGGCGGAAAATTTTCTCTTTTTGGGCAAACGGTAGAAGTACCGGTCGGGAATAAAAAGCAGACTGTAGACACAATCGGGCTGATGTACCTGATGAAAGACGCCTGCGAGCGTATAGAGTTGCTTCGCAAGGAGCGGGCAGAAGATATTCTGCCGGACATATCCTACCTTTTAACCGGTATTAGCCGCCTTTCCTGCTGTATGTACCGGGCGGAGGCGATTTTGCGCAAACGGTTGTACAAAAACGGATTTGAAGACCTAACCGTCCTAACTGTTATCGGCTATATCGAACAATTAAGCGATGAGCTTTACAGCCACTTACAGCGCGAAATACACAGCGCCGGTCAATGCGCAGTCAACCCGCCTGAATCGATAGAAAAAAGCAAAACATACGCGATTGCGAAGGAGTTTACCCGCAGGGCCGCAGCGATTTATCTTCGTGAAGTAAAGAGTAAGGCGATGATGTACGAATCTTATCTGCCGCTTTTTGAAAAGCTCGGCGATGCTATCCGCGTCGATTTTTGCAGAGAGAAGAAAGAAAAGAAAATGAAGCAAGCAGAACAACTGCTTGAGGTACTCCATAAACTGGAAGCTAAAAAAATTGAGGAGGTTTAACGATGGGAGCGATACGGGATATTGATCGACTGCAGCCGGAGCTGGCGAAGCGGACACGCGCTTTTTTAGCCGAACTGAAAAAGCGCGGTATAGAGGTTATCGTGCTTGAAACGGACAGGACAGTCGATACGCAACTTGCTTATTATGCACAAGGGCGCAAGCCGCTTGAAGAGGTGAACGCCTTGCGTAAAAAAGCGGGGTTGTACCTTTTAACGGAAGCGGAAAATAAGCGCATTGTAACAAAGACGACGCAGTCGAGGCATTTTGGCGGAAACGCCGTTGATATTGCGCCGATAAAAGACGGCCGCGTCTGGTGGAATGCACCGGAGCAAGTCTGGAAAGAAATCGGCACTATCGGTGAAGAATACGGGCTTGACTGGTGCGCAGGCGGATACGGGCAGGTCTGGGGCAAGGGATGGGATAACCCGCACTTTGAACTTATGAAGGAATAGGGTGTATAAATGAAATTATTGTTATTACAAACATTAAATCAACTGATTTTTTATATCTTTTTTCCATTCACAATAGCAGGACTCATTTTAGAATTTAGTTTAATACCCTTTATTTGTTTTGAAGATAAACTTGATTCTTTTTATCGTGATGAATATTGGAAAGTCAAAGAGAACAAACAAAAACGAATATTCTTATTTTTATTATGGGGATTTAAAAATATGATAGCTTTGATTTTCTTCCCGATTACTCTTATAGAATTTATTCTAATGCATCTTTCTCAGCCTTTTATGGATTTTCAAGATGCCATTGAATGTCGTTGCTGTATTGAAGTACGAAAACAATGGGAAGAAAAACAAAAAGGAGCGGTAAATGAATGAAAAGAATGTTTTTATTGTTTGTAGTATCTGTTTTTTGTTGCTTGCTCTTTCCAGCTGTTGCACAAGAGCGGCTGTATACGGTGACGGAGACGGAGCTTACACAGTTAGAGAGCATATCGCAGAGATTGGCGATAAGCAGACAGAATCTGCTGTTACAGGCGAGCAACTTAACGGAGCGCTTGAAAGCGCAAGAGAAAAAAGCGAAGAGCTTAACCGAGAAATTACAGCGGGCCGAGAGCACAGCGAGCACCTTAAACAGTCAATTACAGACGGAGCGGGAGAGCTTGACATCTTTGACGGAATCTTACAACAAATACGTGAAAGATACGTCCGAAACAATAGCGAAAAAGCAAGCCCTAATTGACGAACAAAAAGACACGCTCCACCGGCGGATGGTTACGATTATTATTCTTTCAAGCATAATAAGTATGATCATTATA
Source organism: Treponema sp. OMZ 855 (assembly GCF_024181145.1). Classification (NCBI taxonomy): domain Bacteria; kingdom Pseudomonadati; phylum Spirochaetota; class Spirochaetia; order Treponematales; family Treponemataceae; genus Treponema; species Treponema sp. OMZ 855. The sequence goes on along the minus strand of NZ_CP051194.1, from coordinate 233,732 downwards.
GCTATAGGGGTTAAATGGTTTATAAAGGGTAAATTGAGTTTTTTACGCCCTCCCTAGCGGCTGAACTTAAAACGGCAGTTGTCAAATAGTCCTTGACGGCTGCTGTGGGGGCGTCTCTTATATTTAAAAATAGTGTACTGATGCAGAACTAATACGCAGGCTTTATCCTGATAGGGTGATACAGCCGCTATGCAAATCCGTATAAAAGTAACTGTATATCAATTCTTTCTCTATTTTTGGCATCGGATCTCCATACACATCGCTAATCGGTTCACACAATTTAACCGGATAATATGCTTTATTTATATACGCCCGTATTCCGTACCGAACATTCAATGCAAGCACAAATCTTACGCAGCACTTACGCGGTGCGTCAAGCTGAAATGTATAACCGTGATAAATAAAGGTTCCATCGGATTTTGTCCGCTTTTCAGTCCGTACGGAAAGCAGGTATTCCAAATCTTGTCCGGTAGGTACCGGCCGCCAATAAAGCTCCTCCTCTTGCGCAGGGACGGCGAAGCGCTTATTAAATTCATCTACATAGTGAGCAAGGTATTCGTTTGCTTTTTCAATTGTATCAATACCTAGAAAGCGGAAAATAAAAGGAAGCCGCCCCTGTAGGGTTTGCCAAAGACGTTCAATACGCCCTTTTGCCTGCGGTGATAACGCAATAATTAATTCTATGTTCAGCATTCTGCATATTTGCTGCCATTGTGAATTTCCCTCGCGGATTTCTTTTGCTTGTTCTTGAGTAGATACCTTTTCCGTTGAATGTTTGATGTTATACAGGAAAGGCGCCTTATCGGTATAGGCTGCCTGTGGCATTCCGCCAAATCGTTTACGGGTTTGTTGTAATATTTCTATATATCCCATCAGACTCTCGCTGACACACAGATATAATCCTGCCAATTTATGCGTTGCATCGTCTATGCCGCCATGTAGCACTACTTGCGGTTGACCTATCAGCCATTCATGCCGCGAAGCATCCATCTGTAACAATTCTCCTTCATGCGGCCGTTCCTTTCTTGGTAGGTGCTTTTTCTTTTCACGTACAGGAATACGTGCACGCGGGGAGACGATATTAGATGCCGTTAGTGCATTATACAAAGTAGAATAGGAAACACCTCCCGGATAATACTCTGCGACAACGGCAAACGGCGCACGAGAAAATTTATTATTGTAGAAAGCGGCTATATCGGCAGAGTTGTATTTTCTGTTTTTAGGTGTGCGACCGGTGTCCCCATGTATGAAAATAGCATCCCCATACTGCTGGTACCGCTTTTTTAACCGGCATACCGATTGCGGCGTAATGCCAATCTGTTTAGCACATTTACGAATAGATATCACGCCTTGGGCGCACAGAGGTATATACTGTATTTTTAATTGTAACAATCTTGAAGATTTTTCACACAGCATACTCTTGTCAACGGCAAAAATGGAATAATCTTTAGAAAATCTATGAAAATCCGCTTGACTTTTAGTACGAGATGATTTAGCATATAAGCATATTAAAACTGTTCACCTTTTCACTTTATTTACGACAGTATAAACATCTTACATGGAAAACTTCTTTTTCATCTGTGCAAACATCTTGGCGATGTCTTCTTCCTCCGGTTCCGTTTCCGGCTCATGATACTGCACCAGCTCAGCAGGAATTTCTTCCAAGAACGGCGAGGGGCTGCATTCCAGCAAACCCGCTTGCCTGCGCCGAGTCCGACAGCTCGTAATAATGAGCTTGTCGCGGGCGCGGGTAATGGCGACATAGAACAGGCGGCGCTCTTCTTCCACATCCCCTGCATTTTCTTCCATACTACGGGCATGGGGGATAATACCTTCCTCGGCGCCTGCAATAAACACCACCGGGAACTCCAACCCCTTTGCTGCGTGAATGGTCATGATATTCACCTCGCCGGTATCTTCCTCATTTTGGTCATCGCGGCTCAACAGTGTGATGCGATTGAGGTAGGTATACAGCGAAGGGTCAAAGTTGTCGGGGTTTGTCTCCCACGTGTCGATGGACTGCAAGAGGCTTTCGATATTCAAAAACTTAAAGCGCGCCGCTTTTTCGTTTTTCTGAAATTCCTGCGTCAAATAATCAAAATACTGAATGCGCTCCACGAGTTTCCGTACCTTATTTGCCAAGCCCTTTCCCGACAGCAGCTGCTTGCGTTCGGAGTTGATCAGTTCGACAAACTCCTCCAAATCGGCAAGGCTCTTTTCGCGGAAGTCATCCGGCGGACGCTCCAGCAGTGCATGAATCGCAATGCGGATAGAGCACTCCTTTTCCGTTGCAATTGCGGAGAGCACTTCCAACGTTTTTTTTCCGATACCGCGCCGCGGTGTGTTGATAATACGCAGGAGATTGATGTCGTCGTCGGGATTCGCAATCACCCGTAGATAGCTGATAATGTCTTTAATTTCTTTGCGCTGAAAAAAGCTCGTGCCGCCGGACATCCGGTACGGAATATTGGCATCGAGGAAAGCTTCTTCAATCGCGCGCCCCAAGCCGTTGGTGCGGATCAAAACGCCGAAGTCCGCATAGCTCCGGTTCTCGCGCATCTTCTCCGTAAGGATGGTGTCCGCAATAAAATCAGCCTCTGCCGCCTCATTCTCCGGGATAAAAATTTCAATCGGCTTACCGGAGCCGTTCCCCGACCACAGCGCTTTTTCCTTCCGGTTGGTATTGTGCGAAATCACTCCGTTCGCAGCCGCCAAAATCGTACCCGTGGAACGGTAATTTTGCTCAAGCTTAATCTCCACCAGATGCGGAAAGTCCTTTTCAAACAGGCGGATATTTTCGTAATTCGCCCCCCGCCACGAATAAATAGACTGATCATCATCGCCTACCACGCAGACATTATCATCCGCAATCAAATGCATCATCTGATACTGCTGAATACTCGTGTCCTGAAACTCATCCACCATCACATACCGGTAGCGGTTCTTGTACACCGCAAGCACGTCAGGATGCTCGGTAAAAAGTTTAATCGGCAGCATAATCAAATCGTCAAAATCCACCGCATTGAACAGCTTGAGCCCCGCCTGATATTCGTTATACAGCGGACGATACACCGCCGTCTGCGCCGTAAAATTTTTCTGCCCCGTCTTTATCTGAGAAAACAGCGTCCCCACTCCGTACACATCGAGCGTTTCCGTTGCAATTTTCAGTTCCTTTGCCGACTCCTTAATCAGCTGATTGCGGTCTACCTCGTCGTAAATGCTAAAGTTCTGCCGCCATCCCAGCCGGTCAATATATTCCCGCAGGATTTTCACCCCCAGCGCATGAAAAGTACTAATCGTTAAATTCTGTAACTTCTTGCCCGTCAGCTCCTTAATGCGCTGCTCCATCTCCCGCGCCGCCTTGTTCGTAAAAGTCAACGCCAAAATCTGCGACTGAGGAATCCCGCTTTCCAGCATATGCGCAATCCTAAACGTAATCACGCGCGTCTTCCCCGACCCCGCCCCCGCAATAATCAGCACCGGCCCGTTAATCGTGTTGACCGCCTTCGCCTGCTCAGGATTCAAATTTTCCGTATTCATAAGACTGGGGAGTATAGCATAAAACGTGGGGAAAAGATATGGAATAGTTAGGTCTTTTTATTCGTTTAGGCGGTTATTTGGAGGGGGAGGGCTCCCCCTACGCTCCGGCTTCCTGCTTGAACCTGCCGAAATATTTCGGCAGCCTGTATCTTGAGCCGGTGTTTTTCCCTCACGGTCAAAAACCGGCTTCTGCTGTTTCTGTGTTCAAGCAAGCGATCCTCCGCTACCCCCTCAGTACCGCCATGGATGGCGGTGGTATTAAGCAGTAGTGAGTTTTTCTAATGAAAAACTCACAGCCAAAGACTATACACGGAAGTATAGTCTTTGGCGAGGACACCCCGCAACGCCCCGTCTTTATCCGTGCGGAGAGGTAATGCTCACAAGCCGCGTCGAAGTTGTTGATTTATAAAGATATCTGTAAAATCACATCCACCGCTGTACTAATGTCATGATTGTGTCTTTTGCCTTTTCTTTTTCGTCATTCGTATCTAAGAATAATGAAGCCGGACTGATGTTTAATGCCTGGCATATTTTTAAAAGCGTATCCAAACTCGGTGTTCGTTTTCCGGTTTCAATATAGTTAATCATATTTTGTGAAATATTTGCTCTCAAAGCCAATTCAAGTTGCGACAAACCTTGCTTTTCCCGCTCTTTTCGTAAATTGAGAATAACCTTTTGCTGTTGTTCCAGAAGCACACTCATTTATTCAATTTTAATAAAATATAGTATTGCAGCAATGTTATATCGTGTGCTATAATTATAAATATAGTGTTGTTTAAAAGAGGAGGCGTCTCTATGACAGATGACAAGAAAGTATTTGGGAAAGGATTTGATGTTGAAATCACATCGTTTAAGGAACTAAGAGCACAAGCAGAAGCATTTGATTTTAACTTTTACCGAAAACGAATGATAGGAAATCTTCCCAAATCCATACATCAAACCTGTGTTTCTCTCCATGAAGGTATGGTTAGATTTATTGGAGGGAAAAGTCTTTTTATCGGCAAGGGTAAAATCACCTTTGATAAAACAATGGATATTTCGTCTATTACCAGTGTCGGTATGAAAAAAAATTGGGATATATGGGATTTAATATTAGGATGTATATTCATCTTTTTGTCGATTTTATTATTGTTGAATAGCGAGTTCATTCCCGGACTAATTACTCTTGCTATCGGTAGTATAGAACTTTATACTGCGCGGGGGATGGAGTTATTTTTTCATTTTACTACAGATGAAATTATTTCTTTTCAAACATGGAATCAGGGGGAAGAACAAGAACTGATACAGATGCTACGACAGATAAATCCGCATATTGAAGAAAGTTCAAACAGTAAGAATAGCAACTTTGAAATACCTGCTTTTGTTAAAACGCCTGATTTTTGGAAAAATAATATTATTGCAATAATCATGGCTATACTTGTTCACGGGATTATGATCAAAGAGGTAATTGAGAAAAACGGAAATATGATGGTTGTTCTAGTCTTGATCATTATAACACCTATACCATTGTTTACTTCTATTGGAGGATGGAAAATCGGTCAAAAATTTAAGGAGGCATTTGCGCCGGACGGTTTAATTTACTCAAAAACGTCTACATTAATAAAGTGGAAACTTTTCTGGCGATTCGGACCGCAAGTAATCGGTTCTTTTCTTGGTGCTGTTTTACCGCCTGCTTTATTATTGGTTCTTTTCGGTATACAATTGTGAGCCTTTTATGAAAAAATATATCGCATTTCTTATAGCAATCATTGCTATCATTACTGTATATAACAGAGTTAATAGGAAACCGGATTATGATGCAATTTTAGATGAAGTGGAAGTCATTTTCCATGAACTTGCAGAAGCATATCAAGAACAAAATCCGGGAAAGATAATGAAGGCACAGCAAAAACTTGATTCTTTTACTGAAAAATATCAGGCAATAGATGAAACACAAATGACTGCTGCACAGATTAACCGTTCATTGAAAATAACAGCAGAATTATACGAAAAACTTGGTATAGCTGAAGCCGCAGAAGTGAGAAAATTATTTAACAATAATCCGTAAAATGTAGACAATATCTTCCCTTTCGCTCTAAAGGTTCGCATCCATATTCATGTGCGGAAGGGTTAGTGTAAATACAATACAAATATCAACTGTATTATACCGAAAGTTTTTTCATCCATCTTGATTCAGATGCAGTAACCGAATTACGTGAGGCAAGTTTGATATGATTTTGGTAGACTAAGCCTTTTTTAATTTCTTTTAAAATGAGATGAAAAAGCGAATTTTAGCCACTATAAAGGCGTCAGCGAGGGAGTTTGGTCTTTTATTCTACCGGCGCTCCCTCTTTCCATGATTCAAAAATATACTCACGGGATTGATAAAAAAAATCCGTATTATAATTTGAAATTGCTCCGTCAATCCATGACGAATAAACAGAGACCACTGTGTCAACAATAAAATCAAGAGAGTTGTTTTCTGCACAAATATCTTCAATAAGGCGTTCGTATACTGCGCCGATTGTCCAATAATCCGGAACTTCATAATGACACCGTAAAACATTATCAAAGTCTCCGGATGTTATATTATAAATGGATATAATTTCATCAGCAATTTTTTCAATCGGTTCGCAATGAAGCGTGTCTGCATCTTTATAAAGTCTTTTTATATTGTTTTTCCCAAGTTGATTTATCAGTTTTGACCGCTCAATTTTGCAGAGGCGGCCGATATATTCCAACAGACTGCACACATAAAATAACGAACTATTATTTTTCATCATATACCTCGTAAGCCGTCTTAAAAGTCAATGTCTCCAATGCTCGCGCTGTATGAAAACTTATCTGATGGGTAGGCTTTTTGAACTTTGCAAGTTCCCAGAATGCAGATCGGGAGATTTTACCATCAATGAAATCCTGAATATAATTGAAGATAGTATCGTTCGCCATAGGGCCTTCCACTATGTCATAATCATGAGATTTCCCACTCCGGCAATCAATGATAAAATCAAGCCATGCCTCTGTCATCTCCGGAAAGTTCAACATTTTGAGAGAGAAATTCTGAACATATTCATATTCGTTCACTATTCCTTTTCCACAGAATCTCACTGCCCATCTTTTCGCCTGCTCGCTTATAAGCGTACAATAAAAACCAAAGTAAAAGTCTTTACTATACCGAAGAATGCGAATTTCCGGGCTTTTTACAATTTCCCGGCTTCCGTGATAAAGTATCATCTAATAGGTTCCTTTGGTAACTATTATAATTGAGATTTGTCTTTCTGAAAACATACTGTATTATCTGTAATTTGAACAACGGTTTGTTTGAACCGGGTGCGGCCTCTCGCCTGTACCATAGCTATTGATTGCATAAAAAAACCGCTCCAGGAGTATGCAAGATGGAGCGGTTTAAAAATAGAGTATAAATCATTCACACTTATCAATACTTTTTACGAACGCCTTTGACTTATAACGACCTCCTTACAAGGAACTTCTTGTATGATTATATGTTAGCAAAAGATTACATTTATGTCAAGCAGTTATAACAAAAAAGTAAAATAATTTCAGTTTTCCAAAAACGATTTCAATTCGCTAGCCCTATCGATGAGATTATGCTATAACACATATATGGAGGGAATTATGGCAGATGAATTCAGCTATGAAATTACACAAAAACATGGAATTCTTTCTACTTCAAAAAGCGGATGGACGATGGAATTAAACTCGGTGGCATGGAACGGGCGCAGCCCCAAATACGACCTCCGCAGTTGGTCTCCCGATCACGAAAAAATGGGAAAAGGGGTTACACTCACTACGGAAGAACTGACGGCGCTTAAAGCGCTATTGAGCGGTATGCAGCTGTAACATCTTCTCTATAGAGAACCCCAAAAGCGGACGGAGCTTTCAGAGGTTCTCCCAACTCAACAATCTCAAAAACATCTATTCTAAGGTCGAAAAGTGCATTAAAGCCGTTTTTGCATCGTCGCCGGTTTTTTCAATCATTGATGAAAAGTCAACCAGTGAGGTATAAATAGCGTCCGTTTGCAAGTGGATTTTTTCAAAAGATTGGTCAAGTTCATCACTGGTGGCTCCAATGCCCGTAATGACGGTTACTACTTGTTTTATGGTTCCGCCGATATCGTGAGAACTTTCCAATGCGGCAGCCGCAAGTCGGCTCAGCTCTTCCGCAACAACGGCAAAGCCTTTACCGGCATCACCGGCATGCGCCGCTTCAATTGCTGCATTCATGCTGAGCATCTTTGTTTGTTCTGCAATACTTTCGATAATTTCAGACATTTCTTGAATTTTTGAAACGTTTTGGATGATAAACTGCAGATGCTCATGGGTTGTTTTGAACAGCTGATGGCCGGTTTTAAATGTTTCCACCAACTTTTTTGCCGTTTCAGAATCGGTACGGTGATTTTCAGCGGTTTGCTGTACCGAAGAAAGAATTTCTTTCATCTGAGATGCCGAATGATGATATCCATCGCGCGCTTTCTCTGCTGTCACTTGCATCGTTTTATATGTTGCTTGCAGATCGGTATGCTTCTTTTCCAGTGAATCATAGCTGCGTTGAAGATCGGTAAGATTTTGTTCCAGCTGAGTATTGCGCTCAAGAAGAGCTGCTTGTTTTTCAGCAAAAGCGCTATTCTTTATATCGGACTGCGTACTGCCAGTAAAGCGGCTTTCCATATCAGTGCGATTTTTTGTTCCCCACGATGCTGCCGCACCCTCCGATTCTGCAAAAGCTCCTGCTTCGCGGTTGCCGAACGTGAAACGTGCCGGTTGCATTGCCCCTTCCGATTGAGGCGAGCGGAAAGACGCTGTACCGGAAGCAAGCCGCCGCTGCGATGCAGTATCAGACGATCCGTAGGTTTTCAAAGCACCTCCCTCATCGATTATTTCCACATCCGTTTCACGGGTATATAAGCTCTTACTATCCGCCTTATTTTGTATCCCAGTCGAATCGGTCGGCAATCTTTGCTCGGAAATACCGGTTTTCGGCCCCGCTTTCAGCACAATCCGCTTTTTTGCATTACGGGCAAGCAGGATGGTATAAATAGTTTGTACCAATGCCCATGTAACAAAAAGACCTAACAGCCATGTTACCGAAATCAATATCCCCGAAAGAATTGCTGCCTGTTTCCGATACCGGCCGGCGGCGCTCTCTAATGCACCGGATACCGCATCAAATTCATTAACATGAGTACTGATCAGTTTTTCAATTGTTTCCAACTTCTTTTCATCAAACGGTTTCGGCTTTACCGCACCCAGTTGGTTATAATCATTAATCAGCGTGGTAAATTCCGCATTTATTGAGCGAGCAGAAGTAAAATACCTCGAAAGGCTGCTCCGCAATGCAGCATCCTTTTCCGTGTATTTCTCTGCGGCATACTCCACGGCAACTAACGTCGGCTCGTACTTACTTAAAGCACCAATGACAGAAGAAGGGATATGTACACCGGCAACACCGTAACGGTAAACAGTACCGCGTACATAAAGCATATTACGTTCGTAACCTGCCAGTTGTACAATCTGACGTTCAAGCGTATCAGCCGGTTTTGAAATTTGCAGGAAAATTCCGGCTGCGATAAGCAATAGCAACACCAGTATGCCCGATAATATCCCGATTTTCAGTTTTATGTTCATAGCAATAGGCCTCAGTATAAGTATCGGACAATAATCACCGATAGATTAAAATACAACCTAATGCGTTTACCTTCCTTGCTGTGCAAAATTTCATAGGTATAAGGTGAGCGTCTACAATGACGCCGCTCCCCTTAACCGTCAAGTTTTCTTTCGAAAACTTGCATATTGATGTGTGCGCTTTTCGCGCACGAATACAACAGTTTCCAAAATTCATATTTTGTTCAACTGTTGCATTTTAAGGAAATAAAATTTTGCACAATTTCTTTGCGAAGAAGGGCAAACGCATCAGGTAGAATAGATAAAAATCGCAGAAAAATTGAGACTGTGAGACCATTTGAACCGCGAAGAGGTTCAACTCTGGGCGGACAGCCTCTATTCTTCTGCGGGGTTTTAAAATACAATCTGATGCGTTTACCCTACAGAGTCCTTTGACCAAAGCCTTTTTTTATGCTATAACACCAGCATATGACTGAATGTTCATTTACAGTGAAAGAACGGGTTGTATATCCCGGTCAAGGTGTCGGAGAAATCGTCGAAATCAGCGAAAAAAAATTCAAAGATGAAATGCTGACGTATTACGTCATTTACTTTGATGAATCCGACATGACGGTTCTTGTGCCTGCGCTCAAAGCGACCGAGTTAGGTATTAGAACAATCGTTTCTGCCGATGAAGCGCAGGCTGCACTGGCATTTTTATCCGAAAAGTTTGACCCCATTCCCAGTGATTGGAAGATGCGGTATCAAATGAACCTCGATTTATTCAAAACGGGGAGCATTTTAGACAATGCATCCATCGTCCGCTCACTTTACCACCGCAGTAAAATAAAAGAACTTCCTATCCAAGAGCGTAAATTATACGATTCCGCATATCGCATTTTTTACGATGAGCTTTCTTATGCACTGCAAAAACCGAAATCGGAAATTGAAGCGATGATTCATTCATATCTGGAGGTTTTAAGTAAAAATGCTCCTGTCGAAAAACAAGATCAAGTTGATACTGATATATTTGGCGACGATATGAATGATATAGACGACGAAGACGATTTCGATGACGACGAATAATGCCGTTCTAATTACAGCTGCCGGAAGTTCTCAACGCTTTGGAGAAAAAAAAGAATTTCTTCCCTTACCTTCCGATACGCATACATCGGTACTGTCCGCCTGTCTTTACGCTTTTGTATCTGCAGGATGCTTTGGCCGTTATGTCATAACCGTGCCGCAGGGCAAAGTTGAAGCAGCCTATTCGCTGTTGAGTACCGATACACGGCTTTCCTCTTTTTTCGATGCACATCGAGATAGTCTTCATATCGTTGAAGGGGGAGCGAGCCGGCAGGAGTCGGTGTACAAGGGGTTATTGACGCTCGAAGATAAAAACATAACCTCTATACTGGTACACGATGGAGCGCGGCCGTGGGTTTCCGGCGAAGTGATTACTTCGGTATTAACGGCAACCGAACAATACGGAGCGGCGGTCCCTGCCATATCCGTAACGGATACGCAAAAAGAAGTGGACGAAACAGGAAAGATTATCCGGCACCTTAAAAGAGACCGGCTCGCCGCCGTACAAACGCCGCAAGGCTTCCGCTTTGAACCGTTGCTCTACGCCCACCGCCAAGCCTGCAACGACGGCAACATCTACACGGACGACAGCGAAATCTACGCACGATATTGCGGAACTGTTTACATCTGCCCCGGATCACGAGAAAACAAAAAAATCACTTATCGAGAAGACCTTTAAGGAAGACACTATGATACGAATTGGCTTAGGTTATGACCTCCACACCCTTGTAGAGGGTAGACCGTTAATCTTAGGCGGGGTTCATATTCCTTTTGAAAAAGGGGAAGCGGGGCATTCAGACGGAGATGTGCTACTCCATGCTCTTGCGGATTCCCTACTCGGAGCCGCTTGTCTTGGCGACATCGGCGAGCTTTTCCCACCGAATGATCCGCAGTGGAAGAATGCCGACTCCCGGATGCTCCTAAAAACAGTGTGGGAACGGGTACGGGCAGCAGGCTGGCAGCTTGAAAACGCCGATTGCGTTATTGCGATCCAAAAGCCGAAAATTCTGCCGTACCGCGAGGCAATCCGCCGGTCTATTGCGGAAATTCTATCGGTAGAAATCAATCAAATTTTTGTCAAAGCAAAAACCGGTGAGGGGGTCGGCGTTATCGGCAGCGGTACAGCCGCCGCCGTGTGGTGCACCTGTCTTCTTTCGCGGTAAACGCGCTCTCGCACCATCACGTTTAGGCGTCAGCTTATTTCTCAGCAAGCTCTAGGATGAGCTGTACCTCTCCTTGCGATAGATTGAGGGCATTGGCAATAGCGTCCTGCGTCCATCCGCTTCTAAAGAGCTTCAACACATTCTCACGAGTACCCACTGCTGTTGAGCCTTCCGTCTTGTTGACCGGCTTTTCAGTCTTAACCAAATCTGCAAGCAGCTTCAGCTGGTTTTCCGAATTTTTCGATATGTCCTGTAAGCGAGTCTCGGTGCCGGCCAGCCATTCGCGGGCATTGTGCAGTTTTTCAATACGGCCCTCAAGCTCTCCAAGCAATTCATCGATGGTATCAAGCTGCTCCCGCGCCTTCTCTGCTTTTTCCTGGTTGGAAATAAGATACTCCATCTTTTCTTGAATATCTTGCAATTCCGGCGGAATGGTGTAGAGCTTACTCTGTACCGACTTAATATCTTTTTCAACCGTCTTTAAATCTTCAAAGGCGGCATCGATACTCTGCACTGTTTGGTCGAGCACAGTACCTTTTTTCTCCAACCGGTCATAGCGGGTATTCACATCGGCAATGCTTTCTTCGATACGCCGAATCTGTACCTGATAGCGCTGTAATTCATCATCAGCCGAAGCGAGCTCAACAAGTTTTTTATCCATCGATTCGGAAAGCACCGTCAGTTTTGCAAAGTCATTTTCCAAAATTTCAATGTTTTTACGTTCACCCATAAATCGGGCAATTTTTTGTGTCGCTTCCTCTTCGAGATGGGTTACCTTTTCGTATTTCAAATTCAGGTCATCCATTGTATTGCGGTAGATTTCAAAACGGGTAACTTCCGCTTTCAGCTTTTCGATATTCTGTTCCAAGTCGGCCTTCAATTCGTCCGCACGATCAAACACGCGTGTCTGCGTAATAAAGGCATTTTGCCGCTTATCGATTTCTTCAACGGTTGCGGTCAGCTGATCGGAATCGCGCCGTATCTTTTCGAATAAATCATGCTGCGTTTCTTCCACTTCGCTGCGAAGACCGTGTACCAGCTCCCGTATGTTGTCAAGCGAATGATTTGCTTCTCCCGTCGCGTTGTTGATCCGTTTATCCAGCTCATTGGTAACCTGTTCGGCATCGCGCGTAAAGGCTTCGGTAACGCTGCGCACCTGTGCAGAAAATTCTTCTTCGGCACTCTGCACCTTTGCGCTCAGATCATTGATTCTTTGCTGCATCAGTTTAAGCGCTTCATCGCTTTTCACGCTGAAATCTTTATAGTACGAGGTGTATTTTGAGCCGATGCCTTCGATAGCCCGCTCCGTCGATGCGGTAAAATTCGCAACCTTTTCGTCTACCGTAGCCCGCATCTCTGCCAACTGTTGGTCGATGCGAGCCTTCCATGTTTCAAAATCGGTTTTAGCCGCATCGAGCTGTCCGCCTGATTCTTGTTTAACGGTATCAAGCCAATTCTTTACCTCTTTTGTAGCATTTTCAACTTCGACACTCTGCTGCCGCATCGATTCCTGCAATTCAAGCTTGAGACCGGAAAGCTCATTGCGCATATATGTTTGAGCTTTTTCCTTTGTCTGATCCATCATATTTTTAAACTGAGTGTTATAGGCGAGCAGCGCTTCATCGCTTGCCGTAATACGCTTGGCAATTCCCTCTTCGATTGCGGCAATATCTTCTTTGAATTTGGCAAAGTGTCCCTTGTATTCCTCTGCCGTCTGCGCAAGCCGTGCTTTTAAATCCTGTTTATACGCATCTTCCAGATCCTTACGGGCAGACTCGCTTTCCGACCCCATCAGCGCAAGCCGTTCGGTAACATCGTTCCGCAGCTTTTGGATATCTCCGCTGAGCGCATCGCTGCGGCGGGTCAATTCGCTTGAAAAATCGGTTTCAAAGAGACGCAGTTTTTCGGAAAGCGCGGCTTGAGATTCTTCCCGCAGCACATTTAGCTGTTCGGTTATCTCCTGCAAGCGACCGGCAAGCGCATTTGCCCGTTCGGAAAAATGTTTTTCGAAGCCGTTATATTTTTCCTGCATGGTATAGGTATGTTTTCCGAAGTCCTGCAAAAGCCGGTCTTTCACCGACTCTTGTGCCTTTTCCATTTCGGCAGAAAGCTTATCGATACCGGCAATAGATTTATCAAATTTTTCGTAATAGTAGGTCGCTTGTTTTTTATATTCGGCAAACTTTGTATCTGCCGATTGGGAAAGCGCGGTAATACTTTGAGCAGCCTTTGCAGCGGTCTTTTCGAGGCGGGCATTCAATCCCGTTTCAAACTCGGTAAGGCGCGAATCAAGCTGCCGGTTCGTATTCTGCATATCCGCCTCGGTTTTCTCCAATCCTTTTTCAAGATTTGTGATGCGCTGCGTAAATGCAATCTCCGCAGCGCTGAACTGCGAATGCAGTGCGCTTTCAAGTTTATCCGCTTCTTCTTGCCAATCCTGTTTAAACTTTTCGGCAAGCGCTTTATTTTCGGCCATACCGGCAGTGATCTCCGCTTCAAGCGCTGCAGAACGATCATCAAGCGCTGCCTTATACTGCTGCATCTGTAGTTCCATCTGGTTCTGTAGTTTAGCAAAAGATTCATCACCCAGGTTCTGCGCTTTTTTGCTCGCCTCCGTAAACGCCTTTTTATACAGGTCATTCAATTGGATTGAGGTTACCTCGAGCAATTCCGCACTTTTTTTCTCTGCGCTAGAAACCCTGTTTTCAAAAGCGCTAATGGTATTATTAAAACCCGCAGTAAGCTGTTCTTCAAGCATCTGTAGATGTTCACGATTCTGCTTATAAAAACTGTCCTGCATTTCGGGCATCAGTTTTGAAATATGGCTCAACTCACTCCGTGCATCCGTAATTTTTTTTGCAAGTGAATCGACAAAGTCGGATTCCTGACTAACCCGCGCAAGATTTTTTTCCGCAAGGGCAGCCATATCCATAACGGTTTTAATAGTCTCTTCTGCTCCCGCAACATTTTTTTCTATTGCATCGATGGATGATGAACGGGCAGTCAACACATCGGATTTTTTCATAAAATCGTTATATATGGAATCGAGCCGGTTAACAGCCGCAATCGCCTGTGAAAGTTTTGCGTCAAGCTCGATCGCCGCATCACGCAAATTCTGCGTCCGTTCCTTAACAAACCCTTCTATTTCATCTTTAACACGGTCGCCGTATTTTTTTGCTTTTTCTATCGAACGGCTGTTTTTATCCATTTGCCGAAAAAAAAGAATCAGCATCAGAGAAAGCATAAGCGTTATCGCGGAGGCCAAAAGTTGCATTGACATTCTAAGTTCCACCCTTACTTAAAATAAATTCTGTTTTAATGAATAGATCGGACACATCTAAAAACAGCGGTTTTTAAAATTATCCTACCTATTATATTATAGCACATAGTTTAAGAATTGACGATAGTTTGAAAAGGAAATATCCGCATACGGCGGTTTTTTTCTCAAAAATGAAATAAGCGGATTTTGGATATAAGCGGTCTTCATACCGACTGAAAAAGCGCCTGCGACATCATACGCTTTACTGTTCCCGACATACAGTATTCGTTCGCACGGCGTGTTCAAGGCTTCGGCTAGTTTAAGAAAAGGAATACGGGAAGGTTTAAGAGCGCCGAGCGCTTCGGAATCCAGTGCAACATCGCAGAGCGGAAGAATGTCCCATACGGAACCTTTCTGTTCGGGCGGAAAATCCGATAGAATACCGATTTTAAACCCTGCCTCTTTTAATCGCATGATCGCTTCTTTTACAAAAGGGTACGGACGAATACGCACAAATTTCTTTTTCCACCCCTTATATATTTCTCTGTCTAAAAAATCGCCTACTTCTTGCGGGGAGATATTAAGATGAGTTGCCAATAGTTCATTTTGCACATTGAAAAAATCCGGCAGCACTTTATCCGGATCAGATGAACTATATCCGTGTAAAATATGGCGGACTTTTCCAAAAGCTTTCATAAAACGGATATGGCGGATAAAAAACGGAACAGCACGCAGCGTCAGCTTCCATGCGGGATAGAGCGTACCGTCTATATCGAATGCAATAGCTTCAATGCCGGGGATTTTGCTTACAATCATTTTTTTATTATACCGTACCGATTACACCCTGTCCATTCATAAAAAAGAACGTGTGTGAGCCTCAGTTGTTTTCATTTCAGTCTCTTTTTCGTCCCTTTGCTGCGAACCCTATAGAGGATATATGCTGCCCGAACCGGATATTCGGCGGTCAATCATAAGAGGATTGCCTTTATAACCGACCGAACCTGAACCGCTGATATCGGCTCGTAAAAACGTCGTAACCCATACTTTTGCAGAACCGGAGCCGGAAATGGAAATATCGGCATCTTCGGTTTCCAGACGAGTCGTTTTTATATTGCCGGAACCGGAAATACTGCCCTCTAAACTTTGAGCTTTCCCTGTTGCTCCAAAAGAACCCGAACCGGATATGTTCAGCTTTAATTTTTTTACGGTAATATCACGTGCAACAACATCACCGGATCCGGAAACAACTACCGACATCGTACGTCCGGGTATATTGAATGATGAAACGGTACCGGTAAGCGAACCGGAGGCTGTTAATTGTATTAAGACCGGCATGGTAATAATAGCTTTGCAGTTCGAGCACCCGATAACATATCCGTGCTGAAAGCCGATATGCAAGATATTATTAGAAACATCTACATATAAATAGTTGAAGAGATTTTCATCAGCATCAATGGTAACGGAAAAAGTTTCACTCTGTCGTATATCGACCATCCAATCGCCACTGATGGAAACGGAATCAAAATTACTTCGAGAAAAGCTTTCCGTTTTCAACGTTCCATTTCCACGGACACGACCATTAACTACGATAAAGCAGCTGCTGGCGGTAAACAGAAGCAATGCGGTAAGGGCAATGCATACAATACTGATTTTTATTTTATTCATAAAAAAATCCTATTATGATAAATTTCTTGTCTGCAGAATACTTTAAGACAAAAACCGTGTTAACGCAACAGGGTAAACGCATCAGACCATTTTTTAACAATCCTGCAGAATAGGGGATAGACTTTCCGTTAGGTATTGACAATTCATATACCGCTCGGTATATTATATACCAGTCGGTATATAATATGAATAGTACAACAAACGATAACAGCAGAGATGAAATTCTCAACACAGCCATTCGTCTTTTTTCTCAAAAAGGATATGAGGGAGTTGGTGTACAGGAAATTTGTGATAACGCCGGTATTACAAAACCGACCCTGTACTATTTTTTCAAAAGCAAGCAGGGACTCTTACAGGCAATAGCGGATACCAAAGGCGCGGAGCTATTGCAGCGTTTGGGTGATGCGGCGGTGTATGAGCACGATTTTCTTAAAAGTCTGACACGCATTCTGACCGCAGTAATCGATTTTGCAGTTGAAAATCCGGATTTTTTTAATCTGCACAGCGTACTCTTAAATGCTCCCGGTAATGCGGAAACCGAGGCAGTCTACGCACCGTTAAAACAGCGTTTTGATTCGGTATTTGCAGCATTTTTTATAAAATCCGCAAACGAGTTCGGCAATATGCGCGGGAAAGAGAAGCTGTACTCAATCTTGTTCCACAATAATGTCATTTCAGTAGCTCTGCTGTGTGTGCAGCACAAACTGCCTAGAGATGATCAAACGATTTATCGGATTGTGCATAGTTTTGTCTACGGCGTCGCTTAACCTTTTGAAAATATACGACGCATCTACTGCGTCGTACGCTGAAAATAAATGCTCAACGTATCAAAGATACGCCTGCGCTTTATTTTCAGCTAGCTCCTTGTATCTACATCGTCTCTTTTCAAAAGGCTTACGGAAAGGATTGTAGGGGCGGCGAAGCCGTTCCGGAGGAATGGAGCCGAAAGGCGGAACCCCGAAAAGCCTGGTTTTTGCTGGAAGCAAAAAGCCGCCCAAAACTAAAAAAATTAAAACAAATAACGGAGGGGGCTATGGCTCAAGTTTTTTCAGATAAGGTTTTTTATCATATTTATGCGCTGGGGATGGGGAATTGTCCTAAGCGGAATGACTTTGCGTGTCCGGCGGGGGATTTTTTTGAAAAATTGGCGGGGCGGTTGGATGAGATTCGGGCGTTGGGGTGTAATGCGCTGCTGATTGGGCCGGTGTTTGAGTCAACGGCGCATGGGTATGATACGGTGGATTATTATCATGTGGAGCGCCGGCTGGGGAATAATGAGCGTTTTAAGGAGTTTTGCCGGCTGTGCCATGAGAAGGGCTTTGCGGTGGTGCTGGATGCGGTGTTTAATCATACGGGGCGGGATTTTTTTGCGTTTAAGGATATTCAGCGGCATGGGGACGGCAGCGCCTATAAGGATTGGTATGTCAATCTTGATTTTTCCCGGCGGAGTGCGCAGGGGGATTGCTTTGAGTATGAAGGCTGGGCTGGCTGCAAGGATTTGGTTAAGCTGAATGGTGATAGCGGCGCAGTGCAGGAGCATCTTTTTGGTGCGGTAAAAATGTGGATTGAAGAATTCGGCATAGACGGACTCAGGCTTGATGCGGCGGATGTGTTAAGCAAAAACTTCCTGGATGCGCTGGGGGCTTTTTGCCGAAGTATTAAGCCTGATTTTTGGCTGATGGGTGAGGTGGTGCATGGCGACTATGCCGAATGGACGCGGAACAACAGGCTTGATTCGGTAACAAATTATCAAATTTACAAAGCGCTCTGGTCGTGTTTGAATGATCAGAATATGTATGAGCTTTTGTATAATTTGGACAGGGAATACAATAGCGAACGAGGGATGTACAGGGAGAGTGCATTGTACAACTTTGTGGACAACCACGATGTAAACCGCGCGGTCAGTGTGCTCAACAAGCCGGAGCAGCATATTCATCTTTTGTACGGACTGCTTTTTACCATTCCCGGTATTCCATCCATTTACTACGGCAGTGAGTACGGCATCAGAGGGGTGCGGAGCCATAATTGCGATTATGAACTGCGTCCGCCGCTTCCGCCGTTCGGGGCGCTTCCGGATTTTACTGCCCCCGGTTTTGATGCAGGGTTTATCCGCACCTCGATTACAACATTTGCAAAGATACGCGAACAACATCCCGCCTTACAGCGCGGTTCGTACCGGCAGGAGTTTATTGCAAACCGGCAATTCGGCTTTTGGCGCGAGTGCAACGAAGAACAACTATTGATTATCGCCAATTCCGATTTTGCTCAGGGCTTTGTTTCGCTGCATACCATCCCGACGGGTGAGTATGAGAGCCTGACGGATGGAAGAGTCTATCATTCCGATACGTTAAAAGGCCTGCAAATGCCTCCGTGTTCGATACTGATATTGCGCAAGAAGTGATCAAGGCAGTATACTGAAAAAATTATGATACATATATTGCTCGCAATCATTTACGCAGCGTTTATCAGTCTTGGACTGCCGGATGCTCTGTTAGGTTCCGCATGGCCGGCGATGTATCGGGAGCTTTCTGTCCCTGTGTCCTATTCCGGTGCTATTTTTATGATTATTGCAGGCGGAACTATTGTTTCCAGCCTCCAAAGCGACCGGTTGACAAAGATTTTCGGTGCGGGAAAAGTAACGGCATTCAGTGTTTTGATAACAGCAGCGGCACTCTTCGGTTTTTCGGTCAGCCATTCCTATAGTGCACTGTGCCTGTGGGCGATACCATACGGACTCGGTGCCGGAAGTGTTGATGCATCCCTCAACAATTATGTAGCAGTGCATTATGCCAGCAGGCACATGAGCTGGCTGCACTGTATGTGGGGGATAGGCGCCTCAATAGGTCCGTACATTATGGGCGCTGTTCTGACCGGCGGTCAGCCGTGGAATATGGGCTATCGATATATTGCGGTGCTACAAACCTGCTTAACCGCCGTACTACTGGTGAGTCTGCCGCTTTGGAATAAGCAACCAAAAACAGACGGCACTACGGATGAGGATGTAAAAGCGCCACCGCTCCCCCTCAGACAGGTAATTGCCATTCCCGGTGCAAAAGAAATTATGCTTACCTTTTTCTGTTACTGTGCTGTAGAGCAAACCGCAAATTTATGGACAAGCAGTTATCTGGTTTTACACCGAGGGCTTCCGGAAAAAGAGGCCGCAGGACTCGCCAGCCTCTTTTTTATCGGTATTACTGCGGGGAGATTTTTGAGCGGATTTTTAACCTTCAAATTAACCGATACGCAAATGATCCGGCTTGGACAAAGCGGCATCGGCGCAGGTGTTGTGCTGCTGTTCCTTTCGTTCGGAAAAACAACGGTACTGCCCCTGCTCGGGTTAGGGCTTATCGGCTTGGGGTGTGCACCGATTTATCCTTCGATTATCCATGCGACACCTGCACAATTCGGAAAAGATAAGTCTCAAGCGATGATCGGGGTACAGATGGCGTCCGCGTATGCCGGAACCTGTCTGATGCCGCCGATCTTCGGGTTGGTTGCAAATCATATCGGTGTCGCATTGATGCCGCTCTATTTGGCGGTGATTTTAATTGTGATGATCTTTATGCACGAAAAAATGCTCACCAAAACGGCAACTTCTACAGCGTGCAGTTAAAATCCTTAACCAAGATACCGGGCAAGAGGCATCCGCCTACTGCGCGCTCTTCGTAGGTACTTGTTTCTACAAAGAGTTTCCGTTCTTTGGTGAGCGCAAGGAGATTCGCGCCGAACATATTGTACAGCGATTCATCCCAGCGCATATCCGCAATGGGGGCTGTAACTTTTCCGTTTTCCACCCAGAGACAGGCAAAGCGGGTCATTCCCGTTACGCGGGCAGTCGCCGGATCGCTCCAGTTAAGGTAGTGGAAGTTCGAAATGTAGATGCCGGTTCCCAGTTCTTTGAGTACATCCGCTTCGGCGAGCGTCCCCGCCCCGATAGCTGCGGAACGGAATCTTTCACTTGAATCGGCGCCGTTTGCCTTTATACCGTACTGTTTTTCCGAGCGGGAACTCACGATGGTATGAATGAGCTTTCCTTTTTCGATAACGGTTAGTTTTTCGGGAGCGGATTCTCCTTCACTATTAAACGACGGTTCTACACCGATGGAAAAATCTTGCGTCAAATTAAAGGAATCGGCAAAATGCTCCCGCCCTTCTTTTAATGCAAGATAGGCGCTTTCACCCTGCTGCATTCCCCGCTCTCCGAAGCCGTTCCACGAGAAAAACTCTACAACATCAACCAACGCATCCGCAGCGATAAAAACACGATATTTGCCCGGCTCGATTTTTTTCGGTTCAAGCGCAAGCACCTGCAAACTCTGCCGCGCATCGGCGATGCGTTTTTCGTATTCTGCCTGCTGCCAGTCGCGCCCTGCGTACAAGCCTTTTACCGCACGTCCGTTTTTCAGCCAAATCGAATAGTCGAGCGTAAAGGTCTTTGTTTGGAACCAGTGCCGCGCACCGGCCGTATTGGCAGCCCCGCGGCATATCATCCCTTGCGAAAAAAGCCCGGCAAAATCCAAATCCGACACACGCTCAAGCAGCGTCTTTTCTATTATCTCTTGCGGAAGCAGCGCACCGTCATAGATTGTTTCGGAATCGTCGCTTGCAGTGGGAATAGACTGATAGGGGTCTTCGGGAAGCTGCGCGATAATACTGCGTGCATTCTCCAACGCTGCAGCAAGTGTTTCCTTATCTTGTTCAAGCTGGCTGCTCAACCCTTGTGCAAAACGATAGGTTTTCTTGTTTTTATAGAGAGTAATCGAAATTGCCGCCTGTTTCACAAAACCGTTTTGCCGCACCTTAGCGTGATTCATCCGCAGGAAGTAAGTGTCCTCCGCGTCGTAGCTTAGAGACGCTTGTTCAGTGGGCAACAGCTCATCGAAGAAAAAGTCTGCAAGAGACTCAAAATGCCATTTAAAATCGGAATCCATTTCACACATCATTTCTTGATCACAACTCATTTTCCGCCTCCAAATACTTCAACATCGCTGAATGCGCATACGGGACTTGCGTGCCCTACCCGTATCACCTGATTCGGTTCGCCCTTGCCGCAATTCGGGGTGCCGAACACCTCGAAGGTGCTTTCGTCGCCGACTGCGCAGAGGCTGTTCCAAAAGTATCGTGAAATGCCGCGGTAGTTCGGGTCGCGGACGGTTTTTGTCAGTTTGCCGTTTTCGATTAGCTTGGCGTACTCGCAGCCGAATTGAAATTTATTGCGGTAATCGTCGATCGACCATGAACGGTTGGAGAACATCAGAATGCCGTTTTCGATTGAGGCGATGATGGAGTCGAAGCTGCTCGTTCCCGCTTCGAGGTTGAGGTTTGCCATCCGGTCGATGGGCGGACGGTTCCATGAACAGGCGCGCTGGTTTGCAACGCCCCGGAGTCCCGACCGTTTTTGACTTTCCAAACTACCGAGCACCCGTATCAAAATGCCGTCTTTAATGAGGTATTCTTTTACCGCAGCGTTGCCGATATCGTCCGCCCCGTAGCTTGCCAGCTCCTGCGCGATGGTCGGGTCAAATGCGACGTTCATCAGCGGGGAACCGTAGCGGAAGTTGCCGATATCTTCCGGTGTGATAAAACTGCCGCCTGCATAGTTGCGCTCGTCGCCGAGGATGCGGTCTATTTCCAGCGCGTGCCCGACGCTTTCATGGATTTGCAGCATCATCTGGTCGGGCATCAGCACGAGCGTCCGCTTACCGTTGGGGCACGGCTCGGCAGTCAACAGCTCGACTGCTTCCGTGCCTGCCTTACGAGCCTTTTCAAGCAGCGCCGCAGGATTGAACAGTTCCCGTCCGCCCTGATAAGTGAGCGCAGAACGTCCGTGCGCACTCCGCTGCTGGATAACATCTCCTTCCCGTGCAACGGCATTCATGCTGATACCGCCGAACCGAACGGTTTGCCGGATATCGGCTCCGTTGGTAGAAACCATTTCGGTTTCGCAGATACCCGTTTCGCAGGAAGCGGCGGTCTGAATAATCTTTGAAGAAACCTTTGCGGCATCGCAGATGCTGCACAAAAGCTCCACCGTTTCGGCGGCGGGAATCCCGCTTAATTTTTCACGCTTTGTGGCATAGCGTACCTGCGCGGCGGGGCGCATCGTTTGGTCAAAACGGTGGATGCCGTAAGGCTGCGCTGCCAGTGCCGCCGCAAAAGCCCGCTCCGCAGCACGCTTGATACCGCCGCTGCTCAAATCGGCTGTCGCCGCATAGCTAAACGTTCCCTTGTACAGCACCTCCAGCATAACTCCCTCGTCGGAGCCGCCGGCCGCCTCGTCAAATTTACCGTCGATAGCGGAAAACCCAGTCAGATAGTTGGTAACCCGCCGTAACCCGATCCACTCGGCCTGCGGAATAGCGTCCTTCGCTTCCGTTAAAAGCCGGTGTATATTCACTTTCATAAAAAACTCCTTCCGGTGCAGTAAACCTGTTCGAAAACGCAGTTATCGAATATCTCTAGTATAGCATAAAACGGCAATAACCGCATCAATTTTCTATTTACAAAAGGCAGATAAGGGGGTATTGTTTATATGCAAAATAATAGGAGCTTCAGATGTTTTATGATAATAATCCGGCAAAAATAAATCGGTTCACCAAACCTCATTTCTTTCAGGGCGGGGATAAAGCCATTTTGTTGATACACGGGTATACGGGCTCTCCGCGGGAAATGCTGTGGCTCGGTACACAACTGCATAAGGCGGGATACACCGTATCGATCCCGCGCCTGCCGGGGCATGGAACAAACAAAGAGGACTTTATCGCAAGTTCGTGGAAGGATTGGCTGCGGCGTGTGTATGACGAATATCTCAATTTATCCGAAGCATATCAGACGGTATATGTCGGCGGGCTTTCGATGGGGGGCGTGTTGACTGCGCTCCTCGCGGCAAAATTCCAACCTGAAAAAATATTCCTTTGTGCGCCCGCATTTATGGCCGCCGACTCGCGGATCAAACTGACACCGTACTTAAAATATTTTATACAGACCATTCCAACGGAAGGGAAAACATTTTATAAAGAACCCGAATATTATGATTGTGTTAAAAATTATTGCAATTATGATTACGTCGGCAAGGCCGCGGACTTGTACAAACTGCAGAAGATGGCTATTCAGCAGCTTCCGAATATCCGGTCAAAGGTAATAACCGTTTTATCAAAATCGGATCAGTCGGTACCGTTTAAGGAAAAAGAACTTATCGACCGGCTGCTCAGGGCGCCGAATGAGTATGTTATCTTGGAAGAAAGCAGTCATATTGTTACCGACGATGTCGAGCGTGAACTGGTAGCGCAGCGTATTATCGACTTTTTGAACAGATAACTGATAACGTATTTTGCTCATTTCCGTGAGCTGTTTGTAAATAGCTTATTGAATAGAACTGTCCAAAAACTTCAGCTTTTGGACAGTTCCTGCTACTGCTTATACCCGCGGACATCCTGTCAGAGTAGGTGTGCCGTATATTTTAAAAAGGAAACTAGGCCTTTCCCACCAAACACATCCACTCCGCTTCCGCAGCGACAGCATCACCGTTATAGATTTTACCGGATTGCTTAATCATCTGGGATGAAACCCGCAAATTTTTTACCTCGATGCGTACCGTATCTCCCGGGCGTACCTGTGCACGAAGCTTTACCTTATCGATAGTCGCCAAAAAGAACAGCGCACCTGTTTCAAACTTGCCCATAGAACTCAGTGCGGCGCCGCCTGCCTGAGCCATTGTTTCTACCAACACAACGCCGGGCACTACCGGATATTCGGGGAAATGTCCTTTAAAAAAGAACTCTTCCGGCTTAAAGGTATACCGGCTTTCGCTACCTTCATCATCGGCACGGATAATTTCATCGACAAACAAAAACGGCTTCCGGTGCGGAAGCAAGGCTTCAATATCTTTTGTCATCGTTTTCTCCTTCTTCTAAATAAATAGCGCGAAATTTTATCTAAAATTTCGCGCATCTCAAAAGGAAGGCAACCGCTTGAAATATTCCTAATGCGGTTGCCCATTTTTTCCTATTTTACTTTTTTGAACACTAACACGCCGTTGTGGCCGCCGAAACCGAGCGAACCGGATGCGGCGCAATCGATCGTGCAGGAAACGCCTTTTTGCGGCAGGTAATTCAGATCGCACCCTGCTTCCAAATCAGGTTCCGTTAAGTTCACGGTGGGGGGACAGAAGCCTTCTTCAATTGCTTTTACGCAGATAATTGCTTCCAACGCGCCGGCAGCTCCCAAACAGTGTCCAATCATCGACTTTGTTGAAGAGATTTTCAGGTTATATGCATGTTGCCCGAACGCTTTTTTAATCATCGCGGTTTCGGAGGGGTCGTTAATCGGGGTTGATGTTCCGTGCGCGTTATAGTACTGCACATCTTCCGGTTTTACCCCTGCGTCTTCCAAGGCCTTCGTCATCGCCAAAGCTCCGTTGACACCGGAAGGGTCGGGGCTGGTCAGGTGATATGCGTCGGAGGAGCCGCCGTAGCCTGCAAGTTCTGCATATATCTTTGCACCGCGCTTCTTTGCATGTTCGTATTCTTCAAGAATGAGGATACCTGCGCCTTCCCCCATCACAAAACCCGTTCGCTTTTTATCAAAGGGACAGCAGGCTTTGTGCGGTTCATCATTATAATCCGACGCGAGCGTTTGCAGTACGCTGAATGCATTGATACCGAACCCTGTAATTGCGGCCTCGGTTCCTCCTGCAAGGCACATATCCATTCTACCCGAGCGGATTAAATCGAGGGCATTGCCCAAAGCGTCGGTACTGGAAGCACAAGCGGTCGTAATTGTCCACGAAACGCCGTGTAGTCCGAAATGCATACTGACGTTGCCTGCTGCCTCGTTCGGAATGAGCAGCGGAATAGCGAGAGGCGGTATCCGCGAGTGCCCCGCTTCAAAGTATTTTTTGAACGAACTTTCATGGATTTCAAAACCGCCGATACCGTTTCCAATCATCACGCCGGTACGGTCGCCCTCTATCGTTTCTTTTGAAAGTCCTGCATCCGCTACTGCCTGTACCGCTGCCGCCACTGCAAGCTGCGAAAATCGCGCCATTTTACGGGCATCCTTTTTATCCATAAATACGGTAGGATCAAACGCTTTACATTCAGCCGCAATTCTTACCCTATCATCTCCTGGGTCATAGTTGACGGTAATCTTCTCGATTCCGCAGCGGCCTGCTTTTATTCCTTCCCATGTTTCCGCAACCGTATTTCCCAAAGCGGAAACGGCGCCAAGCCCGGTAATTACAACTCTTCTCATTCTTTTCTCCTTATGATTAGGCACCCATACCGCCGTCTACGCCGAGTACCTGCGCGGTAATATACACGGATAAATCGGATGCTAAAAAGACAGCCGCATTTGCAACATCACGCGGCGTTCCTCCGCGCTTTAAGGGAATAGCGGTTTCTATCCAATTCTTCCGCATATCTTCCGGTAATGACGATGTCATATCCGTTTCGATATAGCCGGGCGCAATCGCATTGACACGCACCCCTCTGCTGCCGATCTCTTTTGCAAGGCTTTTGGTCATACCGATTAAGCCTGCCTTACTTGCCGCATAGTTAACCTGTCCGCCTTGTCCGTGTAGACCGACGATACTAGCCATATTAATAATGGAACCTTCCCGCTTCCGCAACATATCGGAAGAGACGATTTGCGATGTTAAAAAAGCCCCGGTCAAATTGACGCGCAATACAGCGTCCCAGTCCTCCTGCGGCATACGGAACGACAGCCCGTCCCGCGTAATCCCCGCGTTGTTGACTAAAATATGGAATCCACCGGATTGCTTGAGTGCCTCTTTTACCGTAACGGTCAGTTCCTCGGCATTTCCGCAGTCGGTGTATATCTCGTGAAATACGCTGTTGTGCTGTGCAGCGAATGCTTCCATTTCCGCCTTTCCTTGAGAGGGCTTTGTACAGAGCCCCCATACCTCAGCTCCTTCTTCGAGAAACCTGCGGACTATTTCTTTCCCGATTCCGCGTGAAGAACCGGTTACCAATGCTTTCTTCCCTTGTAATAACATATAAACCTCTTATGAACGGCTGCCGTCTATCACAGCCGATAATTGTTCAGCGGTACCGGTGGGGCGGCAGTTTCCTGCACAGCCGCTGTCCCGCCACAGATTGCAGAGCGTCATGCCCGGCCCTATTTCCAACAGTGTAGCCGCATTTGCCAGCGCAGCGATTTCCCGCTCTTCCTCAAGCCAGCGCACAGGACGCGTTAGGTGCAGTACGGCGTTTTTTTTCGCTTCTTCGCCGGTTAAAAGCCGCTTTCCGGTAACATTTGAAAAAATCGGAATAACGGGATCATTGAACGCAACATCCTGCAGCACTGCGGAAAATTCTTCGGCTGCACCGCGCATCAGCGGCGAATGGAACGGCCCTGCAACCGCAAGCCGGATAAAGCGTTTTGCTCCCGCTTCCTTGCAGAGTTTTTCTGCGACATCAAGCCCTTCGGCTGTTCCCGATACAACGGTCTGCATCGGACTATTCAAATTTGCTGCAAAGACAATCCCCGTCGCAGGATCGGAATACGGTTTCAAAACTTCGACAATCCGCTCAGGATCAAGTTTGAGTACCGCCGCCATACCGCACCCGCTGCCGGACGCTTTACTCTGCCCATCAAGTTTTTCGCAGTATTTCTGCATGATTTTTCCGCGCAAAGTTACCAGCTTTGTCATCGTTACAAGGTCCAAGACCTTTGCGGCATACAACGCTGAAAATTCACCTAGGCTGAACCCCGCGGCGGCAGCCGGCGTAATACCGTGTTCTCGCAAGACGGTAATAATTGCAGCCTGCATCGCGGTGATTGCAATCTGGCTCCGGTCGCTGCGTGCAAGTTCTTCCGGTTCCGTGTTCCACAAGAAAGACGCGATATCCTCTCCCGAAGCCTTGCTCATCTCATCGATGACAGCGCGAGCAGACGGGTATTCCTTACAAATATCTTCAGCCATTCCCTTAAACTGAGAACCCTGTCCCGAAAACAAAAAAATGTATTCCATCATTTTCCTTCTATGACTATGGTTATAGTAATCTTAAAATTATATTAGACATTAGAACCGGATAATAGCGCCGCCCCATGTCAGACCCGCGCCGAAACCGGTAATCAGTATGGTCATACCTTCATGCAGTTTTCCTTGTTCCATCAGCTCGGTAAGGGTGATGGGGATGGACGCTGCCGAGGTATTTCCGTAGTTTTCAAGATTACGGACAAATTTGCCGAAGTCGATTTTAAGCCGTTTGGATGCGGCTTCCAGTATCCGCTCGTTCGCCTGATGGCATACGATTAAATCAAGATCGTCGGCTTTCAAGTGTTCCTTTGCAAGCAGCGTTTTCACCGTTTCGGTAATATGACTGACAGCAAAATCGTATACAGCCCTGCCGTTCATGTGTACACGGCGGTCGGGCGAAATATAGAGCTTATCAGCCCCCGTTCCGTCAGCACCCAGTATGGTAGCGCCGATGCCCAGTCCGGAAGGCTCAAATGTGTTCTCAAGCAACGCAGCGCCCGCACCGTCACCGAATAAGACGCACGTGGAACGGTCTGTCCAGTCCATAATACGGCTAAGCACCTCCGCCCCGCACACAAGTGCAAATCTCCAATGGTGCCGTTCCATCATACTTGCCGCCGTGTCCAGCGCGTAGATAAAGCCGGAACACCCTGCCGTTAGGTCAAAGCAAACCGAATGCACTGCTTGCAATTTATTTTGAATAAGGCAGGCATTTGACGGGGAACCCGGAAAATCGGGTGTTGCCGTGCCGCAAATAATAAGGTCGATTTTGTCTGTCGTTACAGGCTCGGAAGTCTTACTGTTTTTAAGCGCTTCCGTACATGCCTGATATGCCAGCGATGCGCTCGTTTCATCTGCTCCGGCAATCCGGCGTGAGCTGATTCCGGTGTGACTCTTGATCCACTCATCCGATGTGTCGAGCTCCGGCGGAAAATCGGTATTTTTCATCTCTTTTAAGGGAAGGGCTTTACCCAATCCCTGAATAACAATAGCCATATTTTATCTCCAGTAATAAATTAAGAAAAAACTTGCAACTGTATCTAACGCAGATTGCGTTACGTATTTCGATACAGTCTATATTAGACTAGTATATTTGTTAATTTTTCCCTGTCAACCTTCCCCTTTTGCAAATATACGGCACATCTATCATTAAAAGTGTACATCCGTGTACACTTTTAATGGCGAGTTTCGCACAAGCGAAACATCGCTGCTGGTTAATACGAGCGGCATCCGTGCCGCTACTGAAAATCCTCAACGTATCAATACGTCCATGGATGTCCGGTGTGATAACCAGTAGCGAGATTTTGGCTATGCACAAATCTCGTCGTTGTACAGTTGTGCACGGACGTACAACTGTGCAGCAGGCTATTTTCAAAAGGCTTACGGAAGGCAATATACTGGAATAGCCAATTCCATATCTATGCATTTTCTGCAGCAGACTCGATTTTTCCGTTAGTGAGAATTTTGGGATATACCGTTATTCCCAGTTTTTTTTCGATGCCTTGTAAAATACGCAGCTCGTACTCATCTCCGATAATGATGTTAATGCCTTTTCTTCCTGCCCTTCCGGTACGTCCGGCGCGGTGTATAAAGACATCGGCATCCTTTGAAAGCTGCATCTGCACGATGTAGTCAATATCGGCAATATCGAGTCCGCGCGCGGACAAATCGCTGGTAATCAATATCCGTGTTTTGCCCGATCTAAACCGTGCGATAATTTGTTTTCGTTCGGAACCTTCGAGTTTACCATATAACGGCACGGCATCGATTTTTTTATATTGCAGCTTTTGCGCGAGGGTTTCGACTTCCTGTGCAGGAGCAGTAAAAATAAGGATTTTTTTTCTGCCGTCCAATGCTGTACTGTCCAACGCATGGATCAGCGCACGCAAGGTATCGGCTTTGCTCCGACGCTCGCTAAAAAGCGCCCAATGTTCGATGGAGTTTTGAAGCACTCCCGTATGAGCAATCGAAACATATTCCGGCACTGTAGTAGTTTTTGAACGCCGCAAAAAGCTGTTAAGTAGCTCAATATTTTTTCCATTAAATGTTGCCGAACAAGCAAGCGCCTGCACATCCTGCGGCAGCGCACTAAGAACGACTTGCAGCGCATCTCTGCTTTCCCGCGCAAGCTGCCGATCTGCTTCATCAATTACTACAGCTTCTATTTCTTGCAGTTTGAGTTTCTTTAGCCCGATTAAATCGGAAATGCGCGCCGGTGTTCCGATGATGACGGCAGGCTTTTCTTTTAAGCCGTCTATCTGCCGTTTTAGTGAGCTGCCGCCGACACAGAGCAGTGTCTTAAAACATTTAGTATCAGTCCCTTGCAGCTGTGCAGCAGCTTCTTTAATTTGAGATGCAAGTTCTACCGTAGGGCTTAAAATAAGAATACGCGGAGCGGTTGTCTTTTTCTCATCCCGCATCAGCCGAGTTAGAAGCGGCAGCAAAAAGGCAAAGGTTTTACCCGTGCCGGTTTCAGATTCAAAAAAGACGCTTTTACCTTCTAAGGCGAGCGGTATCACTTTTTCTTGAATAGGAGTCGGTTGTATAATCCCGCCGGCGGCAAGTATTTCAACAAAAGGTTTGTACAGCGGCAAATCCAAAAAGTCAGTCATGTGGCAAGGATAGCATATTGTTACGGTAAATGCTATAATCGTGAAAATATCCAGCAGAGCAGTCTCACCGGATGTTTTATATAACCCCGCAGAATAATCGAGGCTGTTCAACCAGAACTGAACCTCTTCGAGGTTCAGTTAGTCTCACAGCCTCGATTATTCTGCGATTTTGATTTATTTATCCGGTGAGACTGCTCTAAGATACTTAAAAAAGAGGTTTCCTTTGAAAATAGGAATTGATACGCTCGGATGCGATCACGGCAGATCGGGAATCGGAGCCTACATTCTTTCATTAGTCCATAATTTGCCCAAAACCGAACACAGCATTCAGCTTTTCGGCCACGAATTGGATAAATATACCTATACATCGGGTGTTGAAGGGGTTAAGTACACCTGCGTTTCCGTCGGAGATTCTGCTTTTGCGGAGCAGACTTGGCATCGCCTTTCTTTTAATATCTTTGCCCGTAAGCAGCAATATGATATTGTCGTATTGCCGTCGGGGACAAAACTCCTGCCCATGCGTTTTGAAGTACCGGCAGTGCTTGTTATGCAAAATATCCTTACGGATAATGCTCAAGGATATTTAAAAAACTTATCGTCTTTTGTTTCCAAGTTAACGCTTAAATCCGTCAAGGGAATCATCAGCCCCAGCAACTATATCAAGAACAATCTACTTAAAAACGGCATTGCGGAAGATAAAATACGCGTTATACACAATGGAATCGATACCGATCTGTTTCACCCGCATAATCTGCAAGCGCAGGAAGCGCTGATGATTAAGCCCTTTGCCATTCGGCGTCCGTATATCATTTATGCGTCACGGATTATTCATCCGGAAAAGCGGCATATCGAGCTGATTAATGCTTTTTCCATCTTTAAGCAAAAAACAAAGGCGCCGCATCGGCTGGTGATTGCGGGTGCGGACGGCGAACAGGCAGAACAGGTGCATCAGGCTGTCCTTCGCTCTCCCTTTGCATCGGATATCTTGCTCACCGGATATTTCCCGCACGAGAATCTTCCGCTGCTCTATTCTGCTGCCGACCTATGTGTGTTTCCTTCTCCCGTCGAAGGCGTCGGCTTGCCGGTAATCGAAGCGATGGCATGCGGTATTCCGACAGCCTGTGTCCGTGCAGGGGCATTGCCGGAAATTGCAGGCGACTGCACTTGTTATTTTGAACCCGATAAGCCGGAAGAAATTGCCTCAGTCATCGGCAGCCTCATCAACGATAGCGCCGGTGCAAATAAAGAACGGCGGCAAAAACTAATCGATGCCGGAATAGAATGGGTAAAGCAATACAGCTGGAAAAAGACAGCCGAAGAGACGCTTGCTTATTTGGAAACAATCAGATGATTGAAGATAATTGATAGTAACCTTGACATATTCAAAGAAAATTCGATATACTTACGATCTATAGCTTTATTTTATGTGCATTGAGAAAAGTGTACTGGAGGAGAATAGTTGGCGGAGAATAAAGGTTTGCGGATTAATGAACAAATCCGTGTCCGCGAGGTTCGTTTAATTGATGATGCAGGGGAGCAAAAGGGCATTGTTTCCACCCTTGAAGCTCTTAGGATGGCTCAAGACGTTAATCTTGACCTCGTTGAAGTGGCTCCGCAAGCGGATCCTCCCGTTTGCAAGATCTTAGATTATGGAAAGTATCGTTTTGAATTGGAAAAAAAGCTCCGTGATTCCAAGAAAAAACAGAAGCTGCAAGTTCTCAAAGAAATTCGTATGCAGCCTAAGATAAATGACCATGATCTATCCTTTAAAGCACGGCATATACAGGATTTTCTTGATGACGGCGATAAAGTAAAAGTAACAATCCGCTTTCGGGGGCGGGAGTTAGCCCATACCGAGCTGGGGCTGGACGTATTAAATAACGTACTGGCAAAACTCGGCGGAGATTTAACGGTAGAAAAACCTCCGGCAATGGAAGGACGCACCATGTCGATGACGCTCGCGCCCAAATCAAAGAAATAATTTACGAGGTGTACTATGCCTAAGATGAAGAGTAAGAGTGCTGCAGCAAAGCGCTTTAAGCTTACCGGCAGCGGTAAAGTGAAGTACAAGCAAATGAATTTGCGCCATATTTTGACCAAGAAAGCCCCGCAACGCAAACGCGATTTGCGCAAAGCCGGAATTTTAGCCGAAGCTGACAGCAAAAAGATAAGAAAACAGCTGCTTCCTTACGGCACCAATTAAGTTTTGATTATTTAGGAGAATACAATGCCCAGATCGTTATGTTCAAATAAACGCATTCATAGACGCAAGAAGATCTTAAAGTTAGCAAAGGGATTCCGCGGACGCAGAGGTACGAACTATAAAGCGGCAAAAGACGCTGTTGTAAAAGCTCTTACCCATAGCTTTGAAGCACGCCGCGATCGCAAAGGTGATATGCGCCGCTTGTGGATCAGCAGAATAAATGCGGCTGTTCGCGCGGAAGGAATGAGCTATTCGCGCTTTATCAACGGAATGGTCAAAGCGGGAATTACTTTAAACCGCAAGGCCTTATCCAATATGGCTATCGAAGATCCGGCCGCTTTTAAAAGTGTTGTCGAACAGTCAAAAAAAGCATTAGGAGTCTAAAGTATGTTAAACCTCGATCAAATTAAACAGCTTGAAGCGAGAGTCTCCAAAGCGATTGAGCTGATGCAGACTCTCAAAGATGAGAACGATTTATTAAAACTTGAACTACACGATCGCCAAAAACGAATTGATGAGTTGGAGAATATAGTACTTGTCTTTAGAAACGACCAGGCCAAGATCGAGGAAGGCATCATCAATGCGCTCAATCACTTGAGCGCATTTGAAGACACCGTGTATCAAGCAGCGAATTCCACCGCTGCATCTGCCGTACACGAAGCAGCTCCGGCTGTAAGCGAATCTCCGGAAACGCAGTCACCAGCACAAAACTCCGCTGAAGTCGTCGCACCTGAGCAGCCGGAATCGGTACACGAAGACGTTTCGGAAACTCAGGCACCGACCACAGTTGTCGAAACGGCACCGCAGCCGGCTCCGCAAGAACCGGTAAATCATTCCAATCAACTGGATATTTTTTAACGATGGCCGAACGCAAAGGGCGGCTGCAAATCGATCTGTTAGGTACGTCATTTGCGCTCGAGGCTGATCAACCCGCTGAATATTTACAGTCCATTTATAATCATTATAAAAAAGTCGTTTCGGAGGTTCAGCAAACATCCGGTGTTAACGATTCATTGCGTATCGCGATTATCGCGGGTCTCTTACTTTCGGATGAATTGAGCAAAGAACGGCTCAATCAGCAGGGAACGATTCCGCAAAACGAAACAGAGGTATTAATCGAGCAATCGGCAAAAAAAATGATTGAAGATATTGATTCGATTATTTACTCGATTGCTCCGGCAACTGATGAACGCGCATGACCCTCTTTATCGATGCGGATTCCTGTCCGGTACGAATTCGGGAAATTATTTGTAAAACGGCAAAGCGGCTGCAAGTTCCGGCAGTGTTTGCCGCTAATCGCCTCATTCCTATTCCAAAAAATTCTTATTGTACCTCGGTTATAACCGAGGCCGAAGATCAAGCGGCAGATATGTATATTCTTGCCCATGCTGTGCAGGGCGACATGGTTATTACCCGTGATATTCCGCTTGCAAAACAGCTGGTCGATGCACACATCAAAGTTATTAACGACCGCGGTATTGTATATACTATCGAAAATATCGGCGAACGCTTATCTATCCGGAATTTTATGTATGAATTATCGGTAAACGGGCTTGCTCCGGAACGGACAAAAGCATTCGGTAAGAAAGAAATTATGGAATTTGCCCAATCGCTCGACCGGGAGACGCAGCGTCTTCTGAAAAACGTTCCTTGATAGCCTTAATCCTCGGTACAATTTCTAAGAAAGCATCGGTAATTTCGGGATCGAATTTTACGCCGCGCAGCCGCCGTATTTCTTCCAAAACTTTATCTTCAGTCCATTCTTCTTTATACACTCGTTTACAGGAAAGCGCATCGTAGACATCTGCAAGCGCGGTAATGCGTGCACCAAGCGGTATTTCTTCACCGATAAGCCCCTGTGCAGCGGTATTCGTGCGATTGTATTTTACTATCGCGCCTGTCTCCTCCGAGATATGGCCGGGATAGCCGGTTCCGTCCCAGTTTTCGTGGTGCCGCAATGCAATATCCCTCGACATGGTATCAACCGCCGAATTGCCTGACAAAAACAGCTTTGAACCGCGCCATGTGTGACTCTGCATAATTTGGTATTCTTCAGCGGTAAGTTTGCCGGGTTTTTTGAGTATCGAATCCGAAATCCCAATCTTTCCGACATCGTGCAGCATAGCGGCAATTTTGAGTGCATCGCGGAATTTTTCACGTTCATGCCGGTGGACATTATGGTTAAACGCCCAGCGGTCATAAATTTCTACTGCGTAGTTTGCAACGCGATGTACATGGAGTCCTGTTTCCCGCGGATCATGCAGCTCTGCCATCTGCACCATTCGGAGAATCATCTCACGAGTTAACGATGCATGCATGAGCGTTGCCGCAGCATTTGCCGCAAAATGAGAAAGGAACATTTCATCATCGGAAGTAAATGCGCGGATACGGCCGTGTATATCAAGCGCATTAATCATCTGTAACACACCCAATACATCGCCGGAAACGGCAATTAACGGAATCGTCAGCGTCGATACTGTTTTATAACCTGTCGCTATATCACTGACAGTACCGAATTTATAATGCTTATCGGGAGAAATGGCATAAACATCAGGTTCATTGATCAGCTGTTTGGTAATCGCAGCGGAGCCCGCAATAGTCGTGTCATTGATTGGGAACGAAAAAATGTGAAACGGAAGTTTCTCTCCGGGTTTTAATCGTTTTTGCAGCGTTGCGTTTTGCGCATAGTGAATAACCAGCTGCTTTCCTTCAACCAGATAAATGGAACCTGCATCGGCATTCAGCGCCTGCCGCGCTTCAGTTAATATCCTTTCCAGTAAAATATCTTTATCGCGAATACTGTATAACCGGGAAGTGGTCTGCATTATATCAAACAGAATTTCTTCCCGTGTCCTGACTGTCGGCATCGTATTCATACTATTTCCTTTCTACATTACAGTTAACAATATGCGGAGACTGATAATATCATCTAAAATGCGATATGACAATACGGACGGACACCCTGTAACATTCGTAAAATTATGATACACTGAAAGGAACTCTAAGCGATATTTCGATGGTTTAGAGGAATCCACTCTTTCCACTCAGGAGGAACAATTATGAATATAGAAAACATTCAACCCAAAGAAGTATTCCGTTGGTTTGCCGAGATTTCGGCTGTACCGCGCGGTTCACACAATGAAAAAGCCATCAGCGATTTTTTAGTACGCTTTGCAAAAGAACGTTCTCTTGAAGTGTATCAAGATGAGGCGCTCAACGTCATTATCAAAAAGCCCGGGACGGCCGGATACGAAAAATCCCCTACGGTTATATTGCAGGGACACATGGATATGGTCTGCGAAAAAACAGCCGATTCAAATCACGATTTTCTTAAAGATCCGATCAAGCTGATTGTGGAGGGAGACAATCTCCATGCCGACCGCACAACACTCGGCGGCGACGATGGCATCGCGGTCGCTTATGCATTGGCAATTCTCGATTCCAAGTCGATTGCACACCCGCCGCTTGAGGTCTTAATTACCACAACCGAAGAAGTCGGTATGGATGGGGCACGAGCGTTAAAAGCCGATCATTTACAGGGGAGAATTCTTTTCAATATCGATTCCGAGGAGGAAGGGGTCTTTTTAGTCAGCTGCGCAGGCGGCGCGAATACCCATGTCGATTTTAAGATCGAAACGGAACCATTGAAGGGACAGGCGCTCTCAATCAAAGTTGACGGACTGCTCGGCGGGCATTCCGGTATGGAGATTATTAAACAACGTGCAAACGCCATCAAACTACTGGGACGGATTTTGTCCGCAGTAAAGGCGGAGCAGTCCGTGCATATCGTGTCGATTTCGGGCGGTTCGAAGCATAACGCCATTGCAAAAGAAGCGCAGGCGATTATCACTGTCGAGGATGCCGCTCGCTCACAGACAGCGATTGCAAAACTTGCCGAAGCAATTAAAGCGGAATACCGTGTTGCCGACAAAGATATCCGCATTGCAGCCGAAGCAGCGACGGCTCTGCCTAAGATGATGTATAACGGTACGGTCAGCTCCGGCATCATAGACTTTATGACGATGGCTCCTGACGGGGTACAATACATGAGTATGGATATCCCCGGATTGGTGCAAACCAGCTTGAACAACGGCATTCTTGCCCTTGACGGAGAAACTCTGAAGTTTACGATTTCGGTGCGCAGCTCGGTGAAGAGCGAGCTGGATGAAATTGTACAAGTGCTGCGGCTATGCGCCGAACGTACCGGCGGTATCTTTAACAAGGTGTCGGAGTACCCCGCGTGGGAGTATTCGCCGAAGTCGCATGCCCGGGACGTTGCCGTAAAAACATACAAAGACCTTACCGGAAAAGAGCCGGTTGTTTCCGCCGTTCACGCAGGACTCGAATGCGGTCTCATCAAAAAGACCATCCCCGATATCGATGCCCTCAGCTTCGGCCCGAATTTATACGATGTGCATACCCCGAATGAGCATTTGAGTATTTCCTCAGCCGAGCGGATGTGGAAGTTTATCGTTAAACTTCTGGAAAACATGCGGTAAGAAATACAACCCAATAGTTTACGCAGGGAAGCATCGGAAATGGGTAAATCTTACTCGATGCTTCCCTGCGTTCTTTATGTATCAGCCATTTTATGCTAATTAACCGCTAAGTTCACAGCGTGAGCAACAGAGCCGGAATTTTATGACAAACTCGTTACGCTTCCGTCTTACTTATTATCCGTTTTTCAGTTCTATTAAAAATATTTATAAATAGATAAAAAAATAATTATATTCTTGCGGGCGCCGATAATATATGATACGATATATTAAGATTGTTAATTGGAGGTGCTTGTTGTATGGAAGCATTTTTACAAAATCTTACTCATGTGTTTGGAAGTATTAACGGTTTTGTATGGGGTCCCTACTTCCTTATTCCCTTGCTCTGCGGAACAGGGATGTTTTTTACACTCCGACTCAAAGGGGTGCAATTTTCAAAGTTCGGCGCCGGATGGAGCAGGTTGTTCAGTAATTTCTCTTTAAAGGGAGAAAAAGCGGGAAAGCACGGTATGAGTTCTTTCCAAGCCGTAGCAACGGCCATTGCAGCACAAGTCGGTACCGGAAATCTTGTCGGTGCAATGACTGCTTTGATTATGGGCGGACCGGGCGCAATCTTTTGGATGTGGCTCGCCGCATTAGCGGGGATGGCGACGAACTTTGCCGAAGCCTGTATCGCGCAAGTATACAAGACAAAAGATAATTCGGGGCAAACCGTCGGCGGCCCTGCGTATTATATTTCTCGCGGTTTGGGGAATACGGGCTTTTCAAAATTCCTTGCAGCGTTCTTTTCCGTTGCAATTATCCTTGCACTCGGTTTTATGGGAAATATGGTTCAAGCGAACTCAATTTCCGATGCGTTCTTAAACGCCTTTTCTCTGCCGACGTGGGTAACCGGTATCGGCCTTGCGATTATTGCCGGTATTATCTTCATGGGCGGTGTAAAGCGTATTGCTTCCGTTACCGAAAAAGTTGTGCCGTTAATGGCGATTGTTTATATTATTGTCGGGATTATCGTTATTATAATGAATGCGTCCAATATTCCGGCAATGTTCGCGATGATCTTTAAAGGCGCCTTTAACCCGCGCTCAGTTTGGGGAGGAGCTTTGGGATTCGGTATAGGGCGTGCCGCTCGTTACGGTATTGCCCGCGGTCTTTTTTCCAATGAAGCCGGTATGGGTTCGACGCCGCATGCTCACGCGGTTGCTAATGTCGATAACCCGGTTGAGCAAGGTGTATTGGGAATTATCGCGGTATTTATCGATACCTTTGTTGTTTTGAATATTACTGTTTTTACGGTGCTCAGCTCCGGAATTATCAAATTTGAAAACGGACAGCCGGTAATGAAAGGTATTCAGTTGGTTCAGGAGGCTTTCTCACAGCATCTCTTCGGACATACCTTCGGCTACCTCTTCATTGCAATCTGTTTGTTCTTTTTCGCATTCTCCACGATTATCGGGTGGTACTATTTCGGTGAAACCAATATCCGGTATCTATTCGGTTCAAAAGGATTAATGCCGTATAAGCTGCTGGTTGTAATATTTATCTTCTTAGGCAGCTTGCTGAAAATCGATTTGGTATGGGAACTGGTAGACTTCTTTAACGGCATTATGGTTATCCCGAATCTTATCAGCTTGTTGTTACTAAGCGGTACCGTCGCAGCTGTCCTGCGCGATTACAATGCGGGGAAGCCGTATGACGTCAATAATTATATCAGAAAGTAGTAACTGGACATCTCTAAAAACTCAGTTAGACTTTTAGAAGATGCCATCTGTTAAAACCAGTCTTTCCGTAAGCCTTTTGAAAATAGACAGTGTAGATACGAGGCGCGAGCACAAATTAACCGCAGGCGTATCTTTGATACGTTGAGGATTAATTTGTGCGCAGCAACGAAGTAGATGCACTGTATATTTTCAAAAGGTGTATACCTTGCAAAAACCAGCAATAAGCAATATCATTATACTTTAATGTTCAATGTATGAACCGCATAGGAGTAATGTATGGCACATAAAGTTCGGATTTCCGATCTGGTATTAAGGGATGCGCATCAGTCTTTACACGCAACGCGCATGACAACCGCAGATATGCTGCCTATTTGCAGCAAGTTGGATAGCGTCGGGTATTGGAGCCTGGAAGCATGGGGCGGAGCGACGTTTGATTCATGTATCCGTTTTTTAAATGAAGATCCATGGGAACGACTGCGTTCTTTGCATAAGGCTTTGCCGAATACTCCCATTATGATGTTGCTGCGCGGGCAAAATTTATTAGGTTACCGGCACTATGCCGATGACGTCGTCGATGCGTTTGTGAAAGCTGCTGCCGATAACGGCGTCGGTGTATTCCGTATCTTTGATGCGCTTAATGATCCGCGCAATCTTAAACGTGCGGCGGATGCGGCAAAGAAAACCGGCAAGCATGTCCAAATGGCGATCTCCTTTGCGACGACTCCGTATCATACTATCGAAAAATATGCGGAACTGGCAAAAACGTATACGGAATTCGGTGCCGATTCCATCTGTATTAAAGATATGGCAGGGCTTTTAAAGCCGTTTGAAGCATTTGATTTGGTAACAGCTATCAAAAAAAAGACGAGTATCCCGATTAATATTCATACCCATTCGACGACAGGACTCTCCGTAGCGACACTGCTTAAAGCGGCAGAAGCGGGAGCTGATATTTTGGACACTGCGATTTCGTCGATGTCGATGGGGACATCCCACAGTCCGACCGAAACTATGGTAGAAATTTTCCGCGGTACCGAAATGGATACCGGTTTGGATATTAACCTACTCCTTGAAATTGCCGCTTACTTCCGTGAAGTGCGCAAGCATTACGCTCAGTTTGAATCGAGCTTCCTCGGCGCAGATACCCGTATCCTCGTGTCGCAGGTACCGGGCGGTATGCTTTCCAACCTCGAAAACCAGCTGCGCGACCTTAAAGCTTCCGACAAAATGGATGCGGTATTAAAAGAGATCCCGATTGTTCAAAAGGACTGCGGCTATATTCCGCTTGTTACTCCGACCAGCCAGATTGTCGGTACTCAGTCGGTATTCAATGTCTTGTTCGGCCGGTATAAAAAACTGACCGCAGAGACCCGCGATCTGCTTATCGGCCGGTATGGTAAAACCCCAGCCCCGTGCAATGAAGAACTGGTAAAAATCGCTTTGGCAGAAGCAAAAGTTGAAGCCCCTGTAACAGCGCGTCCTGCCGACCTCATTCCCAATGAGCTGGATAAAATAAAAGCCGAAGCAAAAGAGAACGGCGCGGGCAATTCCATCGAAGATGTTTTGACTTACGCGATGTTCCCTAAGGTTGCGCCCAAATTCTTTAAAGAGCGCAGTAAAGGCCCTGTTGTGTTTACGGCGCCGGCGGCGGAGAAAAAAGCTGCGGGTACTGCAAACGGCAGCGGCTCATATACGGTAACGGTAAACGGAACCGATTATGCGGTTTCTTCATCTAACGGCACATTCACCGTAAACGGTACTGCATACGCGGTGAGTGTAAAAGAGAATGCATCCGCCGCATCTACGCAAAAAACGGCTGCCGCAGCTTCGGCATCAACCACATCAGCAGCCCCTGCCGCAGCGCAAGCAGCACCGGCCTCCAAGTCGACAGCACAACATTCCGCGGCTCCGACCGCTTCTAAACCTGCTACGGCATCTTCGTCAGCAGCAAGCGACAGTGGTACAAAGCTGCTCGCGCCGGTAACCGGTACCCTTCTTCGCTACACTGTTGCGGAAGGTGCACAGGTGAGCGAAGGGCAAACGGTTATCATGCTCGAATCGATGAAGATGGAGTTGGAAATCAATGCGCATAAGGCGGGCGTTATTCACTTTACGGCTACAGCCGGTGCACAGATTGCAGAAGGCGACTCACTCGCAGAAATCCGTTAACAGCCGCTCCGCCGGTATCGCGTATCTATGCTAGTACTAAAAAAAATATGCTGCAGATGTTGTTTGACGGCTGCAGCTGTTTTCTTTTTTATCATCTCCGCTTTATTTGTGCAGCCTTTTGCCGCCTTGGCACAAGCAGCGTCAACATCAGCGCAGAACGGCAGCTCTCCCGAACATATCGGCAAGAGAGCCGTACTGTCACGCAATCTTGCCGTATCAACGGCAGCTTCCGAACATACGGCATCATCTCAAAATGAGGAGGCCATACGTGCCGTTGTTTCTCAGCTTTCGCTTGAAGAAAAAGCAGCGCAAGTACTGATGGTTAATATCGCAGGGAGCAAAACGGCAGATGCAAAAAGCATCGCATCGTTTAAAGGAACCGTTCCGGGCGCCGTGCTTTTGTTCGGATATAATATCGCGGACACGCCCCAAGCGGTTGCAGACTTTTTGGAATCGGCCGTACAAGGCTTTCAGGAAGCGGCGCGCCGTTTAGGTCATACTTTTATCCCGCCGCTTTTCGCGCTCGATAACGAAGGCGGTACCGTATACCGAACTCGCCGCATCACTGTACCGCTGCCCGCTGCAGAGGAAATCGGCAAGCGTTTTTCCGTCGAGGAAACGGAGGAGCTCTATCGGTTATTGGGTCAACAAATGCGGGAACTAGGTCTCCATCTTAATCTGGCGCCGGTTGCGGAAGCAGGAACGGAAGATGTTGCAACGGCGCTCGGTACGCGGACATTCAGCCCGGAACCCGAACAAGCGGGGCAATACGCCGCCGCCGCAGTGCGGGGTATGCAGGGCACCGGCATTCTTGCGGCGGTCAAACACTTTCCCGGCAACGGCGCCGCGGATTTACACAAAAGCGCTGCCGAATTAACCGTTGACTATGACACCTTCCTCAGCCGCTATTGCTCAGTATTCCGGCCTTCAATTACAGACGGTGTGGCAGCGGCGCTCATTTCTCATATTATGGTGCCGGCAATTGAAGCGGTGCCGTTCTGCTTTTCCGAAAAGGGAATTGCCCTGCTCCGTAATGAATTGGGATTTTCCGGTCTTATCATCACCGACGACATTGCAATGCAGGCATTAAACCGGAACGGCGCATCGCCTGAAGAAAATGCTGTACGTGCAATCGCTGCCGGCTGTGATATGGTTATGTGTTCGCTGTCGAAAATCTATCCGTTGATTACAGCCATTGCCGAAAAAGCCCGCACCGATACTGCGTTTGCAAAGCGGCTTGACGAAGCAGTGCTTCACGTTTTAACTGCCAAGCAAAAAGTGAAACTCATCGATACAAGCAAGCCCATTGCTGCCGACAACTTCTCTATACCGCATACACCGGATTGGGAAAAATTCCGGCACGCAAAAGAAGCTGCCTCCGTATACGAAAAGGCAATTCGTTAAAAACTCATTTTATCCGATATGGAGAATAGCCTGAAGATGCTTGTGAAGCAATGTCTTTGTAGTCGTCAAAATGCGGAATATAAACACCGATATCGGAATCTTTTCGTTTATTTTGTTCAGTAAACCACTCATATAAGAAAATCTTTCCATTTGTTTGCATAATACCAATCGGATCAAATTCATAAAATTTTTTATTAGGAAATTTTTCCTTTACATAAGGGTGCTTTTCAAGCGCAACCCAATCCCGAGGGACGCTGTTTCCCAAAATTTTATCAAATCTACTTGGAAGTGCATAGTAAAAGAGAAGACCTGTATGCATATCCAGCGCGAAAAGATACACATCAAGCCATGGTAACAAGGTTTTCCCCGTAAAACGATAAAAACAAAACCTCTTTAGGAAATTTACGGTACCTTCATCTTGCGCATAGTATGCAGAGTCAAGCGGATGCATATTTTTGTATCTATAATAGCGAACATGCTTTATCATATTAAATTGGTAGGGAGAAACAACCTCATCCTCACTCCCTGACACCCAACAATTATCTTCTTTTAATTGCCATTCGCCTTTTTCAAACCAATACAACGGGATATTGGCGGAACTAACATACATTTTTAAAATAAGTCGGTCATATTCTTGCTCAGAAAAAGGCGAGCTTCGAGAAACATCTCCAAATAAATTTTTTTTCTGATGTTCTGCTGCTTCCTCTGTTGAATTGCTAGACATTTTTGATTCAGCACTATAGAGAGGAAGAAATACCACTGCAATATAAACGAACAGCAGAGCAAAGCATAATGAATGTTTATTATATAACATAATATGTATGGTTGTGCTATTTCTCGACTTTGTCAAGTGATCTGCACATCGCATATTACTGGTAAATACATCAAACAACATCCAATAAGTTTACCCTGACATTTTTTTAATAGATTTGACGAAAAGTCAAAATTTTTTTATATTACCTCTAGAAAATAGGAATAAATCCTATAACTATAAAGCATTTCTTTAATGTATTAAAGAAAAAGGAGGAACTATGACAGTTACTGTTGATGAAAAAGCAAGAGCCTTTCTTGCAAAACACAATGAAACCAGCGTGTATACCTACTTAGGCGGATGCCGCACGTGAGGCGGCGTCGTACCTCAACCGGCCGTGTTTGCCGGTTCGCCTGATTCGCTCGATAACTACGATACCTTTAACACCGATGGTATTACCGTCTATGTACGCAAGGGTACCCAAACCGAAAATGGCACACTGACTGTTACAGTGGTTAAGATGCTGTGGATGGATTCTTTAGCGGTAGAAGGGATGGCATATTAGCCATAGAAGTTATCCCCGCAGGATGAACGCCTCCGGCAATCGATTTTCAATCTATTTTGAAAATCGATTGTTGGGGTTACCGAAATGAGCTTCCCCTCCTTTTTATCTATTTCAGGATGTTTATCGTCTTTGCAAATATAAACTGTTTCTTTTTTATATGAACCGTCTCTATTCTTAAACGGAAGAAAATAAGCTGAAAGCCTGCAATAATTTATAAATATTATCAGGGAGCTCAGTTTTGCCCAACACTGTGAGTTCCGTGATACCGGCGTCTGATTTATAGACATTGTATATGAAAAGCGATAAAATACCGGCTATTAGGATAGCGGTGTTATATACGGGTTTTATAATCCTATTTTTATAGATAATATGCTATCTATTATGCCGGTCTATCCTAATAGAGGAGTTTTTATGAAGGTTGTTATTGCCGGCTCAGGTGCTATGGGCTGCAGTTTCGGTTTTATGCTGCAAAAAAGCGGTAATGATGTAACACTGCTGGACGGTTGGCAGGATAATATCGATGCAATTAGAAAAAACGGTTTGCACTTGCAAGACGGTACTGCGGAACTATCGACAAAGATCGATGTTTATAAACCGGAAGAGTTTAAGGGCTCTGCCGATTTTGTTATCGTGTTTACAAAATCGATGCAGTTGGAACATATGCTGAGTAGTATTAAACATGTTCTGCGAGATGATACAAAAATCCTCTGTCTTTTGAATGGACTCGGTCATACTGAAACACTGAAAAAGTTTATCGCTCCTAAAAATATTTTTATGGGTGTTACCGTAGTAACTGCCGGTATGAAGGGGCCGGGGAGTGCAGTGTTGTCAAGCCATGGAAAAACAGAAATTCAGAATATTGTACCGGAAGGTAAAGCCGGTGCGAAGGTCATTGTAGAAGCGCTCAATAAAGCAACAATGCCTGCAGTTTATTCCGATAATATTTTATGGTCTATTTGGCGGAAGGCAGCACTCAATGGAGCAATGAACAGCACCTGCACAATTATGGAATGCAATATGCTGGAGCTTGGCAGTATCGTAGGTTGTAAAGATATGATGCGCTGTATCATCTCTGAATTTGCCGCAATAGCAAAAACACAAG
Organism: Treponema sp. OMZ 855; assembly: GCF_024181145.1. Classification (NCBI taxonomy): domain Bacteria; kingdom Pseudomonadati; phylum Spirochaetota; class Spirochaetia; order Treponematales; family Treponemataceae; genus Treponema; species Treponema sp. OMZ 855. The sequence goes on along the minus strand of NZ_CP051194.1, from coordinate 189,396 downwards.
GGGTTACATTGGATATCGACTCCGTAACTGACTACGTTTACGGGTTTACGCAGCCGGACTTTGTCGGGGCAAAGCACTATCCTTCGATGCACCAGGATCTGATCAAAAATCACCGTTTAACCGAAATTGATTTCTTAAATGGTTATATTTCCCGTAAAGGTAAAGAACTGCATATCCCTACACCGTATTGTGATCTTATTACCACCTTTGTACACGGCAAAGAGAAATTATTCGGGTTATAAAAGGGCAATGGGAGTATCATTTTGGGGTACTCCCGTATTTGATAGTATAAGGATATAAGATCGAGAACATTATGGCTGAACAAACAAAGAAAATTACGGTTAAATTTTTTATTAATACGCTTTTAAATGGCATGGCTGCAGGGATTGTTGTTGCCCTTATTGCTAACGCTGTTTTAGGACAGATATTTAAGGCGTTGGCGCCATACGGTGCCATATTCGGTATGCTGTACCAGTCTGTTGCGGATGTGCAATATTTGGTATCTGCGGTGATCGGCTTTATCGTCGGTATACAGCTTGGTTTTGTGCCGATTAAGGCTTCTATGATCGGGCTTGCCGGTTTTATCGCGTCTGGAGCAGTACGCCATGTAGACGGTATTGTTAAACTTGCCGGTATCGGCGACTTAATCAATGTGATGATTATTGTTGCACTGGCAGCCCTTGTTACGCTGTGGTTGGGTAACAAGCTCGGCTCGCTTACGATTATTGTGCAGCCGATTATTGTCGCAGGCGGGTTGGGGGCATTGGGACTCTTTATCTTGCCGTATGTAGCAGAAGTAAGCGCTGCAATCGGCCGCGGTATTAACTCGTTTACCGTGCTGCAGCCGGTACTGATGTGTATTCTTATTGCCGCATCTTTCTCTATTGTCATTATCTCACCTATTTCGACGGTGGCAATCGGTATTGCGATTGGACTTGCAGGGTTGGCATCCGGGGCTGCAAACTTGGGGGTTGCTGCTTGTACTGCCGTACTTATTGTAGGATCGTGGCGTGTAAATAAGGCTGGAATTACCGCAGCTATTGCCCTCGGCGGTATGAAGCTGATGATTCCAAACCTTGTGCGTTACCCTATTATGGCATTGCCGGTTGTATTAACGGCCGCTGCATCAGGGATCGCAGGGCGTTTCCTAGGTATTATGGGCGATAAGGTGAGTGCCGGCTTTGGTATTGCAGGGCTTGTCGGTCCGATTAAGGCATACGAGCTATTAAGCGGATCTCCTGCTGTGCGGATTGGTGCATTGCTGATTGCATACTTAGTTGTACCATTCGGCTGTGCTTTGCTGTTGCATATTTTGTTTACAAAAATAATTAAACTCTATAAGCCGGAAATTTATAAATCCGAAGCGGTGTAGGTATTTAACGTCATGTATGGCAACTGTATCGGATATTTCCGGTGCAGTTGCCGTATTAAGACGGAATATCTTTATGTAAGAATATCATATCATTAGAATCAACAATCCCAACGCAGAGCGTTGCCGAAAAACGGCAGGTATTAAACCGCACGAATAAAAGCAAAATAAAATACCGCAGTAAAGAAATAGAAAACTGCAATAATATAAAAAAATAAAGAAGAAGGCATAAATGCGGAGGCGGCAGCACCGGCTGCGAAACATATAATGCCGGACAGATAGTGTACACTGCGTCGCAGTTCTTGCCTTTTTCCACGGATAACTTTCCCCATCGCGAGTCCCGCATCCGTTAAATAGCCGCTAAAATGCGAAGTTCGTATTAAAATTCCGTCATAAGGAATGAACATACCGTTTTGTATACCGAGTATCACACAAGTTATGGAAAGGACAATACGTAGTGGAGGTCCTATAACGGCTATTGCAAAAAAGACTGTTGAAAAAACCAATAAAAGAATGCCGTAGCGTTTTGAAAATGTACAATCACTCTTGTGAAAAAGCATACCGGAGATGCATGCGCCGATATAAAAAGAAAGAATAAGCAATAAAAATGCTGCTGCCTCCGCAATCGCTCCTTTGGAAAGGGTCAGCGCTACACGAGTAATAGTACCGGTATGATGGCTGACTGCCGTACCGGCTATAATAAAAAATACGCCGTTCAGAAACCCTGCGATAAAGGTTAGCAGATGTATTAATATCGTTAGAATAAGTTTATGTCTTTTACTCACGCGAATACTATAATCCGATTTCGATAAAAAAGCTATGTGATTTATTCATACAAAGGCTTTAATACCTGCCGTTTTCGCTCTGTGACGGGGTTTGTTGATTATCCGAAAAGTGATATAGTACATCTTCATCAGGAGGTATTCGTATGGATTTACAAACATGTATGGAACAGCGCCGGAGCGTGCGCAAATATACAAATCAGCCTGTACCGCGTGAGCTGGTACGGGAAATTATTCAGGCGGCGATTCTGGCTCCTTCGTGGAAAAATTCTCAAGTTTCGCGCTATTATGTAGCGGAGGGTAATGCCGAAGAAGAGCTTGCAAAATGTCTTGCAGATTTTAATCGGCAGAGTGTGCAAAACGCGCCGGTCTTGATTGTGTCTACAGTGGTCAATAAGCGTTCGGGCTTTACACGGGACGGTGAATATGAAACGCACCTTAAAGACGGCTTTCAGTACTACGACCATGGAATGCAGGCGATGAACCTCTGCCTTAAAGCGCATGAGTTAGGGCTTGCAACACTTATTATGGGAATTTACGATGAGGCGGCAATCAGAAAGTTTTTTAATATCGATGAAAATCAAATTATCGTTGCAGTTATTGCCGTAGGTTATGCTGCCGAAGAGCCGCCGATGCCGAAACGGAAAGCTGTGGACGATATTACGGTTTTCAAAGAATAGGGCATCTCTAAAAACTCGGTTAGATTTTTAGAGGTTTCCAATAAGGCAATAAAAGTATTGAAGCTGCAAGCAGTTCTTAAGGGCAGAGGCAACAGTGATTATCCTTGAAGTACAGGACATCTGTAAATATTACGGCGCAGGAAAGAAGCGGCACATCGGCTGTGAACACATCAGTTTTACCGCGGAAGCTGGAGGTATTTACTCCCTGCTTGGATTAAACGGAGCGGGGAAAAGTACGGTATTGAACAGTATCAGCGGGTACCGCCTGCCCTCTTCCGGAGACGTATCGATTTGCGGATACTCCATTTTGAACGAACCGATCGAGGCTAAGCGGAATATCGGGATTTTGTATGAGCAAAACCCGCTCTATGATTCGATGACGGTACGGGAGTTCTTGCTTTTTACGCTGCAAATGCGCGGCTTCGGTAATGCCATGCAGCAAGACCTTCTTGACGAGGCGGTTGAGTTTACCGATTTGCAAGAGGTATACGCCAAACGGATTAAGGAGCTGTCGAAGGGATACCGGCAGCGGGTAGGGCTTGCGCAAGCGATTATCCATCACCCCCGCCTCGTCCTCTTGGACGAACCCGCGTCCGGCCTTGATCCGTTCCAGCTGAAAGACTTCGAAAAAAAGATACTCGCGCTATCCACGTATGCGGCGGTCATCCTTTGCACCCATCAGCTTGAGCTGGCCGGACGGATATGCTCGCAGCATATTCTGCTCCACAAAGGACGGCAGATTGCCGGAGGAACACGGGCGGAACTTGCCGAGCGTTTATACGAAGACTTCGGCATTGAAGAAGATGTTTCTTCCGACACGCTTTTGTTCAAAACCTTTGAACAGTACGCCGGAGTTACCACCCGCGAGTTTCGTGAATCTGCCGTTTCCGAAGCCGGTAAGCGGGGGCGGCGATGAATCGATTCCCGGCGTTTAAGGCGCTTTTTAACAAGGAGCTACATGCGCTCATATACAGCCCCGCGCTGTATGCGGCGGCGCTCGTGCTTTACCTCGGAGCGGCGCTCCCGTTCGTGGGTTCAGGATACTGGTTTTCGGCGGGGCTGTCGGACTTCCGCCCCTTTTTCCTCAATCTGCCGTTCCTGTTCTGTATTGTCATTCCGCTGCTCGCGATGAACAGCTGGGCTGACGAAAAAAAACACGGCACCGACCGGCTCCTTGCCGCCTATCCGGTGGATAAACGCCTGCTTGCCGCGGCAAAATATGCAGCCCTGCTCGTCTGTTTTGCAGGAGTCGCCACACTTACGATGATGATTCCGCTTTCGGTTATTCCGCTTGTCTATTTTGATTTTTTTCCGTTTTTTCTTTCGTATTGCGCTGTCCTCTTTTTCGGCGCAGCCTTTACCGCATGGTCGCTCGCACTTTCAAACATCTCTGCGCACACCGCCGTCAGCTTTTTACTCAGCTTTTTTACCGGTATCTTTTTTACCGCAAGCCACGTACTTGCTCAAGTACTCCCGCTCCCGTCAGTCATTGTAAAAATACTGCGCTATTGCTCTTTTACGCTTCATTTTGAATCGGCCGCGCGCGGTATTTTCGACACTCGTGATTTCTTCTTCTATATATTGCTCATCGTTGCGGCGCAGGGGCTTTCGGTCTTTTTACTGTACGTTCAGGAGGAAAGCCGATGAAAACAAAACCGGTAAACATAAAAATGCGCAGCGTAAAAGAGTACCGTATTCAAGCCCTGTTGTTGGGCGCCATCGTCGTAACGGCAGCGCTGTTCTCACAGCGGCTCTATGCTCGGCTTGATATGACGCAACAGCACACCTATTCACTTTCAGCCTATACCCGATCGATACTGAACAGCCTTGAAGGGACGGTAACAATCACGTGGTTCCGCTCGTATAATATTGACGGGTTCCTGCCATCGCTGCAATATGTTGAAGACATCCTCGCAGAATATCAGCGAACTGCGGACGGACGCTGTCTCGTGCTATACAAGGATACGGAGAAGCTTTCCCCGCAGCAGCTGAATCAGCTCGGCATTGTCGCGCGGCAAATTGAGCGGAACAGCAATAATACGCAGGTACTGCAAAACCTCTATTCGGGATTGCTGTGCGAATATCGCGGGGAAAGCCGCGTTATTCCGTTCCTCTCCGATATCTACACCCTTGAAGCTGATATTGCGCGTTTCATTTCCGAGATGAATCAGGATGCGCAAGGGCGAAAACTCGACCGCTCCGTCTATGTTGCGCTTCCCGAAGGCGGCGCAGAAAACGGTGCAGCGGGCAATTATAAGTATGTACTGCCGTGGCTTGAGTATGCGGGGTTTGTACCGATTACGTTGACCAAACCCTACCCTGAGCTGCACCCTGAAATTCCGCTATTGGTAATCGGCTCTTCCTATTTTGATGCCGATATGCTGACGGCTGTTGATACCTTCATTAACAGGCACGGTTCCGCTGTCTTTTTTGTGTCCGCAAACACCGTGGATATCGGCGGCAGCTGGGAGGCAACACCCAAAAAAGATGACGGGCTGCTTGAACTGCTCGCCCGCTCAGGTTTTGCGGTGCAGGCTAATCTTGTGATGGATCCCGTAAACTTCCGCATGACATTACCGGCCGCCGACGGTACTCGGTACGAGCATATCAACTACCCGTTTTGGGTTCAGGTATTCCGGCAGGAGGCGGAAGCGATGCCTCCGCTGCTATCTGCGGCAAAGCCCGTGCAGTTTTTCTGGCCGTCGGAGGTTGTTTGTACCGCCGCGCGGGGAAAGACGCCGCTTCCGCTCTTTGTTTCAAGCAACAGGTCGGCGCTGCAACTGCCGCCGTATAACACCGACCCGCACGGAGCTCCGCTTGCCGCAGCCGCGAACGGTGAACACACAGCCTATCCGCTGGCAGTCTTCAGCGAACGTGGCGTCAATGCGGTGAGCGGGATCAGCGGCGCAGACAATGCGCGGCTCTTGGTGGTTGCGGATGAGTATTGTGTGAGTTCCGCCGTAGAATACACAAATTCCGATGCGAATTTGGACTTTATGGTGAATACCGTGTACTGGATTGCGCGGCAGGATGCGCTTTTGCAGCTGAAAAACAAACAGCCTGCGGTTTTGCCTTTCCGCTACTTTGAAAGCGATGCGGCGTTTAACCGCATTATCGCCGCCGCCCGTATCCTTAACCTTGTGCTGATACCCATGCTGATTATCGGTGCAGGCGCCGCGCTATACATCCTCCGGCGGAGGAACCACGCATGAAAAAAGAAACAAAGGTTCTGTTTATCATCCTCTGCGTGCTGCTCTGCTGCTATGCGCTGAGCTTTTTACACCGGCCTTCCCGGGCGGGCATCTTTTCGAGCAGCTTGATGCATGAACAGGATATCCGCGAGGTTGCGGAAATCCGGTTTTCTATTCCGACAAGGGCTGAACCGGTAGAGATGGGCGAAATGACACTGATTAAAGACGGCGCCCGCTTTTATCTCCGTACCGGAAACGGCAGCTATCCGGTCAGGCAGGAGATTATCGACCGCTTTTTTTCGCTGCTCGGCGCCGGACGCTCCTTTCTCCCCATATCGGCACGCCCGCAGGATTATCCCGATTACCAAATCGATGACGGACACGCTTCGCGTATTGTCTTTGTGCGGAAGGATAAAACCATTCTTTCGGAACTCTTTTTCGGAATGACCGATGCGGTCGGCGCCGGTCAATATGTACGGACGGGAACAAGCGTCAAGGTGTTTTTAATCGATAATGCGTTTGAACCTTTTTTAACGGTCGCCGCTCCCTTCTGGCTCGATTTACAGATATACGCGGCGCTTTTCCGCGGCACGGGCATCCAAGGCTTGGAGTACGGAAATCACAGCATAATCCGAACGGAAGCAAACGGCGCTGCGTTCCGTGCATTGGAAAGCTTTTTAGAAAAATTCTCCTGTATCGATATATACAGCGCGCCGCCATTGCAAAGTCCTCAAACCGCACGGGTGCGTTTAGCGCTCGGTAACGGCACGGAGCTGCGCTTTTCGTTTACTCCTCTGCAAAGCGGCGACTATGTATTTTTCGATAACCGCAACTCAAATGCCTACCTCATCAGCGGGTATACCTGCGAACAGCTGCTCCGGTATATCGATGCGGTATGTAATTCATAATGGGGATAGAAACTAAGGATTGGGTAAAACGCCGTTATGGTGGAGTTCCTCTAAAGGGAAACACTCATGTATACGACGGTACGGGTATACACGGCAGGTTTTCTACACCGCTGTTCCAGCTGCTGAATGATTTTTTCGAGAGCACCTTCCTCCGAACCAAAAGCCTTACGGATTGCCGTGCCGTATTCGGATTCTGCCGAGAACCATCGGCCGAGTTCCGCCTGCGTTACCAGCCGCTTCTCCTGATAATCTACCTTTTTCAGCAGCTGTATACGGTAATCTGCTTTTTCGGCGATGTTTGCAACGGTGTTTTCCGTCCATGCGGTACGTGTATTTCGGCTATCGGAAAAAAAGGCTGCCTCGGCAGCCGCAAAACGATTTACGGATTCGTCAGTCGGGAGCAGTGCCGACAGCCGGAGTCCCTGTTGCGGAAGCGCGAATGCAAAAATGATACGTGCACCGGCGGTATGCTCTTGCGCGATACGGGAAAAGAAAGCGGTAAAACCGTCCGCAGTCGCAGCGGGGTTATACGAAAGCACAACATCAAACGCCAGCTCAGGAAAAAGCGTTCTATACTCTGACGCAGCGGATGGGGTTTCATCGAGCTGAGTAGCGGCAGGTGTTTTTTCACGAGGGTGGGTACAGGCTGGAAGCACGGTCATAATCGGACGGTTTAAAAATTCAAAGGTTTCCGCGTATCGCTGTGCGGATTGCAAGGCTTCTTGGTGTTCAAAGATTCCTGCGGTACATCCGTTAAGGGTGATACGGGTACTCGGCCACAGCAAAAGCCCCCCGTCAGCCCGGTACACCAACACGCGGTCATCGGCGGACAGGTTTGCCAGCCCGATAAGGGTGTCCCGTATCTGCTCCAGTATTTCGGCGCTGCTGCCTTCCGTCCGTGCCTGCCAATCTTCAACCGTAAAGGCATCCTTCTTTCCCTCGGCAGCTTCGTGTATGGCAGCCAGCTGGGTTTCCCGCTTTGCCAGCACCTCATTCCGTATCTTTTCTTCGTAGCCGGTGTATCCGGGTGTGTAAAATACCCTGCCGATCAGTTCGTCGGGCAGATACTGCTGCGCAATCCAGTGGTCGCGGTAGGCATGAGGATACAGGTACCCTTCTCCATGCCCGAGTGATTCTCCATCGCGGTTTGCATCTTTCAAGTGATTCGGCACCTCGGTTTGTTCCCTTTCTACCGCCTTGAGAGCGTCAAAGAAACCGAGCGAGCTATTCGATTTAGGGCATGTCGCAAGATACAGCGCTGCATGGGTGAGGTGGTACCTGCCCTCCGGCAAACCGATACGATCAAAGGCTGCCGCCGCACTTGTAACAACGGTCAGCGCGTGAGGATCGGCAAGTCCGATATCCTCGCAAGCGGAAATAAGCATACGCCGAAAGATAAAGTGAGGGGACTCCCCTGCCCGCACCATTCGGGCAAGCCAGTAGAGCGCCGCATCGGGGTCGCTCCCTCGGATGGATTTTATAAAGGCACTGATGATATCGTAATGGTAATCGCCGTCCTTATCGTAGAGCACCGCTTTTTGCTGGATACTTTCCTCAGCGGCTTGCATGTCGATGATGATTTCCGTACCGGCAGGCGGCGGCCAGTGCTCGGTAGAGGTTTCAACGGCTAACTCAAGCGCGTTTAAGAGACTGCGGGCATCACCTGCGGCGGTTTCGACAAGATGCTCTAATGCGCCTTCGGTAAAAGAGACCTTCCATTTTCCGTAGCCCCGCTCCGTATCCTGCAAGCACCGTTCCACAGTCCGGTACAGGTCGGCATCGGTGAGCGCCTTGAGCTGAAATACCCGACTGCGGCTCACTAAGGCTTTATTCACTTCAAAAAAAGGATTTTCGGTTGTCGCGCCGATAAAGATAACGGTTCCGTTTTCTACCCACGGCAGCAAAGCATCCTGCTGTGCGCGGTTCCATCGGTGTACTTCATCGACAAAAAGAATGGTCGGTTTTCCGTAGAGTTTTTTATATTGTTCCGCCGATGCAATCGCATCGCGTATCTGCTGTACGCCTGCAAGGACAGCGTTTAAACTTAAAAAATTACTTTTGGTATGATTGGCAATGACTTGAGCAAGGGTTGTTTTTCCCGTCCCCGGCGGCCCAAAAAAGATAACGGACGAGAGCCTGTCCGCTTGGATGGCTCTCCTTAACAACCGCCCTTTTCCGACAATATGTTCCTGCCCGATATATTCATCAAGACTGCGGGGGCGCATTCGTGCAGCAAGCGGAAGCCGTTCCGCCGCCGCCGCTGCCTCGAATAAATCGTTACTCACGGTTCCATTCTATTTGACCGGGATTGTAGAAGCCCCACAAGCCGCTATATTTTGTATTGGGATCGTTTACACCGGCATAGATGACATAACCGGTACCGTTCTCAAACGCATAAATAGGATTAATCACATATTTTCCAACGCTGTTGTTATATTGAAGAATATTCCCTGGCGGGACGGAAGAATCTGCGGACCCCGCTTTAATCGATTGTGCACCCGCAAGAGTAGGAATATCGCCGGCAAGCTTAATTTCTCCATATCCCTTTATACCGCTGATCAGTACTAACTGCTTATTTTTCAAATAGGTAATACTTTGCGGGCTGCTTACGCCGTGTACAATATTTGTCCAAGTCGAAGCACTGCCGTCATAACAGTACAATTTCGTGTCGTCAACAACAAAGACTGAATTCAGTGTAGGGCCATCACAAATACCCTTTAGTCCCGAAGAAGGACTCCCAGTTATCTTTGTACTGTCATTCTTGTAAAGACCGTCTTCCAATAAGCAGTATAAACCGGCCGCACCGACCGGCGCCTTGTCGGTAGGCGACGCCCATGTATTCGGCGTGCCGCTCTCAATAGCGCTGCTTATCGTATAGGCCATCGTATTACCGTTCTTTAGTGAGTTGACGGCAAAAACCACCCGCGTTCCGAAAACAGCCTTCGCCGCTAGTCCGGGCACCTTATTCCAAGATTTAGCTCCCGTGTCGTACCAATAAATTGTGAAGGTATCGCCTTGCCCGAATGCGGCATAGAGATCGGAGCCACTGACAGCAAGTCCTGTACAACGACCCAAGGGGCAGCCGCTCAGCTCCGACCATTTTCCTGTTTCTCCCTTTGCCTTGTACCATATTTTTCCGTTTGAAGCATATAACGTACCGGTTATCTCAACTATTCCGTGGACGAAGCCTTTAACGGATGCAGGGTTGAGCTTTACCTCCTGCTCTATAGCAGCAAATATCGGCGGGTTTTTACATGCTGATAAACCGATTATGACAGAAGTTACAAAAGCAATCACAAACATTCTTTTCTTCATAGTTCTGTTCCTTTTTAAAAGTGATACCGGGCAGCAAAGCCGATATTCAAGAAATTGCCCGTACGATTCAAGCTTGAATCTTTATACCATTGCGGAACAATATCCCATGATAATTCGCCGCCGAACGACCATTCGGGGGAATACTGATAGAAAACGCCGGCTTGCGGTCTAAAGAACAAGCTGAAATACCGTGTACCGTTGTAGGATTGAAAATCACCGCCGATCCCGAACGTGAGCGGAATACGGATTTTTTGAATTGCAAAAGTATATCCTGAATTGATGGTAAAGGGAATGGCAAAATAGAGATTACTGCCGCGCGTTAAATGAAAGGTAAAAGCAACATCACCGCCGATGGAAACTCCTTTCGTCAGATAGTGAGTATAACCGAGGAAGATGCTGCCGCCCGGATAAATCTTGGGGTTAATCGCAAACTTATTCGGCGAGGTATTAAAAAGCGGTATCCCCAACTGTAACCCCATGCGGATAAACTGATCGCCCTTCCGAATAGGTTCATAAACATAAGCGGCAATAGGGGCTTGCGCAGACGGTGTTTCCGGTTCTTGAGTTTCGGCAGCTTCTTGCGCAAAGGTATTCCATATCAAAACAGAAAAAAAGAAAAATAACCAACAACGTTTCATAAAGGAATTCAACTCCATCTCATTTTATAGGATTGGGCATCTCTAAAAACTCACGTATAGATTTGTAGAAGATCCCGATAAAACAATATCAAACTTGCCTTGTAAAGTATCTGTAAACAATCACCCTGTACCATAAGTTACAGAAGCGCCGGCGTTAACCATGCAACGTCCCATGCATAGAGCGCTAATGCAATCAGCCCCATACTGATTAGTAATAGCGGTGCATTTTTCCATTGTGTACTGACATTGCTTTCCTCAACCCTCCGTCTGACGGCACAAAGCACAAACGACCAAACAAGCATACTTACTAAGGCGCTCACCAGAATAGCAATCAATTCGATATAGGTGAAAGCCTGATAGAGGGCAAAGATAACGGTACCGCCCGAAAACAAGCGCTCCCGTATCAGCCGACTTTCAGAATGTTTAAAAAATATTCGGTGTACGGTCAGATCGCACAGATATACGATTATCAATGCGGCAATCGGCGTTATACTTACGATATCGAGCGGTAATAAAATAGAAAATTCAAGCAGCCAGCTGAGTGACGCAGAAATGAGTATCACTGCACCATCCCGTAGAATAAACGGAATCACTACGCGGGTTGAACGCGCATTCATCGAAAGGCGTTCCAAACCGATACCGTGCAAAAAGACTAATGAAGCAGGAAAAGTATAAAAAAAGATCAAGGATGCAATAAACATACGGAATCTCCCCTACTGCCGGTTTCGATACGATTCATCGGTTTGGAACGGCAAAAGTTCACCCTTATGAAAACTGCGGAAAAGCCAGAGTGCAACACCGAGCATCATAAGAACACCGGCGCTGCTCCCAAAAAATTTAAGCGGTAAAGGGAACGGGATAAGCGTAATACTGAATAAGCCGGAGCGAGCAGGTAAAGAAACCGTACCGAACACCACGAGTTCCCGCAATATCGAAATAGCCGCTAAGAGAATCGAATAGAGTATCGGCATTTCAAACGGATATTGGCTTGAATCATACATACCGATGCTGATAATCAGTATATACGAAAACCCAACCATATATATGTATCTTTCAAGGCTAATTGCCATCACGGGAAAAATTGCCCCTACGATTTGCGCATATAAGGCTGCCGCAAAAATAATATCAAGGTAGAGTATCATCTGAGAAAACTTATCAATTTTAAAATAAGCGATAAGCATCTTACTTACTATTCCGACAGCCAAAAGAAACCAAAATTCCGCAATAAAGATCAAACCTTCAGCAAAATGAGCTGCGAGGGGGATGACCGGACATAAACCTAAAAAAAAGACAATAGATTTGTTTATCATATTACCACCACTCCCACCGCTTCATTACCGTTTCAATTTTATCTTGCTGCATTGCAACGGCTGTCTGCGTTATTCCGTAGCGCTCCGCTTGCTCCGGAAGGGCGTCAACTCCGGCGAGTCCGCAGAAGATGCAACCGATTGAGCGTTCATAAAAAAAGACGGCAGGATAAACACCGTACTTACCGGTTAGCGGGAGCATAAATACAAAAGCTTCATATCCTGAGTATGATGCAGACAATACAGTGCGGAACGGCAAGCCGGATACTCTTGAGTTACCAATGCCCGTGATTGTTATTTGTTGATCCTTAAAGCCCGGATATGCACGGCAAAGCTTTTCTGCTGCGGCGGTCAAATATTGGGCATCCGCTTTTTTCCGTAGATATGACAGCCCAAAAAATGAGGCAAAGAATACAAGCACAATTCCGGCAAGTGCGGCATATTTTTTTAAAAGGTATTTTGCAGCATCGGTCATAATGCACCTCGTCTTCTTTTATAAAAATATGCTTCGAGCCACTCGATGAGGGGGGTGAGGCAATCAACAAATAAAACGGCGAAAGGAATACCGGCCGGTATCGCACCGGGACCCGCAATACAAAAAGCTAAGATGCCGGTCAGTATACCCGTGATGAATCTCCCTTCCCATGAACGGGGAATAGAGCCGCTGTCGTTCATGACAAAAAAGGCCGAAAAAAGAGCGCCGCTCGTCAGTAGCGCAGATAATATATCACCCTGTCCGTATGCACTTGCTTGCGCTGCGGAGGGAAACAAATACACAAGCAGACCGTAAACGATCAAAAAGGTAAAAGGAAGTGTTTTATGAATCGTTTTTACTGACAGCAATACAATCGAAGAACATAACGTTAAGAGATTATAACGGAAAGCCGGTACGGCGGATGGATAATGAAGGAAAAGACTGATATACCCTTCCGGCAGCGTTACATCAACCCCGTGCAAAAATGTTGAATTAAACACTGACGTTATATATTGGTCGGCCGGTGTCTGCAACAGACCGGAACCGTTCATCGCTGCAAAAACGCTGCCGCCGGAGAGAATCCGATCGGCACTGACCGGCTGTACAAAGCAATCGGGCTTGCAGACTGCGGCAATACAGACGGCAAGCATAACCGGATTAATCCATGATGAACCTTTTCCGCCGAAAACACCCCAGCTGAAAAAATAACTCATAAACGCGATCAAAAAGCTAAAAACGAAGCCTCCGTTAACCGGTAGGAAAAAACCGATCAACAATCCGGTTACGAGCGCATGAATATCAAAGGTACCCTTCCCTTGCATATAACCGATAAGAAAAGACGCAAGCGCTGCCGCCGCTCCGGCAGATATGACCAGAAAGATACTTGCAAAATCGTGCATAATACCCATTGCGATAAGCTGAAGCGATAAGAGGCTCAGCACGAGTATAGCTGTCTGCCGCGCATTCATACCGGTATAGACGTAAGGCGCAGGAGCGAGCATTGTACGGTTATACGGCATAACTATCTCCTCTTGCTGCTGCCGATTTGATAATCGCGCTTAACGGAATACGTACCGGACATACTGCCGAACAACAGGCACAACCGCTGCATAATGCAATAGAACGCAGCGTTTCGGAGGTGTACCGGTCTCTTTGAATATGGCGTACCGTATCGATGGGATCGATATATGCCGGGCAGCTCCGCAGGCATTGTCCGCAGTGCCCGCATTCCTCCAGCTGTTGCTGAATGTTGATATCGTTCCCTACTGCATGAATTGATTTAATCCCCTTACCGGCGGGTAGGTCTAAACTATCAATCAGAGTTCCGCGCAATAAGCCGTTCAGAATGATATGGGTGTTTTTGCTCTTAAAGCCGCCGCATTCTTCTATCAGGTGTCCGATCGGTGTCCCGATGCGTACTTTAATAACCTTGGCATGTTCCAATGTCTTGCCGGTAAGGAGCAAATACGTTGTTAACATCGGTTGGTTATGCTGCACCGATTCATAAACCGACAACGCAGTCGAAGCGTCGATCACGACAGCATCTTTTTCTGCCGAACGTGTATGGGCAGTTCCTGCTGGATAGGTTTGCGGGATGGTGAGATGTGCAAGATCGCGGTCGGAAATAACGGTTCCGATTGTATCAAAAAGGGTGCGGTCTTTCTTTTCCGTACCTGTTTCAACGATGATTTTTGCGGCGCCCATCGCATGAGCGATAATGCCGATTCCTTCTGCAACTTCGCGGATAAAACGGTGCGCTAAAAAAGAATCCAGTATACAGGTAGGGTCTTTATCGTAAAGCATAACGGTTAGTGTTTTTACACCTTGCTTTACCGCCGCTCTAATATCTTCTGCAAGAGAAACCGTTTCTCCTGAAGTATTCACTAAACCGGCATGGTCGAGGAAATGAATCAGCCCTATCTGATCACTTTGCTTCCATAAGTACGGAGTACGTTGCTTCCCCAATATACCGAAGCTGCCTCCTGTTTTGATATGGAGTCCGCGGAATGAATGACCGTTCGGAAGCTGTGCGTCAACAATCCCCGAAACAATACCGGGAACCGAGGCATGAACGTGCGCCGATAAGCTATTCCCTGCACGGGCAACCATCTGTCCTTCATTCACAAAATCTCCTACGGAGACCAGCGGAAGGCTGCTCATTTGTGTTCTGAATGCAAGCGGAACCAACGCATATTGCGGCAGAAAAGCATTTCCTTCAAATTGGGGATCTAAGCGGATATATTTTACTTGCTGTTGTCCTCGTTTAAATCGTATAAATTCCATCATCGTATTTTGCTCATTATAATCAGAACACAGGGAAATAACAACGTGCCGAGGATAATAAAAAATGAGGCAAACGGAGTCAGTGTAGATACATATAAGGGGCGATAGGCAGCAGCAGAAAAACCGGCTTGGGCTATCAGCATCTTTTCTAGCGGAAGCAGCGCCAGCCGTTCATTTCTTAAAGCTCGAAGAATAAACACCGTATCGAAGGAATAGATAACTCTTTCTTCACGATGCAGTTTTCCCTCTGAATTCTCATAATAGGAATCAAAGTACACCCGCATATTCGGTGTAAGCGGCTGGAGCGGTTCATGCACATTCAGGTAGGGTAAAACAGCCGTATACCAATAATCTTCTATATAGTTACTTAAATCGGGGAGATAATCTTGCGGCCGCGATGCCTGCACGGTAAAAAAGCCGGAATCGGTAAACGGAATCGGCTGCCGTGAAACCGGCTGAGGCGCGTTCAATTTAGCGGCAGCAGAACTCAAACGGTTCGTTGAGAACACAAGCGGTATAATTGCAGACACCAGCAGCAAACAGCCGGTTAAAACGGTCGCAGTAATTGCATATCGTGTATTCCAAAACTGCGTCCATGATTGCGGATGCATGGCAAACAGCTTTAACGAAGGATGTTGACGGTACTGCTCCCAATAGGTCTCTTTCAGCTGTAAAAAGCTGTATACGGAAAAAAGTATACTTGCCGATAACAGCAGCGCCAGCAAGAAAAAACACAGCGGAACTATTCCATCGATAGCCGCAGTCAACAGCGGGGCAGCAGGAAGAATCAGCATGAATATATTATGCTTTATCCGCTCTTTAAGCTGCTTCCACTGAATGGTCAATTCGTTTTCCAGAGCCTCCAACCAATATGCGGCAGTCAATATACTTAACAGGGCAGTTGCAGACGATAAACTGCTTTTAATACAAAAAGCGTAACAGACAAAGCTGAACGCAGCGGCAAAAAACAGCAGTTTTTTACGGGAACCGGCAATACAGTAGGCAAACAGAATAAGCGCAAGCAGCCCTTGTATCGGACTATATGGAATAGCAGCTTCAAGAAAAAAATGAGCTCGTTTACCGTAGAGCGAAAAATAGAACGAAAGGTATTTAAAAATCGAAGTATATGGAAGATACAGATATTGATATCCGCCGTCGTCATCGCGGAACCATCGGGTATAACGGCCGATATCGGTAAATGGAAAGCGTTCATGCCGGCCGGTTCCTAGTAATGAAAAGCGGTTTGAAACGGAAAACTCCGATGCAGCTCCCGATATACCGGCCTCTTCCGCAGCAGAAACATACCGTTCAATATCGTCCGAACAGGGAACCGCTGCTATCCGGTACCCATCCCACACAGGAGCATAAAAACGGAGAGGAAAGATAATAAAAAGCAAGAGGATTCCGGTTGCGATGAACGCCGACAAGAAATATAAAAAACCGTTCAGCCGCTTCATGGGTTATACTGTATAATAGAGTGAAAAATAACTTCCGATTACAACACCGAGAATCATACCGGCAAAAACTTCAACAGGGGTATGACCTTGAACTTCTTTCACGGGCTTAAAAGGTATGTCCATTGTTTCGGCCATTTTAGCGCCTACTTCGTTTAACATTTTTGCTTGAAGTCCGCTTGAACGGCGGACGCCCATTGCATCTCTAATAACAATCATCGCAGAAAAAATAGAAAAAATAAATAAATCCGAAGAAACGCCCTGTTTAAAACCGATTGTAGTCGAGAGAGCCGTCACAAGAGCAGAATGACTTGAGGGCATCCCTCCTGTGCGCCATACCAATAAGTCAAAAAAGACCGGCAGAGAATGTACTGATGATCCGCAAAATCCGATGAATGTTTTGATAAATTGACTCAAAAGCCAGCTTGTAATCGCCGCTAAAAAAATCGGGTTTTGAGCTACAATTTTAACTTGTGTAAAAAAAACCTGCATCTTGTGGACAGTTTTGTATAATTAACAGCTTTTGTCAAGCACCGTATCTTTTAAAGAGGCTATCCAGCATTGCATGAGGATACCGAATGCGACTGCAACATTGAGCGAGGCTTTGATGCCCTTCATCGGAATGCTGACAATACCGGCGGAAACCTTTTTGAGGGCTTCCGCGCTGAGCCCCAGTTCTTCGGAGCCGAGCAGGACAATGCCGTGCTTGGGGAAAGAAAAAGAGGTAATCGGAGTACCGCCGGTTTCAAGCGCAAAGACGGGTAAGTCGGCAGGCAGAGCTTCAAGCGGGCAATATTCCCACGGTAGAAAGTGAGTGCATCCCATCGCCGACCGCTGCGCACGGGGCTGTTCGGGGGAAACGCAGCCCTCCGACAAGAGCAGCTTTTCCGCACCGAAAGCCTCTGCGGTACGGAATATGGAACCGAGGTTAAAGGGTGCGCGGATATCTTCGGCATACACATAAACGCCCGGATAAGACGGGCGCATTACCGGAATCGCTGCCGACGGTTTGCCGGTCTGTGTTTCTGCATCGGGCGCTGCCGGGTTCGGCACGGTTGTATCATGCTTCGGTGTATCGATGCCATAGTGCAGCCCCGGAGCGATTAAATCCCATTCTGAGGGCTGCACGCCACTCTGCCGGTACAGCGCATGGCGCAGTGTATTAAATAGTACGCGGTAATCTCCGGCGGTGAGCGTTTCCGCACGTAAGGCGGAAATATAGGTTTTGACGGCAGCGGTAATAACGGAATCGGACGGATACATTGACGCAAGATGCGCACAAAGCCCTTCGATATAAAATGAATCGCAGGAAAGAGAAACAGCCGAACACGGTAAGCCGGAAGGAACCGGAACACATTCGGCTTCAAGTATCTCAAGGATTTTAATAACCTTGCGTATCTTTTGAGTAGTAGGGAGCCGGACAAGCTTAAAAAGCTCAATCATGCGTTATTAATACGCTTGTTTAAGCAGCTCAAACACATCGTCGCTCCGCATCGGTTTGGGGATATAGTTCATAAAACTGAGCGACACGGCGTCTTCGGAAATGGCAACCAGCTGCTCAATAGACAAACCGATATCTTTTAAACGAGTGGGCAGATTAGCCTGAGCTAAACGGCGGCGGATTTCTTCGATAGCGGCCTTTGCGACATAAAGCGGATCGACACCGCGTGTATCAACATTCAGCATCCGCCCGATCTTTAAGAGTTTGTCGAGATTCGATGTTTGTGCATTCGTAAGGATATACGGCAAAAGAATGGTTCCGACTACCGAGCTTGAAATATTATAGCGGCTTGCACATGCAAGGGCGATGGCACTGCCTAATCCCGGACTGGAAAAAGAAATACCGATGGCGGTTAAACAGGCTGCTTCCGCAATAACCGTTTCGCGGGAAGCACCGGTAGAACGTCCGTGCTGCGGATCAAGCGACAACAAAAAGCGATCGATTGCTTTCCCTAAAATCGTTTCCGACAAAAAGTTTGTTTTTGAGGAAGTATATCCTTCAAACGCAATACCGACACCTTGAAGAATAGTTGCCGTCGTTGCATTCGGTGCAAGGTTTGAATAGCAAGCGGTATCGAAAACGCAGAGCTTACAGAGATCCTTCCGCACTTTTAACAGATGAATTTTTCGTGAACGAGCGTCAACAATCGGACTGAACGGAGTAAAGGTAAACGGTTCGCGGCAAGTAGCGGGAACTTCGATAAAAGGAAGCGGTTCCGCCGTACAGGGCTTTCCTTCGATAAAATCATAGATGGAACCGCTTTCATTATACAATGAGGCAACAGCGCGGCCGACTGCAACCGGTCCCATACCGCCGGAGGCAATAACAGCATCGATAAAGACTCCGCGTGCAAGACTTAATGCATTTTCGATAATATCGGAGTCGGCGGAACGTTTTACACCGTCAAATACGAGAACGGATATTCCCCTTTCTTCCAATGCATCAATAACTTTTTTTGCAATACCGGTTTCATGCAGCAACGGATCAACAATAAATAAGAATTTTTTTCCAAACTGAACGGCTTCCGCGCCGATTTTTGCTATGGAGTAACTTCCGAGGATAATATTTGATGTAAGCTTAAAGGTAAAACTAGACATACTCGTATTCCGCCTTTATTTCAGGTTTTTCGGGAGAAAATATATTAGCGATTAAAACTGCGTTGAAACGGCACCATACAGTTTAACCGGGCGCCGCACTCTTTTAGAGACCGTAATCGTCTAATATCCTGTCAGCAACGAGTTCCAAGAGAGCATTATTTATATATGAAGGATCTGCAAGTTTTTTCTTTACCTCAGCAACCTTATCTTCACGAATGTCCGGTGCATTTCTCACCGCTTCCAATGCGATATTTGCATCTGATAATACCCGTGCTTCATTTGAAACGGAAACCGCATCGGTTTTACCGAATGCTTCAGTCCTTTGCGTCCGCTGAAGAGGTTGTACAGGTTTTACAGGATCAATTCCGTTTAGTCTATCAATCGTCATGTTTTTTCCGCCTTCCATAGCTTTTATCGGCATTTTTATCGAAAAAATTAAGCTCTTCCGGATACAAAAACCGAAAACTCGCCTTTTATCGATTGCCGCTCCTGTAATGTATGTAAAATATCCGATACCGAACCGGATAAAATTTCTTCATGCAGTTTGGTCAACTCGCGGCCGACCACTACCTGCCTCATGCTGTCAATATCGGCAATATCTTGTAAGAGCTTAATAATTCTGAACGGGGATTCGTAGAGTACGAAACCCGTTTGCATATCGAAAAGCTCCTGCAGCCGCCGTTTTCTCCGCCCCTGTTTAGGGGATAAAAATCCTTCAAAAAGCACCGATGAGTCGCCCGTTCCCGCAATGCTGACCATAACCGCAAATGCGGAAGCGCCCGGGATAGGGACGACAGGATACCCTGCCTCACGTACCAGCTTGACGAGAACGGCTCCGGGGTCGCTCAAAGCTGGAGTACCTGCATCGCTCGCATAAGCGACGTTCTTTCCGTCAGCCAATAGACCGATAATTTTCTGCGCAGCTTCTGCTTCATTCTGCGCCCTGCACGAAATAAGCGGCTTCCGTATCTCAAAATGAGTTAAAAGCCCCAGCGTGTGCCGCGTATCCTCGCAGGCAATATAGTCGGCCGTTTTGAAAATTTCCAATGCCCGTACTGTAATATCGCCTAAATTTCCAATCGGTGTTCCGACTACATATAACGATGCCACTATAAAAGTATACTGCGTTTTATAGGTTGTCGCAAGTCCGTGAATCGTGTATCTTATTGGCATGGGTACGTTTCTTTCACCGCTTTCGTGGTTCATATTGGTGTTTATCGGTATACTATTAATGGTTGTCGCCTATTTTTTGTTTACTTTCAGCAGCAAAAAAACCGGAACTGCCAAATATTTACCGAAAGGAAAACCGGGTGCGCCCGGCGTCTGCCCTGTTTGCTGTACCGTATTAAGGAAAGGGGAACAGCTAAAAACAAAGGTTTACCCATCGGAAGGAACCGACCGATTATGTTCAATCTATGGGTGTCCTCACTGTTATCCGATAATAGAACCCGATGCAGACCGCTTTTGTCCTGTATGTAAAGCACCTATTCCAGCCGATTCATACCTCATTGCCCGGCTATTTGACCGCGGTAAAACGGATAAACACGTGCGCATTCTCGGATGTAGAGCATGCCGGCACGCATAAACCGACAACGCCGTATCCACAATTTTAATCGCAGAAGTATAGGTTCCCTCACGGAAAAACTCCGCCTCTGCCGCGGCGATGTCGTTTCGTTTATCGGGAGCGGCGGCAAAACCACCTCCATGATTACCGTGGCAAATGAACTTGCGGCACAGGGATTGCGCGTTGCGGTAACTACTACAACAAAGATGGGAACGCGTGAAAAGGGGCGGCTTAATGCCTCCGTGTCTTTCTTCGGCACGGAAACGGGAGAAAAGCTGAGTGCGCCGCCGCCGGAAGTCATCGATGCTATCTGTGACACCTATGATGTGGTGTTAATTGAAGCGGACGGCAGTAAACGGCGGGCGGTCAAGGGGTGGAACGATACCGAACCTGTCATCCATCCCCGTACCACAAAGACGGTAGGACTTATTTCGACACGGACACTCGGCAAGCCGGTGAATGAAACATGGGTACACCGGACGGAACGATTTTTGAATATTACTTCCGCAAAGATGAATAAACCATTGCGGCTTACCCATATTATGCAAGCGGTTTTTCATCCGAACGGTCTTTTTTTAAAGGCGCACGGTACCTGTTTTGTACTCTGTGTTGCGCCGAGGAGCGAACATGAAGCAATCCGCACCGCTTATTATCGTACGCGGGGCAGGCGATTTGGCCAGCGGGGTACTGGCAGCAATCCATATTTGCGGTTTTCGTGTCCTTGCACTGGAAACCGAAAACCCTTCCGCCATTCGCCGCACCGTTGCGTTCAGTGAGGCTGTTAGGATTGGGCATTGCTCAATCGAAGGAATCGAAGCACGCTTGATTGCAAAAGAGCAAGTCGCAGCAATTCTGTCTGCGAACGATGGTGAAGCGGGTACCGATACTACGGCTGATTTCCCCGGCGCAGAGGCAATGACAGTCGGTATAGAAACCGGCGCCGCTGCCGGTTCCAAAGCAAACCGTCCAAGCTTTATCCCCATTGCGGTTGACCCTACGGGAGAGTTGATCAGTGAGTTGCAGCCTGCCGCCGTTGTAGATGCCATCATTGCGAAAAAAAATTGCGGAACGCGCCTCGATATGGCGCCGTTAGTGATTGCGCTGGGGCCGGGCTTTACCGCCGGGAAAGACGCGCACATCGTTATCGAAACCATGCGCGGGCATAATTTAGCGCGCTTGATTTATCAAGGAACGGCGCTCCCCAATACCGGCGTTCCCGGACTGGTCGGCGGAGAAAGCGCCTTGCGGGTTATCCATGCACCGGCGGCAGGTACGCTGCGCGTTCTGCGCGATATCGGCAGCTCGGTTGCCCGCGGCGAAACCATTGCCCGCATCATACATACCGACGGCAGCGTCACCGACGTTGCCGCTTCGCTTAACGGAATAATCCGCGGTATGTTGCCCGACGGGTTTACCGTCCGCAGCGGCCTTAAAATGGCGGATATAGACCCGCGCCTTACCGAGTTGAATAACTGCTTTACCATTTCCGACAAGGCGCGTGCGCTCGGCGGGGCGGTATTGACGGCGCTGCTTTCCCGCGGTATTGTGCCGTGAAATAGCATTATGACGGAGTTGCGGATTTTCCGGCACAACGGATTATCTTTTGAACAAGAACGTACACAGGCAAGGGAAGTGCTGAAGGCTGCTCTTGTCGAACGGCTTCCTCATTGTCCCGAGCAGCTTGTGTTTGAATATGGAAAATACGGGAAGCCGTACCTAAAAAATGCGGCATGGCACTTCAGTGTATCGTATACGCATGGGGTATGCCTCATTGCATTATCAGACGCTGAGATCGGCGCTGACATTGAACGGCTGCGCGCTGCGAAACCGCATGTTGCAAGCCGTTGTTTTACCGATTCCGAAAACCGCTATCTTTACCAAGACATGACGTTGTTTGATAAACGGTTTTACGAGTTGTGGACACAAAAAGAGGCGTATCTCAAATATACGGGGGAGGGGTTTTATCGTTCACCGAAAAGTGTCGATGTTTTATCCCAGCCTATCTGCGAATGCCTCTATACTTTTGCAAATAATGATGCAATAATTTCTTTATGCGGCCGAAGCATACATCCCGTTTCGGTCTATCAGGTTTCTTTATAAGAAAAGTAAGAAGGTGGTTTATGAATCAAGATATGGCAATACTGTGCGTTATCGGCGCTCTTTTGCTTATTATGATGATAAGTTGGACTATCAATCTTGTACGGGCGGCAAAAAATAAGCAGCCGCTGCGCTGGTTGGGGCGGATTGTATATATATCCGGAATCCTTTGTATCGGCTTGAATGCAATCCGCAGTTGGCGAATCTACGAAAATAGTGCCGGTATCATTATTGCGGCTCATGCGATCGCCCTTTTCAGTATTTTATCGGCTCTTATCCGGTCGGAACGGCAGCATAACGAACAAAGCAAGCCGTGAACAAAGTTTGTTTGAGGCGTTTGTGCAAAAATCGGTGTGTACCTGCTTAAAAAGCAGCTGCCGCAGTCGGTTGGTATTTTACGGTCATGAGAGCCGTGTATCCGAATTGTACGGCGGACGGCGGAAGTGAAGAAACTCCGCGGCATATTTTTGCGGATTGCAGAGATGCCCGCATCCGTTTGCGAGATGGAAAATATCGGTTGAGTTGAGTACCGCCGCGTCAAGGTTATGTTCAACGGAGATAACCGTCAGCCCCTGTTCCGTATTCAGTTTTTTAATAAAGGTATAAATTTCCTGCTGGCTCTGTATGTCGATTCCCGTTGACGGTTCATCAAGGATGAGCAAGTCCGGCTCACCGATAAGGGCACGGGCAATGTACATCTTTTGCAGTTGCCCGCCGGACAGCGTCCCCGCCAAAGCATACTTGTAATCAAGCAGCCGGACATCCGAAAGATAGCGGTCGATAACGCCCTTGTCGTGCTGTTTGCGTAATATCCGATAAGAATTTAAGGTTTCGTAAACGGTAATGGGAAAGCCCGTTATCGCCGCTTTTTTTTGCGGCACATAGCCGATACTACGTGCGTTGCAGCGGATAGTCCCCGTATCGGGAGTCAGCAGTCCGAGAATCAGCTTTATCAAGGTGCTTTTTCCCGTGCCATTTTCTCCGACAATCGAGATATACGCCCCTTGCTTAATCGTAAGGCAGAGATTTTCAAATAATACTTTTTTACCGGCGCCGTACTTAAACGATAAATTCTGAATACAGACCATTCCGCACGCTTCGGTATGTTCGTGTGCGGGACTAAAAGCCGGCAAAAATGAAGATTCCTGTCCATTCATAAAAATACGTTAGGCCGGTTCGTGAAATTTTGCATTGAGTTTTTCACATATTTCACGCAGCTGTGATTCATTTTCAATATTATGCTGCCTGAGCAAAATCGGCGGAATTTGATAGTAGCTGATATTTCCGTCAAAGAACTGCAACATAAATTCAGCAAAACTGACCGTAGAAATAAGCTCATAATATTTTTTAGGGGCAGCTTCCGGTTCATATTGGTATTTTATCGTATTGATAATAGCGGCGGGTAAATGCCATTTTTCAGCAACTGCAACACCGATCGCTTGATGCTCCATCCCCGACATCACGCTCTTGATAACCTGATCGGGAATATTTTTTTCGGCTTTCAAGTCGTCGATTTTTTCCAATACTTCCGGATAAATGGAACTGAAAACAATCTTACCTAAATCGTGCAAAAGAGCACAAACATATATTTCTTCGAGAAGTTTGGTCTTTCCCTGCATTTTAGCAAGGTTATATGCAAAAAATGCACATCGATAGGTATGATCCCACAGCCTTTTTTGCTCATTCCCCGTTACTTTTAAAACTTGCAGCGTTCCAACGGAATACAACAGATGCTGAATACCCCGTATACCGGCCATTTTAACCGCTTCGGTAATACTCATACATTCCTTTGTAAGCCCGAATGCAACAGAGTTAACAAGTTTTAACAGGTCGGTTGTTAATGCAATGTCATCACTGATAAAAGAGGCAATTGTCCCCATTGTCGCATTCGGATCGTTGATAAGATGCTGTATTTGCATAATTTTTTCGGGAAATTGCGGAATTTCGTCAATGTAATTGACAATCGTCTTCGTCAATTCTACAAGGTGCCGGTTCGCTTCAAAATCAACCGGAATGGTAATCCGGTTAATCGTTAAGTCTTTTTCCGAAATTAATTGGAACGCATCTTCTTGCAATCCGATTTTTTTCAGCATGAGAAGCATGATAATTAAACCAAGTCCCGCACCTTCCGTATCATCGATGGCCTGCATAAAAGCTTGATCCATATTTTCATAGTCCCGTGCAACCACCATTCGGTCGAAAATACGTTTGAATTCAGTTGCGACCATTTGGACATTATTGCGTACTTCGAAAATAATGTTTCCTTGCTTTACCTGCATAATAACTTTAATATAAAGACCTGCTTTTTTTTGTTGCTGCAGATAATAATCGATGTTCTCGAGACTTTCTTGTTTAAAATTGAGCATACCTTCGTCATAGGACTTCTGATCATAAATATCAAAGCCTTTTTCTTTAAAATACACCCGTTTTGTATTTGCCTTTTTCGCGTTCGTTGTCAGTTCACTGAGACAATAGACAATATAGTCTTGAATTGCATCTTGATGAATTACGCTAAGGAAAGCCTTTGCAACATCGACAATATAGTTTTCCGTTTCCTTGGGGAGCGTATAGGTATTAATCGAGATGGGGATATTCATCTGCACCGCTTGTTTAATCTTGTTTTTATCTACCGGTATAGTTGCAACATTATCCATATATTTAGTATAAGAGAAATTGATAATTTTCGCAATGCGTTATGAACAAAAAGCAGCGGCTTCTGCGGGTACCGGTAACAATCAGACCGATGCCTCTACCCTGATACGAAGCAGTGCGTGTATTGATATTCCATACTTTTGCGGGTAAAATATCGCACACGTGTATCACTGCAAACCGATACCGTATTTTTCCTATATATAGAGAAGAGGTCGAATGATTCACACAATTTTAGAGAAGAAACAATTCTCAAAAGATGTTTTCTATTTGCGCGTTGCTGCGCCGGAAATTGCCCGTCAGAGAAAGGCGGGACAATTTGTCATTATTCAGCTTGATATCGATTACGGTGAGCGAGTTCCGCTTACCATCGCGGATGCCGATCCTGACGCGGGGTGGATCGCGCTTGTCGTTCAGGCGGTTGGAGCTACCACGATTAAGCTCTGTCAGAAAGAGGTGGGAGATTCGGTTGCGGCAATCCTCGGGCCGCTCGGCAATCCCACTCATATCACAAAAGTCGGAAAGGTAGTGTGCGTCGGCGGCGGCATTGGTACGGCGCCTTTACACCCGATTGCCCAAGCCTATAAGCGTGCGGGTAATGAAGTTGTTATCATCATCGGCGGGCGTACAAAAGAACTCGTTATTTTCGAGGAAGAAATGCGTAAGATAGCGGATGAACTCATTATCGTAACCGATGACGGAAGCTACGGCAGAAAAGCGCTGGTTACCGAACCGCTCAAGGAAATCTGCGAAAGCGCCGCGCCGCCTCAAGAGGTTATTGCAATCGGCCCGCCGATTATGATGAAATTCTGCGCAGCAACAACCCGTCCGTTCGATATTCACACAGTGGTCTCGTTAAATACGATTATGATCGACGGTACCGGAATGTGCGGCGGCTGCCGCGTTACGGTTGATGGAAAGACAAAGTTTGTCTGCGTGGACGGTCCCGAATTTGACGGACACAAAGTCGATTTTGACAACATGATGATGCGGATGAAAGCGTTTAAGGAACGGGAAGATCACGATCGTCATGTATGCAGAATCGGGCTGTCGAACGGAGCCAATTAAGCCGAACAAGGATAAACCGGCATTTTCGGAGACTTGCCGGATAGAGGAGTATGAAATGGAAAATGAAAATACACATACCGAACATCACTATGTGCCCCGCGAAGAACTTGCGGAACAGGCAAAAACATATTGGGGTGAACTGAAAGATAAAGAATTAAAAATGAAGGATCGCGCGGCTATTCCGATACAGGAAATGCCGGTGCTTGAACCGCATGCCAGAGCACGCCTTATGGACGAGGTCGCAACCGGCTACACCGAAGAACAGGCACGGATAGAAGCGGAACGCTGCTTAAACTGTAAGAACCGCCCCTGCGTACAGGGCTGTCCGGTCGGCATCCCCATCCCCGAATTTATCACCTGTATTCAAAAGGGAGATTTTAAGGCCTCCGTCGATACGATTAAAACGACGAACTTACTCCCCGCTATCTGCGGCCGCGTATGCCCGCAGGAAAAACAGTGCCAAGCGGTATGTACCGTCGGCAAGATGCATAAATCGGTGGATAAGGCGGTTGCAATCGGCAGATTGGAACGCTTTGTTGCGGATTGGGAACGGGAAAATAATAAGACAACGATTCCGCCGATTGCTCCCGATACCGGAAAGAAGGTTGCGATTATCGGCTCGGGGCCTGCGGGGCTTGCCGCCGCCGCCGATATCCGCCGTGCCGGTCATGCGGTAACCGTATTCGAAGCCTTCCACAAAACGGGCGGCGTTATGGTCTACGGAATCCCTGAATTCCGCCTCCCCAAAGACATTGTCGCTAAAGAAGTAGAAAATCTGAAAAAGATGGGCGTCAAGTTTGAAACCAACTTCTTAGTCGGACGGACGGCAACGCTGGAACAGCTGCTTCAAGACGATGGTTTCGACGCCGCCTTTATCGGTACCGGCGCGGGGCTTCCTAAGTTTATGAACGTCGAGGGAGAAAACCTCATCGGCGTATTCAGCGCAAACGAATACTTAACCCGCGCCAATTTGATGAAGGCCTATCAAGAAGATAAGGCAGACACGCCGCTATATCCTGCAAAGGTTGTTGCGGTTATCGGCGGCGGAAACGTCGCGATGGATGCCGCCCGTATGGGATACCGGCTCGGCGCCGACAAAGTGTACTGTATTTACCGCCGTACTCGTGCCGAAATGCCCGCCCGTGCCGAAGAAATCGCCCATGCGGAAGAAGAAGGCGTCGAGTTCTGCTTTTTGCAAAACCCGACACGCTTTATCGGCGACAAAGACGGCAAGGTGTGCGCAGTCGAAGTGCTGAACTACGAGCTTGGTGAACCCGACGCTTCCGGCCGCCGCAGCCCCGTCGCCATTCCGGGTACCGAACATCAAATCCCGGTGGATACGGTTATCGTTGCGCTCGGCAATAGCTCTAACCCGCTGATGGCAAAGACGACGGAAGGATTGCAGGTAACCAAGACCGGCAACATCATCGTCGATGAAAACCAGAAAACCAGTATCCCGAAAGTGTGGTCGGGCGGAGACATCGTACTTGGCGCTGCCACCGTCATCCTCGCGATGGGCGAAGGACGCAAAGCGGCGGCGAGTATTAACGAATATTTAGCACAGTAACACAAAAGGAGAAGCCGTATGAAAAAGTATGTACCGGAACCGTTTAGAATCAAAATGGTAGAGCCAATCAAAATGACAACCCGCGAAGAACGCCTCAAAAAACTTGAAGCAGCAAAGTACAATATGTTCAACCTGCGCGGGGAAGATGTGTACATCGACTTATTAACCGACAGCGGAACAAACGCAATGAGCGATAAACAGTGGGCGGGTGTGATGGTCGGTGATGAGGCGTATGCCGGCGGAAAAAGCTATTTTAAATTGCTCGAAGCGGGACAGGATATTTTCGGATATGAATTTATTCAGCCGGTACATCAAGGACGTGCAGCGGAAAAAGTTATGTTCCCCTTATTGCTTAAAAAAGGGCAGTTCGCTATTTCCAATATGTTCTTTGATACGACACGAGCGCATGTTACGTTATCCGGCGGAAAACCGGTAGATTGCGTGTGTGCGGAAGCAAAAAAACCGTCCGTCTATGCTCCGTTTAAGGGCAATATGGATGTTGAAAAACTTGAAAAGTATATCAATGAATACGGCAAAGAAAATGTCGGCATGATTGTTATGACCATTACCAACAATTCTGCCGGCGGTCAGCCCGTATCAATGCAAAACATCCGCGAGGTTTCTGCGGTCGCAAAAAAATACGGCATCTTATTTAATATCGACGCCGCTCGTTTTGCGGAAAACGCCTATTTTATCAAAGAGCGCGAAGAGGGATATAACAATAAATCCATTAAGGACATTGTACGCGAGATGTTCAGCTATGCCGACACCTTCACGATGAGTGCAAAAAAAGATGCAATCGTCAACATGGGCGGCCTCATCGGTATCAAGAACAACAAAGATATTTACCAGCTGATTAAAGGCAACTGTATTTCGTTTGAAGGTTTTATTACCTACGGCGGTCTTGCCGGCCGGGATCTGGAAGCCTTGGCGATTGGTTTGTACGAAGGTATCGATGAGGCATATCTGAAATACCGCAATGCTTCTATGGAATATTTGGCATCTCAGCTGCTTGATGCCGGTGTTGCCATCCAAAATCCTGCGGGCGGACACGGTGTTTACGTCGATGCGAACGCAATGTTCCCGCACATTCCCTACTATGAATTCCCCGGCCACACACTCTGTGTAGAGCTGTACAAAGAAGCCGGTATCCGTACCTGCGATATCGGGTCGTTCATGCTCGGCAATGATCCTGAAACAGGCAAGCAGATTAAGTCCGAATTTGAGTTTGCACGGTTAGCTATCCCACGCCGTGTATATACGCAGGCACATTTGGATGTCATTGCCGAAGCGTTAATCAACATCAAAGAGCGAGCTTCGCAGGTGAAAGGCTACCGCATCATCTGGGAACCGCCGATTTTACGTCACTTTCAAGCTCATTTGGAACCCATTAAATAGTCCTAAGCGGGCATTCGGAACGCGATATGATACATAAAGAAACACGGCGCGATCAATTCGGCTCACAGTTTGGATTTATTCTTGCTTGCATCGGTTCCGCCGTCGGTATGGGGAATATCTGGCTGTTCCCGTTTCGTGCCGGGCAGTTCGGAGGTGCGGCATTTTTAATTCCCTACGTCATCTTTGTTACTTTTATCGGATATACGGGTATTGTTGAAGAAATGTGTTTAGGACGGGCAATGAGAACAGGCCCGCACGGTGCGTTTCTGAAAGCGACTCAAATGCGCGGCAATAATTCCGGAGCTGCTATCGGATGGATTCCCGTTATCGGTTCGCTCGGTATTGCAATCGGATATACAGTTGTAGTCGGCTGGATTATCCGCTTTACGGCGGGAGCTTTTTCGGGTTCCATGCTTGCAGCGGAAAACAGCGGTGCATACTTCGGAGCCATTGCCGGACGGCTTTCAAGCTTACCGTGGCACAGTACCGCAATTATCGGTTGCTTTATAATTATGGCAGCAGGTATTTCATCAGGTATCGAAAAAGTCAACAAAGTGATGATGCCGGCATTTTTCGGCTTGTTTATTATTCTTGCCATTCGTGTTGCGACATTACCGAAAGCAGCTGACGGATATACCTTTTTATTTAAAGCAGACTGGAGTAAATTAGCTGATGTAAAAACATGGGTTTATGCACTTGGTCAAGCATTCTTTTCGTTATCCCTCGCCGGAAGCGGTACTGTGGTATACGGCAGCTATTTGAAGGATAATGAAGATGCTCCAACCAGTGCAAAATTCACGGCGATATTCGATACCCTTGCAGCGCTACTTGCGGCATTGGTTATTATCCCCGCAGTCTTTGTGTATAACCTTGAACCGACAGCAGGGCCTCCGTTGATGTTTATCACCATGCCGATGATCTTTAAAGAAATGCCTGCCGGCACCCTGTTTTCGATTATATTCTTTGTTGCGGTATTGTTCGCCGGAATTACCTCACTGATCAATCTCTATGAAACACCGGTAGAAATGCTGCAGCAAAAGTTTAAGCTGAGCCGGAAAGTTTCGCTTCTGATTGTGCTCGGTCTCGGTTTTCTTATCGGATTGATTGTTGAAGACGGAAACATACTCGGTACATGGATGGATGTTATCAGTATTTATATTATTCCGCTCGGAGCCTTACTTGCCGGTATTATGTTCTTCTGGGTATGCAATAAAGATTTCGTGTTACGCGAAGTTTCAAAAGGCCGCTTAAAACCGATCGGCAGCGCGTATGTTGTGCAAGGAAAATATCTTTACTGCGGCGTTACCGTCATCATATATATTCTCGGTATTTTCTACGGCGGTATCGGTTGATTCTGCTTGTATCGGTTTTATTTTCCTTGTTCAGAACGGGCTAATGCAATGATAGCGTTTAAAAATGCGGTTTTGCCGCAGTATCTATCTGCATCTATCGCTCCGCCAGCCATGTGCGCGTGGCCTCCTCCAGACCCCATGTCTTTTACCGTTTCTTGAATTAGATAACCCGCATCAAGTTTGCTATCACGGCTTCGTGCAGAGAGTTTATATTCATGCCCGTTTGTTTCTATTACAATAACAAAAGAAATATCTTTTATCCAAATTAAAAAATCGGCTACAATCGACAAAATGGCTCTTGAGTAATCTTCACTTAATTCTACAATTAAGAAATTATCTATGCGTAAATAGTCGGTAAAAGCCCGTCCTATTTCTTCGAGATCGCAGATGTTTATGGTCGTTTTAATCATTTGATATGTTTTTTGCACATCCGATTTAAAGTAGAGTTCATAATAAGCATCCAGATCAAGTTTGTTTACACTTCTGGATAAAAAAGCCGTATCCAGCTGTATACCTGCAATCATTGCTGTCGCAGTCATTCCGTCATATTCTTTTCCCGATTCTTTCCAATAAGACCAAATAATAGAAGAACAGGCTCCGATTCCCGCCCTTATATCCGTATAAGCTGCTGTAGACTGCATTCGTGCCGGATGGTGATCTATTACGGCCTTTAAGATACCGCCTACCTTTTTTACGGTTCCCTTAAAAGGGGAGCCATCTACAATTACAACTTGGTATTTTTTTAAATCAGCAATTTCATCAAGTTTTAAAAGAGGATAGTCTAAATATTCTACAAATTCTATTAAAGATAGACTTTGAATATGACCGCCATAAGCAATCTCTACTTTGTAGCCGTAACTTTCTAAAAGTTTTAAAAGAGCATACGCCGCACCGAGGGCATCATGATCCGGAAAATCATGCGTTTGTATAAGTACCGGTTGGTCTTTGCTTAAAACCGAGCAAAGCGTAGATAACTTTTCTTCCATAAAGAATAATCCTAAAGTAAAGTAGATAACATTATAGCATAAAAAGAGGTATTTTCCAATCGTAACAATTCGGTGTAATTTATTAAAGGAGAGGTCACACAGGCATTATTATTCTATGGGACTGCTAAAAATAGTCTGACGCGGCCCCCCCCTCGCTCTGTCAAAAATCCTAGACAAGAATAGAGAAATATTGTACGGTATGTACCTGCCGATTAACAATTTTACTATTTTTAATCGCTTTATTCATAATTAATATAGTTAATATAGTAAGTAGGAGTGTAACATGACGTTAAAACAAAAAATCATCATACTCGGTTGTAGTATCGCCTTAATTGCAGGCGTACCGCTTTTTGCAAAACCTAAAACGGTTTCCGTTGCGGTCTTTGTGCCTGGAATTGTCAAAGGGAACCCGACGTATGAATTGCTCGTAGAGGGTGTGCAAGACGCGAAGGCGCAGCTGGATAAAAAAGGTACACCGATTACCGTCAAGGTTGTAGAAGGCGGTGTGAATCAGGGAGAATGGCAAAACGGATTGACGGCGCTTGCCTTAAGCAAAAAGTATGATCTCATTATCAGTTCCAATCCTTCGTTGCCGGCCATTGCAGAAAAGGTGCTGCAATCCGCTCCCAAGCAAAAATTCCTGCTGCTGGACGGATACCTTGCCGGAAACGCTCAAATAAAAACCGTCGGATTTAATCAGTACGAACAGGGTTACCTCAACGGTTACTACGCCGCGCTCATCAGCAGCAGTTCGATGAAGAATGCAAACGCTGCGTATAAGATCGGTCTTCTCGCCGGACAGGAATTCCCGGTTATGAATGATAAAATACGGAAAGGCTACTTGGATGGAGCCAAAGCCGTCAATAAAAACTTTGAGCTCGATTTCCGTGTCCTCGGCAATTGGTATGACGCAGCCAAAGCCTCCGAGCTTGCCGCTTCGATGATTAAAAACAATGTGGATGTCATCTTAACAATCTGCGGCGGCGGAAATGCAGGCGTTGTGGCAGCCGCCCGTGAACACGGCGCGTATGTGATGTGGTTTGACCGGCCGGGCTATTCCTACGGGAAGGACATTGTCGTCGGTTCAACGGAAGTCAGCCAAAAGACAGCCTGTACCGATTCCGTGATTGCCTTTGTGGAAGGACGCTTGGAGTTCGGCACATCGGCAGAACTCGGCATAAAAGACGGTGCGGTAAACTTTGCTTTTGAAGGAGTACCTTCCGCCGTACCGGCAGACATTACTCAAAAAGTAAAACAACTGATAGACGGCGTTAAAACCGGAGCATTGACCTTATCCGCTCACTAGGATTCCTTTGTGTTTTCGACGGAAAACTTACGCTTTACGTTTCCGGAAAACGGTATTACGGCTGTAGACGGGGTAAGCATTGAGTTTGAGGCAGGTAAGATACATGCGCTGTTAGGCGAAAACGGCGCCGGAAAATCAACGCTTGCCCGCCTCTGTACCGGTCATTTACAGCCGGACGGCGGCCGCATCCTTTACAACGGCGAAGCGCTGGACTTACGTTCCGCTGCGGACGGTATTGCACAGGGGCTCGTGCTGACGCCGCAGCATCCGCAGCTTTCGGCGGAGCTTACGGTATGGGAAAATCTTGCAATCGGATTACACACCGAAAAAGATATCGCCGCCAACGTTCTTTCGCCCAAAAAAACTCAAAACGCAATTGCGGCGGCGCTCGCCCGCTACGATATCGTACTGCCGCTCACCCAAAAAGCGGAAACGCTCGATACGGCGCAGCTGCACTGGGCGGCAATCGGAGAAGCGCTGCTTAAAAATCCTTCCGTATTCTTTTTAGACGAACCATCCGCCTCCTTTAGTCCGCAGGAAATTACCCAGCTGTACGGCATACTCCGCAGCTGCGCGGACAGGGGCGCATGTATTATCGTAGTAACGCACCGCATTCAAGAAGTCTTGAGCTTTATGGACACGGTGCATATTCTGCGAAACGGTAAAACGGTCTGGAACGGTTCGATCGATTCTACCGTAAACGCAAACCTCCTGCTGCAAGAAATTTTCGGTTCCGAACAGGCGGAATGGACTGCCGCCGAAGCAGCACCGGATACTCCGCCGATTCAAGCCGACTCCGGTACAGCCGCCGGGTCATCAAACACCAATACTCCGTCATATACAAATACACTGCAACCCGACACGGTATCTCCGGAACATCCGTCTGCGGCATCCCCATCCAAAGCAGCGCTAAAGGGCACGCTACAATCGAGTACGCTCTCTTCGGTATCGCAGTTCCAAAGTTCTTCCACATCGCAGTTTCAGGATGCTGCGGCAAAACCGGCGGAGGGACTGACTGTTTCGCATGTTGCTGCCGTCAGCAGCAGAGGCGTCCGCTTTTCGGATTTTTCGATCGATGTTCCGCACGGGAAGATAACCGGCGTCGTCGGCATAAAAAAACAGGGGCTAGAGCTTTTGGAATATCTATTGGTCAACACGCTCAAGCCGGACAGCGGCACTATCCGGTTTGACGGGCAGCCCCTGAGCCGCATACCGCGCGAAACCTACGCCTACATCCCCAGCAAGCGGATGAGGAACGGCATTGCCGGTAGACACAGCATTGCGGAGAACCTCTATGTCCGCGCACGCACCTCGCTGTACCGTTTCGGTATTTATTCCCCCGCGGCGGTTGAAGCATGGAAGCGCAGCTGTTCATTCGATATTCCCCGCTCGTGGAAAGATTCGGTGTTGAGCTTATCGGGCGGTATGATCCAAAAACTGATTTTCAGCCGCGAACTCGACAATCCGCCGCCGCAGTTGGTTATCTGTGCCGAACCCTATTGGGGGCTGGACAGGAAGGTACAGCTTGCGCTGCTGCAGCGGCTCCGCAATCTCGCTGAAAACGGGGCGGCGGTTATCGTGCTTACCTCGGACGTAGACGCTGCGCTTGAAACCTGCGACCGTATTCATGTATTATACCGCGGCGTCCTGACCCGCTTTATGGAACGTTCCGCATATAACCGCGCGGAAATCATTGCGGCGATGATGCAGGCGAGTAAAGATGAATAAAGATACGCAACAACACCGTCTCAAAAAAGCAGCCCCGCTTTTAAACAGTATTATTTCGGTAACCGCAAGCGCAGCCGCAGCGGCAATCTGTTTGGCGGCGCAGAGCGAAGAACCGCTCGAAACGCTTATCGCGTTTTTTATTTCCCCTTTTACCAACACGTTTTATTTCGGCAATATGCTCGACCAAGCCTCCCTCATTTTGCTCTGCGCAATGGGTTTTATCCTTTCGGCAAAGGCAGGCTTTTTCAACCTCGGCGGTGAAGGGCAAGCGTATCTCGCCTCGTTTATCGCGGTAGAATTCGCATTGCTGACTCCCCAGTTCCCGCAGCCCTTCGGCCTTATCGCCGGATGTATACTCGCGGCTCTTTGCTCCGGCCTTTTAGGTTTTATTTCCGCTTTTTTGAAGCAATTTCTCGGCATTACCGAACTGATCAGCACCTATTTATTATCGTGCGCACTGCTCCCGCTCATCGATTACGGCGTGAATGACATATTCAGGGATTCCTCAAGCAATCTGATGGCAACCCCGTATACAAGCGAAGCGTGGTTCTTCACTTCCTTTTGGAATCCTTCGACATTGAATAGTAGTATCTTTTTTACGGTGATAATAACGGCGCTGCTTTTCTGGATGTTCAAGCGTACCCGCTACGGCTACGAACTCGGATTAACCGGCAATAACCGCGCTTTCGCACAATCCCAAGGAATTAAGGTCGGCTTGATTTCAGTCTTGGCGCTGACATTCGGCGCAGCAGCCCACGGACTTGCGGGCGCATTCAGCGTATACGGCTCGCGGCACTATGTCTACGCAGGCATTACGTCGGGACTGGGTTGGAGCGGCATCTCCGCCGCGCTTATCGGGCGCAATCATCCGTTGGGGGCGGTATTCGGCGCGCTGTTTTTTGCGTGGATGGAAGCAGGCGGCAAGGCTGCGATGCTCCAGACAAGCACGTCCTTTGACCTTTCGTCGATTGTGCAGGGAATTGCGTTTATATTGATAACGGTTGATTTTTTCCGGCAAAAACGAGGGAGAAAACTTTTATGATAACCGCGATTACTTTGATTGCACAAGCCGCGCCGCTGCTGATTGCCGCCTGCGCCGCCCTCGTTTCGGAATATGCAGGGTTATTGAACGTCGGGATAGAAGGACTGATGCTTTTAAGCGCCTTTACAGGAATCGGTGGAATTCTATTAACTGAAAGCCTCGGCGGTCTTATTCCGGGGCTTGCCGTCTCGCTTGCGTTGGGGGCAGGGTTAAGTATGTTTATTACCTATCTTGCTATCTATCGTAAAGCCAATATCTACATACTCGGACTTGCGGTAAACTTAACCGCCGCAGGCTTTGTTTCGATACTCAGCACACGGTTTTTCGGTAACCGGAGCATCGTTGCGCTGCCGCCGGAGCTGCTGCTTCAGCCGCAGCTCGTCAAAACGGCGAGCGCCGCGCTCGCCGTTTTGACCGGCCTCGGACTTGCGCTCTTTTGCCGCTACACCAAAACAGGCTTGCGGATAAAGATTCTCGGAAAAGACTCTGCATTTTTGGATTCGATTGGGGTGCATACCGCACGGTTAAAGATAGCGGCAATGGGTATGTCCGGGGCGGCGGCGGCGTTGGCAGGCTGCCTGTTATCCCTCCAGCTGGGAGCCTTTGTTCCAAACCAAAGCGCCGGCAAGGGGTGGATTGCACTCGTGCTTGCGTATGCAGGCGGACGCTCCGTTATCGGAACAATCTGCGCCGCGCTGTTGTTCGTCTATCTTGAAAATACCATCGCGGCAGCGCAAATCGGTATGGAACATCCGGCGCTTTTAATCGGCCTGCCTTTCGTGCTCGGGCTCTTTCTGATTATCGCCGAAAAGCTGATTATCCGAATATGGAAGCGGTATAGAGGGAAATGATTGATAAGGAATTATTTTATCGCTTCAACCTCTGCTTGGCTGAGTCCTGCAATTTTGCAAATATCGTCAAGCGGATAGCCCATAGTAAGCATTGTTTTTGCTGTTTCGAGCTTTGCTTGGCGGGAACCGCGTGCCTCGCCTTCGGCAAGGCCACGCTCAAGCCCTTTTCTCTCCGATTCGCTTATCATCGATAACCGATCGCTCTCATATTCCCATGCTGCTTCATACCGTTTCCGTTCTTGCTCATCAAGATAAAAAATATCCATCACTTGGTTTGCTTTCGTCATTACCGCATTTCCCTGTGCAAGCATTGCTCTCTTCTCCTTGCTGTCCGTTTTGATAAACATAAGCCATTTCTCTAGGCTTGTCAAATTATCTTTTTGTAGCTTTGTTAAGTCTAAAAAATGAATCTCTAATAACTCATCTAAGAGTGTTTGCTCTTCACTTTCCCGTATCTGATAGATCGAATGCACTTTCCGACTTAGCTTAAAAGGGCTATTCACTACATTGATTGCAATACATTTTTTTAAATTTCCATACTGTAAACCACTGCTGAAATGCTCATGGATCAGTTTAGAACAATAAAAGATACTGCGCTTCGGGTAATAGTCAAAGTAAGTATTCTGCATTTCTACATCGATTTTGCGGCCGTCTTTTAACCGAATTTTTATGTCGAGCCGACCGGTTTTTTCTTTATAGAAACGCGGAAGCTGTTCGGTATTCTCGATACGGACATCATCAAAATCATCTTTACCCAAACTCGCAACCAATGAGATAAACTCAATCATAATATCTTTGTTTTCTTCGCTACCAAAAAGCTTTTTGAATGCGTAATCGTTTCGAGCGGTAAAACGCAACTGCTGAGTTATAATAGATTTTCTCATTCTCACCTCCTACAGTACTTATGCGACTTTTGGAGATTTTTGGCTAAGAAAATTAAAGGTAATAGGGTATTTTTCTATATTTTCTATAATTTAAAAGACATAAAGGCTTCGGCAATGGCATCATTACCCATTATTGCTACCCGAATAGAATCTTAGGCACTGTCAGCGCTACGGACTTGCCGTTGTATGTGTATGTAATCCGCTCGGTTGCATCATCGAGGATAACGGCGGCGGGTTTGAGTTTCGGCGCAAGGGCAAAATAGGCGGCGACTTCGGAAAGACCTTTTTCTATCGGGAATTTTTCGCTCAAGTCGTGCAGCGAAAATTGAACGGCGCTATGGAGAAATTGACTGCGATACTGTTCAATATGTTTTTTGAGCAAGGCTTCATCAATATAAAATTGATTAAAAATACCGCTTCGCTGCAGCAGCGCTGCCGACTCTTGCTCGGTGAATGATACGATCGGTTCAAAGCTTTGGTTAAGCGGCGGAAGAATAAGCGTCCGTGCCTGCGGGAAAGAGAGTTTCGGCCTGGTCTGAATATAAAAATCATCAGGAAAAACAATATCACGTTCGGCTAATTCAAAGGCTTTCGTCTTGATAAAAGCAATAAGTTCGGTCAGCTGTTTGTGATCACCGCAGTCACGCGAAAGCAGCACACGGTTGAGCCGGTGCGTCAGCGAATGGTTGGTGTCGATAATCTTTCGCCCCGCTTCATGCAGATATTGCTTGAGGTGCAGCAGGAAGGAATCCTCCCATGCAATGCCATGCTCGGTGACCTGTGCGATAATCGTCCGGGTTAAGTGGTTGATCTCGTTTTTACCGGCATCGGCTGCAAGAAAGTCCCAAAAAGAATCGAAGGTTTGCCCCTGCGGAGTTTCCTTCATTTCCAAATTGGCATCAAGAGCGTAGCCAAGCACCGCGCCTTTTGTTTCGCTCACCGACTGTTTTTTGTATACATCAGCAAGAATGGCCTTAAAGTTTTCCTCTACCTGCCGGAAATCCGATAAGAGTTCGCGTGCCGCTTTTGAAACTTCACGTAACCGTTCAACCATTTGCACCGGCGTATACACTTCCACCTCTCCGGTTGTTTTAATTGCATCTATACGTTGCTGCAATGCTTCTTTCTGTTTTTCAAGTTCGGCAATTTGTGTTTGAGGATCATGCGTAGTGTTTTCCGAAAGCTCTCTGAGTTTATGCAGAATATCTTGAAAGCGGGATTCGGTACCGATAAACATTTTTGAATCCATCGTATCAAGCCAGGTAAACAGCCGTTCCACCCCTGCGCTCAGTTCGATAATCACATCCTGCCGCTCATTATAGTATTTTTTGATATAGCCGGCCTTTTCCGAACACCATTTATTCGCTAAAAAATGAGCGCGCGCCTCGATGCTTTGCGTTGCGAGTCTGAACTCTTCGCTGTTTTGTATTTCTGCTGTTTCCCCGTCATACCAATCGTCGATACCGCTATTGTCAAGTCCGGAAAATTCCTGCGACCGCAAAAAATCCGCCAGCAGTGTTTCAAACCGATCGGCATTGACGGTTTGCAGATTCCGCTCTCTGAATATTTTAAAAAGAAATGAAATAACCGGTGCGGGATTCTTTGAACGTAAAAGCCGCAATCCCGAATCTTCCGCAATTAAGGTTGCTATATATGCACTGTCAGAGCTTTGCATAACTATTCCTTATCGTTATAAGCGATGAGAGTCTTTCCTTGATAAAATCCTGCGGAAGGCGTTCCTGCTCAAGTCTGTTGCACTCCGTGTGTTCCCGCAAATAATGGAAAAGAGCTAACTCTTCGGCTGTGAGATAGAGGTCTGCAATATCCCGCTTGGAGGATTTTCCGGGAACGGCAAACTGCGCAAATGTTTGGTAAGTTGTACTGTCCATACAAAATGAAGTAACGTCCGGAAAGATTGCACGAAATTCCGACAGGATTTCAAAACCGTGTTCGTCTATATCGCCAAAGTAATAGAGCTTCTTTTGATGCAGATGGATATTGCACTGTAATTGCACGGCAGCAAATCCCGAACCGAAAATACAGACCCCTTTAGGAACGATGGGAAACGTCAGATACACCATCAGATTTTCAACGACAAAAACAGTATCGGCGGAATCAAAGCGAATCGCCGCAAACGATTCAAGCGGTATCTGCACCTCGCCGCTTCCGAGCGTTTCTCCCGCCAGAGTTACACCGATTGCATCATCCAATAAACGGAAACGGACAAACGGCGGCGCTGTGCGGACTCCCCATTCGGCGTACACGGCTTCCGCGGTGTTTTGTAATTCCGTTGCTTTTTCTCCCACGATACGCCCATTGCAGGATTCAGCAGCGAGCGGTTGTGCTCTATCACTACTCTGTCCACCGGTTTCATCTCGATGCCTATTTCTTTTGAGTGCACAATACAGCGAGAAAATAAGCATACGGTTTTGTTCGATAAACTTTGTGTGTACCGGAAGCGGAATTTCGCGCAGGTATAATCCGCACGGGCTGTGATGTATAAACCACTCCGCACATAAAAAAAGCTGCTCCCAATACTGTGCGTCAAACGACTCGGTTAAAACGGAGCTATGTTTAACCGTCCAGTCATGCACAATATCGGCAGCATCAAGTTTGAGGCATTGCGTTTTAATATGTTCGAGGTTTGTTTTGAAATTGCAGGCTTCCGTTTCTTTTTGAATAAATCGCAAAAAATCAGCTTCGCTTTCAAATAGGATTTTTTCAATAACGGTCTGCATGCCCTTGCTGCGGGTTTTAACGACAGAGCTCATCACCGTGTAACCGAATCCCTTTGCCTGCTTTGAATGCCGGTACAGTTTTTCCGCTTCCGTTTTCCGCATGGCAAAATCATCCGTTGCGGAACCTCGTGCCGCCGGAATATGCAACGGGAAAAAAGCATCGTCTCCATTAAGTACGGAATACAGATACGGTACGAATTTATGCTCGGCTTTTTTTCTGATCTCGTCAACACTTATCATACTGTCCTTTGAAAATATACGGCGCATCTACTGCGTCATACGCTGAAAATAAATGCTCAACGTATCAAAGATACGCCTCCGCTTTATTTTCAGCTATCTCCTTGTATCTACACCGTCTATTTTCAAAGGCGGTGATTCTATTTAATGCAAGTATCATTACAAACGTATCAGCAATACTATCTGATGCATTTACCTCATACCGTGAAAATAATACCCCTTACAATATACCGCTTGTAGTTACTCTTTCCTTTTCTTTTTGATATCGGTCAATCGTGATATTCAGTAGGCGCGAGGTATTATCGTTATGCTTTTCGGTAATGTGAACCGATGCGATATAATCTTCTACGATGTTGATTTTATCCATCGGTGTTACGAGAATCATCTGGAGCCCGATCTCTTTAAACAGCTCCATTGCATAGCACGAATTGTCCATATCGATTTTACTGAATACCTCATCGATGATCACCAGCCGTAACGAATATCCCTCTCCACCGGTAATGCCGAATTGAAATGCAATTGCCGATGCTAAAATCGTATAGGTTAATTTTGATTTTTCTCCGCCCGACAAACTTGCAGAATCTTCGTAATATTGTTTTTGCGTATTGTCGTTGAGATAATATTCAATAGCGGCAAAATTAAACCACTGGCGTACGTCCAGCACTTTTTTACGGCGCGGATCATTTTCTTTTAAGTAGGCAATCAGCGTTTCAATTTTTTTATACTCTTCAAATTCCGAACCGGATGTGCGGTTAAAGATGGACGCGGAGTCAGGCAATGCAGCTAACAACAGAGCCTGGAAATCTTTTATGGACTGATCGGTTGTTTTGCGATTTTCCAGCTTGATATATGTCGGAGGATTTTTGCTGTATGGAATTGTTTTTAAGCTTTTATTCAATTCCTCTATTCCGACAATAATCTGCTGACGTCCGGTATCAAGTATGGTCTTAAAATTGGTAATATCGTTTTTTACGTGTTCATTAAAAATGAGCTTAAATTTTTTCCGGCACGAAGGTAAATCATCGCGGTTCACTCGATCATAAAAGGCTTGAAAGTCTGCAAGCCCCGATACTTCCACTTGGAAATCCCGTACATCAGCCTCCCACGACGGAAACTTCCGCTTTATATCCGGCTTAGGGTTTTTCACTGCGGACATTTTTTCGCGGACTTTCCGCTCCGCATTTCTGACAGCTGTTTCCGCCTGTTCGCTCTCTTTATTCAATGCCGATTCAATCCGATCCCGTTCGGTATCAACGGCTTCAGACTGTTCAAAAGTTTTTTGTACACTGAAATGCTCTGTAAAAATAGCGAGCGCTCTTTGTGTTTCTTCACTTTCTCCATCGGCATACTGATGCAGCTGAGCGGTAAATCGTTCCTGTTTGATGCGGATATCCGTCAACTGCTGTTCCGCTTTTGACGATGTTTCAATATAAGCGGTACGCGCTTCTTCTTTTGTTTGCTTTTCAATTTGCAAACCTTGCAATTTATTTTCAAGCTGCCGCAATTCCTTGTCTCCGCGGAGAATAGCTTCCTTTTCTTCAAGAGACGCATTCAATGCAGCCGAATATTTTTGCACATCAAGATCATCCCAGAATTGCATCTTTTCCAAACTGCTCAAGATAGCAAGCTGACCGGTTATATCATCTTGTTTTTTCTTGCTGTCTTCCAGAGCGGTATCGTCTTTCGCAATTTCGTTTTGCAGTTTTTTTAAGCTGAACGAAAGTTCCTGCCGCTTTTGAATATTATCCCAGCCAAGCACAAATGCTTGCCGACCCGGCTGCTGCGGGCGGTCGTCTTTTTCATGGCGTATTTTTGACTTAATTAAACCCGTCGAGGTAAGCGCCTTGGCTGCCCTGCTAAATGCTTCCGTATCATCAGTACAAATATAATCGAATGTGTCATACAGATACGCTTCAAGCCAATCGGAAAGTTCATGCTTTTTTTGTATCTCTAATTTCGCAATAAGTGAATTTTTTTCAGGGAAACTCTTTTTCAGCTGCGGTTTGGTATCTGTTTTAAGGTAGACGAGCCGTCCCCGTAAATTATGTGTTGCCGCATACGTATTCACTTTTGTATAGAGGTGAGGAGGCACCAGCAGACATAACGCAAAGTTATGCAGCAGTTTTTCTATCGCGGCTTCCCATCGGCTTTCTTCTTTTGCGACCTGCAATAGCTCTCCGGCAAACACCAGTTCTTTTTCCGAGCAGCCGATATGTGCGCATATTTGATCCCGTATCCCGATATTATGCGCAGGGATATTCGTTGTCCGTTTACTCAGCGATTCCAATTCTTCGATAATTGCTTGTTTTTCTTTTTTATTTTCCTGATTTTGCGCATTCCGTTCAAGGCTTGATTTATACAGCAAATCTCTTTCCGCACTCAGCTGTTTTTTTAATTCCGGCAGCAATTTGATATTTTCGTTAAATTTCTTTTCCGTCTGCGGAACTTCTAAAGATAAAACGCGGGCGCATTGCTCATAGTCTCGCACATTATTCCGGCATGTCTGCAACCGTAATTCATTGAATTGAATTTTATGCTCAATTTCTTTGATCAGAATTGCCGTGCTGTTTTTTTGAATAACTGCTTTGAGCGAATCCATATCGGCATCAAGCTGTTTTATTTCAGCTTCAAGTATATTTCTTTTATTATCAGCGAGTAACTTTTCTTGTTGTAAAACAACTATTCGTTTTGTAATCGTATCCAGGACTGTTTGTATATACCACAACTGTAAAATCATTTTGAACTGTTTTAATGTTCTATTCTTTTGCTCGCAGTCTTCAAATATTTTTCCGGCATCTAAAATTTCCTGCAGTAGTCTAAGCTGTTCTTGTGCTTTTTCTATCTCGTTGTATATCTGAGAAAGCTCTTCGTAATGCTTTACCAAATCATCAAAATCGCGTTCGGTATCGTGACTTTCAAACATATAGGTTCTGATAAAGTCATTTAAGTTGCCGACTCCTTTCAGTCCAACCGTTTGCGAAAAAAGATAGAGAGCCCGATCCGAACGTAAACCTGCAAGCTGAGAGAATGCTTCTGCATACGGGGCAAAATTATCGACGTAAAATTTGGTTCCGAATACTTCGGTCATGCGTTTTTTCCAATTGCTCTGCGGTGTAAAATCAATCCCTGCTTTTTGTATCTCTTCAATTGAAAGCCGCGTATGTGTTATCGAATAGATTTTTTGCAAGGCTCCGCCGCCGGAAAAAAACCGCACTTGCATAAGCGTTATCGGCCTTTGATCATCTCCCAACACAAAGCAGCCGAGCAAAATAGAAATACAATTTTCTTTTGTGCGTAAATTTTTTGCAGTGCCGGAGGTAAATTCTTCCTCGCGTTTGTTCCCATACGTACCCAGCACATAGCTGATTTCATCACGTTCCCGTTTGCTCTCCGCTCCGGCGGATTGGTTATAAAAGCGCTGCCGCGGCGGCACGATAAGCGACAAAAAAGCATCCACCAGCGTCGTCTTCCCGGAACCGTTTAAACCGGTCAACAGCGTCGCCTTTTTTCCGCACCGCATCGTATACACTTTTGAATCAAAAACACCCCAGTTGTATACTTGAAAAAAATCAAGATACATTCCGTTTTTATCAATATCTTCGGTTTTCAATAAATCAAATTGCATTAGCCGTCCTCCTAAGGTAAACGCATCAGCCGTTTTGGAGTATATTCCCGCAAAATGAGAGGCTGTACCACCAAAGTTTCGCCGCTTTACGGCTCAAATGGTGTTCCAACCTCTTATTTTGCGATATGTGGTCTGGGTGGCTGATGTGTTTACCTTGCTTGTTTTGAAAAAAAATAGGCCGTTCCGTAAACATTAACTATTACCCTATTATTATCCTTAGTTATTCTCTTCAATATGCCAGTAGCCGTTTTTGTCGGCGCCGACACGGGTGATGTGTCCTGCTTTTTTTAACTCTGCAAGCTTGCG
The DNA here is from genome assembly GCF_024181145.1 of Treponema sp. OMZ 855. Classification (NCBI taxonomy): domain Bacteria; kingdom Pseudomonadati; phylum Spirochaetota; class Spirochaetia; order Treponematales; family Treponemataceae; genus Treponema; species Treponema sp. OMZ 855. Next base: position 144,998 of record NZ_CP051194.1, on the reverse strand, counting down.
GCTTATTGTTATCCGCGATTTGCCTGTTTTTTTTGCAAGTTCTTCGTAGGAAATAGCAGGATTTTCTTTAATACAGGTTAAAATCATATTTACAGTATCATTTACAGTATCATTTACAGTATCATCCTGTTTATTTTCTTGTATCGTTTGCATAATGATTTCAAGCATAAAGTCTATAAAAATCCCGGAGTCGTTTGCTGCCGTACTGTGTTCCAATGCTCTGTAATAGGCTGCCTGATTCTTTAAAATCATATTTTCTATCGGCAGATGTATAAACAATGGATTCCATTCTGCTAAAATACGTGAATGCCAGAGCCGCCCCATTCTGCCGTTACCGTCTTCAAAGGGATGAATAAATTCAAACTCGTAATGAAATACGCTGCTTTTAATAAGCGGATGAGCGTCCGTATCTTTGAGCCATTGAAATAAATCATCCATCAAAAAGGGTACCCGATCGGCAGGAGGAGCAATATGACTGATGCCGTCTTTTCCCGCAATACAGACACCGCCGTACCTAAAATGCCCCGGATGATCCACAAGACCAAACGTCATCAGTTTATGTGCGGCAAGTAAGTCCTCTTTTTTATAGGGATTAAAGGACAGGCACTGCTCATACGCTTGAATTGCATTTTTGGCTTCTTGCACCTCTTTTACCGGTGCGATGATATGTTTTCCTTCAATGAGAGCCGTAACCTGTTCTTCCGTTAGTGTATTCCCTTCGATCGCAAGCGACCCCTGTATCGTTTTCATCCTATTGATTTTCCGCAAGCGTACGCTATCGGAATGTTCAAATCTGATCTTCAAGCGCTCCATTGCGGCAGCTATTTGAGAAATAAAATTGATCGCTTTTGAGGTAATTTTAAACGGCGGTTCATATTGCATTTGTATTCATTATACCGGATTTTTGACAATTTCTCTACCTTGTTTTTAGAGATGCCCAATCGCAACTCTTTCAAAAAAAGGATATACTGACTGTTGAAAAAGGAGCACAGTCATAGGAGGCTGAATAATGACGGCACAGTGGGCGGCAGTCTGTATAAAATTGTTACAAGGGGCTATTTACGAAAATGAGGAACCTGAGGCATGGAAGCTCTTGCAGCAATACCAGCGTGAAATTGCCGCATATTTTGACCAAATCGGTATCAGCCTCTTTATTGAACCGGCCGACGGCTACGCATTTTTAGAGCAAAAAGAGGGCGAAGAAGGGGATTCTAAATCTGTTAGGCTTATCCGGCATTATCCGCTGTCATTTGAGTTATCATTGCTGTGTGTACTGCTGAGGGAGGCATTGGAGCAGTTCGATGTTTCTCAAAACACATCTTCAATTTTAGTACTTAAAGCAAGTGAAATTCGAGGAATGCTTTCCATCTATTTTAAAGAAAAAACCGATCAAACAAAACTCTATAAAGAATTAAATAGGTATTTAAATCAAGTTGTCGATATAGGCTTTCTTAAAAACTTGAGCGAAAAAGACCTCAGCAAAACCGGCGATGCAGATATCGACCCCGCATATGAAGTCCGCAGAATAATACGGGCAAAAGTCAGTGTCGGTTTTTTAGCGGAATTTAAAGAGCGGCTGCAAAAGCTTTAGAAACCGGCTAAACCAATATTTCCCGGCAGCCGGTTTGCTCTTTTCGTGAGTTTTAATAGTTGGGCAGACCTTTAAACCCGCCGCGCACCGTCTCCTGCCTCGCAAGCAAAAAAGGAAGCTGTCAGTCCTGTTTTTTCGGTGTAGGCTTTGCCGACATGGGCGGTAAATTCCGCAACGGCATCTTTTTGCACTAAGGCAATGGCACAACCGCCGAATCCCGCGCCGGTCATCCGCGCACCTAAGCAACACGGTTCAGCATTAGCAGCATCGGCAAGCGTATCAAGTTCAAGACCGGTTACTTCATAGTCGCGCCGCAGCGAGTCATGGGACGCCTTGAGCAGCTCGCCGAGTTTCGGCAAGTTACCGGCTTTTAGCGCCGCAACCGCTGCAAGTACCCGTTCGTTTTCCGTAATACAATGGCGCACCCGTTTATAGATACGCTCATCGGCTATTGCCGCCTCAACCGCACTCAAATCAGCAGAGCTCAAGTCACAGAGGTTATAAATAGGCTTAATCTTCTGTAAAAGAGCAAGTCCTTCCATACATTCGGCGCAGCGTTCATTATACTTTGAATCCACAAGCGCACGTTGCTTATTGGTGTTCATCACAACAATGCGGTAATCACCCAGAACAAGCGGTACGTATTCATACTCAAGCGTTGCCGTATCAAGCAGCATCGCACATTCTTTTTTACCCATTGCGATACTGAACTGATCCATAATTCCGCACTGCATATTCATAAAAATATGCTCAGACTCCTGCCCCATTTTAGCAAGTTCTACCGCATCAACCTTAAAGCCGAACAATTCGGCGACTGCCCGCCCGAAGCCGACTTCCAGCGCAGCCGACGAAGAAATACCGCCGCCTGCAGGCAACTTGCTAAAAAACAGCACCTCAAATCCGCTTGTCAGTTTATATCCGCCTTTTTGCAGCATCGCGAGCATACCGTTCAGATAGTTCGCATATTGATTTTCTCTCCGGTAGCAGAAGGTTTCCGTAGAAGAAAATTCAAGTGCACCCGGAAACCGTATATCATCATAGATAATCGTTGTATCGGCTCTCTTGCGCAGCAGCACATAGAGGTACCGGTCGATCGCCGCAGGAAACACCTTCCCCCCGTTATAGTCGATATGCTCCCCGATAATATTGATACGGGCAGGGGAGGCAATCATCATGATTTCTTCCGTACCTGCTCCATACCGCTCGGTAAAGGCCTTTGTCAATTCCGCCTTCATCTGTTCTTCCGGCAAATCGGTTAAAAACTGTATAAATTCATGTTGTGTCATAGTGCCCCTCCCTTTAGGATTATTACAGCAGACTGTTTTTTAACAACCCCGCAGAATAATGAGGTTGCTTAACCAGAATTGAACCTGCGGTTCAAATGGTTGCTCAACCTCATTATTCTGCGATTCTGATTTATCTGTCTGTTGTGATAATCCTTCTGCTAAATAAAATAAACTGTGTGAAATTTTTGACAAAATTTCACACAAAAGGTAAGCAACCGTTTGAAATATTTTTGGTACGGTTGCCTTATTCTGTTGTCCAACGGTTACTCTTATTTTCGGCATTAGTTGGCTGGTGTTTTATAACCAGTGCTTACAATACCGATGAAAGGTCTGCGATGACGGTATCGATTCGTCTATTGATAATATGAGTAACGGTAAACGTTATCCGTCCGCAAGTGATCCTCTTATTAGTATGCGGCAAATATCCCCATTTTTCAAGCAGAAAACCGCCAAGTGTGTCATAATAATCGGAGTGAAAATCGGTGTGCAGTAATTCGTTGCAATCTTCCAGCCGCAAAGTACCGGGGAGGACAAGCTGCGAAGTATTGATAAAACGCACCGAACGCATCGGATCGTTCCGTGCCTTGCCGTACTCATCCTGCACCGTACTGAACACCGCGGCAATGATATCATCCATCGTAATGAGTCCTGCCACACCGCCGTGTTCATCGATGACGATTGCGATATTTTGCATCTTGGCATTCATCGCTTTGATAATAGAAAAGATGGAAGCTCCCTCGGGAACAAAAATCGCAGGACGCTGCAAAGTTTCAAGTTCAGGCTCCCGCCGCTCCTGCAAAGCAAACAGCAGCGTCTTATAATGGATAATACCGGTAACAGTCTTTGTTTCGGAATCGTAGACAGGCAAGCGGGAAAAACGGCTGCGGCGGAACTGCTCGATAACCTGCGGAAAAGTCGCGGCAGAATCAACGTAACTAATTGCCGTACGCGGCGTCATAATATTGCGGAGCTTAACATCCTGCAGCAAAACGGCTTTGCGCAACAGCGCTTCTTCTCCGGCGGCGAGGGCGCCGTCTTCTTGCCCGATATGCACGAGCAGTTGAAGATCTTTTTCCTTGAGTGTATCCGGCGTTGTTTTCGGGCGGGCATTACACAGCCTAAGCACCGCTTTTGTCAGCAGCGAGAACACCGCCACAATGGGGCGAAGCAGTGTGTAACACACATACAACGGCAGCGAGGCTTTCTTGCCGATCGATTCCGCCCGTTCGGCTGCCAGCGCTTTAGGGAAAATTTCGGCAAGAATGATGATGAGTACGGTAATAACCGCAGTTGCTGCGGGAACAGCCTGTGCGCCGAACACATTGAGGGTAAAGGCGGTAATAAGACCCGAACTCAGCGTGTTGACAAAATTGGTACCGATGAGCGCAGTCGTAACGATTTTTTCTTTCATCTCCACCAGCCGAGCCAACCGTTGGGCATTCCTGCGGGAGCTTTTTTTAAGATTGCGGTATTCCGATCGCGTAATAGCGGTTACCGCCGTTTCGGTACCGGAAAAAAAGGCTGCACAGGCGAGCAGGATAATTATCTCAACACTGATAACGACAACGTTCATTCTTCCGCCTGCATCCGCACTTCAATTTGCACAATACGGTTTGCTTCAACCTTCGTTACGGTAAAAAGATATGGTTCTGCGGTAATTGAATAACCTGCCGCCGGGATTTCACCTGCTTTCTCCATAATGTAACCGCCGATGGTATCGCTATACTGCGATTCAAGGTTGAGGTTCAGCTTTTCGTTTAAATCGCCGAGCCGGGTAATGCCTGCGATGGAGAAAACATCCGCTACTTCGCCTTCATCATGAGCGGTACCCGCATCACCGGCTCCTGCCTGTACCGTTTCCGCCGTATCAGCGCGTATGTTTACCCCCGCAACAGTACTGTAAGTATCCTTGCCCGCCTCTGCGGTATCTATGTTTGCCGGTTCGGCAGTTTGTCCAGGTTGCAACGGCTGCACTACCCCAACCTCCTCACCGGCAGCACCGGCGGCTTTTGCAACAGTATCTGTTTGTCGAGCTGTACCTGCTTGCACAGCAGCGTCTGCCGGTACGACAGTTTCCCGTACATCATATTCGTCAAGAATACTACCGAATATTTCTTCGCTGACATCCTCGACGGTTATCAATCCCGCAGTGCCGCCGTACTCATCGAGTACAATCGCCATCGTTTGCTGCTCAGTATGGAATTTTTTTTCCGCTTGAGCGAGCTTCGTTGTTTCAAATACAAAAAGCGGTTTACGCAGATAGGCGCTTACCTGAAAGGCAGCACTTCCGTCCAAGTATTCGGGAGAAAAGAGAAAATCTTTAATATAGAAGAACCCTTGTATGGCATCGATATTTGTGCTGTACACCGGAAAGCGCGAAAAGCGGGATTTTTTTGCCAACTCTATGATCTCTTCCGCAGATGACCCGATGTGAATTGCCGTAATATCACGCCGCGGCGTCATCACACTGCGAACCGAAAAGTCGCCGTAACGGAGGATGTTCGTTAGCAACATACGTTCATCACTGCCGATAAAGCCGCCCTCCTCCCGCGCTTGAAAAAACTCGCGTAAATCGGCCTCAGTAACAGCCGCCGTGTTTTGCGCTTCACGGATTCCGCAAAGCCGCAGCAAAACATCGGTAATCGCAGAAAAAAGTGCAACAACCGGCGAGAGTATCGCCATCAATAATAAGATAAAGCGGGCAAAGACAAGGCTCAAAGCATCGGGATACACCAACGCAATCGACTTAGGCAAAATTTCGCCGAAGATCAATAGCAGTACCGTACCTGCGGCGACCGCAATACCCAACCCTGAATCCCCGAATATCCGCAGCGTGGCGGCAGTCAGCACTACGGATATAGCGATGTTGACAATACTGTTTCCTATCAAAATTGTTGATAAAAATTTTTGTTTATTTTGCAGAATCTTTTCCGCCCGCGCCGCCGCACGGTTATTCCGTTCGCGCAAAAACCGCAGCTTGAGCTTATTCAAAGATAAGAACGCCGTCTCCGCTGACGAAAAAAACATCGACAGCAAAAAAAGCGCCAATAAACTGATGAGCAGTAAAATTATATGCGGGGGTTCTCCAGTATCCATATTCGATAGATTATATTAAAAGGAAATGTTAAAAATGTCAATTTTTACTAAGAGTGCTTCCGGCTTGACAAAATACGATACGGCATATACCCTTTTATTAATAACACCTTTCTTAAAGGAGGAGATATGAGAAAAGAGTTCCGCATTACGGCGTTGGTAGTAGGTATCCTTTCTATTATTGCAGGTATCTATATGTTCATCAACCCGATTACCAGCTTGGCATCGCTTTCGTTTTTTTTCGCAGCGGTTATGTTTATAAACGGTGTGTATGAAATTATCCATTATTTTGCAGACAGAGAAGACCATATCTTAATTGTCTTGCTGAACGGTATTCTCACTATCCTGCTTTCAATTCTCGTACTGACCAGCCCTCTGTTTACAGCCGCAACGATTATCCCGTACCTCTTTGCCTGTTGGATATTGTTCAGCGGTATTACGCGGTTTATTATCAGTTTTAAAATCCGCTATATAACCAGAAGAGGCGGTTTTTATTTGATGCTAGTCGGCATACTGGGTATCATCTGTGGAATTGTTATGCTGATGCATCCGCTCTTTACGAGTCTATTCGTCGCATACATGATCGGCTTTGACTTTATCTATCACGGTATTATCAGCATCGTTTTATTCTTTAGAGGACGATAACCGGTTGGAGAAGATTCATCAACTGATGCACGGCTCTGTGCATTAGTTGATGAGAGGTGATAAAAGGCTGTAAGCAGTTCTGCGGTATACAGATAGTCAAGCAGTTGTTTCTTAGTAAACGCTGAACTCTCCCGCTGGAAGTTTGATTCCGGCTTGTCATCTATGGGTTATTTCTTGTATATTCCCTATATACAATATCATTGTGAGGTAGGCTATGGATCATCGTTTTAAAAGGGTACGTTCTATTTTTTTATGCATCGTAGTAACACTCTCTTTTCTTATTGTTTTTACCGCTTGCCGCGATGAACGAGACGCAGTTCTCTATCTGTATAATTGGACATACTACACACCCGATTCCGTTATCCAAGCTTTTGAAAAAAAATACAATGTCAAAGTTGTCTATGATGATTTTGCATCCAATGAAGATATGTTCGCTAAGCTTATGGCCGGTTCAAAAGGCTACGACCTTGTTATCCCATCGGCGGATTATGTTTCAATCATGATAAAACTGAACATGCTTGAGCCTATCGATATTTCAAAAATCCCGAACATCCGCTATTTACGCCCGGAAGTACTCCATCGAATCGAGTATGACCCAAAAATGGAATTCTCTGTACCGTATTACATGGGTGCAGCAGGTATTGCGGTAAACACCAAAGAAGTGCCCAATTATGAACGCGGTTGGAATATCTTTGAACGGGCAGATTTAAAAAACAGAATGACGATGATGGATGATATGAGGGAAGTGCTCGGCGCTGCATTAGGTTCTTTGGGTTATGAGCCGAACAGCACCAATCCTGATGAGCTGGAACAAGCATATCGTCTAATCCAAAACAATTGGAAACCGAATCTCATAAAGTTTGATGCGGACGGCTTTGCAAAATCTTTTGCGTCAGGGGATTTTTTAGCGGTGCAAGGATATGCGGAGGCAATTTTTGCAGAGTTGCAGGAAGATCAAACGCAGTATGTTGACTTCTTTATTCCGCAAGGCGTTCATTCAGGCTTGTATATCGACAGCTTCTGTATTCCCAAAGGAGCCCCTCATCCGGAACTTGCACATGCCTTTATCAACTTTGTGCTTGAACCTACCGTTTATGCCGAGTTCTTAGATACATTCGGCTTTCCGGCTTCCATCCATACGGAGGCAAGGTACTACCAAAAGAAACGACCTCACTACGCACTTGATGATCTCAACGACTGCATTCTCAAACAGGACCTCGGTGTAAACTTAGAGCTGTATAACAGCTATTGGCAGCGGATCCGTTTTACGCCATAGGATAAGTCGCCGTTCTCTAAAAAAATTTTATTGCCGTTTTTCCATTTTGTGCGTAGATTCATTGTATGAATATAGACAAATACACAGTGAAAGCACGTGAGGCTTTGCAGGACGCTGCCTCGCTTGCCGAACAAGACAATCACAGTCAGATTGAGCCGGTTCATCTCTTATATAAACTCTTAGATCAAGAAGAGGGGATTGTACCGCCGCTCATTGAGAAGATCGGTGCATCAACTGATCAGATTCTTGATGCACTCGATACTATTTTGGATAAAAAACCGCGGGTAACCGGAGACTCTGCACAGGTATATATGTCGCCGGTTTTAACAAAGCTCTGCGCTCAGGCGGAAAAGATCGCCGCTTCGCTCAAGGATGAGTATGTTTCCACGGAGCACATTCTGCTTGCGCTTACCAAAAGCGATGACGAGGTTGGTGAACTGCTCCGCTCGCACGGTATTACCTACGATGCGGCGTTGAGAGCCTTAAAAGATGTGCGGGGAAATCAGCGGGTTACCAGCGAAGACCCCGAAGCGACGTTCAACAGCCTCGAAAAATACTGCCGCGATTTAACCGAACTTGCCCGGGAAGAAAAAATCGATCCTGTTATCGGACGCGATGAAGAAATCCGGCGGGTGATGCAGGTACTGTCGCGCCGCACTAAAAACAACCCCGTATTGATCGGTGAGCCGGGTGTCGGTAAAACCGCTATTGTCGAAGGGCTTGCCCGCCGGATTGTGTCCGGGGACGTGCCGGACAGCCTTCGCGGGAAAAAGCTCTTGTCGCTTGACCTCGGCGCCTTGGTTGCCGGCGCTAAATTCCGCGGCGAATTTGAGGAGCGCCTCAAGGCGGTTATCTCCGAGGTGCAAAAAGCCGAGGGCAGTATCATCCTCTTTATCGATGAGCTGCATACCCTTGTCGGTGCCGGTGCGAGCGAAGGGGCGATGGACGCTTCCAACTTGCTAAAACCTGCATTGGCGCGCGGTGAGCTGCGGGCGATTGGTGCTACCACCTTGGATGAGTACCGCAAGTATATCGAAAAGGACAGCGCCCTTGAGCGCCGCTTCCAGCAGGTATACTGCCCCGAACCGAATGTAGAGGACACGATTGCCATTCTGCGCGGCTTGCAGGAAAAATACGAGGTACACCACGGTGTGCGCATTAAGGATGAGGCGCTCATCGCAGCGGCGGTACTTTCCAACCGCTATATCACCAACCGCTTTTTGCCTGATAAGGCAATCGACCTGGTGGACGAGGCAGCCAGTAGGCTCAAAATGGAGATTGAAAGCCAGCCGGTTGAGCTTGATCAGGTGGAGCGCAAAATTCTCCAGATGAACATTGAGAAGGTGTCTCTTTCAAAAGAAACGGACGCCGCTTCAAAAGAGCGGTTGGAAAAGCTGGAGCAGGAACTGTCCGACTTAACCGAAAAGCGGAATGTGATGCAGGCTCAGTGGCAAAACGAAAAGACCCGCATCAACGAGTCGCGGAAATATAAGGAAGAGCTTGAGCAGCTGCGCCGCGAAGAAACGCAGTTTACACGTGACGGCAATTTGAATAAGGCTGCCGAGCTAAAATACGGACGCATACCGGAGCTGGAAAAAAAGATTGCCGCCGTTACTGCGGAGCTTGCAAAAAAAGCAGGCAGCAGCGGACAGCTTCTCCGCGAAGAGGTGTCCGAAGAGGATATCGCGAAAATTGTTTCGATGTGGACGGGTATTCCTGTTGCAAAGATGCTGGCGAGCGAACAGCAAAAGTACCTCGATCTGGAAGCAGTATTGCAGAAACGGGTTGTCGGACAAGATCAGGCAGTACAGGCGGTTGCCGATGCCATCAGACGGAATCGGGCGGGACTTTCCGACCCCAACCGCCCGCTCGGCAGCTTCCTCTGTATCGGACCTACCGGTGTGGGTAAAACCGAACTGGCGCGCACCCTTGCAGACTTCCTCTTTAACGATGACCGGGCGCTTACCCGTATCGACATGAGCGAATACATGGAAAAGCATTCGGTGAGCCGCTTAATCGGAGCGCCGCCCGGCTACGTGGGCTATGACGAAGGCGGACAGCTGACCGAAGCAGTGCGCCGCCGTCCGTACAGCGTGGTACTCTTTGACGAAATCGAAAAAGCGCATCCCGATGTGTTCAATGTATTCTTGCAGATACTGGATGACGGACGGCTGACGGACGGACAAGGCAGGGTAATCGACTTCCGCAACACGATTATCATTATGACAAGCAACCTCGGTTCGGAGCTGATTCTATCGGCGGACACCCCGGAAGAAATGACCGCGCAGATTAAAGACCTGCTCAAACAGCATTTCCGCCCTGAGTTTTTGAACCGCATAGATGAGCTTTTAACCTTTAGACGGCTCGGCAAAGAGCATATCCGCAAGATTGTCGATATTCAGCTGCAGGCTGTTTCCGCACGGCTTGAAGCACGCCGCCTGCATTTGATTGTAACGGATGCTGCAAAGGACTTCCTTGCGGATATCGGTTACGATCCCTTGTACGGTGCGCGTCCCTTAAAGCGGGCTATTCAAACCGAACTTGAAAACAAGCTGGCAAAAGAGCTGCTTTCGGGTGCCTTCGTCGGCAAAACCGACATTACGGTGGATGCCGGAAAGGGCGGCTTGACGTTTAAAGCGTAAATAGTCTCAATGTATGTATGTATATTGATGCCCACCTCCATCCCGCAGACTATTGTGATACGTGCGCCTCTGTAGGCGGTGCCGGAAATGTAGACGAACCGTTTGCGTATCCGGCATCGCTTTGCTGTTCGGCGCATGACCATACCGAATATGAACGGTACCGTCGCCTCTTTGAACGCAATGTATGCGGCGATGCCAATTCTCCTACTACAGAAATCGTCCTACACCAAAGCGTATCTCATTTACCGCTATCTGAGAAACAGCACATACTTTTTTCCTTCGGCATCCATCCCCAAAATCCCGTAACCGATGAAGCGGAGTTTTTATACCGCCTTTTGGAAACACGGCAAATCCACGCAATTGGAGAATGCGGATTCGATCTTTTTAATGATGAGTATAAACAACTCTTGCCGATGCAGCAAACAGTATGGGATATGCAGTTACGGTGGGCGCAGGAGTTTCAGTTGCCGGTGGTGATTCATTGCCGGAAAGCGCTGCCGCTCATCTTTGATTCTGTACCGCGACTAAAAAAACTACCGGCGGTTATCTTTCACGGCTGGGGTGGCAGTCCGCAAGAGGCAACGTCATTTCTCAAAAAAGGTGTCAACGCCTATTTTTCGCTCGGTAAGGCAGTACTCCGCGGGCAGAAATCCGTATGCGCAATGGCTGCCTCGTTCGATAGTACCCGTCTCTTAACGGAAACCGATGCCCCGTATATGAGGCTCAAGGCGGAACCCTACTCCCATCCCCGCGATATTATCGCAGTTACGGCGCAATGTGCAAACCTGCGGTACAACAGAACCGATTCGGTAAAACAAACCGGCTCCGATGCGGTAAAACGGGCATGCGTTATCAAACAATATGAATCGTCCACGGCGGCACTTGAAGAAATCAGCATCGATGAAGCTGCAATAAAAGAATTCACCGATATGATTGTACGGAATTTTAATTGTGCATTTGGATTATCGGATTGAACAAATAGAGGGGAAAAAAGGCGCCGATCAGAATCGAACTGATGAATGAAGGTTTTGCAGACCTCTCCCTTACCACTTGGGCACGGCGCCGATAATGGAGCTACTATATCAGAAACCGATATCTTATGCAAGAGGTTCGTCAGGGCAAATGCATCAGTCGGTATTTAAATAACCCCGCAGAAAAAATAAGGTTGTTCAACCAGAGTTGAACCACTTCGCAGTTCAAATGGTTTCACAACTTCATTTTTTCTGCGATTTTTTATCTTCTCTGCCTGATGCGTTTGCTCTGTTGTCGAAAAAATGTGCGAAATTTTATTCAAAATTTCGTACAAAGGGAATACTCCTGTTTGAAATAGTATCGATGCGATTACACTGATAACTGTAACACTCTCCTATAACTTTTGAAGCTGATGCACCGTACTCTTAAAATCCTTCGCGTATTCAGCAGTAAAGGAGAAAGGCTCGCTTGTCCGCGGATGCCTTCCTTCAAGCTGATAGGCATGAAGCGCAAGCCGCCGGATAAGTGGCTGTTCCGTATACACATCACCACGCCACCGTTGTTTGAGTTCGGAAAGGAGTACCGGCTTACCGCTGCCGTACAGTGAATCACAGACAATCGGGTAACCGGCGGCTGCAAGGTGCGCCCTAATCTGATGCGTCCTACCGGTAACGGGACGCGCCTCAAGTAGGGAGAATTGACGGAATGTTTCCAGCACCGTAAAATGCGTTATCGCTTCCTTGCCGCGCCGTTTATCTACAACGGTACGGTGCAGCGCATCTCCGTCGGCGCGCAGCGGCAGGTCAACGGTAAATTGTTCTTCCGATACCCGCCCGTGAATCAGCAGTCGGTATGTTTTCTTTATCTCCCTCTCTTGAAATGCGGTATTCAACGCACGGTGCGCTTCCGCATTGAGGGCATAGAGCAAGATGCCGGAAGTGTCTTTATCAATCCGGTGTACGGCATAGAGTTTTTGACACAACGGCGCAATCTGCGGCAGCTCTTTTTGAATGAGCAAGTCGAGCCGCGGAGCTTCAATATCCCAACGGTCGGCAGCGACTAAAAGACCGGCGGCTTTATTCACCGCAATCATATCCTCATCGGCATAAATCAGCGTAAAGGGCGTTTTTTTCATCAAGCATTCCTCAATTTTAAAAATCGGATTAATTCTGCGTAGCTTTCACAATCGGGTAAAATGGAAGGTGTGCCATATTCGGGAGAGATTAATACGTGAGCATCAAGCGCCTGCAAAAAGAACGCAGGGTATTCGGCTTCGGGAATATGAGGGAAGAGGTACCAACCTTTTTGTGTCCACACGCCGGGAATGAGGCGTTCCGCTTCGGCTTTCCGGTTTAGAGCCGCCTGACGTTTCTTTACTATTGTATGGCTCACTCTTGCGCTACGTCCTGCCGCTCCTGAGCGTTGTCCGTCTTCGATTTTAATTTCTTTGGGTTGAAGTTCTTCCATCTTACGCTTTAAATCGAAAAAAGCTCGCGCAAGGCTGTACGCAAGCGGCGGGAACAGCACATCGGAAGGCGGCAAGCGTTCTTCAAACCGGCTGCCGGCAGCGATAATGCCGCACGGTACCGGATAGGCGGGCGTTACCAGCATGATGCCATCGGCTATCGGCTCTTGAGAATCGGAAGCGGGATCAAGGTCTAAAAACGGCCGCCATACCGGCAGCGACTGTACCGTACCGTTTTGATCGGCTTGCATCACAGAACCGGCTATCCGCTCCGCCTTATCCTGCGTTTCATACCAGCGGATAACGGGATAATCCGGCAGCAGGACGTCCAACGCACGCCGTAGTTGAACACCAGCCTTGGTCGGCAAAAAGCCGGTGAGCCCCTTATCCAAAAATTGCTTACAAACCAGATTTGCCTGTCCCGTTCTTCGGCCTAAAATAGCCCTTCCGCCGTCAAGCCACAGGTCAAGCAGCCGGACATTCTTTTCCGTGTATAAATAGTAACCGCGGGCGCGCCGAACATTTCCGTACCGCTTGCGGATTTCAGTATAGATATCGATCATTAGAAAGCTATCATCGCATAACGGCAAAAAAACTACAAGAGAATAAGTCAATCGAACAAAATTTTATGCAAAAGATAGATACTTATAAAAACAGCAGAGTACCTGCGGTGATGAGTACGCTGCCGAGGGCTGTTTTTATCGTCAGTTTTTCATGCAGAATAAGGCACGACAAAATCAACGTAAGCACAACGCTCAGCTTATCGATCGGAGCAACGCGCGACACTTCACCGATCTGTATCGCCTTAAAATAGCACAGCCATGACGCACCCGTTGCAAGCCCTGAAAGAATAAGGAACACCCAATTAACAGACGTTAAATCCTTTATGCCTTTGATATTCCCGTTTGCAAAAATAATACCCCACGCCAGCGCGAGCACGACAACGGTTCTTATTGCCGTCGCGAGCGTTGAGTCGATGTTCTTCATACCATATTTTGCAAAAATCGACGTAAAAGCGGCAAACACCGCGGAAAGAAATGCCAATAATTTCCACATAGGTTCAGTATATACTGAAATACATTCAATAACATAGGATAATATAGAAAAAAGCAGCGGTAGTGCGGAAATCCATTTACAAAAAGGAAGTACAAGAGATCCGGCGGAAACAAAAAGATATGAAGTGCTTGCCTTTTTTTAAAAACTATGATATATTAAGAATCATTACTAAGATTTAAGGAGATACTACTTATGGACGAAAGAATTAACATGCCGCTTTTAGGCGATGCATTTCCCACTTTACAAGTACAAACTACACAAGGACCGATGACATTACCGGCAGATCTGAAAGGCTCGTGGTTTATCGTATTCAGCCATCCTGCCGATTTTACCCCTGTCTGCACAACCGAGTTTGTCGGTTTTCAGGAGTTAGTACCCGAATTTGATAAGCTCGGCGTAAAATTGGTCGGTCTTTCCGTTGATCAGGTATTCAGCCATATTAAATGGATTGAATGGATGAAAGATAAGCTCAATGTGCAGATTACCTTCCCTGTTATTGCTGCAAACGATTCCATCGCAAATGCGCTTGGTCTGCTGCATCCCGGTAAAGGAACCAACACGGTTCGTGCCGTATTCATCGTTGATCCCGAAGGAAAACTTCGATTGGTACTGTATTATCCGCAGGAAATCGGCAGAAACATGAAAGAAATCCTGCGCGCGGTAAAGGCTTTGCAGATTTCCGACAAAGAAAATGTCGCGCTGCCTGCCAACTGGCCCGAAAACGGCTTAATCAAAGATCACGCAATTGTGCCGCCTGCTTCTAACGTAAAAGATGCCGAAAAGCGGCTCAAGGAATACGAAGGTTTTGACTGGTGGTTCTGCCACAAAGCGTTAAAGTAGTTGATACTGTAAAACAACGAATCACGCACAGTTGCCCGTAACGGATAACCGTACAGCGCTAAAAACATTGAACGAGCCCTCTAAAAACTCAAGTTTTTAGAGGGTTTTTAATTGCCATTCAACCACTGCCCCTATTCCCGCAGGCACGAAAACACAGATGTGCCGTATATTTTTAAAAAGTAAGCATCATTGACAGATACAGCCGTGCTGCCTGATAAAGTTGAGAAAGTTTAATATGTTCGTTTTCGCGGTGGACAACGGCAAGATCGCCCGGGCCGATGATAACGGGAGCAAGCCCCTGCTTTACCAATACGCTGCCGTCGGTAGAGCCTGCAAAGATATCCGGAATATACGGAAGACCGACGGATTTCAGCGCCGTTTTACACCGCTGCACCAATGGATCGTTTTCCGCTGTAGTCCACGAAGGCCGCTTATCGACAACGGTATACGACACCTGGGCAGTAGGAACTTCTTGGTGCAATCCTGCAATCAATTCATCCAGCTGCGCCCATACTGCATCGATGGGATGCCCGACGGCAAGCCGCGCATCTACGGTAAAAACACAAGTGTCGGGAACTACCTGCGGTTCCACGCCTGCCTGTATTGCCAGCGTCCGCCAAAAAGACTCCCCGCTCTCCGCCGAAGAATAGCCCGTTAACTCCGTATGCTTAATCTTTTCTATTAAATTAATAGCCGTGTAAATCGCATTATCGCCTGCGCCGGCCTGTGAACCGTGAGCGGTTTTGCCCCGTACACAAACATCAGCCCATGTTCTACCTTTCCCTTTTATACAGAGCTTTAAATCGGTCGGTTCGCACACTACCAGCGAACGGGCTCCGTCAAACAACGGAGAGTATAAAAGCTTCTTTGAGCCTTTCATGTAGTTTTCTTCGTCGATTGTCGCGGCAAAGATGATATCTGTCGGCGGAATGATGCCATGCCGCTGTAAAACAGCCATTGCATAGAGCGCAGCCGTCAGTCCGCTTTTCATATCGCTGCTGCCGCGGCCGTACAAAACACCATCCCGTATTTCAGCACCGAATGGGTCAAAATTCCATCGTCTTCGCTCTTCGTCGGAAACCGGTACGACGTCCATGTGTCCGGTAAAGATGATGCTGTTTTCACGGACTTCCCCACGTACCCGAGCGACAATATCACAGCGGTTTCCTTCAACCGGAATCCGCTCATATTCAATCTTATTCGCTTGTAAAAAATCTTCCATATATTGCACCATCGGCGCTTCGTTCCCCGGCGGATTGATGCTGGGAATTTTTACAGCGCCTGCAAAAAATGTGCAAAGTTCATCATCATCGATATAATCAAAATAGTTTTGCATTGGTACTATCCTTTATCCTTTAAAAACCACTAAGTTTTTAGAGACCTTAAATGTGATTACAGTAAGCTTGACTTGCTGAAGAAATATTCTATTTTGCTTCAATTTTAAATACCTCGATATTTGGAAAATCTTTTACATCATAATACGGTGCTTCATTTTCCCATAATTGATGAAATCTTAATATAATATGATCGTTAAAATCACAGTCCAAATAGACATAGAAATTTTTATTTGGAAAACTTGTTTTTAAATTTTCAATGAGATTTTTTGTAATTAATTTTGCAGAAGTTATGGCTGTATGTTGAACACGTTTCCTAACTTTACCGCAAATATGAATATGATTTTCATATGCCTCTAATTGTGTCTTATCAGATACTTTATCTAATGAATTTATCGTTGAATCTTGAGTTTTTAAAAATATATATTCATTATTTTCAGAATCTATTGCTTTATAAAATTTCGGGAAGAGAATATCTTGTAATTCGATAATAACCTTAAAACCATTCATATCTTTTCATAAAACCTCGCATCTTAGTGTAGTGTCGCCATAACATTGTTTTAAAGCGCAACCAGTTTGTCTGTATTGTCGGCTTTGAAAATAATGTTATGGCATATTATTATGCATAAACGTAGGCTTTGATTTCTTCTAATTGTGGAGCAAGCTCTAACTTTGCATTTCTTATATCAATATCATCCTGCAAAGCCATAAAATAACCATCTGAAACTCCAAAGAATTTTGCAAGTCGTAAAGATGTATCTACAGTAATTCTTCTGCGATTATGAAGAATATCTTGAATGCGAGATGTAGGAACCTTAATTTCCTGTGCTACTTTATATGCGGAGAGTCCAAGAGGAATCAAGAATTCTTCATTTAAGATTTCACC
The DNA here is from genome assembly GCF_024181145.1 of Treponema sp. OMZ 855. Classification (NCBI taxonomy): domain Bacteria; kingdom Pseudomonadati; phylum Spirochaetota; class Spirochaetia; order Treponematales; family Treponemataceae; genus Treponema; species Treponema sp. OMZ 855. The sequence goes on along the minus strand of NZ_CP051194.1, from coordinate 127,912 downwards.
CATTGTCGGTGTTTCGATATACTCTGCCATAGTTTTCTCCTAGTGGTACTCCACAATTTCTACATTATAAAAGTGTCCATCTTTTTCTGTAAAACAGACACGCCACTGATCATTTATACGGATAGAGTACTGTCCTTTTCTGTCTCCTACAAGTTGTTCAAGGTGATTATTTGGAGGAACCCGCAAATCTTCAAGACACTTTGCATTATCTATCAACATAAGCTTACGCAAAGCAACTTTCTGAATTGTATTCGGAAGCCGTCTTGAAAACTCCTGTTTATAAACATGCTCTGTTTCTTTATCCGCAAAAGTCTTTATCATAAGTATATTATACACACAGAACGTGTATATGTCAAACAGGCTTTTTTAAGTGGCGTAAAGCCGCGTTTTACTGCTACTTTGCTTAGCCCTAAAGTTCAATTTCATTTTAGGAAGCAAGCTTGAGTTGCTTTCTAAAACATTCTCTCTTATTACCTTAATATTTTATTAAAGAATTGGAAATTTCTATTTTTTTTCCATTTAGTTTTCCAAATATAGAATTTACATATTTGTAATCAAAGAAATCTGAATGTATTTTTATTTTTTCTTTTCCATGATGGTTTGATATTTTCCATATACGAACAGGACGACATCCCCATTTAGGATAACAACTTCCCATTTTTATTTTTGTATCTGTTGTTATTTCAATTTTTGAATGAAAGAAGAAATAATTCTGATATTCAACAATATTTCCAAATATTACTATTTTTTTTCCTAAAGGTAAAAAGAAAAGAGACAGGCCTAAAATAAAAAGCAACAAAAGAAAAAACGTCCCAATGATTAAATATGGCCAGTCAGGTAAAAACATCATTTCTTTTAATACTGCAGTAATTTTTATGATGGGATAAAAAAATCCACTAAGAAAAAATAAACCTAAACAAATAGAACCAATACAAACAAAACTTTTCAATTTTGGATAAATAATGACTTTTGTAATTCTCATTTATTACACCTGTATAGTTGTAACAATAATACATAGAAAAATTGCAATTACATATAAGATGTTTTTATATCTATTTATACGGATATATTCACCGTATTCAAAATACTCTTTTTTGCTGGTTTTCTCGTATTGCAAATTTAGTCTTTCTAGAGCCGCACCAAGCGAATAAGACCTTCGTAAGCCGTATTCTTCGCCATAAAATTCTTTATACCCAATAAAGGCCGTAGTTTCTGTATCGCCTTCCAAACGACAAAAATCAATGAAAGCTTTATATTGATTATTCCATGCAACCAAACTCCGAATAAGTATAACAAAAAAGTATACTGCACATAATCCACTAAAAATTTTCAATACAATCATTTTTCTCCCAACGACGAAAGCCGCGTACACCGCTACCTTGTTCCTTTATTCTAACTTCCAATCATAACTCCAACATTCCCATTTACAATTATCCTGATGATTCCACAGACAACAAGATGAATCGGATAATAAAAATAAAAGAAATATTTCATTCTTTTGAAAGCACCTCTTTGTTCGTTATAATTTTTGAGTAAAGGAATTGTTAATACCACGCCCATTTGAATGATTCCGTATATTGGATTGATAAAAACTGCATAAACTATTGCATAAACTGCAATCCACAAAAGCATCATAAGCATTTGTTTTTTGAAATCATCACGATTCGATCCAAAATACAAAATCACTAGAAAAGCAGGACTGGACCAGTCTGACGGAAATGCCAATGCAGCAAGTATAAAAATCAATACAGTTTTCTGCCACTGCTTTAACTTTTCAGAATCAGAAATTGATAAGCCTAGAACTCCGAGAAACAATGGCCATATTATGCTTGTTTGATTGAAGCAGCTTGTTTTAAAAGGTATGAATGGAATTCCAAATGCAAAATTATATGCAAAATGTCCTATTACAGAAAAGATAAAAAGCCTTAAAAGATATTTTTTTAGATTATGTGCATAATGATATCCTTCTGCCGCCATATACCAGAAAATTGGAGCAGCAAGTCTCCCGAGCATATGAAGTAAAATTATCCACCAGTCTGTTTGATAGTTCGGATAAAGTACCCACAATACATGATCTAATGTCATGGAAAGCACAGCGATTATTTTTAATTTATTACCTGTCAATTTTTTTCCTTTTTTTTCAAAGCTACGCTTCTATTATTATAATCGTAAAGACACATACTACCACTACCGTGCTTCGCCCTAAAGTTCACATTTTATTTCAATTTCGATAACGGTTTTGAATTCCTCTTCTTGTCTTCCTTCTATGTTTAGATTACCCTCAATATAAAATTTATATTTCCGCTTTCCTATTTTTTTAACTTCAGTGATGTGTATCCAAGCAGCATAAATCCGTTTATCTGCTAATTCTTTTATACAATCAATTGTTTTTATTTCAGTTCCATCAGAATAATGGTAAAATACAATCTTTTTCATCATAGAGTCTGGATCAATTAAAATATTCCCTTCGACATCTTCAAATGGATAGTATGAGTTTACTACTCTGACGATGGAAAGATCTTCGTAGCTTCTGTATTCAAATCTTATTCCTCCTCCAGAAGTACCCCAAACTTTAATCAAGTAATTCTTTGTCCATTTTACATCATCACATGCCCATCCAGGCTCACACTCAGCTATTATTTTCTTTGTTTCCAGATTATATAATGTCATAAGGAAGGCTTTAGTCTTATCAGGTCTATGATAAACAAGCATTTTTTTATTGTCAGGAGAAATGTAGAAATCTTGAATTAGTTCCCAGTTCTTAAAATGTGTAATCTGATTATTGTTTTCGTCATATATTTGCTTATCATATGGTTTTCCATCGATTCTAAATTTTATTTCTTGCGCAAAAACCGAAAAAGATATGACAATCAATGTTGAAAATACCAAAAATACTTTTTTCATTTTCTTCCTAAAAAGCAACCCAACGGACAGTCCATCTAACTACCGCCTAACCTGCATTGCCGCAAAGGTAATGATAGGTTGAAGCGGGTGTTATGTGTCAAATCAATTATAATTATAGTCATAATATAATTCAACAATATTCATTAAATTCTCTATCCTTTTTTGATAAATCCATTTACTTATATTCCGGCTTGCTTCTACGCCAAACTGATTTTTAACAAATTCAATCATGCTATTTTTGTAAGACTGCCACAAAAATTCTGTTTTTTTAATATCTGCTAAAGTAATTGTAAACTTCGGACATTCAATTTGACTATCACCCTATATCTTCATCGTTATAAAACAAATCATATTTTTTACAGAATTTCTTTGAATCTAATGCCGGAAGTTCTGCGCATTTAGCAAGAAAATCAAGTGTATCAATAGCATGCTTATTGTTTTCCAAGCCTGTTTTTTTTAAATATTTTTTATAAACGTTTAACGCTTCTTTGGGGTTAGCTCTTCTAAAAGTTTCTGCACGGTAAACAGTTCTATCAAGGAAATAGTCCATTGCTTTCTCGTGTCCATTAACAGCTGCATTCCGTAAATATTTATAGGAAGCTTCCGGAGTATTTATATAGCGGTAAAATAATTCAAAGTCAGCATTAAAATTCCCCTTTTTTGAAAGTATCAAAAACATTTGCAGAGCCTGCTCTTCATTGCCGGACTCGTATACGTCAATGGCCTTTTCAACAGTTATTTGATTTTGCTGTACTGATTGTGAATAGCATGATGCTGCAATTATAACTAAAAATATTATAAAAACTTTCCTTTCCATTTTTTATTCCAAGCGCCCCAGAGGGCGTCAACCTAACATTCGCTTAACCTGCATTTGCGGCTTGACCGCAAAATCCGTTTTGAAGTTTTGTTATGTGATGTTTAAAAATGGACATACCGTTTTCGTCAAATAATATAGATCAATGGAATATACATTACAGCAAATCCTCATATCTCATATGTCCGCCATAAGGATTTTCGTAAACAATTTTACTAATACAATCGCTCTTATCAAAAATAAAGAACATATCTATTCCATTATCGTGATAGTCACCAGAACAGCGGTAACGTCCGTCAGAATTAACGTAAAGGTCATTCCCTAAAATTTTAAAAAGAGCTTCTTTCTTCATTCCGACTTTTATACCATATAGAAGTTCAAAGTACCTTGTATCAATCTCAAATTCTCTGTGATTAAAATATATCTGACCATTATACTTTTCGTATTCTGTTATTATAGAATCAAATCTTTTTATAAGCATATTGATTCTTGCATACTCCAAAGTATACGAATAACTATCTGTCCGTTTGATTGTTATTTCTTTTCTATTACCAAACTCTTTCTGATACACGCATTTAAAACTATCATCTGACTGGTTATATGAGAATAATGTCATATACACTTCTCCGTCTAACGGATGCTGGTATTTTACTTTAAAATCTAATTCTGTAATCCAATATGCATTTATCCAAACATTTTCATTTTCTGAAATACATGCCCAATAATCTAAAATACCATCAACAGATTTACCGGATCCTGAATATGAGTAAATGTTTATAATTGAATTTTTATCTTTTTTTTCCCACTATTTCAGCATCAAGACCGGGATATCTTCTTAATCGTACTCCATTATCAATTACCAATCCTTGTCTACTTTGGGCAAATCCGCTGAAACTCAAACTCAAAAACAAAAAAAGGATAGCTTTTTTCATTTTTTACCCCTCATTTATTTTCTGCGCCCCAGTGCGGGCGTCCACCTAACATTGTTTTAAACTGCAAACGGGCACAGTCCCGTTTGTCGGCTTTGAAGTGCATGTTATGTGATTATTCTACAATTTTTCTACGGTTATTTGCTGTATAAACTGTTTTTGCCGTTCCATTTAGCAAAAATTACAAGACCATTTCACAAATTATTCTGAAAATCCCAATTCCATACAATCACATAAAATAATTAGGAACAACCTGCTAACAGCGATATCAGCGGAGCCCCCAGAAGGATTCCTAAAATATTGAACACTTTTTTCTCGTTCCTTTTGATATTTCCAATCAAGCCAATAATACTGAATACTAAACCGGTCAGAATGACTTCGCACGCAAGTATAAGAAATGTCAATGCCGTACCTCCAAAGGAACCGCTGAGAACAGTTTGTAAAGAAATATTAGAAGGATCTGGATTTCCAACCAGCTTGCTTCCAACGGTACTGATAATTGCACCATTAATAAGTAGAATGTCACCTACTAAAGTTAAAATAAAACCTTTCATAAAAATCTCCATTTTTTGAAAACTTGTTTGGGATTTTACTTATCAACGATAAGCGCCCAGTGGGCATCCGTCTAACACCCGCTTCAACCTGACATTGCCTCAAAGGCAATGTCAGGTTGAAGCGGGTGTTAGATGTTTTCATCTATTTTATTGGCTTTTAAAACTGCATGTATCATATCATCATTTTTATACTGCTCGCCTAATTCTTTTATATTCTCAATAAATTTTTTACTATCTTCAATATATTCATAAAAAGAATACACCTCAATATTTCCTTTTGCATAACAATAAAATATTTCATTATATTTTTTACACAATTTGAAAAATAACTTATAGTTTTTTGTTTTAATTAAATAATATAATAAATGCATTACAGGATGTATAATAGTATCCATTACCATATACCGCCATAATTCAAATGAAAAACCTATTGGCAAATCTTTTCTTTGTAAATCCGCTTCTGTATACAACAGCACAATATTTTTATATTCATTCAGTTCAAAGATTAGTTTCTTCTGTAATTCTATAATATGCCTATTCTTATTTTTTATATAATTTTGTTTATTGAATATATCGATATTACTTATTTCTTGAAAATCTTGGTTATGTACAATAGCGTTTAGTTTATTTTTTGAAAACATAATCCATTCAAAAAGATGCGCAATGACATCTTTATAATTCCAATCATTGTAATTACTGACAAGTCGTTCACTTTTGTAACTACTTATAAAATCAACAATATCTATTTCTATTTTATTGATTTCTGTTATTATTTCTTTAATTGTCATTTTTCTTTTTTTCTGTATCCATGATTTTTATCAGCTGGTTCTTAAATTGAGGAATAATATTTTTTGCAACATCCCACACAATTTCATAATCAACGGAAAAATAACCATGAATGAGTTTATCTCTCATACCGGCAATATTTCTCCATGGAACTTCTTTATATTTAATGATTATATCATTTGAAATGTTTTTGACGGCTTCTCCAATAATTTCAATACTCCGTGCAAATGCCCGTTGCGTTTTTTCATCTTTTAGAAACGCCTCTTTTGTCATAGTACCTGTTTCAGATTCCAAAAAAATGATTTCATCAAAAATATGATTATACAAATCTTCATTGGATCGATACATATTCAACCTCATTGAGTATTCTCTGACCAATATACGGACTTAAACTTTCTATAGTTAATAAATCTATTTTTGTATTCAAATTATCTTCCAAGTAATAAACTAAATTTATAAAGTTATTATAGTTTTTTTTATTAGCATGAAATTCTACTAATATATCAATATCGCTATTTTTATTTTGTTGATTATGTATATAAGAACCAAAAAGACCTATTTTTTTTACGCCATAGGACTGGAGAATGTTTTTATTATATTCTAAGAAATTAAAAATTTCTTTTTTTTCTTTAGGTTTCATAGCTCTATTATACTTTTTTTTAATATTAAATCTAGCTTTATACCTAAAAATTCAGCTCGTGCAGTAGCACGAGTCCACCTAACATTGTTTTAAACCGCAAACGGGCTCGGTCCCGTTTGTCGGCTTTGAAAACGGTGTTATGTGTTATTTCAAATTATCATAGTGTGACCACATTCTAATAATTTTTACTGTGCCCTCATATTCAATAGTATCTTCTACCATTTTTCCAACATAAACTTGATAGACAAATCTATGCTGAATATTTAATCTTCTGGAAAAAAGACCTGACAGATTTCCTACTAAAGCTTCATATGGTGGTGGATTTTGAAAAGGATATTTTCTAACAATTTCTATCAGTTCTTTGGCCTTACTATCCAGTTTTGCTGATTTCAAATTCTGTATATCCTTTATAGCTTGTTTTTCATATACAATTTTATACATTTACCACTCTACATCTTTTTCTGAAATACATTCGCTTAATGGAGTTTCAATTCCACTTTTAAGAGAATCATACATTCCTGGAATCGAGTTTAAATATAAAGTCTCCTGAATCGCATTCCAATCATCTTCGCCAATTAATACAGCATTTTTTCCTTTACTATTTGTAAGAGTAATTGGTTCTGAATTGGAATTTACATTTGCAATAAGCTGAAAAAGCTTTGCCCTTGCTTGAGTTACGTTCATCGCATGCATATAACACCTCTATCATTAGTATAATGTACACTATTACGTACGTCAACATGTTTTTTATCTATTCTTTAATGTTAAAAACCGAAGTTTCATCAAAATTCAAAGGAATATATCTTTGATGAAATATAATTTCCACTATCATCGAATTTAATTGATAAATAGGTAAAAGGCATTCCAAGGGTAAAAATAGATCCTTGCTTTAAGAAATATGAAAATTCATTATCTTTAGTGTATTCCATTTCAACGGCTGCAGTTCCAAGTAATTCTAAAACTTTTCCTTATTTAGCCTTTTCTTTTCTAATATTTGAATTAAATCATCAGACATTTCAAATCTATGACTTACTTTATCCCATTTATTTTTATCAAATTTAGTTTTTTTATTTGATATATAAAAGATGCACAATAAGGCAATAAAAAATACAATTACTGATAAAACAATTTTATTCTTTTTTTCCATAATTCAATAGATAATCAAACGCCGCCACTGGCGTTGTACACATAACTGCCGCTTAACCTGCATTGCCGTGCCCGTATAGGGCTTGGCGTGGAAATTGCATAAAAGAAGCGGAGTCGCTTTAGCGGCGCAGCGTCATAAGCAATTTCCATGACAAAGGCAATGTCAGCGTTGAAGCGGGTGTTAGGACTTTTTTCTCTTTTGTTCCGGCAGTTCCTCATACATACCCAAAATCAAATCCCGAAGAAATTCACGGTTATCTATCGCATCAACTAAAATCATTTCTTTTGTACCGGCATACGGCACTTCATATGATGCATCAGGTATTTTTTCCATTACTGATTTTGTAGGCTTTACGAGAAAACGATCATCATATATCCCGCCGATGATTTTATCTTTATAATAAATTATATACTCTCCCATCATCTGTCGAAACCTTATATCTTCCAAATCAGAAAGCTGGTCAAGTACAAAATCTAAGTAATCTTTAGTAGACGCCATTACTTATTATTCTCCTTTTTGAGGTATAAAGCAACTTGCTATTTATATATTTTTCATTTCTGTAAGATTTCCTTCGGGGTCGGCAATGTAGCAAGTTCGCTGTCCCCAAGGCTCTGTTGTAGGCGGCATTACAGATTCTCCACCCTTTGCGACTATTTCATTATATGCTTTATCCACTGCCGCAAAATTTTCTACACCTAAGGCAATTTCAAAATGCCCATTTATCTTTTCTGCATAATTGAATTTTGTAGAAGTCATCTTTTCAAAATCTGAGCGTCTGTAAAATAAAAACAGAGTGCCGTCCTTTTCAAGAAATACATTCGATGCATCTTCTGCCTCTTTGATTTCAAATCCCAATATATCCCTGTAAAAACGCACCATTGTCGGCATATCTTTTACAAAAACACCAAATCCATCTAATTTCATAGATTTCCTCCAAAACATCGCACGCCAGCGGCGTGTCGTCCTAACTAACGCTTAACCTGCATTTGTGTCTTTGCCGACGCGCATAGCGACGGCAAAGTTGGCGCGAAAGTTGCATAAAAAAGGGAGCTGCTGCAGCAGCGACCGCCCAAGCAACTTTCATGCCAAAACAAATGTCAGGTTGAAGCGGGTGTTATGTGATTTTCTTAACCTTATAGTTAATTAATTCTAAATCAAAAATTTCATCATTTTCATTATAAATACGAATCGTATCATTATCAATTAATTCTGTTTCTTTAATAAAAATCCATTGGACATCTTTTTCTAAAAACGGATTATACCAGATTGAATAAATTGATACTGTTTTTTTTATTTTTGAGTCTTTAATAGATTTGATGATTATCTGACCAGTTCCCTTAAAAATGCCATTTGAATAATTTGCAATATACTCGTATCCATTATGAATTATCGATGGAACTTCTGGAGGCGGAGTCCTTTTTGCATATAAAAACGAGAGTGAAAATATAAATATACTTAATAATATGATACTTTTTTTCATTAAACATACCTATTGAATAGAAGTATTGTAAAATGCTTCTTCGTCCTTGCCCTAAAGTTCAATTTATTTTTTTGATTACTTTTTTTGCGGCGAATATTTTTCTTTTATAAAAGCTTCAATTTCAAGTTCTTCCTCTTTTGAATTAAAGAAATTTCGGGGAATTAAAATAGCTTTTCTATATGATACATAAACTGCAATTAATTTTTTAGTGATAATAACTTTTCTGAAATCTTCAAGCGTATAACTAAACGAACCTCTACAAGATGCATAATTTATACCATTCTCTGTTAATGTAAGTATAACCTCATCATTTGAGGTTCTATCACTCTTAAATGAATAATTGCTAAAAATTTTAAGTATTAAAAAATATATAGCAAAGATAATTAAAACAGGTAACAAAAGATAATTAAAACAGGTAACAAAAGATAATTAAAACAGGTAACAAAAGATAATTAAAACAGGTAACAATTGAGCAATTATATTTTCAATGCTAGAATCCTTTATTATGCTTGAAATTGGACTTGAGAAAATTACAAAAAAACAAATAAACAGAATAAAAAAATAACTTTTTTTATGCAAAAGGGCTGCTCTATTAAAATTTACATAATCGTCTAAACTTAATGTACCTTTTAAAACATATTCCATTTTTCCTACCTCGCGTCATAGTGTGGGCGTTCATATGACATTGTTTTAAACCGCAAATGGCTTGTCCGTTTGTCGACTCTGAAAACGGTGTTAGGTTTTTTTCTTCTCAACAAGGTTTTACTATATTTTTATAGATTCATACAAACCTGTTTTTCACTATTATAGAATAAGTGTAAATTCGCGTCAATTTCATTTTAAAAATCCATCTTGAATAGATTTTCAAGATATTCCTTATTTTACTTTCTTAATAATCACTTCTTCGTCAAAGTCCGAAGGTCATATTGCACACTAATACTTAAATCAATTTTTTACTTTTGTAGATTTACTATTTTTATTAAAAGAATTATCTGAAATAGTATTCCTAAAAATAACAAAGAATAAATATTAATTTCTGAGAAAAGCTGAAAGAGTAGTTTTGTTTCTCCATCTGGGTGAAAAAACATTTTTGTAGAGACGCCCCAGTTAAAATAATGAAGAGAATTTCCAAGTAATCCAAGAAAAATAGAAATAAATATTTCTACAAAGAACCATTTTGCTTTCATTTTTTTTATAAATAAAAAGATAATGATTCCAACAGGAAGGAAAATATCTATCAACGTTTCAAAAAAAGTAATATTAGTCATAGCCATTACAAAACCATATTTTGTAGTAATTATCCACGGAAATAAAAGAATAAAGTGCGTAGAAATTATAATTATCAGACATTTTAAATAATTCTTAACCATATATTTTTTTTCTTCCTTTCTTAGCACCGCATTACGGTGTCCACATAACACCTTTTAGACCTTTCCTCATAATATCATAAAAACTACGCGCTTTCAATCTAAGCTCGCGCCTCTCCAAGCAGCTACATCTTTCTACCATAATATCTGCCGGAACACATCATCAACAGCCAGATTAGGCCTATCTTCACTAAATGATATAACGACAAATCACATTCGGTCGATAGGGCTTTGAACGCCGAGGCCACCGCGGTTGAGGACGTGCATGTAAATCATAGGGTTGAAACATCGCTGTGAGCAAAAAGCTCTCTAAAATAATTCAATTGGCGGCTTGCTGTTCAAAAAAGCGATGGAAGGCTTCTTGTGCCCGAACCGGCGGCTGCCCCTGCTGCAAAGTTTTACGGTGCCAACTGCCATCCGGCTGCATTTCAAAGGCCTTTACGTTATCCGCAAAGTACACGCTAAAAAAATAATCCAGCAGTAACTGATTCTGCTTATCCAGAACAGGAAACAACAGCTCTACCCGCCGTTCAAGATTGCGGGGCATCCAGTCCGCACTGGAAAGGTACCATTCAGGATTACCGCCGTTTTCAAAATAGAATATCCGGCTATGCTCCAAATAGCGGTCGATAATACTAACAACGCGGACATTGTTGCTGATGCCGCGCTGCCCGGGAATAAGCATACAGATACCCCGCACGTTTAAATCGATACGGACACCTGCCTGCGAAGCCTTGTATATGGCGGCAATCAGTTCGGGATGCGAAAGGCTATTCATCTTCGCGACGATACGGGCGGGCTTATGCTGCCGTGCAAAGTCGATTTCCCGCTCGATATGTTCCAGCAGAGTACGTTTGAGCGCTTCGGGTGCAGTAATGATATAGTGCGGATTTTCCGGCGTATATTTACCGCACAGACGCGAAAAGATTATCTGTGCATCGGCAATCATCCGCGGATTAACCGTAAACAACGATATGTCCGCATAAAGCCTCGCGGTGGTGTCATTATAATTGCCGGTAGACAGGTGCAGATATCCCTGCTCACCCAGCCCCTCGCGCCGCATAATCAACAGAAGTTTTGCGTGAACCTTCAAATGCGGCAGGTCGTACACCACCCGCACGCCGTGTTTTTGCAGCCGCTTTACCCAGCCGAGATTCCGCTCCTCATCAAAGCGCGCTTTTAATTCCACAAATACCGTAACCTGTTTTCCCCGCTTTGCAGCATCCACCAACGCGCGCACAACGGGCGAACTTTTACTCGTGCGGTACAAGGTCATACGTATGGACATTACGGCAGGGTCTTCCGCAGCGTCAGATAAAAATCTGATAACCGGTTTATATGATTGATACGGAACATGCAGCAGAATATCGCCGGCTTTGATACTATCCCACAACGTACCGTCAGAGGGAAAGGCAGGATGTGCAAAATGCTTCCATTTTTCATTCCTCAGCCGCTTAAACCCGTCTATTTCCGTGATTTTTGCAAAAGAGGAAAGACCGATGGGCGCCTCGCTTAAATAGACATCCTTTTCGTCCAGCTGAAACAGCTCGCTCATCCGTTTAATAAATGCCGGTGATTCATGCGTACTCGTCATCCTAACCACAAACGAATAGCGGCGCCTGATAAGAACTTCTTCCAACGCTTCGATAAAACCGTCATCGGAGGAATCGTCAACTGTCATACTCGCAGAGCGATTAATCTTAAAGATTCCCGTCCCGGTAATCCGGCAGCCGGAAAAAAATGCACCGCCGAAATACCGAATCAGCTCATCGATTAGCACAAATTCCACTTTTTTTACCGGCGCTACCCCGCCGTCCGGTGATAAAAAGACAAAGCGCGGAACTTCGGGCACCGGCACAATTGCCAGCCGGTCTTGTTTGCCTGCATCATCCGAAAGCAAAAACCCAATATGCAGCCGCACATTGGCGACACTGTCTGCAAGAGCTTGTTCATCATCGGATAGCTGCGGTTTAATAATAGGATAAAGGTGCCGATAAAAAAAATCTTCCAAAAAACGCTGCTGCACTTTGGAACATTCTTCCGGTTTGCGGTAAATAAGCCCTTGTGTTTTAAGCTGAGGAAGGATTTCGGTATTTAACACCGCTTCTTGAATATCAAACAGCCGCCGTGTTTTCTGAACAATACCCTTTAGCAGTGTTTCCGGCGACAAACCACCCGACTCATCGGAGGGATGTCCGCTTTTGTAAAGCTCCTGCAAACCGGCGACCCGTACCATAAAAAACTCATCAAAGTTTGAAGATACAATGCCGATAAACTTGAGCCGTTCCAAAAGCGGCACCGCAGAGGAGCACGCCTCTGCCAAAACCCGCTCGTTAAAATCGATCCATGAAAGCTCTCGATTAAGATAGTCCATCATAGTGAAGGTCTCGCCAAACCTTACAGGCAGCTCCGCTTACAGTTTATCGATGAGCATCGAACACTTACCGGAAGGTATCGGAAGCGTTTTCTTTTTTTGTCCGAGGATATTGATGGTAAAGTAATAGAGCTTTTCGCTTTCCATGTGGATTTCCCAGCCCCGCTGCGTTTTTGACGACAGGATGGTAACGAGGTTCCGTTTCAAGCTCAAGTTTTCGATTCCCATCACCTCAAGGTTCGGAATAATCCAATCGACGGTTTTCCGCGGGAAGCTGATAGAAAGTCCGATCACATTTTCAATCATCAATGTGATGGTCGAGAGCGCTGCCGAAAAAAGATATTGCTTACGCGGGAAATTTTCATGCCCGGGCCACTGCGCGGGACCTTCTTTTTGCGGCAAATACGCTTCCCACAACGCGCCTTTTTTGCTGTTACCATCGGGAGCAAGTCCGTCAAGCACATAATAGATATGCCGGATAGCACATTCCCGCGCAAGTTCCCATCGCTCATATTTTTCCAAGCCCTTAATGACGATAAAGTTCAAATGCGGGAATACACTGCCCAGCGCTCCCATACCGCGTTCATTATACGCAGGGTCATCAAGCGACAAACTGGGAATAGGATGATCGGAACCGAATGTTTTGGGATTGAGCAAGTGTGCGGAAAGCTGCTCGGCTTTATCCTCATTAGGAATTTCAGCAAGCAGAGGCCAAAAACCGGCGATTGTCTTCTGCGGTAATTGCCGTTCATCCGCATCGATATCGTGATAAAAACCCGTTTCGGCATTCCACATAAGGGCATTGATACGGGTTTTCAGGGTAAAATAAACCCGCTTATATTGAAAACTCAATTCCTTGTCGTTAAGGATATCCCCCAACACCGACATATACAGCGCATTAACCGCAACCGCCGCATTAAAATCCACCAGATACGCAGCTTTCTCACGCGGGGTATTGTACATCTCTACGGCTGCGAGCGGGACGGTATACAATCCGTTCGGTTGCTTAAATGAGGTTTCCAACCACTTCATATAGCGGGTTAGTACCGGCATAACATCCTTCACCCGTTTTTTATTTGCCGTCTTGTGGAACATATTATATTCCGCCCATGCAAAAAGCGGCATACCGACCCCTTCGGGATTATCACTTGAGAAAACCGGTTCGCCCGTTTCGACGTTATACTGAGATCGAATAGCCCCCGATTCTTCTTGATGTGCATAAAAAAAGTCTAAACCTTGATTTGCATTATAATTCCTGTTCGAATAAACAAAAAAGAACGATGAAAAAATGGTTTCGTACTGATTTAAAAACCAGCCGTTGTTATCGGGATAGAGAAAGAAACTTTCAGTTGCTCCTTTTTCGGTTTTTATATTGAATAAAAAATCCTGAATGAACGACCATGTCCTATCATAAATATCAACAAAATCCTGATCATAAAAATGAACTTTTGGAAAATCGCGCTTGTTCACCACTGCTCCTCAACAATCCGCCGCTTTTATTCGTATTCTTTTTGCACAGTTTTAACTGTAACCGTTTAAATAGTGCCGTCCTGTTAAACACTGAGAAAAATCATAAAAATAATTAAGCAAATCTTTCGCGTATATAGTATATCATATTTTTTCGCATAGTTGTATAATTTTTTCAGTTTTTTGTATATTCTGATGAGGATCTTTTAAACTCATCAATTTTTTAGAGATATCTGATTTCATTCCAGTGTTGCAGGAGGAACGCTTGTACCAATCATTTGTTTTTCTTGAAATCCGCATTTTAATCTTATCGGATGAAAAAGCGTTTTGCTCATGCAAAGCAGGCTCCGCTGCCGGAAGTTGCCCTATTTGTACACGCACACCGGGATATCCGCCGCTTTTAAAAGAACGCATTGCCCGCGATGCATACCGACTTGCTCAAAGCCTCGGCTGTACACTTATCCAAAAAGCTCAATATGAATACCCTTCGGGTATGCCCGCCCTTCCGCCCGAATATCAGCTCTGCGGTGCTTCGGTAAAAATTGCGGAAAAAGGCGTGCTCGATATCGAATTTCACAAACACAAAAAGCAGATTGATATTTTGGAAATACGCATCGAAGAAGATGCGGGACGCCTTATGCACGCCGACGGCAAGGCTTTTATGGATTACAGCTCTGCCGGAATGCCGAGCATTAGGATACGCACCGGTAACAATCTTGAATTAGGTGAAGAAGCGGAGATGTTTTTAACCGAACTGAATAACCGGCTTCGGTACATCGGACTCCTCACCGATTCCGACAGTAGTCATAAAATCCGCTGCAATGCCTACGTTGCTTCTACCGAATTCCCCAACCCGCCGCAGCACTACGTAAAACTGAGGAACCTTAACTCTTTTAACTTTGTACGGAAGGCGGTAAACGAAGATTTACGGCGGCAGGAAGATATGCTCAAACAGGGGAAGGAGCTGATTTCGGAAAGCCGGTTGTGGAATGCCCGCATGGAGCGTACCGAGCCGTATAAAACGCGGGATTTTATCGATTACGTTAAAACAAAACCGGTAGAAGAGCAGGCTTTTTACACCGCGCCGGATACACTGCTGCAAGAGGTATTGCAGACTGCCCCGGAAAATCAACAATCACGGAAGCTGCGCTATATTCAATCCTTCGGCCTGTCCATCCCGATTGTACGGGCGCTGTGTACCGAGGCGCGGCTTGCGAATTTTTTTGAAGCGGTGCTGCAATTCGGAATTGAGCCGAAAATCGCCGCAAACGGCATCCTTGAAGATATTCTCCCACTGCTGAAGCGTGCCGGCAAAACAATCGATTGCCTTGTTTTACAGCCTGAATACTTTGCCCGTATTTTGCGGCTTGCGCAGGAAGGAACGATTAACCATCCGATTAGCCGCACGCTGCTACAAAAGATTATCATAGACGGCGCTGACCCCGCAGCCCTGCTTGCTCAAGATGAATGGATAAAGATATCGGACGAAACAACGCTGAGGACTCTCGTGCAAGAGATGCTTAGCAAACATCCGAAAGAAGCGGAACTGCTCAAAACCGGTTCGATGAAATACCTTGAAATCTTGTGCGGCGCGGTGATGAAGCGGACAAAAGGGTTTGCCGACCAGCAATTGGTAAAGCAACTCATTAAAGAAGAATTGAATATCCGCATTATCTATGTGCTTTCGATGGGCGGCGCAATTTCGGCGACTATACAAAACGGACAGGTGAAAGCGGGAAACACCAAAATTCTGTCCGAACTTTTGGATACCGATATTGCAAAACGGCATATCCGTATCGAACCGAGTATTTCCGACGGGCTTTTTAGCGAAGAGTTGGAACCCGCGGATTGGGCGCGGCTTATTCACGCAATCTGCGAAAAGATCACTTCGGGTACGGCAAACGGCATCGTCATAACACATGGAACCGATACCCTCGTCTATACTGCGCCGCTGATATACTGGCTTTTTGCCGACACACCGGTTTCCATCGTATTGACCGCATCCGGTACCGCCCCTTCGGAATCTGAAGAAGCGCGGCGCAACTTTAACGCGGCAATCAAACTTGCGTGGGAGAAAGAAAACGGGGTATATGTTTCTTTTAACGGTAAGGTGCTTTCGCCGCTCAATCTCAAGTTCGTCGATTCAGGCGATATCGGCTTTGTAAACTGGAATATGCAAGCGCCGCTCTTTAGAGGTGAAGGACTGCTTTCGGATTATGAGGAAAGCGACAGCCTTGTTTTTGAAAGCTTATTGAGCGAAGCTGCCGACAATATGTTTTTGATAAAAACCTATCCCGGCATTAGAAGCGACCGGCTCATTCCGTTGCAAAAAAATATACGAACATTCTTCTTAGAGCTGTATGAAAACGGCACGGCCAATATGAAAGACAGTTCATATTCTATAAAAGAGTTTCTTAAACGCGGTAAAAAACAGCAATGCAGATTTTATTGTACTTCCCAACAAGAAGAAGTCATCGATTTTTCCAACTATGCCAGTGCACGAAGCTTATGGAAAGAAGGCGCCGTACCGATGGGGATGCTCACAACCGAAACAGCCATTGCACTGTACTATGCAGCATCTCTCGTATGCGACACCCAAGAAGAACTCGATCGCATTATGGAAACGGCAGCACTCTTAAACGAAAGATAAAAAGGAAAATTACGTGAAGCAACTGATTATCACCAACAACCCTCAAATTGCAGAATATCTTGAACGCACCCACGAAGATTCGAATAACAGCACCGAAGCCAAGGATATTAAATTGATCTTCTGTACCACCCGTGAGGAGCTGTATATACAAGTGCGCGACTATATTCACCGGAACTGGAAGCTGCAAAATCATGCAATGTATGGAAATATTCAGCTGCACAAGCAGCCGTACCGCAGTATGGTGTTAACGGAAGGAACCGAACTGGACACCCGATCTTTGCAGTTATGGGAGCAGGCTATGGAGCGGGTAAACCGCACTAATCCGCCGACTTATTCGGAGAAAGTACTGAAAGATTTTCAAGCACTTGATTTTTCTTTATTTAACAGTATAGTATCACCCACTTAAAAATACATCAGCATCGAACATCTTGCTACATCATCCTCATTATTCATAGGAAGAACACATGAATAGAAATATTGAACGTCTTCAAAGTATTGCGTATACAGCGCAAACAACTCCCGCGGAGCTGACGAGTGAAGATATTGCATTCGTTACCAAAAGTATTAAAAGCAGTAATGAAAAAGAGGTCGCACAAGCTTACGAGACTTTAGGCCGCATAGGAAATCATCTTCCTGAAAAAATTACACATTTGATAGACGGTGCTTTTGCAGCATTAAAAGACCGAAATTGGGAAATTCGGGAACAGGCTGTTTTGGCGATCGGCCGCACGGGGAGGGCGGATATCAATACGGTAAAAAATCGGCTGGATAGGATTATTCAGCTACACTGCGACCCCATACCCAAAGTACGGGCGGCAATGCTGGATGCGTGTCAAAGTATTGCTCATGCTAAGGCAGCCGTTTTTAAACCGTACATCGGTTTATTTGAACGGATGTTAGACGATCCTGACCAAAAGAATGTTCGTGAACATTCCCCTGATATACTCCGCGTAATCGGAAAGTACGAACCGGAAATGGTTGAACGTTCGTTGGTATTGCTAAAGGAAAAGCTGCGCGATCCTTCCCCGGCAACACAAGCTCACGCCGTCGAAGCCATACGCACAATCGAAACATTTTTGCGCAGGACACCGACGGTGTAAAGCATTCATAAGGGCATTGTTAAAAAAATCTAGCCAAGTTTTTAGAGATGCCCATTAGTTGTTGGGGAGATTCACATCGAAGATAATCCCCACACGCTTAAAGACTATCTTGTCCAGCTTACTTTTATCGATTGTACGTTTTTGATAAAATGTTTTTAAATCACCGACTGTATAGTTATGAGCGGTCTTCCATTGTGCAATCAACATGATCGTCAGCTGATCGATCGGTTTAAAGCTGATGATTGGTCCGAATACGACATTATAACGATCTTCGCCCCATATACTTTTATCGGCACCGGTAGGAACTTTAAAAAAAGTTTTCTCCGTTTCCAGTCTAAAGGCAATCATATTCATCGGTAGGGGCATTTGATAGCCAAGCACGTATGAAGCACAATAGGTCAAGCCGTTTCTGTTTTCGCCGTCATCATTCTGAAACACCCATGATGTAAGCGGGTCAACACCTGTAACACCCCTATATAAAAAGTACTGATCAACCCTCGCGATTATATGAGTCCAATCAGTCGGGATAATTGCGCCCAAATCAAATTGCAAAGCACCGCCAAAATTTGCAGTGTAAAATGCGTTTTTAAAGTTAATAGGAACTTTGTGCGTTGTGCCGGAAACATCCTGATTTAAGGCAAGGCCGTGCCATCCTGCAAGTGTCCACCCGGATCCAATACTGGCACCTCCATATACTTCCAAAAAGGCGAGCGGAGTCCAGACCACATCAAACTTTCCTTCGACGGTAACCGGCGTAAGTTCCGCCCCTAGTTTAAATTTAATATTATTACCACGCATAAACGGATTATCAAAGTTCAAAACCGGAACTTTAATAACTTCTGTCACATTCAGCTTGCCGGCCCAAGGATAGGTAATAGCCAGATTGATATTTGTCGAATATTTTACCTTTGACTTTTCCTCTGCCCCTTCTTCCTGTGCAGAAAGCGTACTGAGAATCAGCAGGGCACCAATCACCGATGCAATCAGTTTCTTCATAAAACACTCCTTAGACTGCTCGTTTTTTTCACGACAACGTAATATAAAAACAACGTTGCATAAAAACGGCACACTATCAAGCCTACACGGATGCTGCTTTTTATGCAAGACCTGCCCAGCCCCCATCCCCCAAAGTATATTCCTGTGTTGTCTTTTCTTTTATTTATGCTATAGTATTTAAAGAACCGGATAAGGTACAAGGAGATTTTTTATGACACCTGCCGAACACGTTTACAAAGCATTGCAAGATATGGGTATCAGTTACGAAGTTGTCGAACACCCGCCGGCTTTAACTACAGAAGAAGCCGACAAATACATCGAAGGCAAAGAAGGGTGCCGGACAAAAACGCTCTTTTTGCGAAACAGAAATAAAAAACGGTGCATTCTACTCATTATGGACGAAATGAAACGGCTTGATATGAAAAAGTGTGCGGAAATGCTCGAAGAAAAAGAATTTAAATTTGCATCGGCAGAATTATTGGCAGAAAAGCTGGGTCTTGCAGCCGGGGTCGTGTCGCCGTTCGGTTTATTAAACAACACCGCACACGATGTGCCCGTATACTTTGATAAATCAATGCTTGACGAATATCGCATTTTAACCTTTCATCCGAATGAAAATACAGCGACGGTTTTTATCGATTCCGGCGACCTGCAGCGTTTTATCAAAAACACGGGACACGAGTATTTTATCATTAATGCATAAGACTTCTAAAAACAGCTTGATGCGTTTACCCGATGTAGACATCAGGCATATTGGTAAGTTATGTAAGCGGCAAGCGATCGATCTGCAAAACGGCATTTTTTGAGCGTGCATAGCTTTGCAGCCATCGTTTTACGGGAATAGTCCAATCATTTTCATGGGCACCCTCTAAAAGGAGGCGTTCAAACATAAAGTGAATGTGTGACCTCACT
The DNA here is from genome assembly GCF_024181145.1 of Treponema sp. OMZ 855. Classification (NCBI taxonomy): domain Bacteria; kingdom Pseudomonadati; phylum Spirochaetota; class Spirochaetia; order Treponematales; family Treponemataceae; genus Treponema; species Treponema sp. OMZ 855. The sequence goes on along the minus strand of NZ_CP051194.1, from coordinate 107,792 downwards.
TCTTGTTTGACCTGCTCAGAAAGTGTCTTGTCGTCGGCAAACAAACTGTTGATAATATCGACTCCTGCGCTTATCGTAAATCGGCCTTTCAGCACATACAGCATCATATACATTGCCGCAGGAATGCAATTTACACTGTGCTGCTTGATATACAATACACTTTCAATAATATGCCGCGCTCCTTCTTGTAATTCTTCCGTATAGAATTCCCGCTCTTCTTGTGTAAAATCCTCCTGTTTAAACACTTCGGCATAATAAACCGATGCAAGAACAACGATAGAAACGTGCAGACTTGGCACGCACAACAAATGAGGGTCTAAGGCATGAATTATTTTGAATGCCTTATCCGCTTTATAATCAGGGCGGTTTGTTGTCGTCATGCAAAAGCGGTATATCTTTGCAGCCCCTGAATATGCTTGTTCGATAATCGAAAGATATTCGGTGCAATACGGCAGCGCTTTTTTTATTCCAATCCGACGGAACAAAAAGGTCATCGGCCGGATCCAAAAATTCGTAAAATTCAAATAAATTTGTACTTTGTCGGGTGTAAAAGGAATTAATTCATCCAGAGAATGCGATACGTCCAAAATGGGAATCGTTTTAAAGTGCCATTTTACCGAAAACTGTAGCCAAAAAAAATCGCGTATAACGGTACGTAAAAAACGGAAGAGTACTTTTGCACTTTTGATCCGGAAAGGAATAATCAAATACGGAAGGAACACGCCGTAAGAGTTAATTGTCCGCAGAGAGGATGCTTTTCCACTGACAGTACTTTTTATCATCAGTAATATTGTATCGAAAAGCACAGCGCTATACAAGGCATCGTGTGTTGTACTATCCCATATATCAGGTACTTTACCTCATTTAAATATGCGAACAAAGATACAAACTCGCTAAAGGCTTGACAATTTTCCAATATAATAGAAAATATTTTCTATGAAACCGCGAAAAATTTGGATTATTACCTGTTTATTTTCCGTTATTCTCATTTCTACCGTATCGTATGCACCGTCTATCTTTGCTCAATCTCAGCAGGATCGGACTCAAAGTACGATACCGTATATGCAATACCTGCAATACTTAAATGAGGCGCTTCAACGCTATTATGTCGATGAGGTAAATCCGGAGGTGCTCTTTCAGGGCGCCGCGGAAGGAATGCTCAATGCACTCAAAGACCCGTATACCATGTATATCGACAACGGCAGTTTAACCGGCGTAGGATTGCAGGATACCACAACCGGCTACTTCGGCGGCATCGGTATTACCTTTACCAAGCCTACGGCTTCGGCAGCTGAACGCCCATCCTATATTGAAGTTGCGTCCGCCCTCGAAGGAACCCCTGCATGGAAAGCCGGTATTCAGGCAGATGACTTCATTACCGAAATCGAGGGAGAATCTACCATCGAGATGACGCAGGCGGATGTCGTAGCAAAGCTCCGCGGCAAAATCGGCACATCCGTTACCGTAACCGTTCGGCGCGGAAAGAATATGGAGTTTCCGGTTAAACTGGTTCGAGCGCGGATTGAAGTGCCGACCATTAAATACATGAAGCTCGATAAGGATATCGGCTATATCCGCCTGATAGAGTTTAATCCGAACGGCAGCCGGCGCATACGGGAAGCAATGGAAAGCCTACAAGCGGAAGGCGTAACCAAACTGGTCCTCGATCTGCGGAATAATCCGGGCGGACTCATCACTGCAGCAGTTGATACGGCGAGCCTTTTTATTAAAGAAGGATTGATCGTTTCTACAAAATCGCGCATTCCTCAGCACAATCTTGAGTTTAACAAAAACGCTGCGATCGATGCGGTGTTTGCGGATGTGCCGCTTGTTGTGCTTATCAATAAGGGTTCGGCGAGCGCCTCGGAGATATTGGCGGGAGCTTTAAAAGATTATAAGCGTGCATACCTCATCGGGGAAACCAGCTATGGAAAAGGTTCCGTGCAGCAGATATTCGATTTGACACAAAAAGATTCTTTTAAGATGACGACTTCACGCTATTATACACCGAGCGACGCAAATATCGACAAAACCGGCATCAAACCGGACAAAGAGGTGCTGCTGTTTCCGCCGCTATCGGCAGATGACGAAAAACAGCTGGAAAAACTGTTCAAAGATGAAAAACTTTCCACCTTTGTCAAGAAGAACCAGGATTTAACCGCGGCACAAATTACCCGATATGCGGAATCGCTCGCAAAAGAATATTCTCTGAACAAAGAATTGCTCCGCATTTTGATTCGGCAGGAATATAATAGAACTCACACCGCTCCCGCGGCTGATATTGAATATGACGCACCGCTACAGGAAGCTGTCAAAATTCTTAAAAGCGGGACATTGCCGCAACTGCTGCGGAACAGCAAAACCGTGCGTCAAATGCAGGACGAAGCAGCTCAAGAAAAAGCCGTAACCGACTTGAAGAAGGCTTCATAAATCGGTATCACGAAACGATGAAGCAATTTATTATCGAGCAAGAGCCGGACAGTAATGGTATGCTCACCTTGAGCGGCAAGGCTTTTGTATACTTGGTAAAGGTACGGCGTATGAGGGAAGGTGATATACTGTCGGCGGTACTGCCGCAAAGCGGCGCTGCCGATATGGTCATCGATTCGATAAACACCGCAAAGAAAACGCTGCGGTTAAAGCGACGTCCAACGCCCTTCAGTGTGTGCGGGACGGCTGCTGCGGATGCAACCAACGAAGCCGCAAACACTTCGCCTGCGTATGTTGCACCTGCTGCCGAACTTATCTTGCTGCAATGGGTGCTCAAAGGCTCTAAAACCGACACCATTATTAGGCAGGCAACGGAGGCAGGCGTGCGCGCCGTTTTACCGGTAATCGGAGAATTTTCCATTGCAAAAAAACAAAACCCTGCACAGCTGGAACGGTTCAGGCGCATTATCAAAGAGGCGCGGCAGCAATCGGGCTCTCCGATCGATACCATCGTTATGGAACCGGCTCCGCTTGCCGAAATGCTCAACACCTTAAAAACGCTTGTACCGGCTGCTACTACCGTGTTTGCTCAGTGCAGCGAAGCCGCCGCGACATCCGTCGGATTTCACCAACTGCTTGCAGAAAAGCCTTCCCATATCGTGCTCGCAATCGGAGCGGAGGGAGGCATTAGCTCCGCGGAAGCAGCAGTACTTCGCGACGCGGAATTCCAAACCATTCATTTTAAAACGAACGTATTACGTGCAGAAACCGCCGCACTGTATGCAATTGCAGCGGCGCAAACTACTATAAACGAGGCTGATCAGTGGCACTTACCCGTATAAACCTTTTAACAATTCCTATCGATATCCTCCCCGATGAAGATATTGAGCAAACCATATTAGATATGCTGAGCAAAGGAGAACCTCAACATATCGTGTTCATTACAATCTGGGATTTGCTCAGAGCGCGCCGCGATGCGGAATACCGCGCAATGCTTGAGCAAGCAGCGCTCTGTCTTCCGCTTTCAAGAAGTTTATTAAAAGCGGCGCAGTTCCTCAAACTTCCCGTACCGATCAGACGCGATTCTTTTGATATGATTATCAGAATTCTCAACATCATCGACTCGCATTATAAATCGCTCTACTTACTGGGCGGACGGGCGCAAAACCTGCTCGATGCCGAACGCAATGTACACGTAACTTTTCCGGGTATCGGTATTGTCGGCCGTTTTAACGGTTTCTACCGCAAGACTATGGAACAGGACATTATCCTTTCGATTGTCAAAGCCCATCCCGCCCTGTTGATTGCCGGAAACGGGCTCCCCGGCGGCGTCCGATGGATTTATCGGAATAAAGCGAAATTACCCGCAAGCATCTTTATCCATGATAACGATATCATCGATATCTTTGCAAAACGTAAAAAGCGTATTTCCGACGCCGCATTTCGGAAAGGTCACGAGTTTTTACCGCAACTGCTGCGTAATCCTTTTAAAGTATTTTACGTATTCCGTTACGCCCTCTTTTTGCTGATTGTGCTGTTCTACCGATTGTTCAAAACATAACACGGTCTAACTTCGACTGCTGATACAAAATCCATATTTTGTTCGACCGGTGCATTTTAAGGATATACATACCACTATGAAAACGCACTATTTACTTGATACGGAAACAGTGAAGACCTACCTCGTTGAACAGCTGCGGTTATTTTCCCACGATGACCCGCTCAATGCGGAAGAAATCGGGGACGGAAACATCAACTATGTATTCCGTGTGCGTTCCTGTATCAGTGGAAAAAGCATTATTGTAAAGCAGGCTGACCGGTTGCTCCGCTCATCGGGGCGTCCGCTCGATATTACCCGCAGTAGGAGAGAAGCGGACGCACTCCGCATTTATGCCGCCCTTACCCCGCAGTTCATACCCCGTATTTATACCTACGACGATACAATGAGCGTTATCTGCATGGAAGATATTTCCTATTGCGGTAATTTACGGAAGGAACTGATGGCAGGACGTCCGCTTCCGTCAAATTTCGCGGAAAACGCCGCATCCTTTCTGGCGGATGCGGTTTTCGCAACAAGCGATTTGTTTTTGTCTCCGGAAGAAAAGAAGGAGCGGGTAAAAGCTTTTATCAATCCCGAACTATGCGCAATTTCCGAAACGCTCGTGTTTTCCGAACCGTACTGCAACGGAAAAAACCGCAACCGCATCACCCCCGGTAACGAGAGCTTTATTCGAAAAACACTTTACACCGACGAAGCGCTTAAAGCCGAAGTCGCTTCACTGCGGGAAACCTTTATGAATAAGGCAGAGGCGCTTATCCACGGTGATTTACACACCGGTTCGATTTTTATCGGCAATACTATCGGCATACCTATCGATACGAATGCCACTCCCGATAAGAATGCAACGAGCGAACCGTGTATGAAAATTATCGACCCCGAATTTGCCTTTTACGGTCCAATCGGATATGACCTCGGTAATATTATCGCAAATCTTTATTGTTCTTTGATGTACGCTGCTTTCAGCCGCAAAAAGCTCTCCGCTGCTGATGATTTTGATGATTTTATTGAGCGGATAGCCGCCGCAATAGAAGCACTCCCGCAGCTTTTTACCGCAAAGGCGTTGGAACGGTGTAAAACAGTTCCGTTAAGCGACCCGCTCTACAACGAACGGTATATCCGGTGGCGGCTTTCTGAAATACTTGCCGATGCCTACGGCTTTGCCGGTACGGAAATAATCCGCCGCGCGGTCGGGGACACAAAAACCGCTGAATTCGATGCGATGGGGCAGGACACACACCGCATTACTATGGAACGCATCATCATAAAGACAGCCTGTAGGTTAATTAAGCGGCGGCGGCAAGCGAATATCGGAGCGCACACAGTTGCATACTTTAAAAAAACGCTTTTAAACAGCGGTATATAAACGGGAGAAGCATCCCGCTAAACTTGCAAAGCCTTCAGCAATGCCCCCATACCGGTACCCATCATCCATGATATAACGGTCATCCATCAATGAACGGTGCGCACAGCCAAGTCAGCTCGTGTTTGTTTGCTGTAAGATGAACAATTTTTGAATGAGGAATTTCCGCAAAACGGCGGATCGTATCGAAGTCGGGCGCCCCCTGCATTTTGATTGTGCAGATAAATTTTGAACAAAGACCGCTTGCCCGCCACCGTTCAACCCATTCCAGTAAGCGGGGCGGATAACAAATAACATCGGAACATACCCAATCCTGTTTACCGAGACTTTCGGGAGTTAATGTAAACGCATCATGCTGCATAAACGTAATCCGCGGTTCACGCATCAAAAAATCTGCCAGCGGGCTCCGGTCAATAGCAATTATCTCCGCGCCCAGATTATTCAGTACCCACGTCCATCCGCCGGGACACGCCCCCGCATCCACACAATGGGAACCGCGCTGAGGTAATGCCCAGTCTACCGGTATTACCGATGGAACAGCCCCTCCCTTTTGCTCTGCAGCACATCGATAGTAAAAGTCTAACAGGGTTAAGGCTTCCCACAATTTAAGGTAGGCGCGGCTTGGTGGATTTTGATGATCTTCGGTAAAGCGGATAACGCCGAGCGGAAACGGCGACGAGGTTTTCGCAGATGCAAGCAAGATATGTTCATCTAGCAACGACCACACCCCCATACCGGCAAGCGGCACGGTATAAGGAAACGGTTTTTCTTTTTTGCTGATATACGGCAGCTTTGCACCAATCAATTCCGCCCGCCTAAAACAGTTAAGCGGATAGTGCGCCCAATTTCGTTGAATACCTCGCAACAGCTCCGCAGCTTCTCCAATACTACGGAACCGCACCACAAACGGTTCTTCCCAGCACAGCTGTTTCCAAAATACTTCCTGCCGTATATCCTCACAGTACACAAGCTTGCTTGACTGAACCGGCACATCGCTCAACTTAAAATCACTATGGCCTTCGGAAGCGGAAGAAAAGCGCCACATACGCCCGGATGAACCATCAGTCTGCAAAGCCAGCTCATCATCCAAATGCGATTCAAAACCTTGTACCGGTATCCATGCCTTACCGGCTAACTTACAAACAGAACCATAAGGTTTTGCAGCCGCAATTTTACACAAATCAACAACCCCGACGCAAGCGTCGGAGTATGTTGTTCTCATAAGGTGGTTGCAGTCGGCTTTAATACCCTTTGTTACGACGCAAAGCGTCGGGGTATTAAATCCTCCGCACGAATCAATCATCATCATAATAGTCTTTTCTTTTGTATCGGCAAAAACAATAGGGCATAAATGAGATTAAATCAATAGTGTGGTATAATAAGAACCCGAGGTATAAGCAATGAACAGATATAAACAATTGTATTATAAGCTTTTTACAAAATTTGATCATGTTCATCACGGTTGGACAAACTTACATTTCTATTATTATGATTATTCCATAACAGTAGATTTTTCGGCGATAATGGATTCATTTCCGAATTTTTTACAATGGATTAAGCGTGTCGAAAATTTAGAAATACATAAAAGGGCATATGTGAATATCGATCAGGAAGGATACTATAAAAGATTAACATGCAAAAAAATTAGTGAAACGTTGCTGAGTTTTACTATTCAATCCGATAACCGTTTTAGTTTTAAAATTGAGGGAATCGATTCAAGATATTTTATATGTCAATTACTTAAAACGTTACATAATTACACTGTACAGCTTCCGAACGAACCATGGACAGGAATCAAGCTTGATAAATTAATATATACTGAATGCGGCTCTCTAATAGAAAAATATAAAACGATCTGTAACGCCTGCGTAAAACAATGCGAGCAATTTCAAAATTCAGTTTGTTTATGTGATACATGAGCAAAACTATCAGTATGACAAGCCGCACTACCGCTATGGCAAAAACAATAGGGCATAAAAAAACGCTCGGCAAAGCGAGCGTTTTTTGCAAAACATAGCGTTATATTTACGCCTTAGCTTCGGCGGCCTTCTTGTTTTTCAGCATTGCACGGCCGACTTTTGAGATATTGACTTTCTTTCCGTCAATTTCCTGTTCATATAGGAGTTTAACACCGGTTTGGCCGGTTACGGGACAAGTACCCCGCCCATGGTTGGGAACACTTTTAATTCCCTTTCCGCGATGTGCTTTCGACATAGTTTAGCCCTCCGCTGCCTTTGACTTTGCAGCACCCTTGTCTGCACTGTCTTTCTTTGCGTCTGCCGACTTCTTCGTGCTCTTATCGAGCGTATAGTCAACCAGCTCTAAAATTGCAACCTGTGCGGCATCGCCCTCGCGTAACCCTAATTTAAGCACACGAGTATATCCGCCGTTCCGCTCCTTCATACGCGGCCCGATGTCGGTAAACAATTTATTCAAGATTGCCTCATCCCAAATATAGGTTGCAGCCTGCCGCCGATTATGTACTGAATCGACCTTAGCACGGGTAATAAGCTTTTCTGCAGTTCGCCGAATCTCCATCGCCTTTTGTTTTGTCGTAGTAATCCGCTCGTACTTAAACAGTGATGTAACCATGTTACGATGCAATGCGCGGCGATGTGCACTGGTACGTGAAAGCGGATTAAAGCCGTTTTTATGCTTCATCTGTTTCTTCCTTCTGTCTCGATAACTTGATCGAATTCTTTAAATGACTGTAATCAGTCATACCCAAACTCAAATTACGTTCCGCCAACTTTTCTTGTATTTCCTGCAAACTCTTCTTTCCGACATTTCGAGTTTTCGAAATCTCATCCTCGGTCATCATTGTCAAATCACGGATTGTTGAAACGTTTGCGTTTTTCAAACAATTAGAAGCCCGCACGGAAAGATCAAGCTCAGTTATCGGTGTGTCAAGCAACTGCTTTATCATTTCATCGCTTTCATCGGATTCATCATCGCTGATCAATTCATTTTCGTTAAAATTGACAAAAACGGTAAAATGTTCTTTTGCAATTTTTGCAGCTTCCGCTAGTGCATCTTCAGGCCGTATGGTACCATCCGTCCAGATTTCAAGTACAAGCTTATCGTAATCGTTACGCTGCCCTACTCTGCACGGCTGAATTTCATAACTGACTTTTCGAACCGGACTAAAAATGGTATCTAACGAGATTGTCCCGACAACTTCGACATATTTTTCATTCGTTTCCGCCGGTACATAACCGCGGCCGAAATCAACCTGAACTTCCAGCTCAACATGAGCATTATCCATTAACTCCATAATATGAAGATCATCGGATAAAATCTCAAGCTGGCCGGGTTTAGCAAAATCGGCTGCGCTAACCGAGCAGGGACCTTTAAAATCAAACAAAAAAACGTCTTGTTCAATTTCATTAGGAAGTCTCAACCGCATTTGCTTGAGGTTATTCAAAACTTCCATTGTGTCTTCGGTTACGTTTGGAATTGCTTCAAACTCGCTCGATATACCATGCGGAACATCATCAGCGCCGTAAGAGGTAATTTTTACAGCTGAAATAGCATACCCTTGTATCGAAGACAACAAAACACGCCGCAAACAATTGCCGATCGTTGTGCCGAATCCTGTTTCAAAGGGAGACGCCGTAAACTTACCATAGCTGTCATTTGAGACATCTGCTGCAAATTCCAGACCTTTTGGTTTTTTGAATCCTTTCAAAAGATTTTTACGAGCCATTTAAACTCCTTTTTATTAGATGCGGCGGGTCTTGCGGGGACGGCAACCGTTATGCGGAATAGGGGTTACGTCATTAATGGAGCGAACTTTAAGCCCCATAACGCCAAGTGTTCTGATTGCAGATTCGCGGCCGACACCCGGCCCCTTCACAAATACGTGAACTTCCCGTAATCCATACTGCTGAACGCGCTGTACAGCCGTTTCCGCGACTGTTTGTGCAGCGAAGGGGGTAGATTTTTTCGCACCGTTAAATCCCAAGCCGCCGGAGGATGCCCAAGACAACGCATTGCCCTTCAAATCGGTTATGGTAATAATGGTATTGTTAAAGGTTGCCTGAATATAGACATTTCCTTCATATACGCTTTTCTTTTCTTTTCGTTTTTTTGCGGTTGTAGCCACAGCTTATCCTCCAAAATTACTTCTTCTTACCGGCAACGGTCTTTTTCTTACCTTTGCGAGTACGAGAATTAGTTCTTGTGCGTTGTCCGCGGACGGGCAAGCCTTTACGATGTCGTAAACCGCGATAGCAGCCGATATCCATCAAGCGCTTGATGTTCAGAGCGACTTCGGTACGAAGCCGGCCTTCAACCTTGTAATCCTGGTCGATAACGGCACGGATGGCGGCAAGTTCATCCTGATTTAAATCGTTGATCATCCGCATCGGATCAATTTTTGACTTTTCGCAAATTGCTTTTGCAGATGAGTGAGATATTCCATAGATATACGTCAACGCGATATTAACATGTTTATTGGGGAGGTCGACCCCAGAAATACGAGCCATTCTTCAGTTTCCTCCATTAGCCTTGTCGCTGCTTGTGTTTGGGATTCGTGCAGATAATCCGCACAATTCCGTTGCGTTTAATAACCTTACATTTATCGCAAATAGGCTTTACGCTGGTTCTTACTTTCATATTGTTCTTCTCCTTAACAAAAGAATAACCTTTCCTGAAATACTACAGATTCCGTGATCTGAGCTTTCCTCGTTTTACCAACCCCTCATGATGGTGCATTTTAAGCTGCGCTTCAATTTGACTCATTGTATCAAGATCAACGCCAACCAAGATGAGAAGTGATGTTCCACCCATCAGCATTGAAATCGACTGAGGGAAGCCGAAAATAGTCTGTATCACAGTCGGTAAGACGGCGATCAGCGCCAGATACAAAGAACCGGGCAAAATCAAACGATTTAGAATTCTTTGCAAGTATTCCTCGGTTTTATCGGTTCTAATTCCGGGAATCGAGCCTCCATTTTCTCTTATCTGCTTTGCAATTTCTGTGGGGTTTAACGAAATCTGTGTATAAAAATATGCAAAGAACACAATAAGAATCAAATAGAAAATATTGTACCACAAACCGTTCGGACGCAAAAAATGCGCAAGACTGTTCAACCATCGGACATTCGGTCCTATCGTTGTCGCAATCGAAATCGGGAAGGTCAAAAACGATGATGCAAAGATGATCGGAATAACACCTGACGGATTAATTTTAAACGGAATATAGGTATTTTGACCGCCATACATTTTCCGCCCGACAACCCGCTTCGCATAGTGCACCGGTATCTTCCGCTGTCCTTGCTGCTCATAAACAACCAGTACGATAATGCCGACAAACATAATCAATGCTATCACGACAAATACAAGGTTCAACTCACCGAGCCGCACCAGCCGGATCATCTGAGAAACGGCATGGGGCAGCCGGACAATAATACCGGCAAAGATAATCATTGAAATACCGTTTCCGATACCGCGAGCCGTAATCTGCTCACCCAGCCAAACCGTTATCATCGTACCTGTTGTTACGGTAAGCATCGTAACAAAGATGTACATAAACCGGCTCTGAAGTACAATAGCGCCGGGTATCATATACGCATAAAAGGTCACCGCATACGATTGAATCAATGCGACAAATACGGTAAGGATACGCGTCCATACCTGTATCTTTTTCCGGCCGCCGTCATCTTCCGCAATCTTTTTCAAACTCGGAAATACGAACAACGCAAGCTGCATCAAAATTTGAGTTGAAATATACGGCATAACGCCAAGCATGAACACGGAAAAGTTGGAGAATGCCCCGCCGACAAAGAAGTCCATATAATCGACAAAAGCATTTCCCCGTACCTGCGATTGGAAATATGCCGATAAAGCATGGGGATCAATACCGGGAATAGTAAGTACCGATCCCAAGCGGAAAACGATCAAAACTCCAATCGTAAACAGGATACGATCGCGTAATTCTTTTATCCGAAATACATTTACAAGTGCATTGTTAGCCATGTATGAAGCCCGCCTGTTTAGCCGTTTTGTTTAACGACCGTCCCGCCGGCTTTTTCAATCTTTGCCTGCGCCTGTGCGGAAACTTTATCTACATCAACCGTCAACTTTTTTGTAAGCTCTCCGGAAGCGAGCACTTTTACCAAAGCAGTCTGCTTTTTTACCAGTCCCTTTGCTTTCAGCGTTTCTTTATTAACGATTTCCCCATCGGAATATTTTTCGTCGATCATAAATAAATTTACAACCGAATAAACTTCCTTAAAGGGATAGTTAGAAAAGCCTTTTTTCGCAACGCGACGATACAACGGCATTTGTCCGCCTTCAAAACCGATATAGGTTTTACCGCCGGAGCGTGCATTCTGACCCTTGTTTCCCTTACCCGATGTCGTTCCCCGACCGGATGAAGAACCGCGGCCTACAATGCGCTTCTTTTTATTTGCCCCTTTCGGCGCATTCAATATAAAATCAGACATTAATCAAGCTCCTCTGTTTCAACTAAGTGAGAAACCGCCCGTACCATACCCAAGATGGCGGGAGAAGCGGAGTGCTCAACTACGGAATGCAATTTTCCAAGTCCCAAGGAACGAACGGTTGCGCGAACCGGTTTTTTTTGTCCAATGGTACTTTTAACTAACGTAATCCTAATTTTCTTTGCCATAGTTTACCCCCAGACATCCGTAATAGACTTTCCGCGGTTCTTAGCAATCGTTTTAGCATCCATCAATTCCGCTGCAGCCTCGAAAGTCGCCCGCACAACATTTACTGCGGAATTTGACCCCAAGGATTTTGAAAGAACATTCGCTGCTCCGGCTGCTTCCATAATCGCACGGATAGTACCGCCTGCGATAATTCCCGTACCTGACCGGGCAGGGCGAAGCAATACTGAAGAACCTTTGAACTTAGCCTGCACTTCATGCGGAATAGTACCGTTTTTCAGCGGAATATAAATCATATTGGCTTTCGCCTTTTCAATGCTCTTCTTAATAGCCTGACTTACATCATTCGCCTTGCCGAAACCGTATCCCACATGTCCATTCTGATCACCGACAACCGTTAAAGCGGAAAAAGAGAAACGGCGTCCACCCTTTACAACCTTTGCAGTCCGGTTTAACTTAACCAGCTTTTCTACCAGTTCCTTCTCGCGATGTGAACTGTCTCTGTTAAAATCTTTCTGACGATCCATATCCGCTCCTAGAAATTTATTCCCGCTTTCCGGGCACCGTCTGCAACTGCCTGTACCACACCATGATACAGATAACCATTCCGATCAAAAACAACCGTCGTAATATTCTTTTCTTTAAGACGCCGACCGAGTTCTTCCCCGATTTTTGCTCCGGACTCGATATTTGCTTTTAAGGGCTTAAAATCTTTTTCGAGTGTGGATACCGACGCAACAGTTACACGTGCATCATCATCGATAACCTGCACCGAAATATTCTTATTACTGCGGAAGACAGTCATACGCGGACGTTCAGCTGTTCCATAAATCCGTTTACGGATATGAACTTTACGCTTAAATCTCTTTCTATCTTTCTCGATTCGCTTTTTAAACATAGTACCTATCCTTATTTAACACCGGTCTTACCGACTTTGCGTTTAATGACTTCGGTTTCATAACGGATACCCTTTCCCTTGTAGGGTTCGGGTAATCTGAGTTTACGGATCTGCGCTGCAAATTCGCCGACTTTTTCCTTATCAATACCGGAGATAATAATTTTATTTCCCTGCGGTTCAACCTTTACTTCAATGCCTTCGGGGATCAATGCGATAAAATCGTTTGAATAGCCCAAAGCCATTACCAACAGTTTGCCCTGTACTTCGGCACGGTAACCAACGCCGTTTACAACCAAGGTTTTAGAAAAACCCTGACTGACGCCCACGACCATATTGTGAATTAAATTCCGATACAGACCGTGAAACGAACGGGCTTCTTTGGTATCGTTCACCCGTGTTACGGAAACCTCAGAGTTTTCAAACTTTACCTGTACCAGAGAATTGTAGGTACGGGAAAGCTTCCCCTTGGGGCCTTCAACGGTCAATGCACCATCGGCAATATTGATTTTTACTCCGGCAGGAACAGCTACCGGAAGTTTTCCAATTCTTGACACACTCGCCTCCTACCAAACTTTGCAGATAAGCTCGCCGCCAACCTGCTTTTCGCTTGCGTGCTTGCCGGTGATAACGCCCACCGAAGTTGAAAGAATAAGAGTGCCGTACCCGTTATATACGCGGGGAAGCATCTTATATCCTGAATATACGCGGCGTCCGGGTGTAGACACTTTTTCAATACCATGGATAACGGGTAATTCGTTATCATCATATTTTAAGAACATCCGGATTGTACTTTCGCCGGCTTCGTTAAGTCTTTTAAAATTCTTAATAAAACCTTCGGTTTTCAAAATCTTCACAATTTCAAGTTTTAACTTTGAAGAAGGCACATCGACTTTCTCATGACCGGCTGCCGCTGCATTCCGAATCTTTGTAAGCATATCTGCGACGGGATCTGAAACGCTCATCTTTTACCTCCTACCAACTTGATTTTGTAACGCCAGGTATCTGGCCTTCACTTGCTAATTTGCGAAAACAAATACGGCACATCTGAAATTTCCTCATATATCCGCGCGGACGACCACATACTCTGCAGCGGTTGTATTGGCGGCTGGAATACTTCGGCGTACTGTTTGCCTTATTTATCATTGCTGTTGTTGCCATGAAAACCTCTCTTACTTTCTAAAGGGCATACCGAACTTCAAAAGAAGCGCCCGTGCTTCTTTATCGGTTTTTGCCGTCGTTACGACGTTGATATTCAACCCTGCGATCTTTTCGATTTTATCGAAGTCAATTTCAGGGAAAATAATCTGTTCCGTAACACCTAATGAATAGTTTCCTCTCCCGTCAAACCCGTTCGGATTGACACCGCGGAAATCCTTAACACGAGGCAGCGCAACATTAATAAAACGATCCAAAAATTCATACATTTTGGCGCCGCGTAATGTTACCATCGCCCCGATCTCATGCCCTTCACGAAGTTTAAAGTTAGCGATACTTTTCTTTGCCTTTGTTTTTACCGCTTTTTGGCCGGTAATAGTACCAAGATCGGTTACCGCAGCATCAAGCAATTTCTTATTTGTCAATGCTTCGCCAACTCCCATACTGAGTACGATTTTAACAAGCTTCGGCACCTGCATAACCGTAGTATAGCCGAACTCTTTTGTAAGCTCAGGCGTTATCGTTTCCGTATAGATTTTCTTAAGCCGTGGCACATAATTGCTCATTATAATACTTCTCCACCCTTACGGCAAAAACGCACTTTTTTATCGCCGTCCATCTTATATCCAATGCGGGATACGCCACTTTTCTTACCGACTATCATGACATTTGAAATATGTATCGGCATCTCAATTTCGGCAATTCCGCCCTGATCCTGCTGAGAACGCTTGCGCATTGCTTTTTTACCCATATTAACGCCCTGAATAATCACTTGATTTTTTTCAGGTAAAACACGCAATACGGCGCCGCGCTTTCCTTTCTCGCTGCCCGCAATCACTTCTACCGTATCGTTCTTACGGATCTTGATTTTTCCTTCCATAAATGCTCAATCTCCTTATAGAACTTCAGGCGCAAGCGATACGATTTTCATAAAATCCATATCACGCAGTTCGCGCGCGACAGGCCCGAAAACACGCTTACCCTTGGGGTTCTTATTCGCATCGACCAATACACAAGCGTTATCGTCAAAGCGGATATATGTCCCGTCAGGACGGCGATATTCTTTAGAAACGCGGACGATAACCGCTTTTTCTACAGAACCCTTTTTGATTGTAGAAGTCGGAAGCGCATCCTTTACCGCTACTACAATGATATCACCGATACCGGCATACCGGCGGTGGGATCCGCCGAGTACCTTAATACACTGTACAATCTTTGCACCCGAGTTATCGGCAACGTTTAATCTTGTTTCTACTTGAACCATAATATAGACGCTCCTTACTCGTTATTTTGCACGCTCAATAATCTCCGCCAAACGCCAGCATTTTTCTTTGCTGATCGGACGGTTCTCTACAATACGCACCGTATCACCAATGTGAGCTGTATTTTGTTCGTCATGCGCCTTATATTTTTTTGTATTGAGCACATACTTTTTATACAGCCGATGAAGTTTCTTGGTAGCGACCTGCACAACAATGGTTTTATCCATTTTATCGCTGGTTACCAAACCAACAAACTCGCGGTTCCCGGATTTCTTTTTTGCCGTTGTTTCTTCCACGGGCCTGCTCCTACTCTGCACTTACGCCGGCCAATTCTTTCTGCCGGATAAATGTGTTCAGCGCTGCAATTTCGCGGCGCATAGACCGTTTCAGCATAGGGTTCTCTACGTGTCCCACTACAAACTGAAACCTCAAATCCATATATTTTTGTTTAAGTTCGCTCCGCTTTGCCTGCAATTCGGCAAGGGATAAATCTTTATAGTTCGGCTTTTTCATTCGGAAAACTCCATCTTAGTTATCGCGCGGCTGCTCGGCAAAGCGTGTCTTAAACGGAAGTTTACTTCCTGCCAAACGCATAGCCTCTTCCGCAAGCGAGCGATCAATACCGGTAAGCTCAAACAGCACCGTTCCGGGCTTTACAACAGCAACCCAATACTCCGGAGCTCCCTTACCTTTACCCATACGTGTTTCAGCCGGTTTTTTTGTATACGGCTTATCGGGGAATACGCGAATCCACAACTTACCGCCGCGCTTTACCTTTCTGTTTAAAGCAACACGAGCAGCTTCGAGCTGGCGATTAGTCAGCCAAAAGGGTTCAAGCGATACCAATGCAAATTCACCAAAGTCAATATGATTACACCGTGTTGCGTTTCCCTTAACTCTACCGCGCTGAATTTTGCGGTATTTTACTCTCTTAGGACTTAAAGCCATCGCTTAATCCCTCCCTGCTTCCGCACGCTCGCCACGGCCTTTTTCCGATCGAGGAGCGCGCTCCTTGCGCTGTTTTTTTAACAATAAACCGGCGTCATCTTTTTGGTCGCTGCCGTACATCATACCGCTATAGAGCCAAACTTTTACACCGATTTTTCCGTAGGTGGTATGCGCTTCCGCAAAACCGTAGTCGATATCCGCACGGAGTGTGTGCAAGGGTATCCGCCCTTCCTTCATTTCTTCGGTTCGGGACATTTCAGCGCCGCCAAGACGACCCGAAACACGGATTTTAATTCCCTGAGCACCGGCTTTCATCGTAGAAAAGCAACCTTGCTTTAAGGCTTTTCTAAAGGAAGCACGCCCCATCAGCTGACGGGCAACATTCTGGGCAACGAGAGAAGCATTCAATTCAGCACGCTTCACCTCTTTAATCTTAATCTGAACCTTTTTATTCAGTTCTTTCTGAATAATAGCGCCGATTTTTTCAATATTGGCACCTTTGGTTCCGATGATCACACCCGGCCGCGCGGTATGAATAACAATTGTTACACGCTGGGGATGACGAATAATTTCGATATCGGCAACATCCGCATTTTTGCACTCAGGCAGTGTCTGGAGCATTGCACGAATCTTTAAGTCTTCATGCAATAAGTCCGCATATTCTCTCGGACTTGCATACCAGCGAGACGACCATGTTTTATTAATTCCAAGTCTTAACCCGATAGGGTTTACTTTCTGTCCCATACTTACGCTCCCGCCTTTTCGTCAACTATTACCGTAATGTGACACATTCGTTTTAATTGAACATCCGCACGTCCGCGGCCGCGGCACCATAAGCGCTTCAGCCTCGGGCCTTCATCGATACGGATCTCTTTAATATAGAGCATATCTTCATCCAATTTTTTATTACCGTTCAAAGCATTCGAGGCAGCCGACTTAACCGTTTGTGAAATCAGTGCAGCCCCTTTATTGGGTATATGCTCTAAGATCGCCATTGCATCGGTATAAGACTTGCGTTTAATCACATTTGCAACCGGCCGAACTTTTGTCGGAGAAGCAATAAAATACTTTATCGTAGCGCGGTAACCGTTCTTTGCAGTCGTTTCAGTCATTATATCCACCTACTTTTTTGCCGCTTTCTTATCCGAGCCGCCGTGCCCGCGGAAAATACGGGTAGGAGCGAACTCGCCAAGCTTATGTCCAACAAATTCCTCTGTGATATACACAGGGATCCATGATTTACCGTTATATACCGAAATAGTAAAACCAACCATCTCAGGTATAATCGTGGAGCATCGGGAGTAAGACTTAACCATCTTTTTTGTTTTCTGATCTCCCGTCTTGCTCATTTCAACAACCTTTTTGTACAAGCTTTTTTCTACAAAAGGGCCTTTTTTAACAGATCTTGACATTCTCTACTCCCTACTTCCGCCGTGAAACAATAAACCGATCCGAAGTATTCTTCTTCTTACGGGTTTTATATCCCTTACAAGGCTGACCCCACGGAGTAACAGGATTGCGTCCCTTTCCGCGTCCTTCACCACCACCAAGCGGGTGATCAACAGGGTTCATAGCCATACCGCGTACGGAAGGACGAATACCGCGCCAACGTGCACGTCCCGCCTTTCCTAAATTGATATTCATGTGATCGGCATTTCCAACCTCACCGATTGTTGCATAGCATTTTTTATGCACCAAACGGGTCTCACCTGAAGGAAGGCGCAACGTTACATAATCGCCTTCTTTTGCAGCAATAAGCGCAGCAGCACCGGCAGAACGAGCCATTTGCCCACCCTTTCCAAGCGTCAACTCAACATTATGGACGGTAAAACCGACCGGTATGGATTCAAGCGGTAACGCATTCGCAAGCTCAAGCGCAGCCATCGTGCCGCTCATAATCTTTTGTCCGACCTTCAAACCTTTAGGAGCAAGGATGTATCGTTTTTCGCCGTCAGCGTAAAAGATCAATGCGATATTTGCACTGCGGTTCGGATCATATTCGATAGTTCGGACAGTTCCCGGAATACCGTACTTGTTACGTTTAAAATCAATTTCACGATACTTCCGCTTATGTCCACCGCCCTGATGCCGAACAGAAATACGCCCATGGCTATCCCGCCCCGCATTGGCTTTTTTTCCGGTTGTAAGGCTTTTTTCAGGTTTCTGCGCAGTGATTTCATCACGCAGCAAGTCAATTCGACCGCGCATACCCGGTGTTATAGGCTTATATAATTTAAGAGCCATTTATCTTCCCCTTCAAAGCAGCGATAAGTGCTGTTATGCACCTTCAAAAACTTTAATCGATTCGCCTTCAGCAAGCGTCACAATAGCTTTTTTCCAGCTTGCAGTCTTACCTGCCCGATAGCGAACTCGACGCATTTTTCCGTCGACGTTTACAACAGCACAATCAAGCACTTTAACATTAAAAAGCTTCCGTACTGCTTCCTTAATCTGCACCTTTGTAGAGCGCGGATCCACCTTAAAAACATACTTACGCTGCTCACGCATCTCGTTTGATTTTTCCGTAAGCACAGGCGCTATAATAACATCAGTATATTGCATTACTCAGCCCCCTCAACCGCATAAAAACTCGAAAGATTTTTTGCAGCAGACTCAAGCATCAGCACTTTCCGCCCATAAAACAGATCATGCGCACGCAAACGGTTATACGTCAAAAACGACAGTGTAGGAATATTCTTCCCCGCACGCTTCAACATTGCATCATCATCTTTCAACACAAGCACAGTGCGCTCATCCTGAACAAATGCCTGCAATATCTTCACAAGATCTTTCGTTTTACCGGTTTCAACCGTAAAATCTTCTATGACAACAAGGCGATCTTCATCCTGAGCCTTCAAACTCAAGATAGATTTCATTGCCAACCGCTTTGCTTTTTTCGGAATTGCATAGCTATAATCACGCGGCTTCGGCCCAAAAATCGTACCGCCGCCGACCAAAAGCGGTGATTTTTTATCACCACGGCGGGCACGCCCGGTACCCTTCTGCTTATACGGCTTCGCATTAGAACCGTTTACCTCAGCACGACCTTTTGTACATGCCGTACCGACACGCATATTTGCTAATTCATTTGTAATGGCATAGTAAATGACATCTTCATTAACAGGCAAACCGAACACAGCATCGTTAAGCTCAATTGTCCGCAATTCCTTACCATCAATCGAATAGACTTTCTTTTCCATTCTCTTCTCCTGCCGTTATCTTTCCCGTTTTACAGCGGATTTAAGGAACACAACCGCATCCTTTTTACCGGGAACGGAACCACGTACCATAACGACGCCCAATTCGGGATCTATTTTTTCAATCCTCAAATTCTGTACCGTTACTCGTTCGGCACCCATGTGACCGGGCATCTTAACGTTTTTAAACGATCGCCCCGGACTGGTACACTGCCCTGTCGAACCAGGCTCACGGTGAAACTTTGAACCATGAGAAGCGCGTCCACCGCCGAAACCATAGCGCTTTACAACACCCTGAAAGCCCTTTCCTTTTGAAATTGCGGTAATATCAAGATACCGGACAGATTCCAAAACTTCGACGCCAATTTTCGCACCAACGGTAACTTCTTTATCAAAACCTCTAAATTCTTTTAAAAGACGGACAGGCGCAACACCTTCTGCAAACTGATTTGCATATACCTTTGAAACACGTCCTTCTTTCAATTCACCCGTTCCCAACACAACTGCTTCATAACCGAAATGATCCGCATCTTTTACTGCGACCACTGTATTCGGCACTACTTGCAAAACGGTAACAGGTGTCAGCCGCCCCTCGTCATCAAACAACTGGGTCATGCCGATTTTTTTACCAATCAGACCAACCATAACTCACAACTCCTTGAGAAACTCATCGCTTCTCCGGTACGCACATCCTGATTAAATGCCGTCTACCGTTCTTTTATTGTTTAATTTCTACATCAACCCCCGCCGAAAGCTCTAATGCCATCAAAGCATTCATCACTTCTGCAGAAGGTTCAACAATATCGATCAACCGCTTGTGCGTCCGCATTTCAAACTGCTCACGCGACTTTTTATTTACGTGTGGAGAGCGAAGCACAGTAAATTTATTAATACGTGTAGGAAGCGGAACAGGACCTAACACCTTTGCCCCAACCTTCTGCACAGCCTGCACAATCGCTTTAGAACTTTGATCAACCAACTCAACATCAAATCCGCGAAGCTTAACGCGAATCTTTTCCTTAGCCATATTTCCTCCGTACAAAAACAAGCGGCCGAATAGCGCCTACCCGACCGCCTTGTTTTTTATTACGCTAAAATCTCCGTAACCTGTCCGGAGGCGATAGTCCGGCCGCCTTCACGAATAGCAAGCTTAAGACCCTTATCCATAGCGATAGGATGGATCAGCTCACCGATAATCTTGGTATTATCACCCGGCTTAACCATATCAACGCCCTGAGGCAGCGTAACGGTTCCGGTAATATCGGTTGTTCTGAAATAGAACTGCGGGCGATAACCCGAGAAGAACGGGCTGTGACGACCGCCTTCATCCTTAGAAAGAACGTAAATTTGCGCTTCAAATTTAGTGTGCGGCTGAATAGTACCCGGCTTAGCCAATACCTGACCTCTTTCAACCTCTTTCTTATCAATACCGCGGAGCAAGAGACCGACGTTATCACCGGCCATACCCTGATCAAGCAGCTTGTTGAACATTTCGATACCGGTAACAACGGTTTTCTTCGTCGGCTTAATACCGACGATTTCGACTTCTTCGTTAAGATTGATAACACCGCGCTCGATACGTCCGGTAACAACAGTACCACGTCCGGAAATCGTGAAGATATCTTCAATCGGCATCAAGAAGGGCTTTGCATCATCACGGACAGGATCAACAAAGTAGCTATCCATAGTCTTCAGCAATTCATCGATACAAGCAGTATCTTCAACGGAAGCGCCGTCAGCCAATGCCTTAAATGCGGAACCTTTGATAATCGGCGTATCGCGGGGGAAGCCGTAAGACTCAAGAGTTTCGCGAACTTCTTCTTCTACCAATTCGATAAGTTCAGGATCATCAACAAGGTCAACCTTATTAAGGAAAACGATAATAGAAGGAACACCAACCTGACGAGCAAGCAGAATATGTTCTTTAGTCTGAGGCATAACCGAGTCCGGAGCAGAAACAACAAGGATTGCACCATCCATCTGAGCAGCACCGGTGATCATGTTCTTAACATAGTCAGCGTGCCCGGGACAGTCAATGTGAGCATAGTGGCGCTTGTCGGACTGATACTCCAAGTGACGAGTATTAATAGTAATACCGCGAGCCTTTTCCTCCGGCGCATTATCAATCTCATCATATTTAAGAAGCTTATCACCATACTTCTTTGCACAATGAGTAGTGATCGCTGCCGAAAGAGTTGTCTTACCATGGTCAACGTGACCGATGGTACCAACATTCATGTGAACTTTTGTTCTCTCGAACTTTTCCTTTGCCATGTAAATCCTCCTAACAGACAATAGGCAACTAACAAAAACCCCGCCCATCAAACAGCGAGACCATTTCCATATCGAAAATGAAAAAATGTTATAAACTGGATACCAAATACAGAAAAGAATAGAATGCGGATAATCAGACAGTAAACACCGTTGCAAAAGACGTGTTGTATAAGCTCGTCATAGCAATTCGACAAGCCTTATTCGGATCCACCTGATCATCATCAGAATCCATTCCGATGACTGGTTTGGCATCCTACAGAGTAATAGGGCGAACCCCTTAATGCTTTTAACAGCATTAACACGGAAACCTGCCTTTAAAAGGCTTTACGGTACCGGAAAACTCTTAAAGAATACCGGACAAATGGCTTTTAGCCACTTATCCAATTGAACAGAGCGACTATACTATTTTGAATAACAAATGTCAAGGCTTTTGAAAATATACGCGCATCTCTATAAATTACAAGAGGTACCGCCGCATGCCCTTTCATTTTTCCCCATCGGTTAGTATAATCAGGATATGAATAGGGGAGCTTTCATGAAAAATATGATTTGTATGATTTTATCTGCTGCTTGTATAGTCGGCACCACAGCCGACCCTGCGAAAAACTTTAGCGGGGACGATATTCCGCTTAAAAAGGTAACACTCTATTCGTCAGGCGTTGCACACTATATGCATGAAGGGACTGTTTCCGGTTCAGGGAATATAGAGCTATTATTTTCACCGGCTCAAATTAACGATGTGCTAAAGTCTCTTGTCGTTACTGATCCCGGTGCAAAAAACTTAGCAGTCAATTATCAGTCCGAAGATACGCTGAGGAAAACGCTGGAAAGTTTAAAAATTGACCTTTCCGCCGCTACAACGCTCTACGATATTTTAAAAGCGCAAAAGGGCGCGGAAGTGGAACTGTTTACGCCTCATCAAATTACCGGAAAGATTTTGAGCGTCGATAAAAACAGCTCAAAAGAAACGGACTCTTTCTTTATTTCGCTTGCAGCGAAAGACGGCATCCACCTTATCGCTTTTTCGGACATTCAATCCTTTAAATTTACCGATGCCAGACGAAATGAAGATTTAAATACCGCTTTGGCGCTCATCCTCGACGCTTCGGCAAAGAACCGCAAAAAACTGGACATTAAAATCGATGCGCAAGGTGAGCGGAAAATCGGTCTTTCATACGTTATGGAAGCGCCGGTATGGAAAGCAAGCTATCGGCTCGATATGGGTACCGATAAAGCAGCGTTTCAGGCATGGGCGATTATCGACAATTCAACCGACCTCGACTGGAAGAATATTACACTCACCCTCACAACGGGAAGACCGGTCGGTTTTACGCAAAACCTCTATGCGCCTTACTATACCTATCGCCCCGAAGTACCGCTTGCAATTGCGCAAACTGCGAAAGCGGAAACATTTGCCTCGGCTGATACGGGTGTCGAATATGCCGCAGCTATGCCTCTCGCAGAAAACCGGTCGATGATGATGATGAAAAAAGAAGCGTCTAGATATGCATCCGAAGCGTATGATGAAGCGGAATATCAAGACTTACAGGAAAAAAATACTTCAGCCTATTTTGAAAATCAAGCTGAGGCCGGTAATGCGGGAGAAATGTTTGCCTTTACGCCGTCAAAACCGATTACACTTGAGCGGCAGCAAAGCACGATGATTCCCCTCACCCTAGCATCTCTTCCTGCGGAAAAGTATTCGGTATTTTCTTCCATTCCATATAACGAGCGTGTTAATCCGAAATTCTGTATCAGTATTGAAAACACATCGGGCTTAAAACTGCCGGCCGGCCCCATTACGGTTCTTGACGGGGGGGAATATTCAGGCGATGCTCTTTTGGAGTTTTTACCCGAAGCCGAAAAACGCCTGATTGCTTACGGAGACGATATTGAAGTAACCGGTTCAAAGCGAGCCGACTCCACAAGGACGATTGAAACCATAAAGATGGCTGACGGAGTGATGACAACTTCGTACCGGCAAGTCCAAAGCACGATCTATTTGATACGAAACACCAATAAGAAAGAGAGAACCGTTATTGTTGAACACGCAAAGAACACAGGGTTTGAACTGACATCAAAACAAGCTCTTGCGGAAACGACTGCAAACAAATACCGGTTTAAGTTTAAAGCTGCAGGCAATACCGGTACCGAGTTAAAAGTAGAAGAAGCTCGCACCTATCAATCAACTCAAAAAATATTCGATATGAATTCAAACACATTCATTTCCTACACGACCAATTCCGAAATTCCCGAAAAAGTACGGAAGGCATTTGCGTCTATTATAACGGAAAAAGAAAAGGTTACCGCGGCGGAAAAAGCCTTGAAGACTTTGCAAGATCGTCAGACGGAAATCGGAAAGGAACAAGACCGTGTACGGAGGAATCTTGAGGCAGTCGGTTCGGAAAGCCAGCAAGGGAGAGCGTTCTTAACCAAGCTGCTCAAGCTCGAAACCGAACTGGATAACCTCAAAACAGACATTGCTGACGCAACGGAACAGCTCAACAAAGCGCAGCAAAAATTTACCGCATTCGTAAAGAATATTCGGATCGAATAGTAAAATCGATATGTAACAAAGGAGATGCGCCGTTTATTTCAAAAGGCACCCTTGAGATTGTATCTATAACGTGTTACTCTAAGGATACCTATGAAGAATGCTTTACTGGTTCCCGGCGTTTTTTTCTTAAGCCTTTTAAGCGCGGTTGTTATCTTTGCCTTTTTCGGCGGAATAGCCTTGCGTTATGAAATGGCTATTCCGTTTGCATCAGAATCGGCGGGATTGCTGCTTCTCTGCATGGCGCAAAAGGCATGTTACGTACTCCCATTAGCGGTAATGATGGCCATTATCGGAGTGTATACATTTTTGATGAGACACCCTGCAAAACTGAGTGTAGCCCTTACACTGTTCCTCGCATGTTTGCTATTTACCGTAACGGTTATTATACCGGCCTGTTATGCGCAGTTTTCCGTCATCGAGAAAGCAATAGCAGCCTACAAAACAACGGCACCCATCGACAAAGCGTTGGCCGCCTTTACAAGCAAACCGTTATTTCTAGCTTTATTACAGCAAGGCTCCGACAGCCTCTTTTCCGATGTATATGCTGCCTATGCCTATACATTACATTTTACAACATACCTCTTGTTCGCAGGTGCGCTTTTTTTCTGCGTCAGCTCATTTTGGTTTGCATGCATCATAACACGATGGAATCTGTTCAACCTTCTTTTCTTACTTCTTCTTTCAGGGGCACTATTACTCGTATATCCGTATATGCAGTTGGAAGGATTCAAGACAGCGCTCTTTAATCTCCATATAACAAATTCGGAAAACGGCATTTACGGAATTCCGCTCGTTTTGTGTGTTGTTGCCGTAGTATTTCATTCTATAGGCGGTTTAAAACTACTGCTGATATATTCAAAGACCAAAAAAAGGAGCGCTGCATAAAATGCCTGAGATGCTAAAAGGCTGGCTGTCCGTTCTTATTCACTTTGTGATCGGACTTGGGTGCTGCCTAATATATGTGTTTTTTCTCAAAAAAATTGATGTACTGCCGCAGTTTTTGTTCAGCCGGAGATTAGCGGAAACAGGAATCTTGTTTATACGGATTATGCCGAGCTTACTGGTTTCCGCTATATTGATAGGGTATGCCGTTATTTTCGGTACATCCGGTCAAAATACCGTACCGCGATTTTCTGACATATTACTTCGCTACTTAAAAGAAGCATTTATTATGCTTTTTGCGTGCGTTACTATTTATATCATATTGATAGAAATAGTATTGCCGTTGCTGGCAGACTACCGGCGCTACAGCGAACTGAAAACACATGATTATTACGATTTTATAAAAGAGACTGATAATTCATTACGAAACGGAGATGCCGAAAAAGCGTATGATAAGGCGAAGGCTGCCTTAGGAATCTGGAAAAACAATCCTGAAGCATTACAACTTTTCGATAAGGCTAAGATATTGCATGAATCATACAATGCAGATCGCAAGCAAAACAATAAAAGCGAACCCTCTTCTGAAACAGCTGAGCCGGAAAACTTAACAGCGGAAGGGGCATTGTTCATCAGCAAGCGGTTTATGAACAAATATGATTTTTACACCGCACACTATTATGCCATGCGGGCATATCAGCTGAGTGCCGAAAATGCACCCTATCATGAAGAAGCGTTACGGCTGGCCGCACAGGCGTGGAATCAAATTGAAAAAGGGATCGCCGAGCTTACCGCCGAATTTGATATCCGCTTATACCAAGCAAAAAAAGCCGGATACGAGATGATCCAGCAGGAAAACTACATCAAAGCCTACTATCAATTTGTGAACGCGAAGCGAATGCTTGAACAGAATAATCCACTCAAAAAAGACCCTGATATAGACCGTTTTATAGATATTACCCGAAAAAAACTATTGGAAGAAGTTTTCTTTATCGATGAAACAGCCTCTCTGCCGCTTTTTGAAACAGCACGTAATATTCATTTTACCATTCCTGCATCAGGCACGAGGGCACCGGCACAGATAACAATAGAAGGTCTTTCTTATATCACCAACAACAGTATTAAGGAAATATATGGAAGAAATTGTGAACTTACACAATACACCGCCGACGGTAAGATTCTTTATCGGGCACGGATTCCTTTCATCAAACTTATTCCGATTGAGAGTGCTGATGGAGTTCCTATGCTCCGCATGCTGTTCCGCGCTGTGGATAAGCAACGTGATACAGTAGTGTTAAAACCGTTCATTCTGGAAGGAACAATGCCGATTGAGCGGCAGACCTCTCTGAGGCTGCCGTTTTCATACAGCGATTTTGAGCTGATTATCGCGGCCAACGAAGGTGAAAAATCTATGACGCTCCCTCAGCTCTATGCCTTTCGGCAGCGGGGAACACAATACGGCTTCCCTGCGCAAATATATCATCGAGAATTATTGGCGAGAATTATCGATGTGTTTCTTATTTGGATTATTTCGATTTATATGCTCGTATTGGCATGGCGCTTCAGAGTTCCGCCGCACCGGCCATTTAAGCATACATGGGCACTGGCATTTCCGCTCTTTTTTGTACTGGCAACAGGACTGGTAGAGGCGGGACGGTATTGCGCCCGCCTTGTCATTGCCCTGCTCACCGATATATCCTACAGCTTGTCCCCGCTACTGTTATTGCTTGCATACATGCTCTGTTTTATCGGAATGTGTTTTTTCTTTATCGGTCAGCGTTCGGAAGCGTAAGAATAAGGATACTTTCGATATCGAGTTCGCCTGCAAATGCCGGAACGGTAACAGACCAGTTTTCCAACACTTGCGGGTGCAGTTCACCGAAAATACCAATCTGTTTCCCATCGGCAAGAACACCGGCCTGTCGCCCTTCGATAAAGCGCGGGTCGTGTGTCTCGCATACGTTGTAGTCCATTTGCAGATAGTACAGTAGACCGGCGACAAGGCTGGCAGCTTCGTTAAAGTTAGCATCTTGGTTTACGGTCAAAAAGCCGAGACTTTGTCGGGTGCGCGTACCGGTATTTTCTTCGGGAGCAAGATACGCGATTTTTCCCGTTTCGAAGATACGGTGCGGATAGACCGCATTGCCTGAAACCGTTTCTGCGGATAAGAGCGACGGAATGATGGATGGGCGGACAAACTGATAGTTTTCCGACATGGGGTTGGCAATTTCGATTACCGACGCTCCGTCTATATTCATGCGGTCGATGTAGTCTTTCTTTGAACCGAGATAGTTAAAAATCATCTCTTGATAACCGAAACCGACCATCAAACTCTTAATCTTTCTGCTGAGCTGGGTAACCGGCAACAACCTTCCAATGGTAAATTCCCGCGGCGTTTCCGGTTCAAAGAACTCAACCGTTTTACCCATCATCACGTCTTCGATAATATCAACTTCGTGTAAAAAGTCGTTCCGGTATGCAGGCGGCATCAACGACAGACAATCCCCCTCGACGGTAACGGTATTGTCCATATGCTCTAACGCTTCCACAATATCCTGCGCCGAAAGCTCAGTTCCGAGGAGTTTATTGACGGCATGAACTGTCGTCTTTGTCGGCTCTTGGAAGTAAAGCGGCGTGGTAATCGTCTCACCGAAGCCGGTTTCATACGGATATTCTACGCTGACCGGTAAAATCGTGTATCCCGCATCGGAAAAATCGCAGGCAACGATGTTGGTTGCAAGCAGCAGAGAGGGCATATCGGTACCGGTCAGCTCAACCAACAAATCGGCATCCCCCGGCTGTACCGCGCCGATCTCCGCACTGTTGATAATCGGCGCCATTGAAAGCACACCGCCCTTCGCATCCGATAGGAGCGGTACCTTCTTCATATCCTTGAGTATCCAGCCGTATTCCTTGCCTTTCGGGTGTTCGGTGATAATGCGCTCACACGTCATTTCGGTATCGAAGCCGAGCGGCGTAAACGAGGTTGTGTGCGGGTCAACAGCACGGTACTGTACCGGCCAATTGATCAGCGCGCTGCGGTACACCCCCATCGATACGGAACGGCGCTTCCGACCGAAGTTCCAGCACAGTTTTTCCTGCGTTTGGATAATATCTTTCAACATAGCATCGTCGATGGGCTTGCCCGAAATGACAAATGCCGTCATAAAGGGGCGGATATGCTGTAATTCGGGATCTACGGTTACTGTCCGTTTTCCGGAATCCTTCCGCTCACTCAATGTCGATAAAAATGCTTGATACCGAGCTTTGTTTGAAGCTCCTCCCGTGTGCATACGCAAAAGGCGCGCAAGCCCCGCTGTTGACCACAGGTCGGGGCGGTTTGTATCGTTTAATTCAATTTTTATAATGCGTTCATCTTGAGGGGCCGCTGCGGAAGGCGCTTCGTCCAGTTCCGCCTTTGCAGAGCTTAATAAGTGTTCAAATTCGGGGGAATAGTCGTATTTTTTTCCTAACAAGTTGAAAAAAAGCTGTTCATTTACATCGATCTTTGGCATAGTCTATCCTTTTTTAATATGACTGAGCTGAGGCAAAGGTTAAAACGCACGGTTCACAATGCCTCTGAGACAATTCACATATAATAGGGCATCTCTAAAAACTCGGTTAGATTTTTAGAGATGCCCGACGAGTATTTTTGATAAGTCTTTACATTGTTATGACTTATCAAAAAACATCGCAAAATAAATCTAAGGAAAACCTCTAAACAACTGAGGTTTTTAGAGGTTTCCTATTGAAAGAGTATATGCAATATGCCCCTGTTTGGCAAGAATGATGCCTCTGCGTGTCTCTGCGGCCTTTCACACTACACAAGTTGTTCCTCTCTTTGTAACATCACAAATGCGATAATAATGAAGAGTTCGCACAATAAAATCGATTTTTCCGCATAGTATTGTATTGTAATAAATCCAACAGAAACACCGATGCCGAAGCTTGCGATGATAAGAAGATACTTAAAAAAAGAATACAGATATTTGATGTCTTTTACAGCTCGATACTTCGCAAGATTTATCATACTGCTTTTTAAGTTACCGGTAATCATTGTGGTGGCTATCGGATTGCCGTCAACCTTATCGAAGTTGGCGACTTGCAGCGCTGCAATAAAAGAGATAACGGAATTGATAATGTCATACCTAAAATACGTACCGGTTAATCCGATTGCGGCAATAACCAATACTTCAAATACCAAGACTGTAACCATTCGGGTGTAGTTTTTAACGTAATGTTTGTTTTTGAGAAATTCTGAAATAAATATGCCGAACGCAAACGTAACAATAGGTATGATATATTTAAGAAACTTATGAAGTTCCCCATTTGCAGCAGAGATAAACAGCAGCACAAGATTACCGGTTTGGGCATTTGCAAATACCTTACCTTTTAATAGATAAGAGTATGCATCTAAGAAGCCCCCAACTAACGAAAGACATACGCCGATTACAATATTGTCATGCAGTTTTTCTTCTCTTATTTGTATCGTATCCACCTGTACATCCGTTAAAAAGTCTTTAAAAGTTGAAATCTTTAAAAAAGTATAGGTATGATAGGGCTAAACTTATCACCTGTCAACAGTTGCAGAAACAGATGTCGTAGAAACAGAGAACCCCTTCCGTAAGCCTTTTGAAATAGACGATACAGATGCTAGGAGCTTAGGCGAAATAAAGCGGAGACACGTCCAAAAATATACGTCCATGTATATTTTTGGACTTCGAGTTTGCAAAGCAAACTCGTTATTGCATAGAACCACCGCCGTCCATGGCGGTATTGATACGTCGAGGCCTTTTGCAGTAGCGGCATGGATGCCGCTGGTATTAAATAGCAGCGATGTTTCGGCTGTGCCGAAACTCGCAGCCAAAACTATACACGGATGTATAGTTTTGGCGCAGATGAGCCGTATATTTCAAAAGGAATTTCCTTTTGTATTGACTAAGATATGCCGATACTATAAAAGTAAGGTTTTAATAGAAGGAGTAGTGTAATGGCAGGTAAAATAGGCATAAAACTCGCAGATGGAATGTTTCTTCCCATTATGGACGATGATGCATCAGCCTCTGAAACGCTTGAATTAACTACGGTACGCGATAATCAACGAAGTGTACAAATTAATTTGTTCAAAAAAGAGGATGATACTTCAGACCCTTTGTATATCGGCTCACTGATTGTTGAAGATATTCAAGAGAAGACCGCTGGAGAACCGACAATAGAATTACGATTAGTGCTCGACGAAGATAAAAATCTTTCTGCCGAGGCTGTTGATAAAGATTCCGGTTCGCATCAAGCCCTGCGAGTGTCATTAGAAACATTTGCGGATCAAGCATTTGATGATCTTGATTTTGATTTAAGTTCGGAAACGGCCGATGCCGATATCAATCTTTCCTCCACTAACATAAACACTGATGATAATTCCGGCACCCATGATGAATTTTCCACTGCGACTTTTTATACTGATGAAGAGGATGAAAAAGAATCGCCGCCGAAACGCGGAATGCCGATTTGGCTTTTAATTCTCCTTATTTTGCTCGGTATTGCTGCATTAGTCTTGGGCATTCTGCTGCTGACAAAAAAGAGTCTTAGCGACGATAGCCGGCCGATGGCTGTGGAGCCTGGGGTAGCCGCGGTTATACCGGCTCAAAAGCCCCCCGCACAAGAACAACCTGCTCCAAATACGGCACCGTCATTGCCCGCAGACAAAGCGGTAACCGAACCGCCTGCTCCTCAACCGACAGGCGCCGCTCCAATAGAGCAGCCGGTGCCGCCGCAGCCTGTTCAGCCGGAGCAACCGGTAAAACAAGAACAGCCTGTTCAGCAGACTAAACCAGCGGTAAAAGAGCCGGCAGCTTCCGCATCAGGACAAAAAGCCGTCCGCTATAAGATCCGTTGGGGCGATACGCTTTGGGATTTATCGGAAACTTATTACCGTAATCCGTGGTTGTACACAAAGATTGCAAAGCATAACAAACTTAAAAATCCTGATTTAATCATTTCGGGAACTTATATTGAAATCCCTCCGCAGTAAGATACTACGCAACAAGCAAGAACGATTTTTTCGTTCTTGCTTGCTCCTTTTTTTTCAGCTCCGTATTCCTTTTTTTTGTCTTTTCCTCTTCATCGGTTCCGTCACAGCCTGTGCCGCAGATAGAAGTGCTGCTTTATTAAAAGACTTAAAAGCAGGAAATTACGGTTTTTTCTTAAAAGCAGACAAAGCAGCCTATCGCAGTATTAAAATGATGGGGCACGGCAGCGCCTATTATGTCGGTTTGCATCTGAAACGCGCAGGACACGAACAATCTGCCCGTTTCTACTTTAACCTTGGAGAAAAGCTGTATGAGTCGCCGCTGAACCGTCTATGCCGGGAAGAATTGTACGAAACAGGTTCCCCTGCCGACCGTCTGCAGTCGATAGAAAAACGCTTGCAGGAACTTTCCAAAGCAACCGATACTTCCGTACAGAACGAAAAAAAACTGTCTGAAAAAGACCGTTTAACCCGCTTGAAAAACCTCCTTCTCTTGCAGATGGGTGCTTATGACAGCATCACGCAATCGCCGGAAACGCTGTATCTTACCAGCCCGCTGACGGCAACACTTGCCGAAGCCTTTCCTCAATTCGGCAAGGATATGCCGCCGTTTTTACATAAGCTTGCCGAAATCCGTATCGCAGTTTTTAGCAAACACTATACGGAAGCATGGGCATCTGTTCCGGATACTTTCAGGATGGAGAATGCCTTTGCAGATTTTACCTTTCCAAGTCTGCTCTCCGATATCGGCAAGGCAGGCGTCTATGGGACTGAGAACGCCGCCGAGGCAGCGGCTTTTTTTGAAGATTTTGCAATACGAATACAAAGCGGGGTCAATAAGAAGCTTTCCGGTACGGATATGCGCCGGTGCCTTTTTTATGCATCCTTTTATGAAGCCCGCTGCCGGGTAAAAATCGGCGGCGCAGAACAACAAGAACGCGCTATAAAACTTTTCTTACAGGCAGCTGAACTGGCCGACACCGATTCCAATCTTGATTCTGCATTGTGGTACTATTTAGATACCATAAAACTACGGGGCATTCCCCGTTATCTAAAAGCACTGGCAGATACGGCGCCCCGCTGGAAAAAACCTGAATGGTATACCGATTTGATACAATCATTACGGGCGCAGCTGACTGCGGCAAAGGATTGGAAACACTTAAAAACGCTCTATGATGTGCTGACAAAAACAAACTTGCCGGAACAACAAGCTGCTGTTGCCTATACGCTTGCCTGCACCGGTTCACTCCCGCCGGATCAGACGGTACGGTTACTGCAAGAAGCATCCGGAGAGTCCCATGACTCGTTGTACTACAGGATTTTAGCCGCATATCGGCTCGGCGGGGCGCAGTTGTTACAAGATGTGTTCCAGTTCCGCAGTACACTCCCATCCGGTGCTCAAACACAATCCGTCCGACGCCCGCAGACGCAAGCCGGTGAAGCACAGTCTCAATCCGGCGGACAAGCGCAAACCAGCGAATTTTCCGTACAAGAGGCGCGGGCATATATCGACGGCTTGCTTCATTTCGGCTTATACGATATGGTCTATCCCCGCATTGTTGCCGTATATCCGGCGATTCCCGCCGAAGAGGCACTACAAATCGCCCGTGTATTGGCTGATGAAGGCCGCTATGCCGATTCAATACGGGTAATACGCTTCTCGTTAAGAAATCAGGAAGATGCGGCGACAAAAGAACAGCTGGAGCTGCTGTACCCCCGTCCGTGGCACGAAATTGTCTCGAAATACGCCGCGGAATACCGCCTGCCGGAATATCTTTTATACGCGCTGATAAGAAGCGAAAGCTTTTTTCAACATCGGGTGGTATCCGGAGCGGGAGCCGTCGGTCTTACACAGCTGATGCCTGCTACGGCTGCGGATATTGCAAAGAAGTTAAAGGTTGCAGATTACAGCCTTACCGATCCCGAAATAAATATCAGATTCGGTGCATATTATCTTGCGGAAATGATCCGCCGATCCGATAACCGTATTATGCCTGCCTGCTTTGCGTACAATGCAGGCATATCACGCGTTCGCGGATGGCAAAAAAAAGCGCAAGGTCTAGCGGCAGATCTCTTTTTGGAGAGTTTGGAATACGCTGAAACGCGGGATTACGGGCGAAAGATACTGTCCGCAGCAGCAATATACGGAGCACTCTATTATTCCGAAAAACCGGAGGATATTGTACTGCTCTTTTTCAAGGAACTATTATGACGGTTATACAAGCAATTTTTCTCGGCGCCGTTCAAGGCATTGCCGAATTTCTTCCTATTTCAAGCTCCGGCCATCTCGCCGTAGCAGAGTACTTTTTGGGGCATACCGATGTCCCCATCATTTTTGATATTCTACTGCATATCGCGACACTCGGAGCAGTTTGTATTGTGTTTTACAAACAGATATGGCGGCTTTTAACCGTACTCGGCCGGTTTATCATCAGAAAAAATACAATAGAAGACAGCGCAGACCTTAAACTAATTGGTGCGCTGCTCATTTCTACCGTTGTTACCGGCGTTATCGGTATCGTTCTGAAAGATATTGTGCAGGCAAAAAATATGCTGTTTATCTCGATCTGTTTTATTATTACCGGTATCGTACTTTTAGTTTCAGTTAAAATTCAACCGAAAAAAAACGTTGCCGTGCCGTCCATGCTGCAAGCGGTGATTATCGGAGCAGCGCAAGGTATCGGCGTACTACCGGGTATTTCCCGCTCAGGCTCTACCATCGCAGCGGCGCTCTTAACCGGTGTAGACCGCGAAAAAGCCGGAGAGTACTCGTTCCTTCTTTCTATTCCGGCGATTCTTGCAGCGTTTATCTTTGAACTGAAATCAGCCGATACCATAAGCGGTTCTGTCGGCATCGCAGCGCTCGCAGCAGGAATGTTGACTGCCTTTATCGTAGGTTTTTTTGCATTGACCTTTTTGCTTAAATTGATACGGAAGGGAAAGCTCGGGATGTTTGCCTACTATTTGATTCCTGCAGGGGTTATATTATTCAGCGCAGTCGGCATCTTTCAATTCTAGGGGTGTTCAAAAGGAACGGGAGGGGAAATAACATTGATGGGAAACCGAGATCATCGATTTAGAATTTTAGCGGTCATTTTAAGTATACTGTTTTTTTGTATCGGGATTGTCTTGACGCTCGGCATTTTTTTGCCGATTGCCGGACTGACTCAATCAAACTATGGATTGTTTGCCGTAGGACTGCGCGTATTTTCGGTATACGGTTTCTCTTCTTTTCTGATTCCGCTTCTCTTTTTATATGGAGCCATATTATTGCTGATTCCCGGCTGGACGCGCGAATCTAAAGCGGTTTTGCTCGGCGTCCCGTTCTATTTTGTTACTGCCATCATCGGTGAGCGGCTTATCTACGCTTTTGCTCCATCGGTTTCCATTCCGCTTGTCCGGCAATTTGTAACCGTTTCGATATTGATCTGCGCACTGCTGCTTGTCTGCTTTGAAATTTTTTTAATGCTCATACTGAGCGAAAAGCTATCAGGCAAACACTTCTCTGTGAGCTCCATTCCTA
The DNA here is from genome assembly GCF_024181145.1 of Treponema sp. OMZ 855. Classification (NCBI taxonomy): domain Bacteria; kingdom Pseudomonadati; phylum Spirochaetota; class Spirochaetia; order Treponematales; family Treponemataceae; genus Treponema; species Treponema sp. OMZ 855. Next base: position 73,091 of record NZ_CP051194.1, on the reverse strand, counting down.
CGGAAGATACCGTTTCCGAAAACGCTGAGCCGGATAGCAGCGATACGAAAGATACAACGGCGTCTTTTACTCCGCCGGTACCGGCACCAGAAGACACACCGACGAATTCGCTGGAAGAAACCAGTGCCGAAACTCAGATTCCTCCGGAAAGCGATACGGGCGCAGCATTCACAGCTCCGATCAATACGGCCGGTACGGTTCAAGAACGACCGGAGGCAACCGCTGTATCCGGCGCATCTACGGATTTGGAAGGAACGGCGTTTAATCCGCTCTCGGCTGATAGTACCGTTGAGCCCCTTAACGAACATACTACCGATACGCTTGAGTACCGCGCCGAACAAGACATATCAGTTGAAACCGGCATTCCGGATACTGAAAATATGCACAGCGAAACACCACAGAGTGAACCGATGCATTCTGCTGAAGCGGTAGAAACTCTTGAGCCTACGGATATGGAGGAAGATGATGTGCAGCCGCTCCCGCTGTCAACCCCATTATCAGCCGTTATGGATATGCAGGAAGAAGATACTGCCCGACCGGTATTTGACCCCTCCGATCCGAACAACCTCTTTGCAAGCTTAGAAGAAATTACCGCTCCGGTTGAACGCATTAAACAGACCGGCCATTCCGAAGCACAGACCAATCCCTTGCCGCCGGAAGAAGACACGGCGACTCCTATACCGCCGGAAGACGATGTACCGGCAGGAGCGGAAGAGGTCGCAGATACCATCGCTCAAATGGATATTATTCCCGAAGAAACAATTCCAGAACAACAATCGATAGCCGCGGCTTCTCAAACAGAAGCCGATTTTTCAGATACCAACAGCGCTGCTGAAACCGAAAGTGCCGCCGAGCCGGATATGCCGCTTGTTTTTGTAAACGGCGTACCGCTGCCGAATGAACGCTCAGACCTGCTCGACACAATGGTGGTGATCGACTCGGAAACGCACACAAACTCAAAAACTATGCAAGAAGAGCAATCCGTTTCATCGGAAACCGGCAGCATCACCCAAAACCGGACGGTAATGCAGGAGGAAACCGCGCCGGTTGCGCCGGTTGAAGAGTTCCAAGACGAAACGTTTGTATCCGATATCGATATCAATGAGGCAGATGTACCGGCTGAAAATATTTCGGAATCGGATATTGCCATTGACGGTTTGGATATACAGAATGAAGAAGATATCGATGACAGCGAGACTGATATCGGCGCCGAAGCCGCACAGGATACTGATGAGAAGTTGTTAGAAACCATCGAACAAACCGTACCGGTCATTCCGGCAAAACCGGCGCCTCCCCCTCCCCCGCGGAAAAAATATGCCATCCCGTTTGATCTTTTAACGAATTATCCTGACGGTGAATACTGGATTGTTGACGATGCGACACGGCGAGCAGCGTTGATGCTGAAATCGACCTTTAACGAATTTAAAATCGATGTGTCCATCACCGGTATCCGTAAAGGGCCTGTCGTAACAATGTTTGAAATGCTGCCTTCGCCGGGTATCAAACTATCCAAGATTACCAATCTACAGGATAATATCGCATTACGTCTCGCTGCCTCCAGCGTCCGTATCGTTGCGCCCATTCCGGGTAAACATGCCGTCGGCATCGAAGTTCCAAACAAAAAGCGTTCAATCGTCAGCTTTCGGGAACTGATAGAAACCGATTTGCCGGAAGCTGCTAAGATGGCCATTCCCGTTGCTCTCGGAAAAGACGTAACGGGCAATCCGCAAGTCCTTGACCTTGCACAGACCCCGCATCTGCTCATCGCCGGAGCAACCGGTTCGGGCAAATCGGTTTGCGTTAATTCGATCATTTTGTCGATTCTCTATAACCGCCGCCCCGATGAGGTAAAGCTGATTTTAGTCGATCCCAAAATCGTCGAGCTCAAGCTCTATAACGACATTGCACATCTTTTAACCCCCGTTATTACCGAACCGAAGCGGGCATTCCAAGCGTTACAATATGCGCTCTGCGAAATGGAGCGGCGCTACGCCTTACTCGATAGCATGGGTGTGCGCGACATAAAAACCTTCAATGCGAAAATCAAATCGGAGCGGATAGCAACGGAAACGCTGCCCTATATCGTCATCATTATCGATGAATTTGCAGACCTTATGGCAACATCCGGTAAGGAACTTGAAGCTACAGTCGCACGCTTATGCGCAATGAGCCGCGCAGTCGGTATTCATCTGGTGCTTGCGACACAACGGCCGTCCATCGACGTCATCACCGGTTTGATTAAGGCAAATATTCCGAGCAGAATTGCGTTCATGGTTGCGTCAAAAACCGATAGCCGAATCATCTTGGATGAGATGGGTGCGGAAAAACTGCTAGGAAAAGGCGATATGCTGTACGTAAGCGCCGCTCGTCCGTTCCCGACCCGTATGCAGGGAGCCTTTGTTTCCGAACAGGAAGTAGAGCGTGTTGTCGCCTGCGTGAAGGAATACTGCGAACCCGAATATATCGATGAAGAAATCTTTGTGGATGATGATGACGAGCCGTATGATAATGCCGTGTTCTCCGACGATAACGATCCGCTGTATGAGCAAGCATTGGAAATTGTTACCTTTGCAGGAAAAGCCTCTGCTTCCTATGTACAGCGAAAACTGAAAATCGGCTATAACCGCGCGGCTCGTCTTATCGAAGAGATGGAAGCCCGAGGCATCGTCGGCCCTGCAAACGGTTCAAAAGCCCGCGAGGTCATCAGACGAGTGTAGGGATGTTTAATAATCCCTTGTTAAACAAAAGAACGGACGCAATACGGTCTTCGGCCTTGTCGATCGGAAAAGTCTTCTTTGTGAAATGACTTCTCTTATACACGCCCGACCAGTATCATGGTTCGGGCACGCTCATTATAGGGGGAGCGGTCAAAGTCGCCGTATATTTCGACGGAAGTAAAACCGGCAGACAACATAAGCTGCCGTAATTCGGTTGCGGCATAGAGACGCTGCACAAAGGTGTGGTCTGCCTTGAGTCCGTCTTTTGTGTAGAGCTGCCAATGCGAACGTAAGCCCTCCCAGGCGCCTTCTACCGTAAAATCGGTGAGTACGGTATACCCTGCCCGCTCAAACCATTCTCCCGCAGTAAAATCCCGCACAGCTATTTCCCGCCCTACCATTTCGAGGATAAAACAGCCGCCTTTTTTTAACGATTGGGCAATATTGCGGATAATGAGAGCATCTTCTTCAATCGTTTTGCAATAGCCGAAACTGGTATACATATTGACTGCAATATCGAAGGCGGCTGGGCGTACAAACTCCCGTAAATCCGCTTGCACCCATTCGATAGTTACATTTTCTGCCGCCGCTGCCTCTGCCGCTGCATCTAAGAACGGCTTGATAAGATCGACACCGGTAACCTGCGCCCCAAGAACGGCAAGTTCAACGGTAATACGGCCTAAACCGCACCCTGCATCAAAAATTTTTAATTTCTGCGGCGGGCGACCTGCTCCGGCAAGTGTAATAATACCTTTAGCAACGGCGGAAGCCTCTTTCCATCGCGAGGCGTCAAACATGATAGGTGCATACTGTACCCAAAAAGATTCATTTTCAAACCAATCGTTCATATTGATCCTCACGCGCCTCTGCTTCAGACTCACACCGCCGCTTGCGCACTATTGCGGATTGGTATCCGTACCAGTTTGTAAGAACGAATCTAAACCGGAATTCCGATTCACGCTACCGTCGGCAATCAATTTTTGTTTCAACACATTGGCCCGATGATTTTCAGGATCAAGTTTCAGCGCCCGATTCAACAGCGCAATTGCTTCCGGCATCCCATTGCGTTCGGCATATATCCGCGCGGCTTCGTAGAACATCTTACTTTTTGTACGTTTATCGGAAAGGAGCTCCGCGGCGCGGGAGAAATACTTAATCGCCATATCAGGTTCATTGCGGGCATCATAGATATAGGCTTGGTCAACCGTGGCAGGAATTTTATAGCGGCTCTCCGTTTCCACCTCGGCAAAATGCTTTAGCGCCGCAGTCGAATATCCTTGCACCGCACGCCGGATACCGTTGTAGAATACATCTTCATCATGATTATCAGCCTTATCAATTCCGAAACAAGCGTTAAAATCGCCTGAAGAAGCAAAGTACCAGCGTGCATACGCCTTGACAAGCGGATTGTGGGGATGTGCTTCCAGAATTTTCCACATTTCTCCGTTTCCCTGCGTATAGTTTTTCGGCTGGACATAGCGGTATCGAAAGTCTTCCAGCAGGAACCGTATATCCTCACTATCAGCTGCCATTGCCCCCTCAAGCACTTGCTCGGCAGAAAGGGTAAAAGCCGAAGATACAAACAAGTTTTTTTCCATTTCTAACGAGAAAAAATCTTTGCTTTGCAGATATTCGTCTAAAGGACTTTTTTGATTATGCACTGCATTAACAGCGGAACAAGCCCGGACATACTGTGCAACAGCCGGATAATATCCCGGATTTTGCGAAATACAATCAATCAATACTTCGGCTTTTTCTTCTTCCGTAGCGGCAGTCATCGCTAAGTTATAAAACACTTCGCTTGAGGAATCCGTATAACGATCAACATATATGTGCCAAAAACCGCGTGCCTGCTCCATATCACCAAGCCCTGCGCTTGCATCGGCAGCAAGCAAAAGGTGACGGCGGGCGTATTCAAAAGCTTTGGGATTATTTTCAGGAACACCTGCCATGTCGGCATACGCGAGTGAGTAGACTAAATCATCCAGTACCGGCTGAAAGTTTCCCATATCATAAGCCAAACATGACCAAAAATAGGGGGAACGCAGCGCTTCTTCTTTGGCGATCCGGGAACGGAGCGCGGCGGCTTGTGCAATGTCGCCTTGATGAGCAAGCATTACGGCAGCATTCTCCAAGAAAATATGTTCGCCCGTAAGCCGAAATCCCTCTTGCCAAAATGAAACGGGTGTCCGGTACGTTCGTTTTTCCTTATCTGCAAGGATAAGCGCCTCCGTCCCAACACCGGCATAAGAAGTACCGAGCAAAGATTCAGCAGCCGCGGCCGCATCTTCTATCCGGTCTTCCCGTATCAGTGTATGAGTAAGAGCCGCTTTAAGCATCGGATCATCGGGATATTTTTTCAGACCGGCCTGAATTGATTGTAAGGCTTGCACGGGACTATGCAGCCGCAATTCCCGTTTTGCAATGCTTAAATACTGAATAGGAATCTGTGCTTTTTTACGCAATGCACGTAAGCTATTCAGCGCTTTTTGAGTATTACCTTCTTGCACAACACCGTCAATGACATTTAGTTTTTGTTGAAAAAGCTCATTTTTATCTGTTTTTGAACATGCTGCGGCAATGACGCAGAGGAAAAGACTTCCTATAAGAAAGAGATTAGTTTTTGTCCTTTTCATAAGAGCAGTCTAAACACTCTCGTTTGATACTGTCAAGTACTGCGTTTACAAACTTGAAGGAATCATCGGTACCATACGTGCGGGCTATGGAGACTGCTTCGTTAATCACTATTCTGGGATCGGTATCTTGTTGGAAGAGAAGCGAATAAGTACCAAGCCGAAGAATCGCTTTGTCAACCAATTTAAGCCGATTAAAATCCCAGTTTTCCAAGTTTTTGGTAATGAGGGTATCGATTTTATTGATATGCTCAACAGTACCTAAAAAAAGAAGCTGCGAAAATAAAAAATCTTCGTCCTCTACCTCTTTACCGGTACGTTCGACCCACGGAAAGGTCAATAAATCATTAGGCAAAAGCGATCCTGCATCCCAGGCAAATAACGCCTGAAACGCCAGGATCCTCCCGCGTCGTCTTCCGATCGCCATTTTTTACCACGAAAGCGTTTTTTCGAGATCGGAGCCGGTTTTGAATATGACGAAATTATCCGGTTTACGGAGCTCATTGGTTACCGAAACCAACGCATCGTTAAGCGCTTCATTTTGACGCTGCATGATCACCATCTGTTTTATATATTCGTAGAGACTGACATTCCCGCCGGGTTGTACGACATCACTTAAACCGAGTATTTTCGCATCTTTTTTCTCCAGAACAACAAAGCACTGGTAATTAACACCCGTTTCGGTGATCGGCGACACTTCTCCTACTTTCATGCTAAAAATCTTGAGAAGTTCTTCCATCGGAATACCGAGCTGTTCGGCTGCCAATGCGGTTTTACTGACAAACATTTCTCCAGCTTGATAAGCTGAATTCTTTTCCTGCGATTTTGTACGGATATCAGCCGTCGCCTTCGGGTTTGCCGTCAGCTTTTTCTGAATATCTTTTATCGTTTTTTCCGCAGTACTTGCTTTGTCGCCTTTCGGGGCTACCACAAGGAAAAGCTGTACTGTGTCAGGCTGCACGAAAGACTGTTTATTTACCTCATAATACGAACGGATTTGATCATCGCTCGGACTGGGAATCGATTGCAGCTCTTTTTGTTTTTTCTGCATCACATATCTTTGCGCAGTCAGTTGGGTTCGTAAAAAGCTCTTAAACTCAGCAAGGGTCATACCGTTTTGTGCTTTCATATATTCGTCAAGCGACATATTCGTTTTTTCTTTAATAAGTTTCGCAAAATCCGCTTCGGATACCTGCTGACCCAATTGATTGGATACGTATTCGGTGAAGTAATTGTTTACTTCCGAATCCATGATTTTTATCCCGTCTTTTTCAGCCGCTTGGACGATCAACCGTTCATTGATAAGACCATCCAGCGTTTGCTGCCGTTCCGGAACGGTCATCTTCCGTCCGATTTCCTTTTCTAAGGCTGAAACACGGGTTTTAAGCTGACCAAGCGTAATAGGTGTCCGACCACTGAGTTTCACCTCTGCAATAGGCAGCAGATTAGTTTGGGCAAAAACGCCGCTTATAGACAAACTTAATACAATAAACAATGTAATTACAGGTTTTTTCATCATATCCTCTTCAGGTTTTTGATATTAGTAAACAACCGAACCGCCAGTAAGTTACTTACAGATCCCGTGTGTCCTATTTTGTAAGCACCGCACGGATACGTCTAATCCCGGCCGATGACGATTGTTCTTTCTGGATTACAAACCGGCCGAGTACTCCTGTGTGTTCTACGTGAGGGCCGCCGCATACTTCTTTGGAAAAGTTCCCGATGGAGTATACTTTGACGGTATCTTCGTATTTTTCACCGAAGAGCGCCATCGCACCGGATTGTTTTGCTTCTTCAAGCGACATTATTTCCATAGTAACTGGTAAATCAGCTTGGATCTGCTCGTTGACAATGCGTTCAACTTCCGCCTTTTCTTCGGCAGTCATCGGTTGCGGATGAGAAAAGTCGAAGCGGAGCCGTTCTACCGTAATATTAGACCCTTTCTGTTCAACATGATCACCAAGAACCATTCGCAGCGCCTTATGTAAAAGGTGCGTTGCCGTATGATATGCAGTGGTTTGCTCGGAATGATCGGCTAAACCGCCCTTAAAAATTTGCTCACTGCCCGCACGGGATAGTTCTTGATGCTTCTTAAAGGCCTCTTCAAATTCCGCTTTGTCAACGGTTAAACCCGATTCCCGCGCAAGCTCTTCGGTAAGCTCGATGGGGAAGCCGTAAGTATCGTAGAGTTTAAAGGCAAGCCTGCCCGGGATAATTTTTTTAGCATTCTTTAACAGGTTCGGCTTCATTTTTTCATATTCCGCCTCGCCTTTTTTGAGGGTTTCAAGGAAGCGTTTTTCTTCCGCCTCAAGCTCGGCGCAGATGGATGCTTCTTTTTCTTTTAATTCGGGATATGCGCCCTTGTACTGCTCAATGAACACCTTTGCCGGAGTTGCCAAAAAAGTACCTTCGATACCAAGTTTCCTGCCGTGGCGAACAGCCCGTCTAATAATGCGGCGGAGTACATACCCGGCTCCAACATTGGACGGCAGCACCGCTTTCGGGTCTCCCAAGATAACGGTAGCGGCTCGCGTATGATCGCAAATAATACGGACGGAAACATCTTTTTCAGCATCGCTACCGTATTGGTAGCCGGTAATCTTTTCGATTGCGGCAATCAGCGGGGTAAAAATCTCGGTTTCGTAGACGGATTTCTTGCCCTGCAACATCGCAACAGTACGCTCAATCCCCATGCCGGTATCAACACAATGCCGCTCCAGCGTGTGATATGAACCGTCTTGTTCCTTGCGATACTGCATAAAAACATCGTTCCATATTTCGACGTATTTACCGCAGCTACAGCCCGGACGGCATTCGGCGCCGCACGCAGGTTTTCCCGTGTCGATGAACATTTCGGTGTCGGGACCGCACGGACCTGTTTCTCCTGCGGGACCCCACCAGTTATCCTCGCGGGGCAAAAAGTGAATCCGTTCTTTCGGGATACCGTGCTTTTCCCAAATCTCCGCGGATTCGGTGTCGCGCGGCACTTTGTCATCTCCTGCAAAGACCGTTACCGAAAGGAGATCGATCGGGATATTAAGGTACTGCGGACTGGTTAAAAATTCAAAACTAAACCCGATTGCTTCTTTCTTAAAATAGTCGCCGAGCGACCAGTTTCCCAACATTTCAAAAAAGGTAAGGTGAGAAGCATCTCCTACCGCGTCAATATCTCCGGTACGGATACACTTTTGATAGTCCGTTAAACGGTTTCCGGCAGGATGCGGTTCGCCCATCAAATAGGGAACAAGCGGATGCATACCTGCGGTAGTAAATAATACGGTAGGATCATTTTCCGGAATTACCGACTTACCGGAAATTTCCACATGATTTTTGCTTTTAAAAAATGCAATATACTTGGAACGAAGTTCGTCTGCTGTAATGTGTTTATTCATATCTTACCATAGTAAGAAAAGATATTGAGCCTGTCAACTGTGCTTTTGAAAATATGCATACCGTCTACGGCGTTGCTACACAAAAATAAATGCTCGACGTACAACAAGTACGCCTCCACTTTATTTTTGTTCGCGCCTTGTATCCGGTATCACTATTTTCAAAAGCGCTGGCTATGCAGAACGGACACGGCTGTCCGGGGTTTTACACAGCAGCGAAAAAAGCCGGCGGCAGTTCCGGTGCACAATTTCGCATAAGTGTTCTACCGAACACTGCCGGTATTTACTTGCAGCTTGATAGGTATATGGAATATTCAACGGGGTGTTTACCGCCCGTCTAACCGGTTGAGGGGCGAGATACGGGGCATCCGTCTCCAATAGTAGTTTATCGTCAGGCACCATGCGTACCAGTTCCGCTATTTCAGAAGCCGTTTTCGCATTGTCAGTGTATGTGATGGTACCCGGAAATGAAAGATACCAGCCCCGTTCTAAAAAAGCTTCGGCTTCCTTCTTCCTGTACGAGAAACAGTGAATGACACCTCGATGCCAGCCTACTTCGTCGATACAACGGAGCGTCGGTTCAAAACCGTCGCGTGAATGAATAATCACAGCCAATCCGTACCGTTTGGCAAGGGCAAGCTGTTCTTTAAACAGCGTTTCTTCACCGGCGAGATCACCGGTTCCCGTACCGGTTGCTCCGGCATGGTTCCAATACCGGTCTATACCGCATTCTCCGACTGCCGTATACAACTGCCCGCTTTTGAGAATCGCTTGAATATCGGCTTCAAGCTTTTGCAATGCCTCTACCTGATGTTCAATAGCGGCACGCCCCGGCCACAATCCCGCAGAAAAATGGATAAAATCGGGTATAGAGCCGTCTTTGCCGCAAGCTTCCGCAACGGTGTTATACCGTGGTGTAAAATCTCCGGCATCGGTTCCTATATCCATTATAAAAGGATACCTTTCTTCCTGCATCGCTTTCAGTATCAGCGGAAAGTGTGCCGTTTTTTGAGAAATATGATGTAAATGACAATGAGAGTCTGTAAACAATCTTGACCGCCTCTATAATTTCCGGTATAGTATATCATCTTTGCCGGAGTGGTGGAATTGGTAGACACCAGGGACTTAAAATCCCTTGACTGGAAACGGTCGTACGAGTTCAAGTCTCGTCTCCGGCAGCTTCTTACATCGCCTGCCTTATTTATACACAATGTTTATATAGTCTCCCGTATCATAAAGCTTTAGGCTCAATAGAGCATATTCCCCGTTAATTCCTTAAAAATGCTTTCCTCTTTTGCACTTAATTTTTTTTCTTGTTTTCCGATATTGTCTATATGAAGCTATGGGAGGATCTTATGAGAAAATACCATGTACTGTCAGCTCTAGTGGGGGCATTGTTGTTATTACCCCTTGGAGCGGAAGAATTACTCACAGCAGAAACTTATGCATCTTATTACGGAGAGGCTTTTAACGGTCGTCCGACGTCAAGCGGCGAAATTTTCGATATGAATGCCTATACGGCAGCCCACAAAACACTGCCGTTCGGAACTTTTCTTGAAGTAACCAATCTTGAAAACGGGAAAAAAGTGGTGGTACGCGTAAACGACCGCGGCCCATTCGTCCCAAACCGCGAGATAGATTTATCAAAAGCTGCCGCTAAATCGTTGGGAATGATTAGCCGCGGTATTACACGAGTTTCGATTAAAAAGGTTGATTCGCTTGATCATGCAGCACTCGTTGCAACAACTGATGTTTACAGCGACACACCGGCAAAATCTGCACAAAAAGAAACACCTCTCGCCTCAGGTACGCAACCCGAAGTAGTGCCTGTTCAGAAGGAGGCGATGTCCGATATACCTGCTAAAGGTTCCGGCACAGCAGCAGAAGCGCAAACGGCACCGTCTAAAGTAACACAAGCACAAGCATCGCAACCTAACACAACACAAAGACAACCGGCATCTGTAGATCAACAACCGGCAAAGCCTGATACCGTTAAAGGTGTTGCAAACCGTTCAGCTTCCGCACAACCGGCACAAACTCCGGCTCCGGTTTATTCACAAGGTACTTCAGGCGTGTTGTGGAGAATTCAGCTGGGCGCTTTTGCACGGGAAGAAAATGCGCTGCGGCTTGTTGTCCAACTGAGAAAAGCAGGATTCGACCCTGCGTATGAGCGTACTGAAAAATCGGTACGGGTTGTCCTTCCGGGCATACAGCCTGACGATCTTGAAAAAGTAAAAGAAGCACTGGCGAATCATTCCTTCACCGATTACGTAATCAGACAGGAAAGCTGGTAAGCCGATTTTTTTATCAAAGTAAATGTATCAGACAAATCGACAACTCCGAGACGCAAGGTGCAGGGGTTGTCGATTGCTATATGCTATGGTGATCATTAGTGATGAGTGTTGCATCATTTCTTCTTGCTAATACGGCATAATACATCTATTACTTGTTGCGCTATAGTTCTATTTTCAGCTTTTGTAACGTATGAAATTTTTCTATAAATATCTTCAGGACATTCTCTGACTTGCAATACAGACATCCCCCCCCCTCAAAAGTCAAGAGGAAAATTCAAGATAGGCAGGGCAAATATAACGGAAATACTTAAAGCAGACGTATTCTTTCTATATGAAATTTCGGAGGTGTAAGGGGAGCAGCAGTAAGGTTAGCGAGAAAGTTCGATTCCTTGACAATTATTACGTGTATTATTATATTTTATACGTAGGAGAAGGCTATGCAAAAAAAACTGACACTTAATATCGATGATGAACTCATTAACTTCGCCCATACGTATTCCCGTCAAAACGGTTTGTCCATCTCAAAGTTATTTGAACAGTATTTAAGCAAATTAAAAACAAATAATCAAACACAGCCGCTCCAGTCAAAGGTGCAGGCTTTATACGGAATATTTCATAACTCACCCATTCCGGATAAAACCGAATTAAGGCAAATATTCAATGAAAAAAGTGCTCATTGATTTAAATATCATTCTTGATTTTTTAAACAAACGAAATTTTCATCAAGAAGCTGCGCGACTCATTAATATGTGCGCTGAAAGTGTATTAACGGGGTACATTTGTGCACATGAAGTTACAACATTATCATATTTTTTATTCAAAGAACAAAAAGATAAAAATAAAGTAGTGACTACTATTTCAACATTGTTTGATATTTTTCAGATTATTCCAATTGATGAAACAATACTGAAAGCTTCATTACTATCACCAATAACGGATTATGAAGACGCAGTAATCGAAGTCAGTGCCGTTAAATTCAATATTGATTATATACTTTCCCGTAATATTTCCGATTTTAAATTATCACGCATTCCGACATACACACCTGAGCAGTTCTTTTTGTTGTGATAGGGAATGGATATGACAGTACCGTCTATTCCCGAAATGCAACTTCCAAGTGTCTTTTTTCTTTTACACAATCCTTTAGATAATAATTAATTATATTCTGATACGGCATACCTGTTTCCTCTGCCATATTTTTAAAATAATTGATTACTTCGTCATCAAGACGGATGGTAATCTGTTTCTTTAATTTATCTGCATAGGGATTTTTGATTCCGTTTGAAAAATCATAATCGTCTCTCATATTAATTACCTCCGTATTGTTTTGATTCCTGCAAATTTGCTTTTCTTGCAGAAATTATTCTGATTCTGTCATTTTCTCTATAGCAATGACAAACGAGCAGCATATGCATTTCTGAACTCAAACCAAGCATAATAAACCTATCTTCATCTATATTTGAATGATCAGGATCTGCAATCAATAGTGCATTTTCATCATAGAATACGGTTTTTGCTTCCTCAAAAGTTACTTTGTGCTTTGCGTAATTCAAATCTGCTTTTACCGGATCCCATTCAAAAATTATTGAATCCATAATTATATTATAATTACCCCTTTGCTTTCGTCAATATAAAAAAGCTGCTCCATGATCTGCCGATTATCGATGTAATACCGTATGATAACTTCGGTAAAGGGAACTTGAAGCTACGGAAACAAAATTATCAAACTGCCGGATATCTTGTTTTTGCGATGATGAGACTGTTTGTCCGCAATTAATTCTTAATTGTGCACCAAGGAAAAATGCTAAAAGATAGGCAAAAACGCTCGTTTTTGGGCGTTTTTAGTACATATTTTTAACTCGTTATCTTACACTTTGTCTTACAAAAACATTGTGTTCTCTAACTGTCTTTATACTAAGCTATGTGCGCGCTCTTGTCAAGCATGATTTTGTGTTTTTGGTATCTTTTTGATAATTTTTATCGGTTTTTAGGCCTTTTCAGCTTCTTTTGCAAACTGTTTGCATATATCTTGCCTGTCAGGCGTATCCGGTACCGTTCAGTAGGTGAGAACTTTGTATGTGTTAAGCCGTTCTATAGCTGTCTACGCTGCAAGACGCTCAATATCGGCAGCCGCCTGATACTTCAACCGCTCCATATCAGGGGTGTAGTGGTCGGTATAGCGGTGTACTTCTACTATACTGTCATGCCGCGTCAGAAACCGGAGTTGCTCTTCCGAATATCCGGCCATGCGTAAAAAAGTCGCGAATGTATGCCGATAGCTGTGAATGGTTAAGTTCGTTTTTTTTATGCTGAGCTTAATCATTGTCTTGTTAAAATTCTTGCTGATACTTTCGTAACAGAGTGGGGTATACGCATTTTTTGCGGAGCTAAAAACAAACGCTGTCGGTATGTCTTTAAAAGGGCTTTTTTCGATGTGCGCTAGCAGCTTTGCCGCAAGATCGGGAGAGATGGGGACAAGGTCGCGCCGTTCCGTTTTAGTGCTCTTGATCCGCTTTCCCGCCCTGCAATAGTTCTTATCAATCTTGAGTACATAGCCTTGCTCTGTTTTTATAACGTCCTGCATCTGGAGCGCTTGCAACTCTCCGATACGGCAGCCGGTTTTAAAAAGTAGTTCATTTATCAGCCGGAATGTTTCCGAACCGAAAGGGTTATCATCGGCATTAAAAAGCCGCTGTATCTCTTCTGTTTTGAAAATTGCTTTTTCTGCTTCTTTCTTGGCTTTCTTTCGTGTGTTTTTTGAAACAGGGGTTATCTGCTGCGCAACATCCCGGGCAAGCAGAGTGTTCCGATAGGCAAAATGCAGGGCTTGAATAAAAATATAGCTGATATTTTTCATCGTCTGCTCTTTGAGCTTACCGGCATTTCTAATCGCGCCGAGCATAGCGTCAATCTTTGCGCCGGTGATTTCGATAAGCGGGCAAGAAGGTATATTAGCGGCATATTTTTTCAGTATTCCGGTTGACTGACGGAAACGTTCAGGGTTCGGTGGTGTTTCGCCTTTGCTGATGCGTTCTTTTATATCAGGACTTTCATCATAGTTCCAATACAACAAGAGATAATCATAAAAGGTAAGTGTTGGAAGCTGATCAAGCAGCGGCTTAACCTCTTCCGGCGCATCTTCGTACTCTGCTGCTGATACGGAATATGGCCGCTGTGTGTTTTTACTACATTGGGTACCCTGCAACGCTTGAGCGATAGCATCTTGACAGGCTGCCTGTACCAGCGCCGCTATTTCAGTATTAAGCGGACGCTTTTCATTGGAAAGCGTTATCATTGAAACATTCTTAACCCATTCGGTGTACTCTGTCGCAATACCGCTATCAAACTCCATCGCCCGCCGATAGGCGATGAGTAGTGCTTCATTCCGGTCTTTTGTGCCGGTGCTTTTGGCAGTACAATACCGCTTGTTTTTGTAATCATACATCTGTGTCTGATAAATGCCGTTCCGTTTGTGCATACTCCACGGTTTACGCATAAGGGATACCTCCTAAAAGTAGACATTCCCTCCCGATGCGCATATCGGCATAAGGTGCGATATTCTTTATGGAACTATAGCATCTTTCACTTCTTTAACCGTTTTGAATGCGTTCCACATCCGCACCATCATGGTATTTTCCGCTAAATACTGTAATCCTTGAAGCGTCAAACTGACTTCCGATATGTCAATATCGACCTCGCCGTTTATATAATCGTCAATTCTTACGCCGGTAATATAACCGGCATCATTAAGCATTTTGATATAGGCGTTCCATCGATTTTCGGTAATTTTGAGCGCTTTGGGGCTAATTTCTTTTTCGGCGTCAAAATCTTCATAGTCAAGGCCTTTTTCAAGCCGGTTAAGAAGGGTATAAATTGTTTTAAATGCCTTTGTCATATTGGCATTGTAACATACAACCGTATTTTTTGCAGTGTTTTTCATAAAGACCTCCGCGTAGTTATGTAAGTTCTTCGTTCATACCCCTATAGTCAGGCTGGAGGCAAGAGAACCGGTGCTATAAGCGCAAAATAAGCCCTTGCGCTCCCGCCTTTCTCGCGCTATACTATCAAATGAGGTGCGTTGTATGAAAAAGATTTACAGTTTAATCATTGTCTTTTGTATGTTTTATACATCCCTCGCTGCTACTGAATTTGAAAAACTGTATTATATCGATAAGTTTGATGATAAAACCAATGAATGGTATCTCTGTTCTGAACCGATTTTTGGAACGTCTCCCAATACATTTGGCGGTGTAACAGAATTTAGGGCTAATCTATGTGTAGATGAAGAGGACGTATTTTTTATAGTAAAAAGGCTCAATGGTGACAAATATTCCGGTGATGGAACCGTTTATGTAAAATTAAACAATGGTGAGACAAAATCTTTTTCTGTAAAAAATCATTCTAGCCAGTTCTATATAAGCGATAAAGAACAGGAAGAATTTAGAGCTTTACTTTTGCATGAAAATTCAATAAGAGTTGTTATTGAAATAGATTATATGGATTATAAATTTAAGCTCGGAACGATTGATTTAACGAACTTACATACTATATTGAAGGAAGGTCAAGAATGAAAAAACTTGCTGTTTTATTGCTGCTGGTCTTAGCGCTGGCGGGGTGTCAAATGTATAAAACAAAAGACACCATCATTGAAAATAAATCTGATTATGCTGCAACAGTTGATGCAAGAAATTTTAAAGAGGATGAAAAACAAATTTTATCTTATAAATTTACAGTAGATTCAGGTAAATCCCTTTTGTTGCCTATGTACGATAATGGTGATGTTTCGCTTGTGAGTATTGGGCGTAATTATTTGAATAAAGTTACTGATACGCGCTATGAGATTTTAAATGCTCAACCTGTTACCTTTACTATTTATAATACAATTGACAAAAAAATAAGGGTATCAGATATACACAATTTGTTTGATGCCCAAACGCTTAATGAAGGGCAAACGTCTTCTGCACAGATATTTAATCCTCAGAAAATACAGCCGCTTGCAGTTTCTATTCCCGATAACATTATTTTAAAGGTGGATATCCAAGGTAAAAAAATCATCATAAAGTACTAAGGACTGATACATAAAATTTTTGTATCCCCAAACAAAGGATGCTTGTAGGTATAAAGACTTCCTGTTTCGCCTGGAACAGCAGGTAAGTTTTTGATTTTCATTGTGGTACCACCTGCATTTGCACTGAGCAAAATGTTTTTAGGAACTCGTTGATCAAGCAAGAGACCTTCTCGTACAAGGCGCGTATCAGAACTTGACAATATTTCGACATATTCATATCTAAATGCTTTTTCGTATGTGTATAAGTACAGTTGATAACAATCTTCATCAACCGTAACATCAATCCACACGGTTGTATTTCCTACTTGCATTGGGTATTTACTTGTTTCGTTCCTGCTAGCAATGTAGCGCAGACTAGCCATGAACAAGTCAATATTCTTGTTTTTATCTATGCATTCAAAATAAAACGCTCCATATTTTGAATATACTGATTTTAAACTTTCATTTGTATTAATAGCTACTTCCTTGGTCTTTGATATTGTTTTCTTTATCTCAAAAACAGGGGTATTGATAGCTCCTGAAAAGACACCGTTTACTAATACCGCATTTTCCAACGTCGCATTTTTCGCGAAGACATTACCCGCGGTATCAACTTTGAATATCTCCTCTCCCTTGTTTTTTATCTTCAACCCATTATCTTTATCAAACCATGCTTCAAAATCCTGATGTGTTGTATCGTCGCTATCGATGTGCAGCTTTTGTACAATCAGCTTTTCAGTAAACGTCTTTTTTGCGGCTAATTCAAGGACGTTGATATAGTCTGCTTTAAGCTTACCATTTACAAAAATATTATCGGACTTGAACTGTATCTGATCCGCTTCAAGGCTTATTTGACTTGCCAGCAAGGCGGCGCGGCGGGCGTCTTCCCAGAGCGGTTTTATCGCAGCTCCGGCATCCGGTTTAATGCCGTAATAGTCGGTATCTTTTACCTTGGCGTATACGGCGTTAACCTTTTCAAGCGAGCTTGCTTTTATGAGTTTTTCGCGGGTTGCCTCGTCAATCATAACGGGGAGGTTGAGGGTTAATGCCATCTGCCCCGTTGCCCCGCCGCCTTTTACGAGGGCGTGGATTGCCCCTGCCTGCACGTTTAAAAGGGCGGTAAGCTCGCGGCGCATATCGTCGGCTTTTGCAAGGATTTCGTCTTTGGTAATGCCGATATAGGATTGTAAGCCCTCTTCCGTGTCCGATACCTTCAAAAGGATTTCGTCCTTGGTAATGGATAATCCGTCCTTGGCGTTGCGGGCGTCCTCGTCCATCTTATCAATCAAATTTTCAAGAGAGGTTCCGTACCCGTTCAGTTGAAAGACATCGGAAAAAGTATCGCCGCGGGCTATTACGTCAATCGCTGCTTGCGCGGCTTTTGCGGCCGCTTCGAGGGCGGCTTGCTTTACCGCTTGCTCGTTTACCTTTTTCAATTCGTCGCGGGTTACGTATCCTTTATCGGAAGGGTGCGGCTTGGGGTTGCCGTCGGGGATATCGGTAATATTACTTTTATACTCCGGCAGCGCCCCATATTCGTAAAGAGCGGGGTTGTAGTCTTTTAAGGTTAAGCTATAGCCGTGGTCTGCCGGTTCTATGTTTACGATTTTCATTGTACGGGTAACCGCCTGAAATCCGCCGTCCGTGTCGAGGATACCGAAACTTAATACATCGCCTGAATGCGGAATACTATCGGCAGACTGGCGCACTTTTGAAACGACTTTGAGCGTGTCGGTTTTTCCGACGCCTGCAACTTCAACGGCACAAATACCATGCCCTTTATTATCGATACAGTGAATAAGAACGCCGCATCGTTTCCCTTCCGGAAAATCGACACACCCGTCAAGGGTGATTGTTTTTAATAAGCCGCCCCACCATGTAACCTCTTTTACCACTGCATGAGAAAGGCCGACGGGCAAGGCTCTATGCTGTACTTCAACGCGGCTAAAAAGCGGATAGTATGCGCCCTCCGCTCCAACCTTTACGACGACGGTACGGGGGTGCGCTGCTTCTTCCGCCATCTGCCGCCAGACGTATTTATACGCCATCTTATAATCGGTGATATACTTTAAGGCGGTTATGCTGATGGTGTCGGTTTCGGGGTTATACTCTTTACCGCTTCGCATAAAAACGACACTATCGGCGTCGTATCCTGCGTCTCGGTTTATGTAGGTAACTTTTTTACCGTCGGTTTTTCGTTTAAAGTCCTTGCTTGTCTGTATGCTGATAATGTTTTCGCTGTTAAGAAGCGCAACCGAATATGGCCGGCCGTTATCGATTGCCGCTTCAATCTTGCCGGTAAACTCGTTATAGATTAAGGCAGCGTTTCCGTTTTGACAGAGGGTATCGATCGTGTTTTTCTTTTTCTCACCGCGGGTGATAACGCCATCGGCATAAAATCCTTCTTTTTCGCAGTACTCATACCATGCGCCGAAAGAAGCTAAGTCAAGTTCATCGTCGGCGTATCGGCTCGGCTTATGGTGGGGGCTGGTAAGGATTTCAAGCACCCATGAAGCGAGGTTCCGTGTCGGCACTTTTGCATCGCTCCAGCTCTTTGCGGTTTTATCCCAGACGCGGGCGATGCCGGATTGAATAACGGAAAAGCTATCGAGCATATCGGCGGTGTTCTCGTTTGCGACAACACGAATACCGACCCTTGTACATTTGTCGCGCTTGTCGGCTTCTAACAGTTGCGCGGCGACTAAGGTATCTTTGTTTGATTTTTTCGCATCGTAGCAGGTCGTCTGCACGGCTAAAAGGATTACATTTTCTTGACTGTTACTCTTTGCCTTGGGGGTAACGCGCTTAACTCTCACGCTGATTTTCTTGCCATAACTTTGGGAAGCGGTAAAGGTTTGCGTTGCGCAATAGCGCATCTGTTTTTTCGTATTATACTCGAATGTATTTGAGGCGGTGCCGTTCTGGACAAACCCTGAATCAAACGGTGTCCATACAGGTTCCGCATCTTCGGGGTTGTTTGTCCATTCTACCTGAAGGGTTACGCTTTGTGCTTTCCACACATCCTCTTCAAACTTACGGAGGCCGTCAAAAAGAACAATAACCTCTACCGCCATAGGGTTTGATGCTAATTCCTGAACGACGCCCGCTTTCCATTCTTTTTCAATGCGCGCGTTCTCTTCCGCATCCTCCCCTGCGTGTTCGTGCGGGATTTGCTTATTTACGCTTACGCCGATAATCTTTTTATTAAAGGCATCGATGGCAAAATCTCCGGTCTGCCTAATTTCGATACGGTTACGGCTATCATAATAGGTACCGGCATCAAAATTGAATACGCCGTTTTGCGGGGTTTCGGTGTTCCACGTTTTAACGGACGTGTTTTTCATTTGAAGCTTTTTAATAAGAATATCATTAAAGCCGCATTCTAAAACCAGATTTAAATACTGATCCTCTCCGCGCACTCCTTCAATGGTGTAGTGCGGAGGGCATAAAAGGTAGGGAGTGAATAACGATTCGCCGATAGTGTACGGGAAATACTGACCGGTTGCGGCTCTATTTTGTGCGCCTTTAACAAAAGGGAGACGCTCTATAGCGTTCTTTGCCTTTGTGTTTTTCTGCGCTTTTTGCATTTCTTCAAGTTCCAGTTGCTGATTATAAAGCGCCGCGCCGACGGCGACACCGGCTGCAATACCGGCAACGGCAAGCACGACAGAAACTGCAATCAGAGCTGAAACGGGATCTTTGGGCAGTTTTCTGATAAAGATAATGTCATCATCCTGCGCTTCATAATCGCATGGAATTGCCTTGCCTGCTTTTAAAATAAGTGCGTGTTCCCAGTCGATATTGTTAAGCACATCTTTTAAAACGCCGTTCGCTTCATACGTTGTTACGTCTTGCCCGATGCTATTATAAACGTGTATCAATGCCATAAATGCCCCTTATTTTAAAAGTTCCGATGCGATTAACTCGACAGCCGAGCCGCGTCATGTGAATAAATTCGGTTTCGTTTAAACAGACGCCGAGATGTAAATCTGTCCCCGATTCCGTGTGTGTTTCCATCTCTAAAAGCGCGCCCTCTTTTGGCGTGTCGATTTTATGCACGTTAAGCGTCGGCGCATAAAGATGGCTTAAATGTACGCTGTGATCTTCATAGTACACGTCGTCTAAGCGGTACCCCGCGCGGCGGGCGACTTCGATACAAAGACCGTAACAGTCATACCCTGATTTATCCCGCCCGTGGTCTTTATACGATGCACCGATTAAATCGTTTACTTCTATCATACTACTATAGTCATGCTTTTACGCGTTTCCGCGGTTATTGTCGGCGTCAAATATAAACGGTGGGAAATTCATTTCAAGCCTATCATCGTTGGTAAACGAGATAACGACTTTTAAACCGTTGTCGGTGGTAACCGTTCCGTATTGATGGTGAAAATAGCGGATCGGTGTTATATCCCCTGCGGCGTCGAGTACACCGATAACGTCAACGGTGAATAGCTCATCGCTTGCCTCTACCATATCGAGGGCGCATGTTTTAACGCCGGTGATTTCAAGGGTTCCGTTCTGTAGGACGCCGCCGACTGTTTTAGGGCGGGTATATTTAAAGGCGCTTGCTTCATACGTTATCCCGTGATAGGTTACGTCTTCATTATTATTGATATAGTGCGCCGCCCCGACGTTCGGATGGTGGATTGTAATTAAATACGGCAGGGCATACGCACCGCCAGAGGATAGCGATTGAAAAAGTTCAGCCTTTGTCATACTTCTATCCATTCCATCGATATCGTTTTATACGCTTGCCCCTCAATCGTCGGCGGGCTATCCATCCGGTATACTGTTTGCACTGCCGATCCTTCGAGGTTCGGCGCGCTAAAGGGTTGACCGTTACCGCCGAGGGTTTTGGTGTACCATTCGTCAAAAATTTGAGCCTGCGCCCGTGTTACGGAGCAAGATACGGCATACTTGCGCTTTACCACCGTATTTTTCTGCCATGCGACGACGCGCCCTGAATCATATTGCTGCTTTACGGCATTATCGACGTATCCGGTTTGAACGCCGTACAGTTTTGTAATGGGAAAAGGGAATGTAATCATTGAATATTTACCCCTGCGCTTCGTGCTTGCATACCGGCAAAGCCTTTATCATACGTGCCGTCTGCAAAGCCTTTATTGATATGCTTATCGATAATTTCTATAAAGACTTCTCCGTTTTGCTCTTGGGCATACGCGCTGACACGGTTTGATTGCGTATTGTTGACGGTGATAGGGAAAGAGGGTTTATATTGCCTCTCTCCGTTCAGCATTGCCCATAATCGTTTCTGCTGCGGAAAGTTTGTAATCATCTCGCCTGAATTAACATTCGCGTTGACGTTGTCTCCGTAATAGCTGGAACCTCCTACTATACCGCCGTGTGCAAAATTCGGAGGTATCGGCTTACTTGCGACGATAGAGGCAATTTGTACCGCGCCTGCTGCGGCGACAATCGGAGCGGTGGCAAGCCCGATAGGAAAGCCGAGCGCAATCGTTTTACTTACCCCCTCGGCAATGTTTGCGACGGCGGCAAGCATAGAAGCCGTCCATTGAAACATCTTAACCTTGTATTCTTCTTGCGCCGCTTTCTTTTTTATCTCTTTCATTTTCGCGGTGTACTCGGTTTCGGACATTTCGCCTTTTTCGTACTTCTCGTCGAGGGCGGCAAGTTCTAGCTTTTGCTCATTCTGAATGGATTCAAGCATCAGCTTTGCGGCATCTTGCGCAACCCGTAGCGCTTGCTGCGTGTACTGATTGACTTGCTCCATAACGGTGCGGGCGCGCTCTATTTTTGCTTGCGCATACTTTTCGTCTATCTCTGCTTTCGCTTTTTCCTTTTCCTCTTCGCTTAAAACCTCGCTTGCATCGATTGCCCGTTTAAGGTCTAAAAGTTGCTGTTGCCGCTCGCGGAATGCCTCTTCTTCGTTTTTTTGCATACCGGCGATTGTCCGTATCTTTTCTTTTTCAAGGGCAATCTCTTTTTCTTTCAACTGTTTTAATAGCTGCTCTTTCGTATATTTTGTATCGTTTCCTTCCTGCGCTTTTTCGATTGTTGCGTCATCTAAGCCCTTTATTTTATCTCGAAGGGTTTTATATTGCGCAAGCTGCTCGTCGAACCCCTCTAGCGGCGTCGGTGCTATTTTCATATCTTTGATGGTGTTCATTACCGCATGGGTTGCTTCAATCGCAGCCTTTAATTTTTTCTCCGCATCCGTTTGTGCATCAACAGCAGCCTTCGCCGCGTTTACCTGCTCAAGCCGCTTTTGTGCAACAGGGAAACCTTCTTTGATTTTCCCTTCCGTGTTCGTGAGTAAGTCGATATAGGATTTTAGATAGACATTGAAAAGGTCTTGAGCCTTGACGTTCTCACCCTTTGCCTTTGCTTCAAGCTCAAGGGCTTTAATGTTATTTTCAAGCTGCTTATTGCTTGCCGCTGCGTAATCGTCGGCGGTCTTTTGTGCTTTCGTTTGATCTTCTGCTGCTTTTGCCGCGGCGTTTTCGGTCGCAATTCTGTCTTTTTCGGCTTTTTCTTTTTGCGCCAACAGTGCCGTTGATTTTTCTAAAAGTTCTTCCTCTTTTTCTCCCAACTTCCCCGCAAGCTCTATTTTTAACTGTAGCTGCTCGATTATTTTTTCAAGCTCTTCAATAGAAGAATCTTCGAGCCTTTTTGTCGGTGTCGCTTTTTCATACCATTTTTCAACCGCTTTATATGCCGCCGCTCCGCTGTCAAGCGCATCATTGGGATCGGGTTTGTACATATCCCGCTTTCGCTGCTTTTCTGCTTCCTTTACAGGGTCATAGTCCATCCGCTCAAGCATATTATGCAAAAAAGCATCGTTATCAGTATTGATAAAGTCAAGCCGTTTTTTTAGCCATTTCATTGCGGCGGCGCCTTTTTCATAAAACCCTTTCCAGAAACGATCCCAAAGATCAACGGCCGGAGCTATGAGGGCGCCGACCATCTCTTTAAAATCTCCCTTTGCATTTTCTGCCTGTTCTTTTACATTAGCAAGTTCAGAGGCTAAGCCGTTATAGTGTTTTGAGATGAGCTTTACCGCGTCTCCGTTTTTAAGTTGTTCGTCTGTAAGATTTTTTATACCTTCAATCTGTCTTCCAAGGGCTCCGGCCTGCCCTGAAAAAGTGGCATTTAAGGTTTGTACCGCGCTTTGTATATCAGTGCCGGTTCCTGCTGCGTAGTCTGCGGCGGCCTTCATAATATCTTTGATTTGCGATTCCGTGCGCCCTGTTGCCGCGAGTTGAGCCATAAGATTAAGGCTTACCTCGTCTCCGATTTCGCTCACCGATTGTAATTCGCTTGCAAATGCTTTTAATCCTGCGACTGCTTGCCCGTCTAAATACGGGTTGTTCCGTGCTGCAACCTCAAGGGCTTTCTCTGCCTTTTCCTGTACCTTGTATGCGTCGGTACATTCCCGCATTATCTCGCCGATTTTCTTTGTTGCGGCGATTGCCCCGACGGCCGCGGCAACGTAGAGACCGTTAGAGGAGGCGGCGTTACTGATTTTATTAGCGAAACCGGAGGCGGTGCTTGACGCTTCCTGCATAGCGGTGTCAAGTTTCTTAAAATTGCCCGCCGTTTTTTTCGTCGTCTTTTCCGCTTCTTTCCCTATCGTCTGGATTTCTTTGTTTATTTTTTTGACGCCTTTTTCAACGCCTTCGGTACCCAGTTCAGTTTTAATTTCTACGCTTCCATCGGGCATTATCTTTTTCCTTTTTTCTTTTTCTGCAAGCCGTTCAGCCTTGCTTCAAACTCGGCAAGAGCGGCATCTTCTTCTTCATCCTTTACTTCAATTTCCCATGCGTCGTGGAGCTTTTGCATTGCGCGGGTGTATTCGTCCTTTTTACCGCTCGTGTTTTCCCAGAGCCTAAAACCGATAACATCATTTAACTTGGTGTCCCGTAAGCCTGCTAACAGTGCGCTAAATTGGTGCCAATGGAGAGGCTCGGTACTTAAATCAATATGATACTGCTGCATAAAGGCGGCATAGATTAAATCGGCGTCAAGGGTGTAATCGAGCACCGGCGCGCCTGCATCCTCGCGCTTACTCTTGCGGGGTAAAGTGTGCGGCGGGTTCATAAAAGCAACAAGCGCCTTTACGCCCGCTATTTTATCGGGGGGTAACTCTTGAATAAACATAAAATCGCAGTCGTTCGGCTTCATGCCTTTCTCATTGAGCACCTGTTCCAAACGGATAAAATAGCGGAAATCGGTATGAATGCGGTAAAAAGCCCCCGAAACTTCTATCGCTTCGGGGAGCTTTGCTTTGGTTAAATCGATCACTAAACGCCCTTAACTTGCGGGGGTGAACGTTTCGCCAGCCCAGTCGCCTTTGATAAACTCGGGCTTGCCGCTTGCAAAGGAAAGAGCGCCGATAACGATTTTATTGAACGAAAGGTCAAAATTGATGCTTTCGTCTACCGTATCCATCTGGCTGATTTTTACCAAGGCGTCAACCTTCCATGCCTTGTACACATCATCGCTGCCGTTTTTCCCTTTCTCTTGGTAAAAAGCGACCATTACATCGCGGTGTGCATTTTCACCCGTCGGCAACTTAAAGAGCATACCGAAAAACTCTTCATAGTCATCGGAGTTTTTCCACATGGTGAGACTCTGCGCAAGGCTCGGCTGATATCCGGTGATTTCTTCTTCCGGTATATCACTTGAAATGTAATCGTAGGTTTTTACCTGCGGATTGGTCGAAAGGGTGAACGTTTTTGATTTTTCAATACGCCGCCAATCGGGTGCGCTGTCGGTTCCTACGTTGACAAACGGCACGACGTGCGTTTTACGTACTAGTTTCTTTTTTGCCATAGTCTTTCTCTTCCTCCTCTTTGGCATTATTCTTCCAGATAACTACAGGCAATCGCTGCGCTGTAGGTGGTAAAGTCTTTATCATCCTTGCCGATAAATTGCGGCAGGGTGAGCGCTTCGCATGTAATGTCTACATCTTCCCCTTCTATCTCCACTCCGTCTAAGGCGCTGGTAATGGTATAAGCATACTCGCGGGCTTTCTCGGCATCTTTACAGCGGATATAGTAGGTAAGATTCCATCTTACGAAGCGTGAGCCGTCGGTATAGCGTTGCTGTGCTGCGGGGGCTGGATCGTGCCGGAGCGCTGCCCCGTCTTTGTCGGCGTAAGGAATAAGGTCGTTATAGACGGTAAAAGGAATGAGCCCTTTTTTTTCAACCCACTGATTAACCCGTTCAGCTATTTTTAAGCATTTCATTAACAAACCTCACCCATTTTGAATGCCATCGTGCCTTTGCCGCCTCGAACCATTTCGCGCACGCATTCGGGTTGCGCTGCTTGCTATGGTCGAATCCCTCCCCGTAATACTGCGCCCGTGCATACGGTGTCTGCCAGATTAAAAGCCCGCTCCCCATCGTTGTATTGATGATTGCCGACTTTTGCAGGACGCTTGTTTCAAGCGGGCAAAAGTAGTTACTGTCTTTAACAACAAGGTAATCAAGATAGCCTTGTACACTTTCAATGCGTTGTACGACATTCGCTTTTATAATCTTACCGTCTTCGGCAAGCCGCTTTACTTTAAATTCGATTGTCATACAAGCGACACCTCCCAATGATGCACCAGCGAACCTCTGCCAGCGGTGTAGCATGGAGTTACGGCGCGGACGGTGTATTGTTGTCCTTGCCAAAATACCGCGCTGTCGGTTTTGGGTATAAACCCGCGCGGTGTGCTGTTTACTCCGTCGATAAAAAGAAGTAATTTGTCGTCCTTTTCTTTACCGACGGTGCCGCGCCTTACACTGTATGCAGGTACTATCCGCACGTGTTCGAGTAAGATGTTTTCTCCATACTCCGCGCCGCCGTCGCGGTTTAACCCGCTTACCTCTTGCACGGTACAGGAATGGATTAAAAGGTGTTTGCCTATCATCGCCTTACCTCCTATCGCACTCCGCCGGTGATATGGCAAAAGAGCTTCAAGTATTCGTACTTTTTCGCTTCAAGGCTCTTTTTTGTGCCGCTCCACGAATAGCCGCCGATACTTTCGCTCGTCGTTACGGTGTCATTGCCGCCTGCCTGATAATCTATTTCAATCATCATACAGATAGCCTTTACGATGCCGTCCGCTTCGCGCTCTACAATAAGACCGTCGTCGTATAACCCTTTGACAAAGAGAACGTTTTTTAGGCGGTATGTGTTAAACTCCGCCTCGGTTGGAATAACCGCTCGTCCTAATGTGTGAGAGTAAAAATCGTAGGTTACTTTGTCAAAGAGTGTCATTGATTGCTTATTCCTTCTTCCCGCCCTTTTTGCCGGGATCGTCTTTCGGCTCCGGCGGTGTCGTGTTGCTGGTATCAGCCGGCGGTTCGGGCGGTGTCGTGTTGCTGGTATCAGCCGGCGGTTCGGGCGGTGTCGTGTTGCTGGTATCAGCCGGCGGTTCGGGCGGTGTCGGTGTTCCGGTTCCGTCGTCTTTCGGCTCCGGCGGTTCGGGCGTTGCCGGCGTTCCGCCCTGTTCCGTTACCGGCTCTTTTTTCTGCTCCGCGCCCTCTTCGGGGATATATCCTACTGTGCGCATCTTTATCGCCTCCTTAATTTATAGAGTGTAAATAAGCGGACGGTTTACCGCCCACCTCTTTTCCATTATGCTGCCGTATGCAGGTAGATACCGTTCTTCTTGTTTTCGTACACGTCGGCAATACCGTACGAACGGTAATTGAACGCCCAGCCGTCGGCAAGCTGATTTTCTTCCGGTCTGAAAATGCTTACAACGACATGCTTTGAAAACTGGATAAGAGCGCTTTTATGAATAATCATAAAGTTGACATCCTTCGCACTTGCGTTCTTTTTGTACCCGCCTTTTTCCTCTCCGCTGCCCTTGCCGTTCAGCTGGTCAATAGCAGTGTAGAACCGCGATTGCGGAGTTTTGACAATGCGGCTTTCAAATGTCGCTAACAGCTCTCTTGACTTGGTGGTATCAAGCGAATGAATAGCGTTGAAATGCGCGGGGGTAAGGAAAAGGTAGCGCCCTTCCTCCGGCACTTCCGCATCATCGAGCGTACCGATCGCCGCGGTAATCGCTTGCATAACAGCCCCACCATCGGCGAGCGTGGCCGCTTTCTTTGTTCCGGCTTTTAATGCGTATTTAGCGAACCGATACGCATCGAGTTCAGGGGTAACCTTGGTACGGATAAACTCGGCGGCAAGGCGGCCAAATGCAACCCCTGCCGTTTCCTCGTTATCCATTGCGTCAACGGTAAAACGCCGCCCGCGGTCAAAGTCGCATTTGACCGTTTCGTTTTTAAGGTCAACACCGCCGGATACATACCCATCATTACGGCTATAGTCGCCGAGTCCGTCCATGTCCAACTTCGGGATGACAAACTCTCCGGCGTTTGCCCCTTGCGTTATCAGCGCGGGGTTTGTTTCCAAAACAGCCGTTTTGGACGAGTATTTGTATACATCGTCAAGCTGATCGATGTACTTCTTAAAGGTAAGAATGTTATTCGCCATGTTCTTTTATTCTCCTTGTATTAGTCTTTTTCAGGCGGTAAGCCCATTACCGCCCGTGCTGCCGCCCGCTCATCGGCTGCGTGCGAGCCGCCTTTCATGCTGCCTTGTACCGGTGGTGCGGGAGCGGTATCGTCGGCAAGGATGTTTTTTTGATCCTTCGTAAGGGCGGCAAATAAATCATCAAGCGATTTCCCCTTCGCCTCTTCACTGCCGAGCTGTTCGGTGAGCTTTGCCGCGAGGGCATCACGGGTAATATCGTTGACAAACTTTTTGCCGCTTAAAAAATCCTTTACTTGCGCGGTTCTCTCAAGGCTTGCGATTTTTGCTGCCGCTTCCTTTTTTGCCGTTTCCGCTTCCGCTTTGTACTTTTCAACATCGGCCTTTATTTGCTCATGGTCTGCAAAGCCTTCAAGCGTTTTATTCGCTTTTTCAAGCTGCGCTTTAGTTTCCTTAGCATCTTCTTGAGCGGCGAGCGTCTTTTGTTTTTCGCGCTCTATGTCCTTGCCGTTCTCTGCCATAATCTGGTCGATAACGGCGGCTTCAAGGTTAAGCCCTTCCAAAAATTCTCGCTTCATACATCTCCTCTTTTATATTCTTCACGTTACGCATCGTTTTACGGCGTTGCTCGCCGATTGTGAGTGCTGATCTTTTTTATTACGCGCCTGTCAGCTTCTGCGCATTACACCTTTATAGTTAGGCTTCCGGTGTGTTTTTACGGTAAAAACGGAAAAAATCTTTTTAATTTTACGATTGCAAAAACGATAGCTCCAACAAGAGCTGTTGAAAGCATTATAACGGTAATTGTCAGCCGGTGGATCGTGTCTTTTTTTTCGTCAATTAGGGCTTGCTTTTCCGCTATTGTTTCGGCCGCCTCTTGCTCGGATTTGTTGTAGGATGTCCGCAAATTCTTCAAGGTATCCCGTTCCGTCTGTAATTGATTGTTTAAGGTGTTCGCTGTTTTCTCTGCTTGCTGTAAGCTCGCCGCTAAGGTTTTCGCTTTGCTCTCTTGCGCCCTCAATCGCTCCGCTAAGCCGCTCGCCTGTAATAGCAGATTCTGCCTGCTTATCGCTAAGTTCTCCGATATGCTCTCTAACCTGATAAGCTCCGTTTCCGTTATCGCGTACTGCTGCTCCAGTGCAGCAGCTGGAAAGAGTAAACAGCAAAAAACAGATAAGGCAAACAATAAAAACATTCTTTTCATTCATTCACCGCTCCTTTTGATTTATCGTATTTTTTTATACACAACCACCGTTCTGTGTTCTCGAAAATCTTACACAGCTGATCCGACAAGCCGAAGCGTTGCTTGTTGATTTCGATAGATTTTAAAACATCGCCATCATTATGCCGTTCACTCGCAGCCTTCCAGTCAAAAAACATTTCAACTAAATCGGCAAGCGTAAAGTCATCTATTCCATTGTCATAATGCTCAGGGTGATGGCTGTTATGAGAATAATGGTGATCAAGAGCCGGTTTTAATTCTGCCAATGCTTGTTTATACTCTTCACTACCATACGTTAAAGCTTTTAACCGCGGTGTCATTTTATCAAAAAACATTTTTTCCGGTTCATGCAATTTCGATTCATCGTGTGTTACAGCCCTGTTTATCAGCTCTTGCAAGAATTGCAAGAGTAAGGCATTAACACGCTTTATGTGTAGCAATGTGTCTTTAGCAGAATCGTATCGCTGCTCATTCATCAACCGCTCCTTGGTGATTCTCATTTGTACCTATCCCTTCATAAGTTCAAAGTGGGGACTATCCCAGCCCTTGCCCCAGACCTGTCCGTATCCGCCGGCACACCAGTCAAGCCCACACTCTTCACCGATAGTGCCGATTTCTTTCCAGACTTGCTCCGGTGCATTCCACCAGACGCGGCCGTCTTTTACCGGTGCAATATCAACGGCATTGCCGCCAAAATGCCTTGACTGCGTTGTCTTTGTTACAATGCGCTTATTCTCGGCTTCAGTTAAAAGGTACAAACCTGCTTTTTTACGCAAGGCGTTCACTTCTTCAAGCGGCTTGCGCCCTTGCGCATAATAGGCCGTCTGCGTATCAACCGTACGATCTGTTTCAAGGACGATTACCTCTATACCGCGCTTTTTCAGTTCTGCTAAAAAAGCGCGTGTCCTCTTCGCAAGTTCTGGCTTGAGCCGGTCAATATCCCGTATCACTCCCATCGTTAAACCTCCTCAATTTTTTTAGCTTCCAGTTCATGGAGCACTTCAAGCAGCGCATCCGCCTGCTTCATTTTCTTTTCTCGCTTTTCTTTGCAAAATTCAACACGGATAGCGTCTCCCAGTTTTTCAAAAAGCGGCTGGTAGGACTCATACATCATTGCCTTGCTCTTTACCTCACGCAAATAAATCGCTGCTGCCCTGCGGGTGAACTCCTTCGCAATTGCGTATGTTTTGCTCTTTTCTATCGGTTCAGGCGGGTGCGCGGTGCATCGTCCCGCGTTGTGTATTTCGCGCTGTAGGTGGCTATAGAGTTCCTCGTTCAGTTGTTCGATATAGCCGTTAACCGTCTGAACGGTTAAATCTTCAAATCCGTTTTTGTACAACCGTTTATTAAGGATCGCCTCTGCTCGGTACATACAACAGGAAAGGCGGCTGATGCCGGTTAATAAATACGATATGTCCGGCAATATATCTTCTGCGCGTTCTTTACGGAGCAGCTCTATCCGCTCGCAGGCATCTTTCATGAGATACATAAGCCCGATTGTGTCTACGGTCTGTTTTTTACCGGCAATCGGAACTTCTAATGTTTGCCCAAAAAGGGTATATTTTCCGCCCTTTTTTATCATTAGAATAAAAGCCAATATGATAACGCCGATGACGATTAGCTCTTTATGCTGGAGTGCCTCTATACTCATGGTTTATTCTACCTTCGGATAGCGCTGTTTTATTTCTGCTATCTTTGCAAGCCATTCTGTTTTTTCCACCTCTCCTCGCATTACCTGCATACCCAGCGGATCCGCTTCTTGTCGATAGGCGGCTTCTCGCTGCTTGTCGATAAAAGCGTTATACTCATCCTTACTGATAAGCCCTGCATCGTACTGTTCTTTTTCAGTCTTTTTGACGACGTAAGCACCCTCGACCTTTTCATCGGCCTTGAGCTGAATAAGACCGGCGGCAACCTTTTCGGCTTCCGTCATATCGACAAAATCCGTACCGGCTTCATTGAGCTTCTTGCCTTCAGGCACCGGGACAAGTCCTTCTTCAACCAACTGCGTAAGCGGCTTTTTAGTCCCTGTCTGTAAGTCAGTGTACATACGGATATCATCGCCGATATTGACCGCACAATTTTCGACGATCCGATACTCAATTGCAGGGTCGTGCTTTTCCGGTATTGCCCCGCAATAGTGTCCTGTAATGATATTGCTTTTGATTTCGATGTATTCCATAACTTCTTACCCCTCTATTTTCTCTAGTTTCCAAATGATAAAGGTTCTATTACGCGTCCGGTTTTCTTCGGCAGTCGGAACGATCCGACTGGCATCAAAGCAAGTAGATTCTGTGGTATATCCCTGCGCGGAAGTTTGCCACGCTTCAACATTCTTAGGCGAAGGGCTTTCTGTATAAAAAGGCCCCGAAGGATTTACACCTCCTTCAATCCCTACAAGCCCTTTAATATTCCTTATAGCATCCCCCTGTTCACCCCCGTTAAAAGGATTAGCATCTTTTCCTTTCGCACGGAAAAAACA
The DNA here is from genome assembly GCF_024181145.1 of Treponema sp. OMZ 855. Classification (NCBI taxonomy): domain Bacteria; kingdom Pseudomonadati; phylum Spirochaetota; class Spirochaetia; order Treponematales; family Treponemataceae; genus Treponema; species Treponema sp. OMZ 855. The sequence goes on along the minus strand of NZ_CP051194.1, from coordinate 41,828 downwards.
ACCGTCATAGTTTACTTCTGCCCAGCGGTATCCTTCAAAGGCAAAAAGCGTATCAGGCATCGGCATCCACGGCCATTGAATATAGCCGTTTTGAAAGATTTTGATTAACAAATCATTGATATAACGCTTAGCATCGGCAAGCATGCTTACATCCCCTTGTACTCTTGCTTGCGCTTCGACCTGTACTTGCTGGTCTGTATAAGTTTTAGCGGCCTGTAATGTATTGGTATCGCCGGCATCAATGCTCTGACTCACACCCTTGATCGCATCATCGGTATACTGATTCGCTGATGCGACCGATTGGCTTATATGCTGTTTTACTTCTTCAGTAAGTGCGATATTGCCCGTTTCACCTTTCAGATTTTTAAAAATAAAGTGTACACTTTTTTCAGTTCCGGTGCCGGTTGAGCTTACGGAAACGGATGGAGTGCCGATACCGTTATCAACGGATGCGGTAATCTCTTTAATGCTCGCAGCGTCTCCGGTGTCTCCTTTTGCACCGTTACGCACCTTGAATTGACGCCGCGAGTGATCTGTCAGTTCTACCGTGAAGATATTCTCTCCGCCGGATTCGTCGCTTGTTTTAGTCTGTTCGATGCGTTTAATAAATAAGCCGAAAGGGAATACCTCCGGCATAATAAGTCCGTATCTCATAGTATTACCCCGTAACGCAGACATTCAAATGATCATCTGCTTCCAAACACGTTATGCGTACTCCAGTAATTTGATTGATAATCGTAATGCCGTCATCTTTGTCAAATTCTCCAAAGCCCTCAGCCGGATAATCCCAAAAGCCTCCAGTACCGTCAGAGCCGACATTCTCCGGACAACTATTTGTTACCTCAACCCTAAATCTTCCCGTACCCGGTGTCTTTTTGTCACCTTTCCAGAAGTGTCCTACAACGGTAAGACCGGATATCCTATCCGGCAGCATTAAAAATAAGCCTTCCCCACCCTTGATATCTTCGTCTACCGAATATCTACTTGATCCTATATTCCCTCGCGGAAATCCCTTGCGGTATTTCATTCGGCCCCCCCCTCATGCTCGCTTTCAAGTGTTTCCCTAGGCGGCGCGGCGTCTTGCTCCATCGGCTTACTCAACAAGAGCTTTTGAAAAAGCGATACCTTTTCATCTTTTGCTAAATGCGCAATAAGCGCGGCATATAATTCATCTGTGATTATTCTCATACCCTTATAGTCAGGCTGAAATGAAAAAACCCGCAAAAAGATGCGGGTTTTTAAGAGAAATGTTTTATTTTTTTTTGTTATAAATATTTAAAGTTGTTTTTGAGCTTTGCTATTTTGTCCGTCGACGGTGGTATACATAGCCGTGCTTTTTCATTGCCTCTTCCCATTCTTTTTCGTAGCGCTCTCTATCTTCCTGCGTTTCTTCTATCATATTTCCCATTGTTGAGATATGTCCCGTTGTTTTCCCCGTCCGTGTGTCGTATGTTTCAATGTCGCCGTCTTTTGAATATCTTATGCCTATATGATTTTCGTTGCTCATTCGTTTCCTCCTAGTAAAATGAGTTTTGTACGGTTTAATATAACCATGTAATCAGCACGGAACGGACTTGGGATTGCTCGTATTACGTCATATCCCATAAGTGAGGCAAGAACGCCTTTATCACGATTCCTCCAGCCGTTACTGATGATTTTATCGTTTATTTCTCTTGTTGAATAGCCTTGAGCCTTTAGCTCTTGCGTATATCGGTAAATAAATTCATTTACGACATTCGCTTCATCAATGATCCGTGCGCTCGGATCTATTGTTAGTGTTTCGGTCATGGTGTAATGCTCCCCGCGTTGACTTGCTCCAATGTTTTGGTAATGCATCATCTCGTCAATAACACGGCGCAAATCTTTACCTTTTGTATAATCCGCCGCTGCATACATCCCTTTTCCATGCGCCCTGCCGCCTGTTCTACAATCGACATAAAAATCGCCGCTTCGCAACATATTGATATACTCATCGAGTTTCTCTTTGCTTGGTGCCGTGTATGTCCGTTGCGCTATAAAGGTATCATCTTTTACTGCCTTTAGAAATTCGGTTTTATTAAGTACGGTTGGCTTGCCGTCAAATCCTTGCGCTTTTAATACCTCGTTTATATCTTTGAGGTCTCGTTTAACAAATAATCTCCCTGCTAAATCCGTTCCTTCTACCGGCCGCGTTTTTTGTAGGGCTGTCATTGTTTGCGTATGCTGTGCTTTTGCAACAAGATTATCTAAGCTGCTGCTTGCAACATAGAAGGTATCGGCTTTGGCGTTCATGTCCGCTATCTTTTGGACAACCGTTTGATTGACCGGCTGGGATTGTGTAAATGTGTGCACTACTTGCGGTTTCAACGCTTTTGGCTGTTTTTCTCCGTTCGGCATACCGATATACTCTCTTGCACGGTCGCGCCTAATACCGGTTTGCTCGGTAAAGTCTCGCGCCTTTGCCTGCCATTCGCCGATTTTACGGCGGGCGGCGGTGTTATCAATTCCCATTGCATCCTGTGTTGCGGCTTCTTTTTTGTAGTGCCGTATCGTCCGTTCAATATGCCGTAACTGCTGTTCCCCTTCATAACGGCTATAGCTTTTGCCGTTGTAGTCTACCGTCTCCTTACTCATTTCGTCTAAATCGTCTTGGCTGTAGTGTTTTTCCATCCCTTCAAAATACGGATAAAAGGAATGTCGGCAGTTGATACCGCAGATACCGTCCGCCTCTCCATAGCCGCATATACTAAACGGCGGGTATTTTTCGCTTTTGCCGCTTACGCTGTATACCTTGCCTTGCCACTCTTCATGCTCCGGTCTCGCTCCTAGATGCGCGGTAACCTCTACTAAATCGCAGTCGAGCGCTTCGCAGTTATTCATCGTTTGCTGTGAAGCGGTTTGATTAACACCGGTTAGGATATTCATGCGAACGGCACTTTCAAGGCTGCGTCTTACGGGCTTGGCATTGTTTGTATAGGTTATCATTGTTGTTACGCCGTTTTTCGCTATTTCATTTGCGGCCATCTTCATTGCCGTATCGTAATCGAACGCGCCGCTTGTTACTTGCATATACGCATTGTTTGCCTGTTTGAGAAAGGTTTTATTCGTTACCTCGGCGCTGGTAAGGGTAAGACGTGATAAATCTTCATGCGTTTTTTTCATTGTCGCAAGCATCATCTGCGCGTTGTTATCGCTTATGGTGCGGCCGGTCGCTTCGGCAAAAATGCGATTGTCGGCGCGGGCATTTTTTATCAGGGCATCGTTAAAGATTTCCTGTATCTCTTGAACAATGCGCTTATCGTATTTATGCAATATCCGTGCGATATCCTGTTTTAATCCGCCCGCCTCTGTTAATACTTGTGCTTGCCATTTGGTTGCCTCGGTGATTTTACCTACCCGCGCAAGACGCCGCGCCATATCGCGTAGTATGTCGATTTCAAGTTGTGAATAAATTTCGATAAGGTCATCCGAAAGACCGGCAAGGTAGCGGGGTGAGAGCATGGGGGTAGTCCCTTTACGCTAAATCAAACGGACTGGATTGTATCGGTTCAATCGGTACATTCGCTTTAGCCGTTAGTTCATCTTCTCCGAAAAAGTCCCGCCGATACTCCCATTTATCGCAAATGCCGGCGTTTATTTCGTTGATTTTAGTTATCTTTGCTCGCTCAATATCTTTCCGCGTAGCATCGTCGTTCCATGTAACGGTAATATGGCTATCATTGCTGCCTAAGCCGTATGCGGCTGCCATATACGCAAAGACATCGGCGCATTGCTGGTACTTTACTTCTATTTCGTCTTCTATGCGGTCAATGATTGCATAGAGTTCCTGCCTGCCGCCTGAATATTGCGTCGCTGTCTGTTGAACGCTTTCCATATCGGAAATAGTTCCCTTGCCGATGTTGCAGGTAAGTTCAATGCGGCGCAATATCTGTTGAAACATTTCATTCTGTGAAGTGGTGCGGAGATCGGGGGCGTGTTCGGTAATCTTCTTGCCGTCAGGGCTTCCATCCCCGTCTATCATCGTAACAAGCCGATTGAGGCTGCCGGTTATTTTCACCCCAACCGTGCCGCCGTCCCGTATTACCCGCTTTTCAAACATATCGCGGTCGGCAAACACCCGCAGCTCTCCGCCTTCCTGCTCCCAGTTCATTCGCTCGTACTGCTCGTCTGCATCTCGGATCAGATTTTCAGAACCGGCAATAATTGCAACCGGTACGTTTGAGCCGTCAATCTTATTGGTGCTGTGATTGCGAAACTCAATAATCATTGGCTGCTTCACGTGCTGCCATGTATAGGAAGGCGTTATGTCGGCGGTTTGCTGGCAATCGGTTAAACTGACCTTATGCATACTTCCGAGGTCATTACGGTATAAGGTGCATTCAACCGAATGGGCACCTTCTTTGTAGGTGTGCTGCTCTACCAATAAATACAGCTTCTTGCCGTCTACAATCTGCTTGAATATCAGCGCGCCGATAAGGGTGCCATCAAAATCGTAGCTTGTCGGTAAGTAGTTCCCTAATGGCAGTGCTTCATATTGGAGTTTACCCGCGCTGTAAATCGGCCGGATAAGAGCGCTGCCTAAAAGCGTCATATACTCAACGATTTTATCAATATTTGCGTCTAAATGCTCTAACACCGGTTTGATAGCATCGCTTCGTACTTCTATAGCAATTTCACGTAATACCATCATGGCAAGCCGCCCCGCTATCTGGTCAAGAACGCCGCACGGCGGGGCTTTCTCGTTCCAGGGAGCTTGCCCCGCTGCCATATCTGCCCAGAGTTTAATACGTTCGTACATCACGCTTGAAATATGCGTATCGATACCGGTTACTTCTTTGATGGTGTAACTTTTAAAGAGGTTCAGTATGTTCATAAAAAATCCTTTTATCGCTTCAAACATTGTGCGTCTCTACTCCCTATAGTCATCTTACGCCCCCGCTCGCCGGTACACTGCTTCCATTGCATACCGCACCGCGTCCATACAGTGGTCCGGCTGTCCGTCTGGGTATCCTGTCATTACGTCTCCGCTTCGCTTGTCTATTTCGTACTCATAGAGGGTAAACTCATCGGCTGCGTGCGGACACCGTACCGGATCGATGATGATAGCGTCTAAACCTTGCAGCCACTTAAAACCCGCGTCCCTGCTACCCGCCCCCTTTATTGCCCCGCGCATATCAGCTCCGAATGCTCTAAAATCTGCAATGCTTTTAGGCTCTGCACTATCAGCGGTAATGCGCTCTATTGCTATTCTGTCTTTTTCGCCCTCTTGCCGCGTATCGAACCGGTACCGGTCATACTGGTTATTCATGTGGTCTTTTAAAGCATTGAATGCTTCTATGTTTCCGTGCTTGTAAAGTCGCATTTCATCAAAAACATAGAGCGTCGCTTTTTGATATGCGACTACTACATACTGGAACGGATCGGGGTAATAACCCCAGTCAATGCCGCGATAGATATAATCAAATGTTTTTATCTGATCATCTGTAATCGGCTGTAGTTTGACATTTTCAAAGACGTTTAAGCCGGTACCGGTTGCTTCTCCAAGGTAGATATTCCGGTATGCCCGCTCGTTCGTCTCTTTTGTATGCGCTATATCGTGCAGGATTGCTTCTCCCAGCCATGTCGCCGGTATGTCGAGATAGGTGGTGTGTATTACCATGCGGTTGCTATCGGGGGTGCGCGCTTCGATATTACACCAATGCCGTGTAGCACTCGGTGGGTTATAGCTTTCAAAGATATAAAATGTCTTGCCGCCGCGTAATGCTGATATACGGATATTCTGCAATTCGCTTTCTGAAAATTCAGTCTTTTCCTCTACCCACAAAATAGCAAAATACCCCGATGCTGTTTTAAGTGATTTGATTTTCTCCGGATCATCGCAGCCTGCAAATAATATCCGCTGCTGTATGCCGCCTCCACGGTTGTAGATAATCGGCAAGGCAGCGGTTTGACTACGCGATATCTGGAAACGGCTCTCAAGACCTAAAAGCCTAATTGCCCATACAATCTGTTCAAACACGGAACGGCGCAAGGTATTGGCGGTCTTTCGGATAATGAGTGCGTTATAGTCCGGAAACATAACAATCAATAGGACAATGCAAATCGAGATAAACGACGATTTACAGCTTGCCCGCCCGCCGGTAAACGTATACCGCTCTTTTTTATGCGCCATAATTGCCTTAAATGCGCTATTGTATACTTTTGCAAAAAGGGTTCTACTCGGTAGCGTCATCTATTTCTATCCTCAACGTGTTATCTGGAGCAGTGCTTTCAGGCGGCGAGGCGTCTCCATACCCCCGCGCCCGTCCTTTGGTTGCAAGAATAAAGCGGATCATTGCTCCGTCTCCGCCCCGCGCTTGCTCGAACGCCTTACCCTCTACAAGGTCAAGCCCTGTTTCAAGCTCGTCTCTATACGCTTCCCGTGTTTCTTCGTGCCGGTCTATATTCGCCTTTGCCGTATGCCAATCGCAGCCAAGAGCGAGGGCTATCGTTGTAATTATGCCTCCCGAATTTTTTATCGCTTCAAGTAGTTCTTGTCTTTTGTAATGCTTTTTCTTTCTACCGCCCATGCCTACCCCTTCGGAATTTCGGATTTATGAAATGCTTTTTGAGCGGATAAAACATTGTATGCCATACCCTTATAGTCATGCTCAAGGCGATTTTTAGGATGTTTTTAGATTTATTTACCCCTTTATCCTTTTAATCCTTTCTCCGATCCAGCGCATGACAGGGACTGCCATACTGTTGCCGATTGCCTTATATCGTAAACTGTCGGGGCATTGTTCAGCAGTTTTTCCGCGCCATTCAATCTGTGTATAATTGTCTGGGAAGCCTTGTAACCGTTCGCACTCAAGCGGGGTAAGGCGGCGTATATATCTTTTTTCTCTTGCTAAAACTAAATCGAAACAATCAGACGATGCACTACTTCTTAATGTTGCGGCTTTCTTATCTTTGTGATATTTGAAGTTTCCTCCGCGACGGAAATAGTTAACGCCTTTTCCAATAGCGGCGGTAGTTTTCTTTTGTGTTTCGCTGCCCGTCGCAATATTCCCGCACATGCTTTCCGGCTTAAATAATACTTCTGCGGCAAGGTCTGCCCTGTTATCAGAATGTCCGATAACAAAGACTCGACGGCGGCGCTGGGGTACTCCGAAATACTGAGCGTCAAGCACCCTGTACGCCCACCCATACCCGCATTCTTCCAATCCGGCAAGGAACGATGCAAAATCATATCCGCTGTTCGATGACAATACGCCGGGGACGTTTTCCCATATAACCCAGCGGGGGCGATATGTTTCCACAATTCCCAAATAGGCATACATGAGAGCGCCTCGCTCGTCAGCGGTTCCGCCTCGTTTCCCGGCAATACTGAAAGACTGGCAAGGTGTTCCTCCGGCCAGAATGTCAAATTGTCCTGCGTTCCATTTCTCATATTGTGTTATGTCTCCATAATTTTTTACGTTCGGGTATTTTTGCTTCAACAATTCGCAAGGGAATTTTTCTATTTCTGCAAAACCGATAGGCGTAAATGCTAACGGTTCCCATGCAACGCTTACCGCTTCTATACCGGAGCAGACTGATAAGTAGGTCATTTACTTACCTTTTGTTTTTTTGAATTGTGTTCTCCACAGCTCTATTTTACGACGCAGTTTTTTTTCTTTTTTAAGATAAACTCTCCAATCAAGATTTATTCCGCAAATTGGGCAGCATTTAAATTCTCTAGCTCCACCTGCTAAATTAGCGCGCACTCCAGTAGCCCTGCAGACAGGACAAGATGCTTTAATCTCTGTATATTGTCGTTCATCATTGGGAATTTCTCCATATCCATAATAGTGAAGAATAGGCTTTACTTTGAGTTTTCTTTCACAAACATATTTAGCATTATTGTCAATAATCATTAAATCAGTCTTTATTTTCATTTACTCCTCCACCAATTCCCCGCAGGGGGAGCCGTCGTCGGCAAAGACATAGTTTTTTAAAAGCTCATCTGCCGAAAACCAATCATCATCTATCTTTATTTCATACCCATCTTCTTCTCCTATATCTATGGCTGTTATAAAAGAATATTGTTCATTTTTATGTTTTACCCACCCACAGTGTTTCATAATTGCTTCCATCGCTTTTTTATTGCTTGCGAAAGGCAGGTACTTGGGTTCGGCGGGAGGTTCGATGAGATAGGCAAATAAGTAAGCTACTTCAGCATATCCATATGAACCCATAAAGCGTTTGGGTGAACTTTCATCTCCTATGCTGGTCAATGTTGCTGGGCTCTTCGTTTTAACAAATGCTTTCAAATCTTGCACCGTATTCGCAAAAATACATTTACTCCCCACCTTCAATTCATCCGCATTAACTGCGGAAAATACACGTGATTTGTCAAATTCCATGATTTATGCCTCCTCATTTTTATAGTGCTTTTCAATACGGTTAAATACATCTTGCGCAGTTAAAAACCCAAGCACATCATCGTCTGTGTCAAGTCTTTCCTTTTCAGTCATAAGACCTTGTATTTCAAGTAAATCCTTCCGACGACCATAGCTAAAGTCATGCTCAATGACAGAGCAGACCGCGCCATCAGAGCATGGATATACGATATGAAAACCGCCGTGCAGTTCGCTAAAATCAAAAGGTATCTTTGCTTTTTCAAGCATATCTTTTAGCTTAAAAATTTCATTGTATTTTTGTTTGCTTACCATTTTTCCTTCCTCCCTCTTTAAAGCGCTTTGTCAGGACATCCATGATAATTTCTCGTACTGCAAGAATATTTTTTGTCTTGATAACTGCAATCTTCACCAGCAATACTGCGACCGTAATGGATATAGCGGTGCGGAGCAAAACAGGGACGCTTTACACATTTCTTGTCAGACACATCACAAATAACTCTTTTCCCTTCTATTTTTATTTTAATCTCCATGATTTATTCCTCCCCGCTTTTGTAAAAATCTTCGTTGTAATCCGTTACCGTTGATTGTGCGGTAGCAATAAAAGGCAGTGGTTCTACACTACGTGCAAGCTGCTGAATATCAGGTGTTTCCTCGTTTTCAAAAGCTGAATTTGGTAATGCTTTGGCTGTCTCTTCTAATATTGCAAGGGCATCGTCCCAATCCTCAGTCCATACTTCAACTTCCTTTGTAACAATGTGCTTTTTAATAAACGCCGCATATAGCGTATAGCCTTTTGCTTTCATTTCTTCGATGGTCATTTTTTTCTCCTCCACTTTAAATCGCTTCCGCTTCCCGCAGCTTCGGCCGGTAGCTTTCCCAGAAGAAATTGAACGATTTCCCCTTTTCTTTCAGTCGGTCAATAACAGAACTGTCAAGCATTGTTTTTACCCACTCGTAATTACAATTACCCGCAAGCCAGAGCGGGCGATTGCGCTCATACCGTTCGCGGCAAATAAGCGATAAACAGCGCATCTTTGCATCTTCGTTTTTACCCTTATCGATTTCGTCGATAACAAGAAACGGAATGGTACAGAAATACATCGTCATCTGATATTCTGTTTTCTTTGCTGCATAGCTGTTATACGTTGATCGAAGTCTTAGGTCTAAAAGCTCCCATGTCGTATATATTCCGTTGTTGAGTATCACCGCCGAACTTGCAAGATGGCTTTTACCTGTTCCGCCGTTCCCATACATCAAAACAAACGTATCGCGCGGATTTTTGGCAAGTTCATAAAGGTCGTGAAGATACTGCGCCGCTTTTTCATTTACTGGCTTGTAGCTGCTGAAGCTTTCGTTAAAATACTTGTCTCGAATCCCGATTTTCAGCAGGCACTTTATTCGCTGTTCTTCAAACTTTTCCCGTTTTTTTTGTTCTTCCCGCTCTTGCATACACTCAGGGCATTCGGGCGGCTTGGTCGATCCGTCTAGGTGCATTACCTGTACATCCCCATGTTTTTCGCAGTGAAAGGTTTCCTCTCTGCCGCGAAAGCGCGGAATATAGTTTTTTGCTTGCTTTATTTCACACGTGCGCATAATTCCTCCTTGAGCTTAAAACGGCATCTCTTCTTGAGCGCCGGTTACGTTGTAGTCAAACCGCTTGTTTTTCCCTTCAGGTGGGGAGCGGGCGTATTGCTGCTGCATTTGTAAAAATACCTGCGGGTATTTTTTTCGCAATTTTGAACCGGATATGATATTTGGGCACCAGAAATTATCCGCCGTTTTTGCCCAGAGGATTACTTTTTCAATGTCTTCATAGCTGCGTTTATCAATGCGGTTGAGCTTTTCTATGTCTTTCGCCCATTGCTCAATATGCTTTTGACTGGTAGTAAAATGAGGGTCTGACTGCCGGTGTAGGTCATAGAGTAGGTGTGCTAAACGCTCCGCTTGTTCCGGAATTATTTGTGTTTTTTTAACAGGCGAAGGGTTTACATCCCCGTCCGGTTCTTCCGGCGGGGATACTATTTCATTAACATCACCATTAACATCTACATCTACATCTACATCAAGGTTTGTGGTATTCGATGAGGGTTTATAGTACGTGGTACCATAAACCTCTTTTTTAATTTTTGATACGACTTGCTGCGATACTCCATGTTTTTCAGCGGTTTCTTTTTGCGTCATCCCTGCTTGTAAATCTTCACAGACTGCCTGTTGTATTTCTTGCGGTATTTCAGGCCGTCCGCCTTTTTTCCCGTCTTCGGTGTTTTTTATGCGGCGGGCTTTGGCATTGTCGATAGCTTCTTGTATTGGAAGCCATGCGCACGCCTCAAGCCCCGTGAAATCAGGCGCTGTACCATAAAGCCCGTATTCAATAATCGCTTCATAAAACCGATAGCGCAATTCTTTGTCTAATAGTTTTAATTGTTTTGCAAAGGTTTCATAAAAGATAAAACTTTCCGCCATATTGAAGCTCCATTATTTTATTGTTTACGCATTGATTAACGCTGCTGCACGTCGCGCTTGCTTTTCTTTTTCTTGCCGTTCTAATTCTGCTTGAATAAAGAGGTCTCCTTGCGCAAGCGGCAAAAGCTTTTCATAAAAGCCTTTTACATACTCTCGTTTTATTTCAAAGCCATATCCTTTCCGTCCGAGGTTTTTACAGGCGAGTAATGTTGTACCGCTTCCGGCGCACGGATCGATTACGACATCGTTTATGTCGGTAAAGGTGCGGATTAAATGTTCCAGTAATTTAAGTGGTTTTTGCGTCGGGTGGATTTTCGGCGTTGCTGTATCGCGCTCAAAGTCCATGCAATTAAAAATCATCTTGCCGTTATTATTGAATTTAGGCAGTTTATCCCGATAAAAAATGAGCCCGTATTCACAATTACCGACAATACGCATATTCGCTTTTAATACTTGCGCGGAAAAATTCTTCCGAAATACCAAATTGATATAATTGTTAAACCCGTACTGCTTTGCCGCTTCAATCAATTCAAATTGCTGTTCAAACGCGCAAAACAACATCATACATGGTGCCTTTCCTTTTGCTTTCGGTTCTTTGATTAAAAGGTTGTTGCAAAAGTGGAAAAATTCAGCGATTCTAAAACCCGCCTTGCTATCGGTGTCAAAAAATGAAGATCGCGCGTTTTTACTTTCTCCGTTTTTATTATCCCCGCCGATGTACCAACTTGGATTAGAACCGTATGCGTTCGCTCCAAGCTGGTACGGTAAATCGGATAATACGAGCTGTGCTTTTTCTATGTAGTGCGCTTTCCAATTTTGAAATGAATCATGATAGAGTAGTATCCGTTCCATTTATTCGTATCCATTCACTTATTTTGAAATACTCCCCGCCGATATAAAAGCAGCAGGGAGTAAAGGTGTTAAGCAATCACCGATACTTTGATATGTTCTTTCAAGTATGCGGCAATCTGTAAACGCGCTTCATTACGCCATGCTCCGCCGTCAGCCTCGAATAACGCAGCTTGTACCGCTCCGTTATCACCAGTTCTGATACGCAATAAAAATTGACTTTCAGGCTGCGCAATTTCTCTGAATGTTCGATACGGAGAAAGACGAACAATCGGCTTTATCTCTCCCTTTTCTTTCAAGGCACCGCTCATGCCTCTTTTGACGGTTACATGCTGCGTAATACCGTCATCATCCGTATCGGCGGTGTCAGCTTGCACTATTTTTGAAACCATCAGCGCAACGTAATCAAAGTCATCGCCCGCTTTTCTTTCAAACAGTGAATGCAACCTGATGATAAATTCTTCTTGCGGCATAAACTGTCCAAACGGGAAAGTCTGCATGTAACTATCAAGCCTCGCGTTTACAAGCACCTCTCGAGCCCTCTTTTCTCCCGAAAGAGCAGAGCACAACATAACTTTTTCAGGATCGTCAACAACAGCAGTGTAATAATTTTCAAAATCGAGATCATCAATATTCCTCTCGATAAAATCAACAAACCCTGTAAGTGTTGAAACATTGATAGCAGCCGCCTTAGGCTCATACAGTACAGGTTCTAAATCCTGCGCACTGTATGTTTTACCATCCACCTGTACGGCATAGCTGTCTTTTACCAGCTGTTCAATCTTTTCGATTGCTTCTTTTCCAAAATCCATACGTTTAACCTCCTATGGCAGCTACTGTGCCAGCTTTAAAATCGAGCGATTGCTGCTTCGGATCATCTTCAAAAGCGGCAAGCTCCCCATTGTCGGTATCAAAGAAGATGACCGTTTCCGCCGGTTTAATCGGAGCGAGACTAGACGTAACCGATATATGTACGGTTGCTACTCGCCGCGTCTTTTCCGGTTTTACTTTCAACTCAATTTTGATACTTCGCGCTGCTTCCGGCTTGGTATTCTCATCGTTCACGTTTGCAAGTAGTTTTTCATACTCTGCATTGAACAAGTCGATCACCGCACCGCCGTTAAGTGTTTGCAATGCGACCTTTTCCATAACACACCTCCTCGCCGTCTCATCCGGCGTGTACTATTTGTTTTATAACCCGCTTACGGAGTCGTTAAATCCTTCTGCATTCTTCATTACGAACGAAGAATGCAGCATGGCGCATTTCTGCGATTTTATTTTGATAGTGCCGATACACATTCCGCCAGAAGGTGTACATATTCTTATCTTCATGGAAATAATTCATTTGCCGTATCGCATCATCACGATATGCAATTAAATAAGCCTGTGTCATACATTCCCCCTCGCTATGAATAAAGCGCGTTTGTCATATCGCAGTAGATAATCGCTGCGTCGATTTTCCGATGATAAAAAAGTTCGTACTGAACTCTTTTATACAGGTATGCCGTATAGCTTTTTTTTATGTAGAACGTCGGCCGCTTTAAGTACTGTTCGATAATGTAGCTTGAGGCGCTATGCGCTTTCTCGCTCCGCTCCATCCGCGCAAGGCTTTGAAGGTGCCGGTTCGATCCAGCAAACTTGTTAATCATTTTAAGCGCAACTCTCACACCGAGCCGGTACATATCGGCAAGCGCTTTTGTATCGTTATCTATGATGTAGCGTTTTTGCATATTCATAAATCTTTGATTGTCTGTTTGCGCTTCGCTGTAGTACGGAATATCGAACAATAACGGAAGCTGCCTACTGTCTACCCGTTTGATATTTGAGCGCCTCCCGCTCGTAAATCGCTTTACAAAGCGCAATACAAGCGCCCTCGTTTCGGCTAATGTCAAGCGCACCGTTGCACCGCAAGCTACACGTCATGCCGATATTTAAAATATGGTCGATAATAAAATCGCCGTATTTCGCACGGTTTGATTTTGTGTTTCCGATCCGGTGCGCCCCTTGCAACGCTCCAGATAAAGGGCGCTGCCCGCATACTTCACATACCCCGCCGCTTTTTGCCAGTGCATAGCGGCGCTGTTTTTCTTGCTGCTCTGTCATCTTTTATTCCTCTTTTAGGATAATGCCTAAATCAGCGGCTAATAAATGTGCTGCTTCTATTAGATACGCGCATTCCTCCGTACTCGCTTTTGATTCACCTTGCGGAACGATTACGCCCTGGAACTCGGTATACGGATAGCCAAAACTTTCGCAGGCGATCATTTTAACCTTCGCCTTTACCGTTTCGTAATCGTTGCCGGTGTCCGCGCATATTTGCATGATATGCCCGTTTAGATGATGATTTTGCGAATGATCTCCCGTACTACGCGGCCGACGCGGAGGCGTCAGGGTAACGCTGACATAATCGTTTTTCTTATCGCGGCAATAAGAAAGGATTTGTTTTATCCCTTCCTTATCTACGAGATTGTTGGGAAGTTCAAAGCAGAGATGCCCTTTATTAAAAACTCTATGCAGCGTTACCGTGATGCTTTTCATACTTGCGGTTCCTTCAGTTAAAACGGTATATTGTCAAAATTTTCAGGATCGGTAGTAGCAGGCTGTGTATCCTGCGGCACCGTTCCTTGATACGCCGAAGGTCTTTGCTGATAACCGTTTTGCGGGGGTGTTTGATTATAGCTTTGATATCCATTAGTCGCCGCCGCGCTCTGTCCTTGCGGATGTGGGCGCGACTGTCCTTGTTGAGGGTATGTAGGGTGATTAGGCGTTGTATTTCTTTGCTGCGGATAAGCTCCGTTATTATTGTTTTGCTGCATTTGTTGCGGTACGATTAAGGCTTTTACTTCAAAACCTTTTTGTTCTCCATTCTCATTCGGAGCGCGCTTGTCGATTTTGATAATGCCTCTTTTCCCAATCCATGAGTTATAATTAAAGTCTCCACGCTGGATTGAAAAACAATCAAAAAAGCGAGTTAAGTTTTGATTACGCCGTCTCCATGCGTCTTCGGAGCTTACATCATCGACAATGTAGTAATACAGCGTCCCTTGCTCATCAATCGCAAACGAAAGAGCGAGCATCGGATTATTCTTCTTTGATATTTTTTCTTCTACTTTGGTGATGGTGCATTCCCATTCACCTGCTTTGAAATTGTTGTTAAAATAATTCTCATCGACCTGATAATCATTAAACATATTCTTATCCTCCTATTGAAATGTATAGCGCAGCTGTGCATTTTCCATATACGTTTGAAGGGCAACTAACTGATCTGCCGTTCCGATTACCGTAAAGGTAACTTGTAACTTTTCTTCTCTTCCTTGCGGCGTTTCTGTCTGTGCCGGAGAGAGATAATTCTGCAAAGGGGGACAACAAGCATCATATATCAAGGGGATTTCTTCTCCGGCCGCTTCCATATCAAGCCGCTCTTTTTCGGATAACTCTTGCATTTTATTTTGTTCTACCCTCGCTTTTTCAAGAGCAGCAAGCCGTTCCCTGCTCGCTTTGATTTCATCCACTTTTGCAAGAGCCGCATCGAGGTTCAGCGTTGATAAATAATATTGCTTCGCTTCCGCTTCTCCGATACGGTCAAGAACGCTTAAATCTGCTTGTATCTTTTCAATCCGCCCTTGTATCTCGTCTTGAATATCTTTGAGCTTTGTCGTTTTATTAAGCCACTTCGGATTAAACAGCATATCAAAATCAACAAGTGAGAAATGAAGCGATTCAAAATATTCGATAATGATCGCTTTCTTATTATCTTTTTCTTTTTGCTCAACCTCTTTGACAATTACATCAATATTTGCCGAGCATTCTTTGATAAGACTTATCGTTTCTGAAACTGTTGCTTTAAATGTTTCGATCGGCTTCATAAATTCTTTTTCAATGCGGATGCGTTCTGCATTGAGCATTTGTGCCGCGTTGTTTAACTCTGCCTTATCCTTTTTTGCCGCTGCAATGTTTTCGCCGCTATAGCGGTCTATCGAATAAAATGCGAGACGCTCTTTAACTCGTTCTAATAGCTGTGCGGCGTTTGTATTCAGTGTACCGATATTCTGTTCAACAACCGTAAGATTGAGATCAAGCGGCGGTATTTCGACAACTTCTTTTTTATCTTCCCGTGTATTCATAAAATCCTCCCGTAATCGGACACCTTGCACATAGGCGATAAAGACTTCTTGTAGCTGCTGCATTGATAAAAGCGGAATATCGACAACTGAAAAATTACCGGTATTCGGCGTATGCAAGACCTTTAAATACTTCTTTTTGAAAAAGAGATTGTACAGGTTCAGTTGGAGCGCCCAGCTCAAGATGTCCGTTTCTTTCTGTGTTTTAATATCAAAAAGCGTATCGCTTGCAACAATGTCAGCAGTTCCTGCATAGGTAAAATCATCCACGGTATGATAAAACTGCTGTTCAAATTGGCAGGATGCACGGACGATGTTTTGTTCAATCCATTTTGCTTCAGCAGATTGAATCTCCCCTGTTTCAATTTCTTTATGAATTGCCGTACCGCGCTCCGCTGCCTTCTTTAAAATTTCAGGGGGAATATGTGATAAATCTTTCCCTGCAACAGTGCGGATAATTTTTGTAACGGATGGAATGATTTCGCCGTTTAGCCGGTATACATGGAATCTCTCATCAAAAATAAAATCATCTTTTTTCTTCATGCTCTTATATCTCCTTGTGGTACGAATGTTAGACCGTCTCTGCATGTGGTTTGGCGAAGCTTAAAATAGAAGGTTGCTGCTTGTTAGAGCTTTGCGGCGGTAAACCTTTGTTTTGTGCATTTCTCTGATTTGCTTCTTGCTGCGTGGTATTGGAATGCGGCGGCGTGAAAATATTTTCAGGCATTCCGTAATATTCACGGATAACCGTATCAATCGCTTTCAAATCGTTCGGAATAAGCGGCTCCGTAAACATCCCCATCGGTGTTTTTACCGTGTCGCTACCATTGTTTACTGTTGCAAAACAGAACTGCCGCTGATTGTTTCCGTCTAATAGAACGACTGTTTTTAAAACGATGGTAAAAAGACCTTCAAGGGTGATTTTCTCATCAAGCAGTTGCCCAATCGTTTTACACTTTTCATTCCCGTCTTTTGTTCGTTCGATATGGAAAAGAAAATAGATAATCTTATCATCAGGAAGCGCAACGGCTGTTTGTGTCAGGTTAAAAAAGTTAGCTCCGATATCGGTGAACTTTTCAAAACCTTTTTCTTTTGCACGGTGCATATACTCAAAAGCCATTAGGTATTGCGCGTCGTCTATAACGATACTTCTTGCCTGCGCCCGCGTAAGTATTGTTTGAATGTCTTGATAGTTATCCGTTTTTAAAACTGATAACGTGTTGCGAAAAGGAAGCGGCTTTTTCGATACATTAACTACCGATGCTTCCCCTTGCTTGAAATTGCGTAAACTGGTTGATTTACCCGTTCCGCTTTCTCCCATTACTGCTACAATGACTGCCATAAAGTCCTCCTTGTTTGTTATATACAGCCCGCATTTTTCAGCTGCTGTAATGCGGCTGCTCCACTCGTTACCACGAATGCAACGCCGCCTTTTTTGTTTATGTCGTTAATTCTGTATTTTTGCTCTGCCGATAAACGCCCGCCAACCGGACGCTTGCACTCGATACCGACGAACCGCCCGCGGTTATCGTAACCTTCAAAATCGAGTGTTCCTTTATTTGCTGTGCGGATAAAGCGGCGGGCTTTACCGGTACCGATTGCAAAAGCTCCGGTATTTATCCGCTGGATTGCAAGGCCGGTTAATTCGATTACGGCTTTTACCTCGCGGATTACCGCATCTTCTGTAATTGCTTTTAACGCCGCTTTATTTGTCATGCTGCTATTCCTCTACAGGTTCGCTGTAGTACACCATGCAGGAATAGACGGTGTGATCCTGCCGCGTACATGTAATCTGATATTGGATATCGATGATGTGGAAACCTCGCGCCATCTCTTCTAAAAGGAATTGATTAACATGTTTTTCTAATTCCCAATGGTTTGCTACTGTAAACACCCGTACCCTCTTAACGTATGTCATACTGTTATCCTCCAACCCTGCGATTAGGGCAAAAAAAAGCACGTAAGGCTGATTTGTGGTCTTCCCTACGTGCTTCCGGAGCTTATGGCTATCCGTCTCGCGTTTTAAGCGATTAAACAGACGACCACAAAAACCTGTTCAACCGCTCAAAAACAACCGATACAATCGGCTTTTCTGATTGATGACAAGGCAAGCCGTTTGCAAGCCAGCCGTAACATGGTCTTGCGCGTCTTACCTTTACTCTTACAGTTAGAGGTTATTGATTCGTAATGTGGTGCTGTGATAATCTGTTAAGGTATGTACTGGAGGCTATCTAGTGCATTTTTTGAAATTCTGATACGCAATTAATTCTTAATTATTAATTTGTACCTCACCTCACCACAACTCTAAACAGTCGCTCAGCAAAACGGTTGACGCAGGCAGCTGCCGCATGTTTATCGATAACGGGAGCGGGATGTTCATAGCGGAAATAGATACTGCCGTCTTGGCCGATAAGACTGAGCCGGATGCCGCTTTCGGTACATACTGCCGTGACGGAAAACGGCGCGTATTCGGAAACCGTAAATAACGATTTGTTTAAAGCGGCGGCAAGGCGTTTCTCGCTTCGTTTGCTGAGCCGTTCGTCTGCACCGGTACAGGTCAGCGTAACCGGCAACCGTATCCAATGTTCCGGAAAGCAGGCGGGATTGCTTTGCAGCAGCTCTTGATAGAGCGCTGTTTTCAGTTCAGTGTTTCTTGTGCAGAGTATCAGCGTCGCAGCAGCTTGTTCCCGCAGTTCTTTCTCCCACACCGGGTCAAGGGCATCCAGCGCTTCCCGCAACAGTTGTTCATCGCGGAGCAGGATACCTTTTTCGGCAATGTATGACGGACGTGCCTGCGGAATAACCGACGTTTCCAGCACCTCCGCACGGCGTAAATACCGCCGCGCCTTAAACGGTACCGATTGAAATGCCCGATAATAGAAGCTGTTTTTATACAACCCGTGCGTATTGCCGTCCGTATCCGCTATCGTGTACTCCTTTGCCAATTTCAAATTATGTATACTAAAAGCCGCTCGATAATATCGAATCAAAGCGGAATACTTTGTAAGATTTTTAGAACGGACAAAAAAATCCTTGGCGCTTTCAGGTATCCGTATCTTTTCCGCCGCATATTTTTTTTCATATAACGTCTGATACAGGCCGTACAGTTCGGTATAAAACTGCGCGGTACTCATCCCGAAGTTCGCAATCCACGAATAGTCGGTAACCCGCTCGATTTGTGTAATATAGCGTTCCGCTTGCTCCCAATGCCCCATCCGCAGATAGATTTTTGCAAGATTGATCAGCGGCAGCGGCGTATAATTATCTTTTGTCGATTGCGCATAATAGGCAATCGCACGGTCAAAATTATTTTTCCGCTCTTCAAGCTCTCCGAGAATCAAATATCCCGATGAGCGCGAAAAATAGTCGGAAGCATTGCGGGCGTCTTCTTCAGCTTGATCAAAATGATAAAATTCGGTTTCCAAGATTGCCTTGTTGTAGGAATACACCGAAGCCGAGTACAGCGAATCGTTTTGCAGTGCGAGTTCAATGCCTTTCCGATAATAGAGCGCCGCATTCCGATAGTCGAAGAGTTCGCCGTACAGATTTCCGAGCGCGTTTGCAATACAACCGTCATCGCCGTAGCTGCTGCGGGCATCGAGCATCGCTTTAATCCCTTCATCGGTTCGGTGTGTTTTAAAGCAGAGCCAGCCATACGTTGACCATCCGAAAATATCGGTAGGATTATACGAAAGATATTCGTGCAAAAGACCGCGCGCCTCTTCTGCTTTATTCAACGCCGCCGCTGCGCTCGCTGCACCGTACAGGAGTTTGATGTTGTATCGGTTGATACGCAGGCCTTCGGTGAAGCGGCGGTATGCGGGTTCGTACAGTCCGTTGCTAAAATACATATCGCCGAGTTTGAGTTGGAAAAGCTCATTTGTCGGGTATCGCACGATACCTTCTTCGAGCAGCGCAGCAGCGGTATCCCAGTTTTCCGCTTGCACCGCCGCGTCCGCTTTTTGCAGCAGCTCATCAGCGTTCGATGTGCTCGATGCAGGGAAGAGGTACAATGGTAATAGAAACAAAAACAACACGAGGAGCAGCCCGTTCCGTGATGCATGGCCGTTATGATGTCTATCGGTCTGCCGGTATTTTCGGTATTGCGCTTTCATTTGCCGTTCCTCCGACTTCGCTTCCAAGCCTTTTTTCCCTGCTTTTTCTCCGAGCGGTAGAGCTGCTTTGCAATCGCAACATCTTCGCCGGTACAGGAGGGGGCAAACTTTGCTTTTTGAGTGAGTGCGTAAAAAGCCTCGCTCGGATGCTTGTGCAGCCGTTTCAGCGTGAGAATGATTTTCCGATTATTTCCTGACCACCTGATAATCAGATACGGATAGGCGCGGAACGCACCATACAGGAGAATCGCAACGAGCACAGCAATGCAGAGCAGTATTCCGCGGTGCATTTTGAAGAACTGCGAAACACGCTGAGCAACGGTTTGGGCTTCTGCCGCCGAAAGCGTTCCGCCGTGCCTAATACGGAGCGCCGAGCGGTTTAATAGGATTTCGTCAAGGAGCTGCGTAAATTGATCCCCGCCTGCCTGAAAAGAAAAATCGAGCGATTCACCGTCCGCAAGCTGTTCGGTGGTCGGGTCTATGTCCACCCAGCCGAGATACGGGAAAAAGACTTCCACCCACGCATGAGCCATATTCGCTCGTACCGGATAATAATTGAGGATACCCGATTCAGGCTGTAGAAAAAAACCGGCGGCAAGCCGCGCAGGAATGCCGAGACTGCGGAGCATGAGACAGTACGCAAAGGCAAAGTACGAGCAATAGCCTTTTTTCGATTCGGTTACAAAATACCGGAGCTGATCGCCGTCGGGAGCCTGCCCGGGACAAAGCGAATACCGATACTCGCCCTCGCGGAAATACTCGAGCAAGGCGTAGACCTTATCATAGTAGAGCGCAAAGGGAGCTGTAACCGATTCCGCGATAGGAAAGAGCAGCGCCTTTGTGCCGGAATCTACGGCCGTATAAAAACGCAAGGCTTCCGCCGACAGCCCTTCTGCCGGATTTCCCGACGGAGGCTCCGCCGTAATAAGGTCGAGCGGCACGCCGTGTAGTACCTCGCTTTCCGCCTTGTAAGCGCCTTTAAAACTCACGGTGTCCCAAACCGTATACGGCGTTACCGACAGCGGATAATCAAGCGCGACAAGGGAGTCGGGATCGAGGTTGACGGTAAATATTTCCTGACTGACCCGCTCGCGGCACAGGAAAGACTGATGCAGAAGTTCCGTAGGTTGCTGAGTAATCCGCAGCGGCTGCTCCGGTTCGCCGGGCGCCGACTTTTCGTAAAAACCTTTTTGCGGACTCCAGCCCGACAGGTACATACGGCGGAACAAGTGTGAATCATATTCCTGATCAACATGCACCACCATCACCAGATTGGTGTTCATTTTTACCTCATCCTGCAACTGCAGAAACTGAGAAAAATCGAACTCGAAAAGCTTTTGTTCGAGCAGTCCGCCGTTATTGCCGACGGAGCCTTTATTAAATGTCCTGATAAGGAGCACGAGCAGAACCGCCGTTAAACCGATAAAGATAAGTGCAAACGCTGCGAACCGTCTGCGTTTTAAAAAAGGAATGCAGAGCAAGGCTGTTTGAAGCAGCATGAAAACACCGGCAAAGCCCGCCGCAAAGAGCGGATTGGAAAAGGCTGTCAGGCGATAGTGTTGCTGCGGAAAAAACAGCAGGGAGAACACGAGAATAGCAGCAAGCGGTTCATAACGCCGCCACCGTTCGGTAGAAATAAACAGCACTGTTGAGGTAACGCTAATGAAGGCGGTGAGCGCAAGTAAGCCGAATATCAGCTTGATGCGCAAAAAGAGGGTATCTGCAATAAGCTGCGGTATCAGCGCGAGCAAGCCGAGGACACATGCAGGGATAAGCAGCGCGGCGGAAAAGCCGATAATCGCTGCCGCTTCCGCACGAATTCCCTTTCTATGCAGAAAGTGAATTACCGCCGTGCAGCAAAGTCCCCATACCGGCAGCGCCGCTGCGGGCAGAATACCGGCAAGATAGCGGTACGGTACCGAAAGAAGCAGCAGGAGTGAACAGATACGGAGCACGGCGGCAGGTTTAGAGTAGTTCTGCATGGCAATTTCCTGCGGTAAAGATACGGAGTTCCCGTTCGGCAGCTTCCTGTACCTTTCGATAAAAAGCATCCTGCCGTGCGGAAGCGGCAGAAGCATACAGCAGCCGGTGTATCCCCCTCCGACTAAGAACACGATGCGCTCGCTCATCGAGCGGCGTATGTTCTTCCGATACCGGCGGCACGGCAAGGCAAAAAAATGTTTCAACGCCGCTCCGGCTGTAAGCGGTGATTTTCCGGTAAGCGGCAGTATTTTGGGAAGCTGCGATTCCAAGAGTAGGAGTGCCTACCACAGACTGAGTTGCATTCACAGAGGGAACGTAACAGTATAACAGTCCCCCGCCGTCCGGCACTGCCTGAAAGACTGCCGCCGCGTCGGGAAGCGCTTCCGGTGAAGCACGGAGCGCCGGTATGGCAAGCAGATTTTGTATCTGCGAAGCAGCGGTGGACGCTTCTTCCGTTATCTCGTACCGCTGTAAGGACTGTTGGGAATAATCATATAATAGAAGAGAACATTGGATACCGGCATTAAGCAGCTCTATAATCACGCCGGAAAGGCGGCCGATAAAGGCGTCAAACACGGAGGCAACCCAAGCCTGTTCTTTTTTTTTCATACATACCGGTTCTTCTATATATATCGTTAAGCGCTTGACCGGCGGCGGTTCAAAAGCGCCGAGCTTTATGGAAAGTGTATTGGTGTGTGCATAGAGCTTCCAGTGAATTTTCCGCGGATCGTCGCCGGGAAAATACGGACGGGATTCATAGAGTTCATTTGTGCGCTCTTGCGACGGAAGGTCGTTTACGGCGCGGGAACGGAGATCGGGAAATATCGTTTTTTGCGGCGGAATCACCGGCTGTACTACAATGTAGGGTACGGACAGACAAGGCGGCTGCATATATACCGCGGCAAAAAAACCGGCAAAGTCCCGGATATTGAGATACTGCCGTTTATAAAAATACCGCCCGCGAGGCAGATTTTTGGGATGATATTTTGTTTGTATTCCCTGCAAGGGGATGGAAACAGTTACGAACGTCTCTGTGATAGGTTCAGGCGATAGTGAAAACTCAATGGTATAAAAGGCTGCGGTTCCGGGAACACAGTGCGGGAAGGTCTTCGCAGATTCTGACTGCACGGTTTTGAAACGGGCGGGAATAACCGTAAAGCTGCCGCCGTCTGAGGCAAAATCAGGTTCTTCCGATTTCCAACACAGGGCGGTAATAGCTACAGCGGCGGCAGCGAAACCTGCATAGAGCGTGAGTAACCCGCCGCATACCGCGCTTAAAAGCTCTCCGCGGAGCAAGCCGCTTATTAAAAGCAGCACGCCCATCACAGTGTATACTGCGCCGTGCCTCGTAATCCGTAGCCGCATCATGCCTTATTGTGCCTCAGCCGGTTTTGTCCAATCCGTTTGTTTGTCGGCAGTGCGGATAACCGCTTCGGTAATGCCGCTGATGAGTTCCGAAGCCGAGCCGTCGCCGGTTTTTATCAAACACCGGTGCGCAAGTACGAGGGAACTAAGTGTGCGGATATCTCCGTCCTCCACCCAATTGCGTCCGTTGACAAGCGCAAAGGTGCGGGCGAGGTACAGCAAATGCAAACCGGCGCGGGGAGATGTGCCGAGCTTAAACGCAGGATGGGCACGGGTCTCTTTTCCGATTCGAGCGATTATCTTTTCGAGTACGGGATGCACAAATACCTGCCGCTGTTCTTCCCGCGAGGCCGCGATATCTTGTATGGAAACAACCGGCGTAACCGGCTCCGGTTCTGCAGCGCGAAGGTGTTTTTGTTCATGCAGCAATTCGGTTTCCGCTTCTTCATCGGGATAGCCGATCGACAGGCATATACTGAATCGGTCTAACTGAGCGGCGGGAAGCGGATAGGTACCTAAACTTTCCACAGGGTTTTGCGTAGCCGCCGTAAAAAAGTAAGGACTTAACGGACGGGTTACCGTACCGGCAGTTACCTGCCGCTCAGCCATCGCTTCCAGCAAGGCGGACTGTACCTTCGGCGGGGTACGGTTCAGCTCATCCGCAAGCAGGATATCCGCGAACACCGGGCCTTCCATAAATTCAAAGGTATTCAGCCCTGCATTAAAGACTTCCACGCCGGTGATGTCGTAGGGCAAAAGGTCGGGGGTGCATTGGATACGCCTGAACCGCGCCGGCTGCCCGTCTTTTTCGATGAGCGCTGCGAATGTTTTTACCAGTGTGGTTTTTCCGACGCCCGGCACATCCTCTAAAAGAACATGCCCGCCGGTCAGATATGCGGTAATAAAAAGACGGAGAACATCCTTCTTCCCTTTAATCGCTTTTTCCAGTGCGGAAAGAAGCCGTTCCGCCGTTTTTTCGGTATTCATAGCGGAGATTATAGCATAGTATGCGGAACACCTCAACTTTATAAAAAGGAGTACTGTCCTATCCTATTAGTGATGATGTTCCCCATGATGATTGCATTGAGCATTCGGATCATCCTGTAATGTGCCTGCTAAAAAAGCTGCGACAGCTTCATCCGGGGAGCCGGTAATTCCTGCTAGCTGATTAATTCCGGCGTTGTTCAGCGCATCAATCGCACCCTGTCCGCGGTTTCCTAAGATGAGGGTTTCAATGCCAAGGCTTTTAAGATAGGTTGCCAAATCGTGATGCCCGAAACCGCCGTTATCGATTACTTCAGTTTTCGTTACTTTTCCGGCTTCAATTGTATAAACCTTAAAATGCTCTGTTTTTCCAAAATGCTGAAAAATTGAATTCGTTAAAATATCATAAGTCGCTGCGATTTTCATATTGATTGAGTATACCATAATTATTGAGGGCTGTCTAAAGGTTCCTTAAAATTCGACAGCCGTAGCCTTTATCAAAAGGCGAGGATTGGCGAATTGCCACACTTTTGCAATGAAATGAAAAAGTGCAATCAATAGGCGATGTTTGCATTAGCAAACTCGCAGTGTTTTTCAGCCGCGCTATTTTAGCGGATGAAAATAAACGTTGGTATAACGGCTCAATATAATCTAAATCTAAGAGCGGCACTTATTACAAATTATTCATTAGCCACTTTCCAGTCTTTTATCGTTCTCGTCTTTTCATCAAAGGAACTTCCAATGAGCACTATTTTCTTCCCACTCGCCATGTACTTTGCGGCATAGTCTTTCTCTTTTATTTGCGCGATTGCATCTTCCGCCGTACCGTTACCGGAGAGTTTAAACTCGAAGATATAAACAGTATCCGCTGTTTTGACGACGCAATCTGCACGTCTGTCAAAACTATACATCCGTGTATAGTTTTGACTACGAGTTTCGGCGGAGCCGAAACATCGCTGCTGCGTGGAACCACCGCCATCCGTGGCGGTACTGTAGCAATATACCTCTGTCTGTACAAACTGTCCCATCAGCGCAAAGACAAGATACACTGCTGTCTGGTAGTTTTGTTCACGCAGTTTTAGGTTCTTGTCGGTGAAGTTGTCATACGGAATACTTGAAATAATCGCTTGCATCCGCTCCATAAAGCTATTCACATCACCCTTGCGGATGTCTTGCACAAACCGCCCTATCCATACCCCTGTTTGACCGAACGGCACGTCAGAGTATGCCGGTAAAAGATTATGCAAAAAGCCGTACCGTACTTCATCATTGGGGAAGCCCAGCTGATAGAGTCTTAAATCGCTGATATATTTCTTTATCGTTAAATACCCCGCTTGAAATAGAATCGGCAGGGTATCTTGCGCTATTGCCCGATACGTTTGCAGCCCATCTTCATCAAGTTGCACATTGCCGTCCAAGTCGGAGATATAATAATGCGCTTCTTTTAAGAAGTTGACCAAAAAAGTCGGTGTCCCCGTGCTAAACCAATAGCTTTTGAGCTCTTTATCGTCAAAGGCATTGAGAAGACTATAAGGATTATACATTCCCTCCCCGGCAGGATGGAACAGGTAGCCGTCGTACCACTGTTTTAAGGCAGCAAGCGTCTGCGGATAGTTAAACGTTTGCTTTTCCGCAAGCGCTTTTATTTCAGGTTGAAAATTTGCTTCAAGCTCTTTTTGACTAATGCCACAAATACCGGCGTAGGTTTCATTGAGGCTGATATCTTTGAGATTATTCAAATCGCTGAAAATGCTGATTTTGCTGAACTTTGTTACCCCAGTTAAAAACGCAAAGCGGATATACTCATCACAGGTCTTAATCACCGAGTAAAATGCTTTCAGTGTATTACGGTAGTGTTCGTTCAGCTCTTCATTTACCCCCATCGTTTGCAGCAAGGGTTTATCATACTCGTCTACAAGGATAACGACTTGTTTGCCGGTTTGCTGATACGCTGCTTGTATCAGGGATGTAAACCGCTTAGCATGAGAGAGACCGCGCGTTTGCAGATTGTATTTGGGTTCTTCGGTATCTAAAAAATAACTAAGAGTTTCATCTAAAGCTCCGCTCAGTTCATATTGTCCGGTATTAAAATCCAGATAGAGAACCAGATATTCCAGCCACGCAGTTCGGTTTTCTTGTACCGCTTGCTCCTCTTCCGCTTGTTCAAGATACAAACCCTTGAACAACTCTTTTTGTCCAAGGAAATATGCTGCTAATGTTGAAAGGAAAAGGCTCTTACCAATTATTTTTTTAAGCAGGTAAAAAGTACGAAAAGAAAGAGAGCGGCGGCGGGGAAAATGAAGAACATCATAGGATGTAAAGAGGCGGTGGTTTTACATACCCATTACTCCGCACAAATAAAAAATATGCTACAATCGTATTATAATATGTCAACTCTTTCTCATTCTGACGCTAATAGTTATGATGAAGCATCTTTGATCAATATCCTTAAATTTTTTATAGATGCCCAAAGTGAGGTTTTCAATGAAAAAGATTATATTTGTAGATATTCCTATGAAAAAAATGAATGACACTACAGATACCCAATGTTATGCAGGAACAGGAAATGCCGATTGCCGCTATACCGGTAAGGTGGTTTTTCCTGTCAATGCCGTACTTGCGGAAAAATTGCAGAAAGGAGATCAGGTAAAAGCGGTACTCCTCACAACCATTACCGGTAAAGATCATTCAATAGAAAATGCTGAACTTTTTCAGCAGGAACTAAATTCGATTAATGCTGCTATCGGTGCGCATATCGAATATGAGCGGCTTGCAACGGATTTTGTTGAATCAAAAGCAAGCCATGAAGCACGGCTCCGTAAAATGCTGCCGCTTATGGAAGAAGGCGCTGAACTCTATGCGGATATTACATTCGGACAAAAAACAATCCCCATGGTTTTAATGTGTACCTTTCATTTTGCGGAAAAGTTTTTTGATGCAGATGTAAAAAAAATCATATACGGCAAAGTTGAGTTTATCAAACATGCCGACGGAATAGCCTATCCTGAAAATCCTGAACTGTATGATGTTACGCCGCTCTATTATTTAAATAATCTTATGGGGACAATGGAAGCTCCAAACGGAACGGAAGCATTAAAAGCCTTGGATGCCTTTTTTGCACTGTAATTGTTGCAGTGTTTTGCAGGGCAAAGAGAAAGCCCGGAGATGGACATGGAAAAACAACAGCAGGAAGCAAAGATTATCAGAATCGCAGCGGAACTGTTTCCGTTTGTTCAACAGAAGAATACTGCCTGTATGGAGTTTCTTACTTTGCGGACAAAACTTACCGATGCCGTATGGCGCTGGGCTTTACTTACTTTCAATCCGGAAAAAATTGAAAATGCCGCGATTGAAATAATGGAATGTGTAAACCGTAGTGTGCTCAGCTATGAAGGAACTGCCGAACACTATATTAACTATCTGGCACACTCTTTAAAACAAGAGATAAACCGCGCAAATATAAAACTGCATACTTTTCACTCTGAAATCATTCCGCGGCCGGAGAACAAACGGCGAAAATGGAATCGGCTGTGCGCCGCTGCTGCACACTATGGGAAAGATATAGAACGAGCTGAAACACAAGCATGGCTTGCAAAACAAACCGATTATACAGTGAATGAAATAGCCCAGCTCATGGAGTGGAAGGTTCAGACTGCTATACAATCGGAACATATCGATTTCGAAAACGGCAATGGATATTCTCTGTTTGATTCTGTGGCACTATGCATCCAAAACGGTTACAAAACAGCAGATACCTTTTTAATAGAACAAGACCACATTGAATGCTGTCTACAGCTTATTGATGTAGCGTTTGCCGCATCGCAAGACCGCACAAAGCCGTATCTTTCCGCATTGCTGACCCATCGGGTATTATGCGAACTTGATGCGGCAAAAACAGACAGCGCTGTAATAGCTGAAGTCCTGCACAATACACGTTTTGCAGATACGGAACACGGACGCACGCTCATCCGGCTGTTTTTTGAAGCGGAAAACCTCCCCACGCAAGAAGATATTGCCGCACAGTTCGGCAAAGATAAAACCGATGCAAGCAGAACAATAAGCAGTTTTATTAAAAAACTGCAAAAAATCTGTCAACCGGCAGAATAAATGACTATAGTAACCATAGGAGGCTGAAAACACAATGAGTTGTACAAAAGACGAAGTAATAGCAAAAATTATTGCCGTAGTAAAAAACTTTGACGGTAAAAGGAATCCCTCTGTAATTATGCAAAAATTAGGCTGGAATAAAGACACCGTCAATGATATGTGTAGTTTATTCAATGTCAGTAAATTCAGTGAAATTTTATCTCAGATACCGCAGATAAAAATGGAAAAAACGAATACGGTACTACATATGTACAGCTTGTACAGAATACCGAACACACACAATTAAATGCCAAGCAGGAGGAACCACAGATGGCAGAAACAATAAAACATCACGATAGGATATCAGTGCTTAAAAATGCGCTCAGCGAAGGTCTATACGAAAAAGACGAAGCGCTGCGCCTTGCACTTTTAACAGCAATTGCAGGGGAAAGTATTTTCTTTTTGGGTGCTCCCGGGTGTGCCAAAAGCATGCTTGCGCGGCGCGTTGTGCAAGCATTTAAGGCGGACGGAGCGGGAAGCGTTCAGTATTTTGAAACGCTCTTAAATCAATTTTCTACGCCGGAAGATGTGTTCGGCAATATTTCGCTCAAAGCCTTGAACGGCGAAGGTGAAAGCGGCAAAGAAGAATACCGCCGCCTCACAGAGAACATGCTACCCGAAGCGGATATCGCCTTTCTCGATGAAATTTGGAAGGCAAGTCCCGCAATCCTCAATACACTTCTTACCATCATAAACGAGCGGAAATTTCATAACGGCAGTACAGTACAGGACGTACCTCTAAAAGCTTTACTTGCTGCGTCAAACGAACTGCCTGCAAAAGACCGCGGGCTTGAAGCTTTGTATGACCGGTTCATTATTCGTTTACCTATCGGTTTTATTCAAAACGAAGATAGCTTTTTTGATATGGTAGAAGGTTCGTCCTCTGAATTTGAACTTTCCGATGAGATTAAAAAATTGCAGATTTCCAACGAGGACTTAAAAAACTGGAAAACACAGATCGACGCAGTGCAGCTTTCAGAAGAATCACGAGCGGTTATTTCTGCAATCCGTAAAGAACTGACGGTGCAGAATGAGACATTGAGCGAAGAAGAAAAAGCTGCCGGTGAATCATTTGCAATCGGCGACCGCCGTTGGAAAAAAATAGTGCGCATCTTAAAAACTTCCGCATTTTTGAACGACCGTACAGAAGTAGATTTAATGGACTGTCAGCTGATTGAATACTGCATCTGGAGCACGGGAAAACAGCAGAAAAAGGTACGCCAAATCGTAGAGACGTGCATTCAACAAAACGGACTGGATTGCGATACTGCGATAGATGACATTAACGACCGGATTGAAGAGTTTACAGCAAAAGTTGAGAAAGATTGGTTTGAAACAGTAACAGAATCTGCAACTGATAAAATTATTACGATCGATAATCAAGAATGCTATGAGTGTATACGCAGGGGAACAAGTGAAACGTGGTACATTACTGTGGGTAAAGGAAAGCATAATTTATCGAATACCTATCACGATGTTTATGATTCAAATAAAACATATGATACAAGTGATAGCTTTAAGAAAACAGATGATCAAATTTCATGTCATCATATTTTTAGGGTAAAGAAAAATTCCGCAACAACTCATTTTGAACAAAAAAAATTCTCCGATATTGCTCAAGAAACCTCACAAAAGAATTTTGACAAAGCATATTATAAGCCTATTGTGGATGAAATCCATACTGAAATTAAGGCGCTAAAAGACAAAAAAGAAGCGGATGCGGTACCCTTTAAAGCAAACCTCTTTGCAAATCAGGATTATAATAAAAGTCTTACTGCAAAACTGGATGAGGCAATCCGGCAGCTTCAAGATGCGGAAATCACACTTGCTAAACAGCATAACAGGTATTTCAACGCAGAACTCAATACGGATTTTTCAGAAGGAGATGTTATTCTCAAAGACGGAACCGCTTTTTCTTCGGAAGAAATTAAAAATCTGACAGAGGAACAGAAAAAAAATGTGATTGCAGTTGTGTGCATTGCTGACGATAAAACCTTTGCTATCGGTATAAGTGAAAAGAAACTGGCATGGAATGCACTCAAAGAATATGCCCTTCATTACGGCGATGCCTTACCAAAAGACTACGCAGCAAATTGGAGTGTTCCCGACAAAGCTCAACTGTATGCAATATGGAAAAACAGAGATAAGCTCAATACTTCTTTAACCGCACTCGGCATTCAAGGAGGACTGCTTACTCCACAGGAATACTGGTCGGCATCCGAAAACGGAGAAGCGGCAGCCTTCTATCAACTTTTTGATGAGAACGGTTTGCAAGACCATACAACAAAAGATCATGAGTATGCGGTTCGCACTATCCGTGAATGGAATAAAATATAGTGAACGATACGAATACATCCCGTGAAGCCCTTACCGCATTGAAGCAAAAGTATTCCGGCGGCATGCCCGATGTCTACCGGCTTTCAGATGAACAGAAAGCATGGCTTGAGCTGAAAATACAGATGCTTGCAGAAGGGCTTCAGCCGCCGCAGCCGGTTATGGAATTGCACAAAATCCGCAACCGGCTTGCACATGCAACGGAAGATATTCCCGATAAGGAATTGCAAAAGATGGTTTCATTTGTATTTGACAATATGGAAGAGATTAGAGCTTTAATAGAAACAGGATGCACTGATGACGAGAAAAGATAGAAACTCAAGAAAATATAGCAGGAAAGCATTGCGCCCTATTGAAGAAATGAGTGAAAAATACCCTTCCGGTATTTCCGATGTTACAGCAATCAATGAAGAAGCGCGTGCATGGCTGCAAATAAAAATGCAGCAGCTACGGGAATGTTTAACAAAAGTATGGTTTTCTTCAAAGCCTTATTGGTGGGAACCGCTCCGTCTAACACGGAATAGAACCGCACACCAAACGGAAGATTTAAGCGATAATGCATTTTTCAATCTGTGCAGCACACTATTTTCCAACATCGGTAACATAAAACAAAATTTAAACGCAAACATTCAACGCTATAAGCAGCAATCGAAGAAAAAGCGAAAGTTTGAAAAAAATGCTGCCCCTGAATCTGCATTTGGTTCAACTCTGGAACGGAAGCAGTTGGTTGATGCGATCGAAGATGCCATACAGCCTGTTGAGCCGGAAGACATCCCCATTGCTTTTCCGCAGAATACGTTTGCACAGCTTGCACAGCATACGCTTTCCGAAATTCTAAATACTCAAGATGTACAAAAGTATATGCAAAGCCATGTAGGTCTTTCAGAAAATATTCAGACTGACCTTTTGGAATGGCTGCAAAAAACACACGGCACATTGGAAAAAGAAAATCCGTTTTTCGATGAAGCAATCTTTGTTGCACAGCAGAAAAAGCAGTCTGCAGAAGAAATTGCAGCCGATCTTTCTGCGGAAAAGTCAAAAATACAGTATCACTATAAACGCCTTCCGTCAGTTAGCGATTCAAAACGCGGAACTATTCAGGAAAGTGCGCTGGACTTTGATTTTTACCGCAAAGCATTTGCCGAGCAAAAACACATCACCGATAGTGCAGCAGGCGATGCCGCGAAAACAGTCCCGACAGAGGAAGCACAAACGTCTCCGGAAGCAAGTATACAGGTAGACGATATGCAAGCAAAAAACACTCCCGGAAAAACTGAGCAAGTAAATACTACCCATGCAGAAACCGTAACACAGAAAACAAAAAATAGTGAAAAAGATACGCTTCAATGGAAATCGCCGGAAAAACTTGAGGCACTGCGCAGGAACTTTATTGCCGATATGGAAAAAAATCTCATCGAACGCAAAACAAAGTGGGAGCAGGAGAGGATCGATACTATGCGAAAGCAGTTTTTGGAGGAGCTGTATAAAAAAATACAAAACTTTATGCGGCTTGAAAAACTACTTACGCCGTTCACTAAAAATTTCGGAAGGCTCTGGGATTTATCCAAGCATCCCTTTGAAACAAGCGGGTTTGAAATTCTTGATACCTTTGCCAAGCTTCTGGAACAAGATGAATCGCTGCAGGAACTTGCTGACCTTCTCGGTAGGCAAAGCCGCACACAAGCGGTGTTTGAAAAAGAGCTGCGGGATAAAATCGTTATAACAACGGAGTGGCATCCGCAACCTGCATACCGCGGAGAGATAAACGGACTCAAGTATTCAAATGATATTGCAGCGGCTCTTCCTTGTGAACTTGCTCTATTGAAAAATCCTGCGGCAAAAAAACTCTTTCAGCTGAAATTTGCGCAAAAACAACTTCTGTCATTTGAGTATCAAAATGAGCAAGAGGAATTAAAAGAAAGTATCGAGCAAGAAGAGGTAACGATGGAAAAGCAAGAACCCAAGGGACCGATTATCATCTGTGTTGACACGAGCGGCTCTATGCACGGCACTCCGGAGAATATTGCAAAAACAGTATCATTTGCACTGGCAAAGATTGCGGCGGAACAGGAACGGCTCTGCTATATCATCTCGTTTTCCACGGATATTGAAACACTTGAAGTAAAACCGAATGAGGATATGGAATTGACAAATGCGGACGGAGGCAACTACCTGCAAAAACTGGTACGTTTTTTGCGTATGTCATTTAATGGCGGAACCGATGCAGAACCTGCGCTGCGGAAAGCGCTTAACATGCTTGCAGGCAGCGATACTGCAACAGGATATAAAAATGCCGATGTACTGATGATCTCGGACTTTGTAATGGCAAATCTTTCAGCTGATCTTGTTACGGCTATCGAACAGGAACAAGAAAAGAACACCGGCTTTTACAGCCTTGTTATCGGAGCAAGCGGCAACAAAAATACCATCGCCTGTTTTAATCACAACTGGCTGTACGACACCAATGATACCCGCGCATCCCGGCATCTTGTTGAGCAGCTGCATGAACTGAAAACACGGAAATAACAAGCCTCTTGTTACGCCGACAACACGAACACTATATCTATGCAGCGCCGCGGTTTTATAGCTTTCGGACAGACCCACACCCATCCTTATCTATCAATAAAAGCTATGCTATAATAAATCTAAGGAACCCCTCTAAAACCGGAAGTTTTTAGAGGCTCCTATCTCCACATCCTTCAAAAGTACGTGAGCAGAAAATATGATAGATATTTGCAAAGATTTAAACGAACATCAAAAACTGGCGGTAAAAACGGATGAGAATGCCGTTGTAGCGGCGGGCGCCGGTTCGGGCAAGACGAAAGTTCTGGCAAGCCGCTATGTGTACCTGATTACCGAAAAAAACTATTTGGTTGAAAATATTCTTGCCCTCACCTTTACGGACAAGGCGGCGGCGGAAATGCACCGGCGTATCTATCGGGAGCTGCAAAAGATGTATGCGGGAACCGATGATGCAACACAGCGGAACCGCGCCGGCGCTGCATTGGATTCTTTTTTTAAGGCGCAAATTATGACTATCGACGCATTCTGTCATAAGATTGCCGTAACCGCATGCCGGCGCTTCGGTATCAGTCCCGATTTCACTATCGACCTTACCGAATCGAAGCGGCTCGCCTATAACCTTTCGCTGGATTTTTTCCTTGAACACCGTGCGGACACAAACCTGCAATATCTACTCGGTGATAAACCGATTACCGATTTTATCAACGACTTCTTTGTCAAAATATTAAACGATTACGTTACGGTCTCCTGCCCGATTGATTTTTCTGAGGCATTGCAGCATCAGCTGGCCGCTGCCGAACCATTATTTACCGGCTATCGCAAACAAGCCGAACGCATTCTCGGAGATATTGCCGCTCATCTTGAAGGAAACGATAACTACATCAGCACAGTAAAAGAAGCATACACGCAACTCCCCGAATTCCCGCTTACACTAAACGATCCGCAGTTACCGTTCTTTCTTGAACGGCTGAAAGCAATTTGCAGCGTTAAAAAAACGATGGGTTCAAAAAAGGATGAGGACGTAAAAGCGTGCAAGGCGCTCTGCGGTGAACTGAGCGGAAGCTCCGGCCGCTTGCAAAGTCTGTATCATTTTTATGCACACAAAGAGCAGATGCAAAAGATATACGCGCTTTGCAGTATTTTGCAGGAACGGTTCATTGCCGAAAAAAAGCGGAGGAGCATACTGCATTTCGGCGACATTGCTCAGCTTGCCGTTGACGCGCTCATCACCGATCCCGACTTGCGGCTCTTTTATAAAAAACAAACCCATCGAATTATGATCGATGAATTTCAAGATAATAACAGCCTTCAGCGCGACCTCTTGTTTCTGCTTGCGGAAAAAGAAGAACGTACCGACCAATCGATACCGAAGCCGGATGAGCTGGTGCCGGATAAACTTTTCTTTGTCGGGGACGAAAAACAATCGATCTATGCGTTTCGGGGCGCCGATGTTTCGGTGTTCCGTACGCTGTCGCAGGACTTACGGCAAGGTGTCGGCTCCGCTTCGATTAACCTGCAAACAAATTACCGCACTGAACCTGAACTGCTCAACTTTTTTAACAGCGTATTTATGCGGGTCTTTTATTCGGAAACCAATCAGCCCCTTATCGGCACCGTGCCTGCGTTTGAAGCGGAATTTATTCCCATCCTCAGCAGAGAGGCGGTTCCCAATTTAGCGCCTCAGACGGATATCTTCTTTATCGACAAAAAACGCTTTCCGAAGGGCGCCGACACCGATACCGCCTTCCTCAAACCGATTGAATGCGAGGCGTATACGCTTGCGCAAAAAATAGCCGCGCTCCATGACGAACACTACCTTGTATACGATGACGCCTCACAGTCTACCCGACCCTGTACATGGTCGGATTTTGCCGTGCTGCTGCGCGCTTCGACGCATCAAGCAGTCTACGAGCGGTTTTTCCGTGCATTTAAAATCCCGTATATTTCCGTACAGCAAAAAGGATTATTCCACGACGCACCGCTCAACGATATCTGCGCCTTGCTCCGCTTAACGGTGTACCCGCATGACAGAGCCGTGTATGCGCAAGTACTCCGCTCACCGTTTGTCCGCCTCAGCGACCGCTCTTTTACCCGATTGATGCTGCACAGCCTTGAGCATGAACCCCAACCGTTTGCTCCCTCCGCTGCCGAAGAATTGGATGCGGAAGACCGGCAGTATTTCTTAAATGCCTGCGCTCTTTTTGAGCGGCTCCAAGGCTCTATCAAAAAAAAGAGTAATGCCGAATTGATTACCGCACTGTGGTATGACGAAGGGTATCGATACATATTGCTTATGGAGCCGCGCTACCACCGCTATCTGGAACTATATGATTACCTGTTTGCGCTTGCGGTAAAAGCGGATGCCGCGGGGCAGAGTCTTTCGGCTTTTATCGACACACTGATTTCGTATATTCATGCGGAAGAGCGGGTTGAAGATATGGAAATTCCGCTCGAACACGGCGGCGATGCGGTTAAAATTATGACGGTGCATAAGAGCAAGGGCTTGGAGTTCCCGATTGTCTGCATTCCAGACTGCGGCAATGCGGGAAAGGCTGAAAAGAAAGAAGGCCTGGTCTTTTTGCACAAGGATTTAGGGCCGGTTATCCATTTACCGCCGGAAACAAAAAACGATCCTTCCGCCAATATCTTTTTTGAAGAACTGCGGCAGGAAGCGAATGCCAAACACCTCGCCGAAACAAAGAGGCTTCTCTACGTCGCCGTTACGCGGGCTAAAGCTCGGCTGCTAATGAGCGGTGTGCAAGAAACCGACGGCGATATTGAGGAACTACCGGAAACGCCCCGCACTTTGGAGGAAATCCGCCAACAGCTTATACAACCTCAGAAGGAAGAAAATAACCGAAGTTTTTTTCAGCTCTTATTACCGGCGCTATCCGGCGATATCAACTGCGTGCATTTTACGGAAGTTTTACCGCTCCCCGCCTCGGCAGTACAGCACACCGCGGAAGACCGGCTGCGCTTCAACCTTGATGAAACCCGTGCCCTATACCGGCAGGCTGCGGAAAAAAACTTTCCGCTTGCGGAACCGCGCGTCATACCGGCAACTCAATTTGAAAAAGACAGGCAGTGGCTTCATTTAAGCGAAGCGCCGCTTGCAATGCTTCAAAGTAAGGAAGCGCAAAGTATGGAACATTCACAAACGATGGCACAATCTAAAACTATGAAACATACCGAATTAAATGAACATATCGAGCAGGGCGACAATACCAGTGAAAAGGATGGCGATGAGCTTTCCTCCACCGAGTTCGGAACCTTGGTGCACAAAGCGATGGAAGCCCGCTTTTTAGACCGCCCATGTACACTGCCTGCAAAGTACGCCCGGGAAGTGGAAAAATTGTGCACCGCTTTTCTTTCTTCTCCGCTGGGGCAAAAAGCGTCAGAAGCCTCATTCAGAAAGACCGAATACGGCTTTTTAACCCTCTACGAAGGAAAGCTCGTCATAGGGCAAATCGATTTGCTTTTTGAATACGAAGATACCGCGTATATCATCGATTATAAAACCGACCAAAAAATCTATCCTGAACAACATCGAAGGCAGCTTTTAATCTACAAAGCTGCCGTGGAAAACTTCTATAAAATGGAAGGGTTCGGCCAAGACCCCGGCGGACAACAGTCGCCAAAATCGGTTAAAGCCTATATTTTCTATCTCCGCAGCAAAACTGCGGTAGAGGTGGTGTAAGGAGTCGACAATCATATTGCTCCGGTTCTTGCCGCCTTTTCTGCCGTATCACTGCAAGGATCCTCCGCTACTCCCTCTTATTGCCCCAATACGGCAAAAGTTATCAAAAAAATGACAATATACGGACATATGGCCG
The DNA here is from genome assembly GCF_024181145.1 of Treponema sp. OMZ 855. Taxonomy (NCBI): domain Bacteria; kingdom Pseudomonadati; phylum Spirochaetota; class Spirochaetia; order Treponematales; family Treponemataceae; genus Treponema; species Treponema sp. OMZ 855. The sequence goes on along the minus strand of NZ_CP051194.1, from coordinate 4,749 downwards.
TATATTGTCAATATTATGCTTGACTACACGATATAAATAGTATAATTTTGAAAAAAAGCGGCCATAAGCCCGTTAATTTTCAATGGAGAAGAGAGTGGAAATTAAGCGTGAAAAATACCTGAAAGCCCTAACAAACCGCATGCATAACGGCATGATTAAGGTGATTACCGGCATCAGAAGGTGCGGAAAATCCTATCTTATTTTCAAAATATTTAAAAATTATCTGAAGGAAATACATATTTCAGATGATCATATTATTGAAATTGTATTGGACGAAAGAAAGAATAAAAACTATAGAAATCCCGATGTGCTACTGGATTATGTAGAAAATAAAATCAAAGATAATGAATTATATTACTTGCTGCTCGATGAAGTACAGTTACTCGATGAGTTTGAGGAAGTATTAAATTCCCTTTTGCATATACCAAATCTTGACATATATGTAACCGGCAGTAACTCTCGGTTTCTATCAAAGGATATCATAACGGAATTTAGAGGACGCGGCGATGAAATTCACGTGTTTCCGCTCACCTTTAAGGAATATATGCAGGGCTATAGCGGAGATGCATATCACGGCTTTGCCGATTATATCATGTATGGCGGTCTGCCTCTTATTCTTTCTATGAAAACGGAAGAACAAAAAGTTGAATATCTGACACGGCTTTTTGAAGAGACGTATATAAAGGATATACGGGAACGGAACCGTATCGATAAAATACAGGAATTAAATGATCTGATTAACGTTCTTGCTTCTGCAGTCGGTTCGCTTACAAACCCTTCTAAAATAGAAGCAACATTTAAAAGCAAGCTCCACTCGGATATTTCTATCAATACTATCCGTCAATATATAGCATTTTTAAAAGATGCATTTATGATACATGAGGCGCAGCGCTTTGATGTTAAAGGCAGAAAATATATCGGCAGTCCTTTAAAATATTATTTTGAGGATATCGGCCTGAGAAATGCACGGCTTGGATTTAGACAACATGAAGAAACGCATTTGATGGAAAATATACTGTATAATGAATTGAGAGCCAGAGGTTTTAGCGTCGACGTAGGCGTTGTCCCGATAAGAAAAACGGTGAGCAGCGGAGAGCGTGAACGCAGTCAGCTTGAAATCGATTTTATTGCAACGTTGGGAAGCCGGAAGTATTATATTCAATCTGCATTCAGTTTACCTGATGAGGAAAAAATAAAACAAGAAAAAACGCCGCTTCTCAATGTGGGGGATTCATTTAAGAAAATAATAATCGTACATGACACGCTGAATATCAGAAGAGATGATGACGGTATCACAACGATGAATATCTACGACTTTCTTTTAAATGAGCATAGTCTTGATATGTAAGTATAAGGGGAGTTGTGCAAAAAAAATGCAGTTTTATAAACAATCGAGAACCTCTAAAAACCTCAGTTTTTTAGAGGTTTTCCTTAAGCTTATTTGCGATGTTTTTAATAAGTCATTTGTATTTATAGACTTATTAAAAACTCGGCGGGCACCTCTAAAAATCTAACCGAGTTTTTAGAGGTGCCCAATCATCCTTTAAAAGCGTAAAAAGATTTGTTGCTCGATATGAAGGCAAAGAAGATTCGTTCAATATAGACAAAAGAATGAATCTTCTTGCGTAAGAATTCTACAAAATGATAAACGGCTAATAGATTTTTTGAAAGATACCCTAAACCTTCCTCACGAATGAATTGCCGACGCTAGAACTTGCCGCCGCCGAGCTTAAAGCTGAGGTTATAGCCGATAGAGCCTTTGCTGTGCGATGAAGGGCTCAGCGGATACGTGAATATCGGCCCGGTGCTCATCTGTACAAACTTAAATATCTTCCAGTTAAGGCTGAGTGTTGTAAGCCCTTCAAGCTCACTGATTGCGAACTGCTGGAACAAATTTGCCGTCAAATCTTCCGTACCGATTTTATTCTGAGATACCGTAAACGCGATGTAGTGCTGACCTCGATTTCCCATTGCGGCGATATTCTCATATTTTTTGAGCGAAGGATCGGTAAAATTTTTGTTGTTCAACGCGGCTGCTGCGCTATCAGTAATACGGTCGGCGGCCTCTGTGTTCGCATAACCGAATCCGTTATAGTAGTATTGAAAAGCAAGCATTGTATGCGAGTCTGCATTTGAATACGAACCGCCGATCGTCGCTTGGAAAAACGGCTTGTTCTTTACCGTATACGACGTCAGTGCAGCATCGTCTCTATAATAGGTATAATCGCTGCCCCATGCAAATACGCCTTCCGCAAAGACGGCAACCTTCCCTGCAATACTGCCGGAGAGGGTTGTAATAAACCGTGGCGCCTTTTCATAACGATACCAACCGCCGACACCCAACTCCCAGTCGCCGAACACAAACTCTGCCTTTGCAGCTCCCGCCGTATACTGCGGCTTAAACGTTTCCGTGTCGGGCAGCAAATACAACCATATATTGTACTGCGTCTTAGGAATAACAATATGCGTTCGCAGCGAAACGGGCCCTTCCCGGTCTTCGGTCGGTTTTTCAGGGTCTATCCGCGAAATATTGATAACATCAGCAGGGCTGTAAAAATAGCCGGTTCCCCACTTAACCGTATGTTTTCCGAACCGGAAAAATGCAATATCCTTTGTCGAAAAATCGGTATACATCTCCCAAATTTTAAAATTCGGTGAACCGTTTACACTCACCGGTATATCGACACCATTGGGCGGGACAAGAGATTTAGGTATTGAAAGGGCTCCATTCAAGTTTTTTTCAAACGGGAATTCAAAAAGGAACTTGCCGTATAACTTTAAGTCCTGTACAGGACGCGCATCAAAAAAGAGATTTGCACCGATTGTCGGCTGCAACACCGCCTGTTTGGGATTTAAAAAAGCTTCTTTTACATTGCTCTTCTTTGTGTACGGATCAGCCCATACATATTTAAGACCTAATTCGGCATTTAACGAGCCGCCGATACGCAATTTATTACTTTCAAGTGCGAGTGTTGCGGTTTTAAGATCGCCCGTTAGGGAAACACCGCTTTTTTGAGTTTCAGCGTTTGCCTGCTCCGGTGTTACGAGCGCTTCAGTATCGCCGCCGAACAGCTCATCTTCAAGACTGCCTGTTTCAGTTCCTGCCGCTTCCTGTGCGAATACGGTGATCACAAGCATTATCATTAAAACTAATACAGTTAATTTTTTCATATATACCTCTCATAGGATTCGGGCAAACGCATCAAGCGGTCTTTTAACAACACCGCATAATAAGGGAAACTCCCCAACCTTTCTTTTTGAAAATATACGGCATATTAGGCATATTATTGCGCCGCATTACCAAATATGTTTTCGGCAACGCCGGAAATATCGCATTTACTTCTGCAAAAACCGTTACTGATTCGCGTTCGTTATGCGTTTTTTCAATTCGGCAATGGTAACCTCGAGCGAAGGTTCAAGCGCTGTTTGCGTTTCTATTTTTTGATGTCCGTGCATGACTGTCGAATGGTCTCGTCCGCCTAATTCAACACCGATCTCCGTGGTAGAGAATTCGGTCATTTCCCGTGCAAGGTACATTGCCACCTGCCGCGGAAAGGAGATATTCTTTGTCCGCTTTTTTCCTTTTAAATCGATATAGGAGATGCCGAAATAATCTGCAACGATTTTTAGAATCGTATCGATCGAAATATTATGCTGGCGTGGAGAACCGAACGTATCCTGTAAAAGCCGCTGGGCATTCTCGAATGTAATGGGACCGGTAAGTTCCGAATACGCTTGCAATTTAGTAAGTGCACTTTCCAGATCACGTACATTGGAAGAAACATTCTTTGCAATCAGGTGTACTACTTCGTCAGGAATGGAAAAATGTTCATCTTGCAGCTTTTTAAATAAAATGGCGCAGCGGGTTTCATACGAAGGTATTTTTAAGTCGATACTCAAACCGCGGGTAAAGCGGGAACGGAGCCGGTCGGTTAAATTTTTCAGTTCTTCTACCGGACGGTCGCACGTAAATACGATTTGCTTATTGCTTTCATAGAGAGCATTAAAGGTGTGAAACAATTCTTCTTGTGTACCCTCTTTTTTTTCCAAAAAGTGGATATCGTCAAGCAGCAGCACATCCGCATTACGGTACTTGTTTTTAAATTCATGCATTTTGTTTTTATTCACATGAGCGATATATTCATTCGTAAAGGTCTCGGCAGGGGCATATAAAATCTTCAGATTGGTATTTTGGTACAACGCATTGCCGATTGCCTGCATTAAGTGCGTTTTACCCAACCCTACTCCACCATAAATGAGCAACGGATTATACGCTGTTCCGGGATTTTTCGAAACGGCAATCGCTGCGTTCGCAGGAAGCGGGTTATCTGCATCAATAACGAATTTGTCGAACGTATAGCGTTCATTCAACAGGGGATGTTTCTTTTTTTCTTCGGGAGGCACCGATTTTTGCGGCTCACGGAGCGCCGACGAAGAAGATTCTTTCGATGTATGCGCATTGTTTTTAGGTGTTGAGTGACTATCCGGTGCCTGATGTGTTCTTATTTCAAATTCAATACTGATCCGAGAGCCGAGCAGCTCCAATAATTTTTTTTCGATAAGGATTTCATACCGTTGCCGTACACTATCGCGATAAAATCCGGAAGGTACCGATAAAACGATAGTACTGTCCGAAGCCCTCTCGTAGACAATACGCGAGAACCACGTAGATATTTCCTGTTCGCCTATCTCATCCTTTAATTGTTTAACGGTTTCTTCCCAAAAAATACGATAATCGCAACTATTCAT